>NZ_KQ954296.1 GCF_001519055.1 Novosphingobium sp. Fuku2-ISO-50 | reverse complement strand
CGCCTGTTTGAACAGGTCGCCCTGCCAGGAATCGGGCTGTCGATCGGATCAGGATCGAGGCGTGATTACATGCCGCGCGCGCCCTGGCCTTCGGGTTCCTCGTCGTCTCCGATCCACAATGCATGACTGTCGATCCGGATCCGGGTCAGTGTGCGCATGGCATCGGTACGGGCCATGGCTTCGGCGCGAAAGGCGTCATGGACCTGCCGCTCTGCCATAAGGACGTCAACGAGGCTGATCTCGCCTAACTGCTGGCCGCGACGGACCTTTTGCAAGGCTCCGACCTGAGCATCGAGTGCATCACGCGCGCGTTGCCAGGCCGTCAGGAATGTTTGCGCCTCGACGAGATCGGCATCGGCGGTTTCCTGCATGTTGAGCCGGACAGCCTGCAGGTCGGCCCGCACGGCGCTGGCCTGCGCGTTCGCGCGATCAGCTACCGCCGAGCGATATCCTCCTCCGAACGGGATGGAGAAGAGCACGCCCGCGCCTTTTTCCATGCCACCCTTTTCGGAAAAGACCCTGAATCCGAATGAGGGATCGCCGGTTCGCTCCTTGCGGGCGCGCGCGGCTTGCGCTTCGGCTTGTCGGGCCAGAGCCTCTGCCGCCGCGAGCTCATGGCTGCGGCCAAGGATCTTGTCATGCAGCAACGCGAGCCCACCGGCAGGCAGCTGTGGCACCGGCACATCCGGCACCGAACCGGGCAAGGGCAACTTGGGGAACTGTGCCGTCAGCCTCGCGCGGGCAACGGCCTCGCGCCCATGCGATCGTTCCGATTGCGCGCGTGCCGCATCGAGCGCCGCCAATGCTTGCGCCTGCTCGAGCGCAGACGCATCGCGCAAGGCAACGCGCCGCTTCACGCTCGCCAGCAACGCCTCGTAGTTGACCACGGCTTGACGATCGACACTGGCGTCCTGTGCGGCTCCAAGCCAGTCCCACCAGCTCTGGGCAAGGCGCAGCGCCGCCTGATGCCGGGAGTCCTCGGCCATGTTCTGGGCATAGGTCACGCCCTGGCTGCCAATCTGGCGATCAAGGCTCGCCTTCCCGGGCAGACGGATCGGTCGGGTAATCTGGGCCTCGAATTCATCGAAGCGGCCATTGCCGACGCCTGACGTGTCGTTGACCGTCCGGCTCAGATAGCTGGTCGTCAGCGTGAATTCGTGCGGACCTTGCGACAAGGCATTGGCCTCTGCGCGCGCGGCGTCGGTTCGCGCATTGGCTGCCTCGACGCTGGGGTGAGCATTGAGCGCCTGCAAGACATCCGCCTTGGCGGGCAATCCCGGCTCGGTCGCGTCGGCGGCGGCCCAGACAGTTCCGGCGTGCAAGGCAAGCGACAGGACCAGTGCGCTGAGGCACGACTTACGCATGGGTCATCTCCCGATCGCCGGCAGCGCGCTCGGCAGCATTTTCGCCAAATTTTTCATAAAGGATCGGCAGCAGGATCAGCGTCAGCAAGGTTGAGGTGATCAGCCCGCCGATCACCACGATGGCAAGCGGCTTCTGGATCTCTGACCCCGGACCGGTGGCGAACAGCAGCGGCACAAGGCCAAAGGCGGCAATGGTGGCAGTCATCAGCACCGGGCGCAGGCGCCGCTGCGCCCCGATCCGCACCGCTTCTGCCAAGGATATCCCGCGCTCGCGCAACTGGCGAAAATAGCTGACCATCACGAGGCCATTGAGAACCGCGATGCCGAGCAGCGCGATAAAGCCCACCGAGGCCGGCACAGAGAGGTATTCGCCCGACATCGCCAGCGAGATCATCCCGCCGACCATGGCAAAAGGAATATTGACCAGGATGAGCGTCGAGGCGCGAACACTGGCCAAGGTCGCGTAAAGCACGACGAAGATCACCGCCAAAGCGATCGGCAGCACCAACATCAGCCGCGCGGAAGCGCGCTGCTGGTTTTCGAACTGGCCGCCCCACACGATGCGATAACCTTGCGGCAGCTTCACATGCGCAACCACGTCTGCCTTGGCCTGATCGACATAGCCCACCAGATCGCGCCCCGAGACAAAGGCTTGCACCATGGCAAAGCGCGAGCCGTTTTCATGCTCCAGCTTCACCGGTCCGGCGATGCGCTCGACTTTGGCGACATCGCTGGCGCGCACCAACTGGCCGCTCGGGCTGCGATAGGTCTGGTCGGCAAAGGCCTGCGGGGTCTGGCCGGACTCGGCGCTGGCGCCACGGATCAGGATCGGAACGCGGCGCAGCCCATCGGCCACCACGCCGGCGCGCACGCCTTCCACTTGCGCGCGCATGGCGTCCTGCAACTGGTCGATCGGCATCCCGGCGCGCCCGGCAGCGACGCGGTCGATGTCGAGTTGCAGATAGTCCACCTTGTCATTGGCCACGGTCAGCGCCTCGCTGGTGCCGGGAATGGCCTTGAGACGGGCCTGGATTTGCCCGGCGATGCGGGCAAGTTCGGCATTGTCGGGGCCGAAGATGCGGATGGCGAGATCGCCGCGCGCTCCGCTCAGCATTTCGGAAATGCGCATTTCGATCGGCTGGGTATAGCTGGTCTGTATTCCGGGCAGGTCGGCCAGCGCCTTGCGGATCTGGTCCACAATCCATTCCTTGTCGCCCACACGCCATTCGGAACGCGGCTTGAGTTTGAGGAAGCTGTCGGTTTCATTGAGGCCCATCGGATCGAGGCCCAATTCGTCGGAGCCGGTGCGGGCGATGACGTCGGTCACTTCGGGCACTTTGGCCATGATGGCGCGCTGGACCCTGATGTCGTCCTCAAGGCTGTGCGTCAGGCTGATCGAGGGGGCTTTGGTCAATTGCACGATGACGCTGCCCTCATCCATGGTGGGCAGGAAGGTCTTGCCCGTCACAGAATAGGCGACCCCGGTCAGCACCAGCGACACCGCCGCCACGCCAAACACCAGCCTTTTGCGTGCGAATGCCCCCGCCAACAGCGCAGCATAGCGCGGGGCAATCTGTCGCATCAGCCACGGCTCATGGTGGCCAGCGCCCGACGACTTCAGCCCGAAATAGGACAGGACCGGGATCAGGGTCAGCGCCAGCACCAGTGCCGATAGCAGCGCGAGCACGATTGTGAGCGCGACCGGCGCAAACAGCTTGCCCTCCAGCCCTTCGAGCGTGAGCAGCGGCAAAAACACCAGCGCGATGATCGCCAAGCCGCTGGCGACAGGCGTGGTCACTTCGGCGGCGGCCACAAACACATTGTGCAATTTGCTGATGCCGGCATGGCGCGGGTCGGACAATCGCTCGACGACATTCTCAACAACCACAACGGCGCCATCGACCAGCATGCCCACCGCAATCGCCAGCCCGCCAAGGCTCATCAGATTGGCGGTCAGGCCGATGGATTTCATGGCGATGAAGGTCAGCAGCGAGGCCATTGGCAGCGCCAGCGCCACGATGATCGAGGCGCGGACATCGCCCAGAAACAGCAGCAGCAGGACGACGACCAGCAAGGTCGCCTCCAGCAGGGCTTCCTCGACCGTGCCCACCGCGCGCCCGATCAGATCGGAGCGATCATAGAACACATTGGCCTTCATGCCGGTGGGCAGGCTGGGGGCGATCTCATCGAGCCGTGCCTTCACGCCATCGACCACCTTGGACGCATCCGCCCCGCGCAGCGCCAGCACCAGACCTTCGACCGCCTCGCCCTTGCCGTTGCGGGTGACGGCGCCATAGCGGGTCAGCGCGCCGGTCCGCACCGTGGCGACATCGCTCACGCGCACTACGCCATTGCTGCCCGATTTCACCACCACCGCGCCCAGATCATCAAGGTTGCGAATGGCCCCGGTGGCGCGCACGATCAGCGCTTCCTCGCCGGTGGCGAGACGGCCGGCGCCATCGTTGCGGTTGCCCGCGTTGATGGCGCTGGCCAGATCGGTCACGCTCAAACCGGCGGCTGCCAGCGCTTGCGGCTCGGGCGCGACCTCGAAGGTTTCCACCATGCCGCCCAGCGCGTTGACATCGGCAACGCCGGGCACGGTGCGCAGCGCCGGACGGATCACCCAATCGAGCACCCGCCGCTTTTCAGCCAAAGACTGCGGGCCATCGATTGTGAACATGTACATATCGGATAGCGGTGTGGAGATGGGGGCCATGCCCCCGCTCACGGTCGAAGGCAGCGCCCCCATCACGCCGGTCAGGCGTTCGTTGACCTGATTGCGCGCCCAATAGACATCGGTACCATCGTCAAAGTTGATAGTGATGTCTGCGATCGCGTATTTGGCCACCGAGCGCAGCACCGCCTGATGCGGGATGCCCAGCATTTCCTGCTCGACCGGCGCGATGACGCGGCTCTCTACCTCTTCCGGCGTCATGCCGGGGGCTTTGAGGATGATCTTGACCTGCGTGGAGGAAATGTCGGGAAAGGCATCGATCGGCAGGGTCATGAAGGCCCATGCCCCCGCGCCTGCCAGCGCCAGCGCGAGGCCAAGGATTGCCATGCGCCATGCCAGCGCGCGTTCGACCAGTGTGCGCAGCATGGCTTACTGTCCTGCTTCCAGGGTTTTCAATTCGGCGACGCCGCTGATGGCGATCTGGCTGCCGGGCGACACACCCGCAGACAGGAAGACCCGATCGCCGATCTGCCCGGCCACCGTCACTCTGGCCGCGCGAAAGCCATTGGCCGAACGCACAAAGACTTCATGGTGATCGCCCACACGGGTCACCGCAGCGGCAGGCAGCGACACCCCGCCCGCACCGCCGGTTCCGGCAATCGTCGCCATCACCCCCTTGCCGGGCACAAAGCCGCTGTCCGGGGGCAGGCTGGCCTTGGCGGCCAGCGAGCGCGTCAGCGGATCGAGCGAACCGGCAATCGCAAGGACCGTACCTTGCGCCACGCGACCGTCCTGAAGCACGTTGATTTCCATTCCGGGGTGGACCTGTCCGGCCAGCCTTTCGGGGACTTGCAGGTCAAGACGCATATTGGTGGCGTTCTCGACGATGAACGGCGCGACACCATTGCCCACCGCCGCGCCGGTATCGACCGCAACGCTGGCCACGCGGCCTGAAATCGGCGCGCGCAGGGTGATCGTGCCGTCGCGCCCGGCACCGCCCAACGCGAGCAGCCGCCGGTTTTCGGCAAGGGTTGCCTGCGTGGCGGCGAGCGCTGCGCGCGCTTCGTCGGCGCGGGCGGGGGCAATAATGCCTTCACGCGATAGTTGCGCCAGTCGCGCAGCGTTGGCGGCCACCACCGGCAGTTCCGCCTGTGTGCGGGCCAGGGCCGCGCCAAATTGCACCGACTCCGCCGCCCGCACGACCGCCAGCACCTCGCCCTGCTTTACGGCTTGCCCCTGAATGACCAGGACCTTGAGTATGGTGCCTGCATAAGGCGTGGTCACGGCCACACGCGCATCGGGCGGAAGCGAAACCACGCCGGGCACCGTGCCAATCGGCATCGCGTCAGCCTGCTGCGCCACCGCCAGCTTTATGCCCAGGCGATCAATCTGCCCTGCGCTCAGCGCGATTGAGCCATCTTTCGCCGCAATGGGGGCCGATACCTCGGCAGTCACCGATTTTTTGCAAGCTGACAGCAGGGCCAGCCCCGCGCACAGTGGCAACACAACAGAGGCCGAAAGACCGGAGCGAAGGGGCGAGGCGGGCTTTTTCATAAAAGCGCCATTACAGCTCCAAGCTGACAGCAACTTGTCAGTTTGGCAGTGTATGACTGGCGATGTTATACCAAGGTGCGGTGATCCTGACCTCATGGGTCAGGATCACCGCACCTTGGTATCAGACCGGCAGGGCTCGATCACGGGCCAATGGGACGAGATCTTTGCGTTTACTCTTGGTGGAAGACGATGTTGAACTGGCCGCGCGCCTGACCGAGCGTTTGCGCGGGGCGGGCTTTGCTGTCGATGTCGCCGCCACCCGTGCCGACGGCGAGGATTGGCCCGACCTCGACAAATTCGGCGCGGTGGTGCTCGATCTCAATCTGCCCGATGGTTCGGGGCTCGATCTGCTGCGACACTGGCGGGCGCGGCGCGTCACGCTGCCCATCATCATCCTGACCGCGCGGGGCAGTTGGCAGGACAAGGTGGAAGGGCTCAACGCCGGAGCCGACGATTTTGTGGTGAAGCCCGTGCGCTTTGAGGAATTGCTGGCGCGGCTTCACGCCGTGTGGCGGCGGCAACAGGGCAACACCGATAGCTGGCTGGAAAAGGGCGCGTTAAGGCTCGATCCAGTGGGCAAACAGGCGCAGCTCGACGGCGCACCGCTGGCGCTTTCGCGCATGGAATTTCGCCTGCTACACCTGTTCATGCGATACGCGGGACAAGCTCTCGCCCAGGATATCATCATCGAGCATCTTTATGAACTTGATGCCGAACGCCAATCCAATGCAGTTGAGACCCTGGTCAGTCGTCTGCGCCGCAAGATTGGCCGCGAAAGGATCGAGACCATGCGTGGCTTCGGTTACAGGCTGAACGCATGACGGGGCGGCCGTTTTTGGGAAAGCTTTCGGCTGCCAGTCTGCGGTCGCGGTTTTTGATCGCGATCCTCGTTTGGGTGGCCTTGGGCATTGGTGGCATCTGGTATTCGGCGACCAGCGTTTTTACCCGGCATATCGAACTGCAATATCACGACGAGCTTTACGGCCATGTGCGCGAACTGGCGGGACTCGTGGATGTGGGCAAAGACGGTCACATTGCATTGACCCGCCCCCTGTCTGACCCGCGGTATCTGGAACCGATGTCAGGGTTTTACTGGCAGGTCACTGTCGATCGGGGGCAGACGCTGCGATCGGCCTCGATGCGGCGAGGGCGGCTGGACGACGATGTCGCCCATTCGCCGCAGGTCATTCACATGGTCGAAGGTGGGCCAACCGGTCCGGCCATCATGTATGGTTTTACCCGGCTCGTGCCTGATGGCCGGGTGATCCACTACGTCATCGCCACCGACAAAAGGTATCTGGACAGTGCCATTGCCGGGTTCACACGGGAACTGACGGCGTGGCTGATGGCTCTGGCAGCCGCGCTGATCGGCACGGGTGTGCTGGTGATTGCCTTTGCCCTGCGGCCCCTCAATCGCTTGGGCGTCGCTATCGCAGAGTTGCGCAGCGGGCGCCGCGAACCCTTGCCGGGTCAATTCCCGTCCGAGATCAGCCCTTTGGTTGACGATCTCAACATCTACATCGTCGAAAATCACGCCATCATCGAGCGTGCCCGCGTGGCTGCGGGAAATCTGGCACACTGCCTGCGCACGCCGCTGGCGATTATCGCCGACGAGGCCGAGCGCTTGTCCGAAGATCCCCATGGCGCAGCGCATGGGGCCAGCCTGCTGCGCCAGTGCGACATCATGGTGCAACAGATCGATTATCATCTGGCCCGGGCACGTTCCGCCGCCATGGCCAAGACCTCCGGGCGGACGAGCCTGTTACCGGACATTTTTACGCCCTTGCTGAGCGCCATGCGCAAATTGCACCCCGACAAGGTGTTCGATTTCAAGCATCCCGCTGGAATGCAAGTGAACGTCGCGGTCGATCCGATGGATCTGTCGGAACTTGTGTCGATCCTGTTGGACAATGCCGGCAAATGGGCGAAGCTCCGGATTGCCATCAGCCTTGCGGAAAACGCCGACAAGGTGTCGATTCGTCTTGCTGATGACGGCCCGGGCATGACGCCCAAACAGATGGTCGATGCGTTTGCGATTGGCACGAGATTCGACAGCACCAAGCCGGGTTCAGGCCTGGGCCTCGCCATCGCGAGGGACATTGCCGAGGTCTATGGGATCGATCTGGCGCTAGAGGCCAACCCGACGGGCGGAATCACCGCCAGTTTGGATGTTCGTGCAACGCCGCACTGACCCGGATTGAACCGGGAGCCTTGGCTCAAGAGCTCCGCCTCGCCCGCATTGACCGCCTGCCACAACAATGTCGTCACGCACATCGGCGATCAGCCATCGTGGCATCGCGCGCACCACGAGCCGCAACTACCTTCATTACAACCCAAGAAACAGTCCGAAGGCAAAGCGAGTGTTGACCAAACTGTTCCGTAGTGTAGAGGACGGCGCTGCTCGATGGTCTGCGGACCATCGGCGGACCACGCCGATCCGAGGACAGCCGATAGCGCTTAGGAAACCAAGCGATTATCTTTAGTTTTCAAGGAATTCGGTCGTTTAGGGCGGTTAGCTCAGTTGGTAGAGCATCTCGTTTACACCGAGAGGGTCGGCGGTTCGAGCCCGTCACCGCCCACCATCGCCGGAATCCCCGAAATCTGTGCCTCTGGCACTCCTCGTTCAGTCATGCCCGAGCATGTGCGGACAGTCTGCGCGCGCAACTTTGGTGAAATGCTTCCTGGCGGCACGCCGGTTCACACCGGATTTAACCCGTGGTTAGCTAATTCCGTTCATGATTTATCGCTCATCAGGTCGGGGTTTTCGCGTGGGCAGAGATTGGAACGGCGCTCGTCCGAACGCCGGGAATGGTGCGCAAATTGGCCTTGTGCAGGCCGTGGCGCTCATCGCCTATGCCGCGTGGGTTATAGGCGTCGCGCTGCATCATGAAGCCTGGTTTGATGAAATGCAGGCGTGGTTGCTCGCGCGCGACAACAGCCTTGGCATGCTGGTCGGCCATTATGCGCGGTACGAAGGCACGCCCGCGCTGTGGCATGTGATCTTGTGGGTCGCCGTGCGTGCCGGTTTGCCGTTCAGCGCGATATGGACACTTTCGGCGGCTTGCGCGATTGCCGGTGCCGCGATCATCGTGCGGTTCGCGCCATTTCCGCTGTTCTTGCGGCTGGGTCTGTTGGCAAGCTATTTCTATGGCTATCAATTCAGCGTGATCGCCCGGGGCTATTGCCTGGATCTGCTTTTGGTGCCGATGGCGGCCGCCCTGTTTCCGGCCCGGGTCGACCGACCATTGCGCTATGCGCTGGTTGTCGGATTGTTGGCCAATGTCAATGTGTTCAGCTTTTTGGCCGCAGCGGTTCTGGGCCTGGAACTGCTCGTTCGGCAGATCGCGGCCCGCCGGATATTCCAGCGGCAGGCCTTGGCGGCGCTGGCGCTCGCCGGTGGTTGCGGGCTGTTTGCGCTGTGGACCGTGTGGCAACCGGCTGACAACGGCTTCCTGGCGCAGACCGCCCCGCAAAAGCCGCTTGGCGCGACGCTGCTGTTCCTGGCCAATGCGCTGTTCGATCGAGGCGCGGTGTGGAGCGCCGTCAGTCAGGCCGGGCCGGAGTTCGGGATCGGGATCCTGCTGTCGGTCATGTTGCTCGGTCAGCTCGTTCGGCTGGCGCTGACGGGCCGCGATCGGGCGTTGTCGCTGGCGCTGCTGGCGGCGCCGATCATGTTTACTGCCGCAGTCTATTCGGAACCGTGGCACGCCGGGGTGTTTTTCGCGTTGATCGTGTTTGTGCTGTGGATCAACTGGGGCAATCCGGCGACCGATCCCGATGATGCGCAGGCCCGCCGTATCCTGATCGTTGCGCTATCGCTTCTTGAAGTGATGCAAGGGATGCAGACACTGCATAGCGGGATCGAAGACATCCATGGCAGCTATTCCGCCGGCAAACCGGCGGCACGCGCCATCATGGCATGGCGCAACGAGCATCCCCATGGGCGGATTGCGGCCTTTGGGATGCAGAGTTTTGAAACCCAACCGTGGATGCCGCGCAATGAATTTGCCAATTATCACGGCGGCACGCCCAAGCCGCAATACGTGAACTGGGCGGCCGGCGAGCCTTGGCATGCGTTGCCCAGACCCGCAGAATGGAGCCGGTTGCTGGCCACCAGGCCCGATCTCGTTCTTGCCGCGCAGAACTGGCTGCCATCGGATGTGAAGCAGGATCCCGGGCGCGCCGCCTGCCGCGCCGGATATGGTATCGCCCAAACATTCGCGGCGGGGATGATATGGCGCGGCGTGGTCATCGATAATCCGCTGATCCTGTTTGCCCGCGCAACGTCAGGCCCTTGCGCAAAACCAGAAAGCAGCCAGGCGCCGCCGCCCGCTTGATGGACGCGACAAGCACCTTGCCCGGCCAGCATTTTTCCGACCTGACAGACCTCTCAGAGCTTTATTTTCAGGGCCATTTTCATGTGCAGTTGGGACCGCGCCATCGCGCTGGTTGGATTGAGCCCGAAATCATAGCCGACATCCGATACCAGCGACAGGTTGCGGCTGATCAGATTGAGGTGAAACAGCGGACCGGCGGTTTCGGCTCCGTTCAGGGCCGGCGTCGACACGGTGCCCAGCGTGCCGCGCGCAGCCAGACCGAATTGCATCGCCGGGCTGAAGCTGACCAGTGCATGCCCGTCATAGCTGATCGCCATGGGGTCGGGCGCGGTGAAATTCTGCTGGCCGGACAAGGCGAACCCGGCGTCGAGCCGATCGTCCGCGTGGCTGATCCGGACGTCGGTGTTGATCCCGGCCGACGCGGGGCCTGTGGGCACCAGACGTTGGGCAACGCTCACCGCCACGCCCTCGCGCGCGCCGAACGTCGGATTGGCGAGCATTGCCAGACCGGGCGCCAGACCGGGGGCCAGACCGGGCGAGGGGGACTTGGCGGCAAAGGCATCGCGCAGGCTCGGCGTGCCCGGTTTCGGCAATGGTGCACGGGCGCGGGCCAGACTGCCGATCGATGACAGGATATTGTCGGTCAGCCGCGCGTTGAAAGCGTTTTCGAACGTGCCGAGCGATGCTTGTGCCGCCAGAGCGAGGTCGGGCAGATCCGGCAGGGCGATGGCCGGGTCGGCCATGGCAACCGGGCTGGCCAGCGTTTCCGGAACGGCCAGCGACAACACTCCGGCATGCGCGGGCGCAGCGCATGGGCCTGCGCACACCGCCAGCGCGGCGATGGTGCGGCAAACACGTCTGCATCCTTGTCGGTACACCATAAGCGGACAAAACGATCGGGGACTGAGGAGGGCGGGCACGAAACCGACGTTGGCGCATCGCGCGCGAGCGTTGGATCGCCCCAAGTCCTAGCGCAAAAACCGCGCATAATCAGCCCTTAATGCAGCGCAATCGGTCCGGCCTGTCGATTCATTCGTATTCGCGCCGTTCAGGATGCGACAGGCCATCAGGCCGGGCCGCCGCCCACCGCGCGGAACACCACCACGATCACGAGATTGGCGTCATCGCCCGCAGGCGGTGGCTGCAACAGCGCAAGGCCCGACGGATCAGGGCAATGCCACAGCCGCTCGGTCAAGGGGGTGATGCCGTCGAACTGCGGCACGACTGTCGTTTCGCGCTTGTGCGTATCATGCCGGTTGCTGAGATATTCGCGCGCGGGCATGGCTACGATGGAGTGGACTTCGACATAGGGCGCGATCGCCCCGAACGGCACAGCGGCCAGATAACGGCTCGCCCCGACCGGAATGCACAGTGCGAAAAACCCGTCATGCGTCGCGCGATAGGGCAATTCGATCCGTGTCGCCTCGTGCCTATCGCTCAGGAACACCGGAACGCGACCCGCTTCACCGCCAAAATCGCCCGATGTGAGCGGCATGTGAAAGCGTGCCGTGGCAAAGTGCGTGAGGCGCGTGGCAAGGCCTTCTTCGGCAAGCTCTGCAGGCAGAAACATCCGCCGCACGCCTTTTTGATAGAACAGCCCCTGCTGCAGCAACCCCTCGCGCGCGATGGCCGGGTCAAACAGCGCCAGCGTCTCGTCCGTGCCCAGATTGACGTCGTGCTCGAACGCTTTGACGACGTCGAGCTCTTCACGCATCGGCAGGAACATCAGCCGCATCAGCGTCGCCGCATTGGCTTCGCGCCACAGCGCGATGGCATCGCCCCTGCTTGCGCGGCGGACATGCGCCGTGGCGGCATGGGCAAACGCAAGGCACCCGCGCTGCACCTCTTCGCGCACCGCGCTCTGCTGCTTGCCGATGTCGTTGGCGCTGCGTATCGGCTGGCCGTCATCGGCATAGTCGATCACCGAGCCCAGCGCCGTTGTCGACAACTGTTCGAGCAGCGCGACATTGGCGGTCATCGCGTTGAGCAAGACATGGTCGTAATGCGCTTCGCCAAGATAGCCGCGCTTGTCGAGGCCCGAAGCCTGGATTTCGCGCAGGATCAGATAGCGCCCGGCGACGTGGACTTTCAGCGATTGCGCCAGCAACGGATCGATAAGCGATTGCACCGATCCGTTATAGCCCAGATCGACCAGCATCAGCGTATCGCCCTCTGCCGGGGAGACAGCGCTGCGGACATGCTCTACCAGCCGATCGGCAAGGGCTTGCGCCGCTTTGACGATCGGTCGCCGGTTGGCCGGTACGCGGCACCATTCAAGCAGCGCAGACCAGCCGCTCTCGTGCGTTCGTCCGGCGCAAAGCTGCTCGATCGTTTCGGGGGGAAGCCGCAATTGGCTTGCCAGGATACGGGGGTCGGTGCCCCGATTTTCCTCCAGATGACGCGTGATCGTGCTGTCTTGTGCAAATGTTGCAAAGGTCGCCGTCAGACGGCTGATTTCGATCGCGTGGATCGATGGCGCCGGGCCCTGCACCTGGTGCATGCGCATCGGCAAGTATCCGTCGCGCATCAGAAACAGCCAATGCACCGTCGCGCCCTTTGCGGCATGCAGCGCGGCGGCTTCGGCGCGCAACCACTGGTCGAAGCCGAACAGCACCGGCCCGAGCGCGGCAAAGCCGAAATGATGGGCGGCGCTTGCCAGGCGCGGCGCTTCGACCGCCAGCGCCGGGCGGTGCGGCTGCGGCGTTTGCAGGCTGCGTGCGCCGTGCCCATGGATCAGCGCGGCGACCGCGCCTTCCAGCCGCAATTGCTGCGTCGTGCGTTCGGTGAATTGTCTGAGATGCAGCGTGTGGACACCGAACGGGCGGACGCCGCCGACATCGGCCCCTTCGTTGTCGCCGATATGCAGGATCTGGCCGGGCTTGGCCTTGATGCGCGCCAGAACCTCGCGATAGAGCCCGGCAGACTTGGGCAAGCCATGGATCGAAGAGGCAAATACCCGGTCGATCAGCGCGGCGACCTCCGCCCCGGCGGCGCGCCCGATCAACGCGTGCAGCTGGCGCGGGTTCAGATAAGTGTCCGATACCACGATCACCTGCATGCCGCGCCGCCTGGCTTCGCGCATCAGCGCGATGGTCGGGGCAAAGCCATAGCAGTGGCGCGCTTCGGCATCGAGTTCGGCGGCAATCGCGCGGGCGCGCTCGTCGTCGCGCGCGCGCGGCATGATCGTGCGATAGATCTCGTCGATGGCAATGTCATGCACCCCGCGCCCGGCGCGCGCGCGCAGCCGCGCGCGGTGTTCGCCATGGACTCGCTGGGACGGATTGATGTCCGGCAGGACGGCAAAAAGGTCGGTTGGCGCATGGCAATCGCGCCACAGCAGCGTGTCGAAACAATCGAGGCTGAGCACCCGGATTCCGGAAAACCAGTCGAGCACATCGGGCAATTCGTGCGGAAAGCAATGGTCACGCCGAGGGGCCGGAGCGGGGGGGCGTGTCGGCGCCGGCGCGGCGGTGGTCGTGCCGTTGCGCGGCTTTGGCGCAGTCACGAAAGGGGCGTTCATCGTCGAGGCTTTCCGCTGGCGGGGTGATCCAGGCGTGATCCTATGGCCGCCATGGTAAATGCGTCTTCGCGCCGGCCTGGTGGCAAGGCCTCAGGGAAATTGCTTAGGCTGCCTTGTGGCCCCGTGCCGACGCTTTGGCGCTCGGCTTGATCCGCTCCATCACGGCGGCGAGCGCGGCGGATGCACTTGCCTGACAGGGCGGCGGCAGGCCGGCGATCAGCCCGGGGCCGGTGATCGCATCTGCGCCGTAACATGTCGTCAGGTCGATCCACACGTCGTCGATCGGGCGGCGGCCGGCGGGGTCGTAGAAGGCCGCGATCAGCGGTCGGTCGGGGGCGTCGCGATGCTGGTCGATCACCACGGCAAGCCGGCCCGAGCGCAATTCCACCACGGCCCCGGTCGGCCAGATGCCGATGGTCGTTTCGAACACCGACAGCAAGTCGGCATCGAAGGCGCCCGTGTCGCGCTTCATGTCCCGCAACGCTTCGCCGGGGTCGAGACCGGGCTGGCCTTCGCCGCCGCTGACCAGCAAGTCATAGGCATCGCAGATCGCGGCCATCCGCCCCAACTTGCTCAAGGTGCTGCCCCCGGCGGCATTGGGCCAGCCGGTGCCGTCGATGCGCTCGTGATGTTCAAGGCAGGCGCGTGCGACAGCTTCGGGCAGGCGGCTCTTGAGGATGAAGTCATGCCCGAGACGGACATGGCTTTGCCAGATTTCGGGCGGCAATCGGCGCGGATCGTGGTTCGGCGCCGTGTCGTCCAGCGGCAACCGGCTGACACCGACATCGAGCAGGAGCCCGGCCTGACCTGCGGCATGAATGTCGGCCGGTTGCAGTCGCAGGCTGCGACCAAGCGCGATCATGAGCGCGCTGGTCGCCAGAGCATGGCGATAGACATGCTCGCTGTCGCGACGAAACTGCATCAGGCCATTGAAAGCAAAGGGATTGCTTTGCACCGAGGTGATGATCGAATCGATGACCGGCGTGACTGTTTCCGGGGTGATCGCCTTGCCCAGGCGCATTTCCAGAAAGACATGGGCCATCACTTTCAGGCCGCGCTCGGCAACGGCTTGCGCCTTGCCGAATCCGCGAACGACATCGGCGGGCGGAGCCGACAACACTTTGCCCTGGCCCTTGCCGACTCTGCTTATGCCGACGCTGCTTATAAACGTGCGCGCGATCGGCGAGGAAAGATTGGGCGGCGAGGAAAGATTGGGCGGCGAGGGGGGATCGGGCAGCCGCATGGCAGGCGCCGCCGCGCGGCGTTGAGCGGGGGCAGGGCCGGACGAGGATCGTTCGTCGACTGCGCTGTCCTCGGTGTCGAGGCCGCGCTCGGTATCGATGATGACGCCCGGTACGGCGCTGGCGTGCAATTGTTGCAGCTTGACCGGATCCGTCAGCAAAAAGCGCGCGCTCCAGAACGGATGGCTGAACCAGTTGCCCTCCAGTTTGTGGATGAACATGCCGAGTGTGACGTCGGACGGATCTATCCGCTTGAGCATGGCACCCCTTGCAATGCTGGATTTGGCTGAAACAGTGCGGCTTTGCCGGGAATCATCCCGGTTTTTTGCACCGTGGCAGCGCGGGGTGAATTCCGCTTGATGGCGCGTTAGGGGAAATCCCCTAAGCTGGGTATTTCAGGCATGCCCCTCGCGGCGTCGGCGCGACAGGCCGGTGGTGGCAAAGACGATTCCGCCCAGAATCATCACCGCGCCGATGGCAAAACCGGCGTCGATGCGATCACCCAGCAGAATGATGCCGCCTGCGACGCCAAACACCGGCGTCATGAAACTGAGCACGCCAAGCCGTGCCGCGCTATAACGGCGCAGCAGGGCAAACCACGTCAGATAGCTGGCAAAGGCGACTACCAGCACTTGCCAGGCCAGCGCCAGGCCCAGCCCGAGCGTCGGGTGCACGGCGGTTTCGCCCATGGCAAAGGCCATCGCTCCGGCTTCGACTCCGGCGCCGACCAATTGATAAAACAGCGTGACCGTGGCCGGTGCATTGGCCAGCTTCGAACCGCGCAGCACCATTGCGGTGATGGCCCAGGCCGCCGCGCCGCCCAGCGCGAGCGCATCGCCAAACCGCATCGCCGGATAGGCGCCGGGATCGCCCCGCCCCAGAAAGGTCACCGCAACGCCGGAAAAGGCCACCAGCACGCCGAGCCACTGTTCGGGGCGCAATCGCTCGTCCCGGTGGGCAAACCCCAGCCCGATCGCGATCAGAATCGGCGCGGAATAGAGATAGACGGTGACGTGCGATGCGCTCGTATAGCGCAAGGCTTCCCCGCAAAGCGCGAATTCCAGACCGAAGAACACCCCCACCAGAATCCCCGGCACCAGCGTCGCGCGATCGATCCAGTGCGCTTCGCGCCGGGCGAGCGCCACGCCAAGCGCGCCCATCGCGGCAAGCCCGGAACGCAGGCTCATCTGCAAAGTCGCGCTCATCGCCGGGGCGGCAAGTTTGATCACGACCTGCTGTGTCCCCCAGATCAGGCACAGAACGACCATGATCATCGCGGCGCGGCGATCGATAGGCTTGCGGGGGGGCATGGGCTCGGGTCCGGATCAGAGAGAATGAAAAAGGGTGCCGAATCATGTGGCAAGCGCCTGCTCCTGCCCGCTTTTGCAGGTCATTTCACCTCCCATCGGCATTTTTGTTGATCGTGGCCAAGTCGGGCTTATTGCGGAACGGCGTTGCCATGGTCATCGAACGGGATTTCGTCATGCTGCCTCTGGTTCCTGCCGGTCTGTTCCTTGCCACGATGGTTCTCGCCGACGCGGCCGTGCCGCCTGCAGCCGATCCGCTCGCGCCGGCGAAATCGGGTATGGTGCAGTGCTATGAACCCGACCGGGTGAGCCGCACCTGCCGGTCGATCTCCGCCTATCGCCGCGAAAGCGACGGCGGCTGGATCAACACCGCCACGATCTTGCCGGACCCGACCCAGCCCTTGACCATGGATATCGAAACCCCGGTCACGCTGCGCGACGGCGCGGTGTGCGGTACGGTCCGCCGCGAACAGGCGCTGGCCGCAAAGCTGCGCTATTTCGATCGACCGGTGCCCGCCGATCATGCGCTTCCCCTGCTGATTCAGATCACCGATGCGATGGGATCGGCGATCAATCGCGAGATTTGCACCATCTATGTGCCGGTGGCCGCAGGCTTCGTGGCGCGCGCGCGAATTACCGGCAGTGCTGCCGTCTTTCCCGATCAGCGGGTGATCTGGGTTCGCCCGGACGCGGGCTTTCGCGTCCTGCCGCGCGACCCTGCGAATGGCCAATCGCAATAAGGCCATGCAGTTTTTCTTATACAGGAAACAAGGCTGTCTTCAGATGGGAATTCCGACTTAGGTTCTGCCCTGCAACCGTGAAGCCCATCCCGATCAAGCGGTGGAGTCGATGACCATGAACATCACGATCGAGCAGCTTACCCCGGCCATCGGGGCGGTGGTGTCAGGGGTGGATCTGTCGCGACCGCTCGATGCGCAAACCCGCGATGCGGTCGAAGCGCTGATGCTGGCGCATCAGGTGATCTTCTTTCGCGATCAGGCATTGACCGAAGAGCAGCAGCGCGACCTCGCCGCCGGGTTCGGCCCGTTGCACATCCATCCGATCTATCCGCGTTGCGAACGCGTGCCCGAGATCATGCTGCTCGACACCGCGCTCAACGATTTGCGCGACAATGCGCTGTGGCACAGCGATGTCAGCTTTACCGAAACCCCGTCGCTCGGCGCGGTGCTCCTGGCGCGCAAAGTGCCCGCGCTCGGCGGTGACACGCTCTGGGCCAGCGCGACGGCGGCCTATGACGCGCTGCCCGACACGCTCAAGACTTATCTGGGCACGCTGTCGGCGACGCATGATCTTGCCAAGTCGTTTCCGGCCGAACGTTTCGGCTCCGAACAACTGGCAGCGGCCAAGCGCAGCAATCCCCCGGTGGTGCATCCGGTCATCCGCACGCATCCGGTCACCGGGAAAAAGGCGATCTTTGTCAGCGAGGGCTTCACGACCGGCATTGTCGGTATGGAGCCGCCCATGGCAGAGCCGCTGCTCGCCATGCTCTATGCCCATGTCGCCCGGCCCGAATATACCGTGCGCTGGAAATGGCGCGCGGGCGATGTCGCCATCTGGGACAACCGCGTGACGCAGCACTACGCCACATATGACTATGGCGATGCGCACCGCGTGATGAACCGCGCGACGATCATGGGTGATCGGCCCTTCTGATCTGAATCAGGGGCGGTCGCGAGACCGCCCCTGCCTGCATCAGATCGGGAAATGGCCCGGCTGGGTTTCCATGGTGATCCAGCGCAGTTCGGTAAAGCTGTCGATCCCGGCCTTGCCGCCAAACCGGCCATAGCCCGACGCGCCGACGCCGCCGAAGGGCATTTGCGCCTCGTCGTGAACGGTCGGCCCGTTGATATGGCAGATGCCGCTGCGGATCTGGCGCGCGACCCGGAGCCCGCGCGCGGTGTCGCGGGTGAATACTGCCGCCGACAAACCGTATTCGCTGTCGTTGGCCAGTTCGATCGCATGGTCTTCGTCGCGCGCGCGAATGATCGCGACCACCGGGCCAAAGCTCTCGTCGCGAAACAGCTTCATCGCCTGCGTCACGCCGTCGACGACGTGCGCGGGCATCAGGACATTGGCGAGGGTTTCGCCCCCGGTCAGCAATGTCGCGCCATGCGCCAGCGCGTCGTCGATCAGGCCGCGACAATGCGTCACGGTCCTGGCATCGACCACCGCGCCCAGCGGCGTCGTGCCTTCGCGCGGGTCGCCGACCGCCATCGAAGCGACTTTGGCGCGAAAGGCCTCGGCAAAGGCATCGGCGACGGCCTCTGTCACGATGATCCGCTCGGTCGACATGCAGATCTGCCCCTGGTTCATGAATGCGCCGAACGCGGCGGCCTTGACCGCTTCGTCAAGATCGGCGTCTTCAAGCACCAGCAACGGCGCCTTGCCGCCCAGTTCGAGCAGGCAGGGCTTCAGATTTTGCGCCGCGCGCGTGGCGATGATCCGGCCGACAGCGGTCGATCCGGTGAAATTGATGCGCTTGACCTGCGGCGCGTCGATCAGCGCGCCGACCACATCGCCCGCATCGGCAGGCGCATTGGTGACGACTTGCACCAGCCCCTCGGGAAAGCCTGCCTCGGCAAAGGCTTCGATGATCAGGGCATGGGTGCGCGGGCAGATCTCGCTCGCTTTCAGGATCACCGCATTGCCGCAAGCGAGCGGCACCGCGATCGCGCGCACGCCCAGGATGATCGGCGCATTCCACGGCGCAATGCCCAGAATCACCCCGACCGGCTCGCGCAAGGCCATGGCCAGGCACCCCGGTTTGTCCGAAGGGATCACTTCGCCGCCGATCTGCGTGGTCAGCGCGGCGGCCTCGCGCACCATCGATGCGGCAAGGCCGAGGTTGAACATCGCCCAACCCGCCGTTGCGCCGATTTCGCCCATCATCGCCGCCACGAAATCATCCTTGCGCGCTTCGAGCGCGGCGGCGGCGCGGTTCAGCACGATGCGCCGCGCATTGGGCCCTTGCGCGCCCCAGGCCGGTTGCGCCGCGGCGGCGCGCGCGGCAATCGCCGCCATGTCCTGTGCCTGCATCGCCACAGCCGATGATGCGATGGCCCCCGTGATCGGGTTCAAACGGGTGAATTCCATGATCAAAGCTCTCCCGGAAAATGGCGATGAGATCGCGCTTATTGATATGAACTATAGCATAACAAGGGGCCGCGCAATCGCCTGCTGCCGTTTTTGCGTCGACGGGCGAAAGATGAACGGACGCTGCATTCGCGCGTCCTGCGGCGTTCAGCTTGGCAGGCGTAGAGATAACGACATGGAAACGAATCGCTGCCGGGGTGCAAAACGAACTCCCCGGCAACGCCGACAAGGAGGCGTATCATGACGGGATACTTCAAGAAGGCCATTCTGGGTACTGCATTGACCGCCACGCTGGCGGCCGGTTTGCTGGCGGGGGCCGCTCCTGCCGAAGCACGTCCCTGGGGGTATGAACGCCACGGCGGCGACGGCGCCGGGATTGCGGTTGCTGCGGGCTTGATCGGGCTGATCGCCGGCGCCGCGATTGCGTCGGACCATGGCCCTTATGCCGCTCCGGCTCCGGTCGCCTATGTGCCTGCGCCGGTCGCTTATGCGCCGCAGGTCGGCTGCTACAATGCTTATCCGGGCTATGACGGATACTGCTATCCCGCCTCGTATTACGCCAACCTCGGTTGGGGCTGGCATGACGGCGGCTGGTGGTACGGCGGCGCCCGCTATGCCCGTCCGTTTGTGGTTGGCGGGTATCGCGGCGGTTATGCCGGTGGGTATCGTGGCGGCTACGCGGTTCAGGCCTACCATGGCGGGTATCAGGGCGGCGGCTATCGCGGCGGTGGCTACCAGGGCGGCGGCCATGCGGGCGGTGGCCACGGCGAATACGGCGGCGATCACGGTCGTCGCTGACGGATCGACAGGACCGGTTGCCGCGCGCCGGATTTGCCTTCCCTTGCGGCAGGCGAATCCGGTGCCCCGGCTTCGTTGGCATGTGGACCCGATTGCGCTTTTCATTCGGGCGTTTGCTGATAGCTGTGGTGCCATTCATCGAATGGGGCGGACACGGCAGGGCAATGAAGGAAACGGGGCAGGGATCAGGCAGGCGACGCGGCCATCGCCGGGGATTGCGTGGTGTCGGACGGACCGGTTTGCTGCTGATCGCGCTGGCATCGATTTCGGAACCTGCGCACGCGGGGGACAAGCCGCTCTATCAGCCGCTGCCCGACTGGGTCACGCCGATTCCGATCGACAGCGCGGCCTCTTCTGACGCGACCCAGCCGCAACAGCGGGTGATCGATACCCAGACACGCATCGATCACGGCACGGTCTGGGGCTATTTCGACAATGCGGTTCGTATCGACACGCCCGAGGCGCTGACTCGCGTCGGCACGGTGACGGCGACCTGGGCGCCAGATCACGGCGATCTGATCATTCACGCGATCACGATCTTGCGCGGAGCGCAGCGGATCGACGTGCTGGCCGGGGGAAGCCGGTTTCAGGTCCTGCGCCGCGAGGCAGAGCTTGAATCGCTGCAGCTCAATGGCTTGCTGACCGCGACCATGCTGGTCGAAGGCTTGCGGGTGGGCGATGTGCTCGATGTGCGCATGTCGGTGACTCAGCATGATCCGGTGCTGGCAGGGCATGGCAATGCCGCCGCGCTGCTGGTGGCGCAGCCCGTCTCGCTGGGCTTTGGCCGGGCGCGCGTGCTGTGGCGCGATGGCGATGCGATCCGCTGGAAATCCTGTCTCACCGGGGTCAGTCCCGATCAGGCGACGCATTCGAGCGCAGGCTGGCACGAACTGTCCGTCACGCTCCCCGTTGCCAAACAACCCGATTCCGCGCCGAGGGCACCGGGCCGCTATGCACGACCCTCGCTGATCGAACTGTCCGACTTTGCCGACTGGGCCGAAGTCAGCCGCACGATGGCCCCGCTCTATCGCACCGACAGCGCTGCCGCCGCGATCAAACAGGGCGGCGATCTCGATCAGGAAGTCGCCCGCATCGCCGCTGCGAGCGCCGACCCGCGCCGCCGCACGGCGATGGCGCTGCAACTGGTGCAGGACAAGATCCGCTATTTCGCGGTCAGCATGGAAGGCGGCAATCTCGTCCCGCAAACGCCGGAGCAGACCTGGTCGCTGCGGTATGGCGATTGCAAGGCCAAGACGCTGCTGCTGCTGGCGATTTTGGGCAAGCTGGGAATCGAGGCAGAGGCGGCGCTGGCCAATCTGGGCAATGGCGATCTGCTGAGCGAACGGCTGCCGTCGGTCATGGCGTTCAATCATGTCATGGTGCTGGCGCATCCCGGTGGGGCGACCTTGTGGCTCGACGGCACGGCGCTCGGCACGCGTGAGGCGGATCTCGACGATGTGCCGCCTTATCACTGGGTCTTGCCGCTGCGTGCCGCCGGGGCCAGTCTGGTCAAGGCGCCGGCGCGTGCGCCCGCGCATCCCGTTGTCGAAATTCATAACGACATCGACATGCGCGCCGGGATCGGCATGTTTGCGCCGATCGTGATCGAAGGGCATGCGCACGGCGCGCTGGCGGGGCAGCTCAACAGCCTTGTCGCCGGGCTCGATGCCGAAACGCGCGCCAATATCTTGCGCAAGCTGCTTTCGGGCGGCGGGTTCGGCGCAGTCCTGTTGCGGCCGACTTTTGCCTATGATCCCGCCACGGGCGCGGCGACGATCCGGGGCGAAGGCTTTGCCATGCCGACGTGGAAACGCGCCGACAGCCGCTATACGTTCAATCCCGGCATGCTCGGCACGACGAGCTACCCCGACCGCACCCGCGCGATCTGGCAGGATGTTCCGGTCGCGCTGGGCGATCCGGAAAACAAGCTGATCACCTCCAGCATTCTCCTGCCGCGCCATGGCGAAGGCATCGCGATGGAGGGTATCGCGGATGAAACGCTCAATCAGCCCGGCGCCGGGGGCAACACGCTTCATGCCCAATTGCGCGACGGCACATTTGCCTATGCGATCACGTTCACGATCGACGGGGGCGAGGTTCCCGCCTCGGCGATCCCGGCGATGCGGCGCGAAGATGTCGAATTTGCCAATCGCGCGCCAAAGCTGCGCACGGTGGCGGGCTATCCCGCGCCCTGGCAAGGCGTCGAACAGGCCCGGCGCGATCATCTGTTCGATCGGTCGGCCGCGCTGATCGACCGGTGGATCGGCGAAAAGTCGGACGACGCGGCGCGATACCGGATGCGCGCGATGTTCCATGCGCTTGAGCTTGATCCCCGCGCGGGGATTGCCGATCTCGGCAAGGCGCTGGCGCTGACCAAGGACAAGGCGACCTTGCGCGAGCGTTCGGAGCTCTATCAGGCGATCGGTGATCGCAAGAGCGCGCTTGCCGACATGCGCGCCGCGCTCGATCTCGATCCTTCGGACATCGGTGCGCTGTCGATTGCCACGCGGCTGATGGCGCTGACCGGCGACAAGGACAAGGCGCTGGCGCTGATCGACGCGGGGCTGGCCAACGGCGATGATCGCGAACCGTTCTATCGCGCGATCAAGGCCGAAACGCTGGCCGATGCGGGCGACAAGGCGGGCGCGCTGACCGAAATCGACGCGGCGGTCGAAAAGCGTTCGGGCAATGCGGTTCTGCTCAATATGCGCTGTCGGCTCAAGGGGTTGCTCGACGCCGATCTCGAAGGCGCCGCGGCCGACTGCACGCGCGCGATCCAGCTCAGCGATCAACTCGCGACGCTTTCGCTCGAAGGCCGCGCGCTGGCCCGTCTGCGTCAGCATGATCTGACTCAGGCGGGCGGCGATCTCGACACCGCGCTCGACATCAATCCGGCCAGCGCAGAAGCCTATTACTTGCGCGCGCTGGTCCGGCGCCAGGCGGGCAAGGCCGATGGCGCGGCGCGCGATCTGGCCGCCGCGCGCCTGCTGTTTCCGGCGATCGATACGACATTCGCGCCGTTCGGGCTCAGTTGGTAACAGGCTCGGGCATGATCGCCATGGCGGCATAGAGCGCAAAGGGATCGATCACCGCGCGGCCCAGCGCGCGTTCGAACGCGGCCTGCGATGACGCTGTGGCATAATCGCGGCGCGCTTCGCCCGACAGGTTCGACTGAAAGATCCCCGCCGCGCTGACGGGCAGGAAATCTTCATAAGTGATCGGCTCCAGCCCGTCGGCGCCGCGCCGCACGTAAATCAGGCCTTCGCGGATCAGCGTGGGCAGATCGTCGGGAAAGGCGGCAAACACGGCCCGCGTATCGCCGTGCCGCGCTTGCGCCAACAGCCGGTCATAGAGCGCGCGGCCCTTGGGAGTCAGCGCAGCGCCGCGTTGCTCGATTTCGCCAAAGCGCGCGGTGTGTCGGCCGCCGACATCGGCAAAACGCACCGCTTCGTTCAGCGCCTTGAAACTCGTCTGGCGCAGCAGGATCGGCACTTTGCGCGCCGGGGGCCCCTCGATGGTGTCCTTGGCATCGATCCCGCGCGCGCGCATCGCGGCCTGTGCCGCATCGATGTCGAGCGTGCGCGGGGTCAGGTGATTGATATGCGGCCCCTTGAAGGCGACGATGTCGGCAATAAGCCGATGCTGCGCGGCAAGTCGTTGATAGGTCTTGGCTGTGACTGTCGCCTCGCTGTGCCAGCGAAAGGTTTCGAGCAAGGCCGAAACAAACGCGTCGGCGTCACCTTTGCCCAGGCCGCCATCGCGCTCCGCCTGGGCGATCAGATCCAGCGCGCGCGGCACAAAGATCTGCCGCCGCGCGAGGATCGCGGCGACTTCGTCGCGCAACGCGGCATCGCCGATCAGATCGTGGCGCAACAGCGAACAGAACACGCGAAACGGATTGGCCGCGAGCGTCGCCTCGGTCAGGGGGCGAAACGCTGTCGAATGCACCGGCACCCCGGCGGGGGCGAGATCGTAATAGCCGACCGGCTCCATCCCCATGACAGCAAAGGCGCGTGCCATCGTGGCGAGTTCCTGCGCGGTGCCGACCCGGATCGCGCCATGGCGCTCGATCGCGATCCGCGCTTCGTCGGTTCCGCCCGCTTGCGCGTTCACGTCGCCGACGATGGCAAGCAAGTCGGCATAAAGCGGCACTTCGGCGCGATACATGTCCGACAGCGCGGCGGCGAAACGGGCACGGATCTGATCCGCATCGACAAAAGCAGACATTGCAGGGGCTTTCTTGCTGGCACTTGCACGCCGGATCGCCAAGGCATACCCGGTAGGCATGAACTGGCTGGACCAAACACCAGAGGCAAGCGATGTTTCCGACTGAACCTATTCCAAACGGGAATGACATCCCGCTTGCGCGGCGTCATCTGCCGCCGACCGCGTTGCTGCTCGCCTTCGACGTCGTGGCCCGCCTCGGCAGCGTCACCGCCGCCGCGCGCGAGCTTGCCCTGACGCAAAGCGCGGTCAGCCGCCAGGTCCGCGCGCTCGAAGACCAGATCGGGCGCGCCCTGTTTCACCGCGAACGGCAAAGCCTCGCTCTGACACCCGCCGGGCGCAGCTATCTGGGCGAAGTGCGCCGCGCGCTCGCCATCCTGACCACTGCAACGCTCGCCTGCCGGTTCAATCCGTCGGGCGGTGTCCTGACGCTGGCGGTGCTGCCGACATTCGCGACCCGCTGGCTCGCCCCACGCCTCGCCGGATTTGGCGAAGCGCATCCGGGGATCACGCTGCACCTTGCCACGCGGTTGGCCCCGTTCGACTTCGCGCGCGATCCGCTCGATCTCGCGATCCATTTCGGCGCCCCCGACTGGCCGGGGGCAGAATTCGTGCCGTTGATGCATGAACAAGTCATACCGGTCATGGCGCCGGGGCTGGCCGCGCGGATGGGGCTCGACCGGCCGCTCGCGCGTGACGAAGCGCTGACCCGGTTGGCCCGCGCGCCGTTGATCGGGCTGTCCTCGCGCGCAGCGGCCTGGGCGGGCTGGTTCGCCGGGGCAGGGCTTGCCGCACCGGCGCCTGCGCTGATGATCGACCAGTTCGCCACCGCTGCCGAAGTCGCCATCGCCGGGCTCGGTGTCGCGCTGATGCCGACGTTCCTGATCGATCATGAGCTGGCCTCGGGCGCATTGGTCGTCCCCGGCGGGCTCGCGCCGGTCGACAGCGCCGATCGCTATTGGCTGGCGTTTCCCGCCCATCGTCGTGATTATCCGCCGCTGGTCGCCTTTCGCGACTGGATCTGCGCTGAAGCCGCGTCCTGATCGGTCAGCCAGTCGCGAAACCGCGCCAGCGCGGGCGAGACCGGGCCGCGCGCGTGGACGAGGTAATAGGCCGACTTGCTTTTCAGCCGGTGCGCAAATGGCTCGACCAGCATGCCCGAGGCCAGCTCCGGCTCGATCAGAAAGCGCGGGATGATCGCCAGCCCGGCGCCCGCTGCCGCCGCCTGCGCCGCCATCAGGAAATGATCGAAGCGCGCGCCGGTCAACGGCGGGGCGTCGATCCCCTGGCTTGCCAGCCAGTCGTTCCAGGCGCCCGGCCGCAGGCTCTGGAACAACAGCGGGGCATGGATCACGTCTGCGGGGCGTGCAATTCCGTGTGCTTGCACCCATCCGGGCGCGGCAACCGCGATCTGGTCTTCTTCAAACAGGAAATGGTGCTCGGCATCGGGCCAGTCGGGCGCGCCGAAATGGATCGCGGCATCAAACCCTTCGCGAGCGAGGTCGAACGGATCGATCCGCACGGTCAGATTGACGATCAGGTCGGGATGCCGCGCGCTCAATTGCGGCAGGCGCGGCGCCAGCCAGCGCATGCCGAACCCGGGCAGCGTCGCCACGGTCAATTCGCTGTCCTGCGCCCGCACCGCGCGCATTGCCCCGGCGATCTGATCGAGCGCGGGAAGCAGCGCGGCATGGACGCGCCGCCCGGCGGCATTGAGCACCACCCGCCGTCCGCGCCGTTCAAACAGCGCCGTGCCCGCCATCGCCTCGATCACGGCGATCTGGCGGCTGATCGCGCTCTGACTGAGCCCCAGCCGCGCGCCGGCGGCGGAAAAGTTTTCGGTCGCGGCGGCTTCGACAAAAGCATGGATCGCGCCCATCGGCGGCAGCAGCGTGCGGTCGCTCATAAGGCTCCTTGATGCATTCAACGCATCAATCGATGCGCATTCCTTGTTTTGAATTGATCCTGCCATGCGATATTTGCAACAGATAACTGGCGGAGGCAGCGATGAGCGAAGCATTGATGGGCGTCTACAACCGGGCGCCGCTCGAAGTGGATCGGGGCGAGGGCGTCTGGCTTCATGCGCGCGACGGGCGCAGCTATCTCGATTGCGTCAGCGGGATCGCCACCAATGCGCTTGGCCATTGTCACCCGAAACTGGTCGCCGCGTTGCAGAATCAGGCCGAAAAGCTGTGGCACGTGTCCAATATCTTCCGCATTCCGGGGCAGGAAGAGCTCGCCGAAAAGCTGACCGGCGCGTCGTTTGCCGATGTGGTGTTTTTCGCCAATTCGGGCACCGAAGCGATCGAGGCGGCGATCAAGACCGCGCGCAAGTACCACGCGGCCAAGGGCAGCCCCGAACGCATCGACGTGATCGGGTTTGCAGGCTCGTTCCATGGCCGGACGTATGCGGCGGTCAATGCTTCGGGCAATCCCGCCTATCTTGACGGTTTCGGTCCGCGCCTGCCCGGCTATGTGCAACTCGGCCTTGATGATGACGCCGCGCTTGCCGTCGCGCTCGCCGCGCCGACCACGGCGGCTGTGCTGGTCGAGCCGGTGCAGGGCGAGGGCGGCGCGCGGGCGCTTTCGCCCGAATGGCTGTGCCGGCTGAAAGCCATGGCCCGGGCAGCGGGCGTGCTGGTCATTCATGACGAAGTGCAATGCGGCATGGGCCGCACCGGGCGCCTGTTTGCGCATCAGTGGGCGCCGGGGTCAGAGCCTGACATCATGGCGATTGCCAAGGCGATGGGCGGCGGCTTTCCGATGGGGGCCTGCCTTGCCACGCGCGAGGCGGCGGCGGGCATGACTGTCGGCGCGCACGGCACGACCTTTGGCGGCAATCCGCTGGCGATGGCGGTCGGCAATGCCGCGTTCGACCTGCTCGCCGATCCGGCGCTGCTGGCCCACGCGCAGGCGATGGGCGAACGGTTGACCTCCGGCCTGACCAAGCTGGCCGCCGCGTATGGCGACATCGCGGTCGACGTGCGCGGCAAGGGGCTGCTGATCGGCGTCAAGCTGCACACCAACAACCGCGAGATGATGGCGACGGCGCGCGATCACGGCCTGCTCGTTGCGGGCGGCGGTGACAATTGCATTCGCCTTCTGCCGCCGTTGATCATCACGGCGAGGGAAGTCGATACCGCACTCGACCGGCTGGCCACGGCCTTTGCCGCGACGCGGCGCGCGCTGGCGCAGGCGGCCTGAACGCGGATGCTGGTGGTTCGGCCGGGCGGCCCGGCGGATACCGACGCGCTGCTCGAACTGGCGTACTTGTCGGGCAAGGGCTTTACCAGCCTGCCCGAAAACCGCGACACGCTGGCCTCTCGGCTGGCGCTGAGCGAGGCGAGCTTTGCCGGTGCCGTGCCCGCGAGCGAGGCCTGGTATGTGCTGATGCTCGAAGACGGCGAAACCGGGCGGATCGAAGGCGTTGCGGCGGTCAAGGGCGCGGTCGGGCTGCAACGCCCGCACTTCTCGTTTCGCGTGGTGACGTTTACGCAGTTCAGTTCGGCCACGGCCACGCGCTTTGATCATCAGGCGCTGGTGCTGGTCAACGAATGCAGCGGCCATTCCGAAGTCGGCTCGTTGTTCCTGCGTCCGGGCAAGCGTCAGGCGGGGACGGGGGCGCTGCTCGCGCGGTCGCGCTACATGCTGATTGCCGCTGCGCGCGATCGTTTTGCGCAAACCGTCATGGCCGAATTGCGCGGGTGGTTCGACGAACGCGATGTCAGCCCGTTCTGGGAAGGAATCTCGGCCAAATTCTTTCGCCTGCCGTTCGAACAGGCCGATCAGATGATTACCACCACCGACGGGCAATTCATCGCCGACCTTGCCCCGCGTCACCCGATCTATCTCGAACTCGTGCCGGACGAGGCGCAAGCGGCGATCGGCAAGGTGCACCGCCATGGCGAAGCCGCGCGGCACATGCTCGAAAGCGAAGGTTTTGCGCGATCGGGGCTGATCGACATCTTTGACGGCGGGCCGACGATGTTTGCCCCGCGCGATGCGATTGCCACCGTGCGCGGCGCCCGCTTGCGAACCGTGCGAGTGATCGACGGGGTGCCGATTGACGGTTTACTGGCCGATGCGGCAACCGACTGCTTGCTTGCCGTGCCCGATCTTGCGACATTCCGGGCCTTGCGCGGAGCCGCCGTGGTGGGCGAAGATGACGTGATGCTGCCCCCCGCTGTCGCTGCGGGGCTGGGCGTGATTTCCGGCGACAGGGTTATGGTGTGCTGATGGCTGAACTGCTGCAATCGTTCGATCCGGCAACGGGTGATCTCGTCTGGCAGGGCGCCGTCGCCGATGCGGCGGCTTGTGCCGAGGCCGTGGCGCGTGCGCGCGCCGCCGCGCCGGGCTGGGCGCGCCGCCCGCTTGCCGAGCGCGTGGCGCTGGCCCGCGCCTATGCCGCTGTGCTCGACGTGCGGCGCGAAGATCTCGCCCGGCTGATCGCGCGCGAAACCGGCAAGCTGGTGTGGGAAGCGCGCACCGAAGTCGCCGCGATGATCGGCAAAGTGGATATTTCGATCCGCGCCCAGGCCGAACGCGCCGGAACGAGCGACAGCGCGCAGCCCTTTGGCCGCGCCGTGCTGCGCCACCATCCGCACGGAGTCATGGCGGTGCTCGGGCCCTACAATTTCCCCGGCCACTTGCCCAATGGCCATATCGTCCCCGCGCTGATCGCGGGCAACGCCGTGGTGTTCAAGCCGTCGGAACTGACCCCGGCGGTCGGCGCGGCGCTGGTCGATGCCTGGCATGCGGCGGGGCTTGCCGACGATGTGCTGCAAGTGGTGCAGGGCGGGCGCGACACCGGCGCGGCCCTGCTCGAACAGGATATCGACGGGCTGCTGTTTACCGGCTCGGCCACGGCCGGGCGCCATTTCCGCCGCGCCTTCATCGATCGGCCGGGGGTGATCCTTGCGCTCGAACTGGGCGGCAACAACCCGCTGGTGGTGTGGGATCAAACGACTGATCCGGCGATCCTCGCCAATCTCGTGGTCCATTCCGCGTTCATCACCACCGGCCAGCGCTGTTCCTGTGCGCGCCGCCTGATCGTGCCCGAAGGCGAAGCGGGCGATGCGCTGGTTGCGGCGCTGATCGATCTCGCCGCGCGCCTGCCGATCGGTGCGGGCGACGATGATGCGTTCATGGGCCCGTTGATTGCGCCGCAGGCTGCGCGGGCCGCCCGTGCTGCGCTCGACGGCCTGATTGCTGCGGGATGCCGCGTCCTGCTCGATCGCAACCGCGCAGAGGGGCGAGGCGAGGCGTTCTTTGGCCCGGTTATGCTCGATGCGACAGGTGTCGCCGTGCCCGATGCGGAAATCTTTGCCCCGGTGCTCAAGATCGTGCGCGTGCCCGATTTTTCCGCCGCGATCGCCGCCGCCAATGCCACCGCGTTCGGCCTCAGCGCCGGGCTGCTCGCTGCCGATCCGGCGCTGTGGGGCCGCTTTGTCAGCGAAATCCGCGCGGGCGTGGTCAACTGGAACCGCCCGACCACCGGCGCCGCCTCTTCCGCGCCGTTTGGCGGGCTTGGGGAATCGGGCAATCACCGGCCCAGCGCCTATTATGCTGCGGACTATTGCGCCTATCCGGTTGCCAGCTTCGAAGCGCCGGAATTGACCCCCGTGGCGGTGCCCGGATTGTCCTGAGACCCGGCGCGACGGCGTTACGTACCAATTTCGCGATTAACCACCTTCCGTAACACTTCGCTCGGAGCGCTGTGGCATCCCGTGCCGGTTCGGCATGGGCTGGTTTGCCGTTTGTGGTCAGGCATTTGGACTTTCCATGCCGACCATCGGGGGTAAAGCCGTTTCCGTTCCGGGTCGTTAACACGTGTAAACCAGCGCATCCGGCAATATCCGCCAGACGCGGCGTCGCCGGGATGACGCGCGCGACCGGTGCTGCCGTTGCACACAAGGAGAAGGGTCGTGTCGTATCCCATTCCCGGCAACGAGATCGAGCGATTGGCGACGCTCAATGATTATCGCATTCTCGATACCGCATACGACAGCCGCTTCGACAATCTGGTCGAGATTGCCAGCGCGCATTTCGCCACGCCGATCGCGCTGGTTTCGCTCGTGGATGCCGATCGCCAGTGGTTCAAGGCCAAAGTGGGGCTCGATGTGCGCCAGACCCCGCGCAGCCAGGCGTTTTGCACCCATTCGATCGCCCGCCCCGACACGGTGACCGTGGTCGAGGATGCTGCGCTCGATACCCGGTTTCAGGCCAATCCGCTGGTCACCGGCGCGCCGCATATCCGCTTTTATGCGGGCGCGCCGATCCTGGCCGAAGACGGCGCGGCGCTGGGCACGGTTTGCGTGATCGACCGCGCGCCGCGCCACTTTGACAGTGCCGATCGGCGGATGTTGAAGCGTCTTGCCGAAAACGCCCGTTCGCTGATGGAACTGCATCGCCGCAACAGTTTGCTGCGCGAAGCGGCCGATTGCGATGCCTTGACCGGGGTGCTCAACCGGCGCGGCCTCGAAAAGGCGATCGAGCGCGCGATGGGCAAAGTGCTCGCGGGCGAAGGGTGCGGCTTGCTCTATCTCGATCTCGACCAGTTCAAACAGGTCAACGATACCTTTGGCCACGACATCGGCGACAGCATGCTCAAGGAAACGGCGCGGCGGCTGCAGACTTCGGTGCGTCAGGGCGATCTGGTCGCCCGGATCGGCGGCGACGAATTCGTCATCCTGCTGGCGCATCCGGTCAATCGCACCGTGCTCGAACTTGTCGGCACGCGCATCCTGCGCGCCTGTGCCCTGCCGGTCATGCTGCATGACCAGACGGTCGGCATGGGCCTTTCGATCGGCGGTGCCCAAGCCCCGCGCGACGCGGTCCTGGCGGGCGATCTGATGCGGGCGGCGGATCGCGCGCTTTTGGCCGCCAAGCGGGCCGGGCGTGGGCAAGTCGTGATCGCCGGGTCGCAAGAGGAAACTGCAACGGTCGGCCCCCCCTTGGACACCGATCATGCGCCCGGCGGCGAACTGGCTCTGGCGATCGAACGCGATGAACTGTTTCTTGAATGGCAATCGTATCACGATCTCGAAACCACCACGATCCTTGGCTACGAGGCGCTGGTGCGCTGGCGCCATCCGCGCCTCGGGGTGATCGCGCCAAACAATTTCGTGCCCCTTGCCGAGGCGTGCGGCTTGTCCGGTCGGCTCGATGCGTGGGTCTTGTTCCGCGCCTGCCAGGAGGCTGTGCGGGCCCCCGACACGGTAAGCTTTTCGATCAATCTGTCGGCGCAATGGATCGCCAACGGCAATGTCGTGCCGCTCGTGCGCTCCGCGCTTGAACGCAGCGGGCTCGATCCCGCCCGACTGGTGCTGGAAATCACCGAAAGCACCGCCATCGGCAGTGTCGAGGGCGCGCAGCGCCACATGCAGGAGCTTCGCGCGCTCGGCATCCGCCTGGCGCTCGACGATTTCGGAACCGGATATTCCTCGCTGGCCTATCTGCAACGCTATCCGTTCGATCTGCTCAAGCTCGATCAGGGTTTCGTCGCCGCGCTCGGCACCGACCCGCGCGGAAATCGGCTGTTGCAAGGCGTGATCCACCTTGCCGGTCTGCTCGACATCGCGGTCATCGCCGAAGGGATCGAAACCGCGCATCAGGCCGACATGCTGCGCGAAGCGGGCTGTCGCAAGGGGCAGGGCTATCTTTGGGCACGCCCGCGCCCGACGCCGTGGAGCATGGTCGCCGCGTAAGGATCGCCCGGTCGGCGGATGGCGTGTCGCGGCGCTCTTGTGATTTTCGCTGACGGCTTGCGCGTCTTGGTGTAACCAAACCTCCGCTCGCGACGAATTCGCTGGGGCAATGTGCATGCAGCATGAAGATGATCCCCTGCGGGCCTTGATGCTGGCAGGTCTGGCGGGTGACAGTGTCGCGCATGCGGCGCTGCTGCGCGCACTCTTGCCCGCGTTGCGCCGCTTCTTTCGTCGCCGCCTTGGCGGGCGGGACGATGACGTCGAGGATCTTGTGCAGGAAACGCTGATGGCCGTGCACCAACGCCGCGCCACCTATGATCCCGCCCGCCCGTTCGGTGCGTGGCTCTATGCGATTGCGCGCTACAAGCTGATCGATCGCTATCGACGCAGCGGGCGCACGACGTCGCTCGATGATCTGGACGAACTGGCCGACGACTTTGCCTTTGCCGAAGCGAGCGATGCGCGTGCCGATCTCGATCGCCTGTTCGAAAAAATCCCGCAAAAGCAGGCGGCGGTGCTGCGCGCGACGCGGATCGAGGGGTTGAACACCGCAGAGGCAGCCGAACGGCTGGGCATCGGCGAATCCGATGTGAAAGTGTCGGCGCATCGCGGGCTCCGGGCGCTGGCCGCGCGGGTCAGGGACAGCTTGCGATGAACAGTGAAGATCTGATCGCTGCGCTGTCGCGCGATGTCCCGCCGGTGCCGCGCCATGCGCTTGGCCGACGCGTGGGGCTCGGCATGGTTGTCGGCGCCCTGATGACGCTTGTCCTGGTCGGCGCGATGGGCCTTCGCCCCGATCTCATGCGGGCGATGCATGGCGCCACGTTCTGGATCAAGTGGACCTATACGATCAGCCTGGCCATCTGCGCCACGGCGGCGACGCTGCGGCTGGCGCGCCCCGACGGCGGGGTCGGCGGCTGGCTGCGGCTGATGATCGTGCCGGTGCTCGGGCTTGCGCTGATCGGCGTGGGCGAACTGGCCCATACACCGCGCGCAGACTGGCTGGCGATGTGGCTGGGGGCAAGCTGGAAGGTCTGTTCGCGCAACGTGTTCGCGCTGTCGATGCCGATTTTCGCAGGGCTCTTGTGGTCGTTTCGTCGGCTGGCCCCGACGCGGCTGGCTTTGGCGGGGATGGCCGCGGGCATGGCCGCCGGGGCCTGGGGCGCGACGCTCTATTGCCTGCATTGCCCCGAAACCTCGGCGCTGTTCGTGCTGACCTGGTATACGCTGGGCATGGCGGGCGCTGCGGCGCTCGGCGCCTTGCTCGGCCCGCGTCTGCTGCGCTGGTAAATCAGGCGAAGTCCGCGATCAGCCCTTCGCCGATCCAGCGGCCCAGCACGGTGCCGGCGCGGGTGACGGCGTCGGCTTCATCGCTTTCGTCCGCAAGCTCTTCGCAGATCCGGGCAAAACCGATGCCTGCCAGCGAGGCGCGCAATATGGCGCATTCGACCGGGTCGGCGCGGCGCATCACCGGCTCGAACCCCTGACGCCAGACCATCAGCGTGGCGGTATCCCCGTTCTTCGCTGCGGGCACGGTTTCCTCGCCGGCCAGGGCGAGCCACAGCGCATCGGCGTTGGTTTGGATCGGCACCAGCGCCAGCGCCGGAACCGGACGGATCACCGCCGTCTGCCAGTCGACTTCGGCCAGCGCGGCGGCACTGACAGGTATGGCATCGGCGCCGACAAAGACATCGCCGACAGCGCGGTCGATTGCGGCCAGATCGGCAGCGACCGGATCGTCGGCGCGCAGCGCGGCGGGAAATCCGGCGCCATAGGCATCGATCGTCCAGCTCGACGGCGGTTCGGCATCGATATATCGCGCTGCCGCCGCCTCGAACGCCGCCTCGCCCAGCCATAGCGCGGCGCGCCGGTGGGTTTCGCACAAGGCTTCGACCAGCGAGACGCGATAGGCGTTCTGATAGACCGACAATCCGGCGCCGACGTTCAGCGTTTCGGTCAGCCGCGCCGCGACATCCTCATCGCCCTCGCGCAGCCAGGCGCAGAATCGCCGTTGCAGTTCGGCCAGCGGCACGATCGCGGTCATACGGGCATGATTTCCGCAGTGCGCGCCAGCGCCAGTTCGTCGATCAGCTCGCCAAGCTCCGGGATGTTCCCGTCGCGTTCGATCATCGTGGCGACAGGGCCGGTGCGGCGGATCGTTTCGGCATAGAGCGCCCAGACGGCCGGATCGACGGCGGCATCGTGCGTATCGATCAGGCCGTGCTCGCCCTGGCTGTGTCCGGCCAGATGGATTTGCCCGACCGCGTGCAAGGGCAACCCGTCGAGCCAGGCCAGCGGATCGAGCCCGTGGTTGGTCGCGCTGACAAAGACATTGTTGACATCGAGCAGCAGGCCGCAGCCGGTGCGGCGGACCATTTCGCTCAGGAAATGCCACTCCGGCATCGTTCCGGGAAAGGCGATATAGCTCGACGGGTTTTCGAACAGCATCCGGCGCTTGAGGTGCGTCTGCGCCCGATCGATCGCCCGACACACGACATCGAGCGCTTCATCGGTCAAAGGCACGGGCAAGAGGTCGTGCGAATTGAACGCGCCGATCCCGGTCCAGCACAAATGGTCGGATACCGCCGCCGGTTCGATCCGGTCGACCAGCGCCTTGAGCCGGTCCAGATAATCGTGCCGGTCCAGATAATCGTGCCGGTTCAGATAATCGTGCCGGTCCAGATAATCGCCGCGCGGCCCGTCAGCCGATCCGACCGACAACGACACGCCATGCAGCGCCACCGGGTAATGGGCTCTGGCGCGGCTCAGCGTGTCGATCGGACGTCCGCCGGGGATCATGAAGTTTTCGGAAATGACTTCGACAAAGTCGACCGGGGCCTCGCCCGTGACATAGTGCGCATAATGCGGTCGGCGCATGCCAAGGCCAAATCCGGAAAGCGGATCGCTCATGTCGGCTCCAATCGGCGGGGAGACGGGAGGGCGGGGACGGCCGCGCCGGGCAGCGCGACCGTCATCGGCTTATTTCGGTTCGGTCAGGCTGCCGCCCTGGGCCGCGCACTGGTCCTTGCTTTCGGCCTTGAAGCCCTGACCCTTGCAGCTGTTCTGACCCTTGCAGCTGTTTTTGGCGGTGGCGCAATCGGACGTGCCCTTGCAGCTGTTGACGCCATAGCAATGCACGACCTTGGCGGCCTTGGCCGCGTCGGCCTGGGCCGGGGCAGGCAGCGCAACCAGCGCGGCGGCGAGCAGCGCGGCCTGGCTGGCCAGAGCAAGGGCAGAAGGGGCGAAGTGAGAAACGGGCTTGGTCATCGGACGGTACTCCTCATTGTGCCGGTGCGGCATGACCCCATTCGTCCGGGCATGCGCGCCGGTTACATGCTGCGCAACGAAAGTGTGTCGCAGCGTGATCGATGCGCTGCTTGTAACCGATCCGGCGGTGCGTGCGAAAGGGGCTGGCAAGGAGGGCGACCTGCCCGCTCCTGATCCCTGTCCATGGAGACTGCCGATGAAACTTGCCCCCGCCGCCTTTGCGGCCAGTATCGCGCTCGGCCTCGCCGCCGGAGCTGCCCATGCCGCCGCCGCCCATGCTGCCGACGCCCATGCTGCCGATGCGAGGTCCGCGATGGAAAAATGCTACGGCATTGCCCGCGCCGGGCAGAACGATTGCGCCGCAGGTGCCGGCACGAGCTGCGCGGGCACGCAGAAAACCGATTATCAGGGCAATTCGTGGAAACTGGTCAAGGCGGGCACATGCACCGCGATCAAGACGCCCAAAGGCAACGGATCGCTGACTGCGCGCACCAATTGACCGTGGCTGCGCCGTCATCGCTTGAACAAGGCTTTGCCTCATGATTGCTCTCTACGACAATGCGGCGGCGCTGGCCCGCCGCCTGCTGCCCGATGCCTTGCTGGCGCTGGTGGCGCGGTGCGGCATTGCCGCGATCTTTTTCCTGTCCGGCCGTACCAAAGTGACCGGATTGCTCCACATCACCGACAGCGCCTATTATCTGTTCGAAACCGATTATAGACTGCCGTTCGTCCCGCCGCATGTGGCGGCTCATGTCGCGACCTGTTCCGAACATCTCTTTCCGATCCTGCTGGTGCTCGGCCTCGCTACGCGCCCTGCCGCTTTGGCCTTGCTCGGCATGACGAGCGTGATCGAGCTGTTCGTCTATCCCGAAGCCTGGCCGACGCATTTGTCCTGGGCCGGATTGCTTTTGCCGCTGATCGCGCGGGGCGGCGGAGCCTGGTCGCTTGACCGTTTGCTGATCCGGATGGTCCGCGCGACGTGATGCGCCGCCGCGATGGAGCAGCGCGCTACCCGATGCCGTTCCGGTTCGGCAGGCGCTGCTTGCCGATCCTGATGGATGCGGTATCCTGTCGTTCGCGGTCGCATGGTGCGGATCGGCGGGAGGCCATGACTACGCTTGATGATCAGGTGATTGCCACGCTCTACGGAGCGGTGGATGACAAGACCCGCTGGGTCGAATTGATGGATCTCTTGCGTCAGCGGCTTGGCGTCGAAGGCGTGGCGGCGCAATTGCTGGTCCCCTCGCGTGACGATCTCCGGCCTTTGTGGGAAACGCGCGACAGCGTGTCGGAACGCAATGGCGCACTCCATGATTCCTGGGCCAACACGCCCGCCAACCCCCGCTTTCGCCGACCGCAAGGCCCGCCGCAGGCTCTGGAGATCGACAGCGACCAGCGATCGGGCGATTACAGCACTCGGGATCGCCATGTTTTGCGCGACGGACTGGCACGCTGCGGCCTGGGCCCCGCATTCTGGATCAGCCAGCAACTCGACGAGGATCGCCACTTTACCCTGATCTTTCACCGTGCAGCCGATGACGGGCGCGACATGGGATCGGACGACCGCCACTTGCTGGAGGCGATGGCGCCCCATTTCAGCCAGGCGGTGCGGCTATGGATGCGCCTGGCTGAGGCCGACGCGCGGCGCCTGTTGGTCGAACAGGCGGGCGATGGCATGCTGACCGCGATGGTCGCTTGCGATCGCCGCTTGCGCGTACACTGGATGAATGCCGATGCGCGGCGTCTGTTGGGCGCGGGCGTGGAGCTGCGCTTGCGCGATGGTCATTTGGCCTGCGCCGCGCGCGAGGATCAGGAATCGCTTGCGGCACTGGTCGAAGGCCGGGCCGACCGCGCTGTGCTTGCGATCGGCGGCGATCGTGGCCCGGTGTTGCATTTGCGCGCCCGTCGACCCGCGCCTGCGCCGGGTCAGTTCGCCTTGTCGCGTGACCTTGTCCTGCTGGTGATGACGCGGCCCGATTGTGCGGTGCGCTATGATGCCCACGACATCGCGCGGCTCTTTGGCCTGACTTTGACCGAGGCGGCGCTTGCTGCAAACCTGGCCGGAGGCATGAGTGTCAGCGAATTTGCTGCGGCGCGCGGCGTTGCCGAGGGCACGGCGCGGCAACACCTGAAGCGTGTTCTGGCCAAGACCGGCGCGGGGCGCCAGTCCGAACTGGTGCGCCGCATCTGTCTGTCGGTCGCCGGGGAACCGGCCTGATCGCATTTATTTTGGTATAGCATATACCATTTGGGGGACGCGCGTGCCCCCCGCATGATGCATCCATGGCAAACCACGCCGGGACCGGCGCGGGTGTTCCCCGTGAGCGCCTGCAAAAGACCGCAGCTCGGCCGAGGGGAAAATCGCCGATTCGTCGTGCGTCTGCGCGGCAAACGGCAAAACCATGAGGGAAGCCATGACCAAGCACGCCGTTGCACTGGCCGCGACATCGGGGGCTTTCGCTCTCGCGCTGGGCCTGATCACGCCCGCATTTGCCGAAGATGCGACTGTTGCCAAGGACGCTGCGGCGCCTGGTGAAATCGTCGTGACCGCGACGCGGCGCGCCGAATCGCTCAGCAAAGTGCCGGTCTCGATTACCGCGCTCAGCCAGGCTTCGCTCGACAGTCGCGGGATCAAGGACATCAGCGGCGTGGTCCGCCAGACGCCGGGCATCCAGTTCGACCCGAGCGGATTTGGCAACCAGACCAATATCGCCATTCGCGGGGTCAGTTCGACCGTCGGCGCGGCGACCACCGGGGTCTATATCGACGATACCCCGATTCAGAGCCGCGTCGTCGGCTATTCGACCACCAATGCCTTTCCGGCGGTCTTTGACCTCGCGCGTGTCGAAGTGCTGCGCGGGCCGCAAGGCACGCTGTTCGGCGCGGGGTCCGAAGGCGGCACGGTGCGTTTCATCACCACCCAGCCCAGCCTCGATGCCGTGCACATCTATGCACGCGGCGAGGTTTCGGCGACCGAGGGCGGCGCGGCTTCGGGCGAATTCGGGGTATCGATTACCGGTCCGCTGATTCCGGGCAAGCTCGGCTTTGCGGCCAGCCTGTGGGATCGCCACGACGGCGGCTGGGTCGATCGGCAGAACGCCAATCCCATGCTGGCCAATCAGCCGTTGTTCAAGAATGTCAATTTCAGCGACACCCAGGTCGGGCGCGTCGCGCTGAAATGGGTGCCGGTCGATGGTCTGACGATTACCCCGTCGCTGTTTTACCAACGCAAGGTGATCAACGACAGCGACAACGCCTGGGAGCAATTGTCCTCGCCGTCGAACAACCGGTTCCTCAGCGGACAGCCCAATGCCTCGCCCGATCATGACCGTTTCCTGTTGCCCGCGCTCAACGTCGCCTACGATTTCGGCGCGGCGCAGTTGATCAACAACACTTCGTACTACATCCGCGACCAGAATGCGCAGATCGATTATTCGACGCTGTGGCCCGCTGTGTTCGACGGCACGCCGTGGGTCGCGCCGGACTACAAATCGTTGGCCTATATGACCAATTCGCAGCGCACCTTTACGGAAGAAATGCGTCTGCAATCAAACAATCGTGATGCGCGCCTGTCTTGGGTGCTTGGTGTGTTCTTCTCCAAATCGGTCCAGCACTTTTCGGAAAATGTCTATGATCCGAATTTTGCCGAGATGTTCGGCGGTGCGCCGCCCGAAGTCGTTTTTGGCACCGGGTTGGTCAATGGGGTCTATTCGCTGTCGGGTGCCGGCCGCGGTGCCGATCAACAGATCGCCGGGTTTGGCGATGCGACATTCGCGATCACCCCGACGTTGAAGGCCACCGCCGGGATTCGTGTGGCGCGCACGAAGTTTGAAGGGGATTCGCTGTTCCAGGGTCCGGTTTCGGGCACCGAGTTGCAGACCCCGCAATCGGTCAGCGAAACGCCGGTCACGCCGAAATTCGCGCTCAACTGGCAGGCCGCGCCGTCGCTGTTGCTCTATGCTTCTGCCTCAAAGGGCTATCGCATCGGCGGCACCAATGCCCCCGTGCCGCTGTCGGTGTGTGGTGCGGATCTGAAGGCGGTTGGTTATAGCGATGTGCCCGGCACGTATAAGTCGGACAGCCTGTGGAGCTATGAAGCAGGCGCCAAGGGTCGGGTCGGTCGTGCGGTAACTTTTGCCGCCAGCGCCTTCCGGGTCGATTGGAACAATATCCAGCAAAACGTCTATCTGCAGCATTGCGGCGCGCAGTTTACCGACAATCTGGGCAAGGCGCGCAGTCAGGGATTTGATCTGCAGGGCACGGTGCGGCTGGCCAAGGGGCTCTCGCTCGATGGCTCGGTCAGCTATACCAACGCACACTTTACCCAGAATATCGTGCTTGGCGCGGCCGCGCTTCCACTGGCGATAACCGCCGACCATCTCGAAACCCATCCGTGGACCGCGACTGTCGGCGGCGATTATGAAACCCCGGTGGGATCGGGATCGGCCTATTTGCGCGGCGATTATCAGTACAAGAGCACCGGGCCGACCACGACGGTCACCGATGGCGTATCCGGCTCTGCGGACCCCGGCGCAATCCGCACACAGGCGCTGCATTTCGCCAGCTTGCGCCTGGGCTGGCGCCACGATGTGATGGACCTGTCGCTGTTTGTCGACAACCTGACCAATTCGCACCCGATTCTGTCGCGATATATCAGCGTGGTCGGCGTCGGTTCGTATCAGGACATCATGCTGCGTCCGCGTACCTTCGGCATGACGCTCCTGCTCCGCCAGTGAACTGTGCCCGTTACATCCTTACTCGTACAAGGTTGCCCAGACTTATGACTTTGTTCCGCAAGACAGCTCTGGCCTGTTCGCTCGCACTTGCCTTTCCCGTCGCGGCGCAGACCGCGCCCAGCCATGTTCTGCCCGACGGCAGCGTCCCCCCGGCCTTGCTGGAGGCGCGCAAGCACATGCTGGAAGCGCCGGAAAACATGTTGACCTTCCACAACATGGATCAATTGTTCCAGACCCGCCCGGTGCCGCGTTCGGGACCGGTGGCGCCGCTCGGCCATGCCGACGCCGCGCTGCCCGAGGCGGTGATCGGCGGCAAGCGGATGACCGAGGATCAATGGGAAGACCGCACCTATACTTCGGCCTTTCTGGTCATGCGCGACGGGAAGATTCTGCACGAAAGCTATCGCAACAATACCGACGCGGGCACGCATTACATCTCGTTCTCGATGGCCAAGACGATCACCTCGATGCTCGTCGGCATTGCGGTTGGGCAAGGCGCGATCCATTCGATCGACGATCCCGCCGTGCTTTATGTTCCGGAGCTGAAAGGGTCGGGCTATGACGGGGTGACCATCCGCCAATTGCTGGAAATGCGATCGGGCGTCGATTACGAAGAACGCTATGATTTCGGCGCCAAACCGAGCATCGCGGCGCAGATTTTCCTCAATGCGATCGCGTCCAACAAGGAACGCTTTGCCGATATGGCGCCGCGTCTGGGGCGCAAACGGGCGCCGGGCAGCCATTTCAACTATTCGACGCTCGACACCTCGGTGCTCGGCTGGGTGCTCGAACGCGCGACCAAAAAGCCGCTCGCGGATTTCACCGCGCAATATCTGTGGCAGCCGATGGGCATGGAATCCTATGGCTTCTGGCTGGCCGACGGCGCACCCGGGGCGGGCCGCGAACTGAACGGCATGGGCTATAACGCGACATTGCGCGACTTTGCGCGCCTTGGCGAAATGATGCTCGATCAAGGGCGCTTCAATGGGCATCAGATCGTTCCTGCCGACTGGGTGCGCCAGGCCACGACCATGATCCCCAATGCCGATCCGGGCGCGCCGCCGCCGCCTGCCGCGGTAACCAGCCCGTTTGCGCGGTCAGGCTATGGCTTTCAGATCTGGAAGCTCGACGAGACCGGCGCCTATACCGCGCTCGGGTTGCAGGGGCAGTTCATCTATGTTCATCCGGCAACGCACACGGTGATCGTCAAGCTCAGTTTCTTCCCCGAGGAAGGCTCTGCGCAGGGCGATGCCGCGCTCGAGGAAACGCTGGCCTATTTCAAGACGCTGACGGAATGGAAAGGCCAATAGCGATCAGCGGGGTGTCAAACCGCTCTGATTGAGCGAAGACAAGGACAATTCGTTTCGACTGGTGCCAGATTGGGGTAAGGTCTTGTTATGCTGTGCCTTGGGCATGGCCAAGCAGGGCAAACCGTTCGGCGGATCGCGCGCAAAAAGGCGATCCGCCGGAAATCTGGGGAACAGCGATGACAGATCCTCTCGTTCTGTGGTTCGAAGCGATCGGGATCGGCGATATTGCCAAAGTCGGCGGCAAGAATGCCTCGCTTGGCGAAATGATTCGCGAACTCGACGCAAAGGGCGTGCGCGTGCCGGGCGGGTTTGCCACGACCGCCGCCGCCTATCGCGCCTTCATTGCCGCCAACGGCATCGAACCGGCGATGGACGCGGCGATGCAGCGCTATCATGGTGGCACGGCCAGTCTGGCAGACACCGGTGCGGCGATCCGCGATCTCGTGCGGCAGGGGCACTTGCCCGCCGATCTTGAGGCTGCGATCACCGATGCCTATGCCGCGCTGTCGGCGCGCCTTGGCATTCCCGATCCTGCCGTTGCCGTACGCAGCAGCGCCACGGCCGAAGATCTGCCCGATGCCAGCTTTGCCGGGCAGCAGGAAACCTTTCTCAACGTGCGCGGGCGCCGCGCTGTGCTGGATGCGGCGTTGCGCTGCTATGCCTCGCTGTTTACCGACCGGGCGATCGCCTATCGCGATGCGCATGGCTATGACCATTTCGCGGTTGCGCTGTCGATCGGCATTCAGCAGATGGTGCGCTCCGATCTGGCCGGATCGGGGGTCATGTTCACGCTCGACACCGAAACCGGCTTTCCGCGCTCGATCACGATCAGCGCCGCCTGGGGGCTTGGCGAAACCGTGGTGCAGGGCGAAGTCGAGCCCGACAGCTATCTCGTGTTCAAGCCGCTGATCGATCAGCCCGGCGCGGTGCCGATCATCGAACGGCGGCTGGGTGCCAAGGCGATCAAGCTGGTCTATGCGCGCGGCGGCAGCCGGCGCACGCGCATGGCCGTGACCAGCCGTGCCGAGCGCGATGCCTTTGTGCTGAACGAGGATGAAATTCTGGCGCTTGCCCGCTGGGCGCTGATCATCGAGGCGCATTACGGGCGTCCGATGGACATCGAATGGGCCAAGGACGGTGAGAGCGGTCTGCTCTATATCGTTCAGGCGCGCCCCGAAACCGTGCAGTCACAGCACAGCCAGACCAGCTTTGCCACTTATCGTATCAAGGGCACGCCAACGGCGATCCTGTCCGGCTCGGCGATCGGCGATGCGATTGCCTCGGGCAAGGCCTGCGTGATCCGCGACATTGCCGATATTGACCGTTTCCCCGACGGCGCGATTCTGGTGACGACCAACACCGATCCCGACTGGGTTCCGGCGATGAAGCGCGCCACCGGGGTCATCACCGACCATGGCGGCAGTACCAGCCATGCCGCGATCGTCAGCCGCGAACTCGGCGTGCCCGCTGTGGTCGGCACGGGCGAGGCGACCCGGCTCCTGCATGATGGGCAGGCGGTCACGCTGTCTTGCGCCGGGGGCGAGGACGGGCTCGTTTACGACGGTCTGATCGATTTCGAGCGTGAAGAGGTCGATGTCGGCACGCTGCCCGAAACGCGCACGCAGGTGATGGTCAATATCGCCGAGCCCGCCGCCGCGTTTCGCTGGTGGCGGCTCCCGGCCCGGGGGGTCGGGCTCGCGCGGATGGAATTCATCGTCAACAATCTGATCAAGATCCATCCGATGGCCTTGATCCACCCGGAAAAGGTCAGCGAAGTCGATCGGCGGAAAATCGCCGCGCTGACCCGGGGGCATGCTTCGGGCGAGGACTATTTCGTCGACTTGCTGTCGCGCGGGATCGCCCGGTTGGCGGCGCCGTTCTGGCCCCATCCCGCGATCGTGCGGCTGAGCGATTTCAAGACCAATGAATATGCGCACCTGATCGGCGGCGAGGCGTTCGAACCCACCGAGGAAAACCCGATGCTCGGGTTTCGTGGCGCCTCTCGTTATTACGACGATCGCTATCGCGCGGGTTTTGCGCTCGAATGCCGCGCGTTGAAACGCGTGCGCGAGGAACTCGGCTTTGCCAATGTCATTGTCATGGTGCCGTTCTGCCGGACCCCGGCAGAGGCCGACAGGGTGCTGGCGGCGATGGCCGAAAATGGCCTTCGGCGCGGGCAGGCGGGCTTGCAGATCTACATGATGTGCGAAATTCCGGCCAATGTGATTCTGGCCGACCAGTTTGCGCGGCGGTTTGACGGGTTTTCGATCGGGTCCAACGACCTCACGCAACTGGTGCTCGGCGTGGACCGCGATTCGGACATTCTGGCCAGCTTGTTCGACGAACGCGACGCGGCGGTCGAATGGATGATTGGCGAAGCGATCGCGCGGGCGCACAGTGCCGGGATCAAGATCGGCATCTGCGGTCAGGGGCCAAGCAACCACGCCGATTTCGCCGCTTTTCTGGTGGAACGGGGGATCGATTCGATTTCACTCAATCCCGACAGCTTTGTCCGCACGATCCGTTCGATCGCTGCGGCCGAAGCCGGGCACGCCGGGGGGTAGTCCGTCGCATGGCGACAGCGGGGGGTGTCGGCATCGACATCGTGTCACATCGACATCGTGTCACATCGACATCGTGTTACATTGACATCGTGTTACATCGAAATCGTGTTACAGGGAGTTCTGCAATCATGAACCTGACAAATCGACGTTTTCTCGCCTTGGCGCTTTGCGCCGGGCTTTCAGTGATGGCGCCCGACGCCTGGGCGCAGCACGAACATGGCGGTGGGGGGCCAGGCGGCGGCGCTCCACGGGGGGGCGGTCCGGGCGGCGCTCCACGGGGCGGCGGGGCCCATGCTGCGGGTCCGTCGCGTCAGGCCGAGCCCGAACGCGGCCCTCAGGGCTATCAGCGGATCGAGCGGCCGCAAGGCGCGCAGGCGCGGCCGCAGCAATTCGACCGACAGGCCTATAATCACAACTTCAACGCCGATCGCGGCTATCACGTCGGGCCCTATCACGCCCCGCGCGGCTTTCGCTATCATCGCTGGGGCTATGGGGACATCCTGCCGCGCTATTACTGGGGGCAGCAGTACTGGTTGCTCGATTACTGGCTGTTCGGGCTCGACGTGCCGCCGATCGGGTACGAATGGGTTCGCTATGGCCCCGACGCAGTGTTGATCGACACGCGCAGCGGCGAAGTGATCCAGGTGATCTACGGACGCTTCCTGTAAAGACTTGCGGGGTGGGCGATGGCCCACCCCGTTTTCCTTAGGCCGTAAACTCATAAACCACGCCATCGAGGTTTGAGGCCAAAAGGCCCAGCGCGAGGAGAGAGGGCGCAGGAATATGTCGATATTTCAAGCCCGATCGACGCTGCGATGGGCCTTTTGGGTCAAATCCCGAAGGGACGGCAAAATGGCTTCCATCTCGAACAGAAATGCGCTTGCAAAGGCAACCAGCCTTCGCGGCGCGCATTTCCGCCCGATATGTTCGCCATTTTGCCGCCTCGATGGCGTGGTTCATGAGTTTACGGCCTAGTCGAGCGGATCGAAATCCTCTTTTTCCGACCCGCAATCGGGGCAGTACCAATCGTCGGGAATATCCTCGAAGCGGGTGCCCGGCGCGATGCCCTCGTCGGGCAGGCCGCATTCCTCGTCATAGATCAGCCCGCAATTGCGGCAGCGCCATTTGCGCATGGCGACCCTCCCTTATTGCGCGGCAAAGCGGATCGGGACGTGCTTGGGCCCGCACACGAAGTTGGAAATCGTGCGCTGGCCTTCGCCGTTCATGTCGACCGACTTGATCCGCTTGAACAGTTCTTCCCACAGGACGCGCATTTCCATTCGGGCCAGATGCTGGCCAAGGCAGACGTGAACGCCATAGCCAAACGCGATTTGGGGGTTGGTTTCGCGGTCGATGCGGAATTCGAACGGATCGTCCCACACCGCCTCGTCGCGATTGCCCGATTGATACGACAGCATCAGCCAATCGCCCGCCTTGATGGGCTGCCCGCCGATCGTCGTGTCGGCGACTGCGCTGCGCATGAAATGCTTGACCGGGGTTTCCCAGCGGATCGTCTCTTCGACGAAGGCGTTGATGCGATCGGGGTTGTCCTGCATCGCGCGCAAAAGGTGCGGGCGTTCGGCCAGCGCCCACATTGCCCCGCTGGTGGTGTTGCTGGTGGTATCGTGCCCGGCGGTCGCGGCGATGATGTAATAGCCCATCATCTGCCGATGGTTGAGGTATTCGCCGTCGATTTTCGCATTGGCGATCAGGCTGTTGATATGCTCGGTCGGGTTTTCGCGAAACCGTTTGGTGACGTTTGCGAAATAGGCTTCGAGTTCCATCGTGGTCTCCCACAGCGATTTGAGCATCTCTTCGCGGCTCAATTCCATGCGTGACCGATTGAGCTCGGGATCGGCGTTGTTGAACAGTTCCTGCGTGAGCTTGAGCATGAACGGTTCGTCTTCGCGCGGCACGCCGAGCACGGTCATGATCACGCGCAGCGGATAGAGGAACGCGACATCGGCGGCAAAATCGCATGTCCCGTCAAAGCTCAGCATATGATCGACGAATTCGCGCGCAATCAGCCGGATCTGGTCTTCCATCGGCTTGATGGCGCGCGGGGTGACATGCGGAAAGACGACCCCGCGCAGATCCTTGTGCTCCTTGCCGTCGACCGAGACAAGACTGCGGATGAGGTTGGCTTCGCCGCCGGTCAGCGCCTGTGTCATTTCGGCGCCCGCGCGGTCGGACAGGAAAGTCGACTTGTCGCCGTTGTGAAACACGTCTGGCTGGCGCTCGATGTCCTTGATATCGGCATGGCGGCTGACCACCCAAAAGGGGTCAAAGCCTTCGGGCTGCGCCTTGTCGAGCGGGGCCGTGGCGCGGATCGCGGCAAACGCGGCGTCGGCAATTTCGCGCTTCGCATAGGCTTTGGGGTCGATGATGGTCTCGGACAGATCCTTGGGCAGTGTCATGGGCGATCCTCTCGGGTATGGATTCGGGCATTTGCCTCTACGCGTGACAGGATATGATGCATTTGGTATACGTTCAACAACTAAAATCCGGAGCGGGGGTCGCCGCTCACAGGGGAGTATCCGCAGCATGAACGCGCCCGAACCCGACACGCGGATCTTGCGCCGAACGCAGGCGCAGCGCCGCGCCGAATCCGACGACCGGCTGCTGTCGGCAGCGGCCGAGATCGTCGCGACAGAGGGCTATCTGGCCCTGACTCTGGACCGCGTCGGCGAACGGGCCGGGTTCAGCCGGGGCCTGGCCAGCCGCAAATATGGATCGAAGGACGGCCTGGTCGAAGCCCTGATCCGCCGCGCGGAAGCCTGTGTTCACGAACAGGTCGATGCGGCAGTCGCGGGCGTTCACGATCCGCTCGATCAGGTCATGATGCTGTTCGACCGCTTTTTCGAACTCGTGTTGTCCGATGTCTCGGTGCGCGCCTATTTCGTGCTGTTTGGCGCGGTGATTGCCAACCGGTTGGGGCCGGCAGGGGTGTTCGAGGACGTTCAGCGCCGCTTTGGCGAACGTATCGCCGATCTCATCGGCAAGGCTCAGGCGATCGGGTCGCTGCCGGCAGACCTGCCGACCGAGCATGCCGCGTTTCTGGTCGGCAGTTTGCTGGCCGGAATTTCGATCGAGACCGAGATGGAAGCGTTCGATTCCTCACCCGCCAGCACCGGGCCCTTGCGCGCAAACCTTGCCGCAATGCTCCGACGCGCGCTCGGCGGTTAACCTATTTGGGAAAAATCCTGATATTTTAGGGGTAAAGGATTGAGATCGGCCTTATTGGCCAACCAAATATTAACTAATGACAGGCAGGCTTTTACGTAAGTTTACGAGGGGTCTCGCCATGCGGTCGGATGCGGAAAATCTTCTGAGCCGGTTGGGTCAGAACAAGTTCAGGTATCAGGAATTTCGCGATAATTTCGCTGATATGGAGCTGTGGCCGCTGTTCGAGGCGCTGATCCGTGACCCGCGAATTTCGGGTGATACGGCGGTCGCGGGCCTTGATCGGGATGAGGCGCATTCAGGGGCGGGCAGCGCCGGGGCAGGGCGCCCTTATCCGGCGTCCGCAGTGCCGCAATCCGTTGCAAAGGCCGACGCCCGGACGGACGGTCTGTTCGGTCGCTATGAAACGACGCCTCTTGCCGGTTCCGCCCACGAGGACGTGCGCTCGCTGCTGCGCCAGCTCAACGATCGCGTTGCGGCGGGAGAGCTCTGATGCCCCTGATCGTGTGCCATTCGCCCAAGGGCGGGGAAGGCAACAGCTTCGTCGCCGCCGGGCTGGCGCAGGGGCTGTCGTTGCTCGGGCGCGATGTCGTCGCGCTCGACATGACTGCCGCAGACGGCCTGAAGTCCTATTTCGGCCTGGCCCCCGATCAGTCGCTTCCCGATCTTGAGGAAGAAGTGATCGATCAACTGACGGTCGGCGGGGTGGGGCTGCGTTCGGGATGGCGCGCGGCGCACCAGCCGGATTTCGCCGAGGCGCTGCGCGCGGGCGACCTGCCGTTCGATGGCGAGACGGTCTTTGTTGCCGATGTCGCCTCGACCGATACGGGGTTGGCGCAAGTCCTGCGCCGCCGTGCCCGGCTGCATGTCTGCACGCTGACGCCGACGGCGATGTCCCTGGCGCAATTGCCCCGGATCAACCCGGCGCGGGCCCTCGGCGAACCGGAACGCACGACCTTCGTGCTCAACCAGCTTGACGAAACCCGCCGTTTTGCCCGCCATGCCGCGCTGTTTCTGCGCGAATTGCTGGGGGACAAGCTGATCGCGCAGATCCATCGCGACGAAGCGGTGAACGAAGCGGTGGGCATGTTGCAGACTCTGGCGCGCTATGCCCCGGCCAGCGCGGCCCTGGCTGACATGGAGCGGCTGGTCATCGCCGTCGACGGCCTGTGCGCCGGAGAGGCGGCGGATGAAACCGTGCGTGCCGCACCCCGTGCCGCCAAGAACGAGGCTGCGTGATGACTCCGGCGCGGTCTCGCGCATTGCGCATCGGCGCGCTTTTGCTGGTGTTGCCGTTGGTGGTGCTGACCATCGGTGTGCCGCTCGATTTCAAGGAGCAATGGCAATTCGCCGGGCTGACCGTGATCGGTGCGCTGCTGCTTGGACGACGCAACGGGCGCAAGACGACGATGACACTCGCGCTGCTTTCGGTGGTGGTGTCGACGCGCTATCTGTTCTGGCGCACGACGCAGACGCTCTCGTTCGGCACGCCGCTCGAATTCCTGCTGGGCACGACGCTCTATCTGGCCGAACTCTATGCCTGGGTGATCCTTTTGCTCGGCGTGTTGCAGACCAGTTGGCCGCTTGATCGCCCGGTCGTCGAAATCGCGGGGGATCCGGAAATCTGGCCGATGGTCGATGTCTATATCCCGACCTATAACGAGGGCCTGTCGATCGTGCGCAACACGGTGTTTGCGGCGATGGACATGGACTATCCCGAAGACCGGTTCCGCGTCTTCATTCTCGATGACGGGCGCCGTCCCGAATTTCGCGCCTTCGCGCGCCAGGCCGGTTGCGGCTATATCACGCGTGACAACAATCTTCATGCCAAGGCGGGCAATCTCAATGCCGCGATGAAGAAGACCGACGGCGAACTGATCGCGATTTTCGACTGCGATCACGTGCCGACGCGCGCGTTTCTGCAATTGACGGTCGGCTGGTTTCAAAAAGACCCGCGCCTCGCGGTCCTGCAGACGCCGCACTATTTCTATTCGCCCGATCCGATTCAGCGCAACCTTGGCACGGTCCGGGACATGCCGGGCGAGGGCGAGCTGTTCTACGGCGCGGTGCAGGAAGGCAACGACTTGTGGAACGCGACGTTCTTCTGCGGGTCTTGTGCGATCATCCGGCGCGAGGCCCTGATGGAAACCAACGGGTTCGCCGGTGAAACGGTGACCGAAGACGCGCATACCGCGCTGAAGCTGCAACGCACGGGCTGGAACACCGCCTATATCAATGCGCGGCTGTCGGCGGGGCTCGCCACCGAGCGGCTGGTGCTGCATATCGGCCAACGGGTGCGCTGGGCGCGCGGAATGACGCAGATCCTGCGCATCGACAATCCCCTGCTCGGGCCCGGTCTGAAGTGGCAGCAACGGCTTTGCTATCTCAACGCGATGCTGCATTTTCAGTTTCCGATCCCGCGCATCGTCTTTCTGACCAGTCCGCTGGCCTATCTGCTGTTCGGGCAGAACATCATTCATGCTTCGGCCACGCAGATCTTTGCCTATGCCATGCCGCATCTGTTTTGCGCGGCGCAGGCGAGCAAGCGGATGCACCGGGGCGACCGCCGCCCGTTCTGGGGTGAAGTCTATGAAACGATCCTGGCGTTTCACCTCGTCAAGCCGACGGTGATGACCTGGTTTCAGCCGCGCAAGGGCAAGTTCAACGTCACCGACAAGGGCGACTTGCTCGACCAGACCTTTTTCGACTGGGCGGTCGTGCGGCCGCATCTGGTGTGTATCGCGCTGATTTTCGGCTCCGTGCTGCTGGGCTTTGGCAAGTTGCTGTTCTTTCCGCAGATGTTCAACATTCAGCTGGATTCGCTGGTGCTCAACACTGCTTGGGCGACGTTCAGCCTGATCATCCTGCTGGCCGCCGTTTCGGTCGCGCGGGAATCGCGCCAGGCGCGGGTCGACATCCGCGTGCCCGCCGAATTGCCGGTCATGGTCTATCTCGCTTCGGGCCATGTCGTGGCCGGGACGACGATCAACATTTCGATGGGCGGCGCGGCGGTGGCCTTGCCCCGCGAAGTGCCGATGCGCGATCTTCAGGTCACGCATATCACGCTGGCGATGGGCGACGAAACGCTGGCCGTGCCGGTCGAAACGGTGCGGTCGATCGCAGGCAGCACCTATCTGCGGTTTCAGCCGATGAGCATGGTCGCCTCGCGCCAGTTGGTCCGCGCGGTGATGGGCCGCGCCGATGCCTGGCAGATGCCCGCGCCGCATCCGATCGTGCCGGGGGTGCGTGCGCTGGCAGACATCATCAAGGTCGATCTGGTGACGATGAAGCGCATTTTGCGCCTCAATTTTGCCGAACGCCGCCAGATGAAAGCGCAGCGCACACAAGCGCTGAAAGCCGCCGCCGCCGCACAGGATCCCAAGCCTGCCGAGCCCGCTGCGGCAAAGGCAAAGCCCGGTCTGGCGCGGGCTGCCGCAGTCATCCTGCTGATCGCGGGGCTGGGCGCTCTGACGCAGCCTCAGGCGGCACGGGCGCAGGCACCGCTTGCGACAACCGCTTCCGGCGCGCCGCTGGTCGATCCGGCCAAAGCCACGGCCGGCACGGCTGCGCGCCATATCCATCTTTCGCTCAAGGACTTGCGGATCAAGATCCCGATCCGTCTGGCCGGGACGCGCGGGGAAATCGGCATTCCCTTCGGCATGCGCCAGAGCGATGTCGTGACCGATGCCGTGCTGACGCTGCACCTTGCCTGGTCGCCGGCCCTGCTTGGCGATCTCAGTCAACTGGTGGTGCTGGTCAATGGCGAAGTGGTCCAGACCGTGCCGCTGCGCCCCGGCGATTCCGGCGGGCAGGAACTGAAGATCCCGGTCAATCCGGCGCTGTTTCTGCCCGGCGACAATCAGATCAACTTGCGCCTGCTCGGACATTACGCGCGCGATTGCGAAGATCCGTTTCATTCCTCGCTCTGGGCGAATGTCAGCAACACGCAAAGCTGGCTCGACCTGACGGTGCAGCCGACCGCGCAGACGCTTGATCTGGCACGCCTGCCAGGCCCGTTTTTTGACCGTTTCGACAATGGCGCGCTCGTTCTGCCGTTCGTCTTTGCCGGCAAGCCCGATCATGGCGACTTGTCGGCGGCGGCCGCGATCGCCTCGTGGTATGGCAGCCTGGCCTCGTATCGCGGCTTTACCTTCAAGCCGATGGTGGGCCAGTTGCCGCAGGGCAATGCGGTGGTATTCCTGCGCGGCGGTGCGTCGCTCCCCGGTATTGCGGTGCCGGTGACCGGCCCGGCGGCAACTGTCGTGCGCAATCCGGTCGATCCTGCGGGTACGCTGCTGGTGATCGCCGGGCGCAACGATGACGAAATCCGCCTTGCCGCTGCAGCGCTTGCCAGTGCGCGCGGCACCGTGGGCGGGGCGCACATGGCGTTCGACGGCGCGCGCATTCCGTCTTATCCGCGCTATGGCGCGCCGCGCTGGATCACGACCGATCGCCCGGTGAAGCTGGGCGAGCTGATGGCGCCTTATGCACTGCAGGGCATGGGCCTGCCGCCGGGGCCGCTGTCGGCGCGGTTTCGCGTCGCGCCCGACGTGTTCTTCTGGCCGCGCGACGGCGGGCAGGTCGATCTGTCCTATCGCTATCCGACCGCGAGCTGGCTCGATCGCAAGGGTTCGCGGCTCGACATTTCGCTCAATGGCCAGTTTTTGCGCACTTTGCCGCTCAGCGGAAACTGGTGGCAATGGCTGCTGAACGGCGGGCTGTGGGGCTCGATGGCCGCGCACAGTTCGGATTCGCGCGCAAGCGTGGTGCTGCCGCGCTATGCCCTGTTTGGCCAGAACGAGCTGGTGTTCGATTACAATCTGATCCTTGCCGACAAGAAAAAATGCACCGGCACGCTGCCGGAAAACGTGCGCGTATCGCTCGATCCCGACAGCACGATCGACCTGACCCAGGCGTGGCACGCGCTGCCGATGCCCAATCTCGCAACGTTTGCCGGTGCCGGCTATCCGTTCACCGTCCGCCCCGATCTTGCCGAAACGACTGTGGTGATGGACGCCAATCCTTCGTTCGAGGCGATCGAGGCCTTTCTTCAGGTCATGGGCCGGATGGGCGATGCGACCGGGGTGGCGGCGACCGGGGTCACGGTGGTCAGCCAGATCGATCCCGACCAGTTGCACGAGCAGGACATTCTGGTGATCGGCAGCTCTGCGCTGGCCAATTCCGAGGCGCTGTTCGGCGGATCGCCGGTGCGCTTTGAAAACGGCGCGCTGCGCGTCAACGAGCGCACCCCGCTGCAATATGTCGAGGCGCTGTTCGGCGGCTCCGACTGGCAGGGCAGCAGCCAGGATGCGCAAAGCGTGGTCTATGCCGCCAAGGGCTTTTCAGGGATAGTCTCGTTTCAATCGCCGTTCACTTCGGGCCGGACGGTCGTCGCGCTGCTTGGCGATCAACCCGACACGCTGCCTTCGCTGGTCGGCGGGCTGAATGACGAAAAGACCAATGCCCAGGTTCAGGGCGATCTGTCGGTGGTGACCGGCGACGGCATGACCAGCTTTGCCATTCTGCCGACCTATTGGGTGGGCAGCCTGCCGATCTGGATGAAGCTGGCATACTGGTTCAGCCGTCATCCGCTGCTCATGGCGTTGAGCGGGCTGATCGTGGCCCTGGTGCTGAGCGGGCCGGTCTACCTCTATTTCAGCCGACAGGCGCGCCGCCGCCTCGAAGCGCTGGGAGACGACACGTGAAGCGCACCGTTCAGGCCCTTGCCCTGTTGCTTGCCGGGGCAAGCTTGTGGCCGACATGCGCCATGGCCGAAAATCCGGCAGTGCGCGCGCTGTTGCAACAGGCGCAATATTGGCAATCGAAAGGGCGCGGCGATCTCGCCTATCAGGCGCTGCACCGCGCGCAGGCGATCGAACCCAACAATGCCGACGTGAAGCGCGCGCTGGCCGGGCCCGCCCCCACGCCCGCGCCAAAGGCACCTCCCGCGCAAAAGTCGGGCTCTACGCCGGTCGCCACCCATCAACGCCCGGCCCATGAACGCCCGTCGACGGTACGGCCCGCGCCGGTGGCGTCGACCGATCTGGCGGGCCGGGCGCGTGTCGCCGGGTTTGCCGCGCTCGGCGCCAACGATCTGGCCACGGCCAGCCACGAATTCGAAAGCGCGCTCGCGCGCAATCGTCGCGATGGCGATGCGTTGGGCGGGCTCGGTCTGGTCGCGCTGAAACAGGGCAATTTCGCCCGCGCGCGCGATCTGCTCGATCAGGCCTCGCGGCAGGGCGATGCCGCAAAATGGGCGCAGGCGCTGGCCTCGGCGCGCCATTTTGCCGGGGTCGGCGAAGCGCAGGATCTCCTCGCGCACGGCCAATTGGGCGAAGCGCAGAAAATCGCCGAAGATCTGGTGCGCTCGGGCGGCGGCAAAGATGCCGTCGCGCTCGAACTGCTGGCCGACATCTACGATCGGCAGGGGCGTTATGCGGATTCGGCCGATCTCTATCGCCAGGCGAGCGAGATCGGCACCGGGAAAGCCGACGCAGCCGACGACAAGCGCCTTGCCAGCCGCGCGGCACGCGGTCGGGCGCTGGCGGCCGCCGCGCGCGGCGATGACACCGCCGCCGAACAGGAATTTCAGCAGGGCTTGCTGCTCGATCCCGAAGATCCGTGGATCCGCTATGAATTTGCGCGCTTCATGATCGGGCGCGGGCGTCTTCCCGAAGCGGAATCGCTGGTTCGGTCGTTGACCGCCTCGACCAATCCCGACTCGCTCTATGCCGGGGCGATGCTCGAAAGCGATCTGGGCCACCCGGCCATTGCCGAGACGCTGATCCAGCGCATTCCCGAAACCTATCGCACGCAGCCGGTGCGCGCCTTTGCCATGGGGCTCAAGACCGATACGGCGATCGCGCGGGCCAAGGCGCTCGCGGCGAGCGGGCAGAAGGCGCAGGCGATCGCCGCGCTGCGCCAGATCGGCCAGACCAAAGGGCTGCCGGCGGCGCGTCAGGCGGCGATTGCCGATGCGCTATACGACATGGGTGATATGGCCGATGCCGGCGCGCTGGCGCAGCAGGCCATGGCGGGGTCGATCACCGATCTCGGCGGTTATGAAGCGGTGATCCGCGTCGCCACCCGGACGGGGGGCGACGATCTGGCGCAAAACGCGCTGCAAAAGGCCAGCCAGTTGGCGGGATCGTCTGCCGACGGACAGCGCGCGCTCGCCCGGATCAGCGCCGGGATGGCCGCCGCGCAAGCCGACCGGCTGCGCCTGCACGGCCAATATGCCGAAGCGTTCGACGTGCTGCAACGCGGCTGGGGCGCCGCGCCCGACAATGCCGAAATCCTTGCCGCGCTTGCCCGGCTGTACCAGTCGGGCCAGATGCCGGCCCGCGCGGCGCAAACTTACCAGATGATCCTGGTCCATGCCCCGCGTGATCGCGATGCGCTGAGCGGCTTGATGGAAACCGCGCAAGCGGCGGGTGATCGCGCTTTGTCGCAACAGGCCGAGGCGCGCCTGTTGCAAGCCTATCCGCAAAGCTACGAGGTCTATCTGGCGGCGGCGCGCACCGAGCAGGCGCGCGGCAATGTCGGCGCCGCCACGAAATTCCTCAAGGACGCGCGCGTAATCTACAGCCGTCAGATGGCGGGGGCGGGCGGGGGCCTTGGCGGGAATCCGTTTGCAACCGGCAGCGAGGCGCTCGGCGCCAATCCGTTCCGCGCCGCCGCCGCCGCGCCAGCGCCGCAACCGATCAATCCGTTCAGCCTGGGGGGCGGTACGCGCCTGTCGGGCCTTGCGCTCGACGCCGCGGCGTCCGCTCCGGCGCCTGCACAACCCGCATGGAACGCCCCGGCGGATACGGTCGGCCAATCGAGCGAATGGGGTGGCCGCGCGGCAGAGACTGTCGCACCGGGTGCAGGTCCGGTTGCCGCTTCGATGCCGTCGGACCCCGTGCTGGCGCAAATCCAGACCGAGATTTCCGCCATGTCGCAGGACAATGGGCCGCGCGTCGAAGTGCAGACTGCCTATCGCTCGCGCGCGGGCGAAACCGGGCTGTCGCAATTGCGCGACATGAAGGGATCGGCTGAAATATCGACCGGGCTCGGCGGCGGGCGGGTCTATGCGCGCGCCGATGCGGTGGTGATCGATTCAGGTCGTCCGACCGGATCGTCGCTGCAACGCTTTGGCCGCAATGCCACGATCGAGGCGCAATCGATCGTCGATGCGGTCACCGCGCAGCTGGTTCAGGCCGTGACCCAGCGCCAGTCCGGCGTGGCGCCTGCAGTGGGCTATGCCGACAAACTGGTTCAGGCCGAAGTCGGGGCGACCCCGCTGGGCTTTGACAAGTCCAGGGCAACCTGGCGCGTGGCCGTAACGCCGCAATTGGGCAGCAATGTCGCTGCGCGCGCCTGGTTCGAGCGCAAGCCGGTGACCGACAGCGTGATCGCCTATGCCGGTACGCGTGACCCGGTGAGCGGCGAATATTGGGGGCGGGTGATGCGCACCGGCGGCGGGGCGGGCCTGTCGGTCGATCACGACGGCAACGGCGTCTATGTCGACCTGTCGTACAATACGTATGCCGGCACCAATGTCCCGACCAACCACAATGTGGAGGCGAACCTTGGCGGCTATCTGCGCGTGCGCCACTCGGCCCATTCGAATCTGACCGCCGGGCTCAATGTCAATTATCAGGCCTATGGCAACGATCAGGATTACTTCACCTATGGCCATGGCGGGTATTTCAGCCCGCAAAGCTTTCTCTCCGTCGGCTTTCCGATCAACTATACCTTCCAGAACCCGCGGCTCGACATCAAGGGCTCGTTCACGCCCGGTTTTCAGTCGTTTCTGCAGGATCAGGTCGATCTCTATCCGACCGATCCGACGGCACAGGCCGCGCTCGATGCGCTCAAGGCCAAGGACAGCGATGTGCGCAATTACTATGACAGCCTGAGCAAGACCGGCTTTGCGCTCGCGGCCTCGGGCTCGGCCTATTATCGCATCACCCCGTCGACGCGCGTGGGCGGCGAAGTCAGCTACAACACATTTGGCAGTTATGACGAAATGCGCGCGATGCTGGGCATCCGCCAGTCGCTGGGCAGTTCCAAATGAAAATGGACCGATTGACCATGGCGCACGAACGCGCCGGAGCGGGCCCGCGCGAACATGGGCTGGCGATGCTGACCGCGCTGACCGCGGCCGAAATCTATGGCGAGGCAAAGCCCGAACAGGCACACGGGCTTTACGTCGCGATCGGTCGGCGCTTTTCAACGCTGGTCGACATGGCCGACGTCCGCGATCTCGATGATCTTGCCGAGCGCATCAACGGTTTGTGGGCGGTCTGCGGCTATGGCCATGCCCGGTTGCAGGCGGTCGAGACCGGCATCAGGGTCGTCCATCGCGGCGCGCCGGTGACGATCGAGGGCGATCATGCGGGGCATTGGGTACGGCTGTTTCCGGCTTTGCTTGAAGGTGCCTATGACGCCTGGTTTCGCCAGCTTGGCAGCAGCGGGCTGCTCAGCACGCGGCTCTTGCGCCACGAAGGGGATGTGATCGAGTTTCATCATGGGGGTTGATCGGCGCTCTGTGCTCGCGTCGCTCGCCCCGGTGCTGGCCACGGTGCTGGTCATCGGCTGTTCGCGCCCCGGAGAGGGTCGCGAAGAGGCCGCCGACAGCTTCTGGACGGTGTTCCGCAATGCCTTTGTCGATGCCTCGGGCCGCGTGGTCGATAGAGGCAATGGCGGGATCAGCCATAGCGAAGGGCAGGGCTATGGCCTGCTGCTGGCGGTCCTGGCGGGCGACAAAGGCGCGTTTCAGACGATTTACGGCTGGACCGAGGCCAATCTCGGACGGCAGGACATCGCACTCTATGCGTGGAAATTCGATCCGCGTCTGGGCGATCCGGTGTCCGATCCCAACAATGCGACCGATGGCGACATGCTGATCGGCTGGGCGCTGGCCGAAGCGGCGCGGCGCTGGAATGATGCGGGCTGGCGGGCGCGCTCGGCGGCGATCCGCGCGGCAATCCGCGCGCAACTGGTGATCGAGCGCCATGGGCGGCATTTGCTGCTGCCCGGTCGCACGGGATTTTCAGGCGCCGGGCTGGTGACGCTCAATCCCTCCTATTTCATCTGGCCCGCGCTCGATGCTTTTGCCGCGCTCGATGGCGATGGCGTGTGGGGGCCGGTGATCGACGATGCCGAAGCGATCGTGCGCGAGGCGCGGTTTGGCGCGTCACATCTGCCATGCGACTGGATCGAGATCGGCGCCGACGGCAAAGCCGTGCCCTCGCGCAGCCATCCGCCGCGCTTTGGCTATGATGCGATCCGCATCCCGCTTTATGCCCTGGCCGGGCGCCGCGCCTCGCTGGTTCAGCCGATTGCCGATTTCTGGCGTGGCCAGGGCGCGCATCCCCCGGCGTGGATCGATGTCATCAGCGGCGAACGCGCGGCCTATCCGCTGTCGGCAGGCGGGATGGCGATCGTGCGCCGCACGCTGGGGCAGAAACCTGCGCCCGAAGCGCTCGACACGGACTATTTCTCCGCCGCGCTTCAGGCGCTCACTCGGGCGCTTTGATCAGCGTGCCGCCTTTCATCACCATGATGACCTGACGCACGGCGGAAACATCGCGCGTCGGATCGCCCGGGACGGCGATCAGGTCGGCCAAAAGCCCGACGCGCACGCTGCCCAGACGATCGGACAAGCCGAAAAACCGCGCATTGCCCGATGTCGCGGCGATCAGCACGTGCGCGGGCGCCATCCCGGCGGCCTGCATCTGCTCCATTTCGCGCGCATTGGTGCCATGGGCAAAGACACCCACATCGCCGCCCATGCAGATCGGCGTGCCCGCGACCATGGCCAGATGAAAGGCATGGATCGATTGCGCGACCATGGCCGGTTGCGGTGCCTTGCCGTCCCAGCCGCGATAATGGGCCATGGCGTCGCCGGCGGCCAGTGTCGGGCAAAAGGCGATGGCTTTGTCATGCATCGCGCGGAACAGTTCCGGCGTGCCTTCATCGCCATGTTCGATCGTATCGACCCCGGCGGCGATCGCGCGGCGCATGCCTTCGGCTGTCACGGCATGGACCGCGACCGGGCGCCCGGCATCGTGCGCAACGGCGACGGCGGCGGCCATTTCGGCCTCGGTCAGCGTCGGGCGGCTCGGTTCGCCGCGCTGGTAATGGTAATCGGCGTAAAGTTTGACCACGTCGGCGCCGGCGGCGATCTGGCTGCGTGCGGCGCGGACCATTTCATCGACGCCCGACACCTCCTCGGCGCCTTGCGGCACGGCGAGCCCCGGCTCGAACCCTTTGGGCCCATAGGCGCCGCGCGCAACGATGGCGCGCGTGGCCACCACCATGCGCGGCCCCGGCACGATCCCTTGCGCAATCGCGTCGCGCAGGCCGACATCGGCATAGCCGGCGCCCTCGGTGCCGAGATCGCGCTCACTGGTAAACCCGGCCATCACCGTCGCGCGCGCCTGTGCCACCGCGCGGGCGGTCCGCAGCGCCAGCGATTCATGCAGAACCTGATCGTCCCACGGTGTTTCGTTATAGGGGTGCAGGAACAAGTGTCCGTGCCCTTCGATCATCCCGGGCATCAGCGTCGCGCCGGGCAGATCGATCGCCTTGCCCCCCGCAGGCAGCGTCAGCGCCGGGCCCACCGCGACGATCCGTTCGCCATCGACCAGCACTTGCCAGCCGGGATGCGGCGCGGGATCGATCCCGTCGAAGACTTGTGCCGGGCGCAGCAGGATCGGCGCCGCGACGGCGGGCAGGGGAAACAGGAGGGCGAGCGCAACGGCAAGACGGGTCAGCATGTCGCCATGCTAGACGCCCGGCGGACTTGCGCCAAATCCTGATTACCGGCTGGCAGCGCGGCGCAGTTTGGCCGCCACGGCATCGATCGCCGCGATCAGCTCGGGCAAGCTCTCAAGCCCCGGGGCCTCCCCCTTGCCGTCGCTACCGACCGCTGCGAGCATGTCCCCCGGCACGCACGTCAGGTCTTGCGCGACGATGCGCCCTTGCGGCGACAGGCGGATGCGCACGACACGTTCGTCGGCGCAATCGCGGCGACGTTCGACCAGTCCGGCCGCTTCCAGCCGCTTGAGCATCGGGGTCAGCGTGTTGGATTCAAGAAACAGCAATTCGCCCAGTTCGCCGACCGAACGATCATCGCCTTCGCGCAGTGCAACCATCACGAGGTATTGCGGATAGGTCAGCCCCCAGCGGTCGAGCACGCTTTTGTAAAGCCGGTTGAACGCGAGACCGGCGGCATAGATCGAAAAGCACAGAAACGGGGCGAACGGCTGTTCGCGGCTGGCGGGGGAGGGGGCGGGAGCAGTCATACCCGCTATATAAATCGCACGCGATATAATCGCAAGGGATTGACTGCGTGTGCGACTCGATGCATATAAGTCGTACACGATCAAATCGATCACGATGTAAATCGCTTCCGCCCCCCGAACCCTGCCCCCCCAAGGAGAATGCCCATGTCGATCACCCCCGTTTACACCACGTCCGCCCGCGCCACCGGCGGCCGCGACGGCTATGCCGCCACGCTCGACGGTTCGTTCAAGGTGACTTTGGCCTTGCCGAAGGAAATGGGCGGCAACGGCGCCGGCAACAATCCGGAGCAACTGTTCGCGGCCGGCTATGCCGCTTGCTTCATCGGCGCGCTCAAAGCCGCTGCGGCGCAGGACAAGGCGCTGCCGCGCGTACCCTCGGATGTCGCGGTCACCGCGACGGTGGGTATCGGCCCGCGTGCGGAAGGCGGTTTTGGTCTGAGCGTTGGCCTGTCGGTCAGCCTGCCGGGCGTCGATCCCGATGGCGCGCAAGCGCTGGTCGCCTCCGCGCATCAGATCTGCCCGTACAGCAACGCGACGCGCGGCAATATCGACGTGGCGCTTTCGGTCGCCTGATCCGGCGACGACGGCAGAAAGGGGGGCGGCGCACCGGCGTCGCCCCCCTTTGCGTGTCCGCTTTGCGCGCCTAAGGTCGGGGCGAACGTGGGGAAAGGATTGCTGGTGCCGTCACGAGGGATACGCCTGTTGGGTCAGTTGCCGATGCAGGTCCTGATCGCGATCGGCGCAGGCGTTCTGATCGGAGCCTTTGCCCCGCACGCGGGCGAAGCGTTGAAGCCGCTGGGCGACTTGTTCGTCAAACTGGTGCGCATGGTGATCGCGCCGGTCATTTTCGTATCGATCGTCACCGGAATCGCGGGGATGCGCGATCTGGGCGCGCTGGGCCGGGTGGCGGCGCGTGCGCTCGGCTATTTTGCCGTGATGTCGGGATTTGCGCTCGTGCTCGGGCTGGTGGTGGCCAATTGGGTCCGCCCCGGCGACGGGTTCATGATCGCACCCGGCGCGCTCGATAGCGGCAAAGTCGCCGATTATGTCGCCAAGGCGCATGATTCGACGCTGGGCGGCTTTTTCATGGGCCTGATCCCCGACACGCTGCTGTCGTCGCAGATCGAGGGCAATATTCTTCAGGTGCTGGTGGTTGCGGTGCTGTTCGGAGTGGCGCTGGCGACGGTGCCGGTGGCAGGGGTCGGCGAACGCCTGCTTGGCCTGTTCGAGGATCTGGGCGCGGTGCTGTTCCGGCTGGTCGCGATCCTGATGCGCGCGGCCCCGGTCGGCGCGTTCGGGGCAATGGCCTTTACCGTGGGCAAGTTCGGCATTGCGGCGCTGGCGCATCTCGCGCTGCTGGTGCTGACATTTTATGCGACCTCGCTGATCTTCGTGCTCGGCGTGCTGGGTGTGGTGTCGTGGCTCGCCGGGTTTTCGGTGTTGCGACTGGTGCGCTATCTGACGCAGGAACTGTTGCTGGTGTTTGGCACATCGTCGTCGGAAAGCGCGCTGCCGGGCCTGATGCAGAAGCTGGAGGCGGCGGGCGTGCCGCGCGGCATCGTCGGCGTGGTCGTGCCCACCGGCTACAGCTTCAATCTCGACGGCACCAATATCTACATGACGCTGGCTGCGCTGTTCATCGCGCAGGCCTGCAAGGTCGAATTGAGCCTGGGTCAGCAGATCCTGCTGCTGGGCGTCGCCATGCTGTCGTCCAAAGGCGCCGCCGGGGTGACCGGGGCGGGGTTCATTACGCTGGCCGCGACACTGGCCATCGTGCCTTCGGTGCCGATCGCGGGGATGACGCTGATCCTCGGCGTTGACCGCTTCATGTCCGAATGCCGCAGCCTGACCAATTTCATGGGCAATGCCGTGGCGACACTGGTCATCGCCCGCTGGGAAGGCACGCTCGATCGCGCGAAATTGGCCGAGGCGCTCGGCGGCTAACGCCTTGCCGCGCGCGGATCGGGAAAGCCCGGCCCGGGGCGCACGGCAACCGAGCGCGCGTCGAGTGCCTCGCCGCAATGCGAACAGGTGGTGACCGGGCGAAAATCATGGTCGCAGGTCTTGTGCCGATAGAGCAGCGGCGCGCCGCGGTCATCGGCCAGATGGCGGTTGCCCCAGTCGGCAAGGCCCAGCATGATCGGATGGAGGTCGATCCCCGCCGGGGTCAGGCGGTATTCAAACCGTTCGGGCCGCGTCTGATAGGCATGGCGTTCGAGCACGCCCGCGTCGGTCAATGCTTTCAGCCGGTCGGCCAGCAGCGCGCGCGAAAGCCCCAGTCTGTGCTGAAAGTCGTCGAACCGCTGCACGCCGAGAAAACAGTCGCGCAAGATCATCAGCGTCCAGCGGTCGCCGACTACCGCCAGCGTGCGCGCCACCGAGCAGGGCTGTGCATCGAGATCATCCCATTTCATCGCGCGATCGAGGCTCCTGTTGACACAGTTCAATTTTGAAACTCAATATGGGTATCGAAACTGTACTCACGAATCGGCAGGAGAGCAACATGGACGGCGCAACGCGCAAGGACGTCTGTCTCGTGATCGGCGCGGGCGAAGGCGTCGGGCAGGCGATCGCCCATCGTTTCGCCGCTGACGGGCATCCGGTGTGCGTCACCCGGCGCGCGCGCAATCTGGCGCAGCTGGACGATCTGGCCGAGGCCATCCGCGCCAAGGGAGGGGAGGCCTATGGCTTTGGCGTCGACGCGCGTTCCGAAGCGGAAACCGTTGCGCTGTTCGACCATATCGAGCGCGAAATCGGACCGCTTGGCGTGGTCGTGTTCAACATCGGCGCCAATGTGCAGTTCGGCATTCGCGACACCACCGCGCGGGTCTTCACCAAAGTCTGGGAAATGGCCTGTCTTGCCGGGTTTCTCGCCGGGCGTGAGGCGGCGCGGGTCATGGTGCCGCGCGGGCGCGGTACGATCCTGTTTACCGGCGCGACTGCCAGCTTGCGCGGGCGCGAGGGCTTTGCCGCCTTTGCCGCCGCCAAGCACGGCCTTCGCGCGCTGGCCCAGTCGATGGCGCGCGAATTGGGGCCGCAAGGCATTCATGTCGCGCATGTGATCTGCGACGGGTCGATCGACGGGGCATTCATCCGCTCGCGCGTGGGCGATACCAGCACCCTTTTGCACGACGATGCGATTCTGAAACCCGAAGACATCGCGCAGAACTATCTCTGGCTGCACAGCCAACCGCGCTCGGCCTGGAGCCACGAGATCGACTTGCGCCCCTGGCGCGAACAATGGTGAAGCCCATGACACGACCTCTCATCGAGTTCCTTTTCGACTTCGGCAGCCCCAATGCCTATCTCGTGTGGAAAGTCCTGCCGGATCTGGCGCGACGCCATGACGCCGATTTGCGGGTCGTCCCGTGCCTGCTTGGCGGCCTGTTCAAGCTGACCGGGAATCAGGGGCCGATGCTGGCCTTTGCCGGGGTCAAGGGCAAGCTTGCCTATGATCGCCTCGAAATGCAGCGCTTTATTGCCAGACACGGGCTGACGCGGTTTGCCATGAACCCGCATTTTCCGGTCAACACGTTGCTGATGATGCGCGGGCTGGTCGTTGCGCGCCACATGGGGGTGGAGGCGGCCTATATCGAGGCGGGCCTTGCCGCGATGTGGGAAGACGGGCGCAAGATGGATGATCCGGCGGTCTTTGTTGCCACGCTCGATGCGGCGGGGCTGAACGGCGCGGCAATTCTGGCTGCAACGCAAGACCCGGACGTGAAGGCCGAGCTTGCCGCGCAGACCGAAACCGCCGCCGCGCGCGGTGCCTTTGGCATCCCGACCCTGTTCGTCGACGGCGAAATCTATTTCGGCAAGGAACGGCTTTCCCAGATCGAGGAACAGCTTGCCGGTTAACCGATGGTCCGGTCGATCGGATGCCCCATCATGACCCGCCGTTTCCGGTGGCCTTGATCACCGCGATATATTGGCGGGCCAGGGTGCTTTCGCTGTCGATCAGGTCGCGGCTGGCGGCGATCTGTGCCCGGCGCGCGTCGATCGCGTCGATCCGGGTGCCGATCCCGCCTGCGACCCGCGCGGCAATGAGGTCGTATCCAGCCTGCGCCGCCGTGCGCCGGGCGCGCAGCGTTGCGGCCTGTTGATCGGTTGCGGCATAGAGGTTGAGCGCGTCGTTGATTTCGGCCCAGGCTTTCAGCACGGTCTGTTCATAGGCCACGGCGGATTCCTTTTGCTCCAGTTCGCGCAAATGGACCACGGCCTTGCGCCGGGCGCCGTCGAACAGCGGCAGATCGATCGTCGGGCCAAACGACAGGTCGTGGCTGGCCCAGTCGAACAAGTGGCTCTGTTGATAGGATTGCAGGTCGAGGCTCGCGCCGAGCCGGATCGAAGGATAAAGATCGGCCTTGGCCACACCGATCTGCGCGGTCGCGGCGTGCAGCCGGTCCAGCGCGGCGCGCACGTCGGGGCGGCCCAGCGCGACCGCCGACGGCAGGCCGAGCGTCAGGTCGGGCAGGGTGAGCGCCCGGTCGGTCGTGCTCCCCTGCAAGACATCGCCCAAAGTACCGGGTCTTTGCCCGAGCAGCAGCGCGATCCGGCTTTCCGCGCCGGCCTGTTGCGCCAGCAGCGCGGGCAATTGCGCCTCTGCCGCGCCAAGATCGGCACGCTGGCGCTCGACCAGGCTGGCATCGCCGAGGCCGCCGTCCTTGCGTGCGGCGATCAGCGCCAGTCGGTCGCGCGCGGCGGCGATGTCCTCGCGCAAGAGGCGGATGCGGCGATCGGCGGCGCGATAGTCGCTATAGCTCAGCGCAACATCGCAGGCGACGCTCAGCCGGGCCGCATCGAGCAGCGCGGCCTGTTCGGCGATCTGCGCGTCGGCCGCTTCGAGCGAGCGGCGCACTTTGCCCCACAAGTCGATTTCCCAGCTTGCGTCAAATCCGCCCTGATAGAGCGTATAGGGCTCGCCCAGAATCTTGGCGAGCGCATCGCGGTTGTTGCCGGCGACCGCGTCGAGCAGGCGGGTCGAAGGGCCGTATTGGCTGACCTGCTGGCGCTCGATTTCGGCGCTGGCATTGACTTGCGGCAATCCTTGCGCGGCGCTCTGCCGCCGCGCGACGCGGCTTTGCGCAAAATGCAGCGCGGCGGTCTGCAGATCGGGGCTGGCTGCCATGGCCCGGCGTTCGAGTTCGTCGAGCACCGGATCGCCAAAGGCATGCCACCATGGCGCGTCTTGTGTGGCCCGGTCTTGCGCGATGGGGCCCGGCGCGGTGTGCAGGCTGGCATCGCCGCTGCGCCACGAGGTCCAGTCGGCAGGCGCGCTCGTCGCAGGCGCATGAAACGGCGGCCCGACGGTGCATCCGGCAAGCAAACTCGCCATGATCGCAATGCCGAAACGGGTGTGGGGCAGGGGCATGAGGTTGATCCCGTTCATGTCAGGAAAGCCGATTGCGGAACAGCCAGGCGGCCAGCGGCAAAGTGATCATCGAGACAACCCCGAGCGGCACGAAATCAAACGCGATGTCGGACAGCCCGGCGCCTTCGAGATAGATCCGCCGCACCATGTCGACGCCAAAGCGCAAGGGATTTGCATACGTAATCACCTGAAGCCAATCGGGCATGTTGCGCACCGGGGTCAGCAGACCCGACAGCAGCATCATCGGCATGATCAGCAGGAACGTATAGAGCATCGCCTGTTGCATGGTCAGCGCAAAGGCCGAAATCGACAGCCCTATGCCGACCGCCGCCGCGGTAAACCCGACCAGCCCCACATAGAGCAGCATGATCGACCCCTGCATCGGGATCTGAAACCACAGCCGGATGATCGCAAGGATGATCGTCGACTGGATGATCCCGATCAGCATCGCGGGCAGCGATTTGCCGATCATGATCTGGATCGGCGTCAGCGGCGTGACCAGCAATTGGTCAAACGTGCCCTGTTCGCGTTCGCGCGCGACCGACAGCGCCGCGACGAGCAATGTCTGCATCAGGCTCAGCCCCGCGATCAGCGCGGGCATCAGCGTCCAGCGCGACTGAAGATTGGGATTGTGCCAGGCGCGCCGAACGATGCTGACGGGGGCACTGGCGCCCTGGGTGAGGTTATAGGCAGCGGTGATCGCGCTGATCTGGCCGAGCGCCGTGCCTGCGGTGGAGGAATTGCGCCCGTCGAGGATGACTTGCACCGGCGCGGTTTCGCCGCGTGCCAGCAGGGAATCGAAATCGGACGGGATCGTGATGACCAGCAGCGCATCGTTCGAATCGATTGCCCCTGCGACTTGCTCGCTCGACCGCAAAGTCATGGCGCGGCGAAAGACCCCGGTGCCGTCGATCCGCGCCACCAGTTCGGTCGCCGCCTTGCCGCCGCTTTGATCGAGCAGCGCATAAGGGACATGGGTCAGGTCGAATGTCGCGCCATAGCCGAACAGCAGAGACTGGATCAGCGCCGGGGCAAACAGGATCAGCCGATTGGCCGGGTCCTTGACCATCGCCAGCAGTTCCTTGACGCACAGCGACCAGACTTGCGCGGCAAGAGCGATGAACGCACCCATCTCAGTCGAGCCTCTTGCGCAAGGTGCGATGGGTCAAAAGCCCAAGCACGAGGATATAGAGCGACAACACCGCGCAGGCCTTGACCACCGCAGACCATACCGTTCCGGCCAGAAACAGCGTCTTGATCACCGCCATGAAATGCGTCGCGGGCAAAAGGTGGCTGATCACCTGCACCACCAACGGCGCGTTGCGCAGATCGAAGATAAAGCCCGACAGCATCGTGGCCGGCATGAAACTGGCGAGCAGCGCTACCTGGCTGGCGGCGAACTGGTTGCGCGTCACGCCGGAAATCCACAGGCCCTGCAACAGCGAAACCGCGAGATAGAGCAGGGATGTCAGCACGATCAGCGCCAGAGACCCGCGGATCGGCACATGAAAGATGAACCGCGCCGAAAGCAGGCACACGGCAATGTCGATCGCCCCGATCAGCAAATAGGGCACGATTTTGGCAATGATGATTTCCGTCGGCCGTACCGGCGTGACGAACAGCGCTTCAAGCGTGCCGCGCTCCCATTCGCGCGCGATCAGCAGCGAAGTCAGAAACGCGCCGATCAGCGTCATGATCAGCACGAGCAGGCCGGGCACGAGATACCAGGTGCTTTCATTGGCATCGTTGAACCACATGCGCGGCACCACGGTTACTGCGCCAACGGAACCGCCAGGTCCCGTGCGATCGGAATCGTGCAGGCTGGTCTCGGCAATCGCGCTGTCGAGATAGCCCTCGATGATCACTGCGGAAGCCGTGTCGGTGCCGTTGATGATCACTTGCACTTGCGCATCGCCCATGGCGCGGCGGCGTGCGAAATCGGAGGGCAGATGCACGATCGCATCGACCCGGTGCGCGCGCATCAGCGCGATGGCGTCGGCCATGTCGGCGACAAAGACCGGCGCGAGATAGGGCGATCCGGAAATCCCGGCCACGGCATCGCGCGCGACCGGGGCGGGATCGTCGATCACCACCGCGACCGGCGCATCGCGCACGTCGAACGACAGGCCATAGCCGAACAGCAGGATCAGCACGACCGGCAGCATCAGCCCGACCAGCAACGTGCTGCGATCACGCAGCATCTGGCGCGTTTCCTTGCGCAGCAGCGCGCGCAGCCGGGTGAAAAAACCGCTCATGCCGCCGCGCTTTCACCGTTGGCGCGCGACTGTTCGACAATCGCGATGAAAGCGCGGTTCATGTCCATCGTGTGATCGCCGCCTGCCGCCTCGCGCACCGCCTGCGGTGTGCCGAGCGCAAGCACGCGCCCGGCATCCTGAATGGCGATGCGGTCGCAATATTCGGCTTCTTCCATGAAATGGGTGGTAACGATGATGGTCACGCCTTCGGCGGCGAGTTCGGTGATCGTGCGCCAGAATGCGCGGCGGGCGAGCGGGTCGATCCCGCTGGTCGGTTCGTCGAGAAACAGGATGTCGGGCTGGTGCAAGAGCCCGGCGGCCATCGCCAGCCGCTGTTTGTAGCCGGTCGGCAAAATGCCGCTGGTCATCGCCGGATCGAGCCCGAACCGCTTGATCACCGCGGCGATCCGCGCGTCGGCCGCTGCTCCGCGCAGGCCATAGGCCCCGGCAAAGAAGCGCAGGTTTTCGCGCACTGTCAGATTGCCGTAGAGCGCGAATTTCTGCGCAACATAGCCGATCCGCGCACGCGCTTTCGATCGCGCATGGCGCAAGTTGACCCCGGCGACCTGCAATGTCCCGCTGGTCGCCGGCAAGAGCCCGCAGAGCATGCGGAACGTGGTCGTCTTGCCCGCGCCGTTGGGGCCGAGCAGGCCAAAGATCTCGCCGCGCCGGACATCGAACGAGGTATTGGCCACGGCAGTAAAATCGCCGAACCGGCGCACCAGATCGCGCACGACGATCACCGGCTCCGCATCGCGTACAAGTGGCGGTGCAGGCGAAGCCGCAGGCGCGACATCCGCCCCCGGCTGCGCATGGAGCAGCAGCATGAAGGCGTCTTCCAGCCCGGCCTCGCGCGGGGTGATCGCGGCATCGGGCACCAGCGCGGCCATCGCGGCCTCGCTGCATTCCGGGCGGCGGATCAGCGAGACCGACCCGCCGCGCGGTACGGCATCGACAATCCGCGAGGGCGCATCGATCAGGCGCGCCTGCACCGCGCGCGCGGGCACGCCGGGCGGGGGCGTCGCCTCATACGTCAGCCCCTGGGCCAGGGCGCGCAGATCATCCGGCGTGCCCTGGGCGAGCAGACGGCCATGGTGCAGCACGTAAAGCGCATCGCAGCGGGCGGCCTCGTCCATATAGGCCGTGCTGACCAGCACGCTCAGCCGGTCGCGTTCGATCAACTGTTCGAGGATCGCCCACAACTCGCGCCGCGACAAGGGATCGACCCCGACGCTCGGTTCATCGAGCAACAGCAAGTCGGGCGATCGCACCAGCGTACAGGCCAGCCCGAGCTTTTGCTTCATCCCCCCCGATAATTTGCCCGCAGGCCTTGCGACAAAGCGCGCCATGTCGGTCATCGCCAGCATGCGCCCGATGCGTTCGCGCCGTTCGTCATCGGGCACGCCGTGCAGATCGGCATAGAGATCGAGGTTTTCCTGCACGCTCAGGTCGTCGTAAAGGCCAAAGCGCTGCGGCATATAGCTGATGCGGTTCTGCACGGCCTGGGGATCGCGGTGGACATCGTGGCCGAGCACGCGGAGCGATCCGCCATCGGGTTGCAAAAGCCCGGCGATCATGCGGATCAGCGTGGTCTTGCCCGCGCCGTCGGGCCCGACCAGCGCGGTCAGCACGCCGGGCCGCACGGTCAGTGAAATATCGTCGATCGCGGCAAACGGCGTGCCGTCGGGCGCGGCAAACACTTTGCGCAAGCCCTCGATTGCAACGACGGGCGGGGCCTCGTTCACTTCTGCGGGGCCGTGTCCAGCCGTACCGTAACCGGTTGACCCAGCCGCAGCCGATCGGCGGGATCGTCGACCAGCACGCGCACTTCATAGACAAGATTGGTGCGAAGCTCTTCGGTTTCGACCGATTTCGGCGTGAATTCGGCGACCGAGGAAATATAGCCGACATGGCCCGCAATGGCTTGCCCCGGTCTGCTGTCGCTGGATACCCTCGCGCCGAGCCCCATGCGCACCCGGCCCAGATCCGGCTCGCCGACATAGACCCGCACCCATTTGGGATGGACCAGCGCGAGCGCGAAGACCGGGCGCTGGGCCGAGGCCATGTCGCCCGGTTCGAGCAGGCGCGAACGCACCACCGCGTCGGCGGGCGCACGCAAAGTGCCAAGCTCGACGGCATGGCGCAATTGCGCGAGCTGCGCCTTGGCGGCGCGCATTTGCGCATCGGCATTGGCAATGTCTTCGGCGCGCGGGCCGATCCGGGCCAGCCGCAGCGCCGCATCGAGTTCCCTGACTTTCGCTGCCGCCGTTGCCGCCTGCCGCGTCGCATGGTCGAGGTCTTCGGCGCTGATCGCCTGGCCCGCCGTATGCGCGGCGATGCCTTTCAGCCGTGCGACATCGTCGGCGGCGCGCGCGGCGTCGGCTTTCGCCTGATCGAGCCGGGCGGCGGCTTGCGTGATGTCCTCTGGCCGCGATCCGTTGCGCAGTTTGAGCAGCGTCTGGCTCTGCGCGGCCAATTGCGCCTCGGCCTGGTCGGCCTGCAACTGAAAGGTGGTCGTGTCGAGCCGCGCGAGCACGGCGCCCGCCTTGACCCGGTCGCCTTCTTCGGCCCAAAGCGTGGCGATTCGTCCCGGTTCCTCGAACGCCAGAGAGACCTGGCGAATGTCGACATTGCCGTGAAGCACGAGTGTATCACCATCGCGCGCGCCGCATCCGGTCAGCGCGAGCGCGACAAAGCCGAGTATGGTCAGGGCAGGCATGGTCAGGGCAGATCTGGTCATCGCGCGGCTCTTGCTCCTGATGCTCTGTCGCCTGTTAGGCGAGAGACGTCGTTCATAGTTTGATTTGGCCCAACCTGCCAAATCTTTAGAGCGGAAAAGGGCGTTGCGCAGGCGAGGATAAGGCCATAGCCATTCGTCATGCAGATCACTTCGCCGCTTCGCCTGTCCCGCAAGGATCGTATGCCGACGGGCGGTCTGCCGTGGTCGTCACCCCCGCCCGAATTGCGCTGAAACCGGGCTGAACCGGGCTGATGTCCCGACCGGCTCGCTCGTGCGCTTCATGCGGGACCATTTCATGAAACATCGCATTTCTTCGGGGACATTCGTCCTGACCGGCCTGTTCGTGCTGTTGTGGAGCAGCGGCGCGATCGTGTCGGAGATCGCGCTGGCGCAAGGATCGCCGTTTGCGCTGTTGCTGGTGCGCTACACGTTTGCGCTCGTCGTGCTGATCGGGATCGCCTTGTCGCGGGGGCGCTTGCTGCCGACGCGTGAAAGCCGGGCGCGCGTGATCGCGACCGGGTTTGCCATCGCCGGGGTCTATACCAGTTGTTACTTGCTGGCGATGGAGCATGGCTTGCGACCGGGCATGCTGGCAACGCTGCTCGGCGTGCAGCCGTTGCTGACGCTGGCGATTACCGAGCGCCGGTTTCGCCCGGCGCGCATCGGCGGGCTGCTGTTTGCGCTGGCAGGCGTCGCGATGATCGTGTGGGACGGGATCGCGGGGCAGAAATTCGGGGCGTCAGGGCTGATTTTTGCGCTGCTCGCGCTCTTGGGCATTACCGCCGGATCGATCCTGCAAAAGCGCGAGACCCAAGGGCCCTCGCAAGTGCTGCCGCTGCAATATGCCACCGGCCTGCTGGTCATTCTGGCGATCACCCCGTTCGAACCGTTTCACATGGCCTGGACCCCGACCTTTATCGTGTCGGGGCTGTGGCTGGGGCTGGGAATTTCGGTCGGGGCGACTTTTGCGCTCTATCGCCTGATTGCGCGGGGCAATCTCGTCAATGTGACCAGCACGATGTATCTGGTGCCCGGCGTGACAGCCTTGCTCGACTGGATCATATTGGGCCATCCGATGGCGCCGCTCGGCCTTGCCGGGCTCGGCGCGATCGTTGCCGGGCTGGTCTTGACGTTCAAATAGGGGGGACAGAGCATGGGGCCGCAGACAGTAGCCTTTTTCGGCGATCCTCAGGTGCCGCGCTCGTGCGAGACGGTGATCATCGGCGGCGGAATCATCGGGGTCAGCACCGCGCTGTTTCTCGCCGCGCGCGGCCATGACGTCGTGCTTGTCGAAAAGGGCGCAGTTGCGGGCGAACAATCGAGCCGCAACTGGGGCTGGTGCCGCCAGACCGGGCGCGATCCGCGCGAATTCGATCTCGCGCGAGAGGCCTTGCGCCTGTGGCGCACGATGAACGAACGCGTCGGCGACGATACCGGCTTTGCGACGTGCGGCTGCCTCTATGCCGCGCGCGACGATGCCACTGCGCAAGGCTATGAGGCCTGGATGCGCGAGGCAGAGCAGGCCGGGATCAAGACCGGGATGGCCTCGGCGCAGACGGTCGCCGCCTTGCTGCCCGGCGATACCGCGCCGCCGCCCGCCGCGCTCTATTGCGCCGACGACGGGCGGGCCGAGCCGCAGCGCGCGGTGCCCATGATGGCGGCGGCGGCGCGGCGGCTGGGCGCGCGGATCGTGACCGATTGCGCCGCGCGCGGGGTCGAGACCGCCGGTGGCCGGGTGATCGGCGTGGTTACCGAGCGCGGGTCGATCGCCTGCACCAATGTCGTGGTCGCAGGCGGCGTGTGGACCCGGCGCATCTTGCGCGATCTGGGCCTGCATATCCCGCAACTGCGCGTGCGGGCGACGGTTTCGCGCACGCAGCCACTGCCCGGCGGGCCGGACTTGTGCCTGTGGGATGGTGCGCTCGGTGTGCGCAAACGCGCCGATGGCGGCTATACGCTGGCCAACGGGCTGTTGAATTCGGTGCCGCTCATTCCGGACTCGTTCCGCTTCATGCGCGCCTATTGGCCGCTGCTGGCGATGGAATGGCGGCACATCCGCCCCTCACTGGGCCGCGATTTTGTCGATCAGGCGTTGCACGCGCGGCCCGTGCCGCTCGACCGGCCATCGCCCTACGAAGCCTGTCGCGTGCTCGATCCCAAGCCCGATACGCGTTTTGTCATGGCGACGCTTGCCGAATTCCGGCAGCGTTTTCCGCAATTGGCCGAGGCGCGGCTGATCCAGGTCTGGGGCGGGATGATCGACGCCATGCCCGATACCGTGCCGATCATTTCGCCGGTCGACGCGATCGCCGGGCTGATCGTGGCGACCGGGTTTTCCGGGCACGGATTTGGCGTCGGGCCTGCGGCCGGGCATCTCGTCGCCGATCTGGTCAGCGGGGCCGCGCCGATCATCGATCCCGCGCCGTTTCGCATCGGGCGCTATTTCGACGGGACCATGCCGCCGCCTTATGCGGGCGTCTGATACCAAGGTGCGGTGATCCTGACCCATGGGTCAGGATCACCGCACCTTGGTATGAGCGGCCTGTTCGGCTTCGATCAACCGTTCGAGCCGGTTGCGGAAACGCAAGGGGCCCGCGTCGGTGGCGATCGAGACGAACGGCCCGGTCGCGGTGTCCATGCCGCGCTGGACTTCGTTCAGCACTTCGAGGTCTTCGGAAAACGCGGCCAGCACCGCCGCCGACATCGCCATCGACAGATCGGCGTCGTCGGGGCGGACATTGCGCATCTGAAACCAGTAATAGCGGCTGCGGCCTTCGTTTTCGGGCGTGATGAAATTGTACGAATCCATCACGAAGGCGCGCGGGCCCCAGGGTTCGCCGGATCCCTCGCCGCCTTCGCCTGCGGGCACGAACACCGCCTTGATCACCGCCAGCGAGGGATAGCGCACTTCGTATTGCTGCAAGCGGTCGGCATGGCCGTCGAACGGCACGAGATCGCGATAGAACGGCGTCACCGGCGCATCGGTGATCCAGCGCGACACGGTAAAGCCGTTCGGCGCCTCGCGGATGCGCATCGGCACGGCCTCGCACGAAGTGCCGCCAAAGCTGGTCTGGTGAACCCAGGCGACATGCGACGGATCGAGCAGATTGTCGGCGATCAGCAGGTAATTGCAGTCATAGACCATCGCCGCGCCGCAGTTATAGCCCCAGTCGGGCGATCCCCAATGATCGACTTCGACGATCGTCGCCGGATCGGCGAGCGCCGCCTCGCCCATCCAGATCCACACCAGCCCCCAGCGTTCCTCGACGCGATAGCCGCGAATGTCGGCGCCTTTGGGCACTGCATTCTGGCAAGGCACATTCACGCAAGCGCCGTCGGCGGAAAATTCGAGGCCGTGATAGCCGCAGGCGATGCGATCGCCCGTGACCCGCCCTTTGGCGAGCGATAGCCGCCTGTGCGAACAGAATGCCGAAACCGCCGCCGGTGCGCCGCTTTCCTGGCGAAAGAGCACGATGTGTTCGCCGATGATCTGGCGCTCCAGCGGCCCTTCGGTCAGCTCGTCGGCCCATGCCGCGACATACCATGCATTGCGTAACCAGCCGGTCTTGCCCATCGCTTCCTCGTTGTCCTGCCCGCCCAGCGTGCGCCATTGGCGATCGTTCGGCAAGACCTGCCGTACCCTCTTGCCAGCCGGGTCCGATCGCGACCATCATGCGCGCAAGCGGCAACCAGCCAGCGCAGAGGTATCATGACGGTTTTTCCCAGGCATCTTTTCGACGAACCCGACCCGGATCCCGACACGCTGGCCAATCTCGGCCCCCTGACGCTGCTGGCGGGGACATGGGAAGGCGAAAAGGGCGACGACATCAAGCCGACTGCCGAAGGCGGCGCATCGCAACGCTATGTCGAGCGCATCGAACTGGTGCCGATCGACCCGCAGATGAACGGTCCGCAACTGCTCTACGGCCTGCGGTATCACACCCACATCGTCAAGCCGGGCGATGTCGAGACGTATCACGATCAGGTCGGCTATTGGCTGTGGGAGCCCGCGACGGGACGCGTGTTGCACAGTCTGACCATTCCGCGCGGGCAAGTCGTTCTGGCCAAGGGCAGGGCCAAAGCCGATGCCACGACGTTTACTGTCAAGGCGCGCCGGGGGCGGACGGAAAACGGCATCTGTTCGGGGATCTTCCTCGAAGACAATTTCCGCACCGACCGATTCAGCATGACCGTCACGATCCACGACGCCGATTGCTGGAGCTATGCGGAGACGACGGTCCTCAAGATCAAGGGCGTGGCCAAGCCATTTGATCACACCGATGCAAACATGCTCCGCCGCGTGGGCCCGCCCCGGCGCAATCCCCTGGCCGGGGGCGACGCCTGATACCAAGGTGCGGTGATCCTGACCCATGAGGTCAGGATCATCGCACCTTGGTATGAGGCCCCGATTCCGACAGCCCGATCAGGCGCCGCGCGTGCGCCGGGCTTGCGCGATGGCGTCGGACAGCTTGGTATAGCGGTATCCGTCGACTTCGTAATGCGGCCGCAGTTCGCGTCTTATGCCGTAACGGTCGAGCGCGTCCTGTTCGGCCTGGTCGATTGCGGGGCCGGTGTTGCGGGCGGGCGAGGCGGGTTCGGTCATTCTGCTTCAAGCCCTTGCCTGAGGATGGCAACCAGCTTGTCGATCCGGACCGTGGCAACGGTCGAGAACGTGTCTGAAATCGCATAAGGCAGGATGATCAGGTCGTTGAACCGGATCGCGCCGCACGAATAGACGACATTGGGCACATAGCCTTCGCGCTCGGATGGTTCGGGCTGAACCAGCGGCACGCGCGACCGACCGATCACTTTGGTGGGATCATCCTTGTCGAGCAGCACCGCGCCGATCGAATAGTGCCGCACCGGCCCGACGCCGTGGGTGAACACGAGCCAGCCTTCGTCAAGCTCGATCGGCGAACCGCAATTGCCGATCTGCACGAATTCCCAGGGGTATTCGGGTTTCAGGATGGCTTTGCCCAGGCTCCATTCGTGCAGGTTTTCCGAATAGACGAGGTGCAGGCTTTCGTTGTCATAGCGCGCGATCATCGCATAGCGGCCGTTGATTTTGCGCGGAAACAGCGCCATGCCCTTGTTGCGTGCCGCCGCCCCTTTGAGCGGGACCAGCCGGAACGAGACGAAATCGCGTGTTTCGAGCAGTTCGGAGCGGATCGCTCGCCCGTCATACGCGGTATAGGTGGCGTAATAGGTCGTCTGATCTTTCTCGGTAAACGCCACGAAGCGGGCGTCCTCGATACCGTTGGACTGCGCCTCGGTGATGGGAAAGATCACCCGTTCGCCAAGCGCGGTATCGGCGGAAAAGGTCACATCGACGCGGTCGCCGACACGCGCGGTAATGGTCTGCAAGGTCGCCAGCCGCGCCGGTGGATCAACGGTGATCGCGCCGTCTGCGGCGATCGTGCCGGTGCGGAATGTCAGCGACGAGACATGCCCTTCGCCGACCGCGCGCAGCGACAGGATGAAGCGCAAGGCGCCGGGGGCAACGCCGGTCTGATCGGGGTGCGGCACGATGCTGGGATTGAACAGCGCAGCCGATTCAAAGCTGTATTCATGGAGAAAATAGGCCCCGACCAACTGGCGCTGGGCCGCTGAGAACAGGCTGTGACCGGCAAAGATGTGTTCCATCTCGGCCGCGCGTTGTTCAAAGATTTCCGGCAGATTGCGGTGGCGATCGTCGAAATTGGCGAGCGTTTCGGCGAGCAATACGGCAACTTCGGCCTCGTTCAGCGACAGCAGCCGGTGCACGAGGTGATTGGCGCGCGTCTTGTCGAGCGGGGTATAGTCGCGCGGCTCCACCGCCGGGCGGAACGGGCGCACCACGACGCGCGAAGGGTCGGGCCGCAAGTGCAGCGCCTGGCGGTTGAAAAACGTTGGGGTGGTCATGGTGATCTCTATTCGGCGGAATGAATGGAAAAGGATGAAAGCCCCGTCTGCGATGGGCTTTGCGTGATTTGGGGGCCCTGCGTAATTTGGGGGCCCTGCGTGATCCGGCGCATGTCGGACAGCGACAGGATGTAGGCGAGCAGCGATTCCGCGCCGCGATTTTCGTTGGCCCGGTCGGGGTGCAGCCCGTCGCGGCAACTGCCGTTATGCGTATCGACCAAGGGAATGCCGAGGTCGTTGGTCCCGGTGAACCAGGCAAAGGCCCGCTGCGCTTCGGTTTGCCAGCCGGGCGCTGGCTCTGTGTCCATGGCCGCAAGACACGCGGCGATGGTGGCGCAGGCCTCGACCGGTTGCTGGTCAAAGGGCATCGGCGGCTGGCGCGTGCCCGACAGGAAGCCTTCGGAACCGACCGGGCGGAAATGGCCGCTCGGCGCGGTCTGCACGGCCAGCAACCAATGCAGCGAGCGCAAGCCCGCCGCAACCCAATGCTGCACGCCTAGCGCCCGGCCGGTCACGATCAGCGCCTCGCACAAGCGGGCATTGTCATAGCTCAGCCGGTTTTCGAACCACACCCAGTCAGGCGTCTCGTAGGTGAGCAAGTGTTGGTATAGCCGCTCGGCGAGATCGCGGCGCAAGCGTCCGGCCTCCGCATCGCGCGGATAGGCCGGGCAATAGCCGTGTAGCCCGAGCAAGGTGAATGCCCAACTGCGCGGCGATCCGAATGCGGCCACCGGGGCCATCGCCTCGCGGAACAAGGGCGCCGCCCACTGCGCCAGCGCCGGATCGTGATGCCAGGCTGTACAGACGCCCAGCGCCCACAGCGTGCGCCCATGGCTGTCGTGCGACCCTTGCGGTTCGAGCCAGCGACGATCGTAGCCCATGAAATTGCGAAACCGGGCATTGTCCGGGTTCCAGCCATGCTGGATAAAGGCGGCAAAGCGCGGTGCCATGGCATGGGCAAAGGCCGCGTGCCCATCGCCGCCGATCCGGCAGCACGCCAAGAGCGCGCGGGCATTGTCGTCGATGCAATAGCCGTGATGGCGATCGGGAATGCCATGGATCGCGTGCTGAAACAGGCCGGTATCATCGCACATCGCCTTGAAATGGCCCAGTTCCATCGCGGGCAGCACAGGCGCTGCGCGGTGGCTTGCCGCGCGAAAGCAGTCGCGATAGCGCAAGCCGACATTGGCCCAGGTCATCGCCCGGCTGGCGACATAGGCCTTGCGCCCCATGGCCAGCCGCGCCCGTTCATCGACCAGCAGGTCGGTTACCGCCTTGCCCAGTCCCTCGGGATCGTTGAACGGGACGAGCACGCCCGATCCGTCCATCAGCAATTCGACCGCGTGCCAATACGGGGTCGATACCACCGGACGGCCAAGGCCATGCGAATAGGCCAGCGTGCCCGAGGTCATTTGCGCTTCGCCCAGATAGGGCGTCACATAGACATCGCACATCGCGATATGATCGAGCAGTTCGGGCCGATCGACAAAGCGGTTGAGAAATTCGACATGGTCATCGAGGCCAAGCGCGTGGACCCGCTCGATCAGCGTATCGCGATAGGCCTCGCCCGCCTTGCGCAGCAGCGCCGGGTGTGTCGCGCCCATCACCACATAGACCGCATCGGGCACTTGCGCGAGGACGCGCGGCATCGCCTCGATCATCGTTTCGATGCCCTTGTTCGGGCTGAGCAGGCCAAACGTCAGGATGACATGGCGATCGCCATACCCGAGCGCGTTCTTGGCGCGTTGCGGGAGGACGAGCGGCATGTCGGGGATGCCGTGCGGAATGACCACGATGGTGTCGGGGTCTGCTCCATAAGTGTCGATCAGGATGGCGCGCCCTTTGCGCGCCATGACCACGACTTGCGCCGATGCGGCAAGAATGGCGTCGATCACCGCGCGTTGCGCGGGCGTGGGTTTGTCGAGCACGGTGTGCAGCGTCGTCACCAGCGGCACGCGCAGCGCGGCGATCAGGCCAAGGACAAGCTCGCCCGCCTCGCCGCCGAAAATGCCGAATTCGTGCTGCAACGACACGACATCGAAGCCCTGGGCATTGATGAACGCCGCCGCCGCGAGGTAGCCTTCGGCATCCTCCTGATCGATCGTCCAGCGCACCTGGGGGCCAAAGGCATAATGGCTTCCCGGGTCGCACATCGCGATGATCGCGGTTTGCGCCACGGTGTCGATATGGCGCACGGCGAGTTCAAGATCGGTGGTGAACGTGGCAATGCCGCAACGCCGGGGAAGCGCATTGCCGACAAAGGCGACCCGCAGCGCAGGCATGGTCACATCGCCTCAGAGCTTGCCTTTCGACAAGGCGGCGGCGGGGGATACGGGCGGCTGTTCGGGAAAAATCTGGTTGAGGCACATATTTGCGCGCTCCTGCATCAAGCGGGGGCGTGTTCCATCCCTCAGTCGCGAACGGCTCGGGTCCGGAAACTCGCGATGTGGCTTGCCTACCACAGTTCCGTGATGGTCCGGCATCAAATCGCCAATCAGCGCGGCCCGAACGCGGCCTGTTCGATCGCATCGGCTGTCGCGCGCAAGCTGGTCTGCAAGGTTTCGACCCGGACATGCGCCGCCGATTTCAGGCGCGAGGCGGAAATTGCGGCAGGAACGCTGCCGTCGGGGCGACGGATCGGCACGGCGAGGCAAAACACGTCCGGGTCGATTTCGCCACGATCCTCGGCAAAGCCCTGCTGCGCCACGCGCGCCAGTTCGCCGGCCAGCGCGGCGGGGTCGGTAATGGTCTGCGCCGTCAGCGCGACGAACGGCCCGCCGGCAAGATAAGCCTCGCGCTCGGATGCGGGCAAATGGGCAAGCAGGACTTTGCCGATGCCCGAACAATAGGCCTCCAACTGCATGTCGACCTGGGTAAACAAGTCGTGCGCGCCTTGTCCGGTCTTGATGCGATAGGTCACCATGTCGTTTTCGAACGTGCCGAGCTGCACCACGGCCCGCGTGCTTGCCGCCAGCCGGTGGAGCAGCGGGGCGGCGACATTGGCGATCATCTGCTTGTCGTCGACGCGCGCGATCAGGCTGCGAAGGCGCGGCCCGGCGATATGGCGGCCATGGCTCACCGTGATCAGAAACCCTTGCGCCACCAGTGTCGCCACCTGCCGATGCGCAGTCGCCACCGGGCATCCGACCGCGCGCGCCAGAGTCGAGACCGAGCTGGCCCCGCCATCGGCGATGACCGCTTCGAGCATGTCCAGCGCACGACTGGTCGCAGACAGAATCGGAGTACCATTTCTCATCGAATGAGAAATTAGCCCGGCGCGCGGCTGGTGCCAAGCGCCGCGTTTGCGTATCACGAACCCCGGTAAACAGTCATCGGCGAGAGGGCCTGGCGTGAGCAACACTTATGAGACGGTCGCGGCCTTGCTGCGCGCGGCCTACACCGACGGCGTCGTGCCGCCGCTTCGCGACTATCTCGATCCGGTCGACATCGTCGGCGCCTATGCGGTGCAGGACATCAACACGCGGCTGTGGCAGGCCGAAGGGCGCCGGATCGTCGGGCGCAAGGCCGGGCTGACCGCCAAGGCCGTGCAAAAGCAGCTGGGCGTCGATCAGCCCGATTTCGGTGCGCTGTTTGATGACATGCGCGTCGCCGATGGCGGCAGGCTCGATCGGGCGCGCTGTATCCAGCCCAAGGCCGAGGCGGAAATCGCCTTTGTGCTCGGCGCGGATCTGCCTTCGCCCGATACCACGCCCGAAGCGGTCGCCGCAGCGGTCGCCAGCGTTCATGCCGCGATCGAGATCGTCGACAGCCGCATTGCCGACTGGAAAATCACGTTTGCCGATACCGTTGCCGATAACGGCAGTTCGGCGTTCTTCGTGCTGGCCGATGAAGGCAAGCCGTTGATCGGCAGCGATCTCTACACCGCCGGCATGGTGATGGAAGTCAATGGCGAGATCGTCTCGACCGGGGTCGGGGCGGCGGCGCTGGGGCATCCGCTCAATGCGGCGGCCTGGCTGGCGCGCACGCTGGCCGAACGCGGCGAACCCTTGCGCGCCGGTGACATTCTTCTTGCCGGGGCACTGGGGCCGATGGTCGTGCTCAATCCCGGCGATCATGTCGTGGCCCGCGTCGGCGGCATCGGCACGTGCAGCTTTACGTATGGAGAGGCCTGACATGTCAAAAACAAACGGCGCAAAGACAAAAGTCGCCATCATCGGCTCGGGCAATATCGGCACCGACCTGATGATCAAGATCATGCGGCTGTCGAAAGTGCTCGAAATGGGCGCATTCGTCGGTATCGACCCGGAAAGTGACGGACTGAAGCGCGCGGCACGGCTGGGCGTTCCGATCACGGCGCAGGGCATCGACGGCCTGATCGCCATGCCCGAATTTGCGGACATCGGCATCGTGTTCGACGCGACCAGTGCGGGCGCGCACAAGCGCAACAACGAGCTGCTCCAGGCCCATGGCAAGCGCGTGATCGACCTCACTCCGGCGGCGATCGGGCCTTATACGATCCCGTCGGTCAACGGCGATGCCAATCTCGATGCGCCCAATGTCAACATGGTGACATGCGGCGGCCAGGCGACGATCCCGATCGTTGCGGCCGTCAATCGCGTTTCCAAAGTCCATTACGGCGAAATCGTCGCCTCGATCGCGTCGAAATCGGCCGGGCCCGGCACGCGCGCCAATATCGACGAATTCACCGAAACCACCAGTGAAGCGATCATGAAAGTCGGCGGCGCGACGCGCGGCAAGGCGATCATCATTCTCAATCCCGCCGAACCGCCGCTGATCATGCGCGATACGGTCTATTGCCTGTGCGACGATGCCGACCGCGACGCGATCCGCGCCTCGGTCGAGGCGATGGTGGCCGAAGTGCAGGGCTATGTTCCCGGCTATCGGCTGAAGCAGGCGGTGCAGTTCGAAAGCATCGGCGGCAACCAGCCGCTGCATATTCCCGAGATGGCCTATACCGGCACGACCACATTCACCGGGCTGAAAGTCTCGGTGTTTCTCGAAGTCGAAGGCGCGGCGCATTACTTGCCCGCTTATGCCGGCAATCTCGACATCATGACCTCGGCTGCGCTGCGCACCGCCGAAAAGATCGCGCTGCGCCACTTTGCGGGAGAACACGCATGAGCTTCGACCCGACCATGCAAAAGCTGTATATCCAGGACGTCACGCTGCGCGACGGGATGCACGCGATCCGCCATCAATACGGCCTCGATCATGTGCAAAAGATCGCCCGCGCGCTCGATGCCGCCAAAGTCGACGCCATCGAGGTCTCGCACGGCGACGGGTTGCAAGGGTCATCGTTCAACTACGGCTTTGGCGCCTATACCGATTGGGACTGGATCGGCGCGGTTGCCGAAGTGCTCGAACACGCGGTCCTGACCACGCTGCTGCTGCCCGGCATCGGCACGGTACACGATCTCAAGCATGCCTATGACCTTGGCGTGCGCAGCGTGCGGATCGCGACGCATTGCACCGAGGCGGACGTTTCGAAACAGCATATCGAGGCCGCGCGCGGGCTTGGCATGGATGTCTCGGGCTTTTTGATGATGAGCCACATGTCGAGCCCCGAGGCGCTCGCACAACAGGCGCTGTTGATGGAAAGCTATGGCGCGCATTGCGTCTATGTCACCGACAGCGGCGGCGCGATGACGATGGACGACTATGCCGCCCGCGTCGCCGCCTATGACCGCGTGTTGAAGCCCGAGACGCAGCGCGGCGTTCATGCCCATCACAACCTGTCGCTGGGCGTCGCCAATTCGATCATCGCGGTGCAAAACGGCGCGGTGCGCGTCGATGCCAGCCTGGCGGGCATGGGCGCAGGCGCAGGCAATGCGCCGCTCGAAGTGTTCATCGCCGCTGCCGAACGCATGGGCTGGAACCATGGGTGCGACTTGTTTGCGCTGATGGATGCGGCCGACGATCTCGTCCGCCCCTTGCAGGATCGTCCGGTGCAGGTTGATCGCGAAACGCTGACATTGGGCTATGCCGGGGTCTATTCGAGCTTTCTGCGCCACGCGGAAAAGGCTGCCAAGGATTACGGCGTCGATACCCGCGCGATCCTGGCCGAAGCCGGGCGGCGCAAGATGGTCGGCGGTCAGGAAGACATGATCATCGACATCGCGCTCGATCTGGCCGCAAAGGTCTGAGGGGCCCGTAAAATTCGTGAACCCGGTGGGGCGGGCCGGTGCGGCCCGCCCCACCATCAGATCGTCGGCACGTTCTGTTTTTCCATGCAATGCGACAGATGCTGGACAAACAGCGTGGCCGGCGCGGAAATGTTGCGGCCCGATGCGGTGACGATCGACAGGGTCGACAGCTCCAGCTTGTCCTCGATCAGCGGCAGAAAGACCAGCGAGCCGTCGGCCAGTTCGGTCAGCGCATCGAACGCGCTCAGCCAGCCGATCCCGACGCCATTGACGACGAGCGCTTTCATCATCCGCGTGCTGTTGACTTCGACAATGCCGCGCAGGCTGGTGCCCATGCGCCGGTTCCACGCCTTTTCGAGAATCCAGCGCAGCGACAGATTTTCCGCCGGGATGATCAGCGGCTGGTCGATGCAGTCGAGCAGCGTGATTTCGCCCTTTGCAGCGAGGGCATGATCGGGCGGGACAATCGCGCCAAGGTCATAGATCATCGTCCGTTCGATGCGGACGGCGGCATTGTCGGGCGGATTGACCGTCACCCCGACTTCGAAATCGCCTTTGAGAACCTGTTCGACGACGTTTTGCGATCCGTCGACGGTCAGGTTGAAATGAATGCCGGGATAGGCATCGCGAAAGGTCCGAATGCCGCGCGCGACGAATTCGCTGGCCCCCTCGATCAGGCCGACATTGACCTCGCCGCGCCTGAGCCCGACCAGATTGTCGATTTCGGCGGTGATGCGCTGCATATCGCGGCGCCAGCGGCGCACGCCATCGAGCAGCAATTCGCCCGCTGCCGTCATCCGCATGCCGGTCGCGGTGCGTTCGAACAGGCGGGTGCCGAATTCCTCTTCAAGCTGCAGGATCTGGCGATCGACCGCAGACGGCGCAATCCGCAGCGCATCCGCCGCCCGGCGCAAGGCCCCACGGCGGGCCACTTCTTCGAAATAGATCGCTGCTCGGGCAAAAATCATCGACGGCGTCTCCGGCTCGGATCATCCATTTAGACCGAATTTTGCGAAGGGGCAGCACCCTTATGGTTTGAAAATGTGCTCGCGCTGCGGGGCGGCAAGCGCGTTGGCGGACGGGTGTCCTCATATTGAGAACGCTTCTTGCGAAATTCGGCGATGGATTTCGAACACAAACCCCGGCAGATCCCAAACGTGCAGCAGCCCGCCTTGTCGCTGGTGGTTTGGCAATTCGGGGAGAAACTCCCGCAAATGGGGGACTGTCAGTCATGAAAACCGCGCATTCGCTGGGCGGCATGGTTACTGCGCCGCATGCTCTGGCCAGCCGCGCCGGGCTGTCGGTGTTGCAGGACGGCGGCACGGCGGTCGAGGCTTGCGTGGCCGTGGCGGCAGCGCTGGCCGTCGTCTATCCGCACATGACCGGGATCGGCGGCGACGGCTTTTGGCTGATCCGCGAGCCGGACGGGCGCATTCACGGCATCCATGGCTGCGGCGGCGCGGCGGCAAAGGCCGATCTTGCGCGCTATGCCGGGCTTGCGGCGGTGCCGTGGCGCGGGCCTCTGGCCGCGAATACGGTGGCGGGCACGATTTCCGGCTGGGAAGCTGCGCTGGCGAGCGACAGCGGGACTTTGCCGCTGTCGCGTCTGCTGCGCGATGCGATCGTCCATGCCGAAGCGGGCGTGGCGGTAACGGCGGGCGGCGCGGCGATTGCCGAGGCCAAAGGGCCGGAATTGCGCCCGCAGCCCGGCGCCTATCGCGCGATTTTCGAGCCCGGGGGCCGCGCCCTTTGCGCGGGCGACACTTTGCGTCAGCCCGTGCTGGCGCGCACCTTGCGCCGTTTGGTCGATGAGGGGTTGGACAGTTTCTATCGCGGGGCGCTTGGCCGTGACATCGCGGCGGATCTGGCCGCGTTGGGCAGCCCGGTCGCCGCCGAAGACCTTGCCGCCCATGCCGCGACCCGGCCCGCGCCGTTGCATGTCGAAACCGGCCTTGGCACGCTCTATAATTCCGCCCCGCCGACGCAAGGGGTGGCCTCGCTGTTGATTCTGGCGCTGTTCGACCGGCTGCGGGCAGACGAGCCGGATCGCTTTGCCCATCTCCACGGGCTGGTCGAAGCGACCAAGCAGGCGTTTGTGTGGCGCGACAGGCATTGCGGGGATCCAGCGCTGATGGAGGCCGATCCGCAAGCCCTGCTCGATGATGGTGCCGCGCTCGATGGCATGGCGGCGGCGATCGATCCGGCGCGCGCCTTGCCCTGGCCGCAGCCGAGCCAATGGGGCGATACCTGCTGGTTCGGCGCGGTCGATGCGCGCGGGCAGGTGGTCTCGTGCATTCAGAGCACTTATTTCGAATTCGGTTCGGGGCTGGTCCTGCCCGAAACGGGGATTACCTGGCAAAACCGGGGCGCGTCGTTCCGTCTTGCCGAAACGGGCTGGAATGCGCTGAAGCCGGGGCGCAAGCCGTTTCACACGCTGAATCCCGCGCTGGCGGTGCTGAACGATGGCCGGATCATGGCGTATGGCACGATGGGCGGGGAGGGGCAGCCGCAGACGCAGGCTGCATTGTTCAGCCGCTACGCCCGCTATGGCGTGGACCTGCAAGACGCGATCAGCGCGCCGCGCTGGCTTTTGGGGCGGACCTGGGGCGAAAATTCGACCACGCTCAAGATCGAGGACGGTTTCGCGCCCGAAGTCTATGCGCAGCTGGCCGCAGCGGGGCACGAGGTCGAACGCGTCGGGCCGCCGACCGCGATGATGGGGCATGCCGGTGCGCTGGTGCGCCATGCCGATGGCCGGATCGACGGCGCGAGCGATCCGCGCAGCGATGGCGAGGCTGCGGGGTGGTGAATGCCCTTTCCGGCGGTGCGCGGGCCGTGGCGCGCTGCGACGAACTGGGCCGTGCGCCGTTTTCGGACACGCCGGGCGCGCTCTGGCGCGGCTATCTGACGCCGGCGCATCGCGCAGCGCTCGATCGCGTGGCGGCGTGGATGCACGAAGCGGGGATGGCAACGCGGATCGATCCCGCGATCAACCTGATCGGGCGCTACGAAGGGACTGCCGAGGGCCCCCCGCTGATCATCGCCAGCCATATCGACAGCGTGCGCGATGCCGGTTTCTACGACGGGCCGCTTGGCGTGATGCTGGGGATCGAATGCGTCGCCGCGCTTTATGCCGAGGGGCGCCGGATGCCCTTTGCGATCGAAGTGATTGCCTTTGGCGACGAGGAAGGCAGCCGCTTTCCCGCCGCCATGCTGACCAGCAAGGCGCTGGCAGGAACGCTGGACGCGGTGCCCGCGATGGCCGACGACGCAGGCACGTCGCTCGCGAGGGCGCTCGCCATGTTCGGCTCGACGCCCGAACGCATGATCGAGGCGCGCCATCCCGGTGCGCTCGCCTATCTCGAAGCGCATATCGAACAAGGCCCGGTGTTGGAGGCCGAAGGGCTGGCGCTCGGCGTGGTGACCGGAATTGCCGCGCAAGTGCGGTTTGCGGCCGTGATCAAGGGCTTGGCGGGGCACGCCGGGACCAGTTCGATGGCGTTGCGCCGCGATGCCCTGGCAGGAGCTGCCGAAATGGTGCTGGCGATCGAGCGGATCGCGCGCGAGGCGGGCGGCGATTGCGTGGCCACGGTGGGGCGGCTCGAGGCCTTGCCCGGCGCGGCGAATGTCATCCCCGGCGAAGTGCGCTTTACCATCGATGTCCGTTCCGGTGCGGAAGCCCGGCGCGATGACGCGGCCGAGGCGATGCTCGATGCGATCCGTTCGATTGCCGACCGGCGGGATCTCGAATTCCATGTCGAGCGGGTTCACACTTTGCCCGCAAGCCCTTGCGATCCGCGCCTGATGGATCTGCTGGAGGCGTCGCTGGTCGAGGCCGGGCACGCTCCGCGCCGACTGGTTTCGGGCGCCGGGCACGATGCGATGGTCATGGCCGCGCTGGCCCCGGCGGCCATGCTGTTTCTGCGCTGTCGCGGCGGGATCAGCCATAATCCGGGCGAACATGTCGACCCTGCCGATGCCGAGGCGGCGCTTGCCGTCATGTTGGGCTTTATCGCGAAATTGGGAGAAACCTGTGCTTGACCCGCTGCTGTTTGGCGAGATCGATCCCCCGCAGCGCCTGTTGATGGGGCCGGGCCCGGTCAATGCCCATCCGCGCGTGTTGCGCGCGATGAGCGCAGACCTGTTGGGCCAGTTCGACCCCGAAATGACCGCTTACATGAATCAGGTCATGGCGCTCTATCGCCCGGTATTCGGCACGCAAAACCGCTGGACCATGCTGATCGACGGCACCGCGCGCGCCGGGATCGAGGCCGCTCTGGTCAGCCTGGTTTTGCCGGGCGAAACCGTGCTGGTGGTCAATTTCGGGCGCTTTGGCCTGTTGCTCCAGGAAATCCTGACGCGGATCGGCGCGCGGTTCGAAACGGTCGATGCGCCCTGGGGCGAAGTCGTGCCGATGGATGCCATCCGCACGGCGGCGCTGCGGATCAGGCCGCGCGTGATCGCCACGGTCCATGGCGATACCTCGACGACGATGGCGCAGCCGCTCGACGGGATCGGCTCGATCGCGCGCGAAGTGGGTGCCTTTGTCTATGTCGATGCCACCGCGACGCTGGGCGGGATGGAGATTGCCGCCGATCGCTGGGGCGCCGACGTGATTACCGGCGGTTTGCAGAAATGCCTCGGCGGGCCTTCGGGCACCGCGCCGATCACCATTTCCGACGCCGCCGCCGAACACATCTTTACCCGCCGCCATGATGAAAAGGGCATCCGTGCGGCAGGCGCGGTCGACGGCCCCGCCGCGCGCATCGCATCGAACTATTTCGATCTGGCGATGATCATGGATTACTGGAGCGAAAAGCGGCTCAACCACCATACCGAAGCGACCACGATGCTCTATGGCGCCCGCGAATGCGCGCGCATCGCCCTGGCGGAAGGGTTGCCCGCGCGCTTTGCCCGGCACAAGGCGGCGGGCGCGGCGATGAGCGCAGGGTTGCGTGCGATGGGGCTGACTCTGTTTGGCGAGGATGCGCACCGCATGACCAATGTGACGGGTGTGTATATCCCCGCCGGGGTCGACGGCGAAAGCGTGCGTGCGATGATGCGCGAAGCGTTCGAGATCGAGATCGGCACGGCGTTCGGGCCGCTGGTCGGCAAAGTCTGGCGACTGGGCGCGATGGGCTATAACGCGATGAAGCACAAAGTCCTGCTGACACTCGCCGCGCTGGAGGCGACGTTGCAGGCGCATGGCCATGCGGTGCCGCTGGGCGAAGCGGTGCCTGCGGCCCTTGCCGCGTGGGATGCGACGGTATGACGCGCGATCTGGTCGGCTATGGCGCAAACCCGCCCGAGGCGCGCTGGCCGGGCGGCGCGCGCGTCGCGGTGCAATTCGTGATCAATTACGAAGAAGGTGCCGAAAACTGCGTGCTCAACGGCGATGCGCTGTCCGAAGGGTTCCTGTCGGAGATGGTCGGCGCTGCGCGTCATCCGGCGCGTGCCATGGCGATGGAAAGCCTTTACGAATATGGCAGCCGTGCCGGTTTCTGGCGCCTGCACCGGCTGTTTGCCGAGCGGCAGGTGCCTGTCACGGTGTTCGGCGTGGCGACGGCGCTGGCCATGAACCCCGCCGCTGTCGACGCGATGCTCAAGGCCGACTGGGAAGTGGCCAGCCACGGCCATCGCTGGATCGATTATCAGGATGTGCCCGCAGAGATCGAGCGCGACCATATCGCGCAGGCGATCGCGCTTCACACCCGCCTGACCGGCAGTCGCCCGCTGGGCTGGTATCAGGGGCGCACCAGTCCGCAGACTGCGGCGCTGGTCGTCGAGGAAGGCGGCTTTGTCTATGATGCCGACAGCTATGCCGACGATGTGCCTTATTGGGATCGCCGCCATGGCACGCCGCAGTTGATCGTGCCCTACAGCCTCGATGCCAATGACATGAAGATCGTCGCGCTCAACGGATTTACCGAGGGCGAGCAGTTCTTTCGCTATTTGCGCGACACGTTTGACCAGTTGCGCGACGAAGGCGGGCGGATGATGAGCGTGGGCCTGCATGGCCGCATTGCCGGTCGCCCCGGCAGAGCGCGCGCGGTCGCCCGGTTTGTCGACCATGTCCTGGCCAGTGGCGACGCCTGGATCACCCGCCGCATCGACATTGCCCGCCACTGGATCGAGGCGCATCCTGCATGACCATCGATGATCCCATCCTGCTGGCCGAAGTGACCGCCGCGTTTCACGAATACGAACGCGCGCTGATGGCCGACGACATTCCGGCAATGGACGCGCTGTTTCATGATGCGCCGACCACCAATCGCTATGGCGTCGGTGAAGTTCTCTATGGAATCGACGAAATCCGCGAATTTCGCAAAGGGCGCGGCGGCTCGCCGCAGCGGCGACTGGGGCGCGTGGCGATCACGGTCTATGGCGACAGCTTTGCCACCGCCGATGCCGAATTCTTTCGCGAAGGGTCAGACCGGCGCGGCCGCCAGACGCAATCGTGGGTGCGCTTTGCCGATGGCTGGAAAGTCGTTTCCGCCCATGTCAGCCTTGAAGGGGTCACGCATTGACCGCGCTGTTCGAACATAGCCCCTGGGTCGAGGCGCGCGCCGATGCCGCGCCTTCGAGCGGTGATCGCCATGTCGACCTTATGGCGGTGGTCCATGCCGCAAGCGCGGATGAACAGCTCGCGCTGATCCGCGCCCACCCCGAATTGGCGGGCAAGGCGGCGATCGACGGGACGTTGACCAACGCGAGCGCCGCCGAACAGGCCAGCGCCGGGCTCGACCGGCTGACCGAAGAGGAATACGCGCGGTTTCATGCGCTTAACGCCGCATATCGCGAAAAGTTCGGCGTTCCGTTCATCATCTGTGTGCGCCTGACCGACAAGGCGGGGATTCTCGCCGCGATGCAGGCCCGCCTCGGCCATGACGGGCCGACCGAAATCGCCACCGCGCTCGCCGAAATCGGCAGAATCGTGAAACTCAGACTGGAGGATATGGCATGACCGCGCCCGCCGAACCCGTGATCCTGCCCGCGCTCGAAGCGCAAGTGGCGCGCGAACTGGAACTGACCCGCTTTTCCGGCCCGACGTGGACCCGCCCGCGCACGCACGAGGGCGAGCATGTCCACGATGTCGCGGTGATCGGCGGAGGGCAGTCGGGGCTTGCCACGGCCTTTGGCCTGCGTCGCGAAGGGGTACACGATGTCGTGGTGGTCGATGAAAACGAAGCGGGGCGCGAAGGCCCGTGGGAGACTTATGCGCGGATGATCACGCTGCGCACGCCCAAGGATCTGACGCCGATCGATTTCGGGCTGCCCAGCCTGACCTTTCGCGCCTGGTACGAGGCGCAGCATGGCGCCGACGGCTGGGCCGCGCTCGACAAGATTCCGCGCGGGGTCTGGATGGCGTACTTGCGCTGGTATCGCCGCGTGCTCGACTTGCCGGTGCGCAACGGGGCGAAAGTCGATGCGATCGAGCCGGTCGGGCCGGGGTTGTTTCGGCTGGCACTGCGGGGCGGCGATGCGGTTCTGGCGCGCAAGGTCGTGCTGGCCACGGGCATTCAGGGCGGCGGCGAATGGCACACGCCCGCGATGATCAAGGACAAGCTGCCGACCCGGCTCTATGCCCATACCAGCGAGGCGATCGATTTCACCGCCATGGCGGGCAAGCGGATCGGCATTCTCGGCGGCGGGGCGAGCGCCTTTGACAATGCCAATTTCGCGCTGGGCGAGGGGGTTGCGGCGGTTGACGTGTTCATGCGCCGCCGTGAATTGCCGCGTGTCAATCCGATCCGGTTTATGGAAAAAGTCGGGCTGGCGGCGCGGTTTCCGGCGTTGGGCGATGCCGACAAGTATCGCGCGATGGCCTGTTTTCTGGGCCATAACCAGCCGCCGACCAACGACACGTTTGCGCGCGCGGCGGCCTGGCCGGGGTTTGATCTGCACCTTGGCAGTCCGTGGCTCGATGTCGAGGCGATCGATGACGGGACGCGGGTCAAAGTCACGACTCCCAGGGGCGAGCATGTCTTTGATTTCGTGGTTCTGTCGACCGGCCTGATCAGCGATCCCGCGCTGCGTCCGGAATTGCGCAAGGTCGCCTTGGCGATCGCGCGCTGGGGCGATGTGGTGCCGGTGCCCGCCGATGTGCGCGCGCCGCAGGGCATTCGCGATCTGATCGCCGCGCATCCCTACCTTGGGCCCGCGTTCGAATTCCTGCCCGTCCGGCCCGAACTTGCCGACAAGGTCTATGGCCTGTTCGCGTTCAACTACTCCGCCCTGCTCAGCCTCGGCTTGTCGGCATCGGCGCTGTCGGGGCTGCAACAGGCCCTGCCAAAGCTCGCCAGCGGGATCGCCGATCAACTGTTTCTCGATGACAAGGCGGAAAACCTGGCCGCGTTCATCGGCTATGACGATCACGAATTCCTGGGGGAATGGCCGCGCGCGGTCGAGGCGGCGGCATGATCTCGCTGTCGACCCATGTGCTTGACACCATGCACGGCTGCCCGGCGGTCGGCGTGGACGTCGTGCTGAGCGACGGGGCGGGGGCCGGGCTTTATCGCGGGGTGACCAATGGCGATGGGCGGTGCCCGGATTTGCCGCGCCTGACGCCGGGCCGCTATCGGCTGGCATTTGGCGTGGCGGCCTATTATCGGGCGCGCGGCGTGGCACTGGCCGATCCGCCGTTTCTCGATGTCGTCACGATAGATTTCGGGGTTTCTGGCGATTTCGGGGTAGCGGGCGAAAGCGGGCATTATCATGTGCCCTTGCTGGTCGCGCCTTACGGCTATTCCACCTATCGGGGCAGTTGAGCCATGACCGAGACGACCACGCCGCGCTTTCCGGAGCACCTGCGGGATCTCGACGATAAAGCGATTGTCCGCTCGCTCGGGCTGGTCCTGCCCGCAGCTTGTGTGCCCGGCGTCGCGATGAATGTGCGTCTGCTCGCAGACCATATCGCGATTCTGCGCGGGGAACGGCGATGAGCATCGCGGTCGACGCCGACGCGGTGCGCACAGGGCGCGCCAAGGCCATGGACCTGGCGCGCGAGGCGATCGGGCGTATCCGGGCCGATCCGGGGCTTCTGGCGGTAACGCGCTGCCTCGAAGCGCGCGCCTTGGCCGAGGCGGCAGAGGTTGATGCGCAAGTGGCGCGAGGAGTGGACCCCGGGCCGCTGGCGGGCGTGCCTTATGCGGTGAAGGACTTGTTCGATGTTGCGGGCCTGCCCACGACGGCGGGCGCGGCGCGGCTCGAACATGCCGAACCGGCGGCCTGTGATGCCGAAGCGATCGTGCGGCTGCGCGCGGCGGGCGCGGTGCTGGTGGCGACATGCAACATGGACGAATTCGCCTATGGCTTCGTCACCGACAACGCGCGCTGGGGGATTACCCGCAATCCGCATGATCGCGCGCGCTTTGCGGGCGGATCGTCGGGCGGGTCGGCGGCGGCAGTGGCGGCGGGGCTGGTCGGCTTTGCGCTGGGCTCGGACACCAATGGCTCGATCCGCATTCCGGCGGGTTTGTGCGGGGTCTATGGCATCAAGCCGACGCATGGCTCGCTGCCGATGGGCGGGGTCTATCCGTTTGCGCACACGCTCGACGACATCGGCGCCTTTGCGCGCAGCGCGGGCGATCTGGCGCTGATCGACAGCGTCTTGCGCGGACACGCGGCGGCGGCACGCCCCCTGTCGGACCTCGATCCGGCCATCCTGGGCGGCTGGTTTGCGCAGAATCTGACGGCGGACATGCGCGAGGGGCTGGCCGGGCTCGGTCCTTTGCCCATGGTCGAGATCGAAGGCGTGGCGCAGGCCCGTTCCGCCGCGTTCCTGATCACCGCATATGAAGGCGGGCACCTGCACGCGGCGGCCTTGCGCGAGGCGCCCTTGTCCTATGATCCGGCAACGCGCGACCGCCTGATCGCGGGCGGCGCCTTGCCCGATGCGATCCATGCCGAAGCGCTGGCCTATCGCGCGGTGTTTGCCGAACGCATGCGGCGCCTGCTCGATCGCCACGGCATACTGATCGCGCCGGTGGTGATGGGCCCGGCGCCGCAGATGGCCGATCCGACCGTGCTGATCGATGGCGTGCCAAAGCCTGCGCGCCCCAATCTCGGGCTGTTTACCCAGCCGATCAGTTTTCTCGGGCTTCCGGTCGTGGCCGCGCCGCTGGCGGTGCGCGGCTTGCCGCTCGGGGTGCAATTGATCGGCGCGCCGGGGGCGGATGGCGATGTCCTGGCCTTTGCCGCCGATCTCGAACGCAAAGGGCTGGTGCGATCGCATCCGGTCGCACCGGAACAGGAATGATCCCGCGCATGCAAAACTTTCTGAACCGGCTCAATATCGACAAATACATCCTCATGCTGGTCGGCACGGTGCTGCTTGCCTCGATTGCACCGGCGCGCGGGATCATGGCCGAGATCGCCGAATGGATCGCGAACGCGGCGATCGTGGCGCTGTTTTTCCTGCACGGGGCGCGACTGTCGCGTCAGGCGGTGATCGAAGGGGCGAGCAACTGGCGGTTGCATCTGGTCGTTTCGGTGATGACGTTCGGCATCTTTCCGCTGATCGGGCTGGCCGTCCATGCCTTGCCGGGGATAGACCCCGGCATTGCCACCGGCCTCCTGTTCCTGACTCTGCTGCCCTCGACCGTGCAATCGTCGATCGCCTTTACCGCGATGGCGCGGGGCAACGTCGCCGCGGCGGTGTGCAGCGCATCGTTTTCCAATCTGGCGGGCATCGTGCTGACCCCGGTGCTGGTGGCGGCGCTGATGACGGCAAAGTCGGGCGGGTTTTCGCTGCATGCGGTCGAAACCATCGTGGTGCAGTTGCTGTTGCCGTTCATGGCGGGGCATCTTTTGCGCCCGTTGATCGCCGACTGGGTCATGCGCAACAAGGCCTTGCTGACATTTGTCGATCGCGGCTCGATCCTGATGGTCGTCTACACCGCGTTTGGCGCGGCAGTGGTCAAGGGGATCTGGCATCAGGTCTCGCTTGGCGATCTGAGCGTGATTGCGCTGTTGTCGTCGGTGATGCTTGCGGCGGTGCTCACGATCAGCTTTCTGGTCGCGCGCTGGATGCGGTTTTCGCCCGAAGATTCGATCGTGCTTCAGTTTTGCGGGTCGAAGAAAAGCCTCGCATCGGGGGTGCCGATGGCGGGCGTTCTGTTTCCCGCGGCGCAAGTCGGCGCGGTGATCCTGCCCTTGATGTTCTTTCATCAGATCCAGTTGATGGTTTGTGCCTACCTTGCCCGCCGCTACGCCACGCGGCAGGAGTAGTGATCTAATTTTGCGAACATCACCTTGCCTCTTTTGCGGCTATGCAGAACATTGGTGATCTGCCAGTTCAGTCAAGGCAGTTTTGCGGCGGGCTTTTCGAGCCTCCGGCGAGATTTCCCCAAAACCATAAAAATATGGCTGAGAGGGCAATTCCCAGGGGAGCATATCATGAGGGTGATCGCGAAATTTTCGTTGCTGGCGGCTGCGTCGGCGCTGGCCGTGCTTGCACCGGCCCTTGCGCACGCGGCAGAGGCGGCGACCGGGGCGCCGGCAGCGCCCGATACCGTTGCGCTTGAAACCATTACCGTTACCGCGCAAAAGACTACGACCAGCCTGCAAAAGACGCCGATCGCGATCACCGCGCTGTCGGGCGATCAATTGGGCAAGAGCGACATCCGTACCGCCATCGATCTCGACAAGCATGTGCCGGGGATGACTATCTCGGATGGCGGCGCTTTCCCGCTCAACATCACCATTCGCGGTGTCGGCTATGACGGATTGCAGAACCTGTCGGCGCAGCCGGGTGTCGCCTTCGTCGAAAACGGCGTCTACATCGCCAGCCCCGTCGCGGTCGTTGCCAGCTATCTCGATGTCGGCCAGCTGGAAGTCCTGCGCGGGCCGCAAGGGACGGTGAACGGCCAGAATGCCGACGGCGGCGCGATCAACGTGACCACCAATCTGCCCAATCTCGACGCCGTCCACATGGGCATGGAAGGCAGCTACGGCAGCTATAACTACAACCGCGAAGTCGCGATGCTGAATGTGCCGCTGACCCCGAATCTGGCGGTGCGCTTTGCTGGCCAGCATGAAGGCCACGGCGGCTGGTACTATGCGCCGAACTATCCGGGCAGCGACCATATCGGCGACGAAGACGCCTGGAGCGTGCGCGGGACGGTGCTGTGGACACCGACCGACCGCCTGACGATCACCGCCTGGGGCGAATTGTTCAGCAACGACATCAACGGGGTCGGGGCCAAGAACATGATCGACCCGATCGCGGGCGCGCGCACTACCAGCGACGATTATGCCACCCCCAATCAGACGCGCAGCCGCATCGCCGCGACCACGATCGCCTATGACCTTGGCGGCGCGACTCTGAAATCGATCAGCAGCTATCAATACGCCTATATCAACAACCGCAATTCGGCCGACGATCTGTCGACCGCGCAATCGCTGGCCTTTTACGGGGTCAAGGACAGCATCCCGGTCCATTCGTGGGAGCTCAACACCGTCAACGAGGAAGTGAACCTTGCCTCGAAGCCGGGCGGCAGGATCGACTGGATCGTCGGTGCCTTTGCCCAGCACACCTCGGGCAATGAATTCGTGTTCGAAGTGCAGCAGGGCGCGGGCCTGCTCGGCACGCCTTATACCATCGGCTATGCGGCGGCGGGCAATCCCGGGGTCTATCTCGCGCAGTCGGCGGCCTATGGCCTGGCCTTCGCGAGCGAATCGTTTGCCCATCGCAGCTCGGTCGCAGGCTATGGCCAGGCGACCTGGCATGTGACCGATAGGCTGCGCCTGACCGGCGGCTTGCGCTATAGCTGGGACAAGTACACCGCGCATACCGCGGCCAATTTCAGCATTGCCGACCTGATCAGCGAATTCCGCAAAGTGACCGGCAAGGCGACGGTCGAATTCGACGTTACGCCGGGCTCGACGCTCTATGCGAGCTTCTCGACCGGGGTGAAGCCGGGCGGGGCCAATCTCAACACCTCGTCGACCGAAATTCCCGAAGCGTTCAATCACGAATTCGTCCGTGCCTATGAAATCGGGATCAAGAACGAACTGTTCGATCGCAAGCTGCGGCTGAACCTGTCGGCCTTCTACAACGATTATCGCAACCTTCAGGCGGACTCGGAAGATCCCGTACCCTTCGAAGGCGGGCTGACCAATATCCCCAAGAGCAAGGTCTATGGCATCGAAGGCGAATTGACCTGGGTCTTGCCGCAGGGCTGGCGGGCCAATCTCAATGCCACCGGCATGGGCAGCAAAGTGCTCAGCCATGTCAACATGCTCGATGCCTGGGTCGCGCAGGGGATCAATCGTGCCGATGGCGGGGTCTTTGTCGGCAAGGATGTTTCCGATCGCTTTGCCGCCTATTTCGCGTCGGACGTCTATGGCAACCAGCTTGGCCGGGTGCCCAATTTCTCGACTGCGGCGACGATCAGCAAGGCGACCGAGATCGCCGACGGCAAGCTCGATGCGGCGGTCTCGGCCAATTACCGCTCGCCGTTCTGGGAACGCGTCTACAACAACCCGGCGACCGACCGCGTCGGCAGCCAGTTCATGATGAACGTGAACCTGCATTATCAGCCCGCCAGCCACCCCTGGTACGTCGAGCTTCAGGTCACCAATCTGACCGGCAGCAACGACATCGCCACGCGCTATGCCGAAAACTTCGGCGTGGGCGGGGTGTTCGACGTCTATGTGCCGCCGCGCCAGGTCATCGGCCGGATCGGCGTGAAATTCTGAAGCTGTAAAATCCGGACCGGTCCCTCAGCCGGTCCGGATACGCGTCTTGGCGCCGTTTTCGCGAGAAAGAGCATGGGCTTGGCTTTGGACATCGATGCATCCGGCATGGCCGGCGACACGCCCGCAGCGGCACGTGATTCAGGGGTCGGCGAAGTCGACCGGATTCCCGATCCCGGCCGGTTGTTCCTGTTTGCCCTGCAACACGTGCTGGTGATGTATGCCGGCGCGGTGACTGTTCCGCTGGTGATGGGGCGGGCGCTCCATCTGACGCCGTCCGGGCTGACTTTGCTGGTCTGCGCGGATCTGATTGCGGCGGGGGTGGCGACGCTGATCCAGACGATCGGGATACCCGGCGTCGGCATTCGCCTGCCGATCATGATGGGGGTGACGTTTGTTTCGGTCAGCCCGATGCTGGCGCTGCTCGGCGCCGCGCCTGACACGATGGCGGCGCGTGTGGCGCTGCTGCCGACGATTTACGGCGCGGTGATTACCGGCGGGGTGTTCGGCATGGTGATCGCGCCCTTTGTCGGGCGGATGCAGCGGCTGTTTCCGCCGACGGTGACCGGGACAGTGATCCTGGTCATCGGTCTGTCGCTGATGCGCATCGCGATCGACTGGTCCGCCGGTGGACAGCCCGACGATGCGGTCTATGGCGATCCGGCCAATCTGGCGATTGCGCTCGCCACGCTGATGATCATCTTTACGCTGATCAAGTTCAGCCGGGGGCCGCTGCGTTATGGCGCGATCCTGTTCGGGGTGGTGATCGGCACGGTGTTGGCGGCCTTGGCGGGGCATGCCGATTTTGCCGAAGTGGGCCGCGCGCCGTGGTTTGCGCTGATCCGGCCGTTTCAGTTCGGCATGCCCCGGTTCGAGGCGCCGATTGCGCTGGCGATGTGTTTTGTCATGCTGGTGTCGATGGTTGAATCGTTCGGCATGTTCCTCACCGCCGGGGTTATCGTCGGACGCCCGGCGACGGCCAACGACCTGACGCGCGGCTTGCGCGGGGATGCGCTGGGCACGCTGATCGGCGGGATTTTCAACACATTTCCCTACACGTCCTATGCGCAAAACCTTGGCCTGATCAGCATGACCGGGGTCCGCTCGCGCTATGTCTGCGCGGCGGGCGGGGTCATTCTGATCGTGCTCGGGCTTTGTCCCAAGCTGGCGGCGGTCGTCGCGGCGGTGCCGCTGTCGGTGCTCGGCGGGGCGGGGCTGATCATGTTCGGGATGATTGCCGCGACCGGCGTGCGCATCCTGTCGGAAGTCGAACTGACGTATGAACGTCTGGCGGTGATCGCCGCTTCGGTGGCGATGGGGCTGATCCCGGTGTTGGCGCAAAAGTTCTTTCAGCACATGCCGGCGGTGCTGGGGCCGATCCTTCATTCGGGGATCGTGCTGGCCTCGGTCACGGCGATTGCGCTCAATCTGTTTCTCGACAGCCGACCTGCGCCCGCACCTGCACCTGCCGAGTGAGGTAAACCATGACCACAGACCTCTCGCTTCCCGTGCTCAGCGGCGCCCGGCTGTTTGCCGGTGATCGCGCCGAAGTGGCCGCCTTGCGCGCGGCGGCAGAGCGGCACGGCTTTTTCTACCTTGCCGACCATGGCGTCGATCCCGCGCTGATCGCGGCGGTCTTTGCGCAAAGCGCGCGCTTTTTCGCTTTGCCCGATGCCGAAAAGCAGGCGGTTCATTTGCGCCGCGTCGCTCATGCGCTCGGCTGGGAGCCGCTGCGGGCGCAAACGCTCGAACAGGGCTCTGCGCCCGATCTCAAGGAAGGGTTCTATGTCGGGCCCGATGTCGCGCCCGATGATCCGGCGGTTCTGGCGGGGCGGTTTGGTGTCGGGCCCAACCAGTGGCCGGCGGACCTGCCTGCATTTCGCGCGACGATGACCGCCTATTTCGCGGCGGCGCGCGCGCTGGGGGGGCAAGTGATGCGGGCGCTGGCCCCCGCGCTCGGCCTTCCGGCGGATTATTTCGCGGCTTTCAATGATGATCCTGCGTGCCGATTGCGCCTGCTGCACTATCCGCCGCAGCCCGCAAATCCCGATCCGGGCGAAAAAGGCTGCGGCGCGCATACCGATTTCGGCTCGATCACGCTGTTGCTGCAGGACGATGCGGGCGGGCTGCAAGTGCAGGATGTCGAAACCGGGGTGTGGATCGATGCGCCGCCGATCGCCGGGACATTCGTGGTCAATCTGGGCGATCTGATTGCGCGCTGGACCAACCATCGCTTCCGGTCGAACCCGCATCGCGTGATCAACCGGTCGGGCCGCGAACGCTATTCGGTGCCGTTCTTCTTTACCGGCAATCGCGATTATGTGGTCGAATGTCTGCCGACCTGCCTTGGTCCGGGGGAAGTGCCGAAATATCCGCCGATCACGACCGAAGCGCATCTCGCCGAGCGCTATGCCGCGACCTATGGCTGACCGCATGCCGCGCACGATCGTCCTGATCCATGGCGCATGGCAGGGCAGTTGGGCGTTCGACGCGTGGCGCCCGCTGCTGGAGGCGCGCGGCTGGCGCACGCTGGCGGTCGATCTGCCCGATCTGCCGCGCGATGCCACTGACGGGCTTGATCGTTACGCCGCGCATGTCGCGCAAGTGCTGGCCGCCGAACCGGGGCCTTGCGTCGTGCTCGGCCACAGCGGCGGCGGGCTGACTGCCAGCCAGGTTGCCGAACTGGTGCCCGATCGCGTTGCCGCGCTGGTCTATCTGGTGGGCATGATGCTGCCCTCGGGAATGAGCTTTGCCGAGCTTGTCGCCGCGCAGCCCACGGGCGATTTCGGGGGAATCGTGCCCCATCTCGAACGGCTGGCAGGCGGCACCATGACCGCCGTGCCGCCTGCTGCTGCGCTCGCCATATTCCTTCACGATTGCCCGCCCGAAGCGGCGCGGATCGCTGCCGGAAGCCTGCGCCCGCAGCCCGAGGCCGGGCGCGCCGTCGCCCCGTGCACGACGCCCGAACGCTATGGCCGCGTGCCGCGCCTCTATGTCGAGGCCACGCAAGACCGCTCGATCGACATCCGTCTGCAACGCGCGATGCAGGCGCTGTCGCCCGGCGCTGCGACGATTACGCTCGATTGCGGCCACGTCCCGCAACTGGCAGTGCCAGAGCTGTTGACCGATTGCTTGTGCGATGCGCTCGATCGGTTGCTTCAGGCAAACACCTGACGCGCCAGCGCATGATGCCGCTCGCGCAAGGCGGCGGTGTCGGTCGTGACCAGCTCGCCGTCGATGACCAGCCAGCGCCCGCCGACCATTACCCTGTCCGCGCGGGACGCGCCGCACAGCACCAGCGTCGCCAACGGATCGTGCCCGCCTGAAAAGCGCAAATCCCGGTCCAGCCGGAACAGCGCGAGATCGGCCTGGGCCCCGACCGCGATCCGGCCGATGTCGTGCCGTCCGAGGCAGGCGGCAGAGCCTTGCGTTGCCCAGCGCAGCGCATCGAGATGCGTGACGCGGTCGGCCCCATAAGTCAGGCGGCCAAGCAGCAGCGCATGGCGCACTTCTTCCATCATGTTGCCGGCATCGTTCGACGCCGATCCATCGACGGCAAGCCCGACCGGGCTGCCCGCCGCTTCCAGATCGAGCGTGCGGCACTGGCCGGAGCCGAGCGTCATGTTCGAGGTTGGGCAATGCGCCACTCCGACGCCCGCCGTGCCCAGCCGCGCGATTTCGGCGGGGTCGAAATGAATGCCGTGCGCCAGCCACGTCTGCGGCCCCATCCAGCCCAGCTCTTCGAGATGATCGAGCGGGCGGCGGCCAAAGCTGGCAAGGCAGAAATCGGTCTCGTCGTGCGTTTCGGCCAGATGCGTGTGCAGGCGACAGTCGTGCGCTGCGGCCAGCGCGGCAGTGTCGCGCATCAGTTCCGGCGTGACTGAAAACGGCGAACACGGGGCCAGCGCGATCTGCACCATGGCGCCGGGCGCGCGGTCGTGATGGCGCGCGATCAGGCGTTCGCTGTCGGCCAGGATCGTGTCGTGATCCTGCACCACTTCGCGCGGCGGCAATCCGCCCTGATCGCGCGACAGGCTCATCGATCCGCGCGTCAGCACCACGCGCAGGCCCAGCTTTCGCGCCGCTTCGACCTGAATGTCGATCGCGTGTTCGAGCCCTGCGGGAAAGACATAGTGATGATCGGCCGCGCAAGTCACGCCCGACAGCAGCAATTCGGCCATGGCCAGTTCGCTCGACAGCGCGACCGCTTCGGGCGTCAGCCTTTGCCAGATCGGATAGAGCGCGCCCAGCCAGTCGAACAGCGCGCGGTTGATCGCGGCGGGATGCGCGCGGGTCAGCGTCTGGTAAAAATGGTGATGCGTGTTGATCAGGCCGGGCAGCACGACATGGTTGCCCGCATCGATCACCTGGTCGACGGGCGCTGCGGGTTTGCGCCCCGCCGCCACGCATTCGGCGATCACGCCGTCCGCGATGACCAGCCCGCCTTCGGCCCCTTCGGCAAGGATCGCCGCCGGATTTTGCAACCAGATCCGCATGACTTCTGCACAGCTCCGCTTTGGCTTGTATGCGCCTTCTCGAAAGCCTTGGCGCGCGCAAGTCAAGCCGTGGCGGAACGCTTGTCACAGCCTTGCTGCGGGAACCACATTCCAGCGCGCGATCACCGGCACATCGCCATGGCCGGGCTTGGGGCCCAGCACGCTGATCGAGGCGGGCTCGAGTGCGAAATGGTCGGCTTGCGCGCCGGTCAGGCCGATCCAGCGCGCGCCCAGCAAACAGCCGAACTGCCCATGCGAAAACAGCGCGATGGTGCCGGCAAGCCCGCGCAGCCGATCAAGCAGGCGATCCGCGCGTGCGCTCGCCTGGGCCGGGGTTTCGCCGCCGGGGCCGCCGTCGCGAAAGACGTTCCAGCCCGGTTGTTGCGCCTGGATCTGGCGGGTGTCGAGCCCGTCATAGCGGCCATAGTCCCACTCGGCGAGATCGGGCTCGATCGCGGCGGAGCGCCCGGCGAGCACCAGTTCGCACGTGCGCCGCGCGCGCCGGCTCGGGCTGGTGAAGACTTGGGAAAAGGCGATCGGCGCCAGTATCGGAGCCAGTTCGCGCGCGCTTTGCTCGCCTGCCGCGGTCAGCGGGATGTCGCTGCGACCGGTATGCTGACCCGACAATGTCCAGGCGGTTTCGCCATGGCGGATCAGCATCACGGTTGGCAGGATCATGGAGCCAATTCCATATCCGGCCGGTATTGCCCCTGCCGCGCCGCGCGGTTGCAGCGGGCGCGATGGACCAGCATCGCCTGCGCTGCGGCGGCATGATCATCCCGGCCGCGCCAGATTTCGAGCGCGGGTTGCTGGATCGCGCGGGCAAAGGAAAACGACAGCGGCCAGGGCAAGGCGTGCTCCGCGCGGGCATCGAGCGCGCGGCGGCTGATGTCGTTCAGCCGGGCCGAAGCCAGTGTCGCGCCTTGTCCGCCGGACAGGAAGACCACTGCCGGGACTGCGGCGGGCACGGCGCGGCGCAGTGTGGTCAGCGTCGCCGTGGTCACCTCTTCCAGCCCGTCCTGCACCGGGCAATCCGTTCCCGGCAAGATCATGGCGGTCTTGAGAACCATGCCTTCCAGAATGACGCCCTGTTCGCACGCTTGCGCAAAGACCGCGCGCAGCACGGTTTGAGTCACTGCCGCGCAACGGCCGATGGTGTGGGGGCCTGCCATCAGCACTTCGGGCTCGATCACCGGCACCAGCCCGGCCTCTTGCGCCAGCGCGGCATAGCGCGCCAGCGTGTGGGCATTGGCCATGATGCATCCCTCGCTCGGGCCCTGGGCGCTTATCGTGAAGACCGCGCGCCATTTGGCAAAGCGGGCGCCCATCGCGGCATAAGTGGCCAGCCGCTGGCGCAGGCGATCGAGGCCCTCGGTGACTTTTTCGCCGGGGCAGCGGGGCAGATCGGTAGTGCCCGCGTCGACCTTGATTCCGGCAACGATGCCCGCCTTGGCCAGCAGGTCGAGAAAGCCGACCCGGTTGCGATCCGATTGACGGATGGTTTCGTCATAGAGGATGACGCCGCCGATCGCATCGCCAAGGCCTGGCGCGGTGATGATCAGCTCGCGCCAGGCGCGCCTCGCATCCTCGGTCTGGGCAATGCCCAGCGCGGCGAAGCGGCGGTTGCAGGTGGGGTTGCTTTCGTCGATCGCCAGCAGGCCCTTGCCGTCGGCCACCAGTTGCCTTGCGATCCGGGCAAGCGTGCCGATCATGCCGCAGGCGTCCATGCCCAATCGAGAATCTCGGGCAGATCGAGGCCATGCCTGGCGATATGGTGGGTATGCGTGGCAAGCTTGTCGCGCATCGTCTGGGCGAGCCAGGCGCCCCGGCTGCCGGTGTGGGGCAACTGATCGACCGCGTCGATGACGAGGTGAAACCGATCGAGCCCGTTTTGCACGCGGATGTCGAAAGGCGTGGTGATCGTGCCCTCTTCGCAATAGCCATGGACATGCAGATTGCGATTGGCGCGCGCGAAAGTCAGGCGCCGGATCAGGCCGGGATAGCCGTGAAAGGCAAAAATGACCGGCTGGACCCGGGTGAACAGCGAATCGAAATCCCTGTCGTTCAGGCCATGGGGGTTTTCCTCGATCGGTTGCAGCTTGACCAGATCGACCACATTGATCACCCGCACGCGGATTTCGGGAAGCTGCGCGCGCAGGATCATGACTGCGGCCAGCACTTCGAGCGTGGGCGTATCGCCGCAACAGGCCATGATCAGATCGGGCTCGGCGCTGTCATCGCTCCAGTCGCTGCTCGCCCATTTCCAGATGCCGATGCCTTGCGCGCAATGGGTCACGGCGGCCTCGATGCTCAGCCACTGGGGCATGACATGCTTGCCCGCGACCACCACGTTCAGATGGTCGCGGCTGCGCAGGCAATGATCGACGACGGCCAGCAGGCAATTGCTGTCGGGCGGCAGAAAGGCGCGCGCGATGCCGGCCTTTTTGCTCAGGACATGATCGAGAAAGCCCGGATCCTGATGGGTATAGCCGTTGTGATCCTGTTGCCAGACATGCGAGGCGAGCAGGAAATTGAGCGAGGCGATCGACCGGCGCCACGGCAATTCGGCGCAGACTTTCAGCCACTTGGCATGTTGGCTGGCCATCGAATCGACGATCCGGACAAAGGCTTCGTAGCTTGCAAAGACCCCGTGGCGCCCGGTCAGCAGATAGCCTTCGAGCCAACCCTCGCATTGATGTTCCGACAGCATGGAATCGAGCACCCGGCCTTTGGGCGCCAGGCATTGGTCGTTGTCGATAATGGCCTCTTCCCATTGTCGATCGGTCACTTCGAAGATCGCGCCAAGCATGTTCGAGGTTGTTTCATCAGGGCCGAACACGCGGAACGTGCCCGGTTGTCCAGCCCCCTGATTGCGCGACACGACATCGCGCAAAAACCCGCCGAGCACGCCCATGTCCGACGCGGTGACGCTGCCGGGCGTCGTCAGGGCGACCGCATGGTCGCGATATTCGGGCATGTGCAGATCGTGCAGCAACAGGCCGCCGTTGGCGTGGGGATTGGCGCCCATGCGGCGATGATCCTTGGGGGCCAGCGCGGCAATTTCGGGCATCAGCCGACCGTCTGCGTCGAACAGTTCTTCGGGGCGGTAGCTTTTCATCCAGGCTTCGAGCAGCGCGACATGGTCGGGGTGCGCGGGATCGACCAGCAAGGGCACCTGATGCGCGCGGCATGTGCCCTCGATGGCCAGTCCGTCGACCACTTTGGGCCCGGTCCAGCCTTTTGGCGAACGCAGCACGATCATCGGCCAGCGCGGACGGCGCCCGCCCTCATCATAATCTTGCCGCGGCGGACGCTTGCCCAGACGGGCGGCATCCTGGATGCGCTGAATCTCGGCGATGGCGGTATCGACCGCGCGGGCCATCGCCTGATGCATCGCGGCGGGATCATCGCCCTCGACAAACAGCGGTGCCCAGCCACACCCGACCAGAAAACATTCCAGCTCGGCATGATCGATCCGGGCGAGAATCGTCGGGTTGTTGATCTTGTAGCCGTTGAGATGAAGAATCGGCAGCACCGCGCCATCGGTCACGGGGTTGAGAAACTTGTTCGAATGCCATGATGTGGCCAGCGGGCCGGTCTCGGCCTCGCCATCGCCGATCACGCAGGCGACGATCAGCGCGGGATTGTCGAATGCCGCGCCGAATGCGTGGCTCAGCGAATAGCCCAGCTCGCCGCCTTCATGAATCGATCCGGGCGTGGTCGGCGCGACATGGCTCGAAATCCCGCCGGGAAAGGAAAACTGGTTGAACAGGCGTTTCATCCCGGCCTCGTCCCGGCTCACATCGGGATAGATTTCGCTGTAGCTGCCTTCGAGCCAGGTGCTGCCGACAAGCGCCGGGCCGCCGTGGCCGGGGCCGGCAATATAGATCATGTCGAGATCGCCCGCGACGATCGCCCGGTTCAAATGCGCATAGATGAACGTCTGGCCCGGTGTGGTGCCCCAGTGACCGACAACGATCGGCTTGACATGATCGAGCGTCAGCGGTTCGCGCAGCAAGGGGTTGTCGTAGAGATAGATCTGTCCCACCGACAGATAATTGGCCGCGCGCCACCAGGCATCGATCAGCCGGGCCTCGACCGGATCGAGCGTGGGCTGGCCCGCGCTGCGTACCATCAACATGCGCCCCTGGGCCGGATCGCGCTCTGCAAGCTGCATGTCCATCGTCGGGTCTTTTCCGTTCATCCGGGCTTCGGCCAAACGCGCGATGTCCAGAGTGACGGGCATAGCGGGAATGCGGCCCGCAGAGGCAGGTTCGGAAACTACCCAATACTGTGCAAGGGGGTGCTCATTCCGGGATCATCGCGGCCAACAGATCGTCGAGTGCCAGTGTGGCAAAGGTGGAAAAACTGTCGGCGACGGCATAAGGCAGGATCAGCGTGCGCCCGTTGACCAGCGCGCCGCAGCTGTAGATGACATTGGGGACATAGCCGTCGCGTTCCAGCGCGCCGGGGCGCAACAGCGGAACGGCGAGGCGGCCCAGCACTTTGGCGGGGTCTTCCTTGTCGAGCAGACAGGCGCCGACGCAGTAATTGCGCACCGGCCCGACTCCATGGATCAGCACCAGCCAGCCCTCGTCGATCTCGATCGGGCTGCCGCAATTGCCCAGTTGCACAAATTCCCACATCCACCGTGGCGAGAGGATCTTTGTACCGTCATCCCAGTCCCGCAAATCGTCCGAGCGCAATAGCCAGATGTTTTCATGATCGAGCCGACCAAGCGTGGCATAGCGGCCACCGATGCGCCGTGGAAACAGCGCCATGCCCTTGTTGACGGCTGCGGTCCCGCGAAATGGAGTCAGCAAAAAGGTCGAAAAATCGTTCGTTTGCAACAGCTCTTCGCGGATATCCTGCCCGCTGCACGCGGTGTAGGTGCCAAGATAGGTGACCGCGCCGTCATCCTCGACAAAGCGCACCAGCCGCAAATCCTCGATGCCGTGGCTTTGCTGCAAGGTGATCGGAAAGATCACGATTTCCGATAAGTCCCGGCATTCCCGGCATGACAGGCGCACGCCGCTGTCGTCGGGTTGCAGGATCTCGATGTGGGGTGAAGTGGCGAGCGGGCTGGCGGGGTCGAGCGTGATCGAACCGTCGGCTCCGATCATGCCGGTGCGAAAGGCGATCGAGGAAATGTGCCCTTCGCCGACGCCGCGCAGCGACAGGATAAAGCGCAAGGCGCCGGGGGCGACATGGCTTTGATCGGGATGGGCGACAATGCTCGGGTTGAACAGCGCGGCGGCCTCAAAGGCATATTCCTCGCTGAAATAGGCGCCGATCAGGTGCTGTTGCGTCAGGCTCATCGGCTGGTCTGCGATCAACGTGCCGGCAATGGCATGGAACCGGCGCAGCAGGACATCGGCGATATTGCGGTGGCGATCGGAGAAATTGGCGATCACGCGGGCAAGCTCGTCATCAAGGTCTTGTGCGGATAATGCCAGGACGCGATTGGCCAGGCCCTGCGCGCGACCGGGCACGGCGCTGCCGGGCGGCGGCGGATCGTCAGCCGGGGTAAATGGCCGCAGCACCACCCGCAAAGGATCGGCGTGGAGCAGGATCGGCGAATGGTTCAGGGCGATCTCGGGGGTCATGGCATGCCGATTGCAGGCAAAAAAAGGGCCGCTTGATAGGCGGCCCTTTTCTTTGGTTTCAAGGATTTGGGCCCTGAGAGCTGAGGCTCAGAAGCCGGCGCCCGGACCATACGTGATTTCCACGCGGCGGTTCTGCAGTTCGCGCACACCGTCGGCGGTGGGCACGCGCTGGTTGGCCTTGCCATAGGCATGGCTGGTGATCGCGCTGGCAGCAATGCCGTGGCTGGTCAGGTATCCCTGGACCGCATCGTCACGACGAGCGGCAAGCCCCAGGTTGTACTTGGCCGTACCCGAAGCGTCGGTATAGCCGCCAAGCTGGATCGGCACCGAGGTGCAATTGCCATAGGACTGGATCGCGCTGTCGAGAATGTTCGCAGCTTCCGACGAGATGTCGGATTTGTCCCAGTCAAAGAACACGATGTAGGGCCCCTTGTTGCAGGAAACGGCAACTGGCGGCGGGGGAGGCGGCGGGGGAGGCGGCGGCGGCGGGGGAGGCGGCGGCGGAGCAGCAGCCGGCTCAGGCGCGGCTTGCGCCGAATGACCGAAGTTATAAGTCAGCGTTGCGAGCAGCGAATGCGACCGGAGCGAAGCGCGCTGATCAAAGCCGACTTCCGAGATGAAATGGCTCGTGTCGGGGCGGAAATAGCGGTATTTCACACCCAGATCGACATTGTGGCTGATCGGCACGGTCAGCCCGGCAAGGCCCTGCCAGGCAAAGCCGTTGGAATGATCGTCGATCTGGTCGGCGTAGGCGGTATATTCGACCAGATGGGTGCGGGCATAGCCGGCGCCGCCGCCGACATAGAACTTGATGCCGCCCCAATGGCCCAGACCAACCAGCGCATTGGCCATGATGGCGCTCGTGCTGGTGTGTCCGCCCAGACCATTGCCGCTGGTGGCGACGATCATGCCGCCATCGACCTGACGGGCCTGTTCCTTCAGCGCCGAACGGTCGTAGAAACCTTCGGCTTCAATGCGGAAGTGGCCGAAATCATAGCCAAACGCGCCGCCCGCTTCCCAGCCGGTCTTGAAGCGATCGGTGTAATCATAGGCCCCGCCGGTGCTGACGATCGCACGTTCCTGTTTGACCGCGCCGCCTTCGACGGTGACATAGGGGCCGGTGTCATCGGCCCAGGCCGTCCCGGCCAGGGCGCTCGACGCAAGCGCCGCCGCGATAAAGAGCTTTTTCATGATATTTCCATTGTTTGGCCAAGGTTGACGAAAACCTCGGCGGGAACTTTGGCCCCTGATTCAGGGCCCCCCGGGTTTGGGCCGGGATTTGGTGTTGTCGATCAGTGCGGGTGAATGGGGGAGATCTTGGTGCCCTGAAGCGTCAGATCGGCCATCAGGCCCTTTTCATTGAAAGGAAAGGCATAGACGTCCTTGGTAATGGTCGTCGTATTGGCCTCTGCGCCCGCGCCCTTGTTGATGACGGCGATGCTGGGGCCGGTGCCGGCGGCAAATCCGCCGCTCTTGCGCAAATAGCGGAGCGCGGAATCGTTCATGAAGAATACCGCATAGCTGAATTTTTCAGCGCCGATCTGCAATCCCCAGGTCCCGCCGGACAAATTGTAGAAACCGGCCGGGCGACCGTTGATCAGCAGGACACCATTCCCGCTTTCGCCGCCGAATACCAGGCCCGCCTTGAAGATCGAGGGGAACACCAGCACCGCCTTGGCATGGCTTGCAAAAAAGCGCGAACGCGGTTCGCGCGCTTCAAGCCGGTGCAGCGCATGCCGGCCTTCGGCGGTGATTTCGGCAGCGGAGCGAGCCTGCGCCGAAGAAACTGCCAGCGGGCCCGACACGGCCGCCATGGCTACTACGGCCATGGCAAGAGATCGACAGGGAAATGTCATGCTGGCGTGCTCCAATATGGAATTTTCATGCCCGATAATTGCCGTTACACAATATGATCAAAACTGACCACAAATAATATGGCTTGATACGGACAATATATATTCGAAATTTATTTATAATGCTCGATCGATCGTTCAGGGCATATATATGCCTGAGCTGAGCGAGTGCCGTAATTGAACGTCATTTCGGTGCTTGAATATCCTCGGAATATACGCAGAAAGGGGCTGCTTTCGGGGCCCCGCTTGCCCGATACAATCCCGATGCAATGACGCGGGTTGGCCGTGGGTAGATTCCGAGCCTGTGCCGCTCGACCGGCGCTTCCTAAGGAACGAATCCTGATTGTTGCTTTCGATGCACGGGATCACACTTCCCCCACCCTCATGTGGTGTGTCCCAGCCGGACCTGATCTCGACCCGGTCAGTGCCGTGCAGCATCACACTGCGTGCCGGCGGCGGTCAAACGCCGCCGGCACGCCTTTCGGGATCGGACCTCGTTCAGCCTCGGCAAAAGCCGGTGCGCACGACATCTGAACGCCGACCGCATCGTTGTGACGGTTCGGGGCAGGCAGTTCAGGGCAGGGGGGCGATGATCGAACGGAATGCGTCCGCACGCGGATTGCGGCCCTCTATTCTTCTGCAACGGCAACCAACGGCGGAGTGCTGACAATGGATCTCAACAAACTCTATTGCATGCAGCAACGGGCGCTGATGCGGGCCGCTGCGGCGGGGGATTTGCACACACGCCAACGCCACCAGATTGCCGCCGACCGCTGCACTGGCCGCATCGAGCGGTTTCAGCGCGATATCGGCGCGGGTATTTCCGCTCTCAGGCAAAGCGCGTCGTGATGGCGGTGACCACACGCCGGATGGCGGAGCAGTCGGGGCACGGCACGGCGGAACACGGCATGGCGGCCCGGGTGCAGGCGCTCGTGCCCGCAGGCGAACTGTTTGGACGCACGCTTGAGCCCTTGCGCTTTGCGCGGGGCCCTTTGCCCTCGGCTGACCCCCGGTCGGGTCGCGAGGCACCGGCCCGACCCTTGCGGATTGCTTTCATCGGCAATTCGCTGCCGCGTCGCTGCGGCATTGCGACATTTACCAGCGATCTTGCTATGGCTGTCGGCGCGCTGGGCGATGGTGTCGAAACGGCGATCATCGCCATGTGCGATCCGGGCGGTCACTATGCCTGGCCGGATTCGGTTGTGCTGAGCATCGATCAGGCCGATCCGGGCGCCTATCGTGCGGCCGGCGAATTCATCAACGCGCATGGCTTCGACTGTGTCTGTCTGCAGCACGAATTCGGCATTTACGGCGGCGAGGCGGGTGCCTATCTGCTGAGCCTGATCGCGGCGCTCAAGGTTCCGCTGGTCACCACGCTGCACACCGTGCTCGATCGGCCCGACGCGGCGCAACGGCGGGTGATGGAGGCGATCCTCGCCGCTTCGGCGCGGGTCGTGGTCATGGCGGCCAAAGGGCGCGACATCCTGATCGAAACCTTTGGCGCAGATCCGCACCGGATCGCGATCATTCCCCACGGCATTCCCGATGCCCGGTTCGAAACTCCCGATCGGGCCAAGCGGCGGCTGGGCCTTGCCGGTCGCAAAGTGATCCTGACTTTTGGGCTGATCGGCCGGAACAAGGGGATCGAGACGATGATCGAGGCCATGCCCGCGATCCTCGCCGGATCGCCCGATGCGCTCTATATCCTGATGGGCGCAACGCATCCCCACCTTTTGCGCGACGAAGGCGAGGCCTATCGCGAAAGCCTGCAGGCGCGGGTGCGCGCGCTGGGGCTTGAAAACCATGTCCTGTTCATCAATCGCTTTGTCGATCGCCCCGAACTGCTCGAACAGATTGCCGCCTGCGACATCTATGTCACGCCCTATCCGATGGCCGCGCAGCTGACATCGGGGGCGCTGGCCTATTCGCACGGGGCGGGCCGACCGGTGGTTTCGACGCCCTATTGGCATGCGGCCGAATTGCTGGCCGATGGCTCCGGGGTGCTCGTCCCGTTTGGCGATCCGGAACGATTGGGCCAGGCTGTGGTCGCGCTGCTGGGCGATGAGGCGGCGCGGCTGGCGATGGGGCGCAAGGCCTATGCCGCCAGCCGTCCGACCGTCTGGGCCGAGACCGCCGCGCGCTATGTCGAATGCTTTCGCGGCGCGCTTCCCCCGCTTGCCCAATCCCAGTTTGCCGAATCCCTGCCTTCGCTGCGTAGTTTCCGAGGCTCCTGCGCACAGGGTGCTGCCGGTACGTTTCAGCCCGACAGCCGGACAGCCCTTCTGCCCTCCTGCTGAGCACGCCCCCCAGTCGAAACGAGGCTATGATGACCGATCACGAACCGCTTCCTGCCGCCGCCGTCGGCACATTTGACAGCCATGCCGCCGCCGAAGCCGCCATTAAGGAACTCAGCCTTGCCGGCTTTGACATCACGCACCTGAGCGTGGTCGGCAAAGGCTATCACACCGATGAACACATCACCGGATTCTACAATCAGGGCGATCGCGTCCGTTTCTGGGGCACGCGCGGCGCATTCTGGGGCGGGCTGTGGGGGCTGTTCTTTGGCGGCGTGTTTCTGGTCGCGCCGGTGGTTGGCCCGGTGGTCGTGCTCGGCCATCTGGGGGCAATCCTCGTCGCCGCGCTGGAAAGCGCGGTTGCGGTCGGCGGGGTCAGCGCGCTTTCTGCCGCGCTCTATGGCATCGGCATCCCCAAGGACAGCGTGCTGCAATACGAGACCGTGATTGCCGCCGACGGCTTTCTGGTCATTGCCCACGATACGCCCGACCGTATCGAAACGGCGCGCAAGGTTCTTGCGGCTGCCGGCGCATCGCAAGTCGATGTGCATGAAGGGCTGGTTCACAAGACTGCCGCAGCGACGGCATGACGGATCGGGGGGTGGCTTCGGTCACCCCCCGGCAATCAGAACCTTGCGCGCAAGTTCGGGAATCGATTTCGCGCCCATGCGGTGCATGATTTCGGCGCGGTGATTTTCGACCGTTCGCTGGCTTATGCCGAGGTCTGCTGCGATATTCTTGCTGGGATGTCCGGCCAGCACCATGGTCATGACTTCCTTTTGCCGCGCGGTCAGCGCCCCTGCGCGCTGTGCGGCGTCGGCATGGGCTTCGTCGACCACGCGAATATCGCGCGATTGCGCGGTCGCGCGGTGGATGCTGGCCAAAAGATCGGCGCTGCCCACCGGCTTTTCGATGAATTCGCTGGCCCCTGCGCGCATCGCTTCGACCGCGAGCCCGACATCGCCGTCGCCGGTGATCATGATGACCGGAACATGATCGCCGCGCGCGCGCAGCTTGCCCAAAAGGCCGATTCCGCTCAGGCCCGGCAAATGGGCATCGACCAGCAAGCAACCGGCAGTGCCCGGGCGATAGGCTGCCAGAAACGCCTCGGCGCTGGCGAAATCCATGACCGCCTGCCCATCGTTCAGCAGCAGATCACGGATCGCCAGGCGAATTTGCGGCTCATCGTCGATGATATACGTCACAGACGCTCGATCCCCCGTCCCAGGCGTTCCCGCCGCAGCGGCGCCGGAAGCCGAGGCGATGGCCGCATCGGGGCAGAGCTGTTCGATCGCGCGTATCAGCGCCTGCGGTTCGACCGGCTTGCTCAGATGGACGCAAGCCTCGTTGGCGATTTGCGCCACGGCCTGGGTCGAAATGTCGCCGGTCAGGATAATGGCAGGCAGATCCTGCCGCAGCATCGCGCGCAAGCTGACCAGCAATTCGATCCCGCTCTTTCCGCCGGGCAGATTGTAATCGGTCAACAGGATATCGGGCCTGATCGCCCCTTTCGCGATCAATTCCATCGCGACGGCGGCATCCGGCGCACAACTGACGCTGTGCCCTTCGGATCGCAGCAATTGCGCCAGCAGGTCGAGCAGATCCGGATCGTCCTCGACCAGGAAGATGGCAGAGCGATGACGTGCGCTCTGAGCCGGGACTGTGTCGATTTGAGCAAGGGCATTTTCCGCGTCCGGCCCAGTCTGCGGCTCTGCCTCGCCAGGGGGCGACGCTTCGTCGGTGCGGCAGGGCACCGTAACGGCAAAGACCGAGCCCTTGCCGGGGATCGAGCGGACATCGATGACATGGCCGAGCAAGTCGCCGAGCCGCTGCACGATTGCCAGTCCGAGCCCGAGCCCCCGGTTGCGGTCGCGCGCGGGATTGTCGACCTGGTGAAATTCTTCGAAAATCGCCTGAAGCTGGTCTTCCTCGATGCCGATGCCGCTATCGCGCACTTCGAAGCGCAAATTCCCGCCGCGATGGCGACAGGCGATCACGATCCTGCCCTGCCGGGTATATTTGACCGCATTGCCCAGCAGGTTGCGGAGTATCTGTTCGAGCAGCAGGGGGTCGCTTTCGACGCCGGCAGCAGACGGCAGCACGGTCAGCGACAGGCCGCGCGCTTCGGCCAGCGGCATGAATTCGTCGCGCAACCGGTCGAGCATCCCGGTTACGCAAAAGACCTTGCGATGCGGATTGACTGCGCCGACTTCGATCTGGTTGATATTGAGCAGCACGTCGAGCATTCCCGACAGACCGCGCAGCGTCTGATCGAACCGGGCAAACAGATCGCCTGCCCGCCGGGCCGGATCGCCCTCGTTCAGCGCATGGGCCAGCTGATCCTTGAGCAGCGTCAGCACTTGCAACGGCTGACGCAGATCATGGCTGGCGGCGGCCAGAAAACGCGACTTGGCCACATTGGCGCGCTCGGCTTCGTGTCTTGCGGCTTCAAACGCGGCGATGCTCTGTTTGCGCTCGGTAATGTCGGCAAAGGTGATCACGACGCCCTGAACGCGGCTGTCATGCGCCCGATAGGGGAAAATCCGCCGCATGAACCAGACATTGTCGGGCGCTGCGACTTCGCGCTCGATCGTCGCGCCGTCGGTCAGCACCAGTTGCGCATCGATCAGCAGGTCGGGATCGTTGGCGACGGGGCGCAAATCGGCGAGCGGCCGACCGAGATCGCCGGCAATGACATTGAACAGCGGCTTGATCGCGGGGGTAAAGAACCGGATCTTCAGCTTCGTGTCGAGGAACATTGTCCCGACATTGGTACTGTAGAGCACATTTTGCAGATCGTCCGACGCCAGCCGCTGGCGATCGAGCGTTTCCTGAAGCTGGCTGTTGAGCGCGGTCAGCTCTTCGTTGAGCGATTGCAGCTCTTCCTTCGAGGTCAGCAGTTCCTCGTTTGTGGACTGAAACTCTTCGTTTACCGAAAGAGCCTCTTCATTGATCGATTTGTGTTCCTGATTGGTGATTTCGCGTTGCTGGATCGACGCCTGGAGGTCGGCCTGCGTTTCGGCCAGTTCGTGCTCAAGCTCGGCAATGCGGGTGCGATCGGTGGGCGTCTGGTCGGTCGCTGCGTGTGCGCTCGGCGCCGGTTCCTCGACGAAGCAGACCAACATCAGATGGTCGGCGGTTTCGGCCAGGCATTCGACCGAGATGCGGAACCAGATCGTGGCGCCATCGGCAGTCAGGCGGGTGCGACCGCCATCGACGCGCTGCTCGCCCTTGATGGCGCGGTTGATCGCCAGCCTGAGCCGCGTGCGCAAGGCGGGCGAGGCCATCGCCAGCAGATCGAGCGTCGCATAGCCGGGCGCCACGCGCAGGAAACGGTTCGTCGGCCCGATCGAGAACAGGCATTCGTGCTGGCGATTGATCAGCACGGCGGCGGGCGCATAATGGGCCAGCACCGCGCGATTGCAGATGTCGGCAAGGCTGGCCTGTCGCGCGGTCGGCGCGGGCCGGTCGTCACGTGCCAGCACTGGCAGCTTGTCAGTGAAGCTGAACGGAAAACCGGCTTCGCCCTGACGGCTGTGGGCAATGTGGCGATAACAGCCCTCGGCGCCGATAATGGGTGCGAACCGGTCTTCGGCCTTGCCGACCGTTTCGGATGTCCCGAGCACCAGCGTGCCGCCCTCATCGAGGGCGAAATGAAACAGCGTGAGGACTTTGGCCTGGGCCTGGGTGTTCAGATAGATCAGCAAGTTGCGGCAGGTGATCAGATTGATGCGCGAAAATGGCGGATCGGTCAGCACGTTCTGGACCGAAAACACCACTTGCCCGCGCAAGGCAGGGGCCACGCGGTATCCGCCCTCTTCGGCGATGAAATGGCGCGCCAGTCGCTCTGCCGGGACATGGGCCGCAATATCGGGCTGATAAAATCCTTCGCGCGCAATCGCGATGGCGTCGGTATCGACGTCGGACGCGAAAATCTGCAGCTTGATGTCGCGCCGGGTCCCGGCGATCGCATCGTGGCAGATCATGGCCATTGAATAGGCCTCTTCGCCCGTGCTGCATCCCGCCACCCAGATCCGCAGCGCTTGCCCTGCGGCCAGCCGGCGGATCGTTTCGGGCAGAATTACGGTTTCCAGCGTCTCGAACACTTTGGGATCGCGGAAAAAATTGGTGACATTGATCAAGAGGTCGCTGGCCAGCCGGTCGCATTCCGCAGGCTCTTTGCGCAAGCGTTCGAGATAGCCGACGAGATCGCCCGGAGGCAGCGCCAGCAGGCCCATGCGCCGCGCGATCCGTCGCGCCATCGTGCCCGGCTTGTAAGGCAGGAAATCCTGCCCGGTCTGTTGTTGCAGATACGTCAGGATAGCCGCCAGATCCGTCCCGTGATCGCCGCCCGGGTCCTTGGCGCCCGCCGGGATAGCGTCCTCGGACCGGGGCGTCTTGTGCCCGGCCAAATCGATCAGCGCGGCGGGCATCTCGGCGAGCGCCAGCACGCGATCGACCAGACCGGTGTCGATCGCGCTGTGCGGCATGCCCGCGTATTCGGCCTCATCGAGGGTTTGGGCGATGGCCTGGCCGCCCGCCCGCTTGAATGCGGGCAGAGCAGCGCTGCCGTCGGCGCCGGTGCCCGACAGAAATATCGCGATGGTCTGTGCGCCGTGGGATCGGGCCAGCGATTTCAGCAGGTAATCGAAGGGAAGCCGCGCCCCGTGGTGCGCGTCGGGCGGGGACAGGTGCAAGGCTCCGGCCCGTACCGAAAGATAGCTTCCCGGCGGGATGACATAGACCGTATCGGCGACGATCGGGCAACCTTCGCTCGCCGCGATGACCTCCATCGCGGTATGTTCGGCCAGCAATTCGACCATCAGGCTCTTGTGCGTCGGGTCGAGATGCTGGACGACGATGAACGCCATGCCCGACGTTGCCGGCAGCGCGTCGAGCAGCCGCGACGTCGCTTCCAATCCGCCCGCCGATGCTCCGATTGCAACAATGACAACGTTTGCGGCAAACGCTTGCGAGAGGCTTGCCATGGCCTCGATCGGATTCAACGGCTTCGCCCGATCGCCATGGTGGTGGCTTTGCAGCGCACGCGATGACTCATAGTGTTCCCCTTAGCTTTGGAACCATATCACGTCGATCGCGCAACAGCGCATGGATAATGCCGGTCGTGATCCGATTGCCGCGATGACGGGCGGTGACGCATTGAGCGCGTTGATCGAAATCGGGAATGCGGTTAGCGGGGCGCAAGGCCGGTTGCCGCGCGCTTTGCCTGCGGTTTGCGCGCTTCGTGCCTGATCGATAGGAGATACCGCAGTCGCATGACTCAAACTTCGCAGCAGACCGATGCGCGCGCGCGCCGGTGGCGCAGCCTGGCGATGGGCGGCATCTGTCTGGCCACGGCAGGCCTGCCTTTCGGGGCCCGGGCGGCGGAAGCCGACGGCTCCGCGACCGCGATTACGGTGATCGGTCATCCCGATCCCGAAGGGCTTTTGCCCACGCAGACTGAGCCCAAATCGGTCAGCGCGATCGCGACGGCGTTCATCGAAAAGCAGGCGCCGACGCTCAATGCCTTTCAACTGGTCAATCTGCTGCCCGGTGCAAACGTCTCCTCGAGCGATCCCTATGGTCTGTCGGCGACGTCGAGCCTGACTTTGCGCGGGCTGGGTCAGGACGAGATCGGCGTCCTGATGGAAGGCGCGCCGCAAAACGACATCGGGTATTATGTCGCCTATCCCGCGCAGTTTGCCGATGCGGAAAACGTGCAGCAAGTGGTGCTGAGTCAGGGCGCGGTCGACATCGATTCGCCGGTCGTCAACGGTGCGGGGGGGCTGTTGTCGCTGCATCTCGACGATCCGCACCGCACGTTTGGCGTGACGATCGATGGATCGCTCGGCTCGTATAACGAACGGCGCGTGTTTGCGCGCGTGGACAGCGGAGAGATCGGCAATACCGGCCTCAGGGCGTTTGTCTCCTATTCCAACAACCGCGCGGACAACTGGCGCGGGGCGGGCTATGATTTGCGCCAGCATGTCGATGCCAAGATCGAAAAGGAATGGGGCGATGGCAATCGCGCCAGCCTCGCCTTTTCCTATAACGAGGCCAAAACGTCGACCTATCCGAGTCCCGCGCTGGCCGATTGGCAGGCCTATGGCCGCAGCTACAATTACGATTCCGGCTATACCGGCGGCGATACCGCTTACTGGCGGTTCTATCGCAGCCCGTTTCGCAACGAATATGTTTCGGCCCCGGTCCATCTCGTCCTGTCGGACCGGTTGACGCTCGATTCCACGCTCTATCTGCAATTCGGCTATGGCAATTCGCCTTATGGCACGCAGTTGACCACGACCGGCAACACGCTCGGCACCGAAACCCTGACCCAGCCGATCGCCTTGCCCGGCGCGGTCGACGGGACTGCGACGGTGCTCGGCAACTTTACCGGGCAGCAGTTTCGCGGCGGCGATGTGGCCAGGCTGACGTATGCAGCGGGCGCCCATACGCTGAGCGGCGGGTTGTGGTTCGACTATGGCAGCGACCATGATGTCGAAAGCTTCACGGCGGTCGACGGCAACGGCAATCCGCTCGACGAATGGGGCCATACCGCACAGGCCATCCATACCGCCGACGGCAGGCTTCTGGCCGCGCTCGACGAACGCACGACGACGGTGATCAAGGGCTTCTTTCTGGCCGACCGCATTGCGTTGACGCCCCGGCTGACGCTGGAGGCGGGCTTCAAGGGTGTCGATGTCCTGCACAACGGGATCAATTATCTGCCGGGGCCGCAAAGCGGGGTCCATTTCGACAGCTTTGCCGCCTTGCCGCGCGCGGCGCTGCATTATCAGATCGACAAACGCAGCCAGCTGTTTGCCGATGTCACGACCAATTTCCGCGCGCCGGATGAATATACGCTCTACAATACCTATTACCGCGGGGCGCCGAGCGGGCAGGGGACATCCGCGCTCAGGAACGAATATTCGATCTCCGGGGAAATCGGCTATCGCTATGTCGGGCCCAATCTGTCGGGTACGATTGCCGCGTTTCACTATAATTTCCGCAATCGGCAATTGGCGACCATCGCCAATGTCGATGGCGCGCTGATCAACACCACGCTCAATGCCGGGCACCAGACGTCTTATGGGCTCGACGGCGAAATCGACTGGCGTCCGATCGAAGGGCTGAGCTTTTATGCTTCGGGCGAATATCTCCACGCCCGGCTCGGCGATGACTTGCCGGTCGCCGGCGACTTGCTGCCCACTGCGGGCAAGCACGCGGTTTCCAGCCCCGACTGGCAATTCGGCCTGGGCGGCACGTATGACGACAAGCGTCTGTTTGGCAGTTTCGCGCTCAAATATGTCGATCGGCAATATTCGACATTCATGAATGACGAAAGCATCGCCGGTTATGCCACGCTCGATCTGTCGGTCGGCGTGCATCTGGCCGGACTGATCGACAGGAACCGGACCGACGTGCGGCTCAATGTGATCAATCTTACCAACCCGCATGTCCTGTCGGGCGTACAGCAGATCACGACCAATGCGCTCGATACCGTGGGCCGGGGCGGCACGACGATCGCCGGGTCTGCGCCGACGTATTACATCGGCAGCGGGCGCGCCTTTGTCGTCACGCTGGCGCGTCAGTTCTGACGCCGATGAGCGAACGAGACGCCGGGGAACAGGCCGCGCACCTTGTCCATGGCATGGGCATCGATCTGGAAGCGCCAAGCTGGCCGGTGATTACCGGGCACGAGGCGCAAGAGGTCTTGGCGGCGTTTCCGCAAGCCGGTCGGCTGGAGGGGCTGGGCTGGCATTCGCCGCGCCCGTTTTCTGCGGCGACACTGGTTGCGACGAGCAGCGGCGATCTGTTTCTCAAGCGTCATCATCGCAGTGTGCGCGATGTCGAAGGGGTTGCCGCCGAACATGCCTTCATCGCCCATCTCGCGGCGCGCGGCATGCCCGTTGTCGAAGTCCTGCAAACCGGGGCGGGGGCCACTGCGCTGACGCTTGGGGAATGGACCTGGGAAGTCCATCGCAAGGCGGGCGGGCTCGATCTCTATCGCGAGCGACAGTCGTGGACGCCCTGGCTGACCGATAGCCACGCCCGCGCGGGCGGCGCGGCGCTGGCCCGGCTGCATCGCGCGGCTCAGGATTTTGCGGCGCCCGCCCGCTCTGCCCAATCGCTGCTTGCCAGCATGACGATCCTGACGTGTGCGGACCCGCTGGCCGGGGCGGAACGCTATATCCGGGCTCGCCCGGCGCTGGCGGACTATCTGGCCGACAAGGACTGGCGCGCGACTTTGGCGCGGCTGTTTGCCGTGTTCGAAGTGGATCGGCTGGCGCCCGCGCTCGCCGCAGAGACGGCGATCTGGACGCACAACGACTGGCACCCGTCAAACCTGCTGTGGACGCCCGATGGCGGCGTGGCCACGGTGCTCGATTTCGGCCTTTCCGATCGCACGTGCGCGCTGCATGATCTGGCGACTGCGCTGGAGCGCAGCGCGGTGCGCTGGCTGGAACTGGGCGGGGACGACGCCATCGGCGACCCTGCGGCGGCGCGCGCGCTGCTTGCCGGGTATGGCGCGGTGCGCCCGCTGACAGCGCCCGAACGCGACTTGCTGGTGCGCCTTGTACCCGTTGTTCACCTCGAATTCGCGCTGTCGGAGATCGCCTATTTCCACGGCATCGTGGGCCGCCGGGACTATGCCGATCTGGCATGGCACGATTATCTGATCGGCCATGCCGAATGGTTTCTGACAGCGCCCGGTCGCGCCTTGCTGGCAGAAGTAGGCTCGCTATGAACGAGACACGATCCAGCATTCCCGTTCAAGGCTGATCCGCCTCATATGTCGCTGCTTGAAATCATCGCCGTCGCGGTCAGCTTTCTGGCCATCTGGCTGACCGCGCGTCGGCACATGCTGTGCTGGCCGCTGGGGATGCTGTCCTGTGCGTTGTATTTCAAGCTGTTTCTTGATGTGCGGCTCTATGCCGACATGGTGCTGCAAGTGCTGTTCGGGCTGTCGATCGTCTATGGCTGGTATGCCTGGGCGCGCGGACGCCAGGCCGAGGGCAAAGTCGCGGTACGCCCTTTGCCTGCGGGCGAAGCCATCGCCGGGCTTGGCGCGGGGGCGCTGGGCGCGCTGGCGATCGGTTGGTTTACCAGCCATTATACCAATGCCGCGTTGCCGTGGGTCGATTCCACGCTGAGCAGTTTCAGCCTTGTCGCGCAATTGTGGACGGCGCGCCGCCATCGCGCCAACTGGCTGCTGTGGATCGCGGTCGACAGCGCCTATGTCGGCATGTTTGTCTTCAAGGGACTGTGGCTGACCGCGGGGCTCTATGCGGCGATGACCGTGCTGGCCGGGTTTGGCTATCGGCGCTGGTTGCACGCGCAGGCGGCCTGATTCCGGCAAGCTGCGCCTTCGGCCTGCCTGCCCACCCGCCTTGCCTTGCCGCAAGGTTCGATTCCCTAACAAAGCTGCGCCCGAAGCCTTGCAAATCCGCAGGTTTGAGGCATTCTTGACAGGCAAGTGTGCACTGGGTCGGTGACTCCCGCATGACAGTCGGCGCAAGTCGCAAACGACCCGTCGGCGGAGCGGGAGCGGACGTTGCCGGGGGGGGGGCAGCGGCAGGCGCAGATGTGATGAGGGCATGGTCAGGGGCGGAATTGATGGATAGTGCGCAATCGCTTGGCAGTTTTTCGGTCGATGTGGCCGATCGGCCTGTCGCCTCTCGTCCGGGCTATTGGGCGCAGGCTTTGCAGCGCGGCTATTACAACTTCGACGTCAACACCGCCCCCGGCTTTGCCGAAGGCCGCTTCGATGTGTTCAACATCGGTTCGCTGCGTATCGGCAAGCTGGAATCCGATGCCACCAGGGTTCATCGCCGTCCTGCCCATGTCCGCGACGATGGCGACAATTCGTTCGTCGTGCAGATTCCCGGGTCAACGCCGCTATGCCTGACTCAAGGCCGCAATACCCGCGTCGTTGCGCCGGGCGCTTACGGGCTGGTCGCTGCGGCCGACGAATATATCTATGAACAGCACGGCAAAAGCTCGGTCGTCACGCTGAAAATCCCCGCACCGATGCTGGCGGCGCGCTTTCCGATGGTCGGCGACTATATCAATGCGCCGACATCGGCAGAAGATGCGACCTCGCGCCTGTTCGTCGATTTTGTGCATTCCTTTTGCCGCCATGCGCCGCTGATCGACAGCTCATCGGCCGAAACCCTGATTCAGCACTTGCTCGAATTGCTCGCGCTCTCGCTGACGGGAGGGCGGGAACAGGCCTCGGGCAGCGCGGTTCATGCTGCGCTCCGGCGGCAGGCGCTTACCCTGCTCGAGCGTCAGTTTCGTTCGCCCGACTTGCGTATTGCCGACGTTGCCCGGCAGATGCGGGTTTCCGAGCGCTATCTGCAAAAGATCTTTGCCGCAGTCGATCAGTCGCCTGCCGCCGTGCTGCGCGAAAGGCGCCTTGCCGAAGCGCAGCGGCTGCTGGTCCGGCCCGCGCAGGGCGGGCTGTCGATCACCCAGATCGCCTATGACGCGGGCTTTGCCGATTCCTCTTATTTCTGCCGCGCGTTCAAGAAGGATCTGGGCATGTCGCCTTCGGATTTCATCCGTTTGGCCAAAAACTGAAAGACCGGGAACTGAAAAAAACGCCCGGAAACGGCGGTGAGCCATTTCCGGGCGCAGGGTGGAATGAAGATAACTGCGATCAGCGGAACGCGTAGCGCACCTCGGCGCCGATCCAGCGCGGCTTGCCCACGGCGACTTCATTGCAGCCGCAGATCGCCGAAAGGTCGAACCCGCCGGTCTGATACCAGTGGTTGAGCACGTTGCGGGCAAAGACCGAAACCTGCCAGCGCGGATCGGGCGCGGTCCAGTCCACCTTCATGTTCATGATGGCCCAGCCGGGCATCTTGTTGGCGCTGAAGTTGTTGAGATTCTGGAACGAAGACGACTGGTAGCTGCCGTCGACCTGAAACGTCGCCTTGCCGCCTGCGACCGGCTGCGGCACCGAATAGCGCAGCAGACCCGACAGCGTCCAATGGGGTGCAAACGTCACCTGACGATCGAGCAATTGCCCGCCGACCGGCACGTCCCTGACCTTGTTGGTCTGGTAGCCGACGTTCGCCGACATATCGAGATTGGCGACCGGCGTTGCCGCGAGTTCGGCTTCGCCGCCATAGATATAGGCGTCGGCATTGATGATCAGCGTCGAGGCACCGAGCCACTGCGCCGCCTGATAGTTCTTGTAATCATAGTAGAACCCGGCCGCATTCAGACGCAGGCGACGGTCGAACCAGGTCGATTTGATCCCCGCTTCATACGAAATCAGGCGTTCGGGCTTGTAGGGAATCTGGCTGGCGGCAAGCGGGGGGCCGCCCGCGTTGAAGCTGCCGGCCTTTGCGCCCTGCGTCACCCCGGCATAGATCAGCACCTTTTCCGCCGGGTGCCAGTCGATCTGCGCCTTCCACGACCACAGCGTGTTGGCCATGTGCCCCTGATAGAGATCCTGCGAAAAGCCGGGGAAGCTGATCGTGGGTGCATAGTTCCAGTTATAGGGATCGAGGCCGGTCGTGGGGGTCACGAGCAGAACCTGGAAATCGTAGTCCTTCACTTCGCGCGAGATGCGCGCGCCGCCGATCAGCGACAGGTTGCTTTTCAGCGCGTATTCGAGCTGGGCAAAGCCGGAATAGGACTTTGTATTGAGCGTGACCAACCGCGGCTGATCGAACGCCGGGAAGGAATAGGTGCTTTCGGGAAGCGCGCCGAGGCCTGACGCGCTGTGGTTGAGCACGTAAAGGAAATAGCCGCCGGTTACCCAGGTCAGTCCGCCCGACTTGCCGTTGAGGCGCAGTTCCTGCGAAAAGGTCTTTTCGTTGGAGACGTTGTGCCAGACAAACTGGTTTTCCGGCCCCGCTTCGAGATCGAGGCTGAAATTCTTGTCGAAATGCTTGTAGTCGCTGATCGAGGTGAACGTCGCAAAGCCGAGATCCGAGGTCAACTTGGCGCTGATGCCCCAGTTCGTCAGCGTATTGGCATTGCTGAACGCATAGTCGCTCGATGTCAGCGGGCCGTTGCCGTCTGGATCGCGATAGCCATAGAAATCCCCGCCCGCGACCGGGCGCGTCGTTCCGGCATAAGGTGAATAGGCCATGTGAACGCATTGCCCGTTCTGGATACCCTGACACGTCTGGGTGGGCGAAGCGTTGATGGCGTCGATGACATTGCCTGCACCATCGAGCACGGCAACGGTCGCCTTGTTCTGGTACGGGCCGGTCGAAGCGACGGAGGTATTGTACGTCGCCGAAATCGCGAGCTGGGTCTTGGGGCCGAGATCGGCCTCGATCTGACCGCGCAAGGCCCAGTTGCCCTTGACCCCGCCGAGATCGGCCCCGGCGCCGGGCAGAGTGTCCTTGCCCAGACCGGCCTGATAGGCAGCCGGGACATACGTCTGCTCGGGATACATGTTCTTGAGGTAGCCGTCGTAGCGTTCGTAAAAGCCCGCGAGGCGGGCCCTGACGCCTTCGACCAGCGCGCCGCCAAGCGCGCCTTCCAGCCGGACGTTGTTGTAGGCGCCGTAGCTGGCGTCGACATAGCCGTCGAAATGGTCGGTGGGCTTCTTGGTCAGGTAATTGACCACGCCGCCGGTCGCATTGCGACCGAACAGCGTACCTTGCGGCCCTTTGAGCATTTCGACATGATCGATGTCGAACATGCCGAACATCTGGCCCTGCTGCATCGCGATATACGTATCATCGACATAGACCGCGATCACGGATTCGACGTGGTCGTTATAATCGCTCTGAGTCACGCCGCGCATGGTGAATTGCGAGGTCTGTCCGCCGAAACTGGTCGAAATCGCGACGTTCGGCGCCATGCGAGCCAGATCGGTGCTGCTGGTAAAGCCAAGCTGGCGCATCTGCACGCCGTTGAGCGCGGTGATCGCGATGCCGACATCCTGCAGCTTTTGCGAACGGCGCTGCGCGGTGACGACGATGTCCTGCATCGGCCCGGCGGTCTGCGGCGCCGCATCTGCGGCCGGGGCAGGCGGGGCGGCGTTTGCCCCGGTTTCGGCGCGGGCGCCGTTCGCTGCCAGGCAGCTCAGCATTACCCCTGTCATCAGGGCCAATCGGATGGTCATGGTTTGGATACCCCCTTCGTATCTCTTTGTGAAAAAATGCGCGGATCGTGCGCAGGCACCGGTAAGACGCAGGCCTCGCGCGATCAGGTCGCGCGCAAGCGGGCGGTCGCTTCGCCATCGACCGCGAGATCCTCGGCGACGAGCGACCCGGTAAAGGCAACGCCATAGACTTCGCGCGCGCGGGTCTCGTCCTCGTAGCCTTCGAGCACGTCGCGCAGCACCCGCACGGGATCGCGCTCGAACGGATGGCCATATCCGGCACCCGAGGCATGATTGCCCTCGACATAGTCGCCCGGCATCAGCTTGCGCGCGACGATATTGGGCAATTCCTCGCGCTCGCCGCTCGTCGTGACGAGGAAGTGGCGGGCGCAGATGCCGTCCTTGCCGCCGCGCACGCCGCGCGCCGGGAAATGGGTGCCGTCACAAGGCCAATGCACTTCCATCGGATCGTAACGCGGGCCATAGGCGACCTCGATCGCGGGCGCCCCGCGGAACCGTCCGGCCCCTGCCGTACCCGTCTGCATGCGCAGCGAGCGGAACAGGATCGGGTGCTTCAATTCGTCGATCTCGATGGAATCGCGGTACATCAGCGCGGCGATCACCGGCAGCGCATAGGTCGGCCAGCCATCGGCCGAAGGGCTGCCCGGCCCGCCCGCGCTGGTGATGATCATCTGATTGACATAAGGCGCGCCGTCGGTGCGCGCGTCCTTGCCCGACACGACCGCAAACCCGGCGCCCATGCCGACGCCGCCTTCGGCAAGCCCGAAGCCGTCGCCGATCTGGGCAAACGAGGACTGCACGATGTTGATCAGCCGGTCGGCGACATTGGTCGTGGCCACCGAACAACTGTGCGGAAAGCGCGGACGCCCGGCGACCGACCCGTCGCGCAAGATGACCTCGATGCGGCGGAACGAGCCGGAATTGCGCGGCACGGTCGGGTCGATCGAGTTGAACACCCCGGCCACCGAAGCGGATGTCGCGGTCGCCTCGCTTTCGTTGAAGCCGCAATCGACGTTGTCGATATTGTCGGTCAGGTCGAGCGTGACGCGCGCCGCCTCGGGATCGATGCGGGTGGTGACATTGAGCGGAATGCCGTTGGGCAAAAGATCGCCGAACGGATCATGCGCGCCCGAATGCGTGAGAACGGCGGCAGGCAATTTGCGGATCGCCTGCATCATGCGGCGCTCGGAATAGTCGAACCACGCGCCGATGAACGTCTTGATCGTGTCCTTGCCGTATTTTTCGCATAGCTCTTTCAGCCGCCGTTCGCCGATGCGCGCGCTGCCGATCCCGGCGAGAAAGTCGCCGTGCCATTGCGAAGGAACGCGGATGCGGCTCTTGCACATGCGCAGCACGTCTTCATCGGTCTTGAAGTCGCGCTGCACGCGCACCGCCGGGAAAATCAGCGCGCCTTCCTCGTAGATGTCGACGGCATCGGCCATATAAGTCGTCGGCTTGGAATTGCCGATGTCGGCCTGATGCGCCTTGGCAACGGTGGTGAACAGGTGTTCGCCTTCGAAGAACACCGGCACCAGAAACGTGTGATCGGCAGGGTGGGTATTGCCCGTGTAGGGATCGTTGTGAAGGTAGCAGTCGCCTTCGCGAATGTCGCCGGCGTGGTATTCGGTCATCGCCCGCGTCTGAAGATGGCTGCCGAAGATATGGATCGGCAGGCCTTCGGCTGCGGCAAGCAGGTGATTGTCGGCGGTGCAGATCGAACAGCTGAAATCGCGGGCGCTGTTGATGACGGCCGAGCGCGCCGCGCGCAGCAGGGTGTGCGTCATTTCGCGCACGATGCCGTCGATGCGGTTGGCGATGATGGCCGTCATGTAGGGGTCGAAATCGGTCATGGCCGTGGCTCCTCAGCGAACCTTGAGAAGGAAATTGCCCGCGCCGCTCACCATCACGCTGGTGCCGGGATAGACGACGAGTGTGGTGGTCGGCTCTTCGATGATCGCCGGGCCGACGATGGTGCGGCCGGGCGCCAGATCGGCGGGTTTGTAGATCCCGGTGGTCACCGGCTCGGTGCCGCCGAAAAAGCACTGACGGCTGAGCGCGGGCGGCGGAAGCGTGATGTCCGCCGCTTTGGGCGCAACATCGATCGGCTTGGCCAGAGGGACGGTCAGGCGCGCTTTCCAGTTGACGATTTCCACCGCGCTGCCTTCGTCGCGCACGGCAAAGACACGCTCGTGAACCTGATGGAAGGTTTCCGCGAGCAGCCCGACCCCGCCTTCGAGCGGCAGCGGAACCTGGCGGAGCGGCGTATCGAGTTCCCAGACCTGGCCCAGATAGCGTGCCTCGGCGATATATTCGATCTGTGCGTCGGTCATATCGCGTTGCGACAGGCTGGCGGCAAAGCGTTCGAGCTTTTCGCGCAAGGCGCCGAGCACGCGATTGACTTCGCCGATGTCGAGCCGATCGGTCTGCATGACCAGGCTGGCGGTTTCCTCGGCCACGATGTCGGCATGCTGCATGCCCGACGCGGACAGGGCCGACGCCACTTTGGGCAGGATCACCCGTTCGCAGCCGAGCTCGGCGGCGATGGTCATGATATTGACACCCGCCGCGCCGCCGCCTGCCACGATCGTGCTTTCGCGCGGATTGAGCCCTTCGCTGATCGTGACGTCGGCAATCGCGCGCACCATCAGATCGCTGGCCAGGCTCATGATGCGAAACGCGGTTTCCTCGATGCTGAGCCCGACCGCGCCCGCCACCGAGGCGACCGCCGTCCGCGCGGCAACGACATCGAGCTTCATGCGTCCGCCGAGGAAGTATTCGGGATCGAAATAGCCGAGCACGACCGCCGCATCGGATACGGTCGGCAATGTGCCGCCGCGCCCGTAACAGGCAGGGCCCGGCTCCGATCCCGCCGACTGCGGCCCCACGCGCATCAGCCCGCCTTCGTCGATCCATGCGATCGAGCCGCCGCCGGCCCCGATCGAGCGCATGTCGACGGCCGAAATGCCCAGCAGATCGCCGGTATAGGCGGGTCCGAGCCAGGTATCGCGGCTGAACGTGATGCGCCCGTCGCGGACCAGCCCGACGTCGAACGTCGTCCCGCCGGTGTCGCAGATGATCACATTGTCGCCCAGATCCTCCATCCGGGCAAACGCGCGCCCGGCAATCGGCGCCATCGCCGGGCCGGACCCGATGGTATAGATCGGGCGGCTGATCAGTGCATCGATATGGCTGCATCCGCCCGCTGCCGTGCTGACCAGGATTTCGCCGGTCAGCCCTGCCGCGCGCAAATCCTCTTCCAGTTCGCGCAAGTGTTGCTGCATCAGCGGTTTGAGCGAGGCGTCGATCGCCGTCGCCGAAGCGCGGCGATATTCGCGCACGACCGGGATCAACTGGTGCGACAGGGTAAAGGGAATGTCGGGCGCGATCTCGGCAAGGATTTCGCCAAAGCGCAGTTCGTGCGCCGGATTGGCGACCGACCACAGCAGGCAGACGGCCACCGCCTCGAAACCGCGCGCGACGATGTCTGCGGCCAGTGCGCGGGCGGCGGCATCGTCGAATGCCGCGACTTCCTCGCCTTCGGCCGAAATGCGGCCGGGCAGTTCGAAGGTGTGGCGGCGCGCAATGAACGGGGCAGGGTAATCCTGCGTGAAATCATGCGGGTTGAACTTGCCGCCTTCCTTGAGCAGGAGGATGTCGGGAAAGCCTTCGGTGCTGACAAACGCGGTGCGCGCGACGGTCTTGGTCACGATCGCGTTGGTCGAGCGGGTGGTGCCGTAAATGAACAGCGACGTCTGCGCGAGGAGGTCTGCCACCGCAACGCCAAGTTCGGACGCCGCCGCATCGATGGCGCTGTGCACGCCTTCGAAAATGCGGGCGTGCGTGGTAAGCGCCTTGCCGATGGTCATCGCGCCGCTGGCGTCGCTGACGATCACATCGGTAAAGGTTCCGCCCGTGTCGACTGAAATCTTGTATGTCACGCTGCCTGCCCCTCTGGCGCACCCGGCGCCATCGCTTTTCCGTGTGGCCTTCGCCACGCAGAGGGCATTCAACACGGTTGCAGGGCATCACGCTTGGACTGAGCCGCACAAGCGACAGGACAGGCCCGCCCGCATCGAAAAGGACGGCACCGACAACGGCGGCACCGCGCCTGGGATGGCGCATTGACCAGCGCGATGGCCGGATTGTTGTCGTGGATCATTCGATGCGCGTTGGAATTGTGCTGAATTTGCTTTTACGCAGGTATAGCGCACGCAAGCCGCGATGTTGGATTCGGGCTGCATCGGACAGTCTGGCGCGGTGACGGAAACGGAGTTCAAAATGGCTGAAGACGAAGTGCTCAAGGCTCGACTGGATGAAATCGGCGCACGGATCAGCAACGCGGAAGAGCGGTTGAAGCTCAAGGGGCTGCTGCACAAGGATCATGAGTTGACGATCGACGATCTGTCAAAGCGGTATCAGATCCTGTCTGGCGAACTCGATGGTGAAGTGGCGGATCTCCAATCGCATGGCGAACGTGTCGGCAGCTTTGAAAAGACGGTGCTCAACTGGGTGAACGGGCTTAATTTCGATCGTTGATACCAGATCGCCCGCTGCCGACAGGCGCCTCCTTTCGCGCGAAAAGCCATGGCCACAGCAAGCGACCAGCCAATTGTCGGAATCGGTACTGCGGTGCGTGGCCGTGTGGTTGATACGCTCGCACCGGAACAGGGCCGTAATGGAGATGCTGCATGACCACCCAGTCCCCGGATAGTGCCCCCTTGTTGTCGGCGGCGCAGGTGGCGAGCTTTCGGCGCGATGGGGCCCTTGTCGTGCGCGGGGCCTTTGCCGACTGGATCGACACGATCGCGCAAGGCATTGCCGACAATGTGCGCGAACCGGGGCCTTATGCTGCCGAAAATATGCCCGCAGGCGCGCCCGGGCGCTTTTTCGACGATTACTGCAACTGGACCCGCATTCCCGCTATCGAACATGTCGTGCGCCAGTCGCCTGCGGCCCGTCTCGCCGCCGAAGCGATGGGATCGCACGAGGCACAGTTCTTTCACGACCACGTGCTGGTCAAGGATGCGGGGACGGCCATGGCCACGCCCTGGCACCAGGACAGCCCCTATTATTTCGTGGAAGGCGAACAGACGGTCAGCATGTGGATTCCGGTCGATCCCGTGCGCGAAGCCACCTTGCGCATGATCGCCGGATCGCACCGCTGGCCGCGCCCGGTCTTGCCGGTGCGCTGGGCGACCGATGCCGATTTCTATGCCGATGGCGGCGATTTTCTGCCGGTGCCCGATCCCGACAGCGATGCCTCGCTGCACGTGCTCGAATGGGCGCTGGAACCGGGCGATGCGGTGTTGTTCGATTATCGCACGGTGCATGGCGCGCGCGGCAATCCGGCGGGCCTGCCGCGCCGGGTGCTGTCGCTGCGCTGGCTCGGCGATGATGCCCGCTATGTCGAACGTCCGGGGCGGACCTCGCCGCCCTATCCCGGCCACGCCATGGTTGCAGGGCAGCGTTTGCGCACGGACTGGTTCCCGATCATCCCGTTCTGACCGGGCGCAGCGTTCGGCCTGATA
>NZ_KQ954295.1 GCF_001519055.1 Novosphingobium sp. Fuku2-ISO-50 | reverse complement strand
TATAAGACGCAAGGCTTCGGGCGCATGGGAATGTTCGATCATCGAGGAGCCGGACGCGATGGGCATTACCGCGAAGCGCCCGTTCGGCTGATGTCGGCAGGACGTTCATATAATGGTCGATACCCGACACCGCCGTGCTGTAGTCAGGACCGGCTGCTATCCGAGTTGATTGTCGGGAGCCTGCCGATCCGCAATCGGCCCAATGCCAGTCGTTTCACAATGGTGAGCAGTGGCAATTTCCCCGGTCCAGCCGAACTGCTTTGCAACGATCGTCCTTCTCGAGTCTTGCCCCCGTTCGTGGGGTTGGCGCGGGTGGCCGTGGCCTCTTGTATGGCGACCGGCAGATCGTGCGGGGGCATTGCCTAGTGGATTGTTTTTGACATTTGCATCCCGCCATCCGGATAGCTCGGCCGCAAATGTCAGAATCGGACCGCTAGGGGGTGCGTGGCAGGGTGTCGGTGAAGGTCGCTGCGGGGATGGCGGTGGCTTCGGCGGGGTCGCGGTTTGGGCGGGTGTGGGCAGGCGGCAGGGGGACGCTGTCGAGGGCGCGGAGCATCGGAGTGATCAGGGGGAGGTCGTCGCGGTGGCGGACTTTGTCGAAATGGCGATTGTCGTCGTAGCGGGGTTCGCCGGGGAGCACGGCGCCGGGTTCGAGCGCGCCGATCAGCGCCATGATGCGGGCGACGTCGCTGATGGCGGCGGACTGGGCGGTGTTGGCGCTGCTGCGCACGGTCAGCACTTCGAGCGCCATTTGCAGCACGTCGAACGTGGTGATCTGGCCTTCGCGTTCCTGGATCAGCGCGCCGTCATAGGCTTTTTGTGCGGCGGTTGCGGCATTGGCATAGCGCGTGGCGGCGGCATTCTGGGCGAGCCAGTCGTTCCAGGCGGCGGCGATTGCGGCGCGGGTGTCGCGGCTGGCGCCGTCGATCAGGCGCCAGTCGGAATCGTTGGCGGCGACCGCGTCGGCGATCTGCGTGCGGCGCAATCCGCTTTCAAAGATCGGACCGCTGACCACGACGCTGGCGATTTCCTCGTTATAGCGGGCATAATTGTCATAAGGGCTCTGGCTGGCATAGAGCGCCTGCGCGCGGAAATCGACGCGCGGCAAGAGATTGGCCCTGGCCGCATCGACGCCTGCGCGCGACACGCGTTCGCGTTCGTGCGCGGCGAGGATCACCGGGCTGTGCGCTTCGGCGTAGGCATAAGCGTCTTCGAGCGTGCGCACCGGCATGGGCAGCGGCGGGGGCGGGGCAAGCGTCGCATCGGCGCGGGCGCCGATCTTTTGCACGAACGCCGCTTCGCTGCTCGCGGCGGCGGCCTCGGCGGCATAGAGCTGCGCGTGGGCTTCCTCGACGCGGGTCTTGACCAGTTCGAGGTCGGTTACGGTAATCTCGTGCGCCTTGAGCCGGATCTGGTTGCCCTGCAATTCCTGATCGAGCGCGGTCAGGTTATCACGCGCGATCGCCACGCCCGCGCGGTCGCGGATCAGCCCGGCATAAGCCGCGACCGCGTCATAGAAGGCGCCTTGCTCGGTCGAACGCAAAACCTGTTTCTGATAGGCGCGCTGCGCCGCCGCGCTGCGTTCGGCAGAGGCGTTGCGGCCAAAGGTGAACAGCGGCATGGTCAGCACGGCCATCGCCGAATTGCTGAAACCCCAACTGGTCATCGGGGTGATCTGGCCGAGCTGGCGTTGCAGCGCGGTCGGATCGTTGCGGTCGCGTTGCCACCCCTGCATCAGCTGATAATCGAGTTGCAGGCCATAAGCGGCGCGCGCCTCGGGAATGCGATAGTCATAGCTTTTGACCAGCGCGCGTTGCGCCAGGATCGCGGGCGAGGTCCAATAGGCCAGCGCCAGCGCCAGCTTCCAGTCGCCCACCGCCGCGTCGGACGTGGCAGCGGTACGGATCGCGGCGGGGGTTTCGGGCGGCAGATCGGCGGCCAGATGCACGCGGGGGCTGGCCTGATCGTTGCGCGCGTCTTCGTCATCGCGCGCATCGTCTTCGCGCAGGGGGGCGCTATCGACCGGTCCGACCAGCGCGGGCGCCGCCGCGAGTACCGGTGTCTGCGGCACAGCGACGCCGACCAGCAGCAGCGCAAGCGTCGAGGGCCATGTTGGAAAGCGCATCATCGCCTCAATTGTCGCGAAAGGCGCGGGCGAATTGATCGCGCAGCGGCTTCATCAGATAGGACATGAGCGTGCGGCTGCCGCTGGCGATATGCACTTCGGCGGGCATGCCGCTTTTCAGCGTGAGGTGCTCGCGCGCCACGACGGCCTCATCGAGCGCGATGCGCACCAGATAATAGGCCTGTCTGGCTTCGGCGTTTTCGGTGCGGTCGGTTGCGACATAGGTGACTTTGCCGATCAATTCCGGAGTGGCGGCGCGGTTGAAGCTGGAAAAGCGCACGCGGGCTTCTTCACCGGGGCGCACATGGTCGATGTCGGCCGGGCTGATCATCGCTTCGACTTCCATGGCGTCATGGTCGGGGACGATTTCCATGATCGGTTCGGCCGGACGGATCACGTCGCCCACGGCGGCAAAGGCGATCTTTTCGACAGTCCCGGCATAAGGCGCGCGGATCGCGCTGCGGTCGCGGCTGTCGTTTGCCGAAACGCGGCGCATCTGTTGCTGATTGAGCGTGGTGTTGATCTGATTGAGGTCGTTGCCCGCCTCGACCCGGCGCGTCTGGCCAAGCTGGATCGCCTGTTCGTGCGCCTCGGTGATCTTGGCGCGGGTCTGGGCGATCTGCGCTTCGAGCGAGCCGATCGAGCCGCCCATGTCGGCCATCGTGCGATCGAGCTGGTTCATCCGGCTGATCGTGACCAATTGCCGATCCCACAGTTCGCGCACGCCTTGCCGTTCGCGCTCGATCAGCGCGCGTTGTTCGCGCAAGGCGGCGATCTGTGCCTCAAACCCGCGAATTTCCTGATTGTCTTGCGCGATGCGGGCCGATAGCTGTGCTTTCATTTCGGCTTCTTCGGTACGGCGCAGCGCGAACAAGTGGCTCTCGTCGGTCATCGCCCTGGTCGCGCTGGCGCTTTGCGCGCCGGTCAGTTCGGGCGGAAAGGCGATGGTCGGCTGGCCCAGCCGCTCGGCCTCAAGCCGCGCCTTTTGCGCAAGGAGCTGTTCGACGGTCAGATCGGCAAACCGCGCGTCGGCGCCGGTCACCCGGTCGTCGAGCCGCAGCAGCACTTGCCCGGCATCGACATGCTGCCCATTGGCGACCAGGATTTCGCCGATTACCCCGCCGGTCGGGTGGGCAATCCGCTTGACCTGCGATGGCACCACGACTTGCCCGGCGCCGATCACCGCGCCGCCGATCGGCACGGTCGCTGCCATGACGATGAGCATGAGCACGAGCGCGGCAATGGCCAGAAACAGCCGGTGCAGCGCATGGGGCGACGAGGCCGCGGGCGGCTGATCGCCGCGCCACAGGGCGGGCATCAGCGCATGCGCGTCGTCCGGGGAAAGCGGGGCGTTCATGCCGCCACCTCGCGCGGGGGCATTGTCTCGTTCCCCTGTATCCGTTGCAGCACGCTGTCGCGTTCGCCAAAATCGACGAGGCGGCCGCTTTGCATGACCGCCAGATGCGTTGCCGGCCCCAGCGTCGCCGGGCGGTGCGTGATCATCACGACGATCCCGCCCCGGCGCTGCACGGCGCGGATCGCATCGGCCAGCGCGGCATCGCCGGTCGCATCGAGATTGGAATTGGCCTCGTCGAGCACGAGCAGGAACGGATCGCCATAGAGCGCGCGGGCAAGGCCGATCCGTTGTCGCTGACCGGCGGAAAGTTCCCCGGCCCCCGCCGAAACGTGCGTGTCATAGCCGTCGGGCAGGGCGAGGATCGTTTCGTGCATCCCGGCGGCGCGCGCGGCGGCGATGACCGCGTCGGACCCGGCCTCCGGGTCGAAACGGGCGATGTTTTCGCCGATCGTTCCGTCGATCAGGTCAACCGTTTGCGGGACATAGCCGAAATGGCGACCGATCGTATCGGCATCCCATTGATCGAGCGTCGCGCCGTCGAGCCGGACTTCGCCGCGAGCGGGCGCCCAGATGCCGAGCATCGCACGCACCAGGCTCGATTTGCCCGCCGCGCTCGGCCCGACCAGCGCCAGAACCTGACCGGCGGCCAGAGTCAGGCTGACCCCCTGGACGGCAAAGCGCGACGCGCCGGGCGGGGCGACCCACAGATCGCGCAAGGACACTTCGCCGCTCGGCGGATCGAGCAGCACGCTGCGCGGCGGTGGCTTGCGCCAGGTGGCAATCCCGGCGATCACGCGGACCCAGCCCGCGCGCGCCGCGACCAGCGAGCGCCAGTTGGCAATGGCCATGTCGACCGGAGCCAGCGCGCGCCCCGACAGGATCGACGAGGCAAGGATCACCCCGCCGGTCGCCTGCCCATCGATCACCAGCAGCGCGCCGACCGTCAGGATCAGCGATTGCAGCATCATGCGGAAGGTCCGGCTGGCGCCGCCGAGCCGCGCGACGGTGCGTGCGAGATAGGATTGCGCGGCGATGAAGCGGTCTTCCCAGGCCAGCGTGCGGCGCACCAGCCGGTGTTGCATGCCCATCGCCAGCGCCGATTCGCCAAAGCGGATTTCTGTCGCCGCCGCCGCCGCGCGTTGCCCGGTGATCGTGGCGAGTTCGCGCGATCCCGCCTGCGTGCGGCGATTGGACCACAGCGTCAGCCCGGCCATGACCAATGTACCGGCCAGCGCGGTCAGCCCCAGCCACCAGTGCAGCGCAAACAGCACCGCCATGAACAGCATGACCCACGGCAAATCGATCAGCGCGACCGGCCCCGATCCGGCGAGGAAGGCGTGAATCGCATCGAGATCGCGGATGAATTGCAGTCCATCGCCGCGATCGGGCCCCGTTCGCAGGGGCCGCGTGACCGTGGCATGGTGTACCGCATCGAACAGATCGTCGTGTACGCCGTTGGCCAGCCCCAGCAGCGCTTCGCTGCGGATCGCCTCGAACAGCGCCTGAAACAGGTAGACCAGCGCGAGCATGCCGAACAGCCCGACGAGCGTCGGCACGCTGCGGCTGGGCAGGACGGAATCATAGACCAGCATCATGTAGGCCGATCCGGCAAAGACCAGCACGTTGATGAAGACACTGGCCATCGCCACCAGCGCGAGCGGACCGCGATAGCGATGAAGGAATAGTGTCAGGATTTGACGATCCACACTCTGGCCCAACCTTGTTGCAACGGCGTTTGCCCGAACGATCGGTCTGAGCGTCCGGACGTCGGCAATGTGGCAGAATGAACCGGGCAATCAGGCGAAGTTGGAACCGAAGTGACCCAATAGGAATGCGACACGAACGGCTCTCGCCGGGCATTTACGCGGCGATGTCGGGGGTCGGTCTTGGCGGCGGCATCTTTACAAGTTCGCCCAGGGTCGCGGCGTGAGTCAGCCGAAGCGCATCGGCAATCTCGATAATCGCGCGAATGGCGCGGATTTCGGCATCGGTCAGCCCTTCGCATTCGGGCATGAAGGCGCGACAGGCCTGAAGCAGGTTGTCGGGGCTGCGTTGCAACTCGGCGCGATAGATCTCCAGCGACGTGCAACCATCGATATCGGACCAGCGTATGCCGCCGGGCGCGGGTCGTTCGTGAAAGGCCCAAAGCGCATCGATCGCGCGTTCGACCGCATCACGCACGCGGTCACCCAGTGCATCGCCCGATGCGCGGGCTTTCAGTTTCTGGCGGTATCGGCGTTGCCGCTCGGCGTTTGACATGGCCATGGGGCAGAGGGTTGCCGCGATTGCAGCGGCGCGGCAATCCGGTAACGCCCGGTTACGTAACCATCCTTAGCGGAGCACTGCGCAGGCGGCGCGCGGATCAGTGGGGTGATTTTTCGTTCGCGCGGGGGTGATGCGCTTCAGCGAGCCGTCCGCAGCGCGATTGCGCGAAAAGGCGCCCGTGCGGGCGAGGAACTGCGAGCAATCGATTGCGAGATCACCGCGATCGCCGCCGACGATTTGTTCCAACACCTCGATCATCGTCTCGGCATGTGGCGCTCGTCCAGAGCGGCGCCGATCCTTGTTCCTGCATGAGCGTGATTCAGGTTGCCGACGCCTGCGATTTGGGGAAGCTTCCCATCCTTGGTTGCGACATTGGTCGTGTGGGCGGGCAGGGGGCGGGACGTTTCAGGCAAGCGATTGCGTTGGGGCTCGTGATTCGCGGCGCTGCGGCTCAGGGCAAAGTTTTGTTACGTCACGAACTTTTGCCATTGGTTTCAGTTTAATGCTAGGTGAACATACTAGGGTTAGATACTGATAGTTCAGTGATGAGGCGGGGCTGCGTTCAGGGGACGGGATGCGGCTTGCGAGGAGCGTGACAGGGGGCTGGGAGTTGATCAGATCATCCGATCACAGTGTTGGCGACCCTTTGCGGGGATTGACCAGCAAGCAATGCCAAGTGCTTGATCTTCTTATACAACATAAGACGTCTAAAGAGATTTCCCGGATGCTCGGAATCTCTCCGCATACGGTTGATCAGCGGATCATGCTGGCGCGGGGCAAGCTGCAGGTGGCGACGCGCAGCGAAGTGGCCCTGGCCTATCGCCAATTGCTGGTCGAACAGGGCAACATATCCGTTCCGGAGATATATCATCGATCCGTATACGGGTCGTCAGACATCGCCGAACGCCCGAAAACCGTGCAGCAGGGTCCGCAGGAAGCGGCTGATGGACATGCTCCAGAGGGTCGACCGGCAGATCCGGAAAGGACGGGATCATCGCCACGCAAGATGGTGGATCTCCTGCCGAGCGACGCAGTTCAGGCATACTATCACGTCCTTCCCGAGGCGTTTGACGGTCGGGGCGGCACTTTGTTGCGGCTGGGGGCGGTTGCGATGATCACAGTCTTTCTCACCCTGATGATTCTGGGTGGGCTGGCGATATATTCGGAACTTGCTCACATGCTCGACAGCTGAACCATATTGGGGTGCCACCACGCGCCGTTCATGCGTCTCCCTGTTCAGAAGTGGCCGGTGCCCGGGGGGGCTCCGGCGGGAGGCTCGACATGATGACCAATGTTCAAATGACCAATGCCCGGAAATCCGATCCGATGACGACCAACGTTGCCCAGCAACGCATCAGCCGCGATCTCATGCATGCCGAAGCCGCGCTCGACGAAGCGTTGCTGCGCCAGGCCCGGTTGCTTTCGACCATGGTTCACGCACGCCGTGAAACCGGGGTTGCGCCGTTCGTCGGGCAGGACGCGTTGATGCGGCTCGTCCGCAGCCAGCAGGCGATGCTCAATGCCGGCGGGGAACTGGCCCGCGTGCATGGGAAGCTCAGCGACATCGCGGTGGAATTTGCGGTGGGTACCGATTCCTGCCCGTCCCCTGCATTCGGGCTGGCCGATCCGGCCGCCGAAGGAGGCGACCAGGCATTTGTGTCTGACGACGCAGTTCTGCTGTCGCGCGCCGCGTGATCGCGATGCAGGAGCCGGGATTTCAGACATTCGGTCTGGGGCTGCGATAGACTGCCATGCTGTTCTTCTCGCTTTCCTGGCTCCTGTTATGCCTCTCGTTTCTGTTCGCCGCCCGCAAGGGTGATGAGCCGGAGCGGGTGGTCGCGATTATCCTTGTGGCGATAACCGTGTTCGATATCGCCAATCATCTGATTTTCGGAGACCCGACATGGTTCGAGGTCAATCCCGGTCACTTCGTGATCGACATGTGGGCGTTTCTGACGCTGACATGGGTCGCATTGAAGGCCAATCGCGGCTGGCCCTTGTGGAGCAGCGCAACGCAACTGATCGTCGTTATCGCGCATTTCGCCAAGCTGTTCGAAATCGACGAGGCGCGGCGCAGCTATTGGGTCATGACTCAGGTGCCCGCGTTCATGCAACTGGTCGTGCTGATCATCGGCACGTATGCCCATGCCGCGCGGCAACGGCGCATCGGTCGCTATGCGGCCTGGCGTCCGGCCTGATCGCCGCGCCATGTCGGTCTGGGAAATGTCGGGCTGCGAACGGGCGGGGGAGGACGGCATGACGGTTCGCTCCAATCCGCCGCGCGGCACCGGCTCGGGGCGGCCCGGCAAAGTCGAACGCGCGCTGCGCGCTGCGCCGATGGCGTCGTACCCGCAAGTTGCCGGTGATGAAGCCTCGCTTGCCCGGCGTCAGCGGCTGGCGCTGACGCTGGCCCGCGAATTCTATTCCGGCAGGCGGCGGCGCGCCCGCTATCTGAGCGCCGATCTGTTTGGCGAGCCGACCTGGGACATCCTGCTCGACCTCTATGTTGCGGCGCGCGAAAACCGGCGCGTTCCGACCACCAGCGCCTGCATCGGCGCGCATGTCCCGCCGACCACCGCCTTGCGCTGGCTGCGTATCCTGGAAATGCGCGGGATGGTCGAGCGAGAGGAAGACGGTCGCGACGGACGCCGGACGTTTGTCAAATTGAGCCCGCGCGGCCACGGCGTGATGGAAGCGTTTCTGGGCACGATGGCCGATACGCTGCTTGTTTCGCTGGCCGATGCGGTCGGGGATGTCCCTGATCACGGCCAGCTTGACGAGGCGGCGCAATAAGGCGGTTTGGAGCGATCTTGGGGGCTCAGCGGGATATGGCGCGATAGCACTTGTGGTGTTTTTTGCGCGCGATTTCATGGCCGGCAATCCCGCCGGCCGCCGCGCCGATCACGGCCCCGGTGACGCCGCCGGTCAGCACCGCGCCCAGCACGGCGCCGCCGGTGCCGCCGACGATCGCGCCTTGCGTCTTGTTGAGCCGTCGGCAGGAATGCGCCTCGGCAGCAGGCATCGTGACAGCGACGAGGCCTGCGGCAAGCGCGAGGGTGGCGAAGGGGTGGCGGGCACTGGACATGCTGGGTCTACTCCATGGGCGGCCCGGAATCGGGAGCCATCGCGATACGCGTGACGTGCCGGTCTGGGGCGAGGTCGATGATACAATCGGCCCGACCGGGCAGATCCGCAAGCAAGTGCCGGGTGATCCGTTCGTAATGCGCGACAAAGCGGATGACGGCGGCATCGGTCATCACCCCCGGGCCCGCCAGGCCCGGACAATCGCCGACGTCCTTGCGCAGTGCCCGTTCCTGTTGCTGTCGCCAGCCGACGATCGTCGCGAAATCGGGCGCGCGCAGCATGGCAAGCGCATCGATCCGCGCCCAGAGCGCCGCATAAGGACCAGCCAGTGCCGCATTGACCGTGTGGCGCCAGACGCCCGCGCGGTCTTCTTCGGCTTCGAGCGCGTTCACCGGTTCGGCAAGGGCAGCCTCGGTCTGCGGTCGTGCGCCGATACACCATCCTTCAAATACCAGCAGGCGGGTCCGCGCCGGGGCCCGGTCGGCCTCGGTCGGCGCGCGGCGGTCGTCGCGCGCTTTGTCGAAGCGGGGCAGCAGCGAGGGTTCGCCGCGTTCGAGCGCGGCAATCGTGGCCAGCCCGAGCGCGACGTCGTGTGTGCCCGGTACGCCGCGCGTGGCCAGCAGCGGGTGAACCTCCGCGCCGAGCCGCAGCCGATCGGCCCGCGTCAGATAGAGATCGTCGAGCGACAGGATCGCCGTAGGCACGCCTTCGGCGTCCAGCCGCTGCCGCAGCGCTGCGGCAAGGGTCGACTTGCCCGAGCCTTGCGCCCCCGACAGGCCGAGCACGGTCAGCCGGTCATGCCTCCCGCACAGCGCGCGACGGGCCAGAGCATGGAGCGCATCGAGCGCGGCGGGATCGGGGCTGGCTGACATGATGGGCGGGTCTGGCCCGGCATGCGCCATGGCGCAAGCGACTTGCAAGGGAATCGCCTCCGGGCTCAGGCTGTGCTTCAAGGGCAGCGAAAGGAACCGGGGATCGATCATGATGGGTGGGGCGTACCATTGCGACTTTGGCGGCGAGCGCCACCGCTTCGGCAGTCTTGCGCACGTCATGGCCTGTGCCACGCCCACGCGGTCGGGCGATGCCCTTGCCGGGCTTGCTGCCGACAGCGCCGCGCAGCGGGTTGCCGCGCGCGCGGTCCTGGCCGACTTGCCGCTGCGCCATTTCCTCGATGTCGCGCTTGTCCCTTATGAAAGCGACGAAGTTACCCGGCTGATTATCGACAGCCACGATGCCATCGCCTTTGCCCCGCTGTCGGCGATGACCGTGGGCGATTTGCGCGACTGGTTGCTGCGACCCGAAACCGACAGCGTGGCGCTGGCACAAGTCGCGCCCGGGCTGATTCCGGAAATGGTCGCGGCGGTGTCGAAGCTGATGCGCAATCAGGATCTGATCATCGTCGCGCAGAAAGTCCGGGTGGTGACCGCGTTTCGCAACACCATCGGCCTGGCCGGGCGGCTGTCGACCCGGCTTCAGCCCAATCATCCCGCCGACGATCCGCGCGGGATTGCCGCTGCCGTGCTCGACGGATTGATCCATGGCGTCGGCGATGCGGTGATCGGGATCAATCCCGCGACCGACAGCGTGCCGGGTGCACTGCGGCTGATCGCCATGCTCGACGATCTGCGCGAACGCTATGCCATCCCGACGCAGACGTGCGTGCTGACCCATGTCACCAACAGCCTGGAAATCATCGCGCGCGGCGCTCCGGTCGATCTGGTGTTTCAGTCGATCGCGGGCAGCGAGGCGGCCAATCGCGGTTTCGGCATAGACCTTGCCGTCCTGCGCGCGGCGCACGACGCGGCGTTGTCGCTCGGGCGCGGCACGGTCGGGCAGAACGTGATGTATTTCGAAACCGGGCAGGGCGCGGCGCTGTCGGCCGATGCGCATCACGGGATCGATCAGCAGACGATGGAAGCGCGCGCCTATGGCGTGGCGCGCGCGTTCGATCCCTTGCTGGTCAATACCGTGGTCGGCTTTATCGGCCCGGAATATCTCTATGACGGCAAGGAGATCATCCGCGCCGCGCTGGAAGACCACTTCTGCGGCAAGCTGCTCGGCCTGCCGATGGGGTGCGATGCCTGCTATACCAATCACGCCGAGGCCGATCAGGACGACATGGATACGCTGATGACCTTGCTGACGGTCGCGGGGTGCAGTTTCCTGATCTGCGTGCCGGGCAACGATGACGTCATGCTCAGCTATCAGAGCCTGTCGTATCACGATGCGCTGGCCTTGCGGGCGATGCTCGGGGTGCGCGCCGCGCCTGAATTCGAGGGCTGGCTCGATGCGATGGGCCTGATCGCGCCCGATGGCTCGATCCGCGCATTGGCCGATGGCGCGGCGGGGCTGGTCCACCGGCTGAACGGTACGGGGATTGCGGCATGAGCGACGATCTGCCGACGCCCGCTGCCCTGTGGGACCGGTTGCGCGCGGCAACGCCCGCGCGGATCGCGCTGGGGCGGGTGGGGCATGCGCCGCCGCTCGGCGCGGTTCTGGCGTTTCAGCTCGATCATGCGCGCGCGCGCGATGCCGTCCATGCCCCGTTTGACGCCGCCGCGCTTGCCGCAGAGCTGGCGCCTTTGCCGACGATCACGGTGGCAAGCGCGGCGGGCGATCGCGCGACCTATCTGCGGCGCCCCGATCTTGGCCGACGGCTCGCCACCGAAAGCGCGGAACGGTTGGCCGGGGCAAAAGCCGTCCATGATGTGGCGATTGTCATCGGCGAGGGGCTGTCGGCGACCGGGGTGCAGGCGGGCGCGGCGGCACTGGTGCGCGCGCTCGTGGCCGAGTTGAACGGCCTGTCGCTGGCCCCGGTGGTGATTGCCACCGGCGCGCGCGTGGCGCTGGGCGATGCCATCGGCGAAGCGCTCGGCGCGCGCGTGGTGATCATGGTGATCGGCGAGCGGCCGGGGCTGAGTGTGGCCGACAGCCTGGGCATTTACATGACGTATGCCCCGCGCGTCGGGCGCGCCGACAGCGAGCGCAATTGCATTTCCAATATCCATGGACGCGGCGGGCTGACCCCGGTGCGGGCCGCCGCGACGCTGGCCCGTCTCTTGCGCGAGGCGTTGCGGCGGGGCCTGTCGGGCGTCGAACTGAAAGACGATGCCGAAGCGCTGCCTATCCAACCCACCCTGATCCCGGAAACCCCCGCATGACCGATCCCCAGTCGCATGGCCTGTCACAGCGCCTCAGCGTGTTTCACCTCTGGGGCATTGCCGTGGGGCTGGTCATTTCGGGCGAATATTTCGGCTGGAGCTATGGCTGGGCCAGCGCGGGCACGCTCGGTTTTCTGGTCGCGACGGTCATGGTCGCGGCGATGTATGTCGCGTTCATTTTCTCGTTTACCGAGCTGACCACTGCGATTCCCCATGCCGGGGGGCCGTTTGCCTATGCCAGCCGTGCGTTCGGGCCGCTGGGCGGGGCAATCGCCGGTTTCGCCACGCTGGTCGAATTCGTGTTTGCGCCGCCCGCCATCGCGCTGGCGATCGGCGCCTATCTGAAAGTGCAGTTTCCCGGGTTCGATCCGGTCCATGCGGCCACGCTCGCCTATATCGTGTTCGTCGCGCTCAATATCGTCGGCGTGCATGTCGCGGCGACGTTCGAGCTGTTTGTCACGCTGTTGGCGGTGGGCGAACTGCTCGTGTTCATGGGAGTGGTCGCGCCGTCGTTTCACTGGTCGAATTTCGTGGTCGGCGGCTGGGCGGGGCATGACCGGTTCAGCCCGGCGGCGATTGGCGGGATCTTTGCCGCGCTGCCGTTCGCGATCTGGTTTTTCCTGGCCATCGAAGGCGTGGCGATGGCCGCCGAAGAAGCGCGCGATCCGCGCCGCACGATCCCGCGCGCCTATATCGCCGGGATTCTCACGCTCGTCGCGCTGGCTTTCGGAGTCATGCTGCTGGCCGGTGGATCGGGCGACTGGACGCAGATCGCCAATATCAACGATCCCCTGCCACAGGCGATGAAGCGCAGCGTCGGGGCGTCGAGCGGCTGGCTGCACATGCTGGTCTGGCTCGGCCTGTTCGGGCTGGTGGCGTCGTTTCACGGCATCATCATGGGCTATGCGCGACAGATCTTTGCCCTGGCCCGTGCCGGTTTCCTTCCGCGCGGGCTGGCCCGGCTGCATCCGCGTTTCCGCACCCCCGACATGGCGACGATTGCCGGTGGTGTGGTCGGCGTGGCGACGATCTGGTCGGACAATGTCGTGCATATCGCGGGCCAGTCGCTGACGGCCAGTGTGGTGACGCTGTCGGCGCTCGGCGCGCTGACCATGTATATCATGGCGATGGCTTCGCTGTTCCGGTTGCGCACGATCGAGCCCGGTCTGGCGCGGCCGTTCCGCGCGCCGCTGTTCCCGTTTGCGCCGGGCTTTGCACTGATCATGGCGGTCGTCGCGCTGATCATGATGGTGTGGAACAATCGGGAAATCGCGACGATCTTTGCCGGGCTGATGGGCCTGCTGGTCGGCGGGGCGATGGTCCTGCGCCGCCGCGATCTCGGGTTTGCGATTGGGCAGGCGGCCTGAGGCCTATTCGTATTCGAGTTCATCGGTCGGGGCGTTGAGCCCGGCGATGATTTCTGCGCGCTGATCGGCGGGCAGCGCGCCGGGCTGGTTGAGCCAGCGGCGCAAGCTCCACAGCTTGCCGGGGTCGATCCGTCCGTCCTGCCATTGATCGACCAGATAATCGCCCGCTTCGGGAATCCCGGCCTTGAGCGCGGCGATGACATAGGCCAGCGCGTCGTTGGGCACTTGCCGGTCGCGATCGTTGTCGATCAACAGCGCGGCGCGCCAGCCACCGAGCGCAGAGCCGCGGTCTCCGGCGAGGCGATACCAGTGCAGTTCGTGGCCCTTGCGGTCGATCAGCGGCAAGATTCCCGGCAATTCCCGATAGAAATCGCCAAGGCGCAGCGCCGCGTCGTTATCGCCCGCCTCGGCCCGATCGGCGAGGCAATGGCCGCCGGGGGTGTCCTCGACCGGAATGCCGCGCGCGAGCCCGGCTGTCGGGAGGCTCGTGCCGACAGCGCATGGCGGCGACGGCGGCGGCGGCGCCTGGGTACACCCGGCGAGCGCCAGCAGGCCGATCAGGGCGGGGGCGTGCCGGATCACTTGCCGCGCCTTTCCATGGCCGGTTGATACGAAAAATCGCCCGCGCTGCCATGGCAGCCGCCGCTGCGGACAAAGAGGCATTGCTGGCGGTCCTCGATCGGGAACTTCTGTTGGTGCCAGCAGGTGACGAGATGGAATCCTCGCGGCAGCGCGGCGCCGTGAAGCTGCGAGGCGATCGCGACATTGTAGCGATCGACCATGGCGCGCGCTTCGTCCGGCGCTTCGGGGCCGTCGAACAGCAGGGCGGGGACGTTGCGGTTGAACAGACTCATCGCCAAGGCCGGGTGATTGGGCTGTTCATACAGTGCGATACCGCAGAGCCCGGGCTGCTCGCCGGCAATCACCAACGTGCTGAACGCCTCATCCCCCTGAGTCCAATATTCGATGAACACCGGCGACAACGCGACTGTGAGGCTCAGCGCGGACCAGCCAAGGCCAAGCGCCGCGAGCGTGATGCGTTCGTCCGGCCAGCGCCGCCGCAGCAAGGCGCAAAGCTCGACCGAGCCGATCACCGCGAGCAGGATCAGCGTTGTCGTGCCAAGGATGACAAAGCGGTATTCCTTGTGCGCGATCAGCGAATGCGGGGCATAGACCGCCGCTGCAATGAGCAGCAGCATCGGCAGACGCCATGCGCCGAGCAGGATCAGCGGAATGATCGCCAGCGATGCCCATCCCCAGGTTTCGATCTGATACGTGGCGAACCACCAGGGCGGCTGGGTGCCGAACATCGAGCTGCCGCCGGTCACCACGTTGAACGCGATACTGCGCCAGATCCATACCAGCGGCGCATGGCCGGTGATCAGATCGCACAGCCCGCCGATCGCGATCCCCGCTGAAAAACCGAGCGCCAGCGCGGGCATGACGCGCTGCCAACTGCGGCCAAGGCCCCAGATGGCGATCAGCCCGATCGCCGGCAGGTAGTGAAACCGCACGACAAAGCCGAGCGCGAGCAGCAGGCCGAGTGCCAGAGCCTTGCGCGGACCGGGATCGTGCCGCAGCCGCTGCGCCAGCGCCATGGCCGGAAACAGCAGCGCCATGCCGAGCGCTTCGGACGACGGGCGCACGCCGAAATAGAACACTTCGCACCAGATCGCCGCCACCCACGCCGCAATCAGCGCATGGCGGCGCCCGAAGGGCCGCGCCAGATCGTACCAGGCAATCGGAATGCCCAGCGAAATCACGCTCAACATCGCGCGCATGAGATAGATGTGAAGCTGGCTCTCGGGCGCGATCGCGTGACCGAGCGCGAGCGGCGGGATCAGCAGCACCGGCACGAACCAGCCGCGTATCCCGGCATGAAATTCCCACGCACGCACCCACGAACCGGTGATCAGTCCATACGCGGGTTCGAGATATTGCCACACTTCGTCGGCGTGGAGCACGGTCATCTGGCTGGCGAGGGCAACGCGGACAACCAGCGCCACGCCCACGATCGCCAGCAGCGCCCGGTCATGAAGCAACCCGCCGCGAGACGATCTTGTCGGCGCCGGTATTTGTGCGTTGTCTTCGCTGCGCCCCAATCCGACCCCCATCGGTTTTCATCAGGGTCGCGCATATCGGGGGGCGGGGGGCACTACAAGTCTCTTGCTGTAGCCTCCCCCTGAAATCAGGGCGCCGCAGACTCCGCCGCAGACTCCAGCGTCGGCATCGGCGCGATCGGAAGCGGCGCTTGACCTTGCCCCCCCTGACGCGTAAGGGCCGGCGCTTCGGCAGAGGGTCGGATCGCCTGCGCGATTCTGCCCGACCCGACAAATTCGAGCTGAACATTGCCGGTGCGTGCGTGGCCCTTCCAAAACGGGGCGCGGGTAATCCGTCAAAGTAACCCGGCGCTGCGGCACGGGTGGAGCGTTTTCGGCTCGCGTCTGCACCACGCGTCCGCCCTGTCCGGGGCAGGGATCGCCTGTTTTGCCGACGCGATCCCGGTATGCACTTCACCATTGTGGCGCGATGCCAAAAGCCAAGGTGAAGTCTTCAAAATGCCCACGATCAACCAGCTGGTCCGCAAGGGCCGCGTTCCGCAGAAGGCCAAGAGCAAGGTCCCTGCGATGGAGCAGAACCCGCAAAAGCGCGGCGTCTGCACCCGCGTCTATACGACGACCCCGAAGAAGCCGAACTCGGCGCTTCGCAAGGTTGCCAAGATCCGTCTGACCAACAGCCGCGAAGTCATTTCGTACATCCCCGGCGAAGGCCACAACCTGCAGGAACACTCGGTCGTGCTGATCCGTGGCGGCCGCGTTCGCGACCTTCCCGGCGTGCGCTATCACGTCCTGCGCGGCGTGCTCGACACCCAGGGGGTCAAGGATCGCAAGCAGAGCCGTTCGAAGTACGGCGCCAAGCGTCCGAAGTGATCCGGCGAAGTGATCCGGGCCGGCGCGCAGGGCTTTGCTCCCCGCAGCGCCGCCAGTGATCAGCGGAAAATGCGCCGACCGTAAACGGTCCGGCCCAGTCAGAAGGAATACCCCATGTCACGTCGTCGTCGTCCGGAAAAGCGGGTCATCCTGCCCGATCCGAAGTTCGGTGATCAGGTGCTGTCGAAGTTCATGAACAATCTCATGTACGACGGCAAGAAGTCCAACGCCGAAGGCATCGTTTACGGTGCGCTCGATACCATGCAGACCCGCGCCAAGGCCGATCCGCTGCAGCTGTTTCACGATGCGCTCAACAACGTGAAGCCACAGATCGAAGTGCGTTCGCGCCGCGTCGGTGGTGCGACCTATCAGGTTCCGGTCGAAGTTCGCCCCGAACGCGCCCAGGCGCTGGCGATCCGCTGGCTGATCACCGCCGCGCGCAATCGCTCGGAAACCACCATGTCGGCGCGCCTTTCGGCCGAGCTGCTCGACGCTGCCAACAACCGCGGCAACGCGGTCAAGAAGCGCGAAGACACGCACCGCATGGCCGACGCCAACCGCGCGTTCAGCCACTACCGCTGGTAATCGCGACGGGGTGCGCGGGCTGAGGGGGCTTGTTTCTCTCGCCGGCGTAACCACGTCACACTACGGTCACGCAATTGAACCAATGGGCGGGACGGCCCCGATCCGGCCCCGCCCATCGACCAAGTCCCCTCGACCACAAGGGAAACCACCATGGCCCGCAGCACGCCGCTCGAGCGCTATCGCAATATCGGCATCATGGCGCACATCGACGCCGGCAAGACGACGACGACCGAGCGCATTCTTTATTACACCGGCAAGTCCTACAAGATCGGCGAAGTCCATGACGGCGCCGCGACGATGGACTGGATGGAGCAGGAACAGGAACGCGGCATCACGATCACGTCGGCCGCGACGACCTGCTTCTGGGGTGATTACCGCATCAACATCATCGACACCCCCGGGCACGTCGACTTCACTATCGAAGTCGAACGCTCGTTGCGCGTGCTCGATGGCGCGGTGGCCTGCTTTGACGGCGTTGCCGGCGTCGAGCCGCAGTCGGAAACCGTGTGGCGTCAGGCCGACAAGTACGGCGTTCCGCGCATGTGCTTCGTCAACAAGCTCGACCGCACCGGCGCCAGCTTCAAGTTCTGCGTGCAGTCGATCATCGACCGCCTCGGTGCAAAGCCGGCAGTGCTCTATCTGCCGATCGGCGCCGAAGCCGACTTCAAGGGTCTGGTCGACCTCGTTCACAACCGTGCCATCATCTGGCAGGACGAAAGCCTGGGCGCGAAGTTCGACTACACCGACATCCCGGCCGATCTCGCCGACGAAGCCGAAGACTATCGTCAGCAACTGATCGAACTCGCCGTCGAACAGGACGACGACGCGATGGAAGCCTATCTTGAAGGCAACCTGCCCGATGTCGCCACGCTCAAGGCGCTGATCCGCAAGGGCACGCTGGCGCAGAAGTTCGTGCCCGTGGTCTGCGGCTCGGCGTTCAAGAACAAGGGCGTGCAGCCCCTGCTCGACGCCGTGGTCGACTACATGCCGTCGCCGCTCGACATTCCCGACGTTCAGGGCATCAACCCCGATACGGACGTGCCTGAAACGCGTCCGACTGCCGATGATGCGCCGTTCTCGGGGCTGGCGTTCAAGATCATGAATGACCCGTTCGTGGGCAGCCTGACCTTCCTTCGCGTCTATTCGGGTACGCTCACCAAGGGCACCTACCTGAATTCGGTGAAGAACAAGAAGGAGAAGGTCGGCCGCATGCTGCTGATGCACTCCAACAACCGTGAAGACATCGACACGGCTTATGCGGGTGACATCGTCGCGCTGGCGGGTCTGAAGGAAACCACCACCGGGGATACGCTCTGCGCCGAAAAGCAGCCGATCATTCTCGAACGGATGGAATTCCCCGATCCGGTCATCGAACTGTCGGTCGAACCGAAGACCAAGGCGGACCAGGAAAAGATGGGCATCGCGCTCCATCGCCTTTCGGCCGAAGATCCTTCGTTCCGTGTGTCGACCGATCACGAATCGGGCCAGACGATCATCAAGGGGATGGGCGAACTCCACCTCGAAATCATCGTCGATCGCATGCGTCGCGAATTCAAGGTCGAAGCAAACGTCGGTGCGCCGCAGGTGGCCTATCGCGAATCGCTGGGCCGTGAAGTCGAACTCGACTACACGCACAAGAAGCAGTCGGGCGGTTCGGGTCAGTTCGGCCGGGTCAAGGTCCGTCTGGTTCCGGGCGAACGCGGTTCGGGCATCCAGTTCTTCGACGAAGTCAAGGGCGGGAACATTCCGCGCGAATACATTCCGTCGGTTGAAAAGGGCATGCGCGAAACCGCAGCGACCGGCAGCCTGATCGGCTTCCCGATCATCGACTTCAACATCTACCTGATCGACGGCGCCTATCACGACGTCGACTCGTCGGCGTTGGCGTTCGAAATCGCGGGTCGTGCGGCCATGCGCGAAGCCGCGCAGAAGTCGGGCATCAAGCTGCTTGAACCGATCATGAAAGTCGAAGTCGTCACCCCTGAGGAATTCATGGGCGACGTGATCGGCGATCTCAACTCGCGGCGTGGGCAGATTCAGGGCACCGACAGCCGGGGCAATGCCCAGGTGGTCGAGGCGATTGTGCCGCTCGCCAACATGTTCGGCTACGTCAACACGCTGCGTTCGTTCACCCAGGGGCGCGCGCAGTACACGATGCAGTTCTCGCACTACGATGAAGTCCCGGCGAACGTCGCGACCGAATTGAAAGAAAAGCTCGCCTGATCAGCCGGTTCCGGAGATCGCCTGCGGGCGTTGTCCGGAACCTGCAATCGGGTTTCACGATATGCTTGCTTGATCATCCCGATCAGGCTAGGGGCGGCGCCTGATTTTCTGGCGCGAGTCCGGCTGGTGCCGCCTCCAACAGCAATCAACCAAAGTTTGAAAAGAAGGTTTGAACAATGGCTAAGGCTAAGTTTGAGCGGACCAAGCCGCACTGCAACATCGGCACCATCGGTCACGTCGACCATGGCAAGACCACGCTGACCGCCGCGATCACGAAGGTTCTGTCGGAAACCGGCGGCGCCACGTTCACCGATTACGCCAACATCGACAAGGCGCCGGAAGAACGCGAACGCGGCATCACCATCTCGACCGCACACGTCGAGTATGAAACCGCCAACCGTCACTACGCGCACGTCGACTGCCCGGGTCACGCCGACTATGTGAAGAACATGATCACCGGCGCCGCGCAGATGGACGGCGCGATCCTCGTTGTGAACGCCGCTGACGGCCCGATGCCGCAGACCCGCGAACACATCCTGCTCGCTCGCCAGGTCGGCGTGCCGGCTCTGGTCGTGTACATGAACAAGGTCGATCAGGTCGACGACGAGGAAATCCTCGAACTCGTCGAACTCGAAGTTCGCGAACTGCTGTCGTCGTACGACTTCCCGGGTGACGATATTCCGATCATCAAGGGTTCGGCTCTGGCCGCTCTCGAAGGTCGTAACGACGAAATCGGCAAGAACTCGATCTATGCGCTGATGGAAGCGGTTGACGCCTACATCCCGCAGCCGCCGCGTCCGACCGACAAGCCGTTCCTGATGCCGGTCGAAGACGTGTTCTCGATCTCGGGTCGTGGTACGGTTGTGACCGGCCGTATCGAAACGGGCATCATCAAGGTGGGCGAAGAAGTCGAAATCATCGGCCTCAAGAACACCCAGAAGACCACCGTGACCGGCGTCGAAATGTTCCGCAAGCTGCTCGACCAGGGCGAAGCCGGCGACAACGTCGGTGCGCTGATCCGCGGCATCAAGCGTGAAGACGTCGAGCGCGGCCAGGTTCTCGCCAAGCCCGGCACCTGCACCCCGCACACCGAGTTCTCGGCCGAAGTCTACGTGCTGTCGAAGGATGAAGGTGGCCGTCACACGCCGTTCTTCGCCAACTACCGTCCGCAGTTCTACTTCCGCACGACTGACGTCACCGGTGAAGTGGTTCTGCCCGAAGGCACCGAAATGGTCATGCCTGGCGACAACGTCACGCTCGGCGTGAAGCTGATCGCACCGATCGCGATGGACGAAGGTCTGCGCTTCGCAATTCGCGAAGGTGGCCGGACTGTCGGTTCGGGGGTTGTCAGCAAGATCACGAAGTAATATAGGCGCCGCTCCGGCGGGAGATTCGCTTCTCCCGCCGGACGGTTTCTCGATCAGTTGACCCGCCTCTCCCTGTGATGCCTGCGACAGGTATCGGGATGACGGGGTGGGGCGGCTGGTTTTTTGTTTTGCTCTTTCGCATCGGTAAACGGACATGGAAGCCCAGAATATCCGCATTCGCCTCAAGGCCTTCGATCATCGTGTGCTTGACCAGGCCACTGGAGAAATCGCGGACACCGCCCGCCGCACCGGCGCGCTGATCCGTGGGCCCATTCCGCTTCCCACGCGCATCGAAAAGTTCTGCGTCAACCGCGGCCCGCACGTCGACAAGAAGTCGCGTGAACAGTTCGAAGTTCGCACTTACAAGCGCCTTCTCGACATCGTGCAGCCCAACGCGGCTACGGTCGATGCGCTGATGAAGCTGGACCTCGCGGCCGGCGTCAACGTCGAAATCAAGCTGGCTTGAGCCCTTCGGGTTCGTCACTGATCCAGGCGTAACAAGTTTCGGAACTCTCGGGTTCCACATTCCTTTCGGATGGCCGGCAACACCTTTCGGGATAGCCGGCCCCGACTAAGCGGCAAAAGCCTCCAACGGCTCCGTCCGCTCTGACCTAGGGATACCTCCGGCACTCGCCGTTCCATAGATGGAATGGCACTTGGCCGGGAAAGCGTCCCCCGTTGGTCCTCTCGCGATTCAGGTCGCGCGGGGGCATTCAGCCCGGACGGGGGCATGCTTCACAATACGGGCTGAACACGCCTGTAGGGGATGGGCCCCTGCAGGCCTCTGTTTAGGAGTATGGATCATGCGCACCGGCGTGATCGCGAAGAAGGTGGGGATGACCCGCCTTTTCCAGGAAGATGGTCGGCACGTGCCGGTTACCGTCCTGTCGCTTGAAGATTGCCAGGTGGTTTCGGTTCGCACTGCAGAACGTGACGGTTATGTCGCGGTTCAGCTCGGTGCGGGCGTTGCCAAACAAAAGAACGTTGCCAAGCCGCAGCGCGAGCATTTCGCCAAGGCTGAAGTGCCGCTCAAGGCTGAAGTCGCCGAATTCCGCGTCGCAGATGATGCGGTGCTCGAAGTTGGCTCGACCATTGCAGCTTCGCACTTTGCCATCGGCCAATATGTCGACATCACCGGGCACACGCAGGGCAAGGGTTTTGCCGGTGCGATGAAGCGCTGGGGTTTCGGCGGTATGCGCGCCACGCACGGTGTGTCGATCTCGCACCGTGCTCACGGTTCGACCGGCAACCGCCAGGATCCGGGCCGCGTCTTCAAGAACAAGAAGATGGCCGGCCACATGGGCGACCGTCAGCGCACCCAGCAGAACCTTGAAATCGTTCGCACCGACGATGCGCGCGGTCTGATCTTCGTCAAGGGCTCGGTGCCCGGCTCGAAGAACGGCTGGCTGCTCGTTCGCGACGCCGTCAAGGTCGACCGTCATGCCGAGGCGCCCTATCCGGCCGGCCTCAAGCTGGCTTCCAACAACAACGAAGTCGCTGTCGAAGCGACCGATGGCCAGGAGGGCTAAGTTGTGAAGGTTCAGGTCCTCAATCTGGACGGGACTGCCGCCGGCGACGTCGAGCTGTCGGATGACGTGTTCGGCCTCGAGCCGCGCGCAGACATCCTGCATCGCGTCGTTACCTGGCAGTTGGAAAACCGTCGCGGTATCGCCCGCAAAGCGCGTGAGCGCAGCGAAGTTGCCCGCACCGGCAAGAAGTTCGGCCGTCAAAAGGGCGGTGGTACGGCTCGTCACGGCGATCGCAAGGCCCCGATCTTCATCGGCGGCGGCAAGGCCCACGGCCCCCGTCTGCGCGAGTTCAACGTTTCGTTGAACAAGAAGATCCGTGCACTCGGTCTCAAGATGGCGCTGTCCTCCAAGGCCAAAGCCGGTCTGGTGGTCGTCGACAGCCTTGATCTGGCCGATGCCAAGACCAAAGTGCTCGCGGGCATTCTCGCCAATGCCGGTTTCGGCAAGAAAGTGCTCGTCGTTGATGGTGAAGCGGTGAACGAGGGCTTTGCCCGCGCCGCCGGCAACATCGTCGGGATCAACGTGCTCCCCGCGATCGGTGCCAACGTCTACGACATCCTGAAGCATGACACGCTGGTGCTGACGCGCTCGGCAGTCGAAAAGCTGGAGGCGCGTTTCCATGGCTAAGGGCGCAATTGACACGCGTCACTACGACGTGATCGTGGCTCCCCACATCACCGAGAAGGCGACGCTGCTTTCGGAGCACAACGCGGTTGTGTTCAAGGTCGCGGAAAGCGCGACCAAGCCCCAGATCAAGGCGGCCATCGAAGCGATCTACAATGTGAAGGTCGCTGCGGTGAACACCTTGACCCAGAAGGGCAAGACCAAGCGCTGGAAGGGCAAGCCCTACCGTCGCTCCGACGTCAAGAAGGCGGTCGTGACGCTGGCCCAGGGCCAGACCATCGACGTCACCAGCGGTATCTGAGGGCTTAGGAACCATGGCACTCAAGAGCTATAACCCGACCAGCCCCGCACGCCGCGGCCTGGTTCTCGTCGACAAGTCGTCGCTGTGGAAGGGCAAGCCGGTCAAGGCATTGACCGAAGGCAAGTCCAAGACCGGCGGCCGCAACAACAAAGGCCATGTGACCAGCCGCGGTATCGCGGGCGGTCACAAGCAGAAGTACCGCTTCATCGACTTCAAGCGTCGCAAGTGGGACATGCCTGCAACGGTCGAGCGGCTGGAATACGACCCCAACCGTACCGCGTTCATCGCTCTCGTGAAGTACACGGACGGCGAACAGACCTACATCCTGGCGCCGCAGCGTCTGGCCGTTGGCGACAGCATTGTCGCCGGCGAAAAGACCGACGTGAAGCCGGGCAACGCCATGCTGCTGTCGCAGATGCCGGTCGGCACCATTGTCCACAACGTGGAAATGAAGCCGGGCAAGGGCGGTCAGATCGCCCGTTCGGCCGGGACGTACGTGCAGGTCGTCGGTCGTGACCGCGGGCAGGTGATCGTTCGTCTCAACTCGGGCGAACAGCGTTACCTGCGCGGCGATTGCATGGGTACGGTTGGCGCGGTGTCGAACCCCGACAACGGCAACCAGAACCTGGCCAAGGCCGGTCGCAACCGCTGGTTGGGCAAGCGCCCGCTGACTCGCGGTGTCGCCAAGAACCCGGTCGATCACCCGCACGGTGGTGGTGAAGGTCGGACTTCGGGCGGTCGTCATCCGGTTACCCCGTGGGGCAAGCCGACCAAGGGCGCCCGCACCCGTCACAACAAGCGCACGGATAATCAGATCATCCGTTCGCGCCACGCGAAGAAGAAGAGGTAACACCCCATGGCACGTTCCGTCTGGAAGGGCCCCTTCGTCGAACTGCACCTGATCAAGAAGGCGGAAGCCGCTCAGGATGCCGGTTCCCGCGTGGCCCCGATCAAGACCTGGTCGCGTCGTTCGACCATCTTGCCGCAGTTCGTTGGTTTGACGTTCAGCGTCTACAACGGGCACAAGTTCATCCCTGTCTCGATCAACGAAGACATGGTCGGCCACAAGCTTGGTGAATTCGCGCCGACGCGCACGTTCCCGGGCCACGCCGCTGACAAGAAGGGCAAGCGCTGATGAGCAAGTCTGCAGCTCCCCGCCGCGTTGGTGACAAGGAAGCGCTGGCTGTCGGTACCACGATCCGTGGTTCGGCCCAGAAGCTCAACCTTGTTGCAGCGCTCATCCGCGGCAAAAAGGCCGAAGACGCACTCAACATCCTCTCCTTCTCGAAGAAGGGGATGGCGGTTGATGCGCGCAAGGTTCTCGCTTCGGCGATCGCCAACGCGGAAAACAACCACAACCTGGACGTCGATGCGCTGATCGTGGCGGAAGCCAGTGTCGGCAAGTCGATCATGATGAAGCGCTTCCACACCCGTGGTCGCGGCAAGTCGACCCGGATCCTCAAGCCGATTTCGCGGCTGCGGATCGTCGTCCGCGAAGTCGAGGAGGCCTGATCATGGGTCATAAATCGAACCCCATCGGTCTGCGTCTGCAGATCAACCGCACCTGGGACAGCCGCTGGTTCGCCGAAGGGCAGAGCTATCAGCGCCTGCTCAAGGAAGACCTGACGATCCGCAAGTTCATCGTCGAGAGCCTGCCCCAGGCAGCGATCTCGAAGGTGGTGATCGAGCGCCCGGCCAAAGTGTGCCGTGTGTCGATCTATGCGGCGCGTCCGGGCGTCATCATCGGCAAGAAGGGCGCAGACATTGAAAAGCTGCGCGCCAAGCTGTCGAAGCTGACCAAGAGCGACGTGAAGCTGAACATCGTCGAAATCCGCAAGCCGGAAATCGATTCGAAGCTTGTCGCCCAGGGCATTGCCGATCAGCTCGTTCGCCGCGTGGCTTTCCGCCGTGCGATGAAGCGCGCGGTGCAGTCGGCGCTGCGTCTTGGCGCGGAAGGCATCAAGATCACCTGCGGTGGCCGTCTTGGCGGCGCGGAGATCGCGCGCGTTGAATGGTATCGCGAAGGTCGCGTGCCGCTTCACACGCTGCGTGCCAACATCGACTACGCCGAAGCCGAAGCCCACACCGCCTATGGCGTGATCGGTATCAAGACCTGGATCTTCAAGGGCGAGATCCTGGGACACGACCCGATGGCGCAGGATCGCCTCATGCTTGAGGCACAGACCTCGGGCGTGCGTCCGTCACGCTGAGGGAAGGTAACAGGCCATGTTGCAACCTAAGAAGACCAAGTTCCGCAAGGCGTTCAAAGGCCGTCTCCACGGCAACGCCAAGGGCGGCACCGACCTCAACTTCGGCTCTTACGGGCTGAAGGCGCTCGAACCGGAACGCGTAACCGCGCGCCAGATCGAAGCGGCACGTCGTGCGATCACCCGCCACATTCGCCGTCAGGGCCGTCTGTGGATCCGGATTTTCCCCGACCTTCCGGTTTCGAAGAAGCCTGCCGAAGTCCGTCAGGGCAAGGGCAAGGGTTCGGTTGAATACTGGGCCGCACGCGTCAAGCCGGGCAAGATCCTGTTCGAGCTCGACGGGGTTCCGGGTCCGCTGGCCGCAGAGGCGTTCAGCCGCGCGGCAATGAAGCTGCCGATCAAGACGAAGGTCGTTGCCCGCCTGGGTGACACTTCGCACCTTGGCGGCGAGTAAGGAGGAAAGACCATGGCGAAGTTCGAGGACATGCGCCTCAAGAGCGACGACCAGCTTTCCGCTGATCTCGTCGAATTGAAGCGCGAACAGTTCAATCTGCGTTTTCAGGCTGCTACCAATCAGCTGGAACGTCCGGCCCGCATCCGTGAGGTGCGTCGCCAGATTGCCCGCATCAAGACCTTGCAGACCGAACGGTCGGCAACGGTCAAGGCCTGAGGAGAACCAACGTGCCCAAGCGTATCCTGATCGGGACGGTGGTTTCCGACAAGAATGAAAAGACCGTGGTGGTCAAGGTCGAGCGCAAAGTGAAGCACCCGCTTTACGGCAAGATCATCCGCCGCTCGAAGAAGTACCACGCCCATGACGAGGACAATGCGTTCAAGCTGGGCGAAACGGTGCGCATCGAGGAAACCGCGCCCTATTCCAAGCAGAAGACCTGGAAGGTAATCGAGCGCGTGTTGGCCGGTAAGACCGCCGCGATCGAAGCGGATATCTGATAGCCGCGACACAATTTGGAACTGCCGGACTGGTTCCGGCAAGCCAGTGAGAAGGAACCGGATCAATGATCCAGATGCAATCCAACCTCGAAGTCGCTGACAACAGCGGCGCGAAGCGCGTCCAATGCATCAAGGTGCTGGGCGGGTCGAAGCGTCGCTTTGCCGGCGTCGGCGACATCATCGTGGTGTCGATCAAGGAAGCGCAGCCGCGTGCTCGCGTCAAAAAGGGCGACGTGCATCGCGCCGTGATCGTGCGTACCCGCAAGGACGTGCGTCGCGCCGATGGCAGCGTCATCCGCTTTGACACCAATGCGGCCGTGCTTGTCGGCAAGAACGAAGAGCCCATCGGCACGCGTATCTTCGGCCCCGTGGTGCGCGAACTGCGCGCTCGTGGCTTCATGAAGATCATCAGCCTTGCGCCGGAGGTGCTGTGATGTCGGCTTCCAAGATCAAGAAGGGCGACAGCGTCGTCGTTCGTTCGGGCAAGGACAAGGGCCGTACCGGCACTGTTCTTCAGGTCCTGCCCAAGGACGAAAAGGTGGTCGTGGCCGGCATTAACATTGCCACCCGTCACCGCAAGCCGAGCCAGCAGAACCCGCAGGGCGGTCTCGATCGCTTTGAAGCGCCGATGCACATCTCCAAGGTTTCGGTTGCCGACAAAGACGGCAAACCGACCCGTGTGCGCTTCGAAGAGAAGGACGGCAAGAAGGTCCGCGTGGCTGTCAAGTCCGGGGAGGCTATCGATGGCTGAGAAGTACACACCGCGTCTGAAGACCAAGTTCGAAGCCGACATCGCCAAGGCGATGCAGGCCAAGTTTGGCTACAAGAACGTGATGGAAATTCCGCGGATCGAAAAGATCACGCTCAACATGGGCGTCGGCGAAGCCAGCCAGGACAAGAAAAAGGTCCAGACTGCGGCTGCCGAGATGGAAAAGATTGCCGGTCAGAAGCCGGTGATCACCAAGGCGAAGAAGTCGATCGCGCAGTTCAAGCTGCGTGAAGGCATGCCGATCGGTTGCAAGGTTACGCTGCGCCGCGAACGCATGTACGAATTCCTCGACCGCCTGATCACGATCGCAATGCCCCGCATCCGCGACTTTCGGGGTCTGAACCCCAAGTCGTTCGATGGTCGCGGCAACTATGCGATGGGTCTCAAGGAACAGATCATTTTCCCTGAGGTCAGCTATGATCAGATCGACAAGGTGCGTGGGCTCGACATCATCGTGACCACCACTGCCAAGACCGACGACGAGGCGCGTGAACTGCTGCGCCTGTTCGGTTTTCCCTTCCCGCAGGATGCCGCCGAACAGGCGAAGGCTGCCTGATTGGCCATTCTGGAAGAAAGAGCTTAAGTCCATGGCGAAACTGAGTTCGATCAACAAGAACGAGCGGCGCAAGAAGCTCGTTGAAAAATATGCGGTCAAGATCGCCGCGCTCAAGGCCAAGGCCAACGACAAGTCGCTCGACGAAACCGAGCGCTTGATCGCCCGCCTCAAGCTGGCCGAAGTGCCGCGCAATGCAAACCCGACCCGGGTGCGTAACCGCTGCAATACCACCGGCCGTCCGCGCGGCTATTATCGCAAGTTCGGGCTGTGCCGCATCGAACTGCGCGATCTCGGCAACAAGGGGTTGATCCCCGGGCTGACCAAGTCGAGCTGGTAAGGATAGAGCGATGGCATTGACCGACCCCCTGGGTGACATGCTCACCCGTATCCGCAACGGCCAGCGCGCAAAGAAGGATTCCGTCCTTTCGCCCGCGTCCAAGCTGCGTGCGCATGTGCTCGAAGTGCTCCAGCGCGAAGGCTATATCCGTGGTTTCTCTGAAGACACCACGGGTCTGCATCCGCAGCTGCGCATCGAGCTGAAGTATTTCGAAGGCCAGCCGGCGATCAAGCACGTTGCACGCGTGTCCAAGCCGGGCCGCCGCGTCTATTCCGGTTCGAAGGAATTGCCGGTGATCCGCAATGGCCTGGGCATCACCATTGTCTCGACGCCCCGCGGCGTGCTTTCGGATGCCGAAGCGCGCGCTGCGAACGTCGGTGGCGAAGTGCTTGCGGAGGTGTTCTGATGAGCCGCATCGGCAAGAAGCCGGTGGCAATCCCTGCGGGGGTTTCTGCCGATATCGCCAATGGCGTTCTGACAGTGAAGGGGCCCAAGGGCACTCTGACGCTGACACTCGTCGATGACATCAGCTATGCCGTTGAAGGCGAGACCATTCTGGTCAAGCCGGCCAATGACTCCCGGACCGCTCGCGCGTTCTGGGGCATGCAACGCACGCTGGTGTCCAACCTCGTTACCGGCGTGACCGAAGGGTATTCCAAGACCCTTCTGATCACCGGCGTCGGCTATCGTGCGATGGCTCAGGGCAAGAACCTGAAGCTGCAGCTCGGCTACAGCCATGACGTTGACTACGCCGTGCCGGAAGGCATCGAGATCAAGACCCCGGATAACACCACGGTCGAAATCTCGGGTATCGACAAGCAGAAGGTCGGCCAGGTTGCGGCCGAGATCCGTCGCTGGCGCAAGCCCGAACCCTACAAGGGCAAGGGTATCAAGTACCGCGGCGAGTTCATCTTCCGCAAGGAAGGGAAGAAGAAGTAATGGCCAAGCTGTCTCTCTTCGCGCGCCGCCGTCGCCGTGTTCGCACCGCGCTCAAGGCGCGCTCGGGCGGTCGTCCCCGCCTGTCCGTGCATCGTTCGGGCCGGCACATCTATGCCCAGATCATCGACGATCTTGGAGGTCATACCCTGGCCGCCTCGTCGTCGCTGGTGAAGGGCGAGAAGTCGATCGGATCGAACGTCGATGCCGCGGTCAAAGTCGGCAAGGACATTGCCGAAAAAGCCAAAGCTGCCGGCATCACCGCTGTCGTGTTCGATCGCGGCGGCTTCCTGTTCCATGGCCGCGTCAAAGCGCTGGCCGACGCTGCCCGCGAAGGCGGGCTGGAGTTCTAAGGCATGGCTGACGAAACCATTGTGGAAGGCGCAGTCGCCGTTGAGGCGACTTCCGCTCCCGAAGCCCGCGAAGGGCGTGGCCGTGGCCGTGGCCGTGGTGGCGAACGCAACAACAACAGCGGCGGCGGCGATCGCGGCCGTGGCCGTGGCGGCGACCGTGATCGTCGCGGTCGCGGCAACAACGACGAGGATGGTGGTGAAGAGCTGATTGAAAAGCTCGTCCACATCAACCGCGTGTCGAAGACCGTGAAGGGCGGCAAGCGCTTTGGCTTTGCGGCGCTCGTCGTGGTCGGCGACGGCAAGGGCCGGGTCGGTTTCGGCCACGGCAAGGCCCGCGAAGTGCCCGAGGCGATCACCAAGGCGACCGCTTCGGCCAAGAAGAAGATGATCCGCGTTCCGCTCAAGGAAGGCCGCACCCTGCATCACGACGGCCGCGGCCGTTTCGGCGCCGGCAAGGTCAACGTGCGCTCGGCTCCGGCCGGGACCGGGATCATCGCCGGTGGCCCGATGCGCGCCGTCTTCGAAAGCCTGGGCGTTCATGACGTGGTGACCAAGTCGGTCGGCACATCGAACCCCTACAACATGATCCGCGCCACATTCGACGCGCTGTCGGAACAGACTTCGCCGAAGTCGGTTGCGCAGCGTCGCGGCAAGAAGGTCGCTGACCTGCTTGGTCGTGGCGGCGCGGCGCCGGTGGAGGCAGAAGCCGCCGCCGAAGCCATCGTGGAGTAAGAAGCCATGGCCACTATCAAGATCAAGCAGATCGGTTCGCCGATCCGCCGTCCCGCTGCCCAGCGCAAGATGCTGATCGGTCTCGGGCTGAACAAGATGCATCGCGTCGTCGAACTTAAGGACACTCCTGAAGTTCGCGGCACGATCGCCCGACTGCCGCACCTCGTGGCGGTGATCGACTGAACCCTTCGGGTTCCGGCGAATGCGAATACCCCGGTGGCAACGCCGGGGTTTTTCGTTTCCTCCTTCGGCGCGCCGGAGGAAAGGGATGACAAATGGGGGCGGGGCCGCTATGGGCCGCGCTCCTTTCAAGCGCGACTCAAAGCGAAAGCGAGTGCTCCAAGATGACCAAGCTTAACGAAATTCGTGACAATGATGGCGCCCGCAAGGGCCGGATGCGCGTCGGACGCGGCATCGGCTCGGGCAAGGGCAAGACCGCCGGTCGCGGCCAAAAGGGCGCCAAGGCGCGTTCGGGCGTGTCGATCAACGGCTTCGAAGGCGGCCAGATGCCGCTGCACATGCGTTTGCCGAAGCGCGGTTTCAACAACATCTTCGCCAAGGACTATGCCGAAGTGAATCTCGGTCTGGTGCAGAAGGCGATCGACGCCGGCAAGCTCGACGCCTCGGCGGTGATCGATCAGACGGCGCTGCGCGCAGCCGGTCTGGGCCGTGGCGGCAAGGACGGCGTCCGTCTCCTCGCCAAGGGCGAACTGACCACCAAGGTCAGCTTCAAGATTGCCGGCGCGTCGAAGGGCGCGACCGCTGCGGTTGAAGCGCTTGGCGGCAGCATCGAGCTGATCATCAAGGTGCGCGCCGAAAAGGTGAAGGCCGAAAAGGCCGCCTGAGGCGCCATCTTTTTCAGGTCTTGTGGCGGGCGCAGGGGTGTTGCATCCCTGCGCCCGTACTATATGGGCTTGATACGGCATTCGGGGGCTGCGCAGCCGGCAACGGCTTAGTTGCGCGTCCCCTTCAGGTTACAAGAGTTCGAAAGGCTTGCGCCCGACCATGGCTTCACGCGCCGACAACATCGCCAGCAATCTCAGCCTGGCCAACTTTTCCAAGGCGACCGATCTGCAAAAGCGGATATGGTTCACGATCGGCGCGCTGATCGTGTTCCGGTTCATGAGCTTTGTGCCGCTGCCGGGGGTCAACCCGTTGATTCTGGAGACGCTGTACAAGCAGACCCAGGGCGGCGTGCTTGACATCTTCAACACCTTCTCGGGTGGGTCGCTGCAGCGCATGAGCCTGATTGCGCTTGGTGTGATGCCCTATATCACGTCGTCGATCGTGGTTCAGTTGGGCGCTTCGCTGCACCCCGCGCTTGCCGCCTACAAGAAGGAAGGCGAAAGCGGGCGCAAGAAGCTCAACCAGTATACCCGTTATGGTGCGGTGTTCCTGACCGTCTTGCAGGGCTGGTTCCTGGCGACGGGGCTTGAAAGCTATGGTGCGTCGTCGGGCATTCAGGCGGTGGTCGACCCCGGGCTGATGTTCAAGGTCGGCGCGGTCATCAGCCTCGTCGGCGGCACGATGTTCCTGCTGTGGCTGGGCGAACAGATCACCAGCCGGGGTATCGGCAACGGTGTGTCGCTGATCATCATGGCGGGGATCGTGGCGCAAATGCCGAAGTTCTTCGGCAACTTGTTCGAACAGGGGCGCACCGGTTCGCTCAACCCGTTTGCCATCATCGGCGTGATCGTGCTGTTGCTGGCGATCGTGGTGTTCATCTGTTTCATGGAGCGCGCGACGCGCCGCCTGCTGATTCAGTATCCGCGGCGCGCGACGCAAAACGGCATGATGGCTGCCGACCGCAGCCATTTGCCGCTGAAGCTCAACACGTCGGGCGTGATTCCGCCGATCTTTGCCAGCTCGCTGCTGCTGCTGCCGCTGACGATCACGCAATTTGCCGGCAAGTCGGTCTCGCCCGATACGCTGGCCGGGCGGGTCATCGTCTCGCTCAATCAGGTGCTTGGCCACGGCAAGCCGCTCTACATGCTGCTCTACGCGCTGGGCATCGTGTTTTTCAGCTTCTTTTATACGGCGGTGGTGTTCAATCCCGAAGAGACCGCCGACAATCTGAAGCGTAACGGTGGCTTTATCCCGGGCATTCGGCCGGGCCGCAATACTGCGGTCTATCTCGATTATGTGCTGACCCGGATCACCGTGCTGGGCGCGGCATACATTACCATCGTCTGTGTTGTGCCCGAATGGATCATGGCCGAGACAGGCATGGGGACACTGTTCTTTGGCGGCACCAGCTTGCTGATTGTCGTCAACGTGACAGTCGATACGATAACCCAGATCCAGTCGCATCTGCTGGCGCACCAGTATGGCGACCTGATCAAGAAGGCCAAACTGAAAGGCCGTCTGCGCTGAGCGAAGCTCGGGGCAAGACGGTTAAGAGGGGATTGCTAGCGGTGAATATCATCCTGTTGGGCCCGCCCGGCGCGGGCAAGGGGACGCAGGCGCAACGCCTGGTCGACAGCCACGGTCTCAAGCAGTTGTCGACAGGCGATATGCTGCGTGCCGCCGTCCTGGCCGGAACCCCGGTCGGGCTTCAGGCCAAGGCCGTGATGGATGCCGGTCAATTGGTGTCGGATGACATCGTTTCCGCGCTGATCGGTGACGAGCTTGATGCGATGGGGCCGGGGCAAGGCGCCATTTTCGACGGTTATCCGCGCACGGCGGCGCAGGCCGAATCGCTCGATGCCATTCTGGCCGCGCGCGGGCGCAAGCTGGACCATGTGATCGAGCTCGATGTCGACGAAGACGCGCTGGTCGAACGCATTACCGGCCGCTTTACCTGCGCCCATTGCGGCAAGGGGTATCATGACACGTTTGAGCGGCCGCTGGTCGAAGGCACGTGCGACAAGTGCGGCGGGCACGAATTCAAGCGCCGGCCTGACGATAACGAGCAAACCGTTCGCACGCGCATGGCCGAATATCGCGCCAAGACCGCGCCGATCCTGCCGATCTATGAAGCGCAGGGGATTGTTGCCCATATCGACGGCATGGCACCGATGGATACAGTGACTGCGGCGATCGAGGCGATCATCACATAATCAAGGTATCGCTTGGTCTGGCCATCAGATGCTTTGTCGTTGACCTGCAACGGTTATAGGCAAATCCAACCCGACGAGTCGGACTCGTCGGGTTTTTTGGTTATGACGGACTGGTGACCGGAGACTTTGCGTGGGTCCGGTATTTCGGAGAATCAGCATGGCGGCGTTGCGGCGGGTCTTGACCGGAACATTGATCGGGGTGCTTGCCGGGGCTGCGCCGGCCCATGCCGACGTGATCGCACAAAGCCCGCAAGGGTTTGTTTCGCGCAACGTGGTGGTCGTGGGGGCAAGCCCCGCAGTGGTGTGGAAGCGGCTCGTGGCGCCCGCGGCGTGGTGGTCGTCGGATCATACCTTTTCGGGCGATGCGGCCAACTTGTCGCTCGATCCCGTGGCTGGAGGATGCTTTTGCGAAAGGCTGCCCGCCGAAGAGGTTGCAACGGCCAAAGGAGCCAAGCCAGCCGCGCGCGGCGGGGTCGAGCATATGCGTGTGGTCTTCGTCGATCGCACCAAGGCGCTGCGCCTGGTCGGCGCACTCGGGCCGCTGCAGAGCGAAGCGGTGAACGCGACGCTGACCGTCACGATCACGCCGGTCGAAGGCGGCACGCGCGTGATCTTTGAATATGTCGTGGGCGGCTATATGCGCTATCCGGCCGAGAAGATCGTCCCGGCGGTCGACGCGATGCTGGGCAAGGCTTTGATCAGCCTTGTGCATCCTTACGAATCGGTCGGTGCGCAGCGGCCCGCGGGCGCGCCGGACGGTAGCGGCGCTGCGGGCGCGGCCTCTTCCGCAGGAGCCGGGCTCGGCGAGCATGGGGTGCTTTTGCCCCGTGGCCGGATATGGAGCCTGCCGCCGAGCGAAACGCCTGCTGCCGCGCCTGCGCCGTCCGAGCCGACGATTGCGCCCCTCCCGGGCAGCGCAGTGCCGCCCGATGACGCGGTTGCGGGCGGGCGCAAGGCCGCAAAGCGCGCCAGGCACAAGCCCGTTGCGGCCACCTCGGCGGCACAGGCGCCCGTCGCCCCGTCCGCCGTTGAGGCGGCGCCCGATGCGCCGCCCGGACCGCAAGAGGTCACAGCTTCGGCGCCGGATGCTGCTCAGCCGCCGCTGCCCACGCCCAAGGCCGCAAAGAGGACCGGCAAGTCAGTGCCCAAACCTGCGGCGAAACCTTCGGCCAAAGCGCAGGAATCCGCCGACGAGCCGAGCAAGGATGCGGTCAATTCGGCGTTTGATGCTGCACTTGGTGACGAGCAACGCCCGGTTTCGGCTGTGCCATAGGCGCGACGGCCGGCACAGCCATCCCGGCAAGGCGCAGCGCGGGTGGTTGCAGGTTGGTCCGCTGAAGTCACCAGCGGCAGGCCCGGTATATGTCTGGGCATGGGCGCTTGAAAGGGCGCTGCCTTATGCGGCAAGCGCCCGCAAGGCGGCGATATGCTCCGGGCCGATCCCGCAACACCCGCCCAGGATCGTCGCGCCCGCGTCGCGCCACGCGCGGGCAAAGGCGGCATAGCCTGCCGGATCGAGATCGGCGCGAATGTCGCACAATTGGGCATTGGCTTCGGCGTCGGGATCTTGCGGGGGAAAGGCATTGGCATAGACCCCGATCCGCAGATCCGAAGCCGCGCGCGCGGCGCGCACGGCGTCGGCCATGACTTCGGGCTGGCTGCAATTGAACAGAATCGCCCTGGCCCCCAGACGCTGCGCCAGACGCGCCGCGTCGGTTACGCTTTCGCCCGAACGCAGACGGGGCTCCGCGCCGGGATGGCCATCATCGAGCGTGAACGACAGCCACAGCGGCTTGCCCGTCGGTGCGACGAGTTCGCCGACGAGTTCCGCTTCGCTCAGCGAGGAGAGCGTTTCGGCCTGCCAGTGATCGACATAAGGCGTCAGCGCCGCGACCAGCACGGCCAGAATCGGGCGGGCGCGTGCAATATCGACGAGGTCGGGGCGATACGATCCGCAGACCGGCGGCAGCGATCCGGCGACCGCGACTTTGCGCGGGGCGGCATCGGCAACCTCGCGCGCCAGCGATCCCGCGAGCGCAGCCCATTCCGCCCCCCGCGCGGCAAAGCGTTCTTCGCCGATATGGAACGGCACCACGGCATAAGTATTGGTGGTGATCACATCGGCGCCGGCATCGACATAGCTTTGATGCACGCGCGAAACGTATTCGGGGGCCTCGATCAGCGCCAGCGCCGACCATTCGGGCTGCTGGAACGGCGCGCCGATCCGCATGAGTTCGCGGCCCGTGCCGCCATCGAGAAGGATCACGGGTGAAGCGGCGGATTGGGGCACGGCGAACTCTCCGGAAAGGGGCTTGTTGCGCGCGCCTTTTCGAGCGGCGCGCCTATCCGGTCAAGAGCCGCGTGCAATCGGTGGCCGATCGATCTAGGGAAACGGCCGCCTTGATGGGAGATTTTGCCGGTGGTCGGAGCGATTGCCCTGCTGTTCGTGTTTCAACTCGTGGGTGAGGCGATTCATCGCCTTGTCGGCGTGCCGGTGCCCGGCGCCGTGATCGGCATGGTCCTGCTGGTGGTCTGGCTCGCCCTGAGGCCGGTCCGATGGGGCAGGCCGGGCATGGGGGCCGGGCCGGGCAGGGAGGGCGAGAGCGGGCGGCTTGAAACGGTGACGGCCTGGTTGACCGCGCATCTTTCGGTGATGTTCGTGCCGGCGGCTGTGGGGGTGATGGAGCAGGGGGCGGTGTTTGCCCGGTTCGGCCTCGCGCTGATGCTGGCGACGGCGGTTTCGGTGGTCCTGACGATCGTAGTCACTGCGTTTGTGCTGCGCTGGGCCCTGGCGTGTTTTGCCCCCGATGAGGCGGTGGCATGAGCGCGCGGCTTGTCGTGGCAAGGCTGGGCGATCTGGGGGCGAGCCAATTGTTCTGGCTGGCGGTGACGCTGGCGGTGTTTGAGGCGGCGGACATCGTGTCCCGGCGCAGCGGGCGGCACCCACTGTGCCATCCCGTGCTGACGTGTACCCCCGTGCTGATCGCGATCATTCATGCAACCGGCGTCGGCTATGCGACCTATTCGGGGGCTACGGCGGTGCTCGGCTTTCTGCTCGGCCCGGCGGTGGTCGGATTGGCCGTTCCGATCCACGCCCGGCTCGCGTTGTTGCGTCGGTTGGCGCTGCCGCTGCTGCTGGCGCTGTTGGCAGGGGCTGTGACGGCGATTGCCAGCGCGGTAGGGATCGTCTGGCTGTTTGGTGCGCCGCATGACCTGATTGCCTCGATCGCTCCGCGCGCGACGACGACGCCGGTGGCCATGGAACTCGCGCGCCAATCGGGGGGCAATCCTTCGCTTGCGGCGGCGCTCGTGCTCGGGGCAGGGGTGTTTGGGGCGATGATTGCGAGCCCGTTGCTCGATGGGATCGGCGTCCGCGATTTCCGGGCACGTGGCTTTGCCGTGGGCGTTTCGGCGCATGGCATCGGCGCGGCGCGTGCCTTTCAGGTCAGCGAGACCGCCGGGGCCTTTGCCAGCCTTGGCATGGCGCTCAATGCGGTGATGACCGCCGTGATCCTGTCGCTTCTGGCAGGGCTGATCTGATTGTCGGGCCGGTCGGGCTCGACCGGTCAGAGGGCCGGAGCATCGCACGAAAAGGCGGAAATCCGGCCTTTTCGCACGATGCCCTGGTGATCCGTCGTCTCCTGTCTCCGCTCAGGGATGATCGTGATGATCGCGATCCGGCTGAGCGTTGGGTTTTGGCTGGGGCTTTGGCGTCGGGGGATGCGGTGCCGCCGGCGGTGTCGCGTGAATCTGCGGTTGCTGCACCGGAGGACGGGCAAAGCCGGGCGTTGTCTGGCCCTGCGGGGTCGGGCGGGGCGTCTGGCCATAGCCGGGCGTTGCCTGGCCCTGCGGGGTTGGACGGGGCGTCTGGCCGTAGCCGGGCGTTGCCTGGCCTTGCGGGGCCGGGTGCGGCGTCTGGCCGGGTTGCCCCTGCGAACCGGGATGCTGGTAAGCGGGCGGTGCGCCAGCGGTCGCGCCGCCATGCGTCAGCGCTTCGTTGCGGGGGATCGGTACGCCGTTGGTGCCGACGCGGTGGACTGCGGGCGGATGCCAGGTCGGCGTTATCTGCGAAGCCACGGCGTGCGGATTGCTGGCGGCCTGTTGCACGCGCTGCTGCTGCATGGGAGTCGGAGCGAAATGCGGCGCGTTCATCGCGCGCAGTTCTTCGGGGCGCGGCTGGGCCCGGACGCCGCCTTCGCCACCGGCATAGCTGACACGCGGGCCACGGTTCACTGTGACCGGGGCATAGTAGACATTGGTGACGTTGACATTGGTGACGTTGACCACGGCGCGATTATAGCTGACGTGACCATGGTCCCAGTGACCGCCTTCCCAGCCGTGGCCGTGATAGCCATGGCCATAGTCGATCCCGCCGTACCAGCCCACTTCGCGGCCCCAATACCCTTCGTGGAACCGATAGGCGCCATCATCCCAGCCCCACCATGCCGGGGTCCACACGAGGCCGGACTCGGGCGGCAGATCCCAGTATCCGGCAACCCAGTAATAATCGTCGATCCAGTCGCTCCACGCCCAATATCCGGGAACCCAGATATAGTCGGGGCCGGGCAGCGGCGGTTGATCATAGATCGGCAAAGGCGGCGGCGCATAGCCGATGCGGATGTCGTCGATGCGGATATCAAGGCCGAAGAAACCCTGCGCATGGGCTGTCGCCGGGGACAGCGCCACAGTCACTGCGGGCGCGGCGATGGCCAGCGCGATCAGCGCTCGCCACGAAACTTTGGGGGCGGACAAAGTGATGCGGCTCTTGCGCATGGAAACGATCCTCTTGCCATTTATGCCTTCTGGCGCTGACATTGCACCTTCATGGCCCAAGGAACCAGACTCTTGCATGAACGACAGCGCGAAAAAGCATTATGGGTCACGATCGGCCTCGAGGGCTTTGACCTTTGTCACCGAATCCGGTATTTCCTTTCGTGAACCCGCCTCTCCGCACCCGTTTCGCGACGGCTGCGGTTGTTTGCGCCAAATTGCGGTTGACGGGCCTTGCGAATCCGCTTAAGCGCGCCTTTCACTCGAAACCGTCTGGAGGTAGTCCGCTTTCGTCAGCGCGCATAAGGGCACTGGCGGGGTCACGGCTGGCTTCAATTCGTTTTTCGGGTGATTCGCGATGAGATAGGGCCCTGGGTGGGCGGCGGGCGAGCATTTGGCTCTCTGTGGCGACCCGGTGTTCTGTGGAGCTGATACGGAGAAACAAGTGGCTCGTATTGCCGGGGTAAATCTCCCCACCAATAAGCGCGTGATCGTTGCGCTGACCTATATTCATGGCATTGGCCCGTTCAAGGCCCGCCAGATTGCTGAAAAGCTGGGTATCGATCAAAGCCGCCGCGTCCAGGACCTGTCCGACGCGGAAATCCTGCAGATCCGTGAAACGATCGACGCCGAGCACACCGTGGAAGGCGATCTTCGCCGCGAAACCGCGATGAACATCAAGCGTCTGATGGACCTTGCCTGCTATCGCGGCCTGCGTCATCGCAAGGGCCTGCCGGTTCGTGGCCAGCGCACGCACACCAATGCGCGCACCCGCAAGGGCAAGGCCAAGCCGATCGCCGGCAAGAAGAAGTAATCCGGCTGTCGTCGAGCCTGGCTCGACGCAGAATTTGGCCGGATCATTTCGGCCACCGGTTCCCACGGTTTTCCGACAGGATTTATAAAAATGGCACGCGAACCTCAGCGTATCAAACGGCGGGAGCGCAAGAACATCACGAGTGGTGTCGCGCACGTCAACGCCAGCTTTAACAATACCATGATCACCATCACCGATGCCCAGGGCAATGCCATTTCGTGGTCGTCCGCGGGCATGATGGGCTTCAAGGGCAGCCGCAAGTCGACACCTTACGCTGCGCAGGTCGCCGCTGACGATGCCGGCAAGAAGGCCGCCGAACACGGCGTTCGTACGCTGGAAGTCGAAGTCAAGGGCCCGGGTTCGGGTCGCGAAAGCGCGCTGCGCGCGCTGCAGGCGGTCGGTTTCACGATCACGGCCATTCGCGACGTGACTCCGATCCCGCACAACGGCGTGCGCCCGTCAAAGCGTCGCCGCGTCTGACCTGCCAAGTGGCGACCGGCGCGGCGGTACCACCGCGCCGGCCCCGCCCAATATCCGACCGGTCGCAACCCCTCAGTTGACGCCGGCGCACCCGATCAAACCCCAGGGGAATTCCATGACTGTCAATATCAAGAACTGGCAGGAACTGAAGAAGCCCAACACCCTCGAGGTCAAGCCCGGCAACGATCCGCTGCGCCGCGCGACCTTTATTGCCGAACCGCTCGAGCGCGGCTTCGGTCTGACCCTTGGCAACGCGTTGCGCCGGGTTCTGCTGTCGTCGCTTCAGGGCGCGGCAGTGACCTCGATCCGCATCGAAAACGTGCTTCACGAATTCTCGTCGCTTGCCGGCGTGCGCGAAGATGTCACCGACATCGTTCTCAACGTGAAGCAGATCGCGCTCAGGATGCAGGGTGAAGGCCCCAAGCGGCTTCAGCTTTCGGCCACCGGCCCGGGCGAAGTGCGTGCAGGCGACATTGCCGTGACCGGCGACATCGAAGTGATGAACAAGGATCTCGTGATCTGTCATCTCGACGAAGGTGCGACGTTCAACATGGAGCTGACTGCCGACACCGGCAAGGGCTATGTGCCCGCCGTGTCGAACCGTCCGATTGACGCGCCGATCGGGCTGATCCCGATCGACTCGCTCTATTCGCCGGTGCGTCAGGTTTCGTACAAGATCGACAATGCCCGCATCGGGCAGGAGCTCGACTACGACAAGCTCAACCTGACGGTCGAAACCGACGGCACGATCACGCCGGAAGACGCGGTCGCTTATGCCGCGCGCATCCTGCAGGACCAGCTTTCGCTGTTCGTTCACTTCGACGATCAGCTGCCGACCGGCCATGTCGCCACGGTTTCCGGCCTTGCCACGCATGCGCCCGAAGAAAGCGATGCGAACCAGCTCAACCGCTACCTTCTCAAGAAGGTGGACGAGTTGGAACTGTCGGTGCGTTCGGCCAACTGCCTCAAGAACGACAACATCATCTACATCGGCGACCTCGTCCAGAAGACCGAAGCGGAAATGCTGCGCACGCCGAATTTCGGCCGCAAGTCGCTGAACGAGATCAAGGAAGTGCTGTCCTCGATGGGGCTGCGGCTGGGCATGGACATCCCCGGCTGGCCGCCTGAAAACATCGAGGAAATGGCCAAGAAGCTCGAACAGGAACTGCTCGGTTAAGCCCGAGCAGATTTCCGCCCACCCTCGCGGGTGGGCACAACGGGGCCCCGACGGCCACCCCGCCCAAAAAACGGCCAGGTCTGGGTTACCTGATACGGACCCACAACGAACGGAGTTGAAACATGCGTCATAAACTGGGCCAGCGTAAGCTGGGTCGTACTTCGGCTCACCGTATTGCGCTGCTGCGCAACATGGCGGCCGCGCTGATCAAGCACGAACAGATCACCACCACGGTGCCCAAGGCGAAGGAACTTCGTCCTTACATCGAAAAGCTGATCACGCTGGGCAAGCACGGCGGCCTGTCGAACCGTCGTCTGGCGCATGCGCGCCTGCTCGACGCGACGCAGGAAAAGAAGCTGTTCGAAGTTCTGGCCGAGCGTTATGCCGATCGCCAGGGCGGCTATACCCGCATCATCAAGGCCGGTATCCGCGCCTCTGACGCGGCGCCGATCGCAGTGATCGAACTGGTCGACCGCGACACCACGGCCAAGGGCCAGGATTCGGGCCCGGTCATGACTGCGGACGAAGACGAATACGAAGCCGCCTGATCTTTCAGATCCGACGGTTTTGTTAGGGGGGCGGTGCCGACGGGCGCCGCCCCTTTTTCGTTGTCCGCTTGCCGATGGCCGCGTGCGCGGCTTATGCACGGCGGATCCATTGTCCCGGCGGGAGATCGTCCATGCGGCGCAGGGCGTGTTTGCGTGCGGGCCTTGCCATCGCGGGGCCTGGTGTTTCTTCTGCCATCCGCGCCGCCACAGGATTGTCCGTGACCGATCCCGCCGTTTTCCCGCCGCTTGCCCCTTATCCGCCAAGCCCGCGCGTGCCGCTTGACGAGCCGGTCTTTGGCGAGACGGTGTCCGATCCGTGGCGCTGGCTTGAGGCCGATGTGCGTCATGACGACGCGGTCGCGCAATGGGTTGCGGCGCAAAGCCGGTTTGCGCACGATTACCTTGCCGCCTTGCCCGAGCGGCCTGTGTTCGAAGCGCGAATGAAGCGGCTGATCGATTACGAACGGTATGGCGTGCCGGTGGCGCGCGGCGGGCGCCTGTTTCACCGCTGGAATGCCGGTCTGACGAACCAGTCGCAATTGCTGGTGACCGATGCCGACGCGGCTCCGACTGCCAAAGGGCGTGTCCTGCTCGATCCCAACACCTGGGCGGGCGATGGCGCGACGGCACTCGACAGTTGGGAGCCTTCGGACGACGGCAGTCTTGTCGCCTATAGCGTGCAGGACGGCGGATCGGACTGGCGCACGGTGCATGTGGTGCGCGTGGTCGATGGCACGGTCTTGCCTGACACGCTGAAATGGGTGAAGTTTTCGGCGCTCGCATGGCTGGGCAGCGAGGCGCTGATCTATTCGCGCTTTCCCGAGCCGGGCCATGATGCCGCGTTTCAGGCGCTCAATTACAACCAGTCGGTCTGGTTGCACCGCATCGGCACGTCGCAGGATGCCGATGTGCCGATCTTTGCAACGCCCGGCACGCCCAAATGGGGGCATGCGGCAACGGTGGGCAGCGAGGGGCGCTGGCTGGTGATCGCGTCGAGCGAGGGCACCGATCCGGTCAATGCGGTCCATGTCGCGCGCATCGATGGCGACCGGGTTGGGCCGGTCCAGCCGCTGGTTTCCGAAATCAGGGCGGAATGGACGTTTATCGACGCGCAGGGCGACAGCCTGTGGTTTGTGTCGGGCGAGGGGGCGCCCCGGCGCAAAGTGGTGCGCGTCGACATGGCGGGGGCAACGGCCCGCTTCGACACGGTGGTCTCCGAAGTGGCTGACCCGCTGCAATGGGCCGGGATGGTCGGGCGTCGGCTGGTGCTGGGCTATTTGCATGACGCCCGGTCTCGGGTCGTCGTCGCCGGGCTCGACGGCGGGGATCCGCGCGAAGTCGGCTTGCCCGGTCTGGGCTCGGTCGGCGGGGTCAGCGCGCGCGCGGGCGATGCGGCGGGCTATCTGTCGTTCACCAGCTTTACGACGCCGGACACGGTGTTGCGGCTCGATCCGGCCGATGGGGCAATGACGCCGTGGCGCGCGCCGCGCCTGACCTTTCGGTCCGAGGATTATCGGGTGGAGCAAGTGTTCTACGCCTCGCGCGACGGGACGCGTGTGCCGATGTTCGTGGTGCGTCGGGCGGATGCATCGGGCCCGGTGCCGACACTGCTCTACGGCTATGGCGGCTTCAACGTCTCGCTCAATCCGTGGTTTTCGCCGACGACGATGGCCTGGCTTGAATGCGGCGGGGCCTATGCCCTGGCCAATTTGCGCGGCGGCGGCGAATATGGCGACGCCTGGCATGATGCCGGGCGCCGCGCACACAAGCAGGCCGTGTTCGACGATTTCATCGCGGCGGGCGAATGGCTGATTGCCCATGGGATTTGCCCCGGCGGCGGCCTGTCGATCCAGGGGCATTCGAACGGCGGCCTGCTGGTCGGCGCGGTGGTCAATCAGCGGCCCGATCTGTTTGCGGCGGCCAATGCCGGGGTCGGGGTGATGGACATGCTGCGCTTCGATCGCTTTACCGCCGGGCGGTACTGGGTCGATGACTATGGCCATCCCGAAGTAGAGGCCGACTGGCGCGTGCTGCGCGCCTATTCGCCGTATCACAATGTGCGCGAAGGCGCCGTCTATCCGGCGATCGTCGTCACCACGGCGGACACCGACGACCGCGTGGTGCCGGGGCACAGCTTCAAATACGCCGCCGCACTGCAGGCCGCCGCGATCGGGCCAAAGCCGCACCTGATCCGCATCGAAACCCGCGCCGGGCACGGCAGCGGCAAGCCGATCGACAAAGTCATTGCCGAAGCCGCCGATGTGCAGGCCTTTCTGGCGCATTGGAGCGGGCTGCAGCCGCGCGCTTAAAAGGAGGCAGGCAGGGCAGGGCGCATCCTTGCCAAGCGCGGCTTCGTCGATCACGGTGGGTTCAGACGAGAATTCGGGTTGTTTTTCGGAGAGTTCGCCGCGTGAGCGAAGTGTTTGCCTCTGCGCCATGCGACGATGCGCCGGATTCGCCGACGATCCCGTTGTGGCGGGTCAGTGTGGTCGTGGCGATGGGGGTCATGGCCACGTCGCTGGCGCAGGACAAGATCCTCGGGCGCATTCCGTTGCGCAATCTGCTCAAGAACGGGCTGCATCTCGACCGTTCGGCCACGGCGACGTTTCTGTTCGCGATCGGCTTTGCGTGGTATGTAAAGCCGCTGTTCGGGGCGGTGATCGATGCCTTTCCCCTGCTCGGTTCGCGGCGGCGATCGTACATGGTCATCGGATCGGCGCTGGCCGCGCTCGGCTGGTCGGCTTCGGGGTTCGTTGCGCAGGCCTATATGCCGCTGTTCGTGGCGATGGCGTTGACATGTTGCGCGATGGTGCTGGTCAGTTGCGCGACGGGGGGGCTGCTGGTCGAGACGGCGCAGGCGAGCGGCGCCGCGGGGCGCCTGGCAGGCGTTCGGCAGGCGATCTATGCGCTGTGCATTCTCGTCGGAGGACCGGCATCGGGCTATCTGGCCGGTGTGGCTTTTGGCTGGACCGCGCTGACTTGCGCGCTGATTGCCGCCTCGTTGATCCCGGTGACGCTGTTCTTTCTCCATGAGCCTTATCATCCGCCGCAGCCGTTTTCGGCGCTGAGGGGCCAGTTGCGCGCGATCGCCCGCGCACGCACGATGTGGGCGGTGGCAGCGCTGATCCTGGTGTTCTTTATCGCGCCGAGCACCGAGACGGCGTTGTTCTATCGTCAGCAGAACGACCTGCACATGACCACGGTGACGCAAGGCTGGCTGACATTCACCAGTTATGGCGCGGGCATCATTACGGCGCTGGCCTATACCTGGCTCTGCCGCCGGTTGACGCTGCGGCGCTTGTTGCTGACGGGGCTCGGCTGTTCGGTGCTGACCCAGGCTTCGTTCCTGTTCTACAACAGCGTTCCCGCCGCCTTTGTCATCGAAGGGGGCAACGGGGTCGGTTTTGCGCTGGCGGAGTTGGCGTTTCTCGATCTTTCCGCGCGCGCCACGCCGCGCGGCAGCGAAAGCCTGGGCTATTCGCTGATGCTCAGCGTGCGCAATCTCGCGCTGTTTGGCACCGACATCATCGGCGCGCATCTGATGGACGATTTCGGCTGGAGCTTTTCCGCGCTGGTCTGGATCAACGTGGCGACTTCGGCGCTGTCGCTGCCGATTGCCTTGCTCTTGCCACGCGCGCTGCTGGCTCAACGCGAGGCCTAGGCTTTTCCTGCTCGCAGGCCTGGGCGGGTCGTGCTATCTGTGCTTGCGATAACAAGATGATGCAGTGGGAACGGATGGGCCTGAAACAGGTGCTGCTGTGCGGCGCCCTGGGTCTTGTACTTCATGCGGCGCCCGCGCTGGCCGGAAAGGGCGGTGCGGGAGGGGCCGGAATCGACGGGGTTGACGCACAGTCGCCCCGGACGACGACGCTTGCCCCGATGTCGGCGACCGCGATCCCTGTCATGCCGTCGCGGGCCGATCTTGCCCTGCCGTCTGCGCGCTATCCTGCGGCGCCGCGCGGCGGGATCAGCGATCACCCGTTCGGCGAAACGGTCGCCGATCCGTGGCGCTGGCTTGAAGGCGATGTCCGCAGCGACCGTGCCGTGGCTGATTGGGTCGAACGCGAAAACACGCTGGCGCGGTCGTATCTGTCTGCCTTGCCGGGGCACGATCACTTTGCGGCGCGATTGCGCGCGCTTTATGATTTCGAGCGCACCAGCTTGCCCAAAAAGGCGGGGCATCGCTATTTCTTCCTGCGCAACAGCGGATTGATGAACCAGTCTGCGCTCTATGCGCGCGACGGGCTGGGCGGGGCCGATCGGCTGCTGGTGGACCCCAATCACGCCGAGGCGGCCTTTGCGCTCGATGCCTGGGCGCCTTCGCAAACCGGGCGTTTCCTTGCCTATGGCGAACAGCACGCCGGAAGCGACTGGCGCACGATCCGCGTGATTGACGCAGCGACCGGACGCATGCTCGGCGATCGGCTCGAATGGGCGAACGATACGCTGATCGGGTGGGTGGGCGACGAAGGCATTCTCTATTCGCGCTATCCCGCGCCGCGTGCCGACGAGGAATACCGCGCGCCCGCGCATGACAAGGCCGTGTGGTTTCATCGCATCGGCACCGCGCAGGACGCGGATCAACTGGTCTATGCCACGCCCGATCATCCCGACTGGGGGCACAAGGCGCAAGTCACGTCCGATGGGCGCTGGGCGGTGATCAGCACCGAGGCGGGAACCGCGCCGGTCAGGGCGATTCATCTCGTGGACCTTGCCGCGCCGCGTGTGGGCGGGCGCTGGGCGGTGCTGCCGCTGGTCCCCGGGCTCGATCATGACTGGAAACTGGTCGATGGCGAGGGCGCGCATTTGTGGTTCGTCACTAACGATGGCGCGCGCAATTATCGGCTGGTGCAGCTCGATCTCGGCACGCATTCCCGCGCCAGCGTGGTGATCGCAGAGCAGCGTGGCCTGCTCGAAGCCGGGCGGATCGTCGGCGATCGGCTGATCCTGTCCTACCTCGACGGGGGGCAACGGCTGGCCGTGGTCACCGATCTGAAAGGGCGCCCGGCCCGCGCGATCACCATTTCGGCAACGGGGGCGGCGACGGGGTTCGACGGGCGTCTAGGCGATCCCGAGACATTCTATCAGTTTTCCAGCTACAATCAGCCGCCCGCCATCTATCGCATGGATTTGCGCAGCGGGAAGGTGACGCCGTTTGCCACGCCTGCCGTGCCGTTCGATCCGGCCGACTATGTCATCGAGGAGCGGCAGTATCCCTCGCGCGACGGGACCATGGTGCCGTTGACCGTGGTGCGCAAACGGTCGTTGCTCGGCACGGCTGCGCCAACTTTGCTTTATGGGTATGGCGGGTTCGATATTGCGCTCAACCCCAGCTATTCGCCATGGCGCATGGCCTGGCTTGAGGCGGGCGGCGTGTTGGCGGTGGCGGCGGTGCGCGGCGGGGGCGAGCTTGGCCCGGCGTGGTACGAGGCCGGGCGGGGCCGCCGCAAACAGAACAGTTTCGACGATTTCATCGCGGCGGGCGAATACCTCGTTCGTTCGGGCATTGCCCGGCGCGACGGGCTGGCCGCGCAAGGCGGGTCAAACGGCGGAATGATGGTCGCCGCCGTGATCAACCAGCGCCCCGACCTGTTTGTCGCCGCCAATCCCGATGTCGGGGTCATGGACATGTTGCGCTTTGACCGGTTTACGCAAGGCCGGTCGTGGATCGACGACTATGGCGATCCGCGTCGCGAAGGCGACTGGCGCACGCTGCGCGCCTATTCGCCTTATCACAATATCCGCGACGGCCACGCCTATCCGGCGATATTGGTCACCACTGCCGATACCGACGACCGCGTGGTCCCCGCGCACAGCTTCAAATATGTCGCCGCGTTGCAGGCGGCCGCGATCGGCGAACGGCCCCGCTTGCTGCGCGTCGACAGCGACGCGGGGCATGGCGCCGGAAAGCCGTTGGACAAGACGATCGCCGGGGGTGCCGATGTCATGGCCTTTCTGGCCAACTGGACCGGCCTGACGCCCTGAGTGCCGTAAAAAAGTGCCGGGATGGTCGAAACATGGCACGCCTTGCAGGCGGTTCGACCATGTCTGCGCTTGCGGCATGGCGGCGGGCTGATTATCGCAGGTTCACACCATCATGTAAGGATTGCCGCGATGACGACCTTTGAAGATCGCGAACGCGCCGAAGAGGCCAAGTTTGCCCACGACGAGGAAATGCTGTTTCGCATTCAGGCCCGCCGCAACAAGCTGTTGGGCAATTGGGCGGCGGAACGCATGGGGCTCGATGCCGCGGAGACGGAAGCCTATGCGCGCTCGGTGGTTCAGGCCGAATTCGAAGATGCCGGCGACGAGGAAGTGATTCGCAAAGTGCATGGCGATCTCCTGCTGGCAGGGGTCGAAGTGGGCGAAGCGGAAGTGCGCAAGGCGCTCGAAGCCAAAACGGTCGAGGCGCGGCGGCAAATGATGGGCGACGTCTGATGGCGATGGCCGCCGACGACATCGCCACGATGATCCGTGCGGCGCTGCCCGATGCCGAGGTCACGATCACCGATCTGGCCGGCGATGGCGATCATTATGCCGCGCATGTCGTTTCTGCCGCATTTCAGGGCATGAGCCGGGTGGCCCAGCACAAGGCGGTCTATGCGGCCTTGGGCGGGCGCATGGGCGGTGCCTTGCACGCCTTGCAATTGACCACTGCCGTGCCCATTTCGGGCGTCTGATTCGTATTGTCCCGAAAGGACCGCCAAGACCCATGTCGCAGACCGCCAGCACCGCCGAACGCCTTACCGAAATTGTCCAGGGCAATGATGTGGTCCTGTTCATGAAAGGCACGCCGTTGTTCCCGCAATGCGGGTTTTCGAGCCGGGCAGTGGCCATTCTCGAACGGTTGGGGGTCGAATACGCGACTGTCGACGTGTTGCAGGACATGGAGATCCGCCAGGCGATCAAGGCCTTTTCCGATTGGCCGACGATCCCCCAGCTTTATGTAAAAGGCGAATTCGTCGGCGGTTCGGACATCATGATGGAAATGTTCGAAGCCGGCGAGCTTGAGCAGCTGGTGACTGAAGCGGGCGTCGCGCGAGCCTGAAGCGATTTGCCGCGAGAGCGGCAGGGCCTTGCCGCCCGGTCCGCTTTGCGCACACTCCTTCCACGCACAAAGTGAAACGCGGCCCCCGCTATGGCGGGGGCCGCGTTTTCTTTTGGGGACGTTGATGCTCCGGGGACGGGGCATTTGGGGGGACACGACAATCGGGGGGGACACGATAATCGGGGTACTGAGCTCGGGTACTGGGCAATGCCGGGGGGAGACCGGCGGAAATCGGTTAGGGTCGAAAGGCGGAGCCGGGAAACTTGGGGACAGGCTCCGCCTTGTCAATTTGGGGCATCTTAGGGACATACAGGGTAATGCATGACCCGTGCCAAATCGTCTTCGGCACCGAAAACCGTGCAATTTTTCGCGATCTGCACGAGCGCCGATGGGCAGGTGTAAAGCATGCCGACAGTTTCGGAATTCGGTCAGGGCGGCGCATGTCCCCCTTGGCAAGATCGTCCGGGCGTATCATCCTGTTGCCATGACAAGAACAAGCGATTGGGTAGAGGATGCTCCGCCGGCGCGACCGGCGGCAACCGTGGTGGTGTTTCGACGCAATGCAGACGGCGGGCCGCCGCAACTGCTGTTGCTCGAACGGTCGGGGGCGATGGCTTTTGCCGGCGGCGCGACCGTCTTTCCGGGGGGAGCGGTCGATCCCGCCGATCGTGCCTTGGCCGATTCTCTGCCGGAGGCTGCGGACCTCGATCCCGACGATGCCGCGGCACGGATCGCGGCCGTGCGCGAAGCGCTGGAGGAATCCGGGCTTGTCGTCGGTGTAAAGGGAACCGTCACCGCCCCTCGCGCGATCGACGCGCGTCGGCGCCTGCTCGCAGGCGAGACACTGGGGGCAATTCTGGCCGATGAAGGTTGGGCGATCGATTTTGACAGTTTGATCCCCTTTGCGCGCTGGTGGCCCCGCCATCGCGAGATCCGCGTCTATGATACGCGGTTCTATCTGGCCGATGTCGGGACCGGCGCGCTCGATCTGGCCGCCGATGCCACCGAGACGCAGCACTTGTTCTGGGCCACGGCGCAAGAGGCGCTCGATCTGGCGGATGCGGGACGGATCAAGGTGATCTTCCCGACCCGGCGCAATCTCGAACGACTGGCGCTGTGGCCCGATTTCGCGGCCGTGCGCGACCATGCGCTGGCGACCCCGATCCAGACGATTTCGCCCTGGATGGAAGAGCGCGACGGGGTGCGCTGGCTGGTGATTCCGTCCGACGCGGGTTACCCTGTCGATGGCGAGCCGCTCGATGGCGCAGCGCGCGGCTAGTGGGCCGAATCTGAAGTTCGCGTACCCCAAGCGGGCAGGTGCGGTGCGAATTTCAGATCCACTACACTGGAACAGTTCAAAACTGCTCGATAATGAAGTGAACCATGCAGCGGCTCTGCGGGCACGGTCGCTGCGTGGTAATCCCTATATGCCGAAGCGGGGGGCTTAAGCTGCGTCGCGGTATTTCGCCTCATGTCGAGGTGACGCCATGCCGCAGCGCAAATACCGCCATTTTCCCAAACCCGAAGACGAAGCACGCGCCCAGCCGCGCCCGGCCGGCGAACGCGATGGCTTTGTCGCGTCGCCGGTCCACAGAATGCACCAGAATCTCTGGGCTTTTGCGGAAAGTCCGACAGAGATCCGGGATTCGGCCGTCATGCTCTATCCGGTATGGTTGCGGCTTATTCTGCCGCTGGTCTGCTCCGGCGCGCTGTGGGTGCTGATTTTCTGGGTGCTGGGATATCTGCGCTGATGCGTCGGTCCGGGCGCGATTTCGGCACGTAACGAAGTCCCAATCCAACCGTCCCGGGTCTTTCCCTCGCTGACCTGCGGGCTTGCGCCCTTCATCTTGCGCTTTGTGTGATCGCGCTGTCGCGATCGGCCGAGCAAGAGGGAGACGCCCGTTGCGCCCGCGAATGACCGTCAATGCCGCAGCCCCTCTGCCCGTATCAGAGCAGGCACTTCCCCCGAAGGACAGTTCCGATCAGGCTGAGGCGGGCGTGTCGTCGTCGCCGGGCGCGCCCGGTGCGGCCAGGGCCGTTCCGCCAAGGGCCGTGGCGATGCGGGCCATATCGTCGGAGCCCGCAGTGTTGGAGAGTATGGGGGCGGAGGGTATGGGGCCGGATGGTCTGGCGGCCGCTCATCCGGCGCCGCGGCACTATCCGGCGACCGATACGCTGCCGGGGATGCTGGTGGCCGACGGCATGATCCGGGCGTTGGACATTCTCGGGGCCTTGCTTGCGCTGATGCTGGCCTTTCCGGTCATGGCACTGGTGGCGCTGGCGGTGAAGGTGACAAGCCGGGGGCCCATGCTGTTTGCGCATCGCCGGGTGGGGCGTCATGGGCGGCGCTTTGCCTGCCTGAAGTTTCGCACCATGGCGATCGATGCCGACGCCCAGCTCAAGGCCCTGTTGGACAGTGATCCTTCGGCGCGGGCCGAATGGCAGACCAGTCAGAAGCTGCGGCATGATCCGAGGATAACTTCGATCGGTCGCTTTTTGCGGCGGACCAGTCTCGATGAATTGCCGCAGTTGTTCAATGTGTTGCGCGGCGACATGAGCCTGGTCGGGCCGCGCCCGATCGTGGAATCGGAAATTCCCCGCTATGGGCGCCACTTTGCGATCTATTGCCGGGTACGGCCGGGGCTGACCGGGCTGTGGCAGGTCCAGCGCGATGCCGATACGTCCTATCGTCGTCGGGTGGCCTTCGATGTCGCCTTTGCCCGTGGGCGCTCGCTACGGCTCTATTTGCTCATTCTCGTGCGGACGGTGCCTGCAGTGTTGAGTGGCCGGGGGGCCTGGTGATTGCCGCGCGGGATCGGCGCTATTGTGCGATCAGGCGCGCGGTCGGATTTCGTGGCCTAAATGCGGGTTTTGCGGGTCCGGTTCGCGCGCAAGCGGCGCGAGGCCCATGTTTGCGCGTCACTCGGATGGTGTAAGGACGAGCCTGGTCGGCTCAAAAGCGTGCCCAGGCAAGCGCCAGGCCCAGCCAGAACACTTGGCTGATGGCAAGTCCGATGATCTGTCCGCGCGCGGCATCGAGCCCGCCGCGCTCGCCCATGGTGTAGGGCGTGTCGCGCGAATTTTCGCTCCAGATAATCTTGTCCACTCGACATCCCCCGTAATATGGCCCCGTAATATGGCCCCGTAATATGGCCCCGTAATATGGCGCGGCTTTCATGCGTGACATCTTGACAGTTACTGCGGCTTGATTGCCGAAAGGGGGATATTTCCTCCCGATCCGCTGCCGCCTTGTTTTCGATCACCCGGCAGCAAAGCTGAAGGACCGGGCGAACCTCTTAACGGTCAATCCCGCTGTTACGGGAAAAGCGCCTATAAACAGGTAATCGAGCCCCAATCCTTTGGCAATCCTGGTACGGCATCTGTTGTCGTCATCCGGGGCTATCCAGTGTCGGTGGCGTAAAACCAAAATGGAGCATTGGTGGAGTACCTGTATTGGCAGGCCGCCAATGTCGCAGTGCGGGATGGAGAAAGTCGCAGCCGGATGCGGGGTTGCGAAGCCTGGGTCAGGTCTTGTGTGGCGCTGCAGTGTGAGCCGCGGTGCAGCCTGGAGATCGGAGCGGCCACGATTTTTGCAGGTTGCGGCGGGCTCGGTGGGCAGGGCCTTGCCTGACGCCTTCTCCAAAACGGATGCAGTACTTTGGCATGGCGGGTTTCGTTGGAGATCGGTTTTGGGCGCCTGACGCGTGAAAGCCGTGCGGCGACGGTCGCTCGAGTCGCGCTGGCGGCCAATCGGCGGCGTGCGTTCAGATCAGGCGGGGTTCAGATCATGGGCGCACTTCATGCGAAATTGCGCGGCGGCCGATGCCTGCATTGCGCAGGCCCGGCTGGAGGCGGATGCCCCAATTGACCCGCCGCTGACAATTGGGCCGGTGGCGGTCTTCAGCGGGGGCAAGCGGCTGCCCGGCCGAAGGCGTTTTGCAGGCGGCGCGCGTACTGCCGTGCATTCCGTGCACTACGCCGTGCATGGCTCGCCCGGCAGCCCGGATCGGTTCTGTGCGCGGCGGGGTAAATTCGCGTCGCGCGCTGCCGCCGAATTTCGACACCGGCGCGATCATGCGCAGGCTTGGCGGGGCCGCCGTTTTCTGCCGCGCCTGCCGGCGCCGGACATGGTCGCGGCGCGGGCGGTGGTTGGCCACACCGGCTGGTGGCAACGCGGCGCCTGACGCGTGGCTCGTGAGGCTGGCACGTGGTCCGTTTTTGACATTTGCGGCCGTGCTATCCGGATGGCGGGATGCAAATGTCAAAAACAATCCGCTAGCGTCAGGCGTTGTCGCTGCAGAGCGGCGTTGTCCGAAGGTCTGTCAGGCGCTGCCAACCCGGCTCAGGCCAAGCTGGATCGGCACCAACGCGATCCATGCCGGTGGTTTTGCGATTTCCGGATCGACCGCTTGGCGTCGCGCGTCAGAAATAGCGTTCACCAATGCGGATCGTGTCGCCGGGCTGAACCGCGACAGGGGTGCCGCGCAGCGCGACGCTGCCTTCCGCCGGTCCGTTGTCCCGGCGCAGAAAGCCGACCCGGGAATTGGCGCGATAGGTAAAGCCGCCGGCCAGTGCGACGGCCTTGTCGACGGTCAGACCTGACGAATACGGATACTCGCCCGGCTTGTTGACTTCTCCGAGGATATAGAACGGGCGGAAGTTCAGCACTTCGACGCTGACGCGCGGATCCTGGACATAGCCGCCGTCGAGCCGGTGGGTAATGTCGGCGGTGACTTGCTCGATCGTATGGTCGGCGACATTGACCGTGCCGATCAGCGGAAACGCGACAGCGCCTGCCGGTGTCACGCTGTATTCGCCGGTCAGCGCCGGTTCGTTGTAAACCGTGATCCGCAGCTTGTCGCCTGCGCCCAGGTGATAGCCGCCGGCCTGTGCCGAGCCGTTTTGTGCTGCGCTGGCCGAGGCGAGCGGCGCGACTCTGCCTTCGCTGCATCCGGAAAGAAACGGCATGATCAAGGCCGCCGTTGCAACCGTAATCGTGAATGTGCGCATGTTATTCCCCATCTATTCCCGCAATAACCTTGAAATGACGGCGAATGCCCGATCGGAAGATGCTTTTCCCGGTGGCGGCCGCTGACCTTGTTTTTATGCCTGTCGCGGAAAAGCTCAATCGGTCGCGCCGTAACGAAAAATCCGGCATGGAGATATTCCCGCGCCGTTTCTGACCGGTCCGATGGCTCGTCCGGCCTCGCCCCGGTGAGGGTGACGCGGCACTTTCCGCGCCTTCCTGAGGCAGTTTCCTAAGCGCTTTTCCCGAGTTGTGCCGGTGCGTAGCGCGCGTAACCGTCAGATGTCGGCGCTGCTTCGGCGGGGGGCAGGTCGGGTCTCTGCCGCGGCACGGCGCGCCCCCCTGCCGCCGGACCCGACCGCCCCGTTTTCCCTCCGCTGCGGATATGCTTCGCCTTTCGCGACGGGCGCGGTCGCCTAGTCTGACTCTCGCAGCTTACGGATGTCCTTTCCCACGGATACGGCATCCCGGGGCACGGCATTACGTAGGGCATCAGACTGGTTTTTTGAAAACCCGTTCGGTTTGCGATCGCGCGGCACATCTGCCGGGCCATCTGTGCCGAATCGTCAGCGAAGGAGCATAAGGGTGAGCACCGCTGTCAACACATTGGACTCGAGCGCCGTCGGTGCGCTTCGCGGCCCGGGCGATGTCCTGCCGGCCTGGCTGGCAGAGCCGCGTGCGGTGCCGGTCGCCGGAAACGACCGCATCGATCTCAAATTCCTGATCGGCATTTTCCGCCGCCGGTCGGGCCTGTTTGTCTCGGTGCTGGGGGGATCGCTTGCAATCGGCGCGATTGTCACTGCGTTGCAGCCGCGGATCTATGTCGCCCATGCCGATGTCACGCTGAGCAACAAGACCGCGATGATCGCGCCGGCAAGCACCAACGATCGCGTGACCGAGCAGCAGGCCCCCACCGACGCCTTTGTCGACACGCAAGTTGCGCAAGTGACGTCGAGCGACAACATGAACGCGGTGATCGATCGTCTGGGGCTGGACAAGGATCCGCGCATCGTCGCCGAGGCCGGGCGCGGCGCGGCGCGCCTCGCGACGATCGACTATCTGCGCAAGCATCTCAATGTGCAGCGCATCGGCTCGACTTATGACATCGGCATCACGTATGACAGCCGCAGCGCCGATCAGGCGGCCAAAGTGGCCAATGCCTTTGCCGAACAGTTTACGCGCGGCGCGCTCGATGCCAAGCGCGACGGTGCGCGCCAGACCACCGGGATGATCGCTGCGCGGCTCGATCAACTGCGCAGCCAGGCGCTGGCCGACAGTGCCGCCGAACAGAACTATCGCATCGCGCACAACTTGCTCAGCACCAACCAGGGCACGCTGACCGAGCAGGAAATCTCTGCCTACAATCAGGAACTGGCGCGCGCTCGCGCCGAACAGGCCGAAGATGCGGCGCGGCTCGATGCGGCGCGGCACCAGCAGGCCGGTGCGGCCAACGGCGGCAATGTCGGCGAAACGCTCGCCTCGCCCGCAATTGCCGCGCTGCGCGCGCAACAGGCGACGGCGGCCGGCGAGCTCGCCTCGCTCCAGGCACGCTATGGCAGCCTCCATCCCGATGTGATCAAGGCGCGCGCCACGCTGCGCGCGCTCGACGAACAGGTCGCCGGTGAAACCCGGCGCGTGATCGCCGGGCTTGAGGCCAAGGCGCAAGCTTCGGACCAGCGGCTGGCCTCGCTGTCGGGCTCGCTGACACAGTCGCGCGGCGCGCTGGCGATCAGCAATTCGGCCAAGACCGGGTTGCAGGATCTGGAAAAGCGGGCCGAAACGTCGAACGCGCTCTACGAAAGCTATCTCAACCGTTACAAGGAACTGACCGCGCGCGAAGGCACCGAACAGGCCGACGCCGAGATGCTGCATCCGGCCTCGGTGCCGCTCGTGCCCGACAGCCCGCATGTCCTGATCAACCTGATCCTGTCGTTTGCGGTCGGGTTGGGGCTGGGGGTCGCCGCCGCGTTTCTGGCCGAGCTGAACTATAGCGGGATCACGACTGGCGATGACATCGAACAACGGCTTGGCGTGCGCTATCTCGGCTCGATCCCGTCGCTGGGCTCGGTCATGGTGCGCGGTCGCAAGGCCAGTCCGACCGAGGCGTTGATCGAGAGCCCGCGCTCGGCCTTTGCCGAGAGCTTCCGCTCGCTGCGCGCTTCGATTGCGATGAACACGACCAACGCCAAAGTCATCGCGATCACCTCGTCGCTGCCCGATGAAGGCAAGACCACCACCTCGATCTGCCTTGCCCGCTCGATGGCGGCTTCGGGCGACCGCGTGCTGCTGATCGATTGCGACTTGCGCCGCCAGGGGGTCAGCGAATTCGTGCCCGATCGCGAAGGGCGCCCCGGATTGATCGAAGTGCTGCGCGGTGAAGTCGAACTCGATGCGGCCATCTCGGTCGATCCGGCAACCGGGCTCGCGATCCTGCCGGTTTCGCGCGACACGACCGACGCGCCGGAGCTCTTGACCGGGGACGAGATGGATCGGCTGCTCGAAACGGCGCGTGCGAAGTATCACGCGGTGATCATCGATACCGCGCCGGTGCTGCCGATTGCCGATGCGCGGCTGGTGCTGGGCAAGGCCGACGCCTCGGTCTTCGTGGTCCGCTGGCGCAAGACACCCGACAGCGCGCTGCGGGCGGCGCTGCGCCTGCTGCCGGGTAACCGGGTGCAACTGGCAGGCGTCGCGCTGACTCGGGTCGACATGCGCAAACAGGCGCGGTTCGGCTATGGCGAAGATGCCTTCTACCACAGCTATCGCCGCTATTATTCCTGATCGATCATGGCGGGCAGGAGGCATGCTTCCTGCTCGCCAGACCCGGTTGCCCGGCCTGATGCCGGGGCCGGGACGGACGTCGGCAGCGGTTGGCCACGGGTTCCATCGCGTATCCCTTCACGGGCCACCGCCGCCATCGCCCGCTGCCTTTTCAGCCTGCGCCTTCGATCCGCATCGGGTGGACGATCGGCCAGAGACCTCCGGGCTTCTGCGCACCGATCATGTCAGCCACCCTTGAGCGCGGGCACCTCTTACCGGGATTTCGGTCATGCAACTGACAATCATCGGCGCCATCCAGATCCTTGTCGGCCTGGCCCTGTTTCTGGCCGGCAGTGTCGAGGCGATGTTTGCCTTCCTGTTGGTCACTACGCTGTTTGCCGGTTCTGCGGCGATCGTGCTGGGCTCGCTCGGATCGGGGTCGTCGATCCCGCCGCTCGATTTCGCGCTGCTGTTCATGGCCATGCGCCTGCTCGTGCCGGGGTCGGGCCAGCTTCGCGCCACGGCGCGCGCGGTCGAAGCCAATGTCTGGCTGCTGGTGTTTGTCGCCTATGGCGTGATCATGGCCTATATCGGGCCACGCCTGTTTGGCGGGCGGTTCGATTTTGCTCCGCTGCGCGCCGAAAGCGGGGCGACTTATACCAGTCGGCTCAGTTATCTGCTGGCGACGCGGCCGTTTGGGCCCTCGGCGCAGAATCTGACCTCGTCGGTCTATCTGATGGGGACATTCGCGGCGGCGGTCGTGGCCCATGTCGCGTGCAAGGCGCCGGCGGGCCGCGTCACGCTGGTACGCACGATGGCGGTGGTCGGCCTGATCCATTGCGCGGTCGGCTTTCTGTCGGTGCTCGGCAAGGGTACTGCGATCGACCTCGCGCTCGGGTTTTTCCGCAACGGCAGCTATGCGCAGCTCGATCAGCAGATCGAAGGCGTGGCGCGGATGTCGGGGATTTCGCCCGAACCGTCCAGCTATGCCGCCTATGGCGCGATCTGGTTCGTGTTTCTGGCCGAATGCTGGCTGCGCCGGGTGGAGCCGGTGTTGACGGGGGCGGCGGCGCTGTGCCTTGGGGCGGCTCTGCTCGCCAGCACGTCGGCCACGGCCTATGTTGCCCTTGCCGTCTGGTTTGGCCTGCTGGCCTTGCGCAGTCTGGTCATTCCCGGGGCGATGCCGGCGGATCGCGCGCTCTGGCTCGGGGCCTTGGCGATCGGCGCGGTCGTGGCTTGCGGGCTCGTGCTGATCTGGCAGCCGCAACTGGTCGAACGGATCATGACGTTTGCGCAGCATTTGCTGTTCGACAAGATGTCTTCGGAATCGGGGATTCAGCGCAGGTTCTGGGCCATGCAGGGGTATCAGGCCTTTGTCGAAACCTGGGGCATCGGCGTCGGGCCGGGCAGCTTCCGCTCGTCGAGCCTGTTTACGGCGGTGCTCGGCTGTGTCGGGGTGATCGGCGCGGTTGCGCTCGCCGCGCATTGCCTGACCGCGTTCAAGCCGCTGCGCTGGTCGACCTATATCCCCATCGCCGACCCGGACCTGGCGGTGGCGGGGGCTTGTGCCTGGGCCATGCTGATGGCGATCGTGATAGCCGGCGTGACGGCGCCCAATTGCGATCCGGGCAGCGATTTTGCCTTGCTCAGCGGCGCGGCGCTGGCGCTGCGCAGCCGCAGCGCGCGCGGCGTCGGCCGGTCAGTGCTCGATTTGTCGCCGGTCGCCACGCTGGCGACAGTTTGATCCCTGCCGGGTGATCAGGGTGGGCGGTTTTGCGCCGGTGCTCGGGTCGACACTCACGGCATTGCGTCTTTCAAGGAATTATCATGCGACTGCCCGGATTGCGCCTTGCGCTGTGCCTGCTCCTGCCAAGCCTTGGCGCAATGGCCCCGGCCAGTGCCCGCCCCGAACGGGATCAACTCGACATGTGCGGGATGACCCCCAGTTTCTTTGAGGATTTCGCCGACTTTCGCGTGGTTGCGCGCGATCTGGGCGGCAAGGATGTCGGGGGTAAAGCGGCCGGGGGGAAAGACACCGCGGGCAAGGCGAACTGGATCGCCCATACCCCGTGGAATGGCGATTTCGGCGATGCGCGCTTTGCCGATCCCGGGCCCGATGGTCCGTTTGCAGTCGACCATGGCCTGTTGCACATCACCGCGCGCAAAATGGCCAATGGTCGCTGGCAATCGGGGCTGATTGCGGCGGGCGACGGCGCGGGGCACGGCCATGGCGAACGCTATGGCTATTTCGAGGCGCGCATGAAAATGCCGCCGGGGCCGGGCACCTGGCCCGCGTTCTGGCTTGCGAGTTTGCGCCCTCAGGGGGACAAGCGCCCCTCGCTCGAACTCGACGTGATCGAATATTACGGCCAGTTTCCAGAGACCTATCACACGTCATTGCATCTGTGGACGCATGACAAGGCGACCGAGCTTCATGGCGGATCGACGGTTTCCGTCCGTCCCGACAGCCTGGTCACCGCATTCCACGATTATGGCATCAAGGTGACCCCGCAAACGATCGGCTATTATCTCGATCGGCGGCTCGTGTGGCAGACCGATACGCCCAAGAGCCATGTCTTTCCCTTGATCCCGCTGGTCAATCTGGCGCTGGGGTCGGGGTATTCGATCGAAAATACGCCAAACCCATCGGTGCTCGATGTGAAATACGTCCATGTCTATGCCTATCGCCCCGGCGGGCATTGTGGCTGATCGCGCGCGGGCGGTTTGCGGCGCGGCGGCGCGGGCATGACGGTGCAGGCTGTGTCGGAAGATCATGGCGGGCAAGTCGGGCAGCGCGCCGCGAAAGGGGCCATACTCCTGATCGGATCGCGGCTGGTGTCGCGCTTGTTCGATTTTGCGGCCCTGCTTGTGCTGGCGCGGTTGTTGACTCCGCCCGATTTCGGGCTGGTGGCGATTGCCATGTCGCTGATGCAGGTGATCGAGGCGGTTTTCGAACTGCCCGTGGCGCAAGTCGTGGTGCGCGCGCAGGAGCCTGATCGGGCGATGCTCGATACGGCCTTCACGCTCAGCCTGATCCGGGGGCTTGCGCTTGCCGTGGTCATGGCGCTGATCGCCTGGCCTGCGGCGATGTTCTTTCGTCAGCCGGGGCTGGCCGCGCTGATCCTCGTGCTCAGCCTGTCGCCGTTCATGCGCGGGATGCTCAGTCCGGGGCTGGCGTTCTATTCGCGCGCGCTCAATTTTCGTCAGGATGTCGCGATCGAACTGGCGGGCAAGTTTGCGGCGCTGGTCGTTGCAGTGATCGCGGCGCTGGTCTTGCGCAATTACTGGGCGATCGTGGCGGGCACGGTGACCGGGCCGCTGGTCATGATGGTCGTTTCATACCTGATCGCGCCGATGGTGCCCCGGCTGAGCCTGGCGCGCTGGCGCGAATTCATGGGGATTCTCGGCTGGGTTTCCGCATCGCAGATCATCAGCGCGCTCAATTGGCAATTTGACCGCCTGATTCTCAGCCGCTTTGTCTCGCCCGCCTCGCTCGGTGCGTTCAGCATGGCGAGCGACCTCGCCAACTTGCCCAATCAGATCATCCTTGTGCCGCTGTGGCGCCCGCTGATGTCGGCCTTTTCGGTGATCAATCGCAAGGGGGAGGCGCCGCGCGACAAAGTGCTGGCGACGTGTGCCATCCTGATCGCGCTGCTCTTGCCGGTGTGTATCCTCGCCAGCCTGCTGGCGCGACCGCTGGTGATCATGGTGCTCGGGCAAAAATGGGCGGTTTCAGCCGATTACCTGCAATACCTCGTGGTGTTGATCATCCCGGTGTTTGTCACGCCGGTCACCTCGGCGCTGCTTATGGCGCAAGGGCGCACGCGGCTGACCTGGTGGATCAATTTTGCCGAAATGGTGATCAAGCTGCCCGCTGCGCTGATCCTGATTTTGCGGTTCGGGCTTTATGGCGCGATCATGGCGCGTGCGCTGGCGGTGGTGCTGGTCTTTGCGATCACGGTGGTCGTGCTCGGGCGCGTGGCGCGGCTGTCGCGGGCCGATCTGTGGCGTCAGGCCTGGCGCCCGCTGGCCGCCGCGATGGCGCTGGCTGCGGTGGTCATGGTGTTGCGCGCCCGGTTTGGGCAAGCGGGGCAGGGGGCGTTGTGGGGCGCGCCGTGGCAAGTCATGGCGATTGCCACGGGCGCGGTCGGGCTGCTTGCCTATGGGATCGTGCTGCTGGTGCTCGATTTTGCCCCCTTGCGCAAGGCGCTGCGCCGGATGGAACGTCTGGCCTGATTGCCAGAACACGTTGACGCACAACAATTTGCTCGTGGTTCTTCGCGGCCCGCGCTAGCCTTGCAGGCCAAGGCTGGCGAAGGGACGAGACGATGACGGGCATGGCACGAATGGCAGGCGCGGGGCTCCTTGCGCTGCTTTCCGGGGCGGCGAACGCGCAATCGACCGTACAGGCGATTGCGCAGGGCGATGTATCCGTCACGATCTACAACAACGATCTCGCGCTGATCGAGGACGTGCGGCGGATCGATCCGGGCAAAGGCGAGGTGGAACTGGCCTTTCCCGATGTCTCGGCGGCGATTCAGCCCGAAACGGTGACGCTGACCGTGCCCGAGGCAACGATCCTCGAACAGAATTTCGACTATGACCTGCTGTCGCCGGCGCGCCTGCTCGACAAGACGGTGGGCCAGACGGTCACCTTGATGCACACCAATCCGACGACCGGCGTCGATAGCGGCGAACCGGCCAAAGTGCTGGCCAACAATGACGGCACGCTGATCGAGGTCGGCGGGCATATCGAAGTGCTGGGCGACATCGGCCATTCGCGGCTGGTCTTTCCCGGATTGCCGCCGGGGCTGAAGGCACGACCGACGCTGTCGGTGCGGCTCGATTCGGGGCATTCGGGCGCGCGCGCGGTCACGCTCAGCTATCTCAGTCACGGCTTTTCGTGGAAGGCGGACTATGTTGCGCTGTTCGATCAGACGGGCAGCGCGGACGGGGCGGGCCATATCGACGTGCAGGGCTGGATCACGCTCAACAACACCACCGGGACCAGTTTTGACCGGGCGCATGTCCTGCTCGTGGCGGGCGAAGTCGCCAATACGCTGGGGGACGGCGAAAATGTGCCCAACCGCCGGTACATGCCGCGCGCGCCGAAAATGGAAGTCGCGGGCACCGAAGCGAGCGGGCGCGAACGGCTGGGCGATTTCTATGTCTACCCCATCGCCGGGCGCACCACGCTCGCCAATGCGCAGCAGAAGCAGGTTTCATTTCTCGACGTGAAAGGAGCCCCGGCGCGCAAGATCTATCGCTATCGCAACGACTGGCGCAACGACGGGCCGGGCAATGCCGCCGACCCGCAGGGCGCGCAAAGCGTGATCAGGTTTTCGACCGGGGCGAAGGACGGCGTCGGCGATGCACTGCCCGCCGGGATGGTGCGCGTCTATATGCGCGATGCGCGCGGGCAGCCGCAGTTCATCGGCGAACAGGCGATCGAACACACGCCGATGGGATCGACGCTCGCGCTGCCCACGGGCGAGGCCTTCGACGTCAAGGTTCAGCCGACACTGGTCAAGCGCGCGAAGATCGAGGCGGGCGAATGGGAGCGGGTCGCACGCTGGCGCGTGACCGGCGAGGGCAAGGCGCCCAAAATTGCGACAGTCGATATGGCGGTCACGCATTGGCAGACGACGATGCAATATCGTGTCACCAATGCGCAGGCCCGGCCGATCACGGTCGAAGTCGCGCAAGCCGGGCTCGATACCGGCTGGCATGATACCCGCGTGCCGCAGGAAAGCCTGCCCGGCGAACAGCGCACGCTCGACGAACGCGTCTGGCAAGTGGCGGTGCCTGCGCAAGGCGAAACCGTGCTGACCGTCACGTTCGATACGCGCAACTGATCGCCGTGGCTTATTGTGCGCGCCTGTTCTGGGCCGGGCTCCTGCTGCTTCCCGTCCGCGCGGTGGGCGGGGAGGCGGCGGTCGTCGCGGCCTCGGCGCCGCTCGAGACCAGTGTCACGATCTATCGCGCGCCGGACGATCGGTTCGGTGCTGCGGCGACCGATGCGCGCAATCCGCCGCGCTGGTTGCAGGGCTACGCGCTGATCAGCGAGGTGCGCGACATCGATCTGCCCGCCGGGCCTGCGGTCATCCGCTTCCCCGGTGTCGCGGCGGGGATGCTGGCGGAAAGCGTGATCGTGTCGGGGCTGCCCACAGGCGTGCGCGAAAAGAACCTCGATGCGCTGGCGCTTTCGCCGCGCCATCTTTATGCGGGATGGTTCGGGCGCCCGGTCACTTTGCGGCGGCAGGACCCGGCCACCGGCAAGACCCGCGAAGAGCGCGCGGTGATCCGTTCGGCCCCCGATGGCGGGGCGATTGTCGAGACTGATCATGGCTTTGAAGCGATGACTTGCGGCCCATTCTCGGATTCGATCGCTTATCCGGGCGTGCCCGAGGGGCTGTTTGCCTCGCCCACGCTGTCGATCGCGACCGATGCCCCGGCGCCCGCGCACGTGCGGGTCCGGCTGGCCTATCTGGCGTGGGACTATGACTGGCGCGCGGACTATGTGCTGAAGCTCGCGCCCGACCTGCGGCACGCCACACTGAGCGCCTGGGTCACGCTGGCGAGCGCGGATGTCACCAGCTTTCCGCACACCATGGCGGCGGTCGTCGCGGGCAAGCCCCATTTTTCGGAGACGCGCGATCGGCGTGATGATGACGGCGACCTGACGTATCAGTGTTTCCCGCGCGCGACGCCGTCACCGCCGATAGTTGCTCCGCCGCCGCCCGTCATCGCGATGGCGGTGCCGGCCCCCATGGCGAGGGCGGAGATCATGGTGACGGCGATGCGCAAGGCGGTCGTGGCCGAGGCGGAAGATCTTGGCGATCTGAAGCTCTATCGCCTGCCGCTGCCGACGATGGTTGCGGCGCGCGGCCAGAAACAGGTCGCGCTGTTCGAGCCGCGCCCGATTGCGGTCGAAGTGCTGCATACCGCAGCGCTCGACGCATTGATCGGTCAGGGCCCGGCGCGGTTGATGGTGCGCACACGCAACCGGAAGGCCGAGGGGCTGGGTCTTGCGCTGCCCGGCGGGCGGGTGCGCGTGCTGCTGGATCGGGGAGCGGGTGCGCTGGTGGTCGGCGAGGGCGCGCTCGACGATCGCGCGCTCGGCGACCGGGTGGACATCGGCACCGCCCAGACGCCGCACGTGACCGTGCGGCAGATCGTCACGCACAGGCGCAAGGACGGGCGCATGATGGCCGTCACGGTCAGCAATGCCAATCCTTTTGCGATCCGTTTCGAAGGGACGTTCAGGCAGACACCATCGGCGGCGATCCGCGATTCCTCTGCGCCGCTTGGCCTGCAGGATGGACATCGCGTCTGGGCCCTGGCGGTTCCCGCGCGTGGCCGCGTCACGCTGCATTATCGCCTGACAGACGACTGATCGTGCGGTTCACGTCCCGCTAAACATTGCCGCGCTATCATCCGGATCGGTGCCGATTGCTGGATGGTGTGGGTATGATCGGGACACGCGTCCTTGCTGCCGGATTGGTCCTGTGCGCCTCGGTCGCCGATGCGGCGGATGCCCCGTCGCCACTCACCCCGTCGCGGCTGGTGATGGCCGAGCGGTTGAGCTGGGGCCCGCGCGGCGATGAACCCGCACCGACGGCGGGCGATCCGGTTGCCGCGCTGGCCGTGCCAATCGATGCGCCCCTGCCGCCCGCCGCTGCGCAGGCGATTGCGCACATGCGGATCAGTCGTCAGCCGATGGCGCAGATCGTCATGGACATGACCGAGCGGCGCCGCGCGATCGCCGCGATGGCCGACCCCGATGCCAAGGCCGCCGCCGACAAGCAGTGGCAGGCCGATATGGCCGATCTCTACCGCGAGGCGACGACGCGCGCGATTGTGCGCGCGCTCTATTCCCCGGCGCAATTGGGCGAACAGCTTACCTGGTTCTGGGCCAACCATTTCAGCGTGCATGGCCAAAAGCGGGAGATTCGCGCGATGCTCGGCGGGTGGGACGATGCCTTGCGCAGCCATGCCCTGGGCCGTTTTCGCGATCTTCTGGCCGCGACGGTGACCCAGCCCGCGATGCTGCAATATCTCGACAACGATCAGAACGCCGCCGGGCATATCAACGAAAACTATGCCCGCGAAATCATGGAGCTGCATACGCTTGGCGTCGGATCGGGCTATAGCCAGAAGGACGTGCAGGAACTGGCGCGCATCCTGACGGGCGTGGGCGTGCGGCTGACTCCGGATGCGCCGCGCCTGCCGCCGGACAAGGCCGCGCTTTATATCCGCGACGGGCTGTTCGAATTCAATCCGGCGCGGCATGATTTCGGCGACAAGGTACTGCTCGGCCAGACCATCCACGGCTCCGGCTGGGGCGAAGTGGCGCAGGCAATCCGCATCTTGGCCGATGCCCCGGCGACGCGCGCGCATGTTTCGCGCAAGCTGGCGCTGTTTCTGCTCGGCCATGATCCGTCGCCCGCGCTGGTCGATGCGATGGGCGCGCAATGGCAGGCGAGCGACGGCACGATCGCGCGCGTCGTCGCAGTGGTCTTGCGCTCCGATGAATTTCGCGCCTCGCTGGGGCAGGGGTTCAAGGATCCGATGCATTATGTCCTTTCGGCCGTGCGCTATGCCTATGGCGGGCGGGTGATCCGCAATGCCGATCCGATCCTGAACTGGCTGCGCCGCATGGATGAGGCGCCTTATGGCCGCGAAACGCCCGACGGTTGGCCGCTTGACGCTGCGGCCTGGACGGGACCGGGGCAGATGGAAACGCGCTTTGAAATCGCCAAGGCGATCGGCAACGGCTCGGCGGGGCTGTTCAAGGCGCGAGAGCCGGGCGGGGCGGACGAACCGGCCTTTCCCCAATTGCAGAATGCGCTGTGGTTTGCCGGGTTTGACCGCACCATCGGCGCGCAGACCCGCGCCGTGCTCGACCGCGCGGTGTCCTCGCCGCAGTGGAACATGCTGCTGCTGGCCAGCCCCGAATTCATGCGGCGATGAAGGAGGACCGATGATGCTTGATCGTCGCACCATGTTGGCCGGTGGCGTCGGACTTTCGCTGCTGGGGGGCGGGGCCATCGCCGCGCCTGCCGCATCGGGCACGCGGTTCCTGCTCGTGTTTCTGCGCGGGGCTTATGACGCGGCCAATGTGATCGCGCCGACCGGCAATGCCTTTTACCATCAGGCCCGCCCGACGATCGCGCTTGCGGCGCCCGATCCGGCCAATCCGCAGGCGGCCTTGCCGCTCGATGCCGACTGGAGCCTGCATCCCGCCTTGCGCGACAGCATGGCCCCGCTGTGGGCGGCGCGGCAGATCGCCTTTGTCCCGTTCGCGGGGACCGACGACATGAGCCGCAGCCATTTCGAAACGCAGGATACCATCGAGATGGGCCAGCCCGTTCAGGCTTCACGCCGCTATGGCTCGGGTTTCATGGGGCGGCTGGCCGATGTGCTCGGTACAGGCGGAAAACGCACGATCGCTTTTTCCGACACTTTGCCGCTGATCCTGCGCGGCGGGCCGATGATCCCCAATCTGGCGCTTGGCGGCAATGGCAAGCCGCCGATCGACGATGCCGAAACCGCGATGATCGCCGCGATGTATCGCGGACAGCGGCTGGGCGGGATCGATCTCGATGCGGCGATCCATGCCGGTTTTTCTGCGCGCGACACCGTCTGGCATACGATCGAGGAAGACATGCGCAGCAGTGGGCGCGGCGCGATTGCCGCGCGCGGGTTCGAGGCGGCGGCGCAGCGCATCGGGCTGGTCATGCGCGACACATACAACCTTGCCTTTGTCGATGTCGGCGGGTGGGATACGCACGTCAACCAGGGCGGCGCGCAAGGGCAACTGGCGGGTCGGGTCGGCGAACTGGGGCGCGGCCTTGCCGCTTATGCCGCCGCGCTCGGCCCCGAGGCCTGGCGGCAGAGCGTGGTCGTGGTGCTTTCCGAATTTGGCCGTACATTCCGCGAAAACGGCAATCGCGGCACCGACCATGGCCATGGCAGCATCTATTGGGTTCTGGGTGGCGGAGTCGCGGGCGGGCGCATGGTTGGCCCGCAAGTGCGCGTGGCCCCCGAAACCTTGAACCAGGGTCGTGATTTGCCGGTCCTGACCGACTATCGCGCGCTGATCGGGGGGCTGTGGCATCGGCAATACGGGCTGAACAAGGCGCAACTGGCGACGATTTTTCCGGGCGTGGCCCCGGCGCGGCTCGATCTGATCTGACCGATTGTAAAGGGTTTTCATCGCTCCCGATCGGGAGTACCGCGCCCGCGATCCCCTTTTTCCTGCGAGCGTACCGATGAATTCACCCTTGCTGTTTCACTTTGGCGTGCTGTTGGTCGGCGCGGTCTGGGCGGGTGCGCAAAATCAGTTGGCGGGCGGCGGCTCGTTCATCACTTTGCCGGTGCTGATGCTGACCGGGATGGACGCCCGCGCGGCCAATATCACCTCGACCGTGGCGCTGTTTCCGGGGCAGGTGACGGGTGGCTGGCTTGGCCGGGCGCATGCTTCGGGTACGGCGAGCCTGTCGTTGCGCGCGCTTACCGTGATCAGCCTGATCGGCGGGGTGCTTGGCGCGGTCCTGCTGCTTTTGACGCCTTCGCAGGTCTTTGCCCGCATGGTGCCGTGGCTGGTGCTGTTTGCCACCGCCGCCTTTGCCTGGGGCTCGTTCTTTCGCAAGGCGCCGCACGAAGGCGGCGGCGCGCGCCCGCTCGGGCCGGTATCGGCGGGCGCGGTGCAGATGGGGATCGCGATCTATGGCGGCTATTTCGGCGGGGGCATCGGTTTCCTGATGATGGCCGCGCTGGCGCTCAGCGGTGTGCCGGTGCGCGCGGCGGCTTCGACCAAGAACATGCTGGCCGGGGTGATGAATTTTACCGCCGTGCTGATTTTCCTCGTGTCGGGCGAAGTGCGCTGGCTGGCGATGACGGTCGCCATGGTCGGCGCGCTCGCCGGCAGCTGGCTCGGCGCGCACATGCTGCGCCGCGTGAATGAACGCGCGCTGCGCTTTGTCGTCGTCGGCATCGGTATCGCCTTGACCATCGGGCTGTTCCATGGCGGATTCTGACCCGTCCGCCTTCGGCTGGTAACCAGCGCGCGTACACGAGAGGCGCTTCGCCATGCATCACGTCGACATCGTTGCGCTCGGGCTGTTGCTGTTCATCGCCTGTCTGGTGGCGACCGTGTGCCGTCGGCTGGGGCAGCCTTATGCCATCGGCCTGGTGATTGCGGGGGTGGGGCTCAGCCTGTCGGGGTACAAGAGCGGCATCGAGCTGACTCCGGAACTGGTGTTTACCGTACTTTTGCCGCCGCTGGTGTTCGAAGCGGCGCTGCATCTCGGCTGGGCGCAGTTTCGCCGCGAGAGCGCGTTGGTCTTGTCGCTGGCGTTTGGCGGCACCTTGCTGTCGGCGCTGGTGGTGGCCTTGTGCATGCATTTGGCGGCAGGCTGGGGCTGGCCGGCTTCGCTGTTGTTCGGCAGCCTGATCGCGGCGACCGACCCGGTTTCGGTGATCGCGATGATGAAGGATCAGGCTGCGCCGCAACGGCTGCACTTTCTGATGGAGGCCGAAAGCCTGGTCAACGACGGTGCGGCGGCGGTGCTGTTTGCCCTGGTCGCCGCATGGATCGCGGGCTCGGCGGTCGGGCCCGGCCCCATCGCGCTCGCGCTGATCATGACGGTGGGCGGCGGGGTTCTGCTCGGGCTGGCGGTGGGGGGCGCGATGATGATGGTCGCGGGACGGTCGGGGGATCATCTTGTCGAGATCACGCTGACCATGCTGGCGGCCTATGGCGCATTCCTGCTGGCCGAGGAACTGCATGTCTCGGGCGTGCTGGCGACGCTGTCGTCGGGCATGCTGGTGGGCAATTGGGGCAAGGGGCGCATGCTGACCGAGGCGGGCGGCGTAGCCGTGATCCGGTTCTGGGATTTTGCGGCGTTCCTGGCCAATTCGGTGGTGTTCCTGTTGATCGGCTGCCGCGAAGGGGCGCAGCCGCTCGGCTCGTACTGGCTCCCGGCGGTGATCGGCACGGCGGCGGTGCTGATCGGGCGCGCGGCGGCGATCTATCCGATTGCCCGGCTGTTCCGGAACAGCCGTCTGGCGGTCGACCGCCTGACGCAACACATCCTGTTTTGGGGCGGATTGCGCGGCGCGCTGGCGCTGGCGCTGGCCCTGGGCGCGCCGGTCAGCCTGCCCGAGCATGACGCGCTGGTCGGCGCGGCCTTTGCCGTTGTCGCCTTTTCGATCTTTGTTCAGGGGCTGACCGTGCCGCTCTTGCTGAAACGAAGCGTCGGCACATGACCAGGGGCGCGTTCAAGGCCGTTGCCAGCCGGGGCGGGCGGTGCGAGGGTGCGGTTCACTCTCTCATGAAAGCCTGCCGCCATGCTGATCCGCGCCGGATATGACATCGGTTTTGCGTCGCAACAGGCGGTGCCGATGCTCGCCAACCTGAGCGTCCATGCCTCTCGCAACAAGGATTTGCGCACCGCACAGCGCATTTTCACGACGCCCGATGTGCCGATTTACGACTATGTCGACAGCTTCGGCAATATCTGCAGCCGGTTTACCATGCCGCCCGGCGGGATCACCATTTCGTGCGGTTTCGTGATCGAGGACAGCTTTGAGCCCGATGCCGTCGTGCCCCATGCGCGGGCCGTACCGCTGGCCGAATTGCCCGACGAAGTGCTGATGTATCTTCTCGCCAGTCGCTATTGCGAAACCGACCGGCTGACCCAGATCGCGTGGGACTTGTTCGGGACCGTACAGCCGGGCTGGGGCATGGTGCAGGCGATCGTGACGTTTGTTCATGAACGCATCCGCTTTGACTATCTGGCCGCGCGCCCGACCAAGACCGCGTGGGACGTGTTTCACGAACAAGTCGGCGTGTGCCGCGATTATGCGCATCTGGCGATCGCGCTGTGCCGGTGCATGAACATTCCGGCGCGCTATTGCACCGGCTATCTGGGCGACATGGATTTGCCGGCGATTGTCGGCGACATGGACTTTTCCGCCTGGTTCGAAGTCTGGCTCGAAGGGCGCTGGTATGTGTTCGACGCAAGGCACAATTTCCCCCGGCGCGGGCGTATCCTGATGGCGCGCGGGCGCGATGCGGCCGATGCGGCGCTGGTCACCACGTTCGGGCCGGTTACGCTGACCCGCTTTGAAATCTATACCGATGAAGACCGGCTCGGATGATCGCGGCGGCGAATTGATGCCGGGACTTGCCCGATCGGTGCTATGATGGCGCATCGCGGAATTTTTGGACTCAGGTCCGCCCGCGAACGTGGGGCAGCGTTTGCGCCCCCTGATGTCGATCCGGCATCCAACAGGACATTTTTCACCATGGCCAAATCGCAAAAGCGCAGCAATCGCGAAGTCCGCAAGCCCAAGGCCGCCAAGTCAAAGCCCAGCGTCGGCCTTCAGCCGCTTGAAACCTCGCCCGTCCTCGCCGCCACGCGCAAACAGCGCGACCGGATGTAATGACCCGGTCGGGGGCCGAGCGCGTATCGCGCGCCCAGCCCCCGCGATCATCCCCCCCGCGATCATGCCTCCTCGATCATTCTTTCCGTGCCGACAGGTCGGGAACCGCGACACGCGCCGATACCGCCAGATGGTCCGACAGGATCGCGGTTTCGGCGCGATAGTGCGTGAGGGGCAGCTCGCTGCTGCTCACGATATGGTCATAGTCGCGGCGCGGCTGCCACGAGGGGTACGTATCGGGCGATGACGGCGCCAGCCTGCCGCCCGCCATCGTGCAAAAGGCGTCGAGCGGTGCGCTGCCGACCCCGCAATTGAAATCGCCCATCGCCACCCAGTCGCGCGCCGCGCGCAGGCCATCGGCAACGGCGGCAAGCTGCGCCAATTGCGACGGCGCGCCCAGGCTCAGATGCAGGCAGGCGACGCGCAGCGCCGCAGGACCGTCAATATCGACAATCAGGCAGCCGCGCCCCGGAACCCGGCCCGGAAGTTTGATGTCGTGGACAAGATGCAATGGCCAGCGGCTGAGAATGGCGTTGCCATGGCGCGAAATGCCGGGAACGATCCTGTTCTGTTGCACGGCGAAATGGGCATGCCCCGATTCCGCCGCGATTGTCTCGACTTGCGAGCGATAGCCCGCGCGCCGCCCGCCCAGATCGATTTCCTGTAGACAGATCACGTCGAATGGCGCGATTTCCCGGGCGATCGCGCGCAAGGCAAGCGCCTTGGACGGGGTGTGGATCATTTGCCGGTGCGCGTGCAAAAGGTAATCGCGATAGCGCCGGGTGCCGATGGCGGCCTGGATGTTCCATGTCAGCAGCTTCATCGGCGGTCGACTTTCGCCGTTTGCGGAAAGACGCTGTTCCGGGCAAAGACATGGTAGGGCGCCGTTGCGGAATTGTGGGGGAGCAGACTTGATCTCATCGATTTCAGCCCCGCTCCTGATCCACGTCGGTCTGGCGTTCGCGCTGTCGCTGCGCATTCTCTATCGCAAGCTGCAGGTCAATACGGCACTGGCATGGATTGTCGTGTTGATTGCCATGCCGATCGCCGGGCCGGTGCTCTATGGCCTGTTTGGCGCGCATAGCCTTGGCCAGCGCCGGCTGAAAATCGGCCAGCGCATTCGCCGCTATTACCAGAAGGCTTATGCGGTTGCACGCGCGGACGGCGTAGATCTCGCGGGGATCGCCGAACCGTTCGGTGCGCTGGCAGGATCGATCGCGCGCGAGAGCGGCTTTCCCGTGCTGGCGCGCAATGCGTATACCATCCTGACCGATGCAGGCGAAATTCTGGAAAGCATGGGCCGCGACATCGATCGGGCGCAAAGCGATTGCTGCCTGGAATTCTACATCATCGATCCGAGCGGGCGGGTCGAAGCGATTTTGGACGCGGTGCTCCGGGCGGCGTCGCGCGGCGTTTCATGCACGATCCTGGCCGATGATTACGGCAGCAAGCCGTTCTTTCGCTCGGTATGGCCCGCGCGCCTGCGGGCCGCAGGGGTAAACGTGATCCACTCGCTGCCGGTCGCGGTGATCAAGTCGTTTTCGAAGCGATCCGATTTGCGCAACCATCGCAAGCTGCTGATCTGCGACAGGTCGGTTGCCTATACCGGCAGCTTCAATCTCGTCGATCCGCATCTGTTCAAATCCGGCAGCCACGTCGGCGAATGGATCGACCTGATGATGCGCGTCGAGGGGCAGATGGTCGATGCGATTGCCTGTGTGTTCAATGCCGACGCCCTGCTTGATACGCCCGAGTCCAAAGACTGGCGCACGGTTATCGGCAACAGGGCTCAGGACAGGGACTTGCCGGCATTGCCCTTCGACGCGCGCAAGGCGGCCTCTCCCGACAGCAGGATCTTGATGCAGTTGCTGCCGTCGGGGCCGGAAATGGCCGATGCGACGATCTTTGAATTCATCGTCGCCGCCATTTTCAACGCGCGCCGCCGCGTGCGCATCGTCACGCCCTATTTCATCCCCGATCAGGCCGTTCTGCTTGCGCTGAAATCGGCGGCCAAACGCGGCGTCGCCGTCGAAATCATCGTTCCCGAAAAAGTCGACACGCGGATCGGCCAATATGCGAGCGAGGCGTCTTACGAGGAATTGCTCGGCGCGGGCGTCGCCATCGGGCGGTTCACCGGCGGACTGCTCCATGCCAAGGCGGTCCTGATCGACGAAGGCGTCACGCTGTTCGGCACAGTCAACATGGACATGCGCAGCTTTTACCTGAATCTCGAACTCAGCCTGATCCTCTATGACCGTCAGATCAGCGCCGATCTCGATACCATCATCGACACTTATGCCGCGCGCAGCACGATGATCGACAAAGCCGCCTGGTCCGCCCGCCCGCGCGCTCAACGCTTCCTCGAAAACCTCCTCCGCCTCGCCGGGCCGCTGTTGTAGGGCTCTTTCCGGCCTTGATCCGGGAAGCCGCTGATCGCCAAGTGAATTGGGCGCATTGACCTTGCCGAATTCGGTGAACTTCGCCCGTTACTCCTCTTGCCGTCGCGCAGGGATCGCGGCACACTCCGATGCATGACCGGGGCTGTCCGCATCATCCCATCTCGGCCCATTGGGCCTCCCGCGCCCAAGACCGCGTTTGGGAGTAAAATCCGTGCCCGCCGTTTCGTGTCGGGCAATGCGTGGCATAACCGACTGTATGGCAAAGAAATAAATCGTATATGGAGCTATGACCCTGCCGGGTCACATATACTTGGCAATACCATCGGTAATGCCGTCGCCGGGAGTATCAGTGGGAGCCAGGATACCAGCGCGCAGGCGCTCCAGGTGCCACAGCCAACGGTGACATACACCTCGGGCGGGGTTCAATATGCACAGGCGGGTGGTGCAACCTCTGCGTTTACGCCTCCGACCGCGATTGAGGCCGAAGATGGATCAACTCAATACACTCCTGGTCAATTAACAGTCACTCTTGCAGACGGCACCACATCGACCACTTCAGTTAACGTGCGCGCTCTCGATCAGTCCGGGGGGGTGACGCCGCCTACTGGGGATGGATCGTCTGCCACACTTGTAACGGCAATACCTACAACTGAGAACGGCAATAGCAATTTGGAGTCAAAGCTACAGGCGATGTCCTATAGTAATTCAGAAAATATTTTTCATCCTATCGATAATGCATGGGTGGCGTCTCAAGTACAATTTGAATCTCAGAATCCAGGATATACACTTAGCCTAGTGGCTGCAGAGACGGATCTGGCTGTAAATATAAATTTAACAGGAAACTACGCGCCAATTGTCTTTGGGAATGGAAATGTTCAGGCTGGCGCCACCCTTAGTGCCGCTGCAATTGGAGGTGTCGGCGGAAGCGGCCAGCTTTCGGCGGTTGTCAATGCCCCAAGCGCGCTTCACCCGGGAGATTTTGGCGTAGTTGTGACCCTGCAAGGAGCTTATGGCGCGGCCATCGGAAAGTACGTCGGTGGAGGCTTGGGGGTGACTGGGCAGTACGCCAAAACTGTACCCAACACGATTTTCGACTGGGGTACGTCATCCTATGCTGAAGCGGATAGCGCCTTTGGGCTTGCGCAGGGATCGGCCTCGGCAACGGTGGATTATAAGGGCAACGTCACCTCGGCGGGAATTAGTAAAGCTGGCCTTGGTCCGGGTGAAGGTGGCGGCGCATTCGTAGGTTTTCAAGGAAGCACTACACTCACAATTACGGGGACTTCACTTTGGAATATGGCTGTAAATCATAAACTTGGCCCATCGGGATGAGTGGTGCCATACTTCGGAGTAGGGAGTCAATAAAATGGCTAGGATTAAATCGTATCGTAATTTTGATGAAATCGACAAAAATAACCCCCTTGCAGAAGATTTCTATAAATTCAGCATAATGATATGCAATGTGTTTATTTATGTGTCAGTTTTTTGTTTCTCAACGATATTCATAACATTGCTTGCTTCAAATGCGTTTTATACAAGGTGGGCTGCATCTGATGTCTTTAAATTATTGTCATTAACATTTGTTTTTTTGGCACCTATATTTTTTGGTATTAAGCTATTGCGATCTTTTTTTAGGAAAAGGTTGAGAAATATTCGATTTCTGGGAGACGGCAACGATATTGCGTAACGGGTCTCTGGTTCCGGCGGATGGGAATTACGGCGGTGGGGTTCCGGTGACAGTGCACGTAATTAGCCGCCTGCCTTACCGGGGCGACAATCGGCGCGCTGATAGCTGATCGCCAACCCCATATCGACGTGGTGGAGCAGTTCCTAAACAGGGTACACCTAACACGGTCCCCCGTAAGCCATTTTGGCTCGTAACGCTCTGATATTGCGCCATAGATTCGCAGGGGTGGACTGGCACCGTTTTGACGCCAGCGCCATAACCCATTGATGTTATGCCATAAGTGCCGGTGCCAAAATGGCGCCACCCCGCAGAAGTGGGTTTCTGGCCTGGTCATGTTTTCCGTCAACACCGGGATGCGCGCGAAGCGGAACAAGGCACCCCGATCGATGGCGTAGACGGCTCCCAGTGGCATCCATCATTGCATTCTCGAGTGAACGTTACGCACCGTTCCTGCGTGCGGCGGGTGGTTGGACACTGCCAGAAAACCGGGCAAGCGATTGAAAACAATAGTTGGCAGCGCGCAACCACCGATGCGGAGTTCCGGGGACGCAACGGAGTTCCGGGGACGCAATATCCAATTGGCGGAGTTCCGGGGACGCGGGAGTTCCGGGGACGCAATATCCAAGGGAAGTTCCGGGGACGCAATATCCAATTGGAAGTTCCGGGGACGCAATATCCAATTGACCTCAGAGCGCCTAGATGTCACGTTTGGCCCATGGCAAGGCTTGCGCGCATAGTGATCCCCGAAGTGGCGCACCACGTTACACAGCGTGGCAACCGTCGCTTGCCGATATTTTTCGAGGATGCGGATCGCGCGTTATATCTGGAATTACCGTGACAGGTGCGAAAATCCCCAAACTCTCCCGTCAAGGGACGTCTTCCGGCGCGCGCTAACCTGAATGCCCCAAACGTGGTGCGGTGTTGCGTTCGATGGTGTGTCGGTAGTGAACGTTACGCACCGTTCCAGCGGTCGGCGGAGGGTCTGCGGCGGTCCGGTTACGGTGACGTCTTACATAATTCCTAAATAGGAAGTACATTAAAGCTGCGTTTAATAGACGCCGCTCCGTGGAGGAGGGGTTACGGTGACGCCTTACATAATCCCTAAATAGGAAGTACATTAAAGCTGCGCTTAATAGACGCCGCTCCGTAATTACCGTCAATTTCCGGTGCGTGGGCACAACTGTACGGTCGTTCTCCCGGTACAGATCGGGCAAATTGTGTCCGTTCCGTCACTTGTTGCGTCCGCCGTCCCTGCCTAGGCGGTTGCCTTTCGCATCAGGGGAGGCGGCCTTGCCGAACAGTTTGTCCTTGCAGAGCCGTTTCAGGGGGTGGGGCAATGGCCTGTTGGGGGTGGCCATTTTCAGCGGGTCTCTGCCTGCCACGCGGCTTGCCGTCATCGGCTTTTCGCCCTTGCTTTTGACCAGCGCGCGGGCGTTGATTGCCGGTATTCTGGCCTGCCTGATGCTGGCCGTGACGCGGCAACCTTGGCCCAATGGCCGCCAATGGCGTCAACTGCTGGTGGTCGCGGGCGGCTGCGTGCTGGGCTTTCCTGCGCTTACGGCGCTTGCCTTGCAGCATATCACGTCGGCGCGGTCGTTGGTGTTTGTGGGGCTGTTGCCGCTCAGTACGGCGGTGTTCGCCATGGTGCGCGGCGGCGAGCGACCGGCGGCGGCCTTTTGGGGTTTTGCTTTGGCGGGGGCGGCGGCCGTGGCCGGTTTTGCTCTGGCGCGCGGCGCGCAGTCGTCGGCTTTGGGCGATGGCCTGATGGTGGCGGCGATCGTCGTGTGCGGGCTGGGCTATGCCGAAGGCGCCGTGCTGACCCGCGAACTTGGCGGGTGGCAGGTGATCAGCTGGGCGCTGCTGCTGTGTGTGCCGGCGGCGGCGGTGGGGACGGCGGTGTTCTGGCCTGCCGATGGATTGGGCATGGTCGGTTGGCAAAGCTGGCTGGGGCTGGGCTATGTCTCGGTGTTTTCCATGCTGATCGGCTTTGTCTTCTGGTATCGCGGGCTCAGTCTGGGCGGCATTGCCAGTGTCGGGCAATTGCAGTTGTTGCAGCCTTTCATGGGGCTTGGGCTTGCGTCGGTTGTCCTGGGTGAGCCGGTGGCCCCGCTGATGATGGTGGTGACCTTGATTGCCGTGGGCAGTGTCGCGGGCGCAAAGCGCTTTGCCTGAATCGTTTTCAATGCCGAATTTTGCGCCAGTCGATGGAAATCCGAAACGTCGGGCGTAAGTCTGTCGAGTTGCGGACAGGGCTGTGCATCGAAACGGCCTTGGCGATCCGCGCCGAGGGGAATGGCAATGACCAGCGACGCACTCTCGTTTCAGACGATCGATCTTCCCGACCCAGGTGAGCAGACGGGCCTTTCGGTCTGGGCCGCCCTGCACGAACGACGCACGATTCGGGACATCGACACGCAGCCGCTGCCCTTGTCGGTCTTGTCGGATCTGCTGTGGGCGGCCTGCGGCGTGAACCGTGCGGCGGGGCCGTTCGGCGCAGCCGGGCTCACGGCAGGATCGGCCAGCAATTCGCAGGAAATCGATGTCTATCTGGCAACGGCCAGCGGGCTGTTCCTCTATCAGCCGCACGGCCACCGGCTGGGCCCGGTGTGCGCGGGCGATTGGCGCAAGCTGGCGATGACGCCGCATCAGCCCGTGCCCGCGACCGCACCGGTGCAATTGATCTATGTCGCCAATTTGCATCGTCTGACGCACACCGCAGGCTTTGACGAGCCGGGCCTGCATGATGCCGAAGTGCAGAAATCCTATTACTTCGTCGATACCGGCCTGATTGCGGGCAATGTCTATCTTTTTGCAGCCGCGCGGAAGCTGGCCGCCTGGTTTCACAATTGCGACAAGGCCGCGCTGGTCGAGCGACTGCAATTGGGCGCGGATCGACGCGTGCTGTTTGCCCAATCCGTCGGCTATCCCGCTCTGCAGGCACCGGGCGGCTGAGACAGGCCATGAAGCTTTCAAGCACCCGGTCCTGATCACCGGCGGCGCGAGTGGGCTCGGCTATGGCGCACCGTTGCGCTCGCTCCATGGCCATCATTCTCGAAACGTCTGGGCCTGTCTGCAATGTCAGTCAGGCAGACCTGTCCCGGCAAGCTCGGCGCGGTCAGCGCTGCCAGTTGGCGATCAGGCGCGCGGTGGCGGCTGGGCCGGGGAGGCATTGCGAGCGGTCCGGGCGGGGGGTGCGGGCGCAGTTCCATAGCGCGGTGTCGACGCCTTTGCGTGCATCGTGGAGGAACAGGAAGGGGATCGCCTCGCCTGCCGCCGGGGTGTGGCCCAGCACGAGGCAGCGGGGGCGATCCTTGCACAAGGCATAGGCGCGCACGGCATAGCTGCCGGGAAAGGCGGCGGGATCGAGCGTGAGGTCGATTGGGTCGGCGGCGAGGCGGGCGGTTGGCGTGGGCTTTGCCGCGGGCGCGATTTCGGCGAGGGCGCGCGTGGCCAAGGGCGCGGGCGGCGCAAGCCGGGGCTGGGTTACCGAGTCGTCATCGGGCAGCGCGGGGACATGCGCCGGCGACAGGCGCGCGAGGCTGAGCACGTGGGGCTCGTCGCTGCCCGGCGGTAGGGGGCGCAGCGCGGCAAGCGAGCCCCAGGTGCCGGGCCAGCGATAGAACAAGTGCGGTCCGACCGCAGCCATCTTGATCAGGCTGTCGCGCCAGCGCGGCACGACATAATCGGCGTGGTAATGCGTGGCGAGGCCGACGGTGCTGTCAACCATTCCGGCCAGGGCGGCGAGCGCAATGGCGCGGGCGCGGGTCCATGCCGCCGCCCCCGGCACACGCGCGGACAGCGAGCCATCGCAGGCAAAGGTGAACTGGCAGGCCTTGCTGCGCGCAGAATCCTGAAACACCACGGCGCAGACCGATTTGGGAAAGGCGGGGTGACGCACCCGGTTGAGCACGACCTGGGCCACGGCGCGTTCGCCCGGCGGATTGTCGCCCGCTTCGTACCACGCGGCGGCGGCGAGGCAGTCGACCGCGCGCCCGCGAGCATCGGCGGCCATGTCTGCCGCGCGGAATGGGGGCGCAATTTCGGAAAAGGGCTGCGGCGCGACTGCGGCGTTGGAAGAGCGGGCCTGATCGGGATCAAGCGCAAGCAGCGCGCCGGGGCCGGGCGGCGCGGGCAGGTCGGTTTGCTCGCTGCCAAGCGGCGCCGACACGATGCCGGGCCTCTCGGTCAACGAGAGGCGCACCGCGGGCAGCCCATGGGGCAGAGGATAGGCATTGATCAGCCGCACGAGGGCAAACACGAAAGCGAGCGCAATCGCCATGCGCCAGGCGAACGGGCGTGTGGCACAGCGCGCCATGATCAGGCGCAGCGAACCGCGCCTGCGCGCCGCAATCAAAGCCGTGCGATCGGCATGAACGACGATGCCGGACTGGGCCGGCGCAGCGGGCAGGGATGTCTCTCCGAGCGGCAGGCTGGCCATTGCGCGCGCCTAGAAGCGATACGTCAGTGCGAGGCTGACGCGGTTCTGATTGAAATTGCGCGCAGCCAGCGCCTGATCGGAAAAACGGCCAAGCCGGTGTGTGACATTGGCATCGACTTGCCAGTGTTGGCTGAGCAGCCAGGTGGCGCCAAGTTGGGCGCTGGCAAAGCGGTCGTGAAACGGCGAGCCGACATATTCCGACAGGCTATAGGTGGCGCCCGGACGCAGCAGTATGTTGCGCAGCAATTCGTGCACAACCGCGACGCCGAAGTCCTGTTGCTCAAAGCCTGCGACACCGAGCATCGGCGCACGCTGAAACGCCTTGTCGGCGGTCAGGTTGACCGTGGTCAGCCGGGTCGGGCTCCATGCCAGCGCAACATTGTAGTCGAGCCCGGATACCGCGCGATAGGCATTGTCGCGGAAATCGCGATGGAAATAGCCGACCGCCGCCTCGCCCTGGAGCAGGCGGTTGATCCCGAAGGCAAAGCCGAACAGCGCGGCATATTGCGTGGAATCGCGCTGCCCGGTGCCGGGGGTCAGGTGGCTGTAGGTGTTGTTGTCGAGTTCGAGGTCGACATAGGCGGCGACACCGGGCGAAAGCGCCTGCGCCACGCGGGCCTTGCCTTCAAGATAATTGAAATCGCGATAGGACATGTCGATCGGCACGCCGTCGAGTTCGCGCGCAACATAGCGATAGCGGTCGAGATGGCCCGACAGCGTCAGCCGGGTACGGTCAAACGCCTGATCCAGCTTGAGATTGGCGGTGATCTGGCCATAGGCGACCGGCTTTGCCCCGAACAGCGTGTCGCCGGTCGATCCGCGCGGCTCGATATTCCCGGCCAGCATGGCATCGGCCGAAAGCGTCATCTGCCCATCGATGTCGATCCGGCCATCGACGCCGATAGCCCCGGTTTCGACGTTTTCGCCGGCATGTTTGGCATAGCGATCGAATTCGCCGCGAGCGATCACGTCAAACTGATTGCGCGACCATTGCGACCGGACATTGATCGCCGGGCGCAGGACGAGCGTGGCATCGCCGGTCTTGATGTCGCTGCGCGCATAGATGTTGTCGTTGTACGCGGCTTCGGCGCTCAGCGTGGGAAACAGCAGGAACGTTGCCGCCGGTATGCCCGGCTGATCATATTCCGGGCGCAGGCGCGAAGCGGCCGTGTCATTTTCCATGCGCGTGTCGACCACTTGTTGCGCCGCCGCATGCACGGGCACGGCCAGCGCACAGAGCGCCAGTCCCGTGCGCCATCGCCTGTTTGCCCGCCGTGAAGCGTGAGAGCGCCAACCATTCATCGAATTGCCTCCAGAACCTTGCCCGCCGGGGAGGCATTTCAGGTATCACCGAAGCCGGACGATGTGCGGTCAATTAGCCCCGTATCCGAGATATTACTGAGGGTTTCATACTCGGCGCCGCGCGTTTTGGGCCGAACCGGTTGGTTCGATCCGAAATTTAGTAGGTGATACTACGGAGCAATGCCGGTTAACCAGCGTGGGCAAGCATTTGTTGGCGTCTTGGGCGCAGCCATCTGTCCATGAACCGTCGTCTGCTTTCCCGCGTAACGCATCGGCTTGATCCCCGGCGATTGCCGGCAGGGACCATTGTCCATGGCGCGCAGATCGCCGTTTTGGCGATCGGGGCTTTGGCGACGCACGACTATCTTGGCGGCGGCATGGGCGATAGCGATGCCGGTCGGATCGCGCTGATGCTGGGGGTCGCGGTGTTGATTGCGGCGCCGCAGCAGCGCGGGGCGGAATTGCTTGGCGCGGTGGCCATCTGGCTGACGACCTGTGAATTCATGGCTGCCAGCCGCACCGGGCAATTTGCGCTGTGGCGGTGGGCCATGGGTCTGGCCGCGCTGGCGTTGGTTCTGATCCTGACCCGCGTATCGCATTTTCGCGCGCAGGCCCGGGCCAATCCCTGGCGTCGGCTAGGCGACCGCGATTGGGGCCGGCCGCGCAGCGGGCCTGGCGCGGCCTGGCGCCGCCGGGCAACGGCCGGGGCTGCCGATCAGGTTCCCCCGGCGCAGGCCGACATCGAGGGGCAGGCGCGGCTGCTGGCGACATCCCCCAGGCGTTCGCGATAGAGGCCCAGTAGCCGATCGAGCCAGTCGTCGGGATCGAGCGCCAGCGGGGCGCCGTGTGCAAAGGCCGCCTCGCTCATCGCGCGGATAGCGCAGTCGTCTTTGGCAAGCCTTCGCAGCAGCGCCGCAAAGGCAGGCGTGTCGCGCGGTTCGACCGCAACCCCGGCGCCGATCCGGGCGATGTCAGCGGACAGCAACGCGCTGGGCGGCAATACCACGGGCAATCCGCCGCGGACCGCCTCCATTGCCACCAATCCATAGGGTTCGGGCGCGCGGCTGGGCATGACCAGCAAGCGCGCCTGTGACGCGAGCACGGCGATTGCGGCGGGATCAAGCTTGCCCGCAAACTTGCCTTCCGGATATTCGCTGCGCAACTGCGCCGCCATCGCGCCGTCGCCGACCACCTGTATCGACACGCCCGCCGCGCGCGCGGCGGCCAGCGCGAGGTCCGGCCCCTTGGGCTGTTCCAGCCGACCGACGAACAGCACGTCGCGATTGCCTTCTGCATGGATCCTTGTGGCGCTCCACGGGACGACCGGGTTGGGCACGACGCGGATCGCCTGGGCGGGAATGCCGCCGCGTTGCAGTCCGGGGGTCATTGCGGCGTGGATCGCCAGGATCGGCGGACTGTTCTGCGGGTCCAGCATCGCTCGCTGGATGGTCGCGCGGACCAGACGCCATATCTTGTGCATCCGGCTGCGTCGGTCGCAGCCTGCCAGACAGCAGGCCGCGCTCAGCGGCACGCGCGTACACGGCGCGCCGCTCGACAAATCGGCATAGGCACCGGTGGGGCAGACCAGAAAGAAATCGTGCGCCGAAATGACCAGCCGGTCACGCACCGGGGCCAGCGCGGCAAAGATCGCGGGCGACAGGATCTGTGACCAGCCGTGCAGGTGATAGACCGTGCCGGGCGTGTCGCGGGTGGCTATGAAGTGGCGCACCATGGCCAGCGCCGCCCGGTTCCACCAGCCGGTGATCAGCGCGTCGCGTGCGCCGCGGTCGAGCAACCGGCCCTGGCCCAGCCCGATCGTCTCGATCGCGCGATGGCCCATGCCCTTTGGCGGGGGCGCATCGCCTGACAGGAATGTGACGGGGTATCCGATATGCGCAAAGCCGAGCGCGGATTGCACGGCCAGCGCGCTCGCTCCGCCCATCGGATGCGACAGGTCGTTGATGACGACGATTCTGTCGATCGGCTGTCGGGTGGCGGATGAGCGGGGCAATGGCGGTGTGGTGAGGCTGAGCGGAGGGGGGATGACGGTCATGGCATGGCGCGCCGGGCGGGCGCAGGGTCTTGCGGCGCGGGCGTCGGACAGGGCATTGCGCTGGAGCCGATGGCCATGGCGATACGATCGGCCAGGCGTGCAATATCCGCGCGAGTCATGGCGATCAGGCGGTCGAGCTTTTCGTGGTCAACCCCGGTCGCCAAGGCCCGACAGGTCAGCGCGGTCAACGTGGCCGGATCGAGATCGGCGCAATCGGCGATAAAGGCTTCTCGCCCGGCGAGCGCGAAAAAGCTTTCCAGCTTTACGTCCCATTTCAGGCCGATGGCGGGGATGGCAAAGGAATGGGCAACGATGCAGGCGTGCATCCGGTGGGCAATGATCACATCGCATCCGGCGATGAAATTCACCAGTTCGTCCGGCGTGGTGAACGCCGGTACGATCGTCACGGGTATGCTCGATGAGGGGGGCGCCGAGCGATCGGGGGGCGGGGCGATGCACCATTCGGGGCCGTGCCGGGCCAGAAAGGCGCGGTCTTCCGGACTGCCGTTGGTGAACAGCAGCACGTGCATGCCGGCTGCGACCAAGGCGCGCGTGGACGCTTGATACCACGCGGCAAAGTCGACCGTGGGGGGCTGGCCCCCGGCATGATACCGCACGGCCAGAGGCGAGGTGACGCAAAGGCCGACCATGATCGGATTTGCCGTGGGGACGACGCGCGTCGGCGGATCGAAATGACACCGCGCGAGCAGGCCTGGATCGCCTGCAAGTCCTGCCGCCGGAACGCCATGCGGTTCGAGCAAGTCGCGCCAGGCTTGTTGTGAGCGTTTGTCGCGCACTGTCGCCGCGACGAGCGCCGCACTGCGCAGCGCCCGAACGAAGAGTTGGTGCCCGGTGCGTGACCAGCGGCGGTTTACCCCCACGGCGTGGACCGCCACCGGCAATCGCGCCCGCGCGACTTCGCCCAGTGCGCCGGCGAGCTTCATCGGGAAATTGAGATCGCTGTCCGACAGGAGATTGCCGCCGCCGACAATGACCGCATCGACCCCGGCCAAACGATCACGAACATGGCGTCGCAGGCGAAATTGCACCAGAGCCGCAAGCGCCACGCGCACCGCATGGCGCCGGGCCCAGCGCGGCAGCACCTCGAGCAGCGCGATCACCGGGCCGCGTCGGCTGGGGCCGTGGCCGCGATAATGGCTCCGCCCGGCAAGGTCGATCACGATGACTTCGACCCCAGGCAGAGCGACCGCGAGTTCGCGTTCCAGACATTCGGACAGCAGGCCATCGCCCAGATTGGGGCTGAATTTCACGTTGAGCAGCGCGATTTTCATGGCTTGATCGCCCCAAACGCTCCCGCCGCGCAGACGGCGGAGGACGGCGAGGGCAGGTCGCGACGACGCAGGGGGAAATCCGGTCTGGCCATGACCCGAGCTTTGCCAATGCACCGGATCGCGGCAAGCAGGGATAGCGCCGCTTCGGCCCGGTTTCGGAGGAATTGCGGCGCCGCTGCCGGTCGCGGCCGGAAATTCAGCGCGGGGAATTCAGGGCTTCAGGCCGCCGCCCAGCACTTCGTAGAGTGCGACCATGTTGGTTGCACGGGCAAGCCGCACACTGACCAGCGACTGGCGCGCGGCATAAGCGCTGCGCGCCGCATCGAGCGCGGCCAGCCAGGTGTCGACTCCATTGCGATAGCGCGCGTCGGTAATGGCGGCGGCCTTTTCCGCGCTGGCGAGATTGTCGCGCTGTGCCGCCAATTGCGCGTCGATCGTGCCGCGCCGGGCGAGCGCATTGGCAACGTCGATAAACGCGCTTTGCACCGCCTTTTCATAGATCGCCACTGCCGCATCGCGCCGGGCCTTGGCCGCGGCAAGGTTTCCGGCCTTGGCCCCGCCGTCGAACAGCGTTTGCGTCGCGCTGGCGGCCATGCCCCAGTTATAGGTTCCGCCCTGATCGAACAGCCCGCCGAGCGATGCGCTGGCAACCCCGGCCAGCCCGGTCAGCGAAATGGTCGGAAACAGCGCGGCCCGCGCGGCACCGATATTGGCGTTGGCGGCTTTCAGCTGATGCTCGGCCGCCAGCACGTCGGGTCGGCGCAGCAGCACCGCCGAATCGAGCCCGACCGGCAGCGTGGTCAGCACCGCATCATTCTGCCCCAGCGTGTCGGGCCCCAGCGTGTCGGGAATATCGCCTGTCGCGACCGATGCGCCGACCAGCAGCGTGAGCGCGTTTTTCGCCTGTTCGAGCGCGGTCCAATAGGCGGCAGTGTCTGATCGGGCGCCCGCGACAAGCGTTTCGGCCTGCGCCGTTTCGAGCGTCGTGCCGATCCCTTGCGCCTCGCGCTGGCGGGCGATCGTCAGCGTCGCTTCGCGGCTGGCGAGCGTGGCGCGCGCGATACCCAGCGCATCGGCATCGGCGCCGATCGTCAGCCAGGCTTGGGCGACTTCGGCAATCAGCGCGGTTTCAGCCGACTTGCGGCCCTCATCGCTTGCCAGCCAGCTTTCCAGCGCGGCGCGGCTCAGGCTGCGCACCCGGCCCCACAAGTCGATCTCAAACGAGGCCGCCCCTCCGGAAATCCCGAAGGCATCGGCAGTGGGGCCGCCGGTGGCATCGCCATAGCCGCCGGTATATCCGCCCGAACCGACCGTGCCGTGAAACCGGCTGACTGCGGGAACGGCGGTGATCGCGGGCAGGCGCGCTGCGTTGGCGACGCGGTATTGCGCGCGCGCTGCGGCGACATTGGCGACGCTGGCGCGCAAATCGCGGTTCTGGGCCAGCGCCTGCGCAATCACCCGCTGCAATCGCGCATCGGTGAAAAAGGCATGCCAGCCGATCGCATCGACCGCGCCGTCGCCCGGCTGCAGCGCCGGATAGCTCGCGCCCTGGGGCAGGGCGGCGGGAACCGGGGCGGCGGGGCGCTGATAGGTCGGCGCCATGCTGCATCCGGTCAGGGCGAGCGCCATCGCCCATGCTGTTGCGCCCCGTCTCATGCTGCCGGACCTGTCTTGGCAGCCGCTTTCGGCTTTCTGGCGAACCGGGTTTTCACGACGATGAAGAACAGGGGAACGAAGAACACTGCCAGCACCGTGGCCGAGATCATCCCGCCCAAAACGGCAGTGCCGATCGCCTGACGCCCGTTGGCCCCGGCGCCGCTGGCAAGGACCAGCGGGACGACCCCGGCGATAAACGCCAGACTGGTCATCACGATCGGGCGAAAACGCAGCCGCGCCGCATCGAGCGCGGCATCCAGCGGGGAGAGCCCGCGATCGAGCGAACTTTGCGCAAATTCGACGATCAGGATGGCATTCTTGGCAGAAAGCCCGATCGTGGTGAGCAGCGCAACCTGAAAAAAGATGTCGTTGGACAGCCCGCGCAAAGTCGCCGCCGTGACCGCGCCGATGATCCCCAGCGGGATCACCAGCATGACCGAAACCGGCACCGACCAGCTTTCATACAGCGCGGCAAGGCACAGAAAAATGAACAGGATCGACGCGGCGAACAGCGCCGGCGCCTGATCGGCGGCGACTTGCTGCTGATAGGACAAGCCGCTCCACGCGAGCGTGAAGCCGCCGCCGAGCCGACCGGCCAGCCCGGTCATTTCCGCCATGGCCGCGCCCGAACTGACCCCGGTGCCGCCGGTGCCGACGACTTGTTGCGCGGGCAAGCCGTTGAACCGGCGCAAGAGGTTCGATCCCGAAGTCCAGCGCGGCTGTGCCAGCGCGGCAAACGGCACCATGTCGTCGTTGGCGCCGCGCACATACCATTGGCCAATGGCTTCCGGTGTCATGCGGAACGCTGCATCGCCCTGAACGTAGACCCGCTTTACCCGCCCGCGATCGAGGAAATCGTTGACATACGTCCCGCCCCACGCGGTCGACAGCGTGGCGTTGACATCGTCGGGCTTGACCTGGAACGCGGTGATGGCGGCGTCGTTGAGATCGACCTGAAGCTGGGGCGTATCTTCAAGCCCGCCATAGCGGATCTGCGCCAGTTTCGGATCGGCGATGGCCTGCGCCATCAAGTCCTGCCGCGCAGCGGACAAGGCCTGGGCGCCGTGCCCGCCCGCGTCCTGCAACCACATCTCGAACCCGGCGGACGTGCCGAGGCCGCGTACGGCAGGTGGGGCGAGCGCGACGGCCTGCCCCTGATAAAGCGTCATGAAATGCTGATTGAGCCGGGCGGCGATTGCGGCAGCGCTGTTGGCAGAGCCGGGACGATTGTCCCAGGTGCGCAGATTGAGCCAGCCTTGCGCGACATTCTGCGCGGTTCCGGCGGCCTGATTGCGACCGAGCGAGAGGAAAATATGGTCGATATTGGCCTTTTCGGTCTCGCGGATATAGCGCGTGACGTCTTCGGCGAAAACACGGGTCTGGTTGATCGTCGCGCCTGCGGGCATGGTGATCGCATAGCTGAGATTGCCCTGATCCTCTTCGGGCAGGAAACCGGTCTGCATGCGCATGTCGAGCAGGGCGCTGATCACGGCGATCCCCGCAAACACCGCCAGCCACAGCCCGGGGGCCCGCACAAAGCGCGCCAAACGCGCCTGAAACCCCAGTTGCAAGGCCTCGTAAGTCCGATTGAACCCGCGAAACAGATCGCGCGCGATCGGCTCGTCGCCGGCGACATGATCGCCATGGTGCAAAAGCGTGGCCGCCAGCGCCGGTGTGAGGATCAGCGCCACCAGGACCGACAGGCCCATCGCCGAGACAATGGTGATCGAGAACTGGCGATAGATCGTGCCGGTCGACCCGCCGAAAAAGGCCATGGGCACGAACACCGCCGCCAGCACCAGCGAAATGCCGATCAGCGCGGGGGTGATCTCGGTCATCGACTGGATCGTCGCTTCGCGCGGCGGCAGGGCTTCTTCGCGCATCACGCGCTCGACGTTTTCGACAACGACGATCGCGTCATCGACAAGCAGACCGATCGCCAGCACCAGCCCGAACATCGTCAGCGTGTTGATCGAATAGCCGACCGCAGCCAGAATGCCGAATGTCCCGAGCAGCACGACGGGGACAGCAATCGCCGGGATCAGCGTCGCGCGCCAGTTTTGCAGGAACACGTACATCACGATCACAACCAGTCCGATCGCTTCGAACAGTGTCTTGACCACTTCCTCGATCGAGATCTTGACGAAGACGCTGCTGTCGCGCGGATACGTGATGCGATAGCCCGGCGGCATGTCGCGCGACAGGTCGGCGATCTTCTGCTTGACCGCCAGCGCGGTGGTCATGGCATTGCCGCCAGAGGCCAGGCTGACGCCGAGGCCGACTGCCGGATAGCCATCGAGTTCGTTGATAGAGGTGTAGTTTTCCTGCCCCAGTTCGACCCGCGCGACATCCTTGAGCAGGACGCGCGAGCCGTCGATCCCGGTTTTCAGCACGACGGCGTTGAACTGATCGACCGTGGTGAGGCGCGAGCGCGAGGTGATTGTGGCGTTGAGCGCCTGGGTTGCAGGGGCGGGCAACATGCCGACTTCGCCTGCTGAAATCTGCGCGTTCTGGGCATTGAGCGCGGAAATCACGTCCTGCGGCATGAGGTGGACCGCAGCCAGCTTTACCGGATCGAGCCAGATGCGCATCGCGTATTGCGTGCCCCAGACATCGGCCGAGCCGACCCCGTTGATGCGCGAGACCGGGTCGGCGATATGGACGGCGACATAGTCGGCGACATCGGCGAGGCTGCTTTTCCCGGTGGAATCGTACAGCGCGGCCATCAACAGCAAGTCGGCCTGTGCCTTGTTGATCTGCAGCCCTTGCGCCTGGACTTGCGCGGGCAGGCGCGTCGCGGCCTTGGACAGCACGTTCTGCACTTGCACTTGCGCGGTATCGGGATTGACGCCCTTGTTGAACGTGGCGACGATCTGTGCCGAGCCGTTGCTGCTGCTCGAAGTGAAATAGATCAGCCCGTCGACGCCCTTGAGCTGTTGCTCAAGCACCTGGGTCACGGTGTTTTCGACTGTCCGCGCGTCGGCGCCGGGATACGTGGCGTTGACGCTGATCGTCGGCGGGGCGATGTCGGGGAACTGTTCGACCCCCATGCTGGCAATGGCAATGCCGCCGCCGATCATCACGAGGATCGCCAGCACCCAGGCAAAGATCGGGCGATCGACAAAATAGCGCGACAACATGGCGGGTTATCCGCCTTTTTCGGTCGGCGACGCGCTTGCCGGCATGACTTTGACCCGCGTGCCGGGGCGCGCGGTCAGTTGTCCTTCGGTGACCACGCGTTCGCCCGGGCGCAGCCCGCCGGTGACCAGCCAGTTGGGGCCGAATGTCGTCGCGGTGGTCACGGCGCGGGTCTCGATTACATCGCCCTTGCCGACGATGAGCACGACCGGATTGCCGCGCTGATCGCGGGTGACTGCCGCTTGCGGTACGAGGATACCGCCCCGGACCATGCCTTGCGTCAGTCGGGCCTTGACGAACAGGCCCGGCAGGAGATCGCCGCGCGGATTGGGCACGGTCACGCGCAAGGTTACCGTGCCGGTCTGTTCGTTTACATCGATGTCGGCAAAATCGAGTTGGCCGGTGCCGGGCCACTCGGTGCCGTCGGACAGCACGATGTGTACCGGGGCCGAGCCGGCGCTGGTTAACTGGCCGGATTCGAGCGAATGGCGCAAGGCGATGAAATCGGCGCTCGATTGCTGGATGTCGACCCAGATCGGATCGAGCCGCTGGATCTTGGCCAGGGCCGTCGGCTGGTCGCTGGTGACGAGTGCGCCGCGAGTCACGCTCGATTGCCCGATCCGTCCGCTGATCGGGGCGATGATCCGCGTAAAGCCGAGATTGATGCGCGCGGCATCGAGCGCGGCGCGCGCAGCGGCGACTTGCGCGCGCGATTGTTGCCAGCTCGCCTCGGCATCGGCGGCGTCCTGCTTGCTGATCCCGCCGGTCGCGGACAGCGTGCGATAGCGTTCGGCCTTGAGCCGGTTTGCTTCGACCGCGGCCTGCGCATTGGCGAGCGCGGCGCGCGCCTGCGCATCGGTTGCGGCATAAGGCCGGGGATCGACCTGATAGAGCGCCTGACCTTTTTCGACCTGGCTGCCTTCGGTGAACAGGCGCGCGGTGATCAGCCCCGAGACTTGCGGGCGCACTTCGGCGGTTTCCGAAGGCATCGTGCGCCCGGTCAGTTCGGTCATCAGCGGGATCGCGCCGGCCTGCGTCACGATGACGCCGACTTTGGGCAGAGGCGGCGTCGGGGCCGGCTGGCCGCCGCATGAAGACAGCAGGGCCGCGGCAAGGGCAATCGCGGCGGCAGAAGGAAACGATCGGCGCAAAGTCAGGCCTTCAATGGTTGTTCGGCCGCGATCGCCTGCCGACCTTAGCTCGTTCGGCGGGTTAGCCACCGAACGGGTATCGATCTACACCTTTGTTTTGCCCGATGGGCCGCTTGCCGAATTTCCGTGTGGAAGAGCGGCTTGCCGTTAGCGCGCGGCGAACAGCATCCGGCCGGGGCCGAGTCGGTCGAGCACGGTGGCGATTTCGTTGGCGCTGACGGCAAAGCAGCCCTGGCTGCGGCCGATCCGGCCATATTGTGCAGCGAAATCGGACCCGACATAGCTGGCAGCGTGAATGACGATGCCGCGCACTTCGGCCTGATCGTTGTCGGGGTCGAGCCCGATCAGGCGACGCGACCGGCCATGCTTGCCGAAATAGGTCTCGCCGACGACGAAGCTGCCGCTCGACGAGGCTTCGGAGCCCAGCCGGTTTGAAAAACGTTCGGCCCAGCCGCTGTTTGCAGGGTCCGAGCCCCGGCCATGTGCGACCAGATGGCTCGACACCACGCGCCCGCCTGCGACATCGACAATGTGCAGCCGCGGGATGCGCGAAGGGACCGAGAAATCGACCAGCCCGACCAGGCTGCGATCGGGGATGCGACCGGCATGGGTGTCGAGCGCGGCGAGTGCGCGGGGCAATAGCGAAGGGGCGGGGTCGCCGACGACAGCATCGGGCGTCATCGTTTCGGGCGGCAACATCGGCCAGGGCGACCAGGCGCGCGAATCAGCACCTGCCGCAGCAGGCGTGATCGCGGCGAGAGCGCCGCGTGGCAAAAGGACGGTGGCTGCGGTCCCGGCAAAAGCCCCGAGGAACCGGCGCCTGCCGACATTCATCGTGCAAAACCCCGTGGTTATCGACCCGCCGGGTCTGTGCCCGCATCCGCCCGGCAGGGCGGATAGAGGTGCGCAAAGGTCCGGCAATTGGCTGCCTCTCTACCATCCCGTGGTGCGCAATGGCCAGCTTTTGCGTCGATCCTTGCGATAAAACGTGCAATCCGTGCCGCAAGGCGTTGATTTGCGGCACGCCTGACGCAGCGAACCGGGGTCGGCCAACGCCAATCCCGGTTGCTTTGTGTTGCGATGCAGCAGGCGAAAGTGCCGATCAGGCGGTGGGCAAGTCGCCAAACGATCCGGCCACGGCGACGTTTGCGACCGGATTGCGCGTGCTCGGCACTTCGCGTTCGCGCAGCGGTTCGGGCAGGCGATCGGGGCTGTCCTTGCGGCCGATGGCGATCGCCGCCTCGATGCGGAAATCGTCGGGTACGCCGAAGTCTGCGCGCGCCTTGGCGAAATCGACCCCGGTCATGCCATGCGCATGATAGCCGAGCGCGGTCGCCTGCAGCGCGAGCAAGGCCCAGGCGGCGCCCGCGTCAAAGCTGTGGCTGTGATTGGGATTCGCGCCGCCCGGGCCGCGCATCAGCGTGTCGGAGACGATATAGATCAGCGCCCCGGCATCCTTGGCCCAGCCCGCGTTGAACGGGATCAGCGGGGCCAGAAAGCGGTCCCAGTTGGCATCGCCATGCGTTGCGTGGAGGAAGCGCCAGGGCTGATAATTGTAGGCCGAAGGCGCCAGCGTTGCGGCTTCGAGAATCACCGCGAGGTCGGCTGCGGGCAGGGCCGTGCCGTCAAAAGCGCGCGGCGACCAGCGCTCGACAATCAGGGGAACAATGCGGGGGTCGGCGGTGCGTTCGGTCATTTTGTGCTCCGTGAGGTGTGGTGCGCAGCCTTAGCCGGTGTCGGCCGCAACAAAAATCGCGATAAACTCGATGGCTTTATTTGGAAAACTTGAAAAGTGGGCGCGATTCACGCGGCGCGGGCGTTGGGCGCGATCAGGCGTTCGTATGTGTCGAACAGTTCGCGGAAATGGTCGTCCATCGTGCGTGGCGGGGGGATGTCGGCGCTGGGGCCGGCGACTCCCGCTTCGCGGCCGATGCAATATTCCGTGATCGCTTCGGCGGCGGCGGCGGTATCGGCCGATTTGTAGATCCATCCGCCGCAGGCGCGCGCCTGATCGGCAGCGCCGCCTTCATCGGGCACGATCAGCGGCAGGCCGCTGGCCCGCGCTTCGGCGGCGACCATGCAGAAGGTTTCCGCTTCGCAACCATGGAGCAGGGCATCGGCGCTGGCCATGACTCGCGCGAGTTCATGGCGATCGGTGATCGGGGCGAGGATGCGCACATGAGGATTGCCGCCGATGCGCCGCTCGATCGTCTTGAGATCGCGGCCCTGACCGACCAGCACCAGCCCCACCGGATTGCGCGCGCCCGCAGCGGCGACGGCGTCGACCAGCATCGGCCAGCGCTTTTCCGGAGCAAAGCGTCCGACGCCGACCAGCAGCGTTGCCTCTTCGGGCAGCTCGCACAAGTCCAGCAGGCCCTTGCGCAGGGCCGGATCGCGAAACTGCGGCGAAAACACGCCCGGATCGACCCCCATCGGGTTGGTCACCACGCGCTTCAGCCCTCCAGCGGTCAATCGCGCCGACAGCCCCGGACTGGCCGAGATGATCAGGTCATAGACTTCATCGAGCTTGCGCAAATGGCGCCAATAGCGGTCGAACAGTCCGTCGATGGTGTCGCGCGTCGCCACCGGGTCAAGCCAGCGATAGGCATAGGCGGACAAGGGATCGGCATGCATGATCAGCGAGCGCGGCGCGGCGCCCGGCCATTCGGCAATGATGCTGGCGCTGCGCCAGGGTGACGAGGCCTCGACAAAATCGGGGTTTTCACGGTCGAGCGCGGCATAGAGCGCGGGCACGTCGCTGAAATAGCGGTAATTGAAATCGAGCGGAAAGACCGTCGATTTCAGCCAGATGATCCGCGCATTGGGGCCGCGTTCCTCGACTTCGTCACGCGCGCCCGGCGCAATGACCACGACTTCGTGGCCCATGGCTGCGCCCGCCTTGAGCTTGCGGTCGACATACGTGCGTACGCCGCCGCCCTTTGGGGCATAAAAGGCGCAGACATCGACGAGTTTCATCGGCTGCCCGCGATCGGCCCGAACGAGAAGCCGTTACGGTAATTCATCACGACCCGCAGCGATGTGACACCGGCGCCGACATTGACGGCGACCGCGTCCGCCCTTGGCTTCGACCAGCCCAGCCGCGGATTGTTGGAAAACCCGACGCCGTCGCGTTGCCAGTTGAAGCGGTGATTTGAATCGCGGTCATGCAGGACCATCACGGCAATCCGTCCGGGGCCGGGCAGATGCACGCAGACATGCGGATTGTGTTCGCTCGGCACCGCGCCTTCGACACGGCGAAAGGTCTTGCCGGCCATCAGCAGGATGTTGTCATCGGCAAGGAAATCCCCTTCGGTGCCGGGATAGACTTCGACCTTGAGCTTGCCGACGCGATCCTTGAGCCCTGCGATCTCGACGATCAGCTCGGTGCCGGCCTCGCCCGGACGGCACTGCGCCTCGGCGGTGCCGAGGTCGGGATTGGAGGGGATAAAGGCCGCTGTCAGCATCACGAGCATGGCTGGCAGCAGCAGCAGTCGGATCATGCGTTGCGTTCCCTTTGCACCAAGTCGAGCAGCAACATCGCTATGAAAACGGCAATATGGATAGCCGTTATGAACAGGGCAATAACCGTGATCATTTCATGAGTCTTGTCGACAGGTCCGCCCAGCAGCGCCAGCGCCCCGGCAAAGGCGATTTCCTGATTGGGAATCAGCGGCAGGCGCGTGACCAGCAGCCGCCCGGTCGACAGGATCAGCCAGGACGACAGCGGCACGGCCGGCAGCATCAGGCTCCACAACACGGCGGTCAGCACGGTGTTGACCAGCAGGCGGACCATGTGCACGCCCAGCACGAACAGCAAGTCCGGCCGCGGCAGGCTGAGCAGGCGATTGCGGAACAGCGTGATGGCAAGGCCGGTGATCAGCATGATCGCGATCGACCATTGCAATTCGGTGCCATTGATGCCGAAACCGAATTTCGTGACATAAGGCCAGGCCATGGCCAGCATGAGCAATGTCATCGCATAGCCCGCGATGGCCGACAGGATCGCCACGTCCTTGACCGCGCCGAATGGAGAGCCTTCCATTTTCACATGGCGGCGCGCCCAGTCGTAGAAATAGACTTCGCCGACATAGCTGAGCAGGATCTGGTTGCCGATCATCTTCTTGACCAGCGGAAAGATCCCTTCGACCGGAATCTTCCAGAGCTTGCGGAAGATCACCCAGTCGCCGATCGGGCCGCTGAGGTAATTGATGCCCAGCACGATCCAGATCCACGGCGATGTCGGGATGAACGTGATCAGCGTGCGCCAGTCGAGCGCGTGGACCTGCCACAGCGCCCCGCCCAGAATGGCGATCGAGATGACCGGGCCGATCAGCGCGGCCAGCCGACGCCAGCCCGAGGTCGGATTCGACTGCGGAAGCGCGACCGGTATGGGTTCTGCTGCGATGGGATCGTTCACCGGCGCGATCCTTCCGGAGCCGCGAGGTTCGCAGCCGGGTCGGTGGCGATCCCCACGGCGGCCCTGGCAGGAATGATCATGGTCGTGCGTTGCTCCGTCTGGCATGCCGGGAGTCCCCATCCCCAGGCCATCGCGTCGCGTTTAGGCAGCTTGATGCCGCTGGTCCAGTCGCCACGCGAAATATCCGCCGCACGCGCCATCATGCGAGCAGCTCGGCATAACGCGCGGGCCGGTGCGACGCGGCAAAGCGCGCCAGCGTCGCGTCGATCGAGCCGAGCAGAGCGGGCACGGTGACATCGCCGGGATGGACCGCAACGCGCAAGGTCGGCAGCACCGGCAGCGCGCGCCGGGCCAGTGCGGCAAACCACAGCGACGAACGGATACGCCCCGGGCTGCGGCTGGCCCAGGTCACTACCGGGCCGCGCGAGAGCACGCGTCGGCTGCCCGGTTCCCAGACTTTCATGTGATCTTCGGCCAGCGCAAAGCCGATGTCGTCCAGCGCGGCAAGCGCGCCCGGCCCATAGAGCCAGGCTGGCGCGATGAAGCCTGCGACCGGTTTGCCGAGAATGTCTTCGAGCAGCGCCTTGCCTTCGCGCATGCGCCGCGTCGCTTCCGTTTGCGACAGGCTGAGGAATTCGCCCTCGCCGGCGGTCATGTGCTTGCCCTTGAAGCCCGACAGCCCGCTTTGCGCCGGGGTTTCGTCGCGATGGCACCAGCCGTGCAGGAACATTTCGATGCCCTGATCCGCCCAGTGACGCAGTCGGGCATGGAATGCCGCGTTGCCCGCGATCGGCGCTTCGCGCCAATGGTCGGGGATCACCAGCATGGCAAAGTTCGCGCCCCCGAGGTGGCGCTGCAGCCGGTCGGCCAGCGCGTCGACGGCGCTTTCCGAGCGCGGCGAGACATCGTGAATCGACACCAGCAAGCGCCGGCTCGCACCGGGTTTGTCAAAAGGTTTGACAGCCGCGCGTCCGGCGGACGGGGCAAGGGATGGCGGGGTCGCGGTCATGTCATGGCCATTCGGGGGGCCGGACTGTCGCAACCCATCTCACTTTGCAACGAAAATGTGCAAGACCGATGCAACCGCCTGACGCCTGTACGCGGCGTTCTGCCGCCTGGGCTATTGTCTACTTAAAAAGTTGAAATATTCTTTGCCGGTGACCGTACGGCTTCCGAGTCGACCGGCACACATTCCATGGCGAAAGGCTGTGACATGGCCAACCTGAACATTGACCATACGACGTCGACGAGGGCCGATCGGGAGGGGATCCCCGATATTCTCATGGTTCCGGGGCTGGGCAACAGCGGGCCGGGGCATTGGCAGACGATCTGGGAGCAGACGCTGCCCCGTGCGCGACGAGTCGATCTCGGGCTGTGGGACGATCCCCATCGCAACACCTGGGTTGGCAAGCTGGCGCTGGCGATCGGTCGTGCCGAGCGGCCGGTGGTCCTCGTGGCGCATTCGCTGGGGTGCCATGTCATTGCCTGGTGGGCCGAATATGAGGCGGCGTTCCATGCGCATGTGCGCGCGGGAGAGCCATGCCCGGTGATCGGCGCGCTGTTGGTGGCGCCGCCCGATGTCGAAGAGCGCCCGCTGGACCGCCGGTTGACCCGGTTTGCCCCGTTGCCGCCATCGCCTTTGCCGTTTCCCTCGATCGTCGCGGCCAGCCGCGATGACCCCTATCTCGGCCTGTCGCAGGCGCGCCAGATGGCGCAGCGGTGGGGCGCGCGCTTTGTCGATGCGGGCGCGATCGGCCATGTCAACGCGCGCTCCGGCATCGGCGAATGGGCGCATGGCCTGTCGCTGTTGCAGCAGCTTTCGCCGTTGTCGGTGCCGCCGATGATGACCGCAGGGGCGGCGGCTGGCGACACGCCCGTGGCGATCATGCCGCAGGAAGCGCCGCTGCTGCGTTGGGAATGACCGCCGGGATTGTGCGGTCGATGGCATAGCCATCGCCATCGGCCGTGCGCCAGGCAAACCCGGCATTGTCGGGTGCGTCCCAATCGGCGGCGGTCATCGGCGTGCCGGCGAGAGTCAGCCAGGCGCCGTCTTCGGGGAACAGCGCGCGCGCCGGGTGATGCGCGGCGCGCCAGGCGGCGAGCGTGGCGACATGATCTTCCAGCGCGGTGTCGCGATGGGCCCAATCGATCCAGGTCAGCGGGTTGTCCTGCGCATAGGCGTTGTTGTTGCCATGCTGGCTGCGCCCGAATTCGTCGCCAGCGGTCAGCATGATCGTCCCCGTCGAGGCAAACAGCGTGCCCAGCATGGCGCGGGCGAACGCGGCGCGGCGGGCGAGGACAGCGGCGTCGTGGCTCGGCCCTTCGACGCCGTTGTTCCAGCTGAAATTCTCGCCGTGGCCGTCACGGTTGTCTTCGCCGTTTGCCTGATTGTGGCGATGCACATAGGCGAGCGTGTCGGCGAGCGTGAAGCCGTCATGCGCGGCGAGGAAATTGACCGAGCGGCACGGAACATGGGCGCAAGGCCCGAACAGGTCCGACGATCCGGCCATGCGCCGGGCGAGCAGGCCGACCCCTGAGTCGCCGCGCCAGAACCGCCGCACGTCGTCGCGCCAGCGGTCGTTCCATTCGAGCCAGTTCGCCGGAAACTGCCCGAGCTGATACCCGCCGGGGCCGATGTCCCATGGTTCGGCGATCAGCACCCGGTCGCGCAAGGCGGGATCGGCGGCGATTTCGGCAAAGATCGGGGCGTCGGCGGCAAAGCCGGGGCCGCGCGCCATGACCGGGGCGAGGTCAAAGCGGAATCCGTCGACACCCGCATGACGCACGAAATGGCGCAAGGTATCGAGCACCAGCGCGCGGACCGCCGGATTGGCAAAGTCGAGCGTGTTGCCGCAGCCGGTGTCATTGATCAGCGAGCCGTCGTCCGCATGGGCATAGGCCGCATTGTCGAGCCCGCGCAATGACAGCACCGGGCCGTGTTCGTCGCTTTCGCCGGTATGGTTGAACACCAGATCGAGAAGGACCCCGATCCCTTCGGCTCTGAGCGCGGCAACCGTGGCGGCGAGTTCGGCCACACCGCCGGGACACAGGCGCGGATCGAGCGCCATAGGCACGACCGGATTGTAGCCCCAGGCATTGGCAAGGCCGAGCGGGGGCAAGTGGCGCTCGTCGATCCAGGCGACGATCGGCATCAGTTCGATGGCGGCGACATGCAGTTTTTTGAGATGCGCGATGATCGCCGGATGCGCCAGCGCCGCAATCGTGCCGCGCAGCGCCTCGGGCACAGCCGGGTGAAGCATGGTCAGGCCGCGCACATTGACTTCATAGATCAGCCCGCCGGGGGTAAACAGCGGCGGGGCAGGGGGCGCTTCGGGCAGGGCACCGGGGGGCAGGACGCCAGGGACCAGCGCGCGCGGCACCCATGGCGCGGTGTCGACGCCATGCTGCGCGAGCGCAGGGTTCTGCCGAAACGGACGATCGAGCTCGACCGCGTGCGGATCGACCAACAGCTTGGCCGGATCGAACCACAGCCCTTGTTCGGGTGCCCACGGCCCTTGCGCACGAAAGCCGTAAGCCGCGCCCGCAAGATCGCCGGGCACATCGACGATCCAGTCATCATCGCTGCGCGCCATCGGCACGCGGCGCTCCGCATCGTCGGCAAACAGGCACAGCCACACCGCCTCGGCACGCGGGGCTCGTACCTGGAACCGGGTCGAGCCCGGCCCGGATACTGCGGTCATGTGATCACGCTGGGCTGCGTGCGACCGGTGTGGCGCGCAATCCCGGCGAGCGTTTCGGCCGCCGCGATCAGGTCGGCCAGCATGACGCCGGTATCGCGATCGAGCGCGCCGTCCGCCGGTTCATAGCGTTCGAGATAGACGCGCAGCGTCGCGCCTTCGGTGCCGGTGCCCGACAGGCGAAACACGATGCGCGATCCGCCTTCGAACAGAATGCGCAGGCCCTGTTTGGCGCTGATCGAGCCGTCGACCGGGTCGAGATAGGAAAAGCTGTCGGCGACGGCGACGGTCAACGGGCCCGGCACGGTGCCGGGCAGGTCGGGCAGGCTCGCCGTCAGCTCGGCGATCAGCGCATCGGCAGCCTCGGTCGGCAGCGCCTCGTAATCGTGGCGCGCGTAATAGTTGCGGCCATAAGTCGCCCAATGTTCGCGGGCGATCTCATCGACGCTGATCCGTCGCACGCTGAGGATATTCAGCCACAGCAACACGGCCCACAGCCCGTCCTTTTCGCGGACGTGGTCTGACCCGGTGCCTGCGCTTTCCTCGCCGCAGATCGTCGCCATGCCGGCGTCGAGCAGATTGCCGAAGAATTTCCAGCCGGTCGGCGTTTCGTAGCAGGGTATGCCCAGAGCCGCAGCGACGCGATCCGCCGCCGCGCTCGTCGGCATCGAGCGGGCAATGCCCTTGAGCCCCGCCGCATAGCCGGGCGCCAGATGGGCATTGGCCGCGAGCATGGCGAGGCTGTCCGACGGGGTGATGAAACGACCGCGCCCGACGATCAGGTTGCGATCGCCATCGCCATCCGAGGCCGCACCGAAATCGGGGGCCTCGGGGCCGAACATCGTGTCGAACAGGTCTTTGGCATGGACCATGTTGGGGTCGGGGTGGTGCCCGCCGAAATCTTCGAGCGGGACGCCGTTTTTCACGGTGCCCGCCGGAAAGCCGAGCCGACGTTCGAGAATCTCGATGCCATAAGGGCCGGTCACCGCGCTCATCGCATCGAATGTCATGGTCAGCCCGTTGGCAACCGCCGCGCGGATCGCCGCAAAGTCGAACAGTGTCTCCATCAGGTCGGCATAATCGGCCACCGGATCGATCACGCTGACGACCAGGCCTTCGATCCGCGTATCGCCCAACGTATCGAGATCGACATCGTCGGCTTTGACAGTCAGCCAGCGGTCGATCGTTTGCGTGCGGGCATAGATCGCCTCGGTCACGCTTTCGGGCGCGGGGCCGCCGTTGGCGATGTTGTACTTGATGCCGAAATCTTCATCGGGCCCGCCGGGATTGTGGCTGGCCGAGAGGATAAGGCCCCCGCTCGCGCCGTATTTGCGAATGATGTGGCTGGCGGCAGGGGTCGACAGGATGCCGCCGCGCCCGACCAGCACGCGGCCATAGCCATTGGCGGCGGCGATACGGATCGCGGCCTGGATCACGGTGCGGTTGTGATAGCGTCCGTCGCCGCCGATCGCCAATGTGGCGCCCGGCGCGCGTTCGACCACGTCGAACACCGACTGGATGAAATTTTCGGCATAATTGGGCTGCGCAAACACGCGCACTTTCTTGCGCAGGCCCGACGTTCCGGGTTTTTGCCCCGCAAATGGCGTGCTCGGGACGGTAACGATCATCGGGCCTCCACCAGACTGGCATAGAGGTCGGCATAGGCCTTGCCGCTGCGACCCCACGAGAAATCGGACTTCATCCCGGCGCGCTGGACCTGTTGCCAGACGCGGGGATCGCGATACAGCTCACCCGTGCGGTCGATCGCTTCGACCAGCGCGTTATGAGTCACCGCGTTGAATTGAATGCCGGTGGCGCAGCCGGTGGCCAGCGCGGCCAGATTGGCATCGATCACCGTGTCGGCCAGCCCCCCCGTGCGCGCCACGACCGGCACGCACCCGTAGGCGAGGCCATACAACTGGGTCAGCCCGCACGGCTCGAAGCGGCTGGGCACGAGAATCGCATCGCCGCCGCCCTGCATGCGGTGCGACAGGTTTTCATCATAGCCGATGCGCACGCCGATGCGCCGGGGATGGCGCCCGGCTGCCGCCACGAACCCCGCCTCAAGCGCGCGGTCGCCCGATCCCAGCAGCGCGAGCCGTGCGCCCGAGGCGACGAGGTGGTCGAGCACGTGGAGCAGTTCGTCCATGCCCTTTTGCCAGGTCAGCCGGCTGATCACCACGAACAGCGGGCCGGTCCCCGGTTCGAGGTCGAATTCGGCTTCGAGCGCGGTCTTGTTGGCGGCGCGACGGGCGAGCGTGCGCGCGGTAAACGGACTGGCGAGCGCAAGATCGTCGGCGGGATTCCATTCGCGGCTGTCGATACCGTTGACAATGCCGTGGACGTGGCCCGCGCGCGCGCGGATCAGCCCTTCGAGCCCCATGCCGAATTCTGCGGTGCGGATCTCGCGCGCATAGGTCGGGCTGACCGTGGTGATGGCCCAGGCGGATTCGAGCCCGGCTTTGAGAAACCCGACGCCGCCGTGGTATTCGACACCATGGATCGACCAGGCCGCATCGGGCAGGCCAAGCCGGGGGAACAGTGCGGCGGGATAGTGCCCCTGAAACGCCATGTTGTGAATGGTTATGACGCTCGGCGGGGCATCGCCCGCCGGGGCAAAGCGCAAATAGGCAGGCACAAGCGCGGCCTGCCAGTCATGGGCATGGGCCAAGTCGAACGTCATGCCCGGCACCGCGCCGCAGGCGACATCGGCAGCCGCGCGGGCAAAGGCGGCAAAGCGCAGCCCGTTGTCCGCCCAGTCGCGCCCCGTGCCATCGACATAGGGCCCGCCGTCACGCCCGAACAGGCCCGGCGCATCGAGCACCAGCAGCGGATGATCGCCGATCGTGCCCGCGATCAGCCGCGCCGGTTCGCCGATCAGCGAGGGCCATGCGTGAACATGTTTTACCCGGCCCGCCTTTTCATGGCCCAGCGCAGCCATGACGGCCGGGTAACCGGGCAGCATCGTGGTCATCGCCACGCCATGATCGGCAACTGCCGCGGGCAAGGCGCCGACGACATCGGCGAGCCCGCCGGTCTTGATCAGCGGCACCGCTTCGGAAGCGATCGACAGCACCCGGATGGTCATGGCATTCCTTCGCAATTCTCCCCGGATCGGCCTCCCCGGATCGGGGCGGCGCGGAGGATGGGGGCTGTTCAGCGTTCTTCGACAATGCGCTCGATCATCGATTTGGTGATCAGGCATACCCCGTTTTCGGTACGGCGGAAACGACGTGCGTCGAGTTCGGGATCTTCGCCGACGACCAGTCCTTCGGGAATGCGCACGCCCGAATCGAGGATCACCCGTTTCAGCCGCGCGTGACGCCCGATGTTGCAATAGGGCAGGATCACCGCCTCTTCGACCGAGGACCACGACCCCATCTTGACCCCGGTAAACAGCATGCTGCGCCGCGCGAGCGCGCCCGAGACGATGCAATCCTGGCTGATCAGCGAGGAGATCGCCATGCCGCGCCGACCATCCTCGTCATGGACGAACTTGGCCGGGGCCGCGATGATCTGATCGGTCCAGATCGGCCAGTTGCGGTCGTACATGTTGAGATGGGGGACCGTGTCGGTCAGGTCGAGATTGGCATCGAAATAGGCGTCGAGCGTGCCGACGTCGCGCCAGTATTCGCCGGTCTGTTCGGACGCGCGCACGCAGCTGTCGGTAAAGCGATGGGCGACCGCTTTGCCGTGCCGGACGATATAGGGGATGATGTCGTTGCCGAAATCGCGGCTCGATCCCGGCGTTTCGGCATCGCGGCGCAATTGTTCGAACAGGAACTTCGTCTCGAAGACATAGATCCCCATCGAGGCGAGGCTGTGCGCCGCATCGCCCGGAATGGTCGGCGGATCGGCCGGTTTTTCGACAAAGGCGGTGATCTGGCTGTCTTCGTCGACAGCCATCACGCCAAACCCGGACGCTTCCTTCTTGTCCACCACGAGGCAGCCGATGGTGACATCCGCGCCCGAATTGACGTGCTGTTGCAGCATCAATTCGTAGTCCATCTTGTAGATGTGATCGCCCGCCAGAATGACCATGTATTTGGGCGCATGGCTTTCGATGATGTCGATGTTCTGAAACACCGCATCGGCCGTGCCTTCATACCACAACAGCTCTGAAATGCGCTGCGAGGCGGGCAGGATGTCAAAGCTTTCGTTGCGCTCCGGACGCATGAAATTCCACGCGCGGTTCATGTGGCGGATCAGCGAATGCGCCTTGTACTGCGTGGCCACGCCGATGCGGCGAATGCCCGAATTGAGCGCATTCGACAGGGCAAAATCGATGATCCGGCTGACCCCGCCGAAATAGACCGCCGGCTTGGCGCGATTGTCGGTCAATTCCTTCAATCGGCTGCCGCGCCCGCCGGCAAGTACATAAGCCATGGCGTCGCGCGCCAGCGGCTGTCCAATTGTCCTGTCCCTCATCCCCACCTCTATGCTTGCTGACCGGCATATTCGAACATCACTGTCGCCAGCGGAGGCAACACTACCAGCGCCGCGCCGTCCTTGACCTCGATCATCCCCTGATTGCCCTGACCCGAACCGCCATAGAGGGCGGAATCGCTGTTGAGCACTTCGTGCCATGCGCCGTCGAGCGGCAGCGGCAGGCGATAATGACCATGGACCGCCGGGGTGAAATTACAGACCACGGCGACCGGATTGGCGCCCGGCGCCTTGCGCACCCAGGCAAACACGCTCGCCGCCGCGTCGTCGACGACCAGCCAGGCAAAGCCGTCGCCTTCGCAATCCCGGGCGTGAAGCGCGGGAAGGCGGCGATAGGCATGGTTGCAATCGCGGACCCAGGCCTGCACCCCGGCATGGGCTGCATGGCCGAGCAGATCCCAATCCAGCTCGCGCGCTTCGCTCCATTCGCGGCGCTGGGCAAATTCCTGGCCCATGAACAACAGCTTCTTGCCCGGATAGCCCCACATCAGCCCGTAATAGGCGCGCAGGCTCGCAAACTTCTGCCAGTCATCGCCGCTCATCTTGGTCAGCAGCGAACCCTTGCCGTGGACCACTTCGTCATGGCTCAGCGGCAGGACGAAATTCTCGGCAAAAGCATAGACCAGGCCAAACGTGATCTCGTCATGGTGATAGCGACGATGCACCGGATCGCGCGCCATGTATTTCAGCGTGTCATGCATGAAGCCCATGTTCCATTTGAACCCGAATCCGAGCCCGCCCTCATGCGCCGGCAGGCATACGCCGGGCCATGACGTGCTCTCTTCGGCAATGGTCATGACACCGGGATGACGGCCATAGACCGCGCGGTTCATTCCTTGCAGAAAATGGACCGCTTCCCAGTTTTCGCGCCCGCCCTGTTCGTTGGGAATCCATTCGCCGGCCTTGCGCGAATAATCGCGATAGAGCATCGAGGCGACCGCATCGACGCGCAAGCCATCGACATGATAGACTTCGGCCCAGAACAGCGCATTGTTGGTCAGGAAAGCTTCGACCTCGCGCCGCCCGAAATTGTAGATCGCGGTGTTCCAGTCGGGATGAAACCCCTGGCGCGGGTCGGCGTGTTCATAAAGGCTGGTGCCGTCGAACCGGGCCAGACCATGCGCGTCGGTCGGGAAATGCGCCGGCACCCAGTCGATCAGCACGCCGATCCCGGCGCGATGCGCCCCGTCGACAAACCGGGCAAAGCCGTCGGGCCCGCCAAACCGCGCGGTCGGGGCATAGAGCCCGGTGGTCTGATAGCCCCAGCTCGGGTCATAGGGATGTTCGCTGACCGGCAGGAACTCGATATGGGTAAACCCCATGTCGACGACATAAGGGATCAGTTGATCGGCCAGCTCGTCCCAGGTCGGGAACAGGCGGCCCGGGCTGTAGCGCCATGATCCGGGATGGACTTCATAGATCGCAATCGCCTCGCGCCGGGGATCGGTTTTCGCCCAATGGGCGCGGTGCGGCGCATCGCCCCATTCGGGCTTGCCCGGCGCGGCGACGATCGAGGCGGTTGCGGGGCGCAGTTCCGAAAAGAACGCAAAGGGATCGGCTTTCAACGGTTGCACCACGCCGTCGGGGCCGGTCACGCGGAACTTGTAGGCGCGGCCAAGGCCGATGTCGGGGATGAACACTTCCCAGATCCCGGTGTCCTGTCGCCGCCGCATCGGGTGACGCCGTGAATCCCAGTCGTTGAAATCGCCGACCACCGCGACCAGCCGCGCATTGGGCGCCCAGACGGCGAAATGCACGCCGCGCGCGCCTTCATGATCGATGACATGCGCGCCCATCTTGTCGAACAGGCGGTAATGCGTGCCTTCGCCGATCAGGAAATCGTCGGTCGGCCCCAACACCGGGCCAAATGAATAGGGATCGGTGACCCACCATTCATGAATGCCGTTGCGACAGCGATAGCGCACCGGCTGGCGCGCGCCCGCAACCGGCCCTTCGAACAGGCCGCGCGCATCGACCCGCGCAAGCGTGCCCAAGACCTCGCCCGACAGGCTTTGCGCCTCTGCCTCGGCCGCGCCGGGCAGGACGGCGCGGGCAAAGCTGCCGCCGGGCCCTTCGTGAATTCCCAGGAGCGAAAAGGGATCGGCGTGCGTGCCCTCGAGCAAGGCTTCGATGGCGGTGGCCGGCGGCTTCATGGTCTTGTTTCCTCTCCCTGTCCGCGCGGGCGGACGGGTATCAGACGCCCCAGATGTCGGTGGCGTATTCGCGAATGGTACGATCGGATGAAAACCATCCGACATTGGCAATGTTGCGGATCGCGCTGGCGCGCCAGGCTGTCTGGTCTTCCCAGCGGGCGTCGATCGAGCGCTGCGCGGCATGATAGGAATCGAAATCGGCGGCGACCATGAACCAGTCGCTGTCGTAGAGCCCACCCATCAGCGAGGCATAGCGGTCGGGCTCGTCGGGGCTGAACACGCCGCTGGCAATCGCCGAGACGGCCTGCCGCAATTCGCGCGAACCATCGATCACCGCGCGCGGGTTGTATCCGTTGGCCCGCTTTTCGGCGACCTGTTCTGCGGTCAGGCCAAAGATCACGATGTTGTCATCGCCGACATGATCCTTGATCTCGATATTGGCGCCGTCGAGCGTGCCGATGGTCAATGCGCCGTTGAGCGCGAATTTCATGTTGCCGGTGCCCGAAGCTTCCATTCCGGCGGTCGAAATCTGTTCCGACAAGTCGGCGGCGGGGATCAGCCGTTCGGCCAGCGAAACGTTGTAATTGGGCACGAACACGACTTTGAGCAAGCCGCCGACCGAGGGGTCGGAATTGACCCGGCGGGCGATGTCGTTGGCCAGCTTGATGATCAGTTTGGCGTTGTGATAGCTCGGCGCCGCCTTGCCGCCAAAGATCTTGACGCGGGGCACCCAGTCGCGTTCGGGATGGCTGCGGATCTGGTCATAGAGCGCGACCGTCTCGATCAGATTGAGCAACTGGCGCTTGTATTCGTGGATACGCTTGATGTGGACGTCGAACAATGCGTCGGGATCGAGCCGCACCCCGGTCAATTGCTTGAGATGCGCGGCAAGCGCGACCTTGTTCGACCGCTTGACTTCGGCAATGCGCTCGCCCAGCGCGGGGTCGTTCGCCAGCGCATTGAGATCGGCCAGCTTTTCCACATCATCGAGGAAAGCGTCGCCGATCGCGTCCTTGATCACGGTAACCAGGCCGGGGTTGCACTGAAGCAGCCAGCGGCGCGGCGTGACGCCGTTGGTCTTGTTGTTGATCCGCGTCGGATAGAGCGCGTGAAGATCGGCGAAAACCGTCGATTTCATCAGTTCGGTGTGCAACGCGGCGACGCCGTTGACGCTGTGCGCGCCGACAAAGGCGAGATTGGCCATGCGCACGCGGCGATCGCCATGTTCGTCGATCAGGCTGATCGCGGAAATCTGCTGATCGCTCAGGCCGGCGCGGCGCGCTTCGCGCAGGACGCGGCTGTTGATCGCATAGATGATCTGCATGTGCCGGGGCAGCAAACGTTCGAACAGCGGCAATTGCCAGGATTCGAGCGCTTCGGGCAGCAGCGTGTGATTGGTATAGCCGATGGTCTTTTTGGTGACTTCCCACGCTTCGTTGAATTCGAGCCCGTGGCTATCGACCAGCAGGCGCATCAGCTCGGCGACCGCGACCGAGGGGTGCGTGTCGTTGAGCTGGATCGCCGCCTTGTCCGCCAGCGTGCGCACATCGCCGTGGAACTGGATATGGCGCCGCACGATGTCCTGAATCGAGGCCGAGGTGAAAAAGAACTCTTGCCTCAGGCGCAGTTCCAGCCCGGCGGGGGTGTTGTCTGCCGGATAGAGCACGCGCACCAGCGCATCGGCGCGCGCTTCTTCGACGAGCGCGCCGACGTGATCGCCGGCATTGAACGCGTCGAGCTGAATCGGATCGAGCGCGCGCGCCGTCCACAGCCGCAGCGTGTTGATACGCTTGCCGCGCCAGCCGACGACGGGGGTGTCATAGGCGCTGGCTTCGACTTGTTCGGCGGGAATCCATTCGACCGTTTCGCCGCGATCGACCACTTCGCCGCCAAAGCCGATCAGATAGGCGCTCTCGCGGCGGGGAAATTCCCAGGGGTTGCCGTGGCTCAGCCAGGTTTCGGGCAGCTCCACCTGCCAGCCTTCGTCGATCCGCTGCCGGAACATGCCGTTCTTGTAGCGGATGCCATAGCCGTAAGCGGGAATGTCGAGGCTGGCGAGGCTTTCCATGAAACACGCTGCCAGCCGACCAAGACCGCCGTTGCCGAGCGCGGCGTCGGGCTCAAGCTCTTCGAGCGCGGCAAGATCGAAGCCGTGTTCGCGCAGCGCCAGTTCCATTTCGCGGGTCAGGCCCATGTTGGACAGCGCGTCGCGCAACAGCCGCCCGATCAGGAATTCGAGGCTGAGGTAATAGACCCGCTTGCCCCCGGTTTCATAAGTGTGGCGCGTCGATTCCATCCACACGTCGATGATCGCATCGCGCAGCGTGAGCACGGTCGCGGTATACCAGTCGTGCGGTTTGGCCGCGCGTTCGTCCTTGCCGACCCTGTGGCGCAGCACGTCGATGATATGGATGTCGATATCGGCGGCTTTGGAGCCTGGGCTCAGCGGGACGTCAAGGCTCATGCGGCGCGGTTCCTCGGCAAGCGCCTGCGAATCGGTCGCGCAACAGGGCGCCACCCACCAGCAGACTGATGTTCACGGCCTTTTTCGGCAGCCGCGCCGCGCTTGTTCCTGGATCGAACGATGCGCAAAGCGGCAGCCTCTCCCTCGGCTTGGGTAGGCCAGCTTTCACCAGCCTTTCAAGCGAACAAGTGGTGGCCGGGCAAAAAAATGCCGGTTCGCGGTTTTCGCCGCGTACCGGCATTGTCTGACCGAGAGGATTGCTATCACCCCTGCAATCGTTCGCAAGGGCGCATTCGTATGGTTAAAGCGTCAGATTCCGACGCGAACCCCCGCCCAGACGGTGCGCGGGGTGCCGATGTCGACGGTGCCGCCCGAATTGCGTGTGACGACGGTCACGTTGGTCAGGTTTTCGCCGCGCAGCACCAGACTGAACGGCCCCGCCAGCGGCATCGAGGCATAGGCGCCGAGCGTTGTTGCCGCAGGCAGCGCGGCCGTTGCCAGGCTGTCTTCGAAAGCGACGCCGACATGGCGCAGCGTTGCCCCCAGCGTATAGCCCGGACGCGGCGTCCATGCGGCATTGGCGCTGGCCGACAGGCGCGGAACCTGCTGCGGGCGCAAACCGTCATAGGCCTGCCCCGGCGCTTCCATCCGGGCGATCGTCCAGGCCAGCGATCCGCCCAGCGAAATGGTGCCGAAATGCGCGTCGGCCCCGGCTTCGAGGCCATGGGCATGGATGGCCGGAACGTTCTGGCGGATCTGGGTCGTGGCGTTGATCGTGATATTGGCGATCGCGTTGTCGACCTTGTTGTCAAACGCGGTCACGCTGAGCCGGAGCCCCTTGAGCGCGCGCCAGTCAAAGCCGCCTTCGATCCCGCGCAACTGTTCGTTGACCAGATTGGGATTGGCCAGGGTGGTCACCGGATAGACGGTAAAGGCGCGGTACAATTCGTTGAGCGTCGGCTGACGCATTCCCGAATAGGCCGATCCGCGCAGATCGAGCGCGCCCGTCGCGTGCAGCAGCGCACCGCCGCGAAACGATCCGGTCCACCCCGAACGGGTGGGATAGCGGGTGTCGGTCAGTGTCGTTCCGGCCAGCGAAGAGGTCTGGATCTCGCCATCGCGGATGGTCCAGCGATCGGCCCGGCCGCCTGCCGTCAATTGCAGAATGCCGATCGTCCAGGCTTCTTCGGCATAGAATCCGAGATCGTCGTTGGTGCCGCCTTCGCGGCGACGGCTGCTGATCGCGCCCTTGGTGTAAAGATCTTCGCTTTCATAGCCGGTCACTTCGCGCGCATCGGCGCCGAGGCGCAGCGCATGGGCCTTGCCCAGCGGCGGGCGTATCTCGATCTTGCCGCCGACCCCGCTTGAGGGCGTGTCGTACTGGTTGTCGACCGGCAGGGTGGTCGACGAACTCAAGGTCATGCTGTTGAAATTGCGCAACTGGCCATAGATCAGCGCGTCGAACTGCCATGGTCCGCGACCGACCAGCCGGAGCGAGGCATCTTCGCCGCTCATGCCGGTCAGCGCCTGGGCATAGCGCAGCGTCTGGGCGTCGCCGAATGCGGCGATCCGGCTTTGCAGTTCGATGTCGGGCGTGACCTGGGTCACCCCGCGCAAGGCCAGCGACCAGCTTCCATATCTGGCCTTGGCGCTGGCCGATACGCGCTGGCTGACCGGCGTGGTCCAGAAGCCGGGGCCGCGATCCCAACGGCCCGAGACCACGGCAAAGCCGTTGCCCAGTTTCGGGGCGACACCGGCCGAGACGCTCGTGTCGCCGCGATCGTCGATCAGCGCTTCGCCGGTAACCAGCCCGCGATCGGATGCGCCGGCGCTGGTCATGTCGATCGTCCCGGCCACCGCGCCTGCGCCGAATGCGCCGCTGCCCCCGCCATGAATCACGCGGATGTCGGCGATCTGGGCCGGGTTTATCGCGGTCAGCGGCACCGAACCGAAGAAGGGATCGGCCTGCGGCACGCCGTCGAGCAGGACCAGCGTGCGGCTGGCCGCGTTGCCGCCGAGCCCGCGCAAGGTAAAGCCATCGGCCGAGGGGTTGGCCGCGCGGCTGTCGGAACGGCGAAACAGTTGCAGCCCGGCGACATCGGCCAACGCATCTTCCAGCCGGCCCGAAGGCACTTGCTCGATCCGCGCCGCGTCGATCGCGGACACTTCATAGGCCGCGCTGGTCGGCAGATCGGGCAGCGCGCGTCCGGTCACGATGATCGACGACGTATTGCCGGTGTCAGCGCCGGTGTCAGCGCCAGTGTCAGGGCCGGTGCCGGGCGCAGGGGCCGGTGCGGCATTCGCCAGCGAAGCGGCAAGGGCGGCGGGCGCCGCGGCAAGAAGCAAAAGGGCAGACATCCAGGTTCCCGTCACAAATCGTTGATCCAGTCCGTTCGACCGGCTGGCGCAATCATGGCGCGGGGGAAACGTTGGTTGCGATCCCCGATCGAGCCCGGCCCTGATCCGGCCCGGACTCGTTTCGTGTTTGGCATCGCTCGTGCCTTTGCCCCCCGTCTGAACGTGGACCCTAGCCAGCGCGGTGAAGCAAGTCACCCCGGCCACAAGGCCAATTGCCGAATTGGCGCGATGGCGGGGGAGTGGGAGGGCCAGGGCATCGGAGCGTATCGAACAGTCGACTCCGGAATGTGGCGACTCCGGAATGTGGCGACTCCGGAATGTGGCCCGGAATTTGGTAAAGTGTCGCTTGATACCGCGTCGTCGGCGCCGTTGGCATGGGCCAAAATGCGTATGGGCGATGACGCAATGCCGCATAATCTGGCATCGCAACGCTATCGAGATGAGGGAAGATGCGCGTTCAGAAACTGACTTATGTTGAGCCCAATGTCGTCGACAAGATGCGCTCGATTATCCAATGCCAGAAACCCGAAGTGATTCAGAGCCATTTCGGGATCGGGCTGAACACCTGGGTAAAGCTGCGTGAAGGCAAGGCTATCCGTCATTCGGTGGCCGTGCGCTTGCTGCAGCGCCTGCAAAAGGAGGAATTGATTTGAACCGTGCCCGTTTTCCGGCAGGACATCCGCGCAATGCGCATGCCGGAAACGGGCGGCGCTAGGCGGCGGATCGCCCGGGCAAGGGCGGCAGACAGAAAAACAGGGATCACAAAAAGACGCTGTCGCATCAAACTTGCGGCCATCGCACGTATGCATGGGGCGGTTCAGCGCGGTTTGGTGTTGAAGCGGTAACGTTTGCAGTGCACACAATCCCGGCGGTTGCCAGGGTCGCAGTTGGTGACGGCCCGGGATTGAACGGGGTCGAATACAAAAGAATGGGATATGCCGGATCGGGGCAGGCGCTTGTTCGCCAAGCCCCCATATCGCGTTTGAAGCGCAGGCATCGGTTGCAGATCGCATTCCGACCATGACGCACTGCGATCGCAATCCTGGCAAAATGTCCCGTTTGCGCAGGTCGCTCGCTTGTGAGAAGCGCCGCGCACGCACGGGGCTGCCCCGTGCTGCCACGGTGCATTCTCTTGCCCCCGGCTCTCTTGCCGAAGCGGCGCGCGGTCCTGACGGGATGGACGGCACCAATGGGATGAACGGCTGGGGTGCGCCCGCGAAAGATATCACGCTCAGCACTTTGCAGCGCGAAAGGGATGCCGCCGAAGCGGCCAGTGCCGCCAAAAGCCGCTATCTCGCCAATGTCAGCCACGAGATCCGTTCGCCGCTCAATGCCATTTACGGCTATGCCCAACTGCTTGAGCGCGGCTCGGCGATCGATACGGTCGAAGCCGCGCGCGTGATCCGGCGCAGCGCGGAGCATTTGAACGATCTGGTCGAGGGTCTGCTCGACATCTCGCTGGTCGAAAACGGGATCATGCGCGTATCGACCGACACGGTGCGGCTGCCGTCGTTCATCGATCAGGTGGGCCGCATGTTCCGCCCCGCAGCCGAAGCCAAAGGGCTGACATTTCGCACGGAAATCATCGGACGGCTGCCCGATTATGTTCGCGCCGACCAGAAACGTCTGCGCCAGGCGCTGATCAATCTCATTTCCAACGCGATCAAGTATACCCAGGCTGGCGAAGTCGTGCTGGTGGTGCGCTATGCCGCGCAAATCGCGACGTTCGAAGTGCGCGATACAGGCCCCGGCATTGCGCCCGAATCGCAAGAGGCCATTTTTGCACCGTTCGATCGCGGTGTCGAAGGCGCGCGGGCAGGCGGCATCGGGCTCGGCCTGCCGATCACACGCGCGATCATTCAGATCCTGGGCGGCGAGCTGGAGCTTGAAAGCGTGCCGGGGCAGGGCTCGTGCTTTCGCGTGCGCGTCATGCTGGGGCAAGTGGTCGGGCATCGCGACGGGCCCGGCGAAGGTGTCGGCGGTGCGCGGCGCGTGGCGACGGGCTATGCCGGTCCGCGCCGTTCGATTCTGGCCGCCGATGACGATCCGCGCCAGCTTTCCTTTGTCCGGCAGGTGCTGGGCGATCTCGGTTTCGATGTCGTGGCGGTCGCGGATGGGGAGACGGCGCTGGCGATGGCGCGGGCGCAGCGTTTCGATCTTGCCTTGCTCGACATTGCCATGCCGGGCTGGTCAGGCTGGGAAACAGCCGCCGCGCTGCGCAAGCTGGGTGGAAACGACATGCGTATCGTCATGCTTTCGGCCAATGCCCACGAGCGCCACGGCCAGGCCGATCCGACCGATGACGCCGCGCACGACCGTTTTCTGGTCAAGCCGGTCGACATCGATACGCTTGCCGACACGATCGGCGAATTGCTCGGCCTGACCTGGACCTTCGCGTCGGCGACGGCACAGGCCGTTCCGGCAGAACCGAAAGTCGGGGCGATCGCCGCGAAGTCGGAACGCGATGACTTGCCCGATGCGGCATTGGTCCATCTTGACCGCTTGCGCGAACGGGTGCGGATTGGCCATGTGCGCGGGATCGAGGCGGAAATCCGCGCGGTCGAGGCGATCGTAGGCAAGGATTGCGCGTTCGTATCGAAACTTTATGACTGCCTTGACCGCTTCGATCTTTCAGGGCTCGCCCGCATGTTGGAAAAGGCCTGACAATGACCGACGTTCCGCTTCATCGCGATACGGTACTGGTGGTCGATGACCAGCCGGAATCGCTGCGCATGCTGACCGACACGCTCGAAGCCAGCGGGATTACCGTATTGGTGGCGACTTCGGGGCAGGCCGCGCTCGACCTGATCGGCCATATTGTCCCCGACCTCGTGCTGATGGACGCGGTCATGCCGGGGATGGACGGGTTTGAAGCAACGGTACGGATCAAGGCCAATCCGGCCAGCCGCCATGTCCCGGTGATCTTCATGACCGGCCTCACCGAAAGCGAGCACGTTATCGAGGGGTTTGAGGTCGGCGGCGTCGATTATGTGCGCAAGCCGGTCAATGTTCATGAATTGCTGGCGCGGGTGCGGGTCCACATGGGCCATGCCCGCGTGGTTCAGGCGAGCACGGTCGGGCTTGATGCGACCGGGCGGATGATGCTGTCGACCGACCTTGGCGGACAGTTCCTGTGGTGCACGCCGATGGCCGAGCGCGCGATCGCGCGGCTGGCGCCGGGCTGGAATCGCGAAAGCGGGCATTTGCCCGATCAGGTGCGCCAGACGATCGAGCGGCTGTTGCAACGGCGCGAAACGCCGGGCAATTCGCTGCGCATCGATTTTGGAGAGGACGGCGGCGAACTCGCGCTCGAACTCGTGCTGATCGCGCAATATCGCGACAACGAAGTGCTGATCCGGCTCAATCAGGTCGATCCCGCAGGCGATGCCACGCGATTGCAGGCGCGGCTCGGGCTGACCGAGCGCGAAGCCGAAGTCCTGCTGTGGATCAGCTATGGCAAGTCCAACGCCGACATCAGCGACGTGCTCGAAATCAGCCCGCGTACCGTGCAAAAGCACCTCGAGCGGATCTATGAAAAGCTCGGCGTCGAAACCCGCGCTGCGGCTGCGGCCATAGCGATCCGTTCCACCGAAGTTTGAAACGCTCCGGGGCGCGATGCCCCGGAGCGCGGGATATTACTTCTTCTTCGCAGCGATACCTTCGACTTCGATCAGGAAATAGGGGCCGGCGAGCGCGGCCACCTGAAACGCCGAACGCGCCACGGTGGTGGGGTTGTCCTTCGTTCGGAAGAACTGCAGGAAGCCTTCGTTGGCGCCTGCAAAATCGAGCTTGCCCAGCTTTGGATCGGGCGCGATGAACAGCGTCAGCTTGACCAGATCGGCCATCGTGTAGCCCTTGCTTTCCAGCAGGGTCTTGATCTTGGCCAGCGCGCTGATCGTCTGCGTTTTGGTATCGCCCAGATCCTCGACCGACTTCACATCGGCAAAGCTCTTCTTCGGGTCGATCGGCGAGGCAAGCTGGCCCGACAGGAAGAACAGGTCGGTCCCGGCCTTGACTTCGGCGCCATCGAGAATCCGCGCCGTCGGGCTGCTTTCGTACTTCACGACCTGAGCCATAGCCGGCGCGGCGGGCACCAGTGCGACGCCGAGCGCGGCGCCAAGAAGGGCTTTCATGAGGGGCTTTGCAGGCATGGTTGATCCTTTTTCAAGTGTCTCTCGGCGGCGGCACACTAGGCGATGAGTGGGTGAATTCCATCAAGGAGGCCTGAAGCGAGTATGAGCTTGTCGCCGCAACGGTCCCGTTGATCCCACAAGATGGTGCCATCCCCAAGCGGCAAAGCACATCCGGCGGCAGCCGCGATTACGCGAAATGGCGTATGGGCAAGTGTGCCTTGGCGCCGCAGGGCCGTGCAGGCCATCGCTTGACAGGCTCCGACCAACGGCATTCACTTGTCGGGCGCACCTTCAATCGCCGGTCAAACAAGATAGAGAACGAAAAGAATGGTCAGGAAACACAAGGTTGGTCTGGTTGCGCTGTCCGGCATCAGCTTGTTGGCGGCGGCGACACTGGCTGATCCCGGATTCGCCCAGGATCGCCCCGGACCATCGGGCAGCAACGCCGAAGTCGCCGACAGCGGCAAACAAATTTTCGAGGAAATCTGCCAAGCCTGCCACATGCCCGACGCCAAGGGCGGCGGCGAGGCCGGTGCGCGTGTGCCCGCGTTGGCCGGCAACAGGAATCTTGCCAACAAGGACTATCCGATCATCATTCTGCTCAAGGGACGGGGCGGGATGCCGTGGTTTACCGACATCCTGACCAAGCCGCAGATCGCGGCGGTGATCACGTATGTCCGCGGGCATTTCAACGATTACAAGGATCCGGTGACGGTTGCGGACATCGATCGCATCGGTTCGACCAATCCCCCCGTGCCCGATTGCAATTGCGGGCACTGACCTTTTTTCCTTTTTCATAAGGACGATCCATGACCGATTTCCCATCGCCTGATTTCCTTGCCCCGCCGACTCGTCGCCAGCTGCTGACCATGATCGGCAAAGTGGGCGGGACGGCCGCGCTGTATCAGGCGATGACCGTGCTCGGTCATGCCGCCGAAAGCCAGTTCAACGGCCCGCCAAAGCTGTCGGGCGCGCGTCCGGGGGCGAGCGTGCTGGTGCTCGGCTCGGGGCTGGCCGGGATGCTGGCCGCCTATGAATTGACCAAGGCTGGCTACAAAGTGCAGATCCTGGAATTCCAGGGGCGCACCGGCGGGCGCAACTATTCGGTGCGCGGGGGCGACACGATTGCCGAACTGGGCTCGACCCAGACGGTCGGCTTCGCTCCGGGCAACTATCTCAACCCCGGTCCCTGGCGGATTCCCTATCACCACCGCACCGTGCTGCATTACTGCAAGGAACTGGGCGTGGAGCTGGAGCATTTCGCCCAGCTCAACCACAATGCGTTTGTGCATCACAAGGACGCCTATGGCGGCAAGCCGCAGCGCTATCGCGACCTCTATGTCGACTACAAGGGGCACGTCGCCGAATTGCTGGCCAAGTCGCTCAACGCCGGTGCGCTCGATACGGCGGTGACGGCTGACGACAAGGCCAAGCTGCTTGAAGCGATGAAGGACTGGGGCGTGCTCGACAAGAGCATGGCCTACACCAAGGGCGTCAAAGTCGGCGAACAGCGCGGCTGGGATCGTCCGCCGGGCGGCGGTGTGAACGGCGCGCCGATTCCGGGGGACGTCGGTTCGTTGTCGGACACGCTGTCGACCAAAGTGTGGCAGCAGATCGGATTCTACACCGAGCATGTCATGCAAACGACGATGTTCCAGCCCAAGGGCGGGATGGACCATATCGGCAAGGCCTTTGCCGCCAAAGTCGGCAGCCTTGTCCGTCTCAACACCCATGTCACGAAAATTGCGCAGGATGACAAGGGCGTCACGGCAAGCTGGACCGACACCAAGACCGGCGCGACCGGCGAAACCAGGGCCGATTGGCTGGTTTGCACGATCCCTGCGACCGTGCTGGGGCAGCTCGACATCCAGGTTTCCGACAAGAAAAAGGCGGCGATCCGCGCATTGCCCTATGGCAATTCGGTCAAGATCGGGCTGGAGATGAAGCGCCGGTTCTGGGAAACCGACTATGCCATTTATGGCGGCCATTCGTTTACCGATCAGGACATCAGCCTGATTTCCTATCCCACCGGCAACTGGTTCGGCGATGGTCCGGCAGTGATTCTCGGCGCTTATCCGTTTGGTATCGGCGCCTACAAGCTGGCCGGGATGACGCCTGAAAAGCGCATCGCCGCAGCGCTTGATCAGGGATCGGTGTTCCATCCGGCCGAATACAAGGCCGAATTCCGGTCCGGCGCGACCGTCGCGTGGAGCCGTATGCCGTGGATTCTCGGCTGCTGCGCCACCTGGACCGAAGAAAGCCGCGAGGCGCATTACCAGGATCTCGTCTCGATGGAGGGCCGCATCGTGCTCGCCGGCGAACATTGTTCCTATTACGGTTGCTGGCAGGAAGGTGCGCTGCTTTCCTCGCTCGACGCGATCAGCCGTCTGCACCAGCGCGCTTCGGCAGCCTGACCCTTTTTCCGGCGCTGCCTTCATCAGAAGACAGCGCCGGATTCGCACAGTTATTTTAACTCCGCTTGCATTGCGGTCGTCTTTACGGAATTGGTCCCTGCCATCATGACAGGGACCAATCGGAGAGCATGGCCATGACGATGCGCGCGCTCGAAGTTCGCGCCCTGTCCGACGATCTGTCGGGCCTTGCACTGGCTGACCGGCCCATTCCCCGCCCCGGCGCGGGCGAAGTGCTGGTGCGGATCGAAGCGACCGCGCTCGGCTTTCCCGATCTTTTGATGACGCAAGGGCTCTATCAGGCCAAGCCTTCGCTGCCGTTCGTGCCGGGGATGGAATCCGCAGGCGTGATTGTCGAACTGGGCGAGAGTCATGCCGATCGGGGCCATGCCGATTGGCAGGTCGGCGACCGGGTGATCTGCGGCGGATTGACCGGGGGCGTCGCGCACTATGGCGTGTTTCCTGTCGGCGCGGTGCAACGCCTGCCCGATGCGCTGTCGTTTGCGCAGGGAGCGGCCTTGCGGGTCGCCTATCTGACGGCGTGGGCCTCGCTGGTTCGGCTGGGGCGGGCGCAGCCGGGCGAATGGCTGGTGGTGCAGGGCGCGGCAGGCGGGGTCGGGCTGGCGGCCGTCGATCTGGCGCGCGAACTGGGTCTGCGCACGATCGCGGTCGCCTCGCAAGCGGACAAACTCGACGCGGTGCGCGGGCTTTACCCCATCGAGGCAGGGTTGGTCGGGCCGACCGGGATTCGCCGGGCGGTGCTCGACATGACCGACGGGCGCGGGGCCGATCTGGTGTTTGATCCGGTCGGTGGCGACGTGTTCGATGAAGCCTGTCGCTACACGGCGTTTGGCGGGCGTTTGCTGGTGGTCGGTTTTGCCGGCGGACGAATCCCGACTGTTGCGGCCAATATCCCGCTGATCAAGGGTTTTTCGATTATCGGTGTGCGCGCGGGCGAATATGGGCGGCGCTTTCCAGACCATGGCCGCGAACACCTTGCGGCCATTCATGCTCTGGCAGAGGCCGGGCGTATCCGTCCGCATGTCCAGGCCGCCGTGCCGCTGTCGCAATGGCGCGAAGCCTATGCCGCGATGCGCGATCGGCGGGTGATCGGGCGTACAGTGATCCTTCCCCACGCCTGATCGGTTGAGACGCGCCGAAGCGTCGCCGAGCTTGAGCAAAAAAAAGAGCCGCTCGAAACCGGGCGGCTCTGGAAAGTTTGGGAGAGGATGCCTGAAAGGCAATTTCCGTATGCGTCAGGTGGGTGGTTTGCGCAAGTGCGAAACAGGCAATTATAGATGCAAAAAACGCAACAGTTCAATTGGACTGCTTTCCGTTTCCGTAAACGGAGAATTTGTGGCGTAAAAAAATATATATAAAACAATAATCTCACACGTATGCATGAAAGTGGTCTCAGGACTGAAATGTGCAACATGCGCAAGCCGATCGTTCGGCAAACCTTTTCATGAAAGGGAGGGTTCGCATTGCATCAAGGCCTTGCCGAAGGGGCAAGCGCCTCGCCATCCAGGCAATCGGCATCGCGAAGTTCGAATCGCGAGGCTGATTTTGATTCGCAAAGGTGGTTGCCATCGCGGCGTCCAACCGGCAGCACTCGCGTCAAAGGAGATCACGTCCGTCATGACCAATCCCACCGCTTTGCGCATCCTCACAGTCGCCGTGGCACCTGCTGCATTGGCATTCGCGGGCGCCGGTTCGGTCGCTGTTGCGCGTCCGTCCGCTGTCCCCGTGCCGACCGCAGCCGAAGAGGCCCAGGCGCTGGACCTTGCCACCCGGGAAATCGCCGTGCGCTCGGTGCGCGGCGAGGGCAACCGCACGAACGAAGTCGCGGCCCTGATCAAGGACCGGCTGATCGCGGGCGGCTGGGCCCCGGCCGATGTCGTTGTCACCAGGCGTGGCGAGACGGCAACGCTTGTCGCCACCTGGGCGGGCAGCGATCCCAAGCTGAAGCCGCTGGTGCTGTCGGGCCATATGGACGTGGTCGAGGCGAAACGTGGCGACTGGAAGCGCGATCCCTTTGGCCCGGTGGTCGAAGACGGCGTGCTTTATGGCCGCGGCGCGACCGACATGAAGTTTGACGGGGCGGTGCTGGTCTCGGCGGTGATCGATCTGCGCGCGCATGGCTACAAGCCCCGCCGCAGCATCGTCATCGCCTTTTCGGGCGACGAAGAGACCGTCATGGCGACCAGCGCCGCGCTGGCCGAGGAGCTGAAAGGCGCCGATCTCGTGATCAATGCCGATGGCGGCGGCGGCACATTTGCCGATGGCACCGACAAGCCGCTCTATTGGCTGTGGGACGGCAACGAAAAGGCCTATGCCGATTACCAGCTCGAAGTGACCAACCCCGGCGGCCACAGTTCCGAACCGCGCCCCGACAATGCCATTGTCCAATTGGCGCAGGCGCTGGTCAAAGTGGGGACATACCAGTTTCCGCCCGAACAGAACGAGCTGACCAAGGCGTGGTTCGAGCGAGCCGCCCCGTTTGAGGCGGACCCGGCCAAGGCAGCGGCGATGCGTGCCTTTGCCGCCAATCCCAACGACGCCGCGCCGCTGGCGATCGTGCGCGCCGATCCCGATCTCGTCGGCAAGACCGGCACGACCTGCGTTGCAACGATGCTGTCGGGCGGTCATGCGGAAAATGCGCTGCCGCAGCGCGCGCGCGCCAATATCAATTGCCGCATCTTTCCCGGCCATAGCCGCGAACAGATCATGGCGCAGCTCAAGACCGTGATCGGATCGGATGTCGTCAAGGTCAGCGATGTCACCGATGGCTCGATCACCCCGCCGGTAACCCCGTTGCGCGCCGATTACGTCGTGGCGGCGGAAAAGGCGATCCATGCGGCATGGGGCAAAAATGTCGCGGTGATCCCCAACCAGGCATCGGGCGGATCGGATTCGATGTTCTATCGCGCGCTGGGCGTACCCGCCTATAATGCCAGCCCGGTGTTCACCCGCCGCGACGAACGCTTCAGCCATGGCCTTAACGAACGCGTCCGACTGGTCAATATCAAGCCCGCGCTGACGTTCTATTTCAACCTGATCCCCGACCTGACGAAATAAGCCGCCCAAATGCCCCTCCCCGCGCGGGGAGGGGCGTCGTATGGATCAAAAGCCCAGGAACTTGACCTGTTCTTCAAGCGCTACGCGTTCACGGGGGAAATTGTTGACCGGCGCGTCTTCGTCGCGCCAGCCGATGGCCAGGCCGCAGAACAGCAAGGTATCGTCCGACAGGCCGAGGTGCGTCTTGATGGTCCGGCCATAGTTGCCCATGTATTCCTGCGGGCAGGTGTCGAGCCCTTCGCCGCGCAGGAGCAGCATGATCGTCTGCAGCCACATGCCGACATCCGACCACTGCGGCTCTTTCATCAGCTTGGGAAAGTGGGCGAGCAGCAGCACCGGCGCGCCGAACGAGACGAGGTTGGCACGGGTGAAATCCGTCCGGCTTTCCTTGTCGGCCCGCTCGATCGCCAGTGCGGCATACATCGCGGCGCCCACGGCCTGCAGACGGGGCAGGTACTTGGGGCTCTTGCCCGGCGCGGACCAGTCGTATTCGGACGGATCATCAGGCTGCGCGGCCAGCAGCACCTCTTGCAGCGCCTTGAGCGGCGCGCCGGTCAGCACGACGGCTTCCCACGGTTGATAGTTGCATCCCGACGGCGTCATGCGCGCCTGATCGAGCACGCGCTCGATCGTTTCAAACGGGACCGGACGGTCAAGAAATTCCCGCACCGAGCGGCGCGAGGCGACAGCTTCTGCAACGTTCATGGTATCTCCCGGTTTTGATCAGGTATCGTTGTGCGACCACAAATTGGCGCCCCCGGCTTGAGATATGCTTGCCGGCGCACAATGCAACGATCAGTTGCTTAAAGAAACCCGATCAGGCTGTCGAGATGCGCGCGCGCAATTGCGCCGGCCTCATCCGCGCTGAAACAACCGGGCGACAGGCTCAGTTCGAGCCACAGCCCGTCGACCAGCGCGGTCACCGCAATCGCCGCCAGTCGCAACCGCTCGCCGGGCACGCCGCATGCGGCCAGCAGCAGCGTCAGCCGGTCACGAAAACCGGCATATTGATCGTCATGCTGGCGTGCGATGTCGGCGCGCGCGGTGACCAGGCTCCAGAACGCGATCCAGGTCGCCAGCAAGGCGCGATCGGCGATCGGCGGGGCAAAGCTGGCGGTGACAAAGGCATCCAGCCGCGCGCGCGGATCATCGCCGGCATCGGCAACCGCAGCTTCGAGCGCGGCAGATACGGTCTGGTCGACATCGGCATACGTCGCTGCGATCAAAGCGTCGATTCCGGCGAAATAGTGCGTGATCAATCCCGGCGAGACGCCTGCCTCGCGCGCGATCACGCGCACGCTGGTTCCTGCGGCGCCCTCGCGCGCCAGAACGCGGGCGCAGGCCGCGATCAGGCTTTGGCGGCGCACGTCGGGTTCGGCGCGGCGGGGCGGGGGAAGGGGCGTCGAATTGGTCACTTGCGCATCCTGCGTGGTATTGTACGATCGTGCAACAGTCCTGCCGTGCTCGCCGTATTCGAGGTTTCTCATGGCCCAGTTCGCCAATGCTTTCCAGACCATAGCCAGCGGTTCCGGCGATCCTGATGCCGATTGGAGCCTGCCGGGCTGGATCTACGGCGATCCCGAATTTCATGAGCTTGAAATCGAACGGATCATGCGTCCCTCGTGGCAGATTGTCTGTCACGAAAGCGATCTGGCGCAGCCCGGCGACTGGCGCACGCTCGACTATATCGGCGAAAGCGTGATCGTCGTGCGCGGCGATGACGGCGCAATCCGCGCCTTTGCCAATGTCTGCCGCCACCGCGCGATGCGGCTCGTCGAAGGGACGGCAGGCTGCGCTAAAAAGTTCGTCTGCCCCTATCATGCCTGGGCCTATGAAACCGACGGGCGGCTGAGCGGGGTGCCGATGAAGGCGGACTATCCGGCGCTGCGGCTCGAAGACCATGGGCTGTCGCCGGTTGCGCTTGAAATATGGCACGGCTTTGTCTTCGTGCGGCTGAGCGATGCCGGATTTCCGAGCGTGGCCGCGATGATGGCGCCGTTCGAAGCGGAAGTCGCGCCATATCGATTTGAGGACATGCGCTGCATTTCCGAACTGCGGGTGCGCGATCGCGCGCTCAACTGGAAAAACCTCGGCGACAACTATTCCGACAATCTGCATATCCCCGTGGCGCATGACGGGCTGACCCGGATTTTCGGAAAGAGCTATGAAATCAGCGCGCATGGCTGGGCCGATCGGATGAAGGGCGATCTGGTCGAGCGGCTTTCGGACAACCCCTGGGAACGATTCTACCAGACACACCTGCCGCATGTGCCGCATTTGCCCGAAGTGGCGCAGCGCCGCTGGCTCTATTACAAGCTGTGGCCCAACATGGCGTTCGACATCTATGCGGATCAGATCGATTTCATGCAGTGGATACCGACCGGGCCGACGACCTGCGTCTTGCGCGAAATGGCCTATGCCCTACCCGATGCCACAACGCCGGACGACCGGCGGGCCATGAAACTGGCGCGCTATGCCAATTGGCGCATCAACCGGGTGGTCAACAAGGAAGACACCTGGTTGATCGAGCGGGTGCAGCAGGGCATGGCCAGCCACAGCTATGGCGCAGGACCGATCGGGCGCAGCGAAGTGTGTCTGCGCAGCTTTGCCCGCAAGATCCGCACGCTGATCCCCGAAGCGCGCCTGCACAAGGCACCGCCGAAGGGATGGAGCAGGCATTCTGATTTGGATGGGAAAGACCAGCATGACGAACCGTTATGACGCGATCATCATCGGCGGCGGGCACAACGGCCTGACTTGCGCCTTTTACCTTGCCCGTGCGGGGATGCGTGTGCGCGTGCTCGAACGGCGGGCCGTTGTCGGCGGTGCGGCGGTGACCGAGGAATTTCATCCCGGTTTTCGCAATTCGACCGCCAGCTATACCGTCAGCCTGCTGCGTCCCAAAGTGATCGCCGACATGAAGCTGCACGAGCGCGGCTATCGCGTGATCGAGCGGACGATTTCGAATTTCTTCCCGTTTCCCGATACCTATCTGAAGCTCGGCGGGGGCGCGGACCGGACGGCGGCGCAATTTGCCCGCTTTTCGAAAGCCGATGCCGCGGCCTATCCGCACTATGACGCGGCGCTTGAAAAGGTCGCGCAAGTGTTGCGCGATCTGGCGCTGCAGACCCCGCCCAATGTCGGCGGCGGGTTTGGCGCGCTGGCAGCGGCGGCAAAGCAGGGCTGGCCGCTGGCGAAAATGGACCTGTCGACCCAGCGCGATCTGCTCGACATCTTCACCAAGTCGGCGCGCGAGTTCCTCGACGGCTGGTTCGAGGATGATCATGTCAAATCGGCCTTTGCCTTTGACGCGGTGGTGGGCAACTTCGCCGGGGTTTCGACGCCGGGGTCGGCCTATGTCCTGCTCCATCATGTCTTTGGCGAAGTGAACGGCAAGCTTGGCGCGTGGGGCCATGCGGTCGGCGGCATGGGCTCGATTACCCAGGCGATGGCGGCGGCCTGCGTCGAACAGGGCGTGGAGATCAGCCTTGAGGCACCGGTTTCCAAAGTGCTCGTCGCCAACGGCAAGGCGCAAGGCGTGAAGCTCGAAAGCGGCGAAGAGCTTTATGCGCCGATCATTGCCGCCAACGTCGGCCCGGCGCTGCTCTATCGCCAGATGGTCGACGGTAGCGATCTCGACGAAGATTTCCGGCGCCGGATCAAGGGATTCAAGACCGGATCGGGCACGTTCCGGATGAATGTCGCGCTGTCCGAACTGCCCGATTTCACCGTTCTGCCCGGCAAGGACAAGGCCGAGCATCACACCGCCGGGATCATCATCGCGCCGGGCCTCGACTATATGGACAAGGCCTATGACGATGCGAAAGCGTTCGGCTGGTCGCGCGAACCGATTGTCGAAATCAAGATCCCTTCGACGGTCGATGACAGCCTCGCGCCGCCGGGTGCCCATGTCGCCAGCCTGTTCTGTCAGCAGTTTTCGCCCGAGTTGCCTGACGGGCAAAGCTGGGACGACGTGCGCGAAGAGGTTGCCGACCTGATCATCGACACGATCGATGCCCACGCGCCCAATTTCAAAAAGAGCGTGATCGCCCGGCAGATCCATTCGCCGCTCGATCTCGAACGCAAGTTCGGCCTGATCGGCGGCGACATCTTTCATGGCACCATGGGGCTCGATCAGCTTTGGGCCGCGCGTCCGGTGCTGGGCAACGGCGATTACCGTTCGCCGATCAAGGGGCTCTACATGTGCGGATCGGGCACGCATCCCGGCGGCGGGGTGACCGGCGCGCCGGGACACAACGCCGCGCACGAGATCATTCGCGACCGCTCGTTGCTGTGGAAGGCCCTGCACCGGGGTAAATGAGCATCACGCCGGGGCGAGGGGAAGGCCTCTGCTCCGGCGCACGGCGAAATAGATCGGCACCCCGATCAGCAGCAGCACGGCGGCATAGGCCATGGCCTCAAGCCCGAGTCCCCATGTCGCCCAGCCGGTAAACGCGGCCGCAAACAGCGCGACCGGGATCAGCAGCCGCTCTTCGGGCAAGAGTCGGATCGCTGCGAACATCGTCATGGCATAAGACAGCATCCCCGCCGCCAGACTGACCGAAGCGATGAACTGAAACAGATCGCCCATCCCGCGCCCGAAATTCAACAGCATCACCGCGCTCATCAGGACGCTCGATACCAGATGCGCGCGAACCGGCGTACCGGCGGCGCTTTCGGCGGCAAACCACATCGGAAAGACCCCGCCGCGCGCCATTGCCCATGGCATTTCGCCTTGCAGCAGGATAAACCCGTTGAGCGTGCCAAACGCGCTGATCGCGGCAAACACCGCCACCGCGCCGGCAATCGCTCCGCCGAAATGGCGCCCCAGAAACGCCGCCACCGGCGCGGGCGAGGCCGCCGCCGCATCGTTGGGCATATAGGCCAGAAACGCGAGCGAAATGCCGAGATAGATGACCCCGGTCAGCACTGTCCCGACCAGCGTCGCCATCGGCACGACATGTTTGGCGTCTTCGACTTTATCCGCCGGAACGGTTGCCGATTCGAGGCCGAGAAAGCCCCAGAAAGTGAGCCCCGCCGCCGCCGCAATGCTGCCGCCCGCAACAGGCACCGGCGCCTGCACGACAAACGGTGTCCCGCCCAGCCACAGCCACGCGGCCAGCGCGATCACCGCCAGCAGCGGCACGAGCTTGATCAGCGTCGTTACCAGCGAGACTTCGCCCGCCTGGCGCACGCCGCGCATGTTGACGAATGTCAGCAGCCAGACGCAGCCGACGGACAATACCGCCGGCAGCCCCGGCACATGCGCCATTCCCGGGATCACCAGCGACAGATTGCTGACCACCGCGAGCGCGATCGCGCCATTGCCCGACCACAGCAGGATCCAATAGCTCCACGCGGTGACAAACCCGGCAAAGGGCCCGAACGCGGCCTGTGCATAAGCATAAGGTCCGCCCGCCATCGGCCGCATCGCGCCGAGCCGCGCAAACACCAGCGCCATCGCCAAAGCGCCCGCGATCGTTACCATCCAGCCGAAGATCTGGTTCACGCCCAGCGGCGCCAGCGTTCCGGGCAGCAGATAGACCCCCGATCCGATCAGATTGCCCACCACCAGTGCCAGCGCCATCGATCGGCTCAGCCCGCGCCCTTTGTTCGCCACGGCCTTTTCTCCCCTTAGCCCCGCGTTGGCTATTCCCAGCTCCGGTTGCGCAAAGCTTCGCTCAACATTTTGCGGCGGGCGAATTTTCCGGCGAGGTAACGGTGGAAAAACCATGGCATCGCGCGCGCGGGCAAGAGCCCGTAGGCGATCTTTTCGAGCGCGTTCCAGCTGACGGCGGCGGAATTGGTGCGCCGGGGCGAGGGGAAGCAATAGTGGCTTGGCGAATAGATCGAGGGCCCCTTGTCCATCATGCGCACCATGATTTCGTGATCTTCCAGGACATAGGGCCAGATCGCGCGGTCAAAGGCACCGGCGGCGCGAAACGGGGCCAGCCGCCAGGCTTGGGCATACGTCCCGGCGTGGCACTTTTTCGGCATGAGGCGACTGGCCAGCATCACCCGCCTGAGCCGCCGCTGGCCTTCGGCGCTTTCGGGCGGGGCATAGAGGTCGATCGCCATGACGCTCGTCGCGCCAGGATTGGCGTCGAACAGCGCGAGGCAGCGCGAAACGTAATGCGGCGGATAGATCGTATCGGCGTTCAGGAAACCGATGAATTCGCCCGTTGCCAGCGCGATCCCCTTCATCAGCGCCGAAACCACGCCCGGCACGTCTTCTTCGACATGGGTATAGTCGATGTCGCTTGCCGCCAGAAACGTCTCGACCAGCGCGGGCGACCCGTCGTTCGACCGGTTGTTGACGATGATCAGGCGGAAATCGCGGGTATCCTGGGCCGCGATCGCCTGCAGCGTCGGCAGGATGAAGTTTTCCTCGTTGTAATAGGGCAGGACCAGCGAGATCCGCCCTGCCGATGTCTGTTGCGGTGCTGTCGACAAGGCCATTCTACCCGGCAATCCCCGACCCGCCCCTTTGGCCATCAGGGCCCCGAACGATCAGGGTCTGTCGAGCACGTAGCCGAGCGAGCGTACCGTGCGCAAGGGATAGCCCGTGCCCGCTTCGCGCAGCGCGCGACGAAGCCGACTGACCCAGGCATCGACTGTACGCTCGTCGATCGGCTGGCCCTGCTTGCCGAGCGCGGCGATCAATTGTCCGCGCGAAAAGACCTGGCCCGGCTGTTCCATCAAATAGCGCAAAAGGCGAAACTCGTTGGGCATCAGGGCGATCGCCTTGTCCTTCCAGCGCGCCTGCAAGGCGGACAAGTCGAGCGACAGATCACCCAGCCGCAGCGTCCGCGCGGGCAATTCGGCTTCGGGCAATTGCAGCGACAAGACGCGGTCGAGCACGGTCGATCGGTCGATGGGGCCGATCACGTAATCGTCGGCTCCGGCGCGCAGCGCGCGGCGCTTGACCTCGGATTCGTCCTCTTCGAGCACCATGGTTACATGCGCCGCCTCGGTCTGCGGGTCGCAGCGCAGGCGCCGACACAGTTCCAGGCCCGACAAGTCGGGCAACACCCAGTCGACAAAAGCCCAGGGCTGTCCATCGAGCAGGGGCAAGGGGGCATCGCCCAGCCAGTTATGAAACACCACGCGCAGATCGCCATGGAGAAAGTGGTCATTTCCCCCGGTCAGCGCGCCGGTCACCAAGATGTCAATCTGCCGCATCGGGTCCTGTCGTATGGTTGCGGGAAAGGGAACGGGCGGCTTGACCCATGTCGCCGGATTATGACCCTTGCATGACGATAACTGATGCCTTGCCATCATACGCAGCAAAGGCTTTTGTTGGAGGATGACCGTCGGCATCCGGGGACCGGCAGGCCAAAGGGAGAGGGAGCGTGATGCACGGCGCTGTTTTCGGGGAATTTCTGGGCACCATGGTGCTCTTGCTGTTCGGCAACGGGGTCGTCGCCAACGTCTTGCTCGATCGGTCCAAGGGCAAGGATAGCGGCTGGATCGTGATTACGGCGGGTTGGGGCTTTGCCGTGTTTTGCGGGATTGTCGTCAGCCTTGGGGTCGGCGGCGTGGCACAACTCAATCCGGCGGTGACTCTGGCGGGGGCGATCGTTTCGGGCGATTACAGCCATGTCGTGCCTTATGTCGCGGCGCAGATGGCGGGCGCGGTGGTTTCGGGCGTGCTCGTCTGGCTGGTCTATCTGCCGCATTGGGCGACGAGCGATCCCGACAGCAAGCTGGCGGCGTTTTGCACCCAGCCCGCGATCCGCGCACCGGCGCATAACGTGCTGAGCGAACTGATCGGCACAGTCATGCTGATCGTGATCGGCATGGCGCTCGCCGCGAAGGGCTTTGTCGCCGGTGGCCTGGCCCCCGGAATGGGGCCGTTCTTCTGGGGCATTCTGGTCTGGGCGCTCGGGCTCTCGCTCGGCGGGCAGACCGGCTATGCGATCAACCCCGCGCGCGACCTTGGCCCGCGCATTGCCCACGCAATCCTGCCGATTGCGGGCAAACGCGATTCGGACTGGGGATACGCATGGGTGCCGGTGCTGGGTCCGTTGGCAGGCGGCGTGGTTGGCGCGGTGATTGTCAAAGCCACGGGTATCGCCTGAAGGCTCGTTTGAAATCCGGGGAGCCAAAAAAAGGGCGCGGTCGTTGCCGACCGCGCCCTTTTTTGGCTTGTCCGAGTTCGGTTCAGCCGACGTGTTCGGCCAGAACCGTCAGCCCCTTGGCGCTGACTTCGGCAAAACCGCCCTTCACAGGGATTTCTTCCGCACTGCCGCCGGCGCTGCGCCAGACGCGGATCACGCCGTCCTTGACCGTTGCGGTGAACGGGGCGTGGCCTTCCAGCACGCCGAATTCGCCTTCGGTGCCGGGCACGACGACCAGATGGACGTCTTCCGACAGGACGAGCCGGGCGGGGGTGACGAGTTCAAAATGCAGCGGCATGATCATGCAGTCCCGTTGTTGCCCACGCCCCGGTCGAGCCATCGACCGGCGCACGGAGCCCCAAAGCCATCAGGCTTCAGCGGCCAGCTTCTTGCCCTTTTCGACCGCTTCTTCGATCCCGCCGACCATGTAGAACGCGGCTTCGGGCAGGTGGTCGTATTCGCCGTCGACAACCGCCTTGAACGAACGGACAGTGTCTTCAAGCTGCACGAACTTGCCCGCGATGCCGGTGAACACTTCGGCGACGTGGAACGGCTGCGACAGGAAGCGCTGGATCTTGCGCGCGCGGGCGACGGTCAGCTTGTCCTCTTCGGACAGTTCGTCCATCCCGAGAATGGCGATGATGTCCTGCAGCGACTTGTACTTCTGCAGCGTTTCCTGAACGCGGCGCGCCGTGGTGTAGTGTTCTTCACCGACGATGCGCGGTTCGAGCACGCGGCTGGTCGAATCGAGCGGGTCGACCGCCGGATAGATGCCGAGTTCGGAAATCGCGCGGTTCAGCGTGGTGGTCGCGTCAAGGTGGGCAAACGAAGCGGCCGGCGCAGGGTCGGTCAAGTCGTCGGCCGGAACATAAATCGCCTGAACCGAGGTGATCGAGCCCTTGTTGGTCGAGGTGATGCGTTCCTGCAACTGGCCCATGTCGGTGGCGAGAGTCGGCTGATAGCCCACCGCCGAAGGAATACGACCGAGCAGAGCCGACACTTCCGAACCCGCCTGGGTAAAGCGGAAGATGTTGTCGACGAAGAACAGCACGTCCTGGCCTTCCTGATCGCGGAAATATTCCGCCATGGTCAGGCCCGACAGGGCGACGCGCGCACGCGCACCCGGCGGTTCGTTCATCTGACCGAAGACCAGCGCCACTTTCGAACCTTCCGAAGTGGCCTTGCCGTCGGCGTCCTTGGCGATGACGCCCGCGTCGAGGAATTCGTGGTAAAGGTCGTTGCCTTCGCGGGTGCGTTCACCGACGCCCGCAAACACCGACACGCCGCCGTGGCCTTTGGCGATGTTGTTGATCAGTTCCTGGATCAACACGGTCTTGCCGACGCCAGCGCCGCCGAACAGGCCGATCTTGCCGCCGCGCGCATAAGGCGCGAGCAAGTCGATGACCTTGATGCCGGTGACCAGGATCGCCGATTCGGTCGACTGTTCGACGAATTCGGGAGCCTTGGCATGGATCGGGGCGAACATGTCCGAACCGACCGGGCCGTTGTCGTCGATCGGTTCACCGATGACGTTGAGAATGCGGCCGAGCGTCTTGGGGCCGACCGGCACGGTGATCTGGGCACCGGTGCTGCGCACCGGCTGGCCGCGGGTCAGACCGTCGGTCGAGTCCATCGCGATCGTGCGGACGGTGCCTTCGCCGAGATGCTGGGCGACTTCGAGGACCAGGCGGTTGCCGTTGTTGTCGGTTTCCAGCGCGGTCAGGATCGACGGCAGTTCGCCGTCGAACGCCACGTCGACGACGGCGCCGATGACCTGGCTGATCTTGCCGGTAGAGGTAAGCACGGTGGCCATGAGGTGTTCCTTGCCTTCTTATCGGATCGTCAGAGCGCCTCGGCGCCAGCGATTTTGATGTTGCTACAGCGCTTGCGCGCCAGCATTAATTCGATGTTGCTACGGCGCTTGCGCGCCAGCATTAATTCGATGTTGCTACAGCGCTTCCGCGCCAGCAATGATTTCAACGAGTTCGGTGGTGATCGCGGCCTGACGGCTGCGGTTGTACTGGATCGTCAGCTTCTTGATCAGTTCGCCGGCGTTGCGTGTCGCGTTGTCCATCGCGGTCATCGACGCGCCCTGTTCGCTCGCGACGTTTTCAAGCAGCGCGCCAAAGAGCTGGGTGCGCAGATAGCGCGGCAGCAGTTCGGCGAGGATGGTTTCCTCGTCGGGCTCGTATTCGACGACCGCGCCGTCGCTGACCGCGACCTTGGGTGTCGGCACGGGCACGATCTGCTGCACGGTCGGTTCCTGGACCAGCGCGCTCTTGAACTTGCCGTAGATCAGGTGGGCGACATCGAACTTGCCCGCTTCAAACAGCGCGAGCAGCTCGTTGGTGATCGCTTCGGCTTCGGTAAAGCCGGGTTCGCGCACTTGCGTCGTGTCGAACATGCCCAGAACCGCCTTGGGGAAATCGCGGCGGATCGGTGCACGGCCTTTGCGCCCGACCAGATAGAACAGCACGGTCTTGCCTTCGGCGAGCAGTTCGTGCGCCTTGAGCTTGGCGGCCTTGACGATGTTGGCGTTGAACGCGCCGCACAGGCCACGATCGGAATTGGCCACGACCAGCAGGTGGACCTGGCTTTTGCCGGTCCCTGCGAGCAGGCGCGGCGAGCTTTCGCCCACCAGAACGCGGCCGGCGAGGCTGCCGACGACTTCGGCCAGCCGCGTGGCATAAGGGCGCGCGGCTTCGGCCGAGGCCTGTGCCTTGCGCAGTTTGGCCGCAGCGACCATCTGCTTGGCCTTGGTGATCTTCTGGGTCGATTTGACCGAGTTGATCCGACCTTTAAGTTCCTTGAGCGAGGCCACTCGTCGTTTCCCTTGGGCTCCGCCAGGCGTCGGCTAGGGACGGACTGACGGCATGAATACCTGAACGTTTCGCCGAACCGGCCGGCCCCTTGGCGGGGCCGACGGCTCTGGTCAGGCGAACTGCTTGGCGAAGGTGTCGAGCGCGGCCTTGACTTTCGCCTTGGCGCCGTCGCCCAGATCCTTCGTGTCGCGGATTTCCTTGAGCACGTCGGCATGGCTGGCGTGCAGGAAGCTCAGCAGCTCGGCCTCGTACTGGGTCACCTGATTGGTCGGCACCGAATCGAGATAGCCGTTGGTGCCGGCAAAGATCACCACGGTCTGTTCTTCGAACGACAGCGGCGAGAACTGCGCCTGCTTGAGCAACTCGGTCAGGCGCGCGCCGCGGTTGAGCAGCTTTTGCGTCGAAGCGTCGAGGTCCGAGCCGAACTGGGCAAACGCCGCCATTTCGCGGTACTGCGCCAGCTCCAGCTTGATCGAGCCCGAAACCTTCTTCATCGCCTTGGTCTGCGCCGAAGAGCCGACGCGGCTGACCGAAAGGCCGACGTTGATGGCCGGACGGACGCCCTGATAGAACAGGCCGGTTTCAAGGAAGATCTGGCCGTCGGTGATCGAGATCACGTTGGTCGGAATGTAGGCCGAGACGTCGCCGGCCTGCGTTTCGATGATCGGCAACGCGGTCAGCGAACCGGCGCCATTGTCGTCGTTCATTTTCGCGGCGCGTTCGAGCAGACGGCTGTGCAGATAGAACACGTCGCCAGGGTAGGCTTCGCGGCCCGGCGGGCGGCGCAGCAGCAGCGACATCTGACGATAGGCAACCGCCTGCTTGGAAAGGTCGTCATAGACGATGACCGCATGCATGGCGTTGTCGCGGAAGAATTCGCCCATCGTGCAGCCGGTGTAGGGCGCCAGATACTGCAGCGGAGCCGGTTCCGAAGCGGTCGCGGCGACGACGATCGAATATTCCATCGCGCCGTTTTCTTCGAGCTGACGCACGATCTGCGCGACGGTCGAGCGCTTTTGGCCGACGGCGACGTAGATGCAATACAGCTTCTTCGATTCGTCGGTGCCGGCGTTGGCTTCCTTCTGGTTGATGAAGGTGTCGATCGCCACGGCGGTCTTGCCGGTCTGACGGTCGCCGATGATCAATTCGCGCTGACCACGGCCGATCGGCACGAGCGCGTCGATCGCCTTGAGCCCGGTCTGCACCGGCTCGTGAACCGATTTGCGCGGGATGATGCCCGGCGCCTTGATTTCGACGCGGCGGCGCTCGGTGTATTCGATCGGGCCCTTGCCGTCGATCGGATTGCCCAGAGCATCGACCACGCGGCCGAGCAGGCCCTTGCCGATGGGAACGTCGACGATCGTGCCGGTGCGGCGAACGATGTCGCCTTCCTTGATGTCGGAGTCGGTGCCGAAGATCACGACGCCGACATTGTCGGCTTCGAGGTTCAGCGCCATGCCCTTGATGCCATTGGCGAATTCGACCATTTCACCGGCCTGGACCTGGTCCAGACCGTGAATGCGGGCGATGCCGTCGCCGACCGACAGCACGGAGCCGACTTCCGAGACTTGTGCCTCGGTGCCGAAGCTGGCGATCTGGTCCTTGATGACCCGGGAGATTTCAGCAGCGCGGATTTCCATGTTCTGCCTTTCGTGGGACAGTTACGCGGGCGTTCAGGCCTTCAGGGCCTGGGCAAGCGAATTGAGACGAGTGCGGATCGAACCATCGATCATCTGGCTGCCGATCTGGACCACCAGCCCACCGAGAACGGCGGGGTCGACACGGGTGCGGAGTTTGACCGAGCGGCCTTCGCGCTGGGCCAGCTTGGCCGAAAGCTCGGCAAGCTGGCTGTCCAGCAGCGGGTGCGCGGTAGTGACGTCGGCCGTGATTTCGCCGCGCGCATCGGCGGCGATCGCGGCAAAAGCGCGAATCATCGAGGGCAAGTCGGCAAGACGGCGATTGTCCGCCAGCACGCCGAGGAAATTGCCGGTGAGCGGTGTCAGCGACAACACTTCGGCAACCGCCTTGATCGCGCGGGCAGCTGCTTCGCGCGAAACCTGCGGGTCGTGGAGCAACTGGGCAAGGTCGGCCGATTCGCCGATTGCCGTTGCCAGCCGGTCGAAATCGCTTTCCACGCTCGCGACCGTGCCTTGTTCGTTGGCAAGGTCATAGAGCGCCGAAGCGTAACGCCCTGCCAAGCTGGCCGTAATGCCGCCGGAAATCCCCACGCGCCTAAGTCCCCTCTTCGAATGTCTGACACCCGGATGTGTTGCGCGGGCCGCGCCATATACCCGAAAAGCGGCATGCGTATCGGCCCGTAACCGGGGGGCGCCTAGCAACCTCGCGGGGGTATGACAAGATAGCAGATGGCAAGCCTTGCCTGCCGCAATGCAGACGTATGCGCATTCCTGTCCCGAAACAAGGACAGCGCGTTGATTCGCCGCCTTTCGCGATCACGCGAATTTTGTGAGGCGGCACCGGCCCTCTCCCCCGCCCGACCGCCCACAGAATGCTGCCGACGGGCGCTCGGGCGGGGGAGAGGGCCGGTGCCGCCTCGACCAACGCGCCGCGATCAACGCGCAGGTTGGCAGGTGTAGCGCATGCGTTCGTTGGGTTCGCTGGGCAGCAGCGCCTTGATCGCGCCCTGCGCCGCGCCGAATTGCCGCGCGAGGCCTTCCTGTGCGCCGCACGGGGGGATCGAGATTTTCTGCCGCTCGGCGCGGGCGCGGTTCATGTCGTTGATGCCCATCAGAAACCGTTCGACGGTATAGGTGTGCGTTTCCGGGTCATAATGCGTGACTGAAATCGTGTCTTCGCCATTGGGCACGAGGATCCGCGACCAGCCATCCTGGGCCAGACCATATTGCGCGCGGCCGTTGACACAGCCGCCCGCGCCCCATTCGAGCGGGACGTCGGTAATGTCCGACACGGTGACGCGGCTGCGCTGCGGATCGAGCACGCAGATCATCTTGCGCGATCCGCCGGCCCCACTCGCATCAGCCCCGCTCGCGTCGGCTTCGGGGGTGCCGCTGGCTTCGACTTCGGCGATGCGATCCTTGGCGCGTTCGTCGATGGCGCCGAGCGAGGGGCGCAAGACCCACGCAAACGCCGCGCCGAGGATCAGCACGATGGTCAGGCCGACGGCGATGCGCGAGGGGCGGGTCTTGCCGCGCTGATACTGGAGAAAGGCAAAGGTCGCCGCGCCGATCGCTGCGACGAGAGCCAGGGCGGCGATCGCCAGCCCGTTGTCGCGTTCGGCCAGCACGTCCATTTCGGCATCGCGGCGCGCCTTGTCGAGCGCGTGGTCCCTGGCGGCGCTGCGTGCGGCGGCCTGTGCGGCGAGCCGCGCCTGATCGTCGGCGGCGCGCTGCGTGTCGGCGCGATCGAGATCGGCGATCGAGGTGCAGGGCAGGCTGGCCAGATGCGGTACGACGCCTGCGGTCTTCAGGAAGGGTTCGAGCTCTCGCATCGAAATGGCGAAAAAGAAGGACGAATCCGTGCCGTTGTCGCTGACCGTGCCAAAGCTGTTGACCCCCAGCACGCGCCCGCAGGTATCGAGCAGCGGCCCGCCCGAATTGCCCGCGCCCAATTGCGCGGTGTGCAGGATCGTGTCGAATTGCTTGGACGAGCGCCCCGACGAGACCTGGCCATACGTCTTGACCGTATCCTGCGGGGTGATGATGTCGCCGGTGTTGAGCCCCTGCGCCGCGTCGACATTGCCGGGATAGCCGACCGCCGCGATCTGCATGCCGTCCTGCACCACGCCGGGAAACAGCGTCAGCGGCGGCAGCGCGGCATGGTTGCCCAGTTGCAGCAGCGCGAGATCGTTGGCGGGCGAGTAAGCGACGATTCGCGCCGGATAGCTGTCTCGCCCTTGCGACGGGATCACCCCGATCACCACATTGCCGTCGCCATGCGCCGCTTCGACGACATGGGCATTGGTGACGATCATGTCGGGCGCGACGGCAAAGCCCGAGCCATGGCCGAGCATCGAAACCCCGGTCCAGCCGTTGCGCACCAGCACCACGCGCACCACGCCCCGGCTCGCGGCGGCGATGTCGGTCGGGTCGGCAAAAGCCGGGCGCGCAAACCCGATCAGCGCCAGCATGGCGGCGAGCGCGACGAACAGGGACGAAAGGCGGATGGGGCGTGGCAAGGACATGCCCGCGTTCTTGCCCGCCCCGCGTTTTGATCGCAAGGCGCGGGATGCATTGTCGGTGCCATGCAGGCAAAAGGATGACGCATGAAGGCCGGATGGAGAGCGCAATGGTCGATGACCCCATGACCGACGATCAGGCGTGGACCGCCGTGATGGCGCGCGACCGCGCGTTTGACGGGCGATTCGTGACCGGCGTGCTGTCGACCGGGATCTATTGCCGCCCGTCGTGCGCCGCGCGTCATCCCCGGCGCGAGCATGTCCGCTTTTTCGCCGATGGCGCGGCGGCGCGCGCGGCAGGTCTGCGCGCCTGTCTGCGCTGTCGCCCCGACGATCTGGCGCGCGACGAGGCGGCGATCGTGGCTGCGATCGCCGCGATTCGCGAGGCCGATGCGCCGCCCGCGCTCGCCGAACTGGCGGCGGGCGCCGGATATAGCCCGACACATTTTCAGCGGTTGTTCACCCGCCACACCGGCCTGTCGCCTGCCGCCTATGCCCGCGCGCTGCGTGCCGAACGCATGGCCGAAAGCCTGAGCGGCGCGGGCAGCGTGACCGAGGCGATCTATGACGCGGGCTTTTCCGGCCCCTCGCGGTTCTATGCGGCGGGTGCTGACCGGCTGGGCATGGCGCCGTCGGCCTGGGTCGATGGCGGGCGCGGGGTGGTGATTCGCTGGGCCGTGGTGCCGACCAGCCTCGGCCCGATGCTCGTCGCCGCGACCGACAAGGGCGTATGCCGCCTGTCCTTCGCCGAAGACCGCGCCGCGCTCGCCAAACGCTTCCCCCATGCCACGCTCACCGAAGGCGGCGAGGCCTTCGCCGCGCTGCTCGATCAGGTTGTCGCGGCGGTCGAAGCCCCCGGCAGCGGCGATCACATCCCGCTCGACGTGCGCGGCACCGCATTTCAGGAAGCCGTCTGGCGAGCCCTGCGCACGATCCCCCCCGGCGAAACTCGCAGCTACGGCGCAATCGCCGCCGCCATCGGCCACCCCGGCGCCGTGCGCGCCGCCGGCACCGCCAACGGCGCCAACCCCATCGCCGTCCTGATCCCCTGTCACCGCGTCATCCGTAGCGACGGCACGCTCGGCGGCTATGCTTACGGGTTGGACATCAAGCGCGAACTGCTGGCGCGCGAAACGGCATGACGGCCCGAAAGAATCGGGTTGGGACGCCTCGCAGCTTCAGGCGCGTGTATAGAGCGCCAGCTTGAGCGCCGGGTCGTCGTTGGCCTGGAAACTCGCATATTCGTAACGCACCGCGCCAAGCGTCGGATGATGCAGGTGCTTGGTGCCGAAGACCGGCGCGCCGATCCCATGTTCGGACCACCATGTCTCGAACTCCCCACAACTCTCGCGTATCCGATCCACAAGGCCGATGAAAGCCTCGTCGCCGGGCCAGAGGTCATGCGCTGCACGAAACAGTGACACCATGCGCCGCGCCTCCTCCGCCCAGGTCTGGCCGAATACGTGTCTGGCGTTCGGATCGGTGAACATCCAGTGCAGAATGTTGCGGTTCTCGGGCGAGAGCCGGCCGAAGTCTCCGAAGAGCGCTGTGGCAGCGTCGTTCCATGCGAGGACGTCCCAGCGCTGCCCGGTGAGGTAGGCCGGTTCCGGAAGGCTGGAGACCATGCGGCGCAACTGATCCGGGGTGTCCTCGCGCCGGAACGCCTGTCGCCTGCCTGAAGCGGCAAGCGCGCGCAGGTGTGTCAGCTCTATCTGATCAAGCCGCAGGGCGCGGCCAAGTGCTTCCACTGTCTCGGCGGAGGGAGAGACAGCACGGCCCTGTTCCAGTTTGACATACCACTCGGCGCTGATGCCGGCGCGCTGTGCCACTTCCTCGCGCTTGAGGCCCGGCGTGCGACGCCGATGCCGGGTCGCATCGCCGGTCTGGTCCGGGCCGAGGCGCGTGCGACGGGAACGGAGGAAGTCTCCGAAAGGGCGGTTACCTGCCATGCCATGACCCCGAGAGTGGTACCATGAAAGACCAGTATCATACCGGTTCTTCCTGCCGATTTCCAGAACGCTATATCTCCGGTCTGTCTTGTTCGGGGAGTTCGCAGATGAAGGCCGCTGTCCTGCACGAATTTGGAATGCCGCTGAGCGTCGAGCAGGTGATCGATCCGGTGATCGGTACGGGCGAAGTGCTTGTGGATGTGGTCGCCGCGCCGGTGCTGTCTTACTCGGGCGAGATATTGAGCGGCGCGCGGCGATACCTGTTGCCGACGCCGGTGGTGCCGGGCGCCGGCGCTATCGGGCGGGTGCGTACGGTCGGTCCGGATGCCACTCGGCTACAGCCCGGCGACTGGGTATTCTGCGATCCCACGGTGCGCGCGCGCGATGGCCTGCCCGCGCCGGATATCACCCTGCAGGGGGCAAGCGCCCGAGGCGAGGGCGGGCAGAAGCTCCAGCGCTATTTCCGCGATGGCACATTTGCCGCGCAGGTCCGCGTGCCGACCGAGAATGCGGCACCCATCGGCATGATCGACCCGGCAGAGGCTGGGCGGTGGTGCGCCGTCGGCGCGTTGCTGATTGCCTATGGCGGGCTGCTGGCGATGGATTTCCGGCCCGGTGGGACGCTCTTGGTGAGCGGCGCAACGGGCAACTTCGGCTCTTCGACAGTGGCGCTGGCATTGGCCATGGGTGCGCGCTGCGTGGTCGCCCCGGGCCGCAACATCGCAGTGCTGGATGACTTGCGTCAGCGCTTCGGCGAGCGCCTGGTGCCGGTGCGGCTGACCGGCGATGCCGACACCGACACGGCGGCGATGCGCGCTGCGGCACCGGGCTCGATCGACGCGGTGCAGGACTTCCTGCCGCCATCCGCAGCCGCTGCGGTGACCCGCGCCGCGATCATGACTTTGCGACAGGGCGGACGTGCTGTGCTGATGGGAGGCGTGGGTATGATGGGCGGGGAGGATCTGGCGCTGCCCTATCCGTGGATCATGCGCAACCTGATCACGGTGCGCGGGCAGTGGATGTATGACGCCGCCGCCATTCCGGGTCTGGTGGGCTTGATCCGCAGCGGGCTGCTGGATCTGCGCCACTGGGCAGTGACGGCGTTTCCACTGGATGACGCCAACGCCGCTGTTGCGAATGCGGCAGCCCAGGCCGGGCCGTTCAGGCTGACGGTGCTCAAGCCATGAATTCGCGGAGCGCGCACTTTTGCGCATGCGTCCGCAAGTGCCATACGTGGCTAAACAAAGCTGTAGGGATCGATGTCTACGGCCACGCGCACGCCTTGCGGGAATTTGAGGGGGGCGAGCCAGTCGCGCAGGACGGTTTGCAGGTCGCTTGAGCGGCGGGCGTTGACGAGGAAGCGATAGCGGTAGCGACCGCGCAGCAGCGAGAGCGGGGCGGGGGCGGGGCCCATGATGGCGACGTCGTCGAGCACGGGGCGGGTGCCGCCGATGCCGCGCGCGGCTTCCTTCGCTTCGGCTTCGTCTTCGCTGGATACGATGATCGCGGCCCAGCGGCCGAACGGCGGGGCGCAGGCGTCGCGGCGGGCTTCGGTTTCGGCGGCGTAAAAGGCGTCGCGGTCGCCACTGGCGAGCGCCGCGATGACGGCGGCTTCGGGATGGCGGGTCTGGAGCAGGACTTCGCCCGGTTTTTCGCCGCGCCCGGCGCGCCCGGCGACTTGCGCGATCTGTTGATACGTGCGCTCCGCCGCGCGCAGATCGCCGCCTTCGAGACCCATGTCGGCATCGATCACGCCGACCAGCGTCAGGTCGGGAAAGTGAAACCCCTTGGTCACCAATTGCGTGCCGACGATCACATCGACGCCGCCGTTGGTGGCCAATTCAACGAATTCCGCCGCTTTTTCCGGGCTGTTGAGCGTGTCCGAGGTTGCCACGATGACGCGCGCCTCGGGCAGGATTTCGGCCAGTTCGTCGGCGATGCGTTCGACGCCGGGGCCGCAGGCGACCAGGCAGTCGGGCTCGCCGCATTCGGGGCAGACCGGCGGCGGGGGCACTTCATGGCCGCAATGGTGGCAGGCGAGGCGGCGCGACAGGCGGTGTTCGACCAGCCAGGCCGAACAATTGGGGCAGCAGAAGCGATAGCCGCAGCCCCGGCACAGCGTCAGCGGGGCATAGCCGCGCCGGTTGAGAAACAGGAGGCTCTGTTCGCCGCGTTTGGCCCGTTCTTCCAGTGCCTTGACCAGCGGCGGCGCGATCCAGCGGCCCCGTTCGGGCGGATGGTCGCGCAGATCGACGATTTGAATATCGGGCATCTGCGCCCCGCCGAACCGGTCGGGCAGCACCAGCCGTTCGTACCGCCCGGCATCGGCCATGGCCAGGCTTTCGAGCGCGGGGGTGGCGCTGGCCAGCACGACCGGCACCGATTCGAACCGCGCGCGCATCACCGCGACATCGCGCGCATTGTACCGCACGCCGTCGTCCTGTTTGAAGGCGATCTCGTGCGCTTCGTCGACGACGATCAGGCCGAGATTGGCAAACGGCAGAAACAGCGCCGAGCGCGCGCCGACCACCACTTTGGCCCCGCCGTCGGCGACATGGCGCCAGGCGCGCCGCCGCTCCGACGCCTTGAGCGAGGAATGCCAGGCGACCGGTGCCGCGCCGAAGCGCGCTTCGAACCGGGCGAGGAAATTCTGCGTCAGCGCGATTTCGGGCAAGAGCACCAGCACCTGCCGCCCCATCGTCAGCGCGGCGGCAATCGCTTCGGCATACGTCTCGGTCTTGCCCGATCCGGTCACCCCGTCGAGCAGGAACGGCTGAAAGTGCCGCGTGCGCACGGCATCGATAATCCGCTCCGCCGCTTCGGCCTGCCCCGGATTGAGATCGGGCACGGCATGATCGGGGTCGGGCTCGGGATAGGGGCGGTCGCTGTCGACTCGCACCGCCTCCATCAGCCCCGCGCCGACCATGCCGCGCAGCACCGCGTCGGACACTCCGGCGATCGTCGCCAACTCGCGAATCGTTGCCTGTTGCCCGGCCAGCCGCTCGATTGCCTGTGCGCGCTGCGGCGTCACGCGATCGGGCTGTTTGTCGGTCAGGCGGTATTCGGTGATCATCCCGCCGCCCTGCAACGCGGCACTGCTCGACAGCGCCATGCGCGCGACTTGCGACAGCGGGGCCAGGTAATAGTCGGCGGTCCATTCGATCAACCGGCGCAAAGGCGCAGGCAGCGGCGGCACCGGCAGCACCGAGAGCAGCGGGCGCAGCTTGGCCAAAGGATAGTCGTTGCCGGGCAGGCGCCCTTCGTCCCAGACAATGCCGATGATCTGGCGCGGGCCGAGCGGGGCGACCACCACGCTGCCGGGCACGAGCGTCATGCCCGCAGGCACGCGATAGTCGAGCACCTCCAGCCCCGGATTGAATACCAGGCAGCGGCAGGCTTTTATCGGGGGTGTCTTGGCAGCGTTCATCTTTGGCGGGATATAGGGAGGCAGGGGCTATGCGGCCAGACCCGCTGGCCTGTTGCCAACAACCGGGCGAAAGCATTTGTGATGATCTGCCCCCAGATTTCGCGACGCGCCATGATCGGCGGGACAGCGGCCTTGCTGCTCAGCGCTTGCGCGGCGCTGCCTCCGCTCAGTCTCGATGAAGCGGTGCGCCGCCTGTTGCGCCGCTCGACCGAGCGCGCCTTGGCGCGGCTGAACGAGCCGGGCGGGGCGTGGGATCGCTTTATCGCCGGGCTCGATCTGGCTTCGGGCCTGGGTCCGGCGGGGCTGATTTTGCAACGGACGCTGATGTCGGCCGAGTTTCACCGGCGACTCGATGCCTGGTTGCGCCCGGTGGCCTTGCGCGCGGCGCGTGCGGCGGCGCCGCGCGTGGCTGCGGCGGTCAGGACGATGGGGATCGCCAATGCGCGCGCCGTCCTCGCCGGGGGGCCGCGCGCTGCGACACAGATGTTGCGCAGCGCGATGGGCCCGGCGGTGATCGAGGCGATGGTTCCCGAATTTCGCGATGCGCTGCGTGCCATCGATGATCCCGTGCTCGGGCCGGTGATTGCCGCCTTGGCCGGGCTGGGCGGCGATGCCCTGGCGCGCAAGCTGGCGCATCATGCCGACGATGCAGTGTGGGACGCGATCGGCGATGAAGAAGCCGCGATTCGCGCCGATCCGTCAGCGGGCGGCGATCCGCAACTGGCGGACGTATTGGCAAGGCCGTAAGGATATGAAAGCGACCAGAACCCGCTCATCCTGAGCCTGTCGAAGGATGCGCGAGGCGGGCTGGCTTGGCGGGTCATGAGGCGCTTGGGGCAAGCCTTGGCGCGTGTCCTTCGGCACGCTCAGGATGAACGGATGGGAAGGGGCAGGGGGTTCCTTGCGATCAAATGCTAGGGGGTTTGCCCCGCCGCTGCCTTTGCCTATAGGGCGCAAAAGCCCAGTCCCAGCAGGAATCCCCCCATGAAATTTTTCGTCGACACCGCCGACACTGCCGAAATCGCCGATCTTGCCGCCACCGGGCTGCTCGACGGGGTGACCACCAATCCCAGCCTGATTGCCAAGGCCGGGCGCGATTTCCTCGAAGTCACGGCGGAAATCTGTAAGCTGACCGATGGCCCGGTCAGCGCCGAAGTCGTGGCTTTGGACCATGAAGGCATGATGCGCGAGGCCGAAATCCTGCGCAAGATCGCCGACAATGTGTGCATCAAGGTGCCGCTGACGATCGACGGGCTGAAAACCTGCAAGGCGCTGACCTCCGACGGCACGATGGTCAATGTGACGCTGTGTTTTTCGGCGACTCAGGCGCTGCTTGCGGCGAAGGCCGGGGCCAGCTTTGTTTCGCCCTTTGTCGGGCGTCACGACGACAACGGCTTTGACGGGATGCAGTTGATCGACGACATCCGCCTGATTTACGACAATTACGACTATCGCACCGAAATCCTCGTCGCGTCGATCCGCCATGGTATCCATGTCCTGGAAAGCGCGAAGATCGGCGCCGATGTCATCACTGCCCCGCCGGCGGTGATCAAGGGTCTGTTCCGCCATGTCCTGACCGACAAGGGCATCGAAGGGTTCCTTGCGGATTGGGCCAAGACGGGGCAGAGCATCGGTTGATGTGCTGAGCGGCGATTGATGGCCGCAAGGCGCCAGATCAGGGAAGTTTGACCGCCTTGCGTGACGAATCGCCGCTCGACCAGTTTCGCTCCGTGCTCACCGGCACGGCGCGGGCTCTCGCTGATGAACCCGAGATCGAGGTCGCATGGACCGCCGATGCCCCCGGGCAGGCGGGTATGGCCTTGCGCGTGCCGATGCCGCCGCGCGCGCTGCCTGCGGCGCAAGTCGCCGAGGCGCGCGGTTTTGCCGATTCGATGGCGCTGAAACTGCGGCTGCACAATGCCGCGCTGCATCAGGCGCGCGCGCCGGGTGAGCCGGTGGCGCGTGCGGTCTATGATGCCGTCGAACAAGTCCGCTACGAAGCCCTGGGCTCCGAAGGCTATGCCGGGATTCGCGGCAATATCGGCGCTGCGACCGACATGCGCATGCTGAGCGATCCGATCGCGCGGGCGTCGCGGGCCGAAGAGGTTCCGCTGCAAAGCGCCGTCGCGATGCTGTTGCGCGAGCGCCTGACCGGCCAGCCGGTGCCCGAATCGGCGCGTCTGGGTGCCGATATGGTGCGCAGCTGGATCGATGCGCGCGCGGGCGACGATTTCGCCGCGCTGGCTGCAACGCTTGACGATCAAAAGGCGTTTCAACAGCTCACGCTCGATCTGCTCGGCCATCTCGAACTGACCCAGCCCACCGACGCCCCCGAGACCGATTCCGACGAGGATGAGGGCGAGGATCAGGACGATGGCGAGGAACAGCCCGACGACAGCGAAGGCTCCGAAGAGCAGAATCCCAGCGAAATGGCCGGCGACACCAGCGACGGCGGCGAAGACAGCGAGCAGGATCAGGAACCGTCCGAAGCCGAGGACAGCGCCGACGCCGACATGGCCGACGACGGCCAGGAAGGCATGCTGCCGACCCGGCCCAACCGGCCGTGGACCGACATTCCCGACGGTTTCGACTACAAGGCCTATACCGAACAGTTCGACGAAGTCATCGCGGCGAGCGATCTGTGCGACGAAGAAGAACTGACCCGGCTGCGCGCCTATCTCGATGCGCAGATGAAGGGGTTGCAGTCGGTCGTCACGCGGCTGGCCAACCGGTTGCAGCGCCGCTTGATGGCGCAGCAGAACCGGTCCTGGGATTTCGACCAGGAAGAGGGCATTGTCGATGCCGCGCGGCTGGCCCGCGTGGTGATCTCGCCCGGCCATTCGCTGAGCTACAAGATCGAGCGCGATGTCGAATTCAAGGACACCGTGGTCACGCTGCTGATCGACAATTCGGGATCGATGCGCGGGCGACCGATCTCGATCGCGGCGATCAGCGCGGACATTCTGGCGCGCACGCTCGAACGCTGCGGGGTGAAGACCGAAGTGCTCGGCTTTACCACCCGCGCGTGGAAGGGCGGGCAATCGCGCGAAGCATGGCTGCTCGGCGGAAAACCGGCAAATCCGGGCCGTCTCAACGATTTGCGCCACATTGTTTACAAAAAGGCCGATGAACCCTGGCGCCGCGCGCGCAAGAATCTCGGGCTGATGATGCGCGAAGGGCTGCTCAAGGAAAACATCGACGGCGAAGCGCTGCTCTGGGCACATTCGCGCCTCTTGGCGCGGCCCGAAGATCGCCGCATCCTGATGGTCATTTCCGACGGGGCGCCGGTCGACGATTCGACGCTCTCGGTCAACAGCGCGGGCTATCTCGAACAGCATTTGCGCAAAGTGATCGACTGGATCGAGAAACAGTCGCCGGTGCAGCTCGTTGCCATCGGCATCGGTCATGACGTCACGCGCTATTATCGCCGCGCGGTGACGATCATGGATGTCGAGCAATTGGGCGGCACGATCGTCGAGCAATTGGCCGACTTGTTCGAGGACGATTGACGCTCACGGTTTAATTGGTCACTTAAATCCAATGACCGAACCTGCCTCGACCTCCGTTTCCGCCGCAGTGGCCAGCCGCCGCTCGGTCCGTCGTTTTTTGCCCGATCCGGTCGATTCGGACGTGTTGCGGCGCGTCCTGGAAAAGGCGCAGCGCGCGCCATCGGGGGGCAATGTGCAGCCATGGAGCGCGCATGTCCTGACGGGCGAGCCATTGGCCTTGCTGTTGGGGGCGGTGGGCGAAGTCCTGCCGCAAGGGCGCGCGGCACAGGCGGCCGAATATGCGATCTATCCGGCCGGGCTCGATGGCGTCTATGCGGAGCGGCGCTTTGGCGTGGGCGAGGCGATGTATGCCGCGCTGCATATCCCGCGTGAGGACAAGATCGGGCGATTGGCGCAATTTGCGGCCAATTTCCGGGCGTTTGATGCGCCCGTGCTGATGCTGGTGCATATGCCGCGCTATATGGGCCCGCCGCAATGGGCGGACATCGGCATGTGGTTGCAGACGGTCATGCTGTTGCTGCGCGAAGAGGGGCTCGATTCCTGTGCGCAAGAGGCATGGGCGATATACCAGAAGCAGATTCGCGAGTGCGTGCCGATCCCGGATGACCATATCTTCTTTTGCGGGCTGGCGATCGGCCGGCGCGATTCCGGCGCTTCGATCAACCGCTTTCCCGTGGCCCGTGCACCGCTCGATGAAGTGGTGACCTGGCTGGGGTTTTCATAAAGCAGTTTTGAATCAACATAGTAAATGGGGTCGCTCATCCTGAACCTGTCGAAGGATGCGCGCAAACGCCTGCCCTGCGCGCAGGTTCTTTACTGGGCCGGGCCGTCTCGCGCATCCTTCGACAGGACGAGCGGGGTTGGCAAAGGGGTGTGTCGGGCAGGCTTGACGCTCGGGGCAGGGCCGGGGCAATGCCCCTTTCCATGACCGATCCGCGCCCGCTCGTGCTGTTCAACAGCCTCACTCGCCAGTTGGAGCCGTTCCAGCCCGTCCACCCCGGCGAGGCGCGCGTCTACAGCTGTGGACCGACGGTCTACAACTATCCGCATATCGGCAATATGCGCGCTTATGTCTTTGCCGATGTGCTGGGCCGCACCTTGAGCCACAAGGGCTACAAGCTGACCCATGTCATCAACATCACCGATGTCGGGCATCTGACCGACGATGCGGACGATGGCGAGGACAAGATGGAAAAGGCCGCTGCGGCGAACGCGCAGTCGATCTGGGACATTTCGCGCCATTATACGCAGGCCTATTGGGCCGACATCGCCGCGCTCAATATCCGTCAGCCCGCGCATTGGTCGATCGCCACCGAATACGTGCCGCAGATGATCGAATTTGCCAAAGCGATCGCCGGAAAGCACTGCTACGAATTGCCCAGCGGGCTCTATTTCGATGTCGGATCGGTGGCCGATTACGGGCGTCTGGCGCGTAGCCACACCGAAGAAGGCTCTGGCCGGATCGACGAAGTCGAAGGCAAGCGGCATCCCGCCGACTTTGCCATCTGGCGCAAGACACCGCCGGGCGAAAAGCGGCAGATGGAATGGGATTCGCCCTGGGGCCGGGGCGCGCCGGGCTGGCATCTCGAATGCTCGGTGATGAGCGGGCGGCTGCTCGGCTTTCCTTTCGACATTCACACCGGCGGGATCGATCATCGCGAAATTCACCACCCCAACGAAATCGCGCAGAATCAAGCATTTTGCTGCACGAACGGCCTCGATGTTCCGGCCAATTCGGGCGCGCGCGTGTGGATGCACAACAATTTTCTGGTCGAACGATCGGGCAAGATGTCGAAAAGTTCGGGCGAATTCCTGCGCCTGCAACTGCTGATCGATCGCGGCTATCACCCGCTGGCCTATCGTCTGCTGTGCCTTCAGGCGCATTACCGCAGCGAGCTGGAATTCAGCTGGGACGGGCTCGGCGCGGCGCTGACCCGGCTCAAGCGGCTGGTTCTGGCCGTGGCGCAAGTGCGCGAACGGGCGGGCGACGGCGGCGCCCGGCCGGGGCCGAAATTTGGCGATGCGCTCGACCGGTTTGACGCGGCGATCTGCGACGATCTCAACACGCCGGTCGCGCTGACCGTGCTCGATGACATCGTGGGCATGAAAAAGGTCGATCCGGGCGAAAAGCTGGCCGCGATCGGCGCGGTCGATGCGGTGCTTGGCCTTGGCCTTTTGACACTCGACCGCGCGGCGCTGCGTTTGCGGCCCAAGGCGACGACGATCGATGAGGCGGCGATTGCCAAAGTGCTTGAAGACCGCCGCGCCGCGCGGGCGGACAAGGATTTTGCCCGTTCGGACGCCTTGCGCGACGCGCTATCCGCGGCCGGGATCGACGTCATGGACGGCGATCCGCTCGGCTGGGACTGGAAGCCGCAGTAAGGGCATTGGCACCGGGGACGGAGCCCGACATACCCCAACCCAACCGTCTCTCCGCAGGGTTACTTGATACACACATCGCCTTTTGCAAAAATATCCATTTTTAAATCAAAATCGTATTTTCCCGCGAAGGCGGGAATCCAGTCCTGATGTCTCGTAATTACGCAACCGTTGAGGCTGGATTCCCGCGTTCGCGGGAATGACGAACCAAAGAGCAATGTGTGAATGCCATAGCCTTGCAAGGTAGAGGGCTCTTGCGTCAGGCCTTGTGGCGGACGATGTGCGGGGTGACGACGATATAGAGGTCGGTCTTTTGCCGGGTGTGCGATGTCGTGCCGAAGGCGTGGCCGATCAGCGGGATGTCGCCGAGCAGGGGGATCTTGCTCTTGTTGTCGAGCGTCGTTTCCTGGGTCAGCCCACCGATCACGAAGCTTTCGCCGTCGTGGACGCTGGCCACGGTTTCCGCTTCGCGCTGCGAGATCGTGGGATAGCCCTGGGCATAGCCGGTCACGCTCGACACGACGCAGAACACATGGCTGGTCACGGCGCCGTCATCGCCGACGCGCGGCGCGATCTGCAGCGTCACGCCGACATTGACGTATTGCACTTGCTGCGAAACGCCGTTTACCCCGGACAGCGTGATCGAGGTCAGGATCGGCAGCGCATCGCCGGTGATGATCTTGGCGGTCGCGCCCGATTGCGCGGCGATGCGCGGGCGCGACACGATCTTGCCGTTGCCTTTGGACACTTGCGCCGAAATCGCCGCCTGCAATTGCCCGCTGGCCAGCCGCCCGGCATTGTTGGCGAAGAATCCCGACGGGATATATTGCCCCGATTGCACGGAAAACAGCGCCAGTTGGCCATTGGCATTGGCAAAGTCGATGCCGATCGATTTCGCACCGCTTTCGGTCAGCTCGACCAGCTCGGTTTCCAGAATCACGCTGTCGACCGGCACATCGATTTGCGCGATCTGGGCCTTGAGCCGGGCAATGCGCTCCTTTGACGCGTGCAGCCAGATCGCGTTGAGCCGCCGGTCGATCGCGATGGAACCGGCGGCATCGACCGCTTCGCCCATCGATTGATCCGAGATGTCGGCAGGGCCGGGGCCTTGCGCGGCATAAGCGCCGCCGGTCAGGCTGTTCGAGCCGAAACCGGGCTCGCGCGGGGTGAAATGGTCGTTGGGTTTGACTTGCGCGCCGGGGCTGATCAGCCCGACGACTTCGCTGACGTCGGCATATTTGAGCATGACCAGTTCGCTGATCGCGTCAACATCGTCGGCGGGCGCAGAGAGCGGGCTGCGGTGGGCGGCGGCGGTCTCGGCGTGGGGCGGGGCCAGCGCGTGGACGGTGATCTCGATCTCGGTCGGGCTGATCGTCATGGCGTCGGCACGGGCCGGGGCGGTGGTAGCGAAATGGATGATCAGCACGCTGCCGGTCTGTTCGAAGCTGACCGTGCGGACCAGCCCGTCGAGTCGGGTGGCGATCGCCGCGCTGCTGGCGCGGGTGGTCAGCGCGAGCGCGAGCGCCGCCTTGCCATGCGTGTCGGGCGCGTCGGCGAGTTGTGCAAAGCCGTTGGCGCGTGGCGCGAAAGTCAGGCGAAAGCGGGTTTCGCCAGGCCCTTGCGCAAGCGGCTGAATCGCGGTCAGGACTGCCGGGGCGGCGTCGGGCCGGGTGTCGGCAGGCGCGTCGGCGGCCTCGGCCCAGGCCGCCGGAGCGAGCCCCGTCGCCAGCAGCGCAAGAGCCATGATCGGCGCCAATATCGGTCGGGCAAACTTGCACACGCTGGGCAAACCCCGTTCATCCGGCACTTCGCGCATCAAAACGCCGCCTTGCCTTTGGGCGTGCCATTGCCGGTGGGGCCGTCATAGCCGGTCTGCGCGGTGCAGAAATAGGTGCCGCCGCATTGGCCGTCGCTGCCCGCAGTCACATCGAAAAGATCGCCCGGATGCCGCCACAAGGACCGTGCGCCCGTCGGTTTGGCACCGGCTGCGGCATAGATTCCCGCGATCAGGGGCGCGCCGACACTGGTGCCGCCAAACACCATCCAGCCGGAAGTGCTGACCGGGCCGATCGGGCCATAGACCGCTACCCCGGTCGCGGGCGCGGCGACTGCGGCGACATCGTTCATCATCCGTTTGGTGCACAACGCATCGGTCTGCCACAGCGGCTTTGGATAGATGGCCGAACAGCCGCTGCCGGTCTGGGTCCAGACGGTTTCCTTCCACCCGCGCAGGGTATTGGGGGCCCGCACCAGCTTTGTCCCGCCGACGGCGATCACGTCCGGCGCGCTGGCGGGGAATTCGGCGCCATAGCCGGCGTCGCCCGCGCTGGCGGTCATGGCGATGCCGGGATGTTTATAGGTGAGCGCATAAGCGCGGGTGCCGGGCTCGGTCCCGCCATAGCTGTTGGAAATCGCGGCGGCGCCTTTCGCCACCGCGAGCCTGACTCCGGCGGCCAGATTGTCGATCGAATCATCGTCGGTCTCGATCAGCAGGATGCGGCAATTGGGGCACATCGCGCTGGCTATCTGGATGTCGAGCGCCTGTTCCTGAGCCCAGCCGATGTCGGTCTGCGGCGTGGTCGTGCCGCCGCGCTGATCGATCCGGGTAAAACAGCCGCTGGCCTTGGTGCAGGCAGGCAGGCCGAATTGCGCCCGATAGGTGGCAAGGTCGCTTTCCGCCCTGGGATAGCCATGGCATCGATGATCGCGATGATCGTGCCGGGGCTGCCGGTGGTCGTGACACTGTAGGCAGCGCGTAGATCGGCCGGGCCATAGCCGGACGGTGTCAGCGAAATCGTCGTCGCCGCGCCGCCGAGCGGAGCGCCATCGGCGCGCACGATGACATGGGCGTGGCAATGCATGTGCCCGGGCCGATCGTCGCGCGCGCAGGCCGCGCGATGCAGGACGACGCGCCCGGCATGGTCCTCGCTCATGATCGGGCCCGGATGCGACCGGGCCAGCGCCGGAGCTGCGAAAAGCGCAAGAAAGCCCGCGAACAGCGCGGCGAACAGGGGCGCGCGCGATGGGGTGCTGCGCCCGGTCAAGCCCCGCGTACCCGGCATTTGCTCCATGAAATTCCCCTGCATTGCGTTTTCGACATGACGCTTCGTGCGTAACGTTCAATCGGTCGTGCGGAAGGCTGACTTGCATCCTGAGGCCGCCAATTGCGTCCGTTCCCGAGGCAAGCGGCGCTTCGCCGGAGCGCGAACGATCGCGCCCAAGGACTGCAAAACCGCTTTTCCGCCGGAGGTTTACGCGGCAAGACTTGCCGATTGACTAGCGGACAGGTGGGAGAAGCACGGGTGATCAGGAACACGCAGGCCGAACCGGGCCGCACGGTTGTCGTGGTCAACGCGATGGCAGGGCCGCTGTTGGCGGGGCGCGTGCCCGACTGGGTGGATTTGCGCGCCTTTGCCACGACGGACGAACTGATGGCGCTGGCCCCGCTGGCCGAGGTCGGCTGGTTCGATCTGCACAAGGTCGCCCCGATGGCCAAGGCGATCGGGTTGGCGACGCGGCTGCGCTGGCTCAATTCGGTCTATGCCGGGGTCGATGCCTTTCCGCTCGAAGTCCTGGCGGCGCGCGGTGTCGTGTTGACCAACGGTGTCGGGATCAACGCGATCACCATTGCCGAATATGTCGTCATGGGCATGCTGACGATCGCCAAGGGCTATCGCGAAGTGGTGCGGGCGCAGGATCGGGAGGAATGGCTGATCGATTCGCCGGGCAAGCGCGAATTGCACGGCAGCCGCGCGCTGATCCTCGGCGCGGGCGAAATCGGCGGACGCGTGGCGCGGATGCTGGCCGGATTCGATGTCGATGTGACCATGGTCAGGCGCAGCCCCGCAGCCGGATGCATCGGCCCCGACGCATGGCGCGCGCGGCTGGGCGAATTCGACTGGGTGATCATCGCGGTCCCCGCTACGCCCGAAACGCAAGGCTTGATCGGCGCAGACGCCATCGCGGCGATGAAACCGGGCGCGGTGGTGATCAATGTCGCGCGGGGCAGCGTGATCGATCAGGATGCGCTGATCGCCGCGCTCGACGCGGGGCGGCTGGGTGGCGCCTTTCTCGACGTCTGCACCCCCGAACCCTTGCCCGCCGGTCATCCGCTGTGGCGCGCGCGCAATGCCCATGTCACGATGCATTTGTCGGGCCGTGCGCAAGACAGGATGTTTGCGCGCGCGGTCGACCGCTTTCTCGTCAATCTCGACCGCTGGCGCCGGGGCGAAGCGGTTGCCCCGGCGGTCGATCTGGCGCTTGGTTACTGATCGAGCAGCAGCGCGCTGATCTCGATTTCGGCTTCGGGCTCGGGGAGCAGCGTCTGGGAAAAGCGGGTGACGGTGATTTCGGCGATCAGCGCGCCCAGCACGGTCACTTCGTCATCGCTGATCGCCAGAGTCAGCGCTTCGGCATGGTCGACCGCTTCGGCGCCCTGAAAGCGCAGCACGAACGTGTGGCGCGAGCCGGTGAACGTCGCGCTCGACCATTGCGTTTCGCCGTGGCGGACCAGCCGGGCGAGCGGCCCGGCGAGGTCGAACAGCGCCTGGGCGAGCCGCTGGCCGCTGGTCACGCGCGGGCGATGCCCGGCGTGGCGTGACGGGCGCTGGCTGTGGTGGACCGGGGGGCGGGTCTCGTCGGCATTGCGCCACATCGTCGTGCTCCGTGCGTTGTTCATGAAATGTTCCTCCCGTGTTTCGCGGGCCAGTGACTCGCCGGGCTGGGATGCATTGCGCCACAAGCCGAAGAAGTTTGGATCGCGGCGGTTAGCGGATGCGCCGTGACCGGCGAAAGCGAGCGGGGCGGGGGTAAGCTGGGTGGGGGCAAGACCGAAAGCGGCGGCGAGGTCGGCGATCAGGCGGGAAAGCGGCATCGGGTGTGTCCTTCGAGTCGGTATAAGATATTTCCTAGATTGACAGGAAAATTCTCCCGGTCTAGGAAATATCCTTCGAATTTGGGGTGAGGAACTGTCAACCATGGCTGCGCTATGACCCGTCCTGCAATGAACGCGACGGACAGAATTTCAGCAGGCAGAATTCCGGCAGGCCACGACGAAGCCGACGCGCGCGCGCGGCTGGTGGATCTGGCGCGTGCGCGCGGGGTCAGCCTGTCGGCGCTGTCGGCCATGCTCGGGCGCAATGCGGCCTATCTGCAGCAGTTTGTGCGCAAGGGATCGCCGCGCAAGCTGGAGGAAAACGATCGCCGCACGCTCGCGACGTTCTTTGGCGTGGGCGAGAGCGAACTGGGCGCGCCGCAGACGCCTGCGGTTGCCACGGTGCGGATCGATGGCGCCATCGCGATCGCGCCAAAGGGCCGCGCATCAGCTGCGGAATGGGTCGATATTCCCCGGCTTGCCCTGGGCGCTTCGGCAGGTCCGGGGGCGCTGGCGGGCGAAGAAGTGGCGGGTGACCGCTTGCGCTTCAGTCAGCGCTGGTTGCGCACGCTGGGGCTCGATCCGGCGCAATTGACCGTGATCGAGGTGACAGGCGATTCGATGGAGCCGACGTTGCACGACGGGGACGAGATCCTGGTCGATCGGTCTGTGCGGCCCTGGCGCGATGGCATTCATGTCGTGCGCATCGACGATGTTCTGCTGGTCAAGCGGCTCGAACAGGGCGCAGCGGGCGCGATTCGGGTGATCAGCGACAATCCCGCCTATTCCAGCGCCGAACGTGCGCGCGCCGATGTGACGATCGTTGGCCGGGTGGTGTGGAAGGGCGGGCGAATCTGAAGCTCTTGCGCTGAGCCTTGCTGCGCATCATCTTGGGCCGTGATGACCGATACAGCCCAAACCAAGCCCGAACCGCCGCTGAAAGTGGCGATCATTCCCGTTACGCCGCTGCAGCAGAACTGCACGCTGGTATGGTGTACCAAGACCATGCGCGGCGCCTTTGTCGACGTGGGCGGCGATCTGCCGCTGTTGCGTCAGGCGATTGCCAAGACCGGGGTGACCATCGAAAAGCTGCTCGTGACACATGGTCATATCGACCATTGCGGCGCCACAGGTGCCTTTGCCCGAGAACTGGGCGTGCCGATCGAGGGGCCCGAAGAATCGGACCGCTACTGGATCGCGAAGCTGAACGAGGACGGCGCGCGCTATGGCATCGCGGGCGAAGTGTTCGAGCCCACCCGCTGGCTGCATGATGGCGATACCGTCACGATCGGGGAATGCGTGCTCGATGTGATCCATTGCCCGGGGCACACGCCGGGGCATGTGGTGTTCTTTCATGCGCCCTCGCGCTTTGCGATTGTCGGCGATGTGCTGTTTCAGGGCTCGATCGGGCGCACCGATTTTCCGCTCGGCAATCATCAGAAGCTGATCGATTCGATTACCCAAAAGCTGTGGCCCCTGGGCAACGATGTGACATTCGTGCCCGGCCACGGCCCGGTCAGCACGTTTGGCCGCGAGCGCCAGACCAATGCTTACGTGGCCGACGCCGTTCTGGCCTGAGATCCTCCCCGCAAGCGGGGAGGATCACACGATTACATGTCGATTGCGATGGTTGCGGCCCAGACGCCGAGAGTGAGCAGAGTCAGCATGGTAAGCATCGTGCCGACCATGCGGCTGGTGCGGAATGGCCCGCCGTCCATGCCGACGCCGTGTGCGACGCGGGCGAGGATATAGATCGTCGCGCTTGCGGCGAGCCAGGGATTGGCGGGGCGCGAAGCTTCGATCACCGCGATGAGAATCAGCACGATCGGCGTGTTTTCGATGAAATTGGCCTGCGCACGCATGCGCCGGATCAATTCCTCGTCGCCCCCGTCGCCGATCGAGATCTTCTTGGCCTGGCGAACCATGCCGACGCGGATGGAAAGCCAGAGATTGAGAAACGCGGCGGCGGCGGCCGCCGCCAGGGAAATGGGCAGGTACATCCTCTTGTATTCTCCCGTTCAAACCGCTCCCCGCTCTGGTCTTGGCGGGGTCTCGGCAAGGCAGGCCGGGTCTGGGCTTCCGGCCATATCGCGAATGCTATCGCAGGCCGTCTTGCAAATCATCTGAAATTGCGTATAGGCCCCCCTTCGCTCGTGAGCGGCACCTTTCGGTCCGACCCGTCCGTTCTGATCTGCATGTTCCATGCGAAATGGTTCGTGGGGGTTGTCTGGTCGTCCGGTTTTGCCTATCGCGCCGTATCTCAGAACTTAGATCTATCAGGAACAGGTGCCGAAATGGCCGTCCCAAAGCGTAAAACCTCGCCGTCCCGCCGCGGCATGCGTCGCAGCCACGATGCGCTGAAGGTTGAAGCCTTCCATGAATGCTCCAACTGCGGCGAACTCAAGCGTCCGCACAACTTGTGCAACGCTTGCGGCCATTACAATGGTCGTGAAGTTCTCGCGGTCAGCAACTGACACGCGGTTTTCACGCGCCGGATCGGCAATCGATTCGGCGCGTGACAGATTGACTGGCGACGATCGCGTCGTCAGATTTTTGCAGGATCAGCGCGCATCGCTTATGGCCGCCCGCATCACCCCGGCATCAAAGAGCCGGGGCAGGCGGGCGAGCCGATCGCGCAGAGGGGGACCATCGCACCATGAGCCTGCCGCGTATCGCCATTGACGCGATGGGCGGCGATGAAGGGCTCAGCGTGATGGTCGCCGGTGCGGCGCTGGCCCTTGCGGCCGATCCGCGCCTCACTTTCCTGATGGTCGGCGATGAAGCGCGGGTGGTGGCTGCAATGGCGCATCATCCAGGGCTTTCTGCGCGTGCGACCATTCGTCATGCGCCCGATGTCGTTACCGGCGATGAACGTCCGACCCAGGCGCTGCGCCGTGCGCGCACGACGTCGATGGGGCTGGCGATCGACGCGGTAAAGCAGGGGCAGGCGGGCGCGGCGGTCAGTTCCGGCAATACCGGCGCGCTGATGGCCATGGCCAAGCTGGCCTTGCGCACACTGCCGGGTATCGACCGGCCGGCGCTCGCCGCGCTGGTGCCCACGCTGGGCGATCACGACCTTGTCATGCTCGATCTCGGCGCCAACACGGCGTGCGATGCGCGCAATCTGGTGCAGTTCGCCATCATGGGCGCGGCTTATGCGCGGATTGCCAATGGCCTTGCCAGTCCGCGGGTGCGCCTGCTCAATATCGGCAGCGAAGAAACCAAGGGCACCGATGACTTGCGCGATGCCGCTGCGCTGCTCAAGGAAGTCGACGCCACGCTCGCACTGAGCTTTGACGGTTTTATCGAGGCGGACAAGATCAGCCGGGGCAATGTCGATGTCGTTGTCACCGACGGCTTTTCCGGCAATATCGCGCTGAAGGCGATGGAGGGCGCGGCCCGTTTTGTCGCCGACCTCCTGCGGCGAAGCTTTTCCAGCTCGCTGCGGTCGAAATTCGGCTTTCTCATCTCGCGCCCTGCGACCGAACTTTTGCGCCATCATCTCGATCCCAACAATCACAATGGTGCGCTTTTCGTCGGCCTCAACGGCATTGTCGTGAAAAGCCATGGCGGCGCCACGGCGCGCGGCGTGGCCCATGCCATCGAGATCACCGCCCGCCTGCTGGAGGAAAATCTGACCGAGCGCATTGCCGCCGACCTTGCCGATGTCGGAGCTGAAAAAATCCAGAGTCCCGTCCGTTCGAGCCCCAGGACTGCGGTTCAGGGCGCGCCGAGCCGGCCCGTGCCGAGCGAAGCCGAGCCGGAGCCGGGGCTATGAGCGGAACCGTGCGGCGCTCTGCCATTCGCGGCAGCGGTTCGGCCTTGCCCGAACACAAAGTCACCAATGCCGAATTGGCGACACGGGTCGATACCACCGACGAATGGATCGTCGAGCGCACCGGCATTCGCGCGCGGTATATCGCGGGCGAGGGGGAAACCACCAGTTCGCTGGCCACGCTTGCGGCGCGTCGTGCGCTCGATGCTGCGGGAATTGCTGCGGCGGACATCGATCTGATCATCCTCGCCACGGCGACGCCGGATCAGACGTTTCCCGCCAGTGCGACGATCGTGCAGCATAATCTGGGCTGTAACGGCGGGATCGCGTTCGACATCGCGGCGGTCTGCTCCGGCTTTCTCTATGCGTTGACGACGGCCGATGCCCTGCTGCGTGGGGGCAATGCACGTCGTGCGCTGGTGATCGGTGCGGAAACGTTCAGCCGCATTCTCGATTGGGAAGACCGCACGACATGCGTGCTGTTTGGCGATGGCGCCGGGGCCATGGTGCTCGAAGCGATCGACGTCGATCCGTCCGACGTCAATGCGCCGGGAATCATCGCCAGCCGGCTTCATGCCGATGGCGCCCATAACGACTTGCTCTATGTCGATGGCGGGCCATCGACGACGCAGACCGTGGGCAAACTGCGGATGAAGGGGCGCGAAGTGTTTCGCCACGCGGTCGTCAATCTGGCCGGCGTGCTTGAGGAAGTCCTGACCGAGGCCGGGGTCACGGTCGAAGCGATCGACTGGGTCGTGCCGCACCAGGCCAATATGCGCATTCTCGACGCCACCGCGCGCAAACTGTCGCTGCCGCCCGAAAAGGTCATCGTGACAGTCGATCATCACGCCAATACCAGCGCGGCCTCGGTGCCGCTCGCCTATGACGAGGCTGTGCGCGATGGGCGAATCAAGTCTGGCGATCTGGTCATGTTCGAAGCGATGGGCGGGGGCTTCACGTGGGGTGCAGCGCTCGCACGCGTCTAGAAACGGGACGAAATAAACTGGACAGGCGTCCGGAATCGTCCGGATCGGGCGCGTAACGCATTGCCTTGGACCGAAAAGCCGCTATCTTGGATACGGGTAGTGGGAACTTGTTACAATTGGGGGAATGGCGGATGCGCTCTGTTGGGACTTTGACGCGGGCGGACCTCGCGGAAGGCATCAATCGCCGCGTCGGTTTGTCGCGTGCTGAGTCGCTCGACATGGTTGAATCGATTCTCAATCATGTGTGCGATGCCTTGGCCGAGGGCGAAAATGTGAAGATTTCGGGATTTGGCACGTTTCTTCTGCGGGACAAGGCAGAGCGGATCGGCCGTAACCCCAAGACCGGCATCGAAGTGCCGATCACGCCGCGCCGCGTGCTGACGTTCCGGGCCAGCCAGATGCTCAAGGACCGCATCTGCGCGGGCAATTGAGCAGGGCCGGATGAACGGCTCCGTTCCAGCCGGACAGCGCGCCGGGGCGAAGCCCCGCGCTGCCGGGCGGGGACGTGCCGCGCCGGGCGTCAAGGCCGTTGCAGCGCCATGGCAAGCCGCCGATGACCTGTTTTGCGACGGCAAGGACGCCGGTGCGCTGCGCACGATCGGCGAAGTTGCGCGTGCGCTTGGCCTGCGCCAGCATGTCCTGCGCTATTGGGAAGAACAGTTCCCGATGTTGCGCCCGCTGACCCGCGCCGGCGGGCGGCGTTATTATCGCCCCGCGGACATCGCCTTATTGGGTGAAATCGATCGCCTGCTCCATCGCGAAGGCTATACCATCCGCGGCGCGCGTCAGGCTTTGGGCAAACCGGCCGGACGACGCAGCGCCGCGCCGCCGCATCGCGACACCTCGGCGCCTTTGTTCGATGGCATTGCGGACCATTCGGCGATCGACCTGCCGGGCATTCCCCTGTCAGAAGGCGGCCCCCTGTCAGAAGACGGCGAGCCCGAACTGGCGCCCGAACTTGCAATGGTTTCCGCGCTGGCGGTGCTGCGCACGCATCTCGAATCGATCCGCGCCCGGCTGGCGGAAGCGATTTCGCTCGGCTGATTTTCCAAAAATCAGCGTTTCAGTCGAGCAGTTCGGGGCCGAGCGTCGGGTCGAGATCGCGCGGGCGAGTCAGTTCGGTCAGCCGGGCACAGCCGATGTCGATATCTTCCCAGCGGTCGATCGCGCATTCGAGCACGGCAAAGGTCGCCGTCGGAAACTTCTGTTCGACGATCGCGCGCAAAGGGCTGCTCCCGTCATCGGGCACGAGGTCGAAGATCAGGTCTTCGAGTCCCGGATTATGCCCGACCATCAACAGGCTGTCCGGATCGCCCGACACTTCGCGCAAGAGATCGATCAGCGTCGCCGAACTGGCCAGATAGATCCGGCGATCCCATTCCACCGGAAACGTGCGGCCCCAGGCGCGGCTGGCGATTTCGATCGTTTCGGCCACGCGCACGGCGGGCGAGGCGATGATCCGGTCGAAGCGCCAGCGACCATCGCGCACATGCCGCCCCATCGCGGCCGCGCCGCGTTGACCGCGCGCATTGAGCGGTCGATCGAAATCGCGCGCGCGCGCATCGGACCAGTCGGATTTGGCATGGCGGAACAAGGCGAGCGTCTTCACGCAGGGTTCCCGGACGTTGGCGGCGCGGTCACGCCGGATGTTGGATCGGATGACATGGCGGAGGGGCCAGAAACGACTGGCTCAGAAACACTGGCTGCGATGCTTTGTAAAGCGACATCAAGCGTCACCCGGCGCACCGGCGTTCCGGCGGGGAAGGCCCCGATCAGGCGCGAAGGAAACGCCGCCGACAGGACGACGAACGCGCCGCGATCCTGTCCGGAGCGGATCAATCGACCAAAAGCCTGCGCCAGCCGCGCCCGGATGATCGCATCGTCATGCGCTTGCCCGCCGCCGGCCAGGCGCCGCGCGCGATGCAGAATCGACGGTTTGGGCCAGGGGACTTGCTCCATCACCACCAGCCGCAGCGAATCGCCCGGCACATCGACCCCGTCGCGCAAGGCATCGGTGCCGAGCAGCGAGGCGCGCGGATCATCGCGAAAGATGTCGACGAGTGTGCCGGTATCGATCGGATCGACATGCTGGGCATAGAGCGGCAGCCCGGCGCGCGCGAGCCGGTCGACGATCCGCCCGTGGACCGCGCGCAGGCGGCGGATCGCGGTAAACAGCCCCAGCGCGCCGCCGCCCGATGCCTCGATCAGCCGGGCATAGGCCCCGGCGAGGGCGGCGATGTCGCCGCGCGGAACATCGGTGACGATCAGGACTTCGGCCTGCGTCGCATAGTCGAACGGGCTGTCGACAGCGAACCGGCGCGGCTCGATTGCCAGATGGCGCGCGCCGCTGCGCGCGATGGCCGAATCCCAGTCATGCTCGAACGCCGCGCCTTTGGCATTGCGGTCGCACAGCGTCGCGCTGGTCATCAGCACGCCATGCGCCGGGGCGAGCACGGTTTCGGCAAAGGGCTTCATCGGATCGAGATAGCGGCGATGCAGCCCGACATCCCATTCGCGCCCTTCGGAGCGGTCGACCGCCAGCCAGTCGACGAAATCGGGGTCGGCGGGCCCCCCCAGGCGAGCGAGCAGCGCAATCCAGCCCGACAGCAAGTCGCAGCGCCACTGGATCGATCCGCGCGCGCCCTCGATCCGTGCGCGCGCCGCGCCGTCAAGCCAGTCGGGCGGATCGGCCAGGATCGCGTCGAGCCTTGCGCCGAGCCGCACCAGCGGCTGGCGCAAGGCTTCGAGTGCGTCTTCGGCGGCGCCCGCGATCGCGATATACGCGCCGTCGAGCCCGGCCGCCTCGGTTTCGAGGCCATAGCCCGCCTCCTGTCCGCCGCTTTCGTCGCGGGCATGGACCACGCCGCGCGTTGCCGCGAGCAGCGTTTCGATCGGCCCCGAGGGCGTGCCTTCGCCAATCCGCGCCAGCCAGCCTTCGCCGGGCAGCGCTTCGGCGGCTTTGCGCGCGCGGGTGATGGCGAGCGCGCCGTCGTCGTCATAGCTGGCCACGTCGGCGAGGCGGGCGGCCAGGCCGCGGCGACGACCGCGCGATTTGCCCTCGGGCCCGATCACCCAGCGGCGCAGCTCGATCGTTTCGGCGCCGGTCAGCGCGGCGGCGAATGTCGAATCGGCGGCATCAAAGACATGATGGCCTTCGTCGAACACGATTCGCGTCGGCTGGGCACCGCTTTCGCGCCCTCTTGCGGCGTTGATCATCACCAGCGCGTGATTGGCGATGACCAGATCCGCCTCGGCCGAAGCGCGCGCGGCGCGTTCGATGAAGCATTTGCGGTAATGCGGGCAGGCGGCATAAATGCATTCGCCGCGCTGATCGGTCAGCGCGGCAATCCCCCGGCGGCGAAACAGCGTGCCCAGCCAGCCGGGCAAATCGCCGCCGATCATGTCGCCATCCTGGCTATAGGCGGCCCAGCGCGCGACCAATTGCGCCAAAATCGCCGGGCGCCCCTGAAATCCGCCTTGCAGGGCGTCTTCGAGATTGAGCAGGCAGAGGTAGTTTTCGCGCCCCTTGCGCACCACGACGGCGGGGCGTTCGCCTTGCGCTCGGTCGGCAAAGGCGCGGCGGCTTTCGCGGCGCAACTGGCGCTGAAGAGCTTTGGTATACGTCGAAACCCAGACGGTGCCGCCGGTGGCCGCGCTCCACAACGAGCCCGGCGCGAGATAGCCCAGGGTCTTGCCGGTGCCGGTGCCGGCCTGCGCGAGCACGACATGCGGCGCCCGCGCACGACCGCGCGGGGCAAAGGCATGCGCCGCTTCTTGCGCAAAGGCGCGTTGCGCCGGTCGATCTTCGGCATCGCTGCCGGCGATATGGGCCAGCCGCGCGGCGATTGCCGCCTCGTCGAGCACGACTTGCGCGGGCTGGGGGCGGGGTGGGGCTTCTTCCCATTCGGGCAGGCGGGTAAACAGCCAGCGTTCGGCGCGTTCGGGGCGGCGGATCGACTGGCCCAGCAAAGGTGCCCAGGGCCAGTGCAGCCGGGCCATTGTCTGAAGCACGGTCCAGGCGCCTTCGCGCTGCGGCCATGCGGGCCGCGTGGTCTCGGTAATCAGCGCTGCGGCGGCCAGCCGCAGAAAGCCGGGCACTGCCGCATCGCCCTTTGGTTCGGGCAATTCGAGCGCATGGGCCAGACCGCGCGGCGTCGGCACCACGAAACGGGCGGGAAAGACAAAGGCAAACAGTTCGAGCAAGTCGAGCCCCGAAAGATCGGGATAGCCCAGGCGGCTGGCCACCAGCGGCGCATTGAGCACGATCAGCGGGGTATCGGCGGCGGCGACGATCGCCTCGCCCTTGCTGATTTCACGCGCGGCCCCGGCGCGCGCGTCGTCGATCCAGCAGCCGCCATGGCTGGCATGCAGCGCCGGCAGTGCCAGCGGTACGATAGCGGGAGCTGGGGAGGAGGCGGGCGGGGGCGAATCCATCGGCAACCCGTCTGGCGCGGGAGCGGACGAAAGTAAACGTCGTGGCCGGCTTGGCGGGGGATTGCCCTGCCTGGCCCTTAACAACCGGCGCAGCGTGTCGTTCTACCCGCACAGGAACCCTTTGGATGCGGCCGGCACTGCCCCGCATGTCGCGCCAAAGGGGGCCGCCCATAGTGGAGAATGGGAACCATGACAGTCATCAACACCAACATTGCCGCCGTGCAGGCGGCCAATGCCTCGAACAGTGCCGCGCAATTGACCTCGCAGTCGATGCAACGCCTGTCGACCGGTCTGCAGATCAACAGTGCCGCCGACAATGCGGCAGGCCTTGCCATCGTCAACACGATGACGTCGCAGATCGACGGCATGCAGCAGGCGGTTTCCAATGCCAATGACGGCGTCTCGCTGGCGCAGACCGCCGGCGGCGCGCTGAGCGAAGTGACCAACATGCTGCAACGCATCCGCGAACTGGCGGTGCAGTCGAGCTCGGGCACGTATGAGGCGTCGGATCGCCAGTCGATGCAGACCGAAGTCGCCAACCTGACGCAGCAGATTTCCGGCATCTTGTCGACGACCACGTTCAACGGGGTCAATGTCTTCAATGTCACGTCCGGAGCGCCCGCGACCGACGGCAGCAACGATGTGAAATTCACCATTCAGACCGGCGCCAACAACGGCGAAAACGTCGTTATCGACAGCCCCGCGTTCAACGGTTCGCAGCTGTTCGGCATCACTGGCGGCGCGGGCAATACGACCTATAACAGTGCGAGCGGCACGACCGCAGCGATGGACGTATCGACCCAGGCCGGCGCGGCAACCACGATCACCAATGTCGATGCCGCGATTGCCGAGGTCAACGCCAACCAGTCTTCGCTGGGCGCGGCGCAAAACCGGCTGACTTCGGTGGTCAACAACGTCAACACCAACATCACCAATCTGTCTGCGGCGCGCAGCCGCATCCAGGATACCAACTATTCGACCGAAACCACCAATCTGGCCAAGGCGCAGATCCTGTCGCAGGCGTCGACCGCGATGATCGCGCAAGCCAACCAGAGCCAGCAGAATGTGCTGTCGCTGCTCAAAGGGTAAGGCCTTTGCGCACCATTCTCCCGGTTTGCGGGGCCGCGTTTGCGCGCGGCTCCGCTTGCGCGCCGCGTGTCGGCGGGGAGTCGGGCAGGGGGGCTTGCATCGGCGCGCGGCTTGTGCCCTTAGACTGGGTCGATGGGAAACGTTGCTGCTGCCGTCGAAAAGACCTGGCTTACCGCCGACCGCCTGCTCGAGGATTCGTTCCGGCTGGCCAATCTGATCGCCGATTCCGGGTTTACCCCGACGCATATCGTCGGCATCTGGCGCGGCGGCGCGCCGGTCGGCATCGCGGTGCAGGAATTGCTGGAATATCGCGGGATCGAGACCGATCATATCGCCGTGCGCACCAAGTCCTATGCCGGGATCGACCAGCAGAGCGCCGAAGTCCACGTCTATTCGCTCGGCTATCTGATCGATACGCTTTCGCCCGATGACCGGCTGGTGGTGGTCGATGACGTGTTCGATTCGGGCCGATCGATCGAGGCGTTCCTCCGCGAGCTCAAGGCGCGGTGTCGCCACAACACCCCGCGCGAAATCCGCATCGCCACCGTCTACTGGAAGCCCCGGCGCAACAAGACCGACTTGCGCCCCGATTTCTATGTCCACGAAACCGACGAGTGGCTGGTTTTTCCGCACGAGATCTGCGGTCTGACCGAAGACGAGATCCGGGCGCACAAGCCTCAGGCAAGCCTCATCCTGCGCGATTGAGCCAGGCCGCACCGGGCGCCGGAGATGGCGCCAATTTGGCAGCGGATCGGACAAGCCGCTTTTCATCGGCAGGCCGCGCGCTAGGTTCGTGCCTGAAGATTGGGACACGATCCATGCGCGCCAGCCTGTTTGCCTTGATCCTTTGCGCCATCATCCCCGGTGGGCGCGCCAGCGCGCTGGACGATCAGACGGTCAAGCTGACCCGCGCGCCCATAGGCACACCCATCGTGGTGACGCCGGGGCAGGAATTTTACGCCCAGGTCGAAGCAGAGCCGACTCCGGCTTATCACTTGCAGGCCCCTTTCAAGAGCACCATGCCGGGCACCATGGGGTTGCCCTTCGGCTTTGCCGTCGACGCCGACACTTTGGTGTTTGTCTATGAAAGTCCGTCGGGCTGGGATTATTTCATCCCTCCCAACCACCAATATCGCGCGTGGCACAGCCTGCTCGGCTCGGTCCTGCGCGATGGCGATACCGTTGGCCTGCGGGTTGGCCCGGCCGGGCAGAAGGAGTGGTTTGTCGACAATTCCCGCTATGCAAGGCAGCCCAAGCTGTGGACCCGACCGATCGCGCCGACAGATCCTGCGCTCAAGCCGACCGAGGTGGATTTCATCACCGAGCAGGCGGTGGAGCGACTGATCTATCTCGGGTTGAGCGGACGGGATCGCGCAAAGATACGCTTTGCCAAAGTGACAGCGCGAAGAACCAAAAATGTCGATTTTACATTTCCGCTCGATGCCGAAGGCAGGGGCGTTGGCGCGGTGAATGGGGCCGAATTCACGATCAAGGCGGTACGGACCGAGGCGGTCATCACCGTGATCAAGGCCATGACATCGGATGTGGGGCGGCCTTTGCCCGCGCCACCCACGCAGAACGTTGGTGCCGCGCCCGCGATTTAGAGCGCGCTGCCAACGCAGCCCTTGCAAAACCGGGCGTAATCGCGAATGGCCCGATGGCTATGACCGATAACGCCCAAACCGAACCCGCCATTTTCGACAACGCCGTTCTGGAAGCGGCCAAGGTGTCCAAAGCCTGGCCGTTCGAAGAGGCGCGCAAACTGATCAAGCGCTATCCCGACGGCAAGCGCGATGCGACCGGTGCGCTCGTGCCGGTGCTATTCGAAACCGGCTATGGCCCCTCGGGGCTGCCGCATATCGGCACGTTTCAGGAAGTCTTGCGCACGACGCTGGTGCGCCGCGCCTATGAAGTGCTGACCACCGATGCGACGGGTACGCCCGCGCCGACGCGGCTGGTCGCCTTTTCGGACGATATGGACGGTCTGCGCAAAGTGCCCGACAATGTCCCCAACAAGGATTTGCTCACGGCCAATCTGGGCAAGCCGCTGACGCGCATTCCCGATCCGTTCGGCACGCACGAGAGCTTTGCCCATCACAACAACGCAAAGCTGCGCCAGTTTCTCGATCGCTTTGGCTTTGACTACGAATTCGTCTCGGCTTCGGATCGCTACAATTCCAGCGCGTTTGACGAAGCGTTGAAGAATGTCCTGCGCCATTATGACGAAATCATGGCGATCATGCTGCCGACGCTGCGCGAGGAACGGCGCAAGACGTATTCGCCGGTCCTGCCGGTTTCGCCCACGACCGGCGCCGTGCTGCAAGTGCCGATCGAAGTGGTCGACGCCGATGCGGGCCTCGTGCGCTTTACCGATGCCGACGGCAGCGTGATCGAGCAGAGCATTCTGGGCGGCTGGTCAAAGCTGCAATGGAAAGTCGACTGGGCGATGCGCTGGGTCGCGCTTGGCGTCGATTACGAAATGTGCGGCAAGGATCTGACCGACAGCGCCACGCAATCGGGCCGGATCGCGAAAGTGCTCGGCGGGCGACGCCCCGAAGGCCTGATCTACGAGCTGTTTCTCGATGAAAAGGGCGAAAAGATCTCGAAGTCGAAGGGCAACGGGCTGACCATCGAGCAATGGCTCGAATATGGCTCGGAAGAATCGCTCGGCTTCTACTTGTTCCGCGAACCCAAGAGCGCCAAGTCGCTGCATGTCGGGATCATCCCGCGCGCGGTCGACGAATATTGGCAGTTCCGCGAAAAGATGCCCGCGCAGCCGGTCGAGCAGCAATTGGGCAATCCGGTCTGGCACTTGCTGCGCACCACCGGCTATCGCGGCGGCGCGGGCGAAAGCCTGCCGGTGACCTTTGGGCTGTTGCTCAATCTGGTCGGCGTGCTCGGCGCGGGCGCGAGCCGTGATCAGGTCTGGTCCTATCTTGGCAACTATGTCGCCAATGCCGATCCGGCGGCGCATCCCGCGCTTGATACGCTGGTGACATGCGCGCTGGCGTATAACCGCGATTTCATTGCCCCGACGCTCAAGCGCCGTGCCCCGGCGGCCAACGAGGCGGCGGCGCTGGCGGCGCTCGACGCGGCGCTGGCGGGCATGCCTGCCGATGCCGGGGCCGAAGCGTTCCAGACCGTCGTCTACGAAGTGGGCAAGGATGAAGCGTTCGGCTTTGAAAGCTTGCGCGACTGGTTCAAGGCGCTTTACGAGACGTTGCTCGGATCGTCGCAAGGGCCGCGCATGGGCAGCTTCATCGCGCTTTACGGATTGGCCAACACGCGCGCCCTGATTGCCGAGGCGCTGGCGGTCTGAGCCGCGATCCAGCGACGGATCTTGGCCTCCAGGACGGCCAGCGGCAGCGCGCCGCTGTTCAGCACCTGATCGTGAAAGGCGCGAATGTCAAAATTCGCGCCCAGCGCCGCGCGGGCTTCATCGCGCAGGCGCTGGATAGTCATCGCCCCGATTTTGTAGGCCAGCGCCTGCCCCGGATTGGCGATGTAGCGATCGACTTCGGCGGCGGCATCGATCCGGCCAATGCCTGAATTGTCGAGCATATAGGCAATCGCCTGATCGCGGGTCCAGGCGCGGGTATGCAGCCCGGTATCGACCACGAGCCGCATCGCGCGCAACATCTCGTCATCGAGCGTGCCCCAATGTTGCATCGGGTCGCGATAGAGCCCCATGTCATAGCCCAGCGTTTCGGCATAGAGCGCCCAGCCTTCGACATAGGCGGCATTGCCGCCAAACCGCTGGAAATCGGGAAGCGCCGGATTTTCCTGCGCGAGGCTGATCTGAAAATGATGCCCCGGCGCGCCTTCGTGCAGGTAAAGCGTGGAGATCCCGGTCAGGAACCGATGCTGCCAGTCATAGGTGTTGTACCAGAATATGCCGGGGCGGCTGCCATCGGGCATGCCTTCGCTATAGCTGCCGCCGGCTTCGAAGCGGGCGCGATAATCGGGGTAAGGCTGGATCTGCAGCGGCGTCGAGGGCAGATGCAGGAAATAGCGGGGCGCCAGTCGCGCGACTTTTTCGCCGACCGCGCGAAAGCCAAGGCCAAGGTCATCGGCGCTTTTCGGGTGAAACCGGGGGTCGCTGCGGATCACTTCGAAAAAGGCCCTGAGCGGCACGGCAAAGCCAAGCTCGTGCTCGACGCCCTCCATCTCTCGCTGAATCCGCGCAACTTCGCCAAGCCCGGTCTGGTGTACGGCTTCGGGATCGAGATCGAGCGTGGTCTCTTCGCGCACGAGCAGGCGATAGAGCCCGGTGCCGCCGGGGATTGCCGACAGGCCCACCGATTCGCGCGCGGCGGGCAGATATTCGTCGGCCAGGAACGCGCGCAGCTTGCGATAGGCGGGATAGACCGCATCACGGGTCGCAGCGAGAAAGGCGCGATCGAGCCGGCGCCGTGTCGCGATCGGGGTATGGCGCGGCAGGTGTTGCAGCGGCGCCATGAACAGCGAGCGTTCGGGCGGCCGGGCGAGGATCGCGTCGATCTCCGCGATCATGGCGATCACGGTCAGGCGCGGCTCGACCACACCGCTGGCGATGCCTTCGCGAAACCGTGCCTCGGCGTTGGCAAACAGCACCGGCAGCGACCGTTCGAGATCGAGCCGCGCCGTGACATCGGCATACGTGCGCAACGAGCCGCCTTCGCTGGTTGCCGCCATTTCCGGGAACTCGACCGGAAAGCCCATGAAGTGATTGAACGGCTGCACACCCAGCAGCGCCTGCGCCGCAGGAGCCAGAAAGGCGCGCTGTTCATCGAGCGTCTGGCGGAAGATATCGTAGGACAGGCGGCGCTGTTCATCGAGCGCCTGGGGATCGATCGCGGCAAGCTGCGCCAGCGAATGGTCGATCACCGTGCGCTGCCGCTCGGTCAGCGCCGGGGTAAAGGTCAGCACGAGCAAATCGTGCGGCACGGCTTCGCCCCGCGCCAGTGCGCCCAGCGGGTCGAGGGCCTGCTGGGCACGGCTGTCCTCGGCAAACAGGCGATCGAGCCGGTCGGCCGTCGATGCCGCAACATCGGGCGTGACGGGCGCGGGCTCTGCAGCGGGCAGAGCGGGGCGCGCCGTCGTCGGCGGCGTATCGTTCGCGATCGCGACGGCGGGCGCGGGCTCCGGCGGGCGCGATGACGCGGTCTGGACCGCGCACCCTGCCAGCGTCAGCGTGCAGATCAGCCAGACCGGGGCCCAAATCCGCGCAGGCCGCCCCTTCAGGACCATGCGTGCGCCCGATACCATTTGGTCAGCACGTATTTGATCCCGCGCATGACAGGCATGCCGGCGTGAAGCGTGCGCGGATTGGGGCGCCCGTCGCGGGCCATGTTGTTCCACACCAGCAGAACCCCGGCCTGGGGCGGGATCGTCAGGTCGATCTTGGGAAAGTTGGTCGCGCCGCCTTCTTCGACCGAATTGAGATAGCCCATCGCCGTCCAGCTGCGTTGGCCGCCGCGCTTGCGTTCATCGTCCCAGTATTCGTGTTTGGCGACGAAGTAATCGAAATGATGCTTGAATTCCTGACCGACTGCGTAGCGTTGGCCCTGCAGGGTTTCACCCAGTGCCGGGTCAAGGCCGAGCAGGTCGTCGATCCGGCGCTGCACCATGCGGATGAACGGATCGCCCGGATCGACATCGCCGGTATAGCTGGTGCGCCCGCCGTCGATATTGCCGTTGTAGGTGGGCGAGGGCCGGGCAACGCCGTCGACGATGGTCATCAGGCGACGGCAGTCGACGTCTGACAGAAAGTCGGCGACGGCATAGATTTCGATTCCCTCGACCGGCAGACGATAGGCCGACGGGTCGGCATCGAGCCGGGCACGCACGATTTCGCCGGCGCGTTGCAAATTGGTGCGATCGGGGTCGCGGGCGGCGGAATTGAACGAAAAAACCATGACAGCGCAAGTTCATGGCCCATGCCGACAATAACGGCAAGAGGGTCGAAAATAAGGTGTCGAAGCCGATGCTGCAGGAGTTATCTGGGTGTGTTTTAGTCCATTACGGACAAATCCCATTGCAAAATCACGAAAAATCTCCTGAGAGTTTGGTTAACGCGGTAAGGCTGGAAGTAACTGGTCTTAAGTGGGGCACTCGGTCGTTGTCCTGTCCATGTTGGTCGGTCCGTATTGGTCGCCGGGCCAACTGGCGGAAGCAATGATCAGGTTTTCATGTCTCTGCTTGTCGGTTGGCAAGGGATGGCCCGTTTGACGGAGACGACACACTTGGACGTCCGTTTTGATATGGAAAGCCGGTATCTGCGCCGGGCAAAGTTGGTATACAGCGCACGTCGACGGCGAGATGCCGCAGTGGGTATCTCCGGCCTGTTTGGCGAGCCGGCATGGGACATCCTGCTCGACGTCTACATTGCCCAAAAGAGCCGGCGCGAAATCCAGGTCTCAAGCGTCTGCATCGAAGCGGGGGTGCCCTCGACCACGATCCTGCGCTGGCTTGCCCGGCTGGAACAGGAAGGGCTGATCTATCGCGCTTCTGACAATGTCGACGGACGGCGCCGCTATGTCCGGCTGACCGAAGCGGGCAATGCGCTGATGGACCGTGTGCTCGATGCGCTCAACGTCTGCGAATAAGAGCCTGATCCGAAAGTCTGCGGGTCGGCCTGGCGGGTCTTTTCCGCGCCAGTTTCGTCGTGATTTTGCCACGATGAAACCGCGCCCGATCGCGTTGAACGGTGATTACCAGAATACGTTGTACAAAACGTCGACCGTTTGCCCGGTGTCGATGTCGATCAACAGGCAATCGTTGTAATAGCGTACCCAGCGATAGGGGCCCCAGACCGGCGGCAAGTGGTAAGCGCCCGGGTCTTCGATCCAGTAGCGTTCATCAAGGAACGCTTCATCGAGCATATAGCCGATGCCGATGCGCGAATAGGCATAGCCGCCATAGGGCGGATAGTAATAGCCCGGATGGAACACGTCGCGATGGGCGCCGCGCCAGCCGACCCAGTCAAAGCGGCGATCGTTGCGCCAGCCATTGTTCCAGCGCCCGCCACGTTCCCCGCCATAGCCGCGATCACCTCCATAGCCGCGTTCACCGTATCCGGCGCCCCTGCCTGCATAGCCTTGCGCAGCACCGTATTGCCCCTGATAGCGCGGCGCCCGATCATTCCCGCCTTGATAACCGCGTGCGGCATAAGGCTGAGCGGGATAGCCGGGCGCATGCGCGCCATGGGCTGTGCCGGATCCGCGCCAGTTGGCCCCGCCCGCATTCGCCGTCCAGCCACCGCCGCGTGTTGCCTCGGCGCCGCGCACCGGGGGAGCATTGTGCCAGGCCGGGGCTGCCGCCTGCGGTGCATAAGCGGGTCGTGTCGTCGGCATTGCGCCACCGCCGCGCGCGCCTTGCGGTGCCGGTCGCGGCGCATTGGGCGCAGCGTGCGATCCGCCCCGCCAGCCGCCGCGATTGCCCGCATGGTCCGGTTCTCCGGCCAGCGCGGCCCCTGGCGCAAAAGCGAGCGCCAGAAGCACAGCCAAGATCGGCATTGTCGTCGAATGGGCAATCAAACGGGCAGTCGAATGGATCGGCGCCGCCATAGCCAGTCTCCCGAGCAGGACCTGTCGCCTGGCGCGGGCCAACGCCCTGACCGACCAGATTGCGACTCAGTATGTGCTACGGGGTATTGCGTAGGCCTGCTGCACGAATCCTGAACCGGTCAGGACGGGCAGGATCTCTGTCCGATTTCGGGAAACAGGGGGCGCGAGGCGCCCCCTGCATCGGGTCAGCGCGACAGCTTTTTATAGGCCAGCGGAGTCGGACGGTCGGCGGCATCGCCGAGGCGGCGGCGCTTGTCTTCTTCATAGGCGGCGAAGTTGCCTTCGAACCATTCGACGTGGCTGTTGCCTTCGAACGCGAGAATGTGCGTCGCCAGACGATCGAGGAAGAAACGGTCGTGGCTGATGACGACCGCGCAACCGGCGAAGTTTTCGATCGCTTCTTCGAGCGCGCCGAGCGTTTCGACGTCAAGGTCGTTGGTCGGTTCGTCGAGCAGCAGCACGTTGCCGCCGGTTTTCAGCATCTTGGCCATGTGGACGCGGTTGCGTTCACCGCCCGACAGCTTGCCGACGTTTTTCTGCTGATCCTGGCCCTTGAAGTTGAACGCGCCGACATAGGCCCGCGTCGAGGTGTCGAAGCCGTTGACTTTCATGTAGTCGTGCCCGCCGGAGATTTCCTCCCAGACGTTCTTGGCCGGATCGAGCGCATCGCGGCTCTGGTCGACATAGCCCAGCCGCACGGTCGAGCCGATCTCGATCGTGCCGGTATCGGGTTGTTCCTTGCCGGTGATCAGCTTGAACAGCGTTGATTTACCCGCCCCGTTGGGGCCGATGACGCCGACAATGCCGCCCGGCGGCAGAAGGAACGACAGGTTTTCAAACAGCAGCTTGTCGCCATAGGCCTTGGAAATGCCCTTGGCCTCGATGACTTTGCCGCCCAGACGTTCGGGCACCTGAATGACGATCTGCGCCTTGCCGGGGCTGCGGTTGTTCTGGCTGGCGACGAGTTCCTCGAACTTCTTGATACGCGATTTGGACTTGGTCTGGCGACCTTTGGTCCCGGCGCGGATCCACTCGAGTTCGTCGTTGATCGCCTTCTGACGACCGGTGGCTTCGCGGTCTTCCTGTTCGAGCCGCTTGGCCTTCTTTTCGAGATACGTCGAATAGTTGCCTTCGTAGGGGAAGTATTTGCCCCGATCGAGTTCGAGAATCCAGCCGACCACATTGTCGAGGAAATAGCGGTCGTGGGTGATCATCAGCACCGCGCCGGCATATTCCTTGAGGTGATTTTCCAGCCATTCGACGCTTTCGGCATCAAGGTGGTTGGTCGGTTCGTCGAGCAGCAGGATCGACGGCTTCTGGATAAGCAGGCGGGTCAGCGCGATACGGCGACGTTCACCGCCCGACAGGTTTTCGACCGACCAGTCCGACGGCGGGCAGCGCAGCGCTTCCATCGCGATTTCAAGCTGGTTGTCGAGCGTCCAGCCGTCGACCGCGTCGATCTTGCCCTGAAGCTCGCCCATTTCGTCCATCAGCGCGTCAAAATCGACGTCTTCCGGCGGATCGGCCATGATGTTGGAAATTTCGTTGAACCGGTCGACCAGGTCGGCGACTTCGCGCGCGCCGTCCTTGACGTTTTCGAGCACGGTCTTGTTCGGATCGAGCTGCGGTTCCTGCGCCAGATAGCCGACGGTGATGTATTCGCCGGGCCAGGCTTCGCCGGTATAGTCGGTGTCGATCCCGGCCATGATTTTCATCAGCGTCGACTTGCCGACGCCGTTGGGCCCGACGATCCCGATCTTTGCGCCCTGATAGAACTGCAAATTGATATCGCTGAGCACCGGCTTTTGCGCGCCGGGAAAGGTCTTCGTCATGTTCTTCATGACGTAGGCGTACTGGGCGGCCATGGTCGTCCTTTGGGAATGCGCGTGTTAGGTTCTGGCCGCGCTCTACAGGGCGCGCGCGGGCGCTGCAAGCTCGGGTGCAATTTCCGGTTCGCGTACCCGGCGATCGTCCATACTCTTGATATACCCGTTCGTGC
>NZ_KQ954294.1 GCF_001519055.1 Novosphingobium sp. Fuku2-ISO-50 | reverse complement strand
CCCTTGCGCGCGGCGTCGACGGCTTCCTGCAGCTTGTCCTTGCCGACTGCGCCGGGAATGATCTGCCCGCCGATGGCAAAGGCCGGGGTGCCGTTGATCCCCAATTGATGCGCATAAGCGAGGTTATGCTCGATCTCCTGCTGCACGTCGGGGCGATCGGCAAAGGTGCGCGCGGCATCGAGATTGAGCCCGGCCCTGGTCGCGGCGGCGGCAATGCTCGCCGCATCGGGGCGCGCACCGGCAAACATCGCCGCATGATAGGCGGCATATTTGCCCTGCGCGGCGGCGGCGAGCGCCATCTTGGCTGCGGGCAGGCTTTCGGGCGCGATGATCGGCAATTCGCGCAGCACGACTTTGAGATCGGGATTGGCGGCGATCAGCGCATTGATGTCGGCGACGCTGCCCCGGCAATAGGTGCAGGCGAAATCGCTGAATTCGACCAGCGTCACTTTGCCCGCCGGATTGCCCAGAACAGCACCGGGAAACGGGGTTTCGAGCGCGGCGCGCACGGGCTTCAGCCGGTCGGCATTCTCGCGCGCCTGCAGCCGGTCCATCGCTTCGGGCAGAATTTCGGGATGTTCGAGAATGGTGGCGCGCACCAGCGCCTCGATCGCGGCGCGCTTGGCCGGGCCGATCCCCGCTTGCGCCAACTGGGCGGAAACCGCATCGTCGCCCGCGCGTTCGCGAGAGGCGCGATACCAGCCGAACGAACCGGCGGCGAGGGCGGCAAGGGCGAGGGCCATGGCCACAAAGCGAGAGCGGGGTGAAAGCTGCATGGCGGGGCTCTACTTCTTCTTGCGCTTGCGCTCAATCATCGCGCGCGAACTCATTGCGATGTCTTGCGCGCGCAGCCAGTCGGGCGATCCTTTGGGCAGCGCGGCTTCGGCAGCTTCGGCATTGCGCATGGCCTCGGCAAAGTGCAGCTCCATCTGCTGCTGCTCGGCGCTGGCGAGGCGTGCGCGCGGCGTATCGCCTTCGGCTTCATAGACCACGCCCAGTTCGTACCAGGCAAAGGGGTTGTCATGATCCCTGGCGACCGCCGCCTTGAGCACGCGCTCTGCCTCGGAGAAATTCGCGCGGTCTTCGGTTGCAAGCAAGGCGTGGCCAAACGTCGTGGCGATCAGCGGTTGATTGCGCGTCAGCGCGACCGCGCGGCGCAAAGGGGGAATCGCATCGAGCGGACGGCCGGATTCGAGCAGAACCTGGCCCTTGAGTTCCAGCGCATAAGGATCGTCGGGTTCCTGATCGAGAATGGCGTCGGTTTCGGCCAGCGCTTTGTCCATGAACGCCTGCTTGTGATAGGCATAGGCGCGGGCATAATGTGCGGGCACATCGTTCAGATATGCGGGATAGGCGGTCAGCGTCTGCTCCGGCTCGGCCAGATAGCCATAGAGCTTGGCCTTCACGCGCAGAAAACGGCGTTGCAGATCGGGGTTTTCGGGCCGGGTCCAGGCCGGATCGTGCTCGAACGAATCCTTGAGCGTGGCCAGCCGGTCGGCGGTCATCGGGTGGGTGCTGTAGAACTCGGAATCGGCCGTGCGGTGAAAGCCATAGCGGAATTCCATGTTCTGCAGCTTTTCGAAAAAGCTGACCGAGCCGCGCCCGGAAATCCCGGCGCCCGACAGGAATTTGACGCTGGCGGCGTCTGCGGTCGCTTCCTGCGCGCGGCTGAAGGCAAGGTATTTGCCCATCGCGGCCTGTTCGCCGGCCATGAAGATGCCCATGCCCGCTTCGGGCGCGCCCGCCGCCGCCGCCGCCGCGCCGAGCAGCAACGACAGAAGCGTGATGCCCATCGCCGGGCGGGTGCCTTCGCCGCTGCGGATGACATGGCCGCCGACGATATGGCCCAATTCGTGCGCAAACACGCCCTGGACTTCCTCGGCATGCTCCGCCGCGCCGATCAGGCCCGAATTCATGTAGACGGTCTGCCCGCCGGCCACGAAGGCATTGATTTCGCCGTCATTGAGCAGGACGACATCGACATTTTTCGGATCGAGCCCGGCGGCGGTGATGATCGGCGCCGACATGTCGCGGAAAAACGCTTCGGTTTCGGCATCGCGCAGCACTTCCTGCGCATGGGCATTGCCCCCGCCGAGCAAGCCCCCCCCGAGCACCGTTGTTGCCAGCGCGATCGCCGTCGCGGCGTTGGAAATGAGCTTGCGGACCACGCCCCGGACTATGCCCCGACAGCCTGAACGGGCGGTGAAGCGTGCGCGGTGACGCGCGCGAGAAAACCCAGAACATGGGCAAGCGGGCGCCGGTCGCGGGTAAAGGGGCGGGCAAAACGCATGATCAGCCCTTCATGACCGACGCCTTCGATGAGGTGGGTTTCGCTGGTCGCGCCGCAACTGGCAAGCGCGCGGGCGAGCGCGATCGAATGGCGCGGGCGGACCCGCACGTCATCGGCGCCGTGGAGCAACAGCAGCGGGGGCGCATCGCCGCGCACATGGGTCAGCGGCTGCGTCTCGGCGAGCGGCTCGTGATGGCCAAATGTGGCGATCGTGGCGTTATCGTCGAGCGGCAGAAAATCATACGGCCCGGCAAGCCCGACAATACCGCGCAGCGCATGCGGGGGCAGCCCGCTGGCGACATGCCAGCGCGGATCGAGCGCGAGCATGACCGCGTTGTAGGCGCCGGCGGAATGGCCCATCAGCACGACCCGCGCGGCATCGCCGCCGTGCGCTGCGGCATGCGCGGCGATCCAGCCCATGGCCGCCGCGCCGTCTTCGAGCATGGCGGGATAGCGCCCGTCGGGATGAAGCCGGTATCCGGCAAGCACGACGGCATGGCCATGAGGCGCAAGCCTGCGCGCGATAAAGCGATAATCGTGCGGTGTGCCGCTCGTCCAGCCGCCGCCATGAATGAACATCACGATCGGCAAGGCGCGGCCGGTCACCGCCGGATCGAGCGTCGGATCGGTCGGTACGAACATCTGCAACCGCTGTGCCGGATCGGGCCCGAATTGTGTCGCACCGGCCAGCCTGATCGCACCATCGCCCCCCGCCAGCAGGCGATCGGTCGAATCGAGCAGGCCGACGCCGCCGCGCGACGTTGCCGCGCCGATCCCGACAAGGCCGACCCCGCCGAGCAACAGGAACGCGAGGCCGGTCAGACCCTGCGGGCTCACGACGCGTCACGATGCGGCTTGGCCGTCTGGCGGCGTGGTTGAACGTGGGGCGGCATTGCCGTCAGGCTAGCCCACAAGGCGGGCATTGTCGACGTGTCCGGCGAAGCGCGATGGAACTGATGCAGCTGAGGCCCTCCGCACGTCAAAAGGTTCACTCAGTCGGTGCGCTCATCCGAAAAGTGGCGCGTCACGCGGGCGAGCAGCGCGGCGTCGTCGTTGATCTCGCCGATCATCGTCGGATCGCCGCCGGGCTGGCGGCGGACCATGACCAGCGCGAATTCGGCGCCGTCGCGCGGCAATTCGGCCAGCGGTCGGACGGGCAGGGCGCGCGCTGTCGCCTGCCATGCCTTGCGCGCAACGGCGGCGCGATCCTCGCCCCGGCGCGCGGCGCGTTCGCGTGCGATGATCGCCTTGATCCCGCCCGGTGCCCGCGTCAGAAATTCGGCGAGTTCGCCTTTGCCAAGGCCGATGCGGCGGGCATGGCCGAGCACGGTCGCGTATTCGGTCAGCCGCGTCTTGTCGTAATCGGCGCCGAACACCAGCTTGACCAGCGGGATCAGCGGCGCGCGTTCCTGCAGGCGCAGACCGGCTTCGGCCACCAGCCGCGCATAGTCTCCGGGCGCGCTGTCGGCCTCCAGCGCGAAATCCCACGCGCGGCTGATCGCGCCATAAAGCGACTGACGCGTGCGGTCTTCGCTGGCCAGCGCGCGCAAGGCGCAGGCGCGCGCCTTTTCAAGCCATTCGGCCAGAGTGTGCGGCTCGGCATTTGCCGGGGCATGCGGCTCGGCGGAGATGAACGGCGACAGATCGAGCGGGGCATCGGGTTCGTCGGTCCACGCCGTGTCCGCCGCAGTCGCGGTCGGGCCGTCGGCCCAGGTTCCCGCAGTCCACGGATCGTGATCCGGCTCGTCGCTGGACCAGACCGTGCGCGGCTTTGCCGACGATGACAGGGCGGCTGAAACATGGGCGGCTGAAACATGGGGGGAGACGGGCGCGTCTGCCCCCGGCTTGCGTCGCGGCACCACCGGCGTATCGCCGAGCGCCTGACCGATTTCGAGCATCAGTTCGTCGGTGGTGCGCTGGTCGGCGAGTTCCTTCCAGTTGATCACCCCATAGATATAGTCGATCGTCGCATCGTTGGTCGAAAAGGGCAGCAGGATGCCGCGATAGAGAATCGTCGCCCCGCGCTGGTTGATGAATTCCGCTTCAAATCCGATCGGCGCCTCGTTGGCGATGATCTGCAGGTAATGGTCGGTAATCCGCGACAGAACCGAGCGGCCGGGGACATCGCCGAGTCGTTCGATCGGCCCGTCGCTGCCACATTCGGCGGCCAAGGCCGGCCCGAGCGCCAGCACGGCGGGATCTTCCAGCCCTTCGGCAAAATGCAGCAGGACGGCATTGGCGGAAAATTCGGGCAAATCGCCCGCGATCAGCCGGTCGGGCGTGGGAAAGCGCCGCTTGCCCAGCAGGCCTGCCCAGTAATTGTAGGCGCGGACCTGCATCCGGCGTTCGTCCTGCCCGATTGCCGGGGGCGGCGAATCGATCACGTCGTCCTCATCATCTGGACCAAAATCCGAACCGCGCAGCACATCCATAGGATAATCGCACCTTCCCGCGAACAGGCCGGGCAGGCATGATTTGCCCTCAATCCGCGCCGTGAACGGGTCGGTTGTGGCGCAACATGGTAAAAATAAGACTAAGTTGCGCGACGGTTTCCTTGGGGGATTTGCGGATCAGCGACCGGTGTTGGCCATGGGCGGAAACACCCCGCTCATCGACACGAAGCCGGGCAAAAAGCGCACGCGGTCGCACCAGCGGCGCAGCGCGGGCCGATCGCGCAGCGACAGGCCGCCGTCCTCGCACGGGGCGATGAACACGAAACAGGCAAGATCGGCAATGCTCGGGTGCGGCCCCTCGATCAGCCAGTCCTGCCCGATCCTTTCGCCGAACCACATCCGCCGTTCGACTTCGTCGAGCAGAGCGTTTGCCTGCGCGCGCGCCGCAGCGGCATCGCCGGGCGCGCCGAACGTGTCGATCAACCGCGCGGCGCCCGCGCTGGCGCCAAGGTCGCGCGCCATGCCGAGCCAGCCGATCAGCGCGGCATGCTCTGCCGGAAACCACGCGCGATCATGCGTCAGCGCCAGATGGGCGAGCGCTTCGAGCCAATCGGTGATGAGGCACGGCCCGTCGACCAGCACCGGCAGCGTGCCGAGCGGATTGAGCGCGAGAAACGCTTCGGTCTGATTTGCGTGTCCGGGATAGACATCGAGCGGCTTCAGATCGAGCGTCGCCCCGAGGCATCCGGCGAGCAGCCGCACGGCATAACAGGGCGCCAGATGATGCGCGTCGTAAAGGATCATGCCGCTTGCTCCAGCCGGCGCCGCAGCGCGAGAAGCGCATGGTCGGCACGCACGAGGTCATCATCAAGGGCGATCCCGCGCACGATCGTCGCGGTTTCGTCGAGCGGTTGCAGCACCAGCGCCAGCCCCGCAAGCGGCTCTTTGACAAGCGCATGCGCCACGCTTGCCGCCGGGCGCGCGATCGGGATCGCACGCAGGACGGCGCCGGGGGGCAATGCCGGGGGCGCGCCGATCGGCTCGATTCCGCTCCAGACCAGCCCGGCGGACAGAGCGACGGGCCAGACGGCGGCATGGATGGTGCGCGGCACTTTCAGGTCCGGCTGCGCGGGGATGAACGTGCAGGCGCCGGTCTTGCCAAAGCGCCAGGCATGATATTGGCAGCGCAGTTCGTCGCCGACCACTTCGCCCAGCGAAAAGCGCACGCCGCGATGCGGGCAGCGGTCTTCCCAGACATGGACGCCGCCATCGGTGCTGCGCCATGCGGCCAGTTCATGCCCGCCCAGCATCGTGCGATAGACGTGATCCTTGGGCAGGTCATGCTCGGCGGCAATCGCGTACCACACGCCCGCTTGCAGCCCGTTCATGCCGCGCGCGCCTTTTCGTCGGCGCGGATCACGCCCCAGGTCAGCCCGATCGCGCTCAGCCAGCGGCGATAGGCGACCGACGACTTGTCCGCAGCGATCGGCAGTTCCGCGCCATCGGCCAGCGGCAGCCGCTTGGGCACCTGATTTTCGAGAATCGGTTTGTCCTGCATGAAAATGGTCTGCTGAAAGGCGCGCAGCGCCGCGGGTGTGGTGCCGTCGGGCAGGCACAGCAACAACGGGTGCGCGATGCTGGTTTCCTCGGTCACCGGCTGCACGATCAGGAAAATGATGTCGAATCGATCGCGCTGGACCGGGTTTGCCTTGTAGAGGCAGGTCGCCAGCGGGCGTTCCACTTTATAGATATAGTCGACCATGAAGCCTTCGGTCGCGGCGGGGGAAGCCTGTGGCTGAAACATCTTGCATTGCGTCGCGATGATCCCGCCTTCGGGCAGGGGCTCGACTGTGTAGGGCAGCACGCGGGTATGAGGATCGTCGCCGAGATAGCGCGCGTGAACATAGCCGAGATGGCCAAGATCGAGGAAATTCTCGATCACCCGGGGCCCCGAGGCGCGCACGCCGACAGAGCCCACCACCACGATCGGGCGATCGGGCTCATCGGCTTCGGGAATGGGCAGAATCCCGCGCGTCGGTGTGCCGAGGCAGACCCAGACGAGGCCGTAGCGTTCGTCCTGATGCAGCGCAGCATGATCGACCCGCTGCACCGCGATCGTGCCGTCCGCATTGATCGTCACGACAAGCGGCACGCCCAGCAGCATGGTTTCATGCGCGCGCGCCGGATCGAGCATGCAGCGCGCTGCCACCGGGTGCCAATCGTTCCACAAGATCGGGTCTACAGGTGTCATCGGCCCCACTGTCGTTATCGCGGTTCATGCATTCGCGCCGGTTGGCTAGGCCGCGCGGCGACAAAGTCCAGCGCGTTTTTTCGCATCCGCCGTTGCGCTCTTTTGCTGGGGGATATGGGCGCGGCGTGCTTTGGCCTGCATCAAATTGCCACAAAGGGTGCGTGCGCAAATTTGTGACACTTTTCCTGAAAAACGATGCTGTGCGTTTTTTTCGTTTCGCAAACGCGAAAAATGGCATTGGCGAGAGGCATGCCCCGCAGCTAGGGTCTGGGGCTGAGGGAATGTGTACGGGTTGGGGCCAAGGGGGGCGCCGCCCGGCGGGCCGGTCGATCGGTCCAGATCAGAACAGGGAGAAATCATGAGGAATTGGGATCGCATCAGCGGGGCGGATTCGCGTCTGGTCGCTCGGGGGCTGCGTGGTGTCTGCATGGTTTCGGCGACTGCCCTGACTTTTGGGGCCCTGATGCTCGGCATGGCCGCAGCGCCCGCATTCGCCGCCGAAGCGAGTGCGCCGGCCGATAGCGCCGCGCCGATCACCGACATCGTGGTCACTGCGCAAAAGCGCGAAAGCAATGTGCAAAAGACGCCGCTGGCGATTACCGCGCTGCCGGCGGAACTGCTCAAGCAGAACGCGGTGGCCGATGCGGTCGATCTCAACGGACTGGTTCCCGGCCTTGTCGTGTCGACGTCCGAAGGTTTCGAACGCAATCTCGCCATTCGCGGGATCGGCTTCAACGTGCCGCAAAATGACAGCGCGCAGCCGTCGATTTCGTACCATGTCGATGGCGTCTACATCGCCAATCCGGTCGCGCTGAATACCAATTTCCTCGATGTCGATCATCTCGAAGTCGTGCGCGGGCCGCAGGGCACCGTCTATGGCCAGAATTCGACCGGCGGCACGGTCAATCTGGTCACTGTCCAGCCCAAGCTCGGCCAGACCACCGGCTTTCTCAAGGTCGATGCCGGGATGTATGCGCTGGGCCAGTTCGAAGGCGCGCTCAACCTGCCGATCGGCGATACTTTGGCGGTGCGCATCGCGGCGCAAGGCACGCATCATGACGGCTATGCCCGCGCGACCAATGTGCCGGGCACCAACGGCAATTACGCGCTGTCGAACGAAAACAGCCTGCACGGGCGGATCACGCTGCTGTTCCAGCCCGACGACAAGTTCAGCCTCGAACTGCGCGCCGAATATGCCCGCGCGCGCAATCACGAGACCGAAGGCAAGAACATCTTCGACCCCAATCCCAATCCCTGGCAGCAGACGTCGGACTGGCCGGGCCGGATCGAATATGACAACGACTTGTTCAGCGCCACGGCCAGCTACGATTTCGGCTTTGCCAAGCTGAAGGCGCTGGGTAGCTGGCAGATGGTCCGCCAGAACGGCTCGGTCAACGAAGACGGTCTCGACGTGGCCAACGCGGTCGCGATCTATGGCTATACCGACCCGACCAACCCGGCCAATGTCTACAACGACGTCCACGATATCCAGTATTTCTTCCACCGCTCGACGGCGCGCACGGCGGAAATCGATCTGGCCTCGCCCGGCGGGCAGACAATTGACTGGATCGTCGGGGGTTTCTACCTCAGCTCGGACTATCGCGTCGGTTATGATCAGTACGCGATCAATTCGTTTCCAACCACGGGCGATCCCGGTTCGCTGCTCAATCAGCTCTATCCGATCGTCACCGACCCCAACGCGCTGGGATTTGGCGGGAACAACGGCTTTTATTATCCCTATTTCTATTCCTATTCCTACCTGACGCGCCATTCCTGGTCGCTTTATGGGCAGGCCACGGCGCACCTCTCGTCAAGCCTGCGGCTGACCGGCGGCGTGCGCTATACGCACGATTCCAATACCACCAGCATTTGCGACTATGCCTGCGGCGCGCCGGTCAATGTTGCGCTGAGCAATACGGCATGGACGGGCAAAGTCGGCGTCGAATACGACGTTGCCGCGCGCACGATGGCTTATGGCAGCTGGTCGACCGGGTTCAAGCCGGGCGGCGGCAATATCTCGGCCACGCCGATCGTGCTGGGCTATACCTACAACCCCGAAACCATCAAGGCGTGGGAACTGGGGATCAAGACGACGCAGGCGGGCGGCAAGCTGCGGCTCAACCTCGCCGGGTTCTACTACTTCTACAACAACCTGCAATTCGAAGGCGAAGACGCCATCGCCTATCAGGGCGGGGTGGCCAATATCCCGGCGATGCATGTCTACGGGATCGAGGCGGAAATGAACGCGGTGCTGCCCGCCGGTTTCCGCTTTGACGGCAATCTGACTGTCGAAGGCAGCAAGATGACCGGGCATTACCAGCTGCTCGACAACATCACCGGTTATAACATCGACAAGAAGATCTTTGCCCAATACCCCTCCCTTGGCGACACCTGCGTGTTCGCCAGCCCCACCTGTGCGGCGCAGGACGTGGCGGCGCGGTCTTCGGCCTATTACGATGTCTATGGGAATCCGGCGCCGAACCTGCCGTCGGTGACCGCGACCGGTACGCTCAGCCACACGCTCGATCTCGGCAACGGCTCGTCGTTCCTGACGGCTGTGCAGGGCGAATATCGCCACAGCTATGTCAACGCGCCCTATGGCGATGTCGTGATCGACGGCGTGCACGTCTATCGCACGCCGGGCTATGTGTTGTGGAACCTGTCGCTGCGCTACAAGCCGAGCGATCCGCGCCTGACGTTCTCGGCCTCGGTCAAGAATGTGTTCAACACCGGCGCGGTGCTGGGGCAGTTCACCAACCAGTTCGGCGGCGAAGTCACGCGCCAGTACGAACCGCCCCGGCGCCTGATCGTGTCCGCCGAATACAAGTTCTGAGCATTCCCTCTTTCGCCACTCCCGCGCCCTCTTTCGTCACTCCCGCGAAAGCGGGAGTCCGGTCTGCCGTCTAGACCGGATGCCCGCGTGCGCGGGCATGACGAAAAGGGCGGGGCGTGGGTGATGCCCGGCCTTTGCCAAATCCCGCCCACCCCCTAATGGTTGAGCCCATGACCAGCGCCGCATCGCCCGCCTTTGAACCTGCCGCATCCACATGGCTTGACCGTCGCTTTGCGTTTCGGGCGCGCGGCAGCGATGTGCGCACCGAAGTGCTGGCGGGGTTCACCACGTTTTTCACCATGGCCTATGTCGTGGTGGTCAATCCGGCGATCCTGGGCATGGCGGGGATGCCGATCGCAGGCGTGGCGACGGCGACCTGCATCGGCTCGCTGCTTGCCTGCCTGATCATGGGGTTTCTGGCCGACGTGCCGGTGGCGATGGCGCCGGGCATGGGGCTCAATGCCTATTTCAGCTTTACGGTGGTGCAGCAGATGCACTTGCCCTGGCAGGTCGGGCTGGTCTGCGTGTTTTTGTCGGGGCTGTTCTTTCTGGTGCTGACTCGGCTGGGCGTGCGGCAGATGGTCATGTCGGTGATCCCGCATCACTTGCTTGCGGCGGTCGCGGCGGGGATCGGCATGTTCATCGCGCTGATCGGGCTGAAAAATGCCGGGATCGTGGTCGCCAATCCGGAAACGATCGTCGCGCTGGGTAAAATGACCGCGCCGGGACCGCTGCTCAGCCTGGTCGGCCTTGCGCTGATCATGGCCTTGACGCTGCTGGGCGTGCGCGGCGCGATTCTCATCTCGATTCTCGTCACCACCGTGATCGGCATCGCCACCGGCATGGCCCCGGTCGCGGCTGCGCATCAGGGCTGGGCGGACATGGGCTCGACCATCCTTGCGCTCGATCCGGCCTGGGCCTGGCGCCTGTTCGGCCATGGTTGGGGCGTGCTCGAAGTCGTGTTCGTGTTCCTGTTCGTCGACTTGTTCGAAAACATCGGGACACTGGTCGCCGTGACGCGCAAGGCCGGTCTCGTGCGTCCGGACGGATCGATCCCCGGGCTCAATCGCATGCTCTATGCCGATTCGATTTCGTCGATGATCGGCGCCTTGCTCGGCACGACGACAGTGACCAGCTATGTCGAAAGCGCGACCGGGGTCGAAGTCGGCGGGCGCAGCGGCCTGACCGCAGTGATCACCGGCCTCCTGTTCCTCGTCGCGCTGCCGTTTGCGCCTTATGCGCAGCTCGTGCCGCTGGCGGCGACCGCGCCCGCGCTGATCGTGGTCGGCGCGCTGATGATGGCGCCGCTCATCGAAATCGACTGGAACAAGAGCGAAGAGGCGATTCCCGCTTTTCTCGCGCTGGTGATGATCCCGCTGACGTTTTCGATCGCCAACGGGCTCGCTTTCGGGATTACCGCCCATGCGCTGATCAAGGCGCTGCGCCGCGAATTCACCCGCGAAAACGCGCTGCTGTTTGTGCTCGCGGTGCTGTTCGTGTTTCGCTTCGCCTATATCGCCGGGGTGTGATTTCGGCAGGGTACTTGCCGCAAATCAAACATCAGCCGGCTTCACCGTTGCAATCTGCGGGGCAAGGATCATCACGGTGATCCACCAACGCGGATTGGACGGGAGAGCGGGCATGGCTTTGAATTTCACGCTGCATGGCGCGGGCCGCACGGTTACCGGATCGACGCTTGAATTTGCGCACGGGGCCACGCGGATTCTGGTCGATCACGGCATGTTTCAGGGCTCGCGCTCGCTGGAAGAGCTCAACCGCGCTTCGACGCTGGACGATCCGGGCGCGATTGCCGCAGTAATCCTGACCCATGCGCATATCGACCATTGCGGGCTGCTGCCCCGCCTTGTCGCCGATGGCTATACCGGGCCGATCTGGTGCACGCGCGAAACCGCCGATCTGATCGAATACATGCTGGCCGATTCCGGACGAATCCAGGAATCCGAGGCCTTGCGTCAGAACCGTCGGCGCGATCGGCGGCACAAGGAAGATGTCGAACCGCTCTATACCGAGGCCGACGCGCTGGCCGCGTGCAAGCAGGCGCGTGTGATCGGCCTGCACGAATGGTTCGAGCCCGCGCCGGGATTTCGCGCGCGGCTGTGGAATGCGGGGCACATCCTTGGCGCGGCCTCGGTCGAGCTGGAATGCGACGGCGTCCATTGGCTCTGTTCGGGCGACATCGGCCCCGACAACAAGGCGTTCGAGCCCACGCCCGAGGGGCCGCAGGGCCTGGACTACGTGATATGCGAATCGACCTATGGCAATCGCGAGCGGACGCGTGTGACCATCGAGGAACGGCGCGCCCTGCTCGCCGGTGTGATCAACGAGGCGCTGGGGCGCGGGGGCAATCTGATCATCCCGGCCTTTGCGCTCGAACGCACGCAGGAACTCTTGCTCGACATCGCCACGCTGTCGCGCGAGGGGCATATCGGCAATGCGATGGTCTTTGTCGATTCCCCGCTCGCCAATCGCACCACGCAAGTCTTTGCCCGCTATCAGAACGAGCTTGAGGATACCGGCGGCAAGGACGTGTTTCACCACCCGTCGATCCACTATGTCTCCGAAGTCATGGAATCGATGCGGCTCAACACCGTGTCGGGCGCGATCATCATGGCGGCGTCGGGCATGTGCGAGGCCGGGCGCATCCGGCACCATCTGTTTCACAACCTGCACCGGCGCGAATCGACTGTGCTGTTCGTCGGCTTTCAGGCGCAAGGGTCACTGGGCCGCGTCATTCTCGACGGGGCGCAGCATGTCCGCATTTCGGGCCGCGATGTCGAAGTGCGCGCGACCATTCGCCAGATCGATTCCTATTCCGCCCATGCCGATCAGCGCGAATTGCTGGCCTGGATCGCCGCGCGCGGGCCGATCGCCGGAAGCCTGATGCTCGATCACGGCGAAAGCGATGCGATCGACACGCTTGCCGGGCTGGCAAGGGACCAGCACCTCGCCGCATCGGTGGTAATCCCGGAAATCGGCGAAACCTTTGAATTGAACGCCGGCCAACCGGCGCACCGCATCCGCGCCGCCGATCCGGCGCTCGCCCATGCGATCGGCCGTGACTGGCAGAACGAATATGCCGACCTTGCCAGCGGGCTCAAGCACCGGCTCGAAGCGATCAAGGATGCGGAGCGCCGCAAACAGGCGATCGCCGAAATGCGCAAGGTTCTCGACAGCTACACCGCGTTTCGCGAAGCGAAGAAGGACCGATCAGGCGCATCGTGACCACCATGGCGGCAATGGGAATTGAAATATCGCCCTGTTCTGACACTATCGCGGTCTCTGCGCCGGAGTGTCCGGTCTGAAACCTTGCTGTATCCGTTTGCGGCCCGGATTTCCCCATGACCATTCTTCTCCAGCCGACAACCGTGCCAACGCTGGTTTTTCTCGGCCGCAATGACCGGACGAGGAAATCCGATCTCATCGCGGGGATTGCCCGGCGGTTGGGCGATCAGGGTTGCACGCTGCACTGGTTCCGATCCGATCGGGCGCAGGCGTCAGACCGTATCGACCAGTCGATTGGCAAGCGTTGGCCGGTGCTCGGGGGGAGCCGTGCGCTGATGCCGCTGCATCGCCGGCTGTTGCGGGCGGCTGTCAAGACGGCGCTGGCCGTGGCGGATCGCAACCGCTGGGCCGTTCTGAAGGCGGCGATCGTGACCGAGCCGGTGATGGATGCGCGCGAACTGGCCGAATTTCTCGATGACCTGCCGTCTTCGCAGGTGCATGTGGTCGGCCACTCTGCCGGGGCGATCGTGGGGACGATGGTTGCGGCCCATCCCAAAGTCGCCGGGGTGATCTGCTTCGGCTATCCCTTTCGGCACCCGGCCCGCCCGCCCGAGCCCTATCGAACCAGACCTCTCGCGAGGGTGCCGCGGCCGCTGCTCGTGCTGCAGGGATCGGGCGACATCTATGGCTCCGATCCGTCGTCGATCATTCGGCTGCTACCCGCATCCGGCAAGCTCGTGATGCTGGTCTGCGATCACGATTATGACCGGGTTGCCCCGGCTGAGTTCGACAAGGTCTGGTGCGCCGTGTGCGATTTCCTGAGCGAAACGCGCTGACTTATTGCGCGCGCGCCGCGATCGCTTCGGCCCTGGCGATCAGGCGCGCGGCGATGTCGCGGTGGAGAAGTTCGGCCATCTTGCCCTGAACCTTGAGCGCGCCTTTGCCCGCATTGGCCGGGTCGGCAAAGGCGGCAACGATCGCGCGCGCTTCGTCGAGTTCGGCGGGATCGGGGGCGAACACGCGGTTGGCGGTGTCGATCTGCGCCGGATGGATCAGCGTCTTGCCGTCGAAGCCGAGATCGCGCGCCTGGGCACATTCGCCTTCCAGCCGGGCGACATCGTCGATCGCGTTGCACACGCCGTCGAGCAGGATCAGGCCGTTGGCGCGCGCCGCCAGCACGACTTGCACCAGCACCGGCAGAAACACCGCGCGCCCCGGCGCCTGCACCATGCCGGTATCCTTGGCGAGATCGTTGAGCCCGAGCACGAAACCGGCGAGGCGGGTCGATCCGGCCATCGCGGCAATCCGCTCGATCGCCAGCACCGCGCGCGGCGTCTCGATCATCACCCACAACGGCACATTCGCGGCATAGCCCGCCGCATCCATCGTTTCCGACAGCGCGGCGATGTCGAATTCGCTATCGACTTTGGGCACGAGCAGCGCTTCGATCGGCGCTGTGGCCAGCGCGGCGATGTCTTCGCCGCCCCATGGCGTGCCGATGGCATTGACCCGCGCGATCAGCCGGCGATGGCCAAATCCGCCCGCGCAGGCTTCCTCGATCAGTGCCGCGCGCGCCTGGGCCTTGGCCTCGGGCGCGACGGCGTCTTCAAGATCGAGCGCAACCGCATCGCAAGGCAGGGTGCGCGCCTTGGCCATCGCGCGGGGGTTCGATGCGGGCATGTAGAGCACCGAGCGGAGCGGTGCCGAAAATTCCGATGCGTCAGGCAGGCTCATGCGCTTTCTCCCCATCTTCGATACGTCCTTCTTCGCGCGACGGCATCGGCGCGATCAACCGCAGGATCAGCGTCAGCGCCAGCCAGGCCGCCGCCAGCCGCAGCGACGCGACCAGCCCGACATGATCGGCCAGGGCCCCCCACACCCATGCGCCCAGCGCCATGCCGCCAAACGCCACCGCCTGATAGATCGACAGACACCGCGCCAGAATGGCCTCGGGCGAACGCAGCTGAATCGCGACATTGAGACTGGTCATCACCGCGACCCAGCCCGACCCGGCCACCAGCGCGGCGATCATCGCCGGACCAAGCGCCTGGGTCGACGACAGCATGACTTGCGCGCCCAGATAGACGACCGTGCTGACCCCGACCACGTCTTCGCTGCCAAAGCGGCGGCGCAGCCTGCTGACAAACAGAGCGCTCAGCACCGAGCCGAGCCCGAATGCGCCGACCACGAGGCCATAGCTGACCTGATCGCCGCGCAGTTGCAGGCGCACGACCACCGGCAACAGCGCCTGAAACCCTGCTGCGCCAAAGCCGAACACCAGCCCGCGCAGCAGCACGCGAAACACCGGCCCCGATCCGAAGCAATAGCGCATCCCGTCAAGAATCGCCTCGCCCATCGGCAGGCGCACGGGCACCGGCATGTCCGGGCGCCAGCGCGCCAGCACCACGATCATCGCCAGATAGCTCAAGGCATTGAGCGCAAAGGCCATGTTGACGCTCCACAGCGAAATCACCAGCCCGCCAAGCGCCGGACCGAGGCTGCGCGCCAGATTGAACGCGATGGCATTGAGCGAGATCGCCTGGGGCAAGTCCGGGCGATCGACCTGTAGCCGCACCGAGGCCTGCCAGGCCGGGCCATTGAGCGCGGTGCCCATGCCGACCATCAGCGTCAGCAGCAGCAGGCTCCACGGCGTGATCGCCCCGGCATAGCCCATGACCGCCAGAACCGCCGAGACGAACAGCATGAACGCCTGCGCCCAGAGCATGACCAGCCGCCGGTCATAGGCATCGGCAATCGCTCCTGCAAAAATGCCCAGCACAAGGATCGGGATCGTGCTCGACGCCTGCACCAGCGCGACCAGCAAGTGGCGACTGGTCAATTCGGTCATCAACCAGGCGGCGGCCACCGCCTGCATCACCGAGCCGACGCTGGAAAACAGGTTTGCGCCCCAGATCGCGCGGAACACCGGGTATCCAAACGGGGCCAGCGCCCCGCCGGGGCCATGGCGCACCTGGTCCGTTGCCGCCGTCACAGGATGTAGCGGAGCTTGATCGCCAGAGTCATGTCGCTGCTGCCGATGGAAACTTTCGCGGCGTCGAATTTCGGCGGGCCGAAATGCACCGGCGCATCGCGCGAAAAGCCATAGCCTTCGGACGGAATGCCCATCGTCTTGTCGAGCCGGCCATTGCCGTTTTCATCGTGAAACAGCGACACGGCATATGTCCCCGGCGCGACATGGCGAAACACCAGCGCCGGGCCGCTTTGCGCGGGCACGCTCAGCCGCAGCGATTGCGGATCCTTGTCGCATTCGGGGAACGTCGCGGGCTTTGTCGTCAGACAGGCGCGGATCAGGCCTTTGGTGTTGCGCAGGCCCGACACGGCGACCGTGACAGTTACCCCGTCGTCTCCGGGGGCGGCCAGGGCGATTTGCGGGATCAGCAGGCACGTGGCCATGGCGAGATGGCGGAGAGGGATCGTCATGGATTGGAAACGCCGCGATCGGTGTGGCACAGATGATCCCAGATGCGGAAATAGAGGCCATAGTTGCATCGGTACTGCTCGTGATGACGCTGATGGTGGCTCGCGGTGATCAGCCAGGCGCCGATCGGCGAATGCACCAGCCAGCGCGGAAACATTTCCCACCCCATGTGATTGGTCACGCCCATCACGGTCATGATCATCAGCACGCCCGCGAGCACACCCGCCTGTATGGGCACGACAAACACCAGCGCGGGGATGAACAGCCCGACGATCGCGGCCTCGACCGGGTGAAAATTCATCGCCGCCCAGGCCGTCGGCGGACGGCTGGCATGATGGATCGCATGGACGGCGCGAAACACCGCCGGGCGATGCATCCAGCGGTGCGTCCAGTAAAACCAGCTATCGTGCAGCACGAGATAGAGCAGCAGCGAGACCGGCATCCACCAGATCGGATAGGCATGCGGATCGCTGTAGATCCGCGTCCAGCCGCGCTGTTGCCAGCCCCAGGCAATGATTCCCGCAGGCAGGCCGTAAATGACGCTGGCGATCAGGCTCCAGCCCACTTCCATGCGGATCTGGCGGCCAAGCCCGGCATAATGGCCCGGACGGACCCGCGCCGTGGCCCAGGCAAAGGCGCCGCTGACGATGACATAGCGAACGGCCACGATCACCGTCATCACCAGCGCGGAAAGGATTATGGGCATCATGGCGCGCCTTATGCCTTGGCGCTGCCATGATGCCCAGATGCTTTGACCCGTTTATTCCGATCAGTTGACCCGCGTCACCTTGTTGCGGTGCTGGCCGACGCCGGGGGCGCCGCGCGGGCGGAACCGGCGCTTGGCCTGACCATCGGCACCGGCATCGCCGACGCCGCCTGCGCGCGGGGCGCCATCGCGGCGCGGTTGGCCGCCGCGGCGATCCTGTCCGTTGCGGTTATGCCCGTGCGAGCGATCGCCTTCGCCTTCGGGGCGGCGCGGCGGCTGCGGCAGGCGCGATGCTTCGGCCAGGAAATCGGCGGGCAGCGAGATCGCTTCGAGCTTTACGCCGGTCAGGCGCTCGATGTCGCGCAGATAGGCCTTTTCGTCCGGTGCGCACAGGCTGATCGCCGCGCCATCGGCCCCGGCGCGCGCGGTGCGGCCGATGCGGTGAACATATTGTTCGGGCACATTGGGCAGTTCGAAATTGAACACGTGGCTGACACCCGCCACGTCGATACCGCGCGCGGCGATGTCGGTCGCGACCAGCACCCGGCAGGCGCCCTGGCGAAACGCTTCGAGCGCGGCGGTGCGCTGCGCCTGCGACTTGTTGCCATGGATGGCGCGGGCATCGATCCCCGCTGCGCCCAGATGGCGGGCGACACGGTCGGCGCCGTGCTTGGTGCGGGTGAACACGAGGCTGCGATCGAGCGTCTTGTCGGCCAGCATCGCGCGGATGCGCAAGCTGAGCAGCGCCTGCTTTTCGGCCTGGTTGACGAACGTGACGTATTGTTCGACGCGTTCGGCAGTGGTCGCCTGCGGCGCGACTTCGACGCGGGCCGGATCCTTGATGAACTGACGGCCAAGGTCTTCGATCGATTTGGGCATCGTTGCCGAAAAGAACAGGCTCTGGCGCTTGGCGGGGAGCATCGCGGCAACCCGCTTGAGCGCGTGGATAAAGCCGAGGTCCATCATCTGGTCGGCTTCGTCGAGCACAAAGATTTCAACCCGGCCGAGCGTCAGCGCGCGATTGTCGATGAGATCGAGCAGCCGCCCGGGCGTCGCGACCAGCACGTCGGTGCCGGGAACCAGGCGCCGCGCCTGCTTGTTGATCGGCACGCCGCCAAACACGCAATCGACCTGAAGATTGAGATGCTTGGCATAACCGCGCATGTTTTCGGCGATCTGCGCCGCCAGTTCGCGCGTCGGCGACAGTACCAGCATGCGGCACGAAGCGGGCTTTTTCACGATCGGATCGGCGGCCAGCCGGTGCAGCGAGGGGAGGGCGAATGCGGCGGTCTTGCCGGTGCCGGTCTGCGCAATGCCGAGCAAGTCGCGCCCTTCCATCAGGGCGGGGATCGCCTGGCGCTGAATCGGGGTGGGATCGGTATAGCCCTTGGCTTCAAGCGCGCGCAGAATGGGCTCGGCAAGGCCGAGTTCGGAAAAATAGGACATGGATAAAGCCTTCGCATCAATAAGGCCGTTCGTCGGGCGCAGTGGCCCAAACGCGGCACAAGGGGGTCGAACCACAAGGGGAATAGCCCCAAGGTTCATGGAGCGACCCGTGCGTGAAAGGGAAGCGGCGGACGTCAAGATCGTTCAGCCGGGGCGGATCACAACCGATGTTTGCCGGTGGATCTCACGCTGCCCGGGCCTGCGGCAAATGGTATTGCCGCCGTCCTTGCAATGCGTGCCCTACGCGTAAATGCTTTCGCAAGCAACAAAAATTGTGCAGGGCAGCAAATGGCCGGGCCTGTCCGCCCGGCGCGGACGAGAATGCCCCTCCATGATGTTCACCGCTTTCTTCACTTCTGCCACGGTCGTCGCGCTCGCCGAAATCGGCGACAAGACGCAATTGCTCGCCGTGGTGCTGGCGACCCGGTTTCATCGGCCCTGGCCGGTGATCGGCGGGATTCTGGTGGCGACGCTGGTCAATCATCTGCTCTCTGCGCTGGTCGGATCGGAAGCGGCCTCGCTGCTCGACAGCCTGTGGTTTCGCGCGGCCGTCGCGGCGGGGTTCGTCGGCATGGGGCTATGGACGCTGGTGCCCGACAAGCTCGATGCGGACGAGGCGGAGGCGGCCGAAGGCAGGGGCGCGTTCGTGACCACGCTGATCGCCTTTTTCCTCGTCGAAATGGGCGACAAGACGCAGATCGCGACGATCGCGCTCGGCGCCCGGTTTCATGATACGCTGGCGGTCGCGGCAGGCACGACGTTGGGCATGATGGCGGCCAATGTGCCGGCGGTGTTCCTGGGGCGCGAAGCGATCCGCCGGGTGCCGCTTGCGCGCATCCGCCTGATCGCCGCGTTTTTGTTCATCGGGCTCGGCCTGTGGCTCGGCGCGCAACTGGCCGGTCTGGTTTAGTCGGTCTGGTTTAAAAACCGCCCCCGCGCGGCATGCAGTGCGGATCGCCCGCGATCGTCAATCGGCGCAAGGCGGCGCGCGCCAACCGTTCCACTTCGACTTTGCGCCTTGCGGCGGCGAGCGGCAGCAGGGGGGCGGGGCGCAGGATTTCGGCATCATAGCCATCGGCGACGATGATCCCGCACGTCTCTGGCCGAAACGCCTCGGTCTCCATCACCGCGCGATCGAGATGCGCCGCCAGGCCCCAGTAGAACCGGTCGCAATGATCGAGATAATCGGGCCATTTTGCATCGCCCAGCAGATCGGCCCGGCTCACCTTGATCTCGACAATGATCACGCTCCCGCGCGCATCGATCCCCATCAGATCCGCCCGCCGCCCGCCTTTGAGCGGCATTTCGGCCACGCACCAGATGTCATTGCGCGCAAACAGCCGCGCAATCCCCCGCGCCACTCCCAAAGCCTCGCGCTCTTGCGCATTTCCCGAAACCGGGCTCGCGTCCGATGAATCGACCATGCCGCTTCATAAGAACAAATCGAAAACATGCCAACCCCGTGCCGCGCAAACGCGAACAAATCTGCGGCGCATCCGGGGCGACGTCAAAAAGGCTGGCACGACCCAATCTTTGCTGCTAACTGCCCCGCTTCATCGGGCACCCGTAGCTCAGCTGGATAGAGTACTGCCCTCCGAAGGCAGGGGTCACAGGTTCGAATCCTGTCGGGTGCACCATTTCGCAATGCCCTGGCGCATTTTGCGCGGCATTGTTTCCCTCATCGGGCTTTTTCAAATTGTGTCGGGCATTGACCGCTGTCCGCCGCGTTGCGCGTCCTTGTGTCGCCCTGTCCCATGCAAAAAGGCGGCCGGTCTGGTGACCGGCCGCCTTTTGCGTGTGGGTAAGGTTCGACCGATCAGAAGGCGAAGTTCAGCGCGGTGTGGACGCTGAACGAGCCGTCGGTGCCCGCGCCGGCGTCGGCGCTGAACGTCAGCCCCTTGGCGAGAGCGGTCCGCGCACCCAGCGAAGCAGTGCCGCGCGTGGGGTTGAGGCCCGGGTTCTGAATGGTGAAGTTTACGTTTTCGGTGCTGACATTGGCGGTCAGGTCGTGCTTGGCATAGGACAGATCCTGGATCAGCCCGAGCTTGGCGTAAATCCCGACCGACTTGCTGACCGAATAGTCGACATTCACGCCCGCCTTGATCAGCGAGGTGGTGTTGTGCTGTTCATGGACGCTCATCGCATCGAGCGGCGACAGGAACCCGCCCGATTCGGTAAAGCCGTCGACCGTCTGGTGCAGGCCCAGCCATTCGACCGTGCTGTCGATCGCCACATTGCCCGACACATGGCGATATTCGAAGCCGGCGCCGTAAAACTGGCTCTGCGCCTTGACCCCGGCGATGCCGGCCTTGCCGCCGTTGGTGGTGCGGTCGCCCTTCACCGAATAGTCGCCGTAGACATAGCGCACGGTCGCCCGCAGCGCGCCGTTCAGCGCGATCGGCGCCGATGCACCCGCCGCGAACATGTTGCCGCTCAATTTGTCGCTGAGGTATTGCCCGTTCAGCCCGTCATCGGTGTGGCCGAAAGTGGCCTGGACCTGCACCGCAGCGAACTGGTGCGCAAATCCGGTGGTGAAGCCGTTGGCGCTGAAGCGGTTGTCGGCATAGCTGTCGATATGGCGCGATTTCGACGTCGAGTGGTTATACCCGCCGATCATCACGGTCTGCCCGTTGGACAGGCTGTCATACCCGCCCAGTTCGGTCAGATTGGCCAGCATGCTGTCGCGCATGTCGTCGAGAATGCCGCTGTAGGCTTCCGGCGACCACCGGGCAAAGGCCGCATTCGACCCTGCCGTGCCCTGGTTGAGGCCGGTGGTGACATAGTCCATCAGGCGACCGCCGTAGTACTGGTTCACGCCGCCGTTGCCGTTGACCATCAGCTGGTTCATCAAGGCTGCCTGATTGGCGCCGGTCGATACGGCCTGGACAAAGCCGGCGGTGGTGTAATCGCCAAGGCCGATCACTTCGCCGGTCGGGATGTTGTAGATCACCTGCTTGGCAAAGCCCGTGCTGGTGACCGAGCCGAACGATCCCGATACCGCGCCCGGCGTAAAGGCAAAGATCGGCACGGCCTGCCCGAGGGTCAGTTCAAAGCCGTTGTCGTTCTGGATGTTCAACACCGAACCGGGCAGCAGCTTGAGCTTGCCGGTCACGACCGCCTGGTCATAGCCGCCGTTGGCCATCGACAGGCCCGCGCCGTTGGCGCCTTCGACCTGCATCTGTGCCACGCCGCCGTTGTCGAAGGTCAGGTCGCCGTTGAAGGTGATCACGCCCGGCGAGTTGCCCGGTGCGAGAGTGCCCGCGCTGGCGCCGCCGATCACCGTGCCGCCCGAGACCGTGCCGACACCCGTCAGCGAGCCGCCGCCGGTTACCGTCATGGTGGTGCCGTTCAGCGTGCCGCCTTGCGAGCCGTCGGCATTGCCAAGGTGCAGCGTGCCGCCCGAGGTGACATTGGTATTGGTGGTGTTGACCGTACCCAGCACATCCATAACCCCGCCGACATTGACCGTGGGGGCATTGAGCGTGCCGGTGTCGGCAATGGTGACGAGCGCGGCGGGCTGGACCACGAAATTGCCCGCCGTCGAGTTGATCGTGTTGGCGAGCGTGAACGAGCCGGTCGATACCTGCACATTGCCGCTGCCGGTGACGGTGCCGTTGAACGTGCCGCCGTTGGCGAGGTAGAGGTTGTTGCCGTTGAGCGCCAGCGTACCCGTGCCGGTCAGGTCGTGGACCGTCTGATCCCCGCTCTGCAGGCTGATCGTCGCGCCGCTGTCGACTTCGACATGGAGGGCCTGATCGAGGATGCCCGCACGCGCCAGCGCCAGCGTGCCCTGCGTGATGTCGAGCGCAACGGGGCTGAAGGTATCGACCCCGCCTGCCAGCGTCAGCGTGGCGGCGCCCGCCTTGATGACCGCGCCTGTGCCGGTGATCGTGCCGCTGTAAGTGCCGTTCGCGGTCTGATTGATCGTGAACAGCGCGCCGTTGCTGAGCGTGATGATGCCGCCGGTGCCCGACAGGCTGCCGGTGTTGAGCGCCGCCGAAGTGGTCAGGGTGCCGCCGTTCTGGGCATAGGCGCCCGTCACGTTGACAATGCCCGATGCGGCGATCGTCCCGGCGTTGGTCAAGGCGCCAAAGCTGTTGGCGGTGTTGGCGCCGATCGTCACGGTGCCCGCGTTGGTCAGCGCGCCGAAGAAGTTCGACGAGCCGTCACCCAGTGCCAGGACGCCGCTTTGCGCGTTGTTCACCGTGCCCTGCACCACCAGGGTGGCGCCGTCACTGTTCACCGTACCGGCATTGATGAGGTCGCCCGAAATCGCCGTGGCGGTGCCCGACGCCAGGTTCAGCGTGCCGCCCTGGAGATTGCCGACGCCGCCGTTGACGAGCAGGCTGGCGGTGTTCGCCGGTGCGACATAATTGACATTGAAGGTGCCGCCATTGGTCAGCCCGGTGCTCAGCCCGATCGCCGCATCGGCATTGACAGTGCCATAGCTGGTGATCGCGCCGATCGTGTCATCGGTGCCCAGCGTCAGCGTCGATCCGGCATCGACATTGACCGCCAGCGTGTCGGCCAGAGTGCCGCCGCCGGTGGTATCGAGCGTCGAATTGCCGGTGACGTCGAGGCCGCCGGTAAAAGTGCTGGCCCCGGTCAGGCCCAGCGTGCCGCCGCCGGTCAGGGTCAGCGAGCCCGCTTGGGCAAAGGCGCCGGCATAAGTGCTGGTGCCCGACTGGTTGATGATCAGCCGATTGGCCATCGTGCCGTCGGAGCCGCCCAGATTGACGATGCCGGTGGCCGCGCCGCCAAATCCGGTAGTGGTGATGGTGTGCGTTGCGGCGGTCATCTCGCCGAGGTCCGCGCTCAGGTGGCCCAGAACCACCAGGGTGCCGTCATTGGTCACGGTCGAGCTGACCGACAGGTCAGCGGCCAGCACGAGCAGGGATGCGGCGCTGTTTGTGACTGTGCCGGTGACCGTGGCATTGCCCAGCAGCGCCATCAGGCCGGTGTTGCCGATGGTCAGGGTATTGGCCTGGTCGTAAAACAGCATTTCGCCGCTGTTCTGCACCGTACCCGTATTGGTGACCCCGCCAAAGCTAGCGGCGCCGGCATTGACGATCGCGCCGACGGTGGTCGCCCCGGTGATCGTGGTGGTGCCTGCCTTTGCGACGGTGAGCGTCAGCCCGTTTTCGATGGTGTTGTCGCCATTGACGGTGAGCAGCCCGGCATTGACCGTCAGCGCCGAGGGGGCGAAGCTGTTGGCGCCCGACAGGCCGCTGAGAGTCAGCGCGGCGGTGCCGTTCTTGACCACCGAGCCCGTGCCGGTGACGACGCCGTCATAGGTGCCGTCAGCGGTCTGGTTGATGGTGAACGTGGCATCGCCGTTCAGCGCGACCGTGCCCCCGGTGCCCGAGAAGCTGCCGGTGTTGAGCGCTGCCGTGGTGGTCAGCGAGCCGGCATTCTGGGCATAGGCGTCATCGACGGTGATGGCCGAAGCCGCGTCGATCGTGCCGGTGTTGGTCAGCGTGCCGAATTCATTGGTCGTGCCCGATGCAATCGTCACCTGGCCCGCATTGACCAGCGCGCCGAGCAGTGTGTTGGCCCCCGATTGCAGCGCGATGGCGCCGGTTTGGGTGTTGGTGGCCGTCCCGATGACGGTCAGGCTGCCGGCGCTGTTGATCTGGCCCGCATTGGTCAGATTGCCGCTGATACCGGTGACAGAGCCGCCGACCGTATTGATCGTGCCGCCCAGCAGGTTGCTGCCATCGCCTGCCACCAGCAGGCTGGCCGTCTGGGCCGGGGCGACAAAGTTGACATTGAACGTGCCGCCGTTGGTGAACCCGCCGCCCAGCGCGATCGAGGCATTCACATTGACCGTGCCGTTGCTGACAATCGAGCCGATCGTGTCGTTGGTGCCCAGCGTCAGCGTCGATCCGGCGTCGACATTTGCCGCCAGCGTGTCGGCCAGTGTGCCGCCGCCGGTCGTATCGAGCGTCGAATTGCCGGTGACATCAAGCCCGCCGGTGAACGTGCTGGCCCCGGTCAGGCCGAGCGTGCCGCCGCCGGTCAGGGCCAGTGCGCCCGCGCCGGTAAAGGCGCCCGCATACGTACTTGTGCCCGACTGATCGATGATCAGCTGATTGGCCAGCGTGCCGCTGTTGCCGCCCAGATTGACAGTGCCATTGGCCCCGCCGCCAAAGCCGGTGGTGGCGATGGTGCGTGTGGTGGCGCCGATTTCCGCGCCGGTGTCGTCGAGCTGGCCCAGCACGAACATCGTGCCGTTGTTGGTCACGGTGCTGCTGGCGGCAAGGTCGCCGCCCAGGTTATAGATACCGGCGTTGGTCACCGTGCCCGAGGCCGTCAACGAGCCCACTTGCATCACCGCGCCGCCGGAAAGGTTGGCAACGCTGCCCGAAGTGCTGGTGCCCGACAGGAACAGTTCGCCGCTGTTGGTGATCGCGCCGGTGGCATTGGTGCCCGACAGGCTGATTACGCCGGTGGCGGCGTTGGTAATGGCGCCGGTCGAATTCTGGCTCTGCATGGTGATCAGGCCGGCATTCTGGATGTCGCCGGTGGTATTGGTCCCGGTCATCGCAATCTGGCCGGTGGCCGCGTTGGTGATCGCGCCGGTGCTCGCATTGTCCAGAAACGCGATATTGCCCGCATTGGTAATCGCGCCGGTGGTGACCGGGGCAAAGGCGTAGAGCGTGCCGAGCGCGGCGACATTTACCGCGGTGAGCTTTTCCGCGCCGTAAAGATCGACTTCAGCCGCGCCGGTAATGGTCAGAAAGCCGCCGTTGGTCGCATCCATCAGGCGGCCGATCTGCGAAACCGCGCCATTGGGGGCGATGCCGGTGCTGACGACGCCGTTGTTGACGGTCAGGCCCGACAGGCTGTTCTGGCCGTTGAAATAGATCGTGCCCGAATAGCCGTTGTCGTTGAGCGTGAGCTGACCGTTGCTGAAACGGCCCGCCATGACCGCATAGGCGGTGTTGTTGGCCTGAACATTCGATGTCTGGCTGGCCAGGTCGGAATTCATGACCGAGGTGTTGTTGTAGACCGCGATGTCGCCGTTCAACCCGTTGAGATTGACGTTGTTGAGCAAGGTCACAACGCCCGTGCCGGTGTCCGAACCGAATACCAGCGTCGAACCATTGGGCACGAACCCGCCGGAATTCCATGTCAGGGTCTGGCCGGGAGCGTTGCTGATCGCGCCGAAATTCAGCGTGAGCCCGGCGCTGCCCGCCGCGAAACCGCCGCTGCCGTCCCACGACAATTGCGTGGGCAGATCGCCGACGCGGCGTGTGATGACGCCCGTGGTCTGCCACACACCGGCATTGAGGCTGGAAAGGCCGTTGCCGATCGTGCCGAGCCCGGCAAAATCGACATGGCTGTTGGCATTGATGCCCACGCCGTCATCGGCCTGAAGCGTCGCGCCTTCGATGAACGTCGTGCCCGAATAGGTATTGGCGCCGAGGAACTGCACGACGCCGCCGCCGGTGATGTGAATGTCGGCGCCATATCCCGACGCCCACGATGCGTTGGAAATGCTCGCCGCGCTGTCGTCGCCAATCGTGCCCTGGAACGTGATCGTGTTGCCGACGCCGGGGGCGAGCACGACATCGCTGCCCTTCATGATGAACAAGTCGGAGCCCGCTGCGGCCCCTGCGGCCCCGCCATTGTTGCTCGACCCGCCAAGCACGGCGTTGTTTTCGAAAATCGAATTGCCGCTGATCGTCAGCCCGCCGCCGGCGCGCACGAAGACCGCGCCGCCATAGCCCGAGCCGCCGCCGCCGCCCGAACCGTTGGACGAGCCCGTGCCCGCGCCAAAGCCTGCCGTACCGCCGGAACCATCCGAACCGGGTGTGCTTTGCCCGTTGGCGCCGCCTGCGCCGCCCGCTCCGCCCGAGCCGCCGCCCGAGCCAAAGCCGCCCGCGCCGCCCGAACCACCGCTGCCGCCTGCGCCGCCGTCGGTGATCGACAGCGCGCCTGCGCCGCCGCTACCGCCCGAGCCGCCCGCGCCGCCGCCAAAGAAATCGGACCCGTTGCCGCCATTGCCGCCCGAACCGCCTGCGCCGCCGTGCCCGACCTGACCATTGGCCAGATCGATGCCCCATTTCACGAGGTCGGCGGTGGCCTGCGCCAGCGAGACCCAGTCCATCGCCACCGAAGCCGCCTTGGCCGCAGCCGCCGCGCCGTCGGGCGGGAAATCGAGCAACAGCGCGCCGTCTTCGGCGGTGTCCTTCACCGTTGCCGCCAGCGCCGAGACGATGCCTGCGGTCAGGTCAAAGTTGAACGGGATGCCGTTCGACCCGCTGCCGCCATTGCCGCCGCTGCCACCCGCCGCATTGGTGCCGTTGCCTGCGTTATAGCCGTTGTTGCCGGCTTCGCCTTCGCCGTCGTGGAAATACGTGTTGTACCAGCCGCCGTTGGGGCCATTGCTGCCGCTGCTGCCCGTCGATCCGGTGGCGACCAGCCCGTTCATCGTGCCGCCCGTGGTAACCCCGGCGGCGGCGTTGATGCGATAGGAGACGATGCCGGTCGTGGCGTTGATGCCGGTGATCACGGCGTTGGCCGGAATGCCGCTGTTGCCCGTCAGGATCGCGCCGACTTTCAGCCCGGCCACCGACGACAGGCTTACCGTGCCGGTCGAACCGCTTTGCGTGATCGAAACGACTTTGTCGAAGGACATGGTCATCGTGCCCGCCGAGATGGCATCGAGCGTGGCCTGCCCCAGCGCGCTGCTGAGTGTGACGGTATTGCCGTTGATCGCGGTGATGGTGGTGCCGGCGGGGATGCCCGTGCCGGTCACGGCAACGCCGACCGCCAGGCCGCTGACCGAACCGAGATTGATCACCGCGCCCGAGCCGCCGTTCGAGGCCACTGCGGGCTGCGAGGCGGTGAACGAGGTCATGTTGGAAATGGTGTTCGAGAACGTGACGGTGCCGTCCGAACCGATCGCGGTGATCGTCGTTCCGCTGGGCACGCCGGTGCCCGTCACGATCATGCCCACGGCAAGGCCGGTGGTGGAGGCGGGCTTGACGGTCGTGCTCGACAGCGTCTGGAATTTCGACACATCAAGCGAAGAGATCGCGACGACATCGAGAGCGACCTGATTGTTGGTCAACTGCGCCGGATCGACCGCCGCGCTCAGCGTCATCGAGGTGATATTGCCGCTGTTGTCATACGTCAGCGATTGCACGGTCGTGCCTGCCGGAATGCCCGACCCGGTCAGCGCCATGCCCGCCTGGATCTGGCTCGACGTATACGTCGGCGTCGCAAACGTGATCGTGCGGTCGTTGCCCGACAGCGCGCTGCTCGCAGCCGTTACCGTCAGCTGCGAAGATGGCGCAACCGCCACGGCCGATGCGAACGTCAGCGTGCGTCCGTCGGTGGAAATGTTCGAAATGGTCGAGGCGACCGACGAACCGTCCAGGCTGATGTCCGAATTCTGGGCGATCAGCGGGTTCGAATTCGACAGGGTCATGCCGGTGATCACCAGCTGACCATTCTGGGTGGCCAGAATCGGCGTGGCGTTCAACACCTGGATCGACGTGGCATCGACCGTCTGGTTCTGCAACGCGATGGAAATCGGCGAAAGCGCGATCGAGGCGGCGCTGCCGCCTTCGCCGCCTTTGGCGACGTTGCTCGAAAAGGACACGTTGTGCAGGGTCAGCGTCGAGCCGTTGTCGATAAAGAAGACGCCGCCCAGACCCGCGCCGCCGCCGCTGCCGGTGCCGCCTTGCGTGTAATAGCCGGTAAACACCGTCTGACTGTTGGCATCGCCGACAGTCACGTTGCTGCCGGTCGAGACGGCGGCCGCGCCGCTGAGCGAAATTGCGCCGCTGTCGGAATTGATGACGTTGGGATTGGCCGACGATGTCTGGATCTGGTCTGTAATGACAAAGCCGCTGCCGCCGTTTCCGTCGATAACAGTGGCCGCCTGACTGGCCATGGCGATGCCTGGAACAAGCAGGGCCCCCATGGAAATGGCAGATGTTGCGCAGAGAAGCTTGTATATGTTCATTTCACTAGGCCCCACGATCTGAAAACCCTGTCAATTCCCACAAGTCATCACAAACTTCGCTTGTGCATTCATCGACAAAATTTTGTGCTGAATTGATCGTGTAAATGCCTTTGGGTAATTTTAAGATTCCGGACAGTGAGTATTTCCACTTACTATTTACACTGTAGCGACTTTGGAAGTCTTCAGTTTTGCGGCAGGGACGGTGGTTTCCGGATGAAGCAAGCCGCGCGGGTGATCCGGGCACAAGGGGCCCCGCTTATGCTTAAGTACCCGGCGCGCGCGGGATTTCCGGGGTAACCCAATGTGCCGGGTTATCCGTTGCGCCGTGCGAAGGGTGGCGAGCGAGGCCCTGGTGATTTCCGGCATTTTGAGGACGATGCGGTTGGCCGTGTCGCGTGGCCGGTCTGGCAGGTTCACGCCCGCCGTTCGGTGCGATTTTCGCGACAACCTGCCATGCGGCGGCTTCGCGGCAGCGAACGGCGCCTTGGCACAGGTCCAACAAATATTCCTGAGTTCCGGCAATTCAGGAATTTCGACCAAAAATCTTTAATGAGAAGTTTCACTTGCCCCCATGATGCCGTGCATCAGCGTTTGCGTAATATAAATGTGATATACATGGGTGCCGCGATTTGTGCATGCATATAAGTTTACGCGATATACCTAGAAGAAATATCATATTGTGAGATGTTAGCTTCTGAAGCTTGTTAGTGCGGATAAATGTTTATGCATGAATTGGTACATTTCAGCTCACGAAGAAAATCTTGTGCATTATGAATAATATCGAAAGTCGATATTGGTGATGTTAAAGGATGTAATCGAATTATCACGATTCTATCTGCCTAGATCAGAATTAAATAAAAATAGGTATTCGCATATTTCATATATCAAGTGAGGCGATTATGAAGATTTTGATAATTGCCATTGCAATATGGCTGGCTCTGCAGTTGCCTGTCGGTTTTATTTTTGGAAAAATTCTTAAAAATCTGGACGATGGCGCCGGTTCTGACGAAGGCGATGTTGGATTCGCTGAACGGAGTGGTGGTATCGGTATCGCTCCCGTCGACAAGGGCGGTCAGCATTCGGTGGTCGTCGGGATTGAGGGGAATTTATCTTAATACCGATGTGAATTGCATCGAGATCTGAAATGGATCTCAGTGCCAATTATGTGGTTTTCGCCTTGTTTGATTGGGCGAGAATCATGATTTTTATTCAAAATTTGATCCCGAAAATCACATCTTTAAATGAATCTACCGCTTAAATATATCGTTCAAATTCGGAATGATCGCGTTTAAATCATTTAAAAATGTGGCGCGCTGCAATGTAACAGGAGGACACTTTGGGAGGAGTAAGAGGCCTATCGCCACAGCAGCGGCGTGTTCTTGATCTGATGACTACCGGGTATACGAATAAGGAGATTGCCAAAGAGTTGGGAATCAGTTCGCGTACGGTCGAAGTTCATCGTGCGCTCGCCCTGCGTTGTCTTGGTGCCCGGACCTCGTTCGAAGCGGTTGTTATTTGGGATCGGGCGAAGCGCGTGACTTCTCCGCTATCCGATGAAGGCGGGCGCGATCTGCGTCATGCCTGAGCACGACCCTTGAGGTTCTGCACGAAATTCTGACAATATTCGATGAATGATTGTTTTTTGAGGCATCTGTCGGATTCGCATCGGGTCCGGATTTGCAGCGGGGAGCGCCTGGTCCGGTTGGTTCTCGGGCGCCCTGACATGGACCCGATGACAGGGACCCGATTTTCGCGCTGCCGGAAATGGTGGACTTCATGCCGCGCTTTGCCGGAGAGGACGCGGGCGATCGGCGTTGCCGTGGCGGACTTCCGGGCGGGGGTGCCGTTCCACTGGTCGCAGTTGCCATATCTGGGCTGGGCATCTTGCCGAGGCATCCTGCAGGGCAAGCGTCGGAGTGTGCGGTTGATGATCGATCGGTTCTGATCGAACCGCTGGAACCTTTTGATTATAGTAAATTTTCTGTTTTTGACATTTGCTTCCCGCTATCCGGATAGCATGGTCGCAAATGTCAAAAACAATCCAAGGGGGCTTTCTGCATCGATTGCCGGAAAGCTGCTCAAAATGAGTCGCGCCGCTTTGCCCGGATCGCTCTGGGCGCTACCCGCCAGCCAATTTGCGCGTCATGCCCGAATGGGAATTAATACACGCACTTGCTGCGATGATCATTTTCAGAATTAACTATAACAACCATTTGTTCGCTTAGAAGTTTATTAAAAACGTTATAGAATCCTCGATAAGATAAGCCAGATTTTGACGGATAATATTTTATGGATCTCCCGGGTTCGGATTTTATTATATGTAGAAGGCGCGCATCGTTCGTCAAAAGTTTGACGTCCGATTGTGCCTCCAATTCGTATAACGCCTGAAGATTCTTTGATAAATCCGGTGCCATGGCCCCCGCCTTGTGTGAGCTGTCAGACAGCGCCTCCTGGAAATGGAATGACGGGGATCAAAAAATATTCAATTAAAATTATATACATTTTACTACATAACCTTCCTTGCATATCAATTTGCAAACGATTGCTAGCGTAATTGTGCATTAATCAGCGAAAAATGAATCGTACTGGTATAAATAAATACAATATGTCCGTTGACTTTACTTATTAATCGAGTGATTAGCCGAAACTTTTTCGCCGTGCCCGGCCAAGCAATCCCTCGTCAGGCCTTTGCTGCAAACTTTCGGATCGGGTCGTGAAAGTGCTCGCTCAATCGGTTAATGGCCGGCGGTTAATGGCCGGCGGTTAATGGCCGGCGGTTAATGGCCGGCGGTTAATGGCCGGCGGTCAATGGCCGGATGCGAGGCTGCGCGCGGCCTGGATGATGGGTGCCGCCGCTTCGGGGTGCGGATCGCCATTCCGCCTTGGGCGATTCCCGCAAGGCCGGGTTTCGTGATGGCTGCGCTGTTCCTGTGTGGGGCCGGCTGCGGGCAATCGCCCGTTCGCGCCGTGAGGCGCTGTCGCGGTTGCGGCAAATGGCCACGCCGCGCGTCACCCGCAGGGTGAGGCATAATCCCACGAAATCATAATGGTGCTGTTGAATTGAAATAAAAAATAGAATCTACATCGATGCATGCAGTTATATACATATATAAATCACAGTATTGCGAAGTGCATATTTAATTTGACCTGGCGTTTTAGTAAAAACCACTTGCTATGACGAAGTCGATATTGCAATAAAGCGGCGAGTGCCATCGAAAAGGTCATTTATGTCTGCTCATAAAGTTACCCATAAAAGGGCCGCTGGCCGCGCGGCGGTGGAATTGCATGCCAAAGCGCACAAGCATGGCGATGTAGCGCAGCCATCGGATGATCGGCATGATGCCGTGCTTGCCAAGGGTTCTGATGGTCAGGGGAATGGCGCTGCTGCAAATGAGGCCGGCGCCAAAGTTGCCGTCGGGCAGGCGGCGGTGTCTTCGGATTCTGGTCAGGGTGGCTTGGGGCAGGCGCAGATCGCCGCAAATGACCCGGTGGATGCCGGCGCGATCACTGCAAGCCCTGATTCGCTGAACGGCTTGCTGGAACCGGTTGATTCGGATTCGCATGGCGGCGTCAGCCCGCTGCTGATCGTGGGTGGCGTGATTGCTGTTGGCGGCATCGCGGCTGCGGTGGCTTCGTCCGGCGGTGGTCATAATTCGGCGCCGGCTCCGGCCCCGGCATTTTCAGCGGCGACGCAGACCGTTTCGGGCCAGGAAAACGCTTCGGCCATTGCGTTGACGGCTGTTGCCAGCAATGCGACCAGCTATTCGGCTTCGACACCTGCTCATGGTACGGTTTCGGTTACGGCGAGCGGGACGGTGACATACGTGCCGACGCAGTTCTTTTACGGAACGGATACTTTCACGGTTACTGCGACGGGCAGCGGCGGGACTGCGACCCAGGCTGAAACGGTCAACGTGGCGCAGGTTCTGCCGACGTTTGCCAATGCGACTGTGACCGAAACGGGCAATGAGAACAGCGCGGTTGCCTTTACGGAAAGCGCGTCGGACACTGTCGTGAGCGGTGCGACCGCTACGTATACGGTGCCGACGACCGGCACGGGTGCCCCGGCCCATGGTACGGTGTCGGTGAGCGGCGGCGTCATCACCTATACGCCCGATCAGTTCTATTACGGCACGGACAGCTTTGCGGTGACGCTGAGCGACGGCCATGGCGGCACGACCACGCAGACGGTCAATGTCACCGTGGCGCAAGTCCCGCCGACCATCACGGACGCCGATTCCGGCGCCTTGACAGTCAGCGAGGCCGGTACGGTGGGCCTGAGCACGACGGGCGCTGTTACCGGTTCGACGATCACCACCAGCGCGACGGACGCGATCACCACCACGGTGGTATCGGGTGCGACGGCGGCGGTCAGCGTGCTGACGCAGGCGACGCACGGCACGGCGACTTATGCCAATGGTGAAGTGACCTACACGCCGAATGCCTATTACACCGGCGCCGACAGCTTTGTCGTCAGTGTGTCGGACGGGCATGGCGGTACGACCAGCGAAACCATCAATGTCACGGTCGCTGCGCAGGCCTTTACCGATACCATGGCGATCCCCGTCAACGGAACCAACGTCGCTTCCGCGCTCAGCGATGGGGCCGCCCAACTCGCAAACGGCGACAGTTATGTCTACACGCTGACCGATACGCAGGCTGCCAACGCGGAGATCACGAACTTCCACGTCGGCAAGGACACCATCGATGTGTCGGGCGCGACGAATGCGTCGCAATGGTCCTATTCGGCGGATGCTGGCGGTGATCTGACTATCACGCATACTTCTGGCGGCGTGACTGAAGAGATCGTGCTCGATCACGTGCTGACCGGTACTGCGGTGGTTTATGACTATGCCAGTGCCGAAGCGGCGCTTGGCTACAATTTCATGGACTTTGGCGGTTCGCTCGGCGGCAGCGGCGACAATTCGGGCATCACGATCACCAACGGGAATCTCAACCCGGCGGGTATCAACCCGAACGGTTCGGCGGTCGTCACCAGTGGCGCGGCGGGGCACATCGCCTATACGCTGGATGAAGCGAGCGCGACCAATGTCGCGATCACCAATTTCGGCAACGGCGACACCATCACGGTTTCGAATGGCAGCGCGAGCGATTACAGCTTTGGCACTGCCAACAACGGCCACGACATCGTGATTGACCACACCAGCGGGGGCGTGACCTCGGTGGTGACGCTGGTCGGCGCCGACACCAGCGGCACGATCGTCGACAGCCTGGCCACTGCGGAAGCGGTGGTCGGCTATAACTTCTTCACCACTGCCGGCGGTTCCGGGAGCGGTGGGTCGCTGACCACGGTGCATCTGGCAACTGGTCTGAGTGGTGCTACCAGCCTGGATGGGTTGACTGCCGCAACGGCAATTACATCTACGGGTAGTTCCAATTTTGTTGATAACATCACGACTGATGTCGAGGCTGTTATCAACAACTTTGCCGCGACGGATCAGATTGATTTCAGCGGGGGTACTGCGGCGAATGTCAGTTACACATCGCTTGTCAGTGACGCGTCGGGTAAAGCTGATCTTATCATCTCTTATGCCGTAGGTAACGGGCATAGTAATGAAATCATCTTGCATGATGCGGTATCTGCTACGGCATTCATAAGCGATGCCGCGACTGCGCAGGCTGCGGTTGGTCACAACTTCGTGACATTCGCTTAATACTTTCAGGGGTGGTGGGCGGTTTTACTGCCTCCAAGTGGTAATTCAGGGTACTCAGGAGTCAAACTATGTCTCGTCTTATTCTCGATCCAAATGAGAGCTTCACCATTGGCGCTTCAACCGTTGGCGGTTTGCCGGATGTCGTCGCCGTTTTCGGTGATGCGGCTGGCGGTGACACGGTAACGATTGATACTGGGGCCAGCGTGGTTCTCGATCCGTCGTTCAACAGCGGCAAGGATACGATTATCCTGCAGGGCAATGCTGCCAGCTACACGGTGCAGCAGAGCGGGTCGTCGGTCATCCTGACCGACGGCACCGGTGCCACGACGGTCATTCCGGTCGGCACCGCGGGTGCGACCGTGAAGTTCGCCGATGCGAACGAGACGCTGGTTTACAACACGGTTGCCGGCAAGATCCAGCTTGGCTCGCAGGTTGTCACCACCACTGCGGCCGCCGTCACCGGCGGTACGGGCACTGTCGTTGTGGCGGGGACCACGTTCACCCTGACGCCTGGCATCGATACCTTTACCAGCGCGGCGAATTCGCAGAACAACGTGTTCACCGGGTCGGACACCGGCTTCACCGCTGCGCCGGTGCTGACCAACCTTGACGCGCTGACCGGCAATGGTCTGGCCGCCGGTGCTGGCGGAGACACGCTGAACCTGTCGTACACCAGCAATGTGATCGACACGCAGCTGCTTCCTGCCATTTCGATCAGCGGCATTGCCACCGCCAATCTGGCGACCTCGGTGCAGTCCGGCCCGTCGGGCTACAGCATCCGTGCCGACACCAATTCGTGGTCGGGTCTTCAGGACCTGAACGTCGCGTCGGGTTCGTCGAACCACCACAGCGGTAAGGTGCAGGTTTCCGCCGCACAGACCACCAACATCAACGCGGCCTCGGCTGGTGGCGACGTTACCATCAACGGCGGCAACAACGTGGTGGTGTCGGCCGTGAATGCCGATGTGACCGTGGGCAACAAGTTCACCTCGCTGGCCCCGGATGAAGCGGTGGTTTCGGCCGGTGCGGTTGTGGTTGCCGAAACTCAGACCGGCTATAACGATGTCAGCGTCGATGGCGGCACCAATGTTACCGTGCAGACCCTGAACGGCACCGGCAACAACGACATCACGATCGGCGACCAGGTTGCGCCGACCGGTACGGTCAATGTCACCGTCGGCCAGGATGCGGGCAATCACCAGCGGGTTGACATCACCGGCGGCACCACCGTCAATGTGATCGAAAACGCCACCAATTCCTTTGGCCATGTCACGCTCGGCACCGTGGACGTGCACGGCACTTCGACCACCACCAGCGTTTCGGTCACCCAGACCCCCGATCCGGTCGGCACGGTTACCGATGGCCATGTCTACATCACCGACGGCAACTATCACACGGCCACAGTGGGCACGATCAACACGGTCAGCCTGAGCGGCCTGTCGTCGGGCTGGGATGTCATCCGTGACACCGGTCTGACCACCCTGTCGATCTCCAACGCGGACGATGGCACGAACATCGCGCTGCATGACGGTGCGGTGGCCGATTCGGCAACCAACCTTGACCTGACGTTGGCCAATGACGCCGGTCTGCGCATTTTCGAGGATGGCACCTACACCTCGGCGACCGTGCACACCAACAGCGATTCGACGCTGAACTTTGTCGATGCATCGAACCTTCAGACCGTGCACCTGACCGGTACCGGCAACCTGACGATCGACGCCGCCAATGTGGCTGACAACGTGCAGATCGATGCGTCGGGCACCAGCGGCAATGTCACCATCTGGGAACACCTGGGCGACGATCAGGGCTTCAACAGCGTCGGCAGCAGCGGTTCGGACAACATCGGCCTCGACGCGACGACCCAGACCATCGCGCTGGGGTCGGGCGACAACATCGTTCGCCTGAATGCCGATGCGCTGGGTGTGGGCGGTTCGATCTACGGTGGTTCGGGTACGGACAACACCTTGGTGATGGACCACTACGATGGTGCAGCCAATGCGGCTGCGCTGTCGGCAACCCTCGCGCCGATCACCGGGTTCCAATACCTCGATATCGGTGAAACGGTCGGCAACAACCCGGTCACCATCAACCTGAACAATCTGGGCAACATCAACAATGTCCAGTCGCATGGGACAACCGGCGAAGTCGGCACGCCCAATGTCATTCAATACGAATGGCAGGCTACGGCGCTGACTGCCGGTCAGTCGATCACCATCGACGGCGTGACGGTTACGGCCATTACCGCGGCGAATGCCGGTGATGTGGCCGACGCGATCGTGGCCGAACTGCAAAATCCGGGTTCGAACGAAAACCTGCCGGGTGTTCTGGACGTTTCGCTCAACACCAGCGATGCCACGTACAATTCGCTGTACACCGCATCGCATGGGTCGGACGGCACGCAAGTCCTGTTCACTTATGCGACCCCCGCCAACGGTGGTTCGGACGGTTACGAGGTTGCGCCGGGTCTGACCGAAGCGGTCAATGGCGCTGCGGCGGCACCGTTGGTTAGCGTCACGGACGGTCTGGCCAATGTGACCGCTACGGCGACCATCGACTTCGGTACGGATACCTCCGGGCTTTCGGCTGTGTCCGCCTCTTCGGTCGTGGCTGGCAGCCTCCTGCACGTGGCGCATTCGTCGTGGGTGTTGACCGGGCTCGCGGTCGGTGAATCGTATACCATCGATGGTGTTACGGTCGCGGCTACGACGGGCGCCCTTAACGCTACACAGGTCGCTCAGGCATTTGCTGCTTATTCCACATCGGGCGATCAGACTTATGCGGATGGTGCCCAGGTTACTGGCGTTCTCGGGACCGTTGGTTCGGGCCTCGGTACTTGGGTCGCGCCGACCTTCTCGGCTTCTTCGGGTACGGTAACGCTTACGAACGGGGCCAACCCTTTCGCAGTTGCTTATAACGGCACTGCAACCAGCAACGGCGCTGTCTCGCCGGAATTGAGCGGCGGCGCCGGGTCGACCATCACGATCGATGGCGAAACGGTGACGATCCTCAATCCGACCGGGGTGACATCTGAAAACCTGGTGGCGGCGTTCCTGACGGGCAACACCGATGGCGGCCACCTGGCGATCAGCGGCACGCTGAACACGACCGAATGGACGGCATCGGGCAGCGGCAGCGCGATCGTTCTGACCAGCTTCACGGCGGATGCGCCGGTGACGGCTTACAACTCCGTCTCGACGGACGGGAAAGCGACGGTCACCACCAACGGCGGCGCTCCGGCTCTGACGCCGGTGCTCAGCACGCCGCAAGGCCAGACGGCGACGAACGAAACCGCGCAGGTGACGTTTGGCCTTTTGACGACCGGCCAATCGATCACGGTCAACGGGATCACCCTGCTGGCGACCACTGATGTTTCGGCCAACGACGTCGCTTCTGCGGCAGCGGTGGTCGGCAGCGGCGGCACCTACATGGGCACCAGTTTCCTGGTGTCGGGTACGGAGACCAACACGGACTGGAACATCGGCACCGCGACGGTCAGCAATAATGTCGTGACTTTCGTCGGCACGCTGAGCGGGACGGGCGATGCCTTCTTCGCGACCGGCGGCGGCGGCTCTGCAAGTGTCGCTACGCTTTCGGGCAGCGATAACTTCGCGCAAGTCGCCGGCACCGGTATCGGGGCGGCTCCGTTGATCCTCAACGGTTACACCTCGGGCGGTTCGCTTGAACTGTTCGCCGGTTCCGCTGTCGATGCCAGCATCACCGCCAACCTGACGACACCCGCGGCTACGAGCACGTTCAATATCCTTCTGGATGGCGGCGTGACCACCGGGACGGATGCGGCGATCATCGTGAACGGTGCGGCCACTCTGGACATCACGTCCGCCGGGCTGACCGGGAACGATGTTGCCATCACGGACAACGGCCTGATCACGCTGAACTACACGGCGGGCAATGTCGGGGACACGATCGATCTTTCGAGCACGTCTCTGACCACGCTGAATATCGCAGGTGCCGGCAACGTCACCTTCATCGATATGCCGGCGGCCGGGCATCTCACAACCATCAACGCGCATGCCTCAAGCGGCGCTGTCGATGTGACCGGGCTGGCTCCGCTTGAATCGACGACCGCTGCGCTGTCCTTCACCGGTGGTGCAGGCATGTTCAGCGCGGATGGTGTGTCATCGAGCTATGCCGAAACCATCACCGCAGGTACGGGCGGCGTCACCTTCTTGGCGGTGGGCAATCCGTCGCTGGCAGAAGGCCAACTGACCTTCAACCTGGGCGCGACGCTGCACACGACCGCAGGGAACGACAACACGCTGACTTTCCAGGATGGGTCGGCCAACTATGCCTTCCCGGCGGTCGTCAACGGCTTTGTCGACTTCGCTACGGCAACGTCGCTTGGCGATGCATCGGACAGCCTGCACTTCGCCACCAGCCCGGCCAGCGTCCTTGGCGTAAGCGCGCTTGCCAACACGGTTGTGAACGGGGTCGAGTATACGTCCAGCGCACATGGCCTGCTGTCCTTTACCGGTATCGGTCTTGCCAGCGCGACGGTTTCGGACCTCATCAATGCGGCCGAAAGCATCGTCAATGCTGCGGGTGTCGGCACGACTGCGGAGTTCGTTGATAACGGCAACACCTACGTCGTTCATGCGGGCAACGGGCTCAATGCGCAGAGCGATACGGTTATCGAACTGGCCCATGTCAGCGAAACCGGACTGGTGTTGGCGCATACCGCGTCGCTCACCCACGGGTATGCCGTGATCGGCTGATTGCGTTGTCGAAATATCCGGTTGCTTGTGGATAGCCGGGTATAAGCGACAGGGATAACGGGCCCGCCCCATAAGGGGCGGGCCCTTATTCGTGCGATTCCGGCGCCGCGACGGGTGAGGCCCCGTTTTCCCCGATAACTGGGAGGGTAATTTGGACAGCGGTTCAATGCCGGAGATCGCGGCTGATCAGTCAGTGGTATCTGTGCGCAGAGCCCCCCGCATTCTGTGGGCCAACATGTTCTGCCTGCTTGATACGACCATCGGGGCGTCGATCTCTGCCAGGGAGATGCTTCGCCAGCTTGCTTTCCGGGGTTATGAGGTGACCGTCATCGGGGCGACGGTATTTGGCGATCCGAAAGGCAACTTTCGCCTGAAAGGCCAGTGGAGCGCGATCCGGTTACGGCAGGGGCAGTTCGTCGATGTTGCAGACGGCCCTTTGACGCACCAATTGCTGGTGACCGGCAATACCGTGCGCGATGCGATCGCCACGCGGGAAGAGGATCAGTGGCACGGCCATTACAATGCCATCCTCGATACGTTCAAACCCGATCTCGTGATCTTCCATGGCGGCAGGCTGGTGGACATGGTCATCGCGGACGAAGCGCGCGTCAGAGGCATTCCGAGCGCGGCCTATGTAGCGAACGGCAATTATGGCGGCAGCCGCTGGTGCCGCGATGTCGATCTGATCTTTACTGAATCCGACGCGACCGCGCAGTTGTATAGGGACAAGGCGCGCTATCGCGTCACTCCGGTCGGCACATTCGTCGATCCGGCGACGGTCGTGGCCAGCGATCAGACGCGCGAGAATCTGTTGCTCGTCAACCCGTCAGCCGAAAAGGGCGCCGGCATTGTCATCCTGTTGGCGCTGGCGTTGGAACGGCGACGGCCGGACATCAGGTTTGAAGTGGTGCAGTCCCGTGGGAACTGGCAGGGGCTGGTCAAAGCGGTAACGACGGCCTTGGGTCGTCCGCGCGACAGTCTGGGCAATGTCATCGTAACCCCGAATACCGACGACATGCGGCCGGTCTACGGCCGGGCGCGGCTGTTGCTGGCGCCTAGCCTGTGCTGGGACAGCGGGCCGAGAGTTCTGGCCGAGGCGATGCTGAACGGGATACCGGCGATCATCACCGATCGTGGCGGTCTGCCTGAAATGGTTTTCGATGGCGGGATCGTCCTGAAGCTGCCGCTGCAATGGCATGAAGCGCCGTATCTGGCCTTTCCCTATCCGTCGCGGATCGAGCGGGTGGTCGATGCCATCATTCGCCTCTACGATGATGAACCCCACTATCAGGCGCTTGCCCGGCGGGCGCGGGCTGCCGGTCGGGCGGTTCACGATATCGAATTCAACGTCCAGCGATTGATCCGCGCGTTTGCGCCCTTGCTGGAACAGCAAGCCGGCGATCGGGATTTCTATGAAGCGCTGACCACGGCGCACAAGCAGGGGCTGACGCCCGATGTGCAGTTTCTTCCCGCCGGGCAGGCCGTGGCGCCGCTGGAACCGGACCTGACGGATGTGGCTGCCCAGTAGTTACGGCGCGCGCATCCCCTTATGAAATCGGCAAATTCCATCAATTTATCGCGACTGCGGGCCCATATTCTCCAATAAATTGAAAATTTTGAGTCATTTCATTGATTTGTGAAATAATTCACAAGGAGATATATTTCAAAGCAACAATATAAATTTAACTACATATAATTCAGTTTATATAAAATCCTATTTGATGCTGGATAAAATGTATAGCGCGGTGTACCCGCCTGCATGATCTTTTGGTCGCATGGTCGTCGTGTGCCATTGGATTGGTGAGCAGATGGAACCCGATAATCTTATGCGTTACGCACCGTTTATTTCCGGCGCGGTCCGGCCAACGATTGTTGTGATGGCATGCTGCATCGGGGCGGGGGGTGTTACCGCTCCTTTTGCGGCGATTGCGGAGCCTGTGGGGCAGGCGGCGAATACAGCGGGCCCGGTGGAGCACAGGGAAGCGCCAGGGGCGATCGGCGACACGCCGATGTCGGCGCCAAAGGGCGAGAGCCTTGATGGCGATGCCGCCCCTGATCTGCCCGCTGCCGACGCACCCAAAGTCTATGGTCCGTCGCTTGCGCCCGATGTGCGGGTGTCGCGGACGATGCCGGTGCCGGATTGGTCGGATTCCCCGGCGTTCATTCCCAGGGCGCTGGTGGAATCGATCAATATTTCGACGCGCTACAACGCCGCGGTCATATCCGCCTGGGACGCCGTGCGCGCGAGCCATGCCGACCTCAGCTCGGTGCGCTGGCAAAGATTTCCAAGCGTGACGACCGCGTTCAACCGCTATTCGGCGGGGGCCTATGCGTCCTACCCTTCGGTCCTGATCGATCTGCCGCTCGTCACGTTTGGCCGCATCGGTTCGCAGATCAAGCGTGCGAAATCGGCGCAGTTGCAAGCCGTCGCCACATGGCGGCAGAAAGTGCTCGATATCGCGGTGCAGACCGAGCAGGCCTATTTTCAGGTGATTGCCGCTGCCCGCAAGCAGCGCATCCTTGAAGAAGGGGTAAAGGAACACTTCCGGCTGGTCGAATCGATGTCTCGCCGGGTGGCGATGAACGTCAGCCCCCATGCCGATCTCCTGCTCGCGCAATCGCGGCTGGAACAGATCCAGAGCGATCTGGAGGCGGCCAGCGCGCAGCGTTCGACCGCGCTGCACAATCTGGCGGAACTGTTGCAGGGCCACCCTCAGGCGCTCGGCGCCGTTCCGCAATACGATCCCAGGGCGCTGGAAATCGACTGGGCGAATGCCACGGACCAGGCGGTCGAATACAATCCGTCCCGCGAAGAGGCGCTGGCCCAGGCCGATGGGGCCAGGGACGCGGTCTCGGCGGCCAAGGCGAGTGTCTTTCCGCAAGTCGATGCGCAATATTCCTATGATCCGATTTACGGGTCGCGCGTCGGGCTGGCGCTGAAATTGCAGGCGTCGGGCGGGTTTTCGGAATTTTCCCAGATCACCGCCGCGCAGGACCGGTTTCAGGCGGCCCTCGCGCAAGTGCGCGATATTGAACGCCAGTTGCGCCAGACGATCGAGGACCAGCTGGTTTCCAATCACAGTGCGCGCGTGCAGGCCGCGATCTCTGCCGATGTGGCCGCGACGACGCGCGATGTCAGCGAAAGTTACGAGCGGCAGTTCATCGCCGGGCATCGATCATGGCTCGATGTGATGAATTCGGTGCGTGAAGACATCAATTCCCGACTGACCAAAGCCACTGTCGAAGTCAATGCGATGGATACGGCGACCCAGCTCGAGATGGGAACCGGTCGTTGGCAGCCGGCGCTTGCAGAAGAAGCACAGAAATGACCGAGAAACTGATTCCCGTCATCGCCTTGTTTGCGCGCATGCGCGGCATCGATCTGCGCCCGGATTGGTCCGACGCGGCATCGCCGCTGGTCCTGCAGGGCGAACGGTCGCTTGGCGATTTTTGCGACGCCGTGGGCTGGGCCCGGCCGCACCGCTATGCCGAGCCGCCGCGCTCGCATGAATTTCCCGTACTGGTGTGGCACAGCCGCTATGGCTGGGCCGTCGGCGAACGGATCGAATCCGGCAGCCGGATCCAGGTCCAGGATGGTGAAAGCAGTTCGATCTGGTCGCTTGACAACGACTGCGTCCTTTATGACCTGACTATCCCCCTGCCGCCGCGCCAAAAGGTTTTTCACAACGCCTTTTCGGTGTTTTTCCAGGCGATTTCAGAGCGGAAACATTACCTTGTCGTGGCCGCATTGGCCACGGTGATCGTCAATCTGCTCGCCCTCGCCACGTCGCTCTATTCCATGCAGGTCTATGATCGGGTCGTGCCGCGCGGGGCCTTTTCGACGCTGTGGGTGTTGACCATCGGCGTGGGCGGCGCGCTGGTATTCGATTATCTTCTGCGGATCGTCCGGTCGCGGCTCATGGAAGAAGAATCCATGGAGATCGACCAGGAAGTTTCGGAATATTTCTTTTCGAAGGCGATGGATGTCAGGCTCGATGCGCGTCCGCCGTCGATCGGGACAATGGCCGCCAATCTGCGCGGGCTCGAAAATATTCGCGCGATGCTGTCTTCGTCGACCTTGTTCCTGTTTGCCGATCTGCCTTTTGCGCTGTTTTTCATCTTCATCATTTACACGCTTGGCGGCGATATCGCTTTCGTGCCGTTGATCAGCTTTCCGATTTCGCTCGGACTGGCCTTTGTGTTTGGCCGCATGATCCGCGAGGATGCGCGGCAGGCCTATATCAGCGGCAACCGCAAGAACGGCCTGCTGGTCGAAACGCTCGATGCGGCGGAAACCATCAAGGCCAATCGCGGGCATTGGTTCATGCTGACGCGATGGAACGTGCTGTTGTCCGAACTGCACCGCTCCGAATTGCCGATGAAGAACGTTCAGGCGCGGGCGAGCACGATTTTCGGAACAATCCAGCAATTTACCTATATCGGGATGATCGCCTGGGGCGCCGTGGAAGTCTTTCATCACGACATGACGATGGGCGGGCTGATCGCCTGTTCGATCCTGTCGGGCCGGGTCAATGGCCCTCTGGTCGGGCAATTGCCGGGCATCATGGTGCAATGGAGCTTTTCCCGCAGTTCGCTCGAGATGCTTGACGGCATCCTGAAGCTGCCCAGCGAACGGCCCGACGATGTCGAACTGCTTCGCCCGAGCCATGTCGCGGGACGGCTCGCATTCAAGGATGTCGTATTTGCCTATCCGGGATCGCGCGTCGCGCTGACCGTGCCGTCGTTGGTTATCAATCCCGGAGAGCGGGTCGGGATCATCGGCGGGATCGGGTCCGGCAAATCGACATTGCTGCGATTGATGGCGGGCCTTTATAATCCCGTGCAGGGGATGATCACGCTCGATCATCTTGATCTGGGCCATGTCGCCGAAGACACCCTGCGGCGCAACATCGCCTATCTCGCGCAGGATTATCGCCTGATCAACGGCACCTTGCGCGAAAATCTCACGCTGGGGCTGTCTGATCCGGGCGATGCCGCGCTGATGGAGGCGGCTGCGAAGACCGGGCTCATCCGGCTGATCAACGCGCATCCCAAAGGGCTGGACCTTCCGATCAGCGAAGGCGGGCGCGGACTGTCGGGCGGTCAGCGCGTGTTGAGCGGGATCACGCGGCAATTGTTGTCCGATGCCCGGATGTGGCTGCTCGACGAACCCACCGCGAACCTCGATCCGGAAACCGAGGCCCGCGTGCTCGGCGCGGTGCAGGCCAGGCTGGCGCAAAATTCGACTCTCGTTCTGGTCACGCACAAGCTGCAACTGCTGACTTTGACCGAGCGCGTGATCGTCATGGCGGAAGGGCAGATCGTGATCGATGGGCCGCGTGATCAAGTCCTCGCGCGGATCGCGCCCGGCGCCAATTCGGCAGACAGGGGTAATGGACCAAGACCCGTTTCTATCGTCAACGCACCAATGGGGCCAAAATCGTGAGCGTTTCTCGAAAATCCTCTCATACGTGGCTCGATCATCGTGCCGTGATGATCTACCTGATCGGCGCCGTGCTGGTGCTGGCGGTGGTCTGGTCGATATATTCGGAGCTGGATCAGGTCAGCCGGGCGCCGGGGCAGGTTATTCCATCCGGGCACGTGCAGGTTCTCCAGAGCACCGACGGCGGCACCATTGCCCAGATCCTGGTCAAGGAGGGTGATGTCGTGACGCGCGGCCAATTGCTCGTCACGCTCGACAAGGTGCGCATTCAGGCTGCGGTCGACGAAGCCGAAGGCAAAGTCGCCTCGTTGCGCGCGACGATGGTCCGCATCAACGCGGAACTGTTCGACAAGGCGCTGGTCTTCCCGCCGGAGGTGAGGAAATTTCCCGACCTGATGGCTGACCAGTCGCTGTTGTACGAAAAGCGGCGGCGGGCGCTGAACGATCAGTTGACATCGCTCCGCGCGATGCTTGCGCTGAACCAGCAGGAACTGGACATGAACCTGCCGCTCCTGAAGCAGGGCGATGTCAGCCGGGCGGATGTCCTGCGTCTCGAGCGGTCGGTGTCCGACCTTCAGTCCCAGCTCGTCAACGTCCGCAACAAATACATCTCGGATCTTCAGGCCGAATATACCAAGACCGATGAAGATCTTGTCGCCGCACAGGAAATTCTGGATCAGCGCAAGGACGCCTTGCAGGACACCGAAATTCACGCACCCGTGAACGGCATTGTCAAGAACATCCATCTCACCACGGTTGGCGGCGTGCTCAAGGCCAGCGATGAAGTCCTGAGCATTGTTCCGACCGGCGAGGAACTGGTCGTCGAAGCGCGTGTTTCGCCCAGCGACATTGCCAACATCAAGCCCGGCGAAAAAGCGTCGGTCAAATTCGACGCCTATGATTCCTCCATTTACGGCAGCGCAAACGGTCGCGTCGTCTATGTCAGCCCGGACACCATTTCGGAAGTTCAGCCTTCCGGCACGACGTCGTATTACCGTGTGCGCATTTCGGTCGATACGTCGCAGATGAAGCCGCATTACGCGGGCGAGAAGATTGTCATCCAGCCAGGCATGACCGTTACGGCTGAAATCCAGACCGGGCGCAACACGGTGTTCCGCTATCTGACGAAGCCGATCTCCAAGACCTTCGGTGAATCCCTGCACGAGAAGTGACGGAGTTTTGCATGGACCAGGGCTTGCGGCAGGCTTTGTGCGCGTGATGGCGCGCAAAGTCCTGCGCGGCCTGTGTGTCGTCATCGCGCCGGTTTGCGCCATGCCGGGCGAGGCGTGGGCGGGCGAGGTGTTCGGCACCGGCTTTGTCGTGGGCGACGGGCATTATATTCTGACGGCGCTCCATGTCGTTGCCGATGGAGGTCCGATCCGGGTCAACGCGCCAGACCATCGGGGGTGGGATGCGGCGGAGCTCGTTGCGAGCAGCCAGCGCCTTGATGTGGCCTTGCTGAAAACGACGACCGTGCGACCGGCGCTGCAACTGGGCAAATGGGGCGACGTGCCGCCGGGGCTCGATGTCTATGTCATGGGCTATCCGCAGCCGCGCCAACTGGGCTTTGCGCCCAAGATCACTGCGGGGCTCTTTAACGGCGACCGTGATGTGGTCGGTTCATTCGAGCTTTTTCAGATCTCGGCCGAAATCCAGCGAGGCAATTCGGGAAGCCCTGTGCTGAGCCCGGATGGTCTGGTGATCGGTCTGGTGAGAGCGCGGGTGGATGAAAAGGAATCTCTTTCGAAGATTGGGGAATCTTTTCAAAATGTGAATTTCGCACTGAATTCAGATTTGATTGCCAAATTTTTGCATGAAAACAAAATAGATTTTGTTCTGCGTGAAATTGATACCAATAAATATGCCAGACCGATGACGATTTATCGCATGGCGGTGGATTCCGTAGTCGTAATAAGGGCGGTGAAATAACCGGCGTCCCCTTTGCTGCAATCGCCGATGGATTTGGGCCGCGGATCGGAAACGCTATCCGTTGCGCAGCGCCGATGGCGGCACGCCGAAACGGTGGCGCATGCGCCGGGAAAAATGGGCCGCGCTGACAAAGCCGCAATCGAGCGCAATTTGCGTGATCGCGACATCGGTGGTGCGCAGGCGATGCGCGGCGCTGTCGAGTCGGATGGCAAGCGCGGTTTCGGACAGGCTCTGGCCGAGATGATCCTGAAACAGGCGTTCGATCTGCCGCAGCGAGCGCCCGCAGGCGGTCGCGATGGCTTCGCGCGAGGGCGGGCGATCGAGCGAGGCCTCGATGATTTCCAGCGCCTTGAGGACGACGCGGTTGGTCGTGCCGTGGCGCTCTGCCGGGCTTGGCCGTTGCGGCCCGGCAGCATCGCGCGGGCTCGTGCGGATGAACCATTCGCCCACGCGCCGGGCCAGATCCTCGCCATGATCGCGCGCGATCAGCGCCAGCGCGAGATCGAGCCCCGCCGTGCCCCCCGCGCAAGTGATGACCGGCCCGTCGATGACATAGAGCCCGCTTTCGAGCTCGACATCGGGAAATTCTTCGGCAAACACGAGGCGGTGTTCCCAATGGATCGTCGCCCGCCGCCCGGACAGCAGCCCGGCTCGCGCCATGATAAAGGGCCCGCCCGATACCCCGGCAATCGCGCAGCCGCCGCGCGCCATCTGACGCAGCCAGGCAGACGTGGCAGGATCGTGAAAGCGGCGCGGATCACCCCCGGCAAAGACGAGCAAAAGGCGGCAATCGAGCTTTTGCCCGACTTGCGCATCGACCATGATGCGCGCGCCGTTGGTCGCTTCGACCGCCGCGCCGTCGGGCGAGACATGCAGCCATTCATAAAGCGGCTGCCCCGAAAGGGTGTTGGCCGCCCGAAACGCCTCGACCAGTGCGGCATAGCCCATCAGCGCAAAGCCGGGGATCAGCAGAAGCCCGAGCCGGGTCGGTGGAGGAAAATCGGCATGGATGTCGCTATCAGACATGAAATTACCCTAAAGGGACAAGCGCGGGCTATGCAATCGGTATATTTTTCCCTTCAAGAACATTTCTTGGCCAGCGCGAAAGGCCTCTGATGCGTTATTCGATCCTGCAACTGGCCACCCAGGCGCTGCGCCGACATCGGGACTGGACCCCGGCCTGGCGCGACGCGGCCCCGCGCGAAGGCTATGACATCGTCATCGTCGGCGGCGGCGGGCATGGGCTGGCGGCGGCCTATTACCTGGCCAAAGTGCACGGCATTACCCGTGTCGCGGTGGTCGAGCGCGGGTGGATCGGCGGCGGCAATGCCGGGCGCAACACCACGATCATCCGTTCGAACTATGGCCTGCCCGGCAACGAACCGTTCTACGAATGGTCGATGAAGCTGTGGGAAGGGCTGGAGCAGGAGCTCAACTACAACGCGATGGTCAGCCAGCGCGGCGTGCTCAACCTCTATCATTCCGATGCGCAGCGCGATGCCTATGCCCGGCGTGGCAATGCCATGCGCCTGCACGGGGTCGATGCCGAACTGCTGGGCGCCGACGCGGTGCGGCAGATGGCGCCGTTCCTCGATTTCGACAATGCGCGCTTTCCGATTCAGGGCGGCCTGTTGCAGCCGCGCGGCGGCACGGCGCGCCACGATGCGGTCAACTGGGGCTATGCGCGCGCGGCTTCGGCGCTGGGCGTCGACATTATCCAGAATTGCGAAGTGACCGGCTTTTTGCGCGATACGAGCGGCGCGGTGGTCGGCGTGGAAACCAGTCGCGGGGCCATTCGCGCGGGCAAGGTCGGGCTGGCGGTCGCGGGCATGACCGGCCCCGTCGCGGCCAAGGCGGGCTTGCGCCTGCCGATCGAAAGCCATGTCCTGCAGGCGTTCGTTTCCGAAGGGTTGAAGCCGCTGATCCCCGGCGTGATCACGTTTGGCGCCGGGCATTTCTATGTCAGCCAGTCGGACAAGGGCGGGCTGGTATTCGGCGGAGACATCGACGGATACAATTCCTATGCCCAGCGCGGGAATCTGCCGGTGGTCGAAGATGTGTGCGAGGGCGGCATGGCGATCATGCCGATGATCGGGCGGGTGCGCCTGCTGCGCAGTTGGGGCGGGATCATGGACATGAGCATGGATGGCTCGCCGATCATCGATCATACCCCGATCGCCGGGCTCTATTGCAATGCCGGCTGGTGCTACGGCGGTTTCAAGGCGACCCCTGCCTCGGGCTGGTGTTTTGCCCATCTGCTGGCCACCGATACCGCGCACGAAACCGCGACCGCCTATCGGCTCGACCGGTTTCGCACCGGCCATCTGATCGATGAAAAGGGCGTTGGCGCCCAACCAAATCTGCACTGAGGAGCCGCGACCATGCGCATCCCATGCCCTTTTTGCGGCAGCCGCGATTCCCGCGAATTCGTCCATCGCGGTGATGCCGCGCCAATCCGTCCCGCCGGCGACGATGCCGACGCGATGTTCGATTACCTCTATCTGCGCGACAATCCGGCGGGTCAGTTCGAAGAGCTGTGGTATCACGCGCAAGGATGCCGCAACTGGCTGCGCGTGCGGCGCAATACGGTAAGCCACGCGATCGAGAGCGCGGACTTTGCCCGGATCGGGCACGCGGCATGAGCGCGCAGCCTTTTCGCCTGCACAGCGGCGGCCTGATCGATCGCGCAAGGACGCTGTCCTTCACGTTCGACGGCAAGACTTATCATGGTCATCCCGGCGATACGCTGGCCTCGGCGCTGCTGGCCAATGGCGTGCGGCTGTTTGGCCGCAGCTTCAAGTATCACCGCCCGCGCGGGGTGCTGACGGCGGGCAGCGAAGAGCCCAACGCCCTCGTCACTTTGCGCAGCGGCGCGCGGGCCGAGCCCAACACGCGGGCCACCACGATCGAACTCTACGACGGGCTGGAGGCGACCAGCCAGAACCGCTGGCCCAGCCTCGGCTTCGATCTGATGGCGGTAAACCAGTTGGCCGCGCCGCTGTTCGTTGCCGGGTTCTACTACAAGACATTCATGTGGCCCGCCAAGGCCTGGGAAAAGCTCTATGAGCCGCTGATCCGCCGCGCGGCGGGGCTCGGCGCGCTGTCGGGGCAGGAAGACCCCGACCACTATGAGCATGATCACGCGTTCTGCGATCTGCTGGTCGTCGGCGCGGGCCCTGTCGGGCTGATAGCGGCGCTCGATGCGGCGCGTGCGGGGCTGCGCGTGGTGATCGCCGATGAAAGCGCGGTGCCCGGCGGTCGGCTGCTGTCCGAACGGACCAGTCTGGGCGGGGCAGACGGCGCGCACTGGGTTGCGGCAGCGGTTGCCGAGCTTGCCGCGATGCCGCATGTGCGGGTGCTGACGCGGACGACGGTGTTTGGCCGTTTCGACGATGGCGAACATGGCGCAATCGAGCAAGTCGCCGACCATCTGCCGGTGCCTTTGCCCGGCCAACCGCGCCAAAGGCTTTGGAAAATCGTTGCGCAGCACACGATCCTTGCCACCGGCGCGACCGAGCGCCCGATCGTGTTCGAAGGCAACGACCGGCCCGGCGTGATGCTGGCTTCTGCCGTTTCGACCTATTGCAACCGTTTTGGCGTGGCGCCGGGGCGGCGCGCGGTGGTGCTGACGTCGGGAGACAGCGGCTGGGAGACGGCGGCCGATCTGCTGGCGGCGGGGGTGACTCTGCTGGCGGTGATCGACACGCGCGCCGCTGTGCTCGATGCGCTCGTCGCGCCGATCCGCGCGGCGGGCGTGCCGGTGCTGACCGGCGGGCAGGTGATCGCCGCCAAAGGCAGCCCGTTGTCGCGCGTCGAGGCGCTCGACGGTGCGGGGCGCAGGCACAGCTTTGCCGCCGATCTGCTTGCGGTGGCGGGCGGCTGGAATCCGCAAGTGGCGCTCGCCGCGCATCTCGGTCACAAGCCGGTCTGGCGCGAGGATATTGCCGCTTATGCCTTGGGCGAGGCGCCCGCAGGTCTTGCCGCTGCCGGTGCCGCCGATGGCGTCTATGGACTGGCCGGGGCGCTCGCTTCGGCGCGGCGCGCTGCGGGCGAGGTCGTCGCAGCGCTGGGCAAGACGGCCGTTGCCGCGCCGCTGCCGCAGGTCGAAGACGCGCCCCACGGCGTGAGCGCGGTCTGGGCCAGCGGGCCGTGCAAGGCCAAGGCCTTTGTCGATTTTCAGCACGATGTCACGGCGGGCGACGTCACTCTGGCCGTGCGCGAGGGCTTTACCAGCGTCGAACATCTCAAGCGCTATACCACGCTCGGCATGGCCACCGATCAGGGCCGCGTCAGCCAGGTCAACGGCCATGGGCTGCTCGCCGCCGCAACCGGGCGCGCCTTGGCCGAAACGGGCACGATCCGGGCGCGACCGCCGGTGGTGCCGGTGGCGATCGGTGCGTTTGGCGGGCATCATCGCGGGCGCCAGTTCCGCCCCGAACGTCACACCGCCAGCCACGAATGGGCCGCTGCGCGCGGCGCGGTGTTTGTCGACGCCGGGCAATGGAAGCGCGCGCAGTGGTATCCGCTTCCGGGTGAAACCCATTGGCGCCAGTCGGTCGATCGCGAAGTGCTGGCGACACGGGGCGGCGTCGGGCTGTGCGATGTGTCGACGCTCGGCAAGATCGAACTGATCGGCGCCGATGTCGGCGCGCTGCTCGACCGGCTTTATATCAACGGCTTTTCGGCGCTGCCGGTGGGCAAGGCGCGCTATGGGCTGATGCTGCGCGAAGACGGCCTTGCCCTCGATGACGGCACGGTCACGCGGTTTGCGCCCGATCGCTGGTTCATGACCACGACCACGGCCAATGCGGCGCGGGTGATGCAGCATCTCGATTTTGCGCGGCAGGTCTTGTGGCCCGACAGCAATGTGCAGGCGGTTTCGGTGACCGAGCAATGGGCGACCTATTCGATCGCCGGGCCGCGCTCGCGCGATTTGCTCGCTGCGGCCCTGTCCGACGTCGATGTGCCGAATGTGGACCTGTCCGACGCGGCATTGCCCTATATGGGCGCGGTGGAGCTGCGCTGGCGCGGTTTCAGGGCGCGCCTTTTCCGGCTGTCGTTTTCGGGCGAACTGGCCTTTGAACTCAGCGTGCCCGCCGGGCTTGGCGCCGCCCTGGTCGAGCATCTGTTTGCCGTGGGCGCAGCGTTTGGCCTGACGCCTTACGGCACCGAGGCGCTGGGCGTGATGCGCATCGAAAAGGGCCATCCGGCGGGCAACGAGCTGAATGGCTGGACCACGGCGACCGATCTTGGTCTTGGCCGGATGATGTCGGAAAAGAAGGACTTCATCGGGCGGATCATGGCCGAACGGCCCGCGCTGACCGATCCGGCAAGGCCGCGTCTGGTCGGGCTGAAACCAGCAGATGGCGTTTCGACGATCCGTGCGGGCGGTCATCTGTTGCGGCCCGGTGCCGCGCAGGTGGCGGCGAACGACGAAGGCTTTGTGACCTCGGCCTGTTTTGCGACGACTTTGGGCCATCCCGTCGCGCTGGCGCTGCTGGCGCATGGGGCGGAGCGGCATGGCGAGGAGATCGTGGTGCACGATCCGGTGCGCGGGGCGGACGTGCGGGCGCTGGTGAGCGATCCGGTGTTCTTCGATCCGACGGGGGAGAGACTGCGTGGTTGATGTTTCGGTACGCGAACTGGCCGGTTTCGGCCTTGCCAACGTGCTGCCGCGCGCGGGTATCGGCCCCGATGCGCTGGGTACGGCGCTGGGGCTTCGCGTGATTTCGGCGCCAGTTTCCAGCGAGGGGGTCGCCAGCGAGGGGGCGGGGCTGGCGCTGTGGGGCACCGGGCCGGGGCAATGGCTGGCCTTTGCCGATGCCGCTGCGCCCGATTGGGCCGAGGCGCTGGGCGACAGGCTGGCAGGGCTTGCCGCCGTGGTCGATCAATCGAGCGCCTATACTTTGTTGCAGATCACCGGGGCTGATGCGCGGCGCCTGTTGCAAAAAGGGGTGCCGGTCGACTTGTCGGCGCTCGCGCCGGGCGCGGGCGCGGTCGTGGTCAGCGTCATCGCCCATGTCGGCGTGATCGTGCATCAGACCGGCCCCGAAAGCTTTCATCTTGCCATTTTCCGCAGCTTCGCCGGCGGTTTCCGCGATTGGCTGGATGCCTCCATCGCGGCGCTGTGATCCTTTGAGGAACAATCCCATGACCGAGTATCTGCTTACCCTTTCGTGCGGCAATCTTCCGGGCATCGTTGCAGCGATTGCCACCGCGATTTTCAACCATGGCGGGAATATCACCGAGGCCTCGCAATTCGACGACATCGAAGCCAACCGCTTTTTCATGCGGCTGGTGTTTACCGTCGATGACGGCGCCGACGAGGCGGCGATCGGGCGCGATCTCGGCGCGATTGCCGAAAAATTCGCCATGGACTGGACCTGGCGGCGGCGCGATCACCTGCAAAAGGTGCTGCTGCTGGTCAGCAAGTTCGACCATTGTCTTGTCGATCTGCTCTATCGCCTGAAAATGGGCGAAATCGCGATGGATGTGGTCGGCGTCATCTCGAATCACCCGCGTTCGGCGCTGAGCGACATCAATCTGGGCAGCATCCCCTTTCACCATCTGCCCGTCACCCGCGAAACCAAGGCCGAACAGGAAGCGCAGATCCGCGCGATCGCGACCGAAACCGGCGCCGATCTGGTCGTGCTGGCGCGCTATATGCAGATCCTGTCGGATGAAATGGCCGCCTGGCTGTCGGGGCGCTGCATCAACATCCACCATTCTTTCCTGCCCGGCTTCAAGGGGGCCAAGCCCTATCACCAGGCGCACGAACGCGGGGTGAAGCTGATCGGGGCAACCGCGCATTACGTGACCGGCGATCTCGACGAAGGCCCGATCATCGAACAGGATGTCGAGCGTATCACCCACGCCGATCGCGCCGACGATCTGGTGCGCAAGGGGCGCGACATCGAACGGCGCGTGCTCGCCCGCGCGGTGCAATTGCATCTTGATGGCCGCAGTCTGTTGCATGGGAACAAGACCGTGGTATTCCGCGACTGATGGCACAAATTATCGATGGTCGCGCGATTGCGCGCGAAGTTCTGGCACGCACCGCCGACGAGGTTGCGGCGATGGTTGCCGCGACAGGGCAGGCGCCCGGTCTGGCCGTGATTCTGGTCGGGCATGATCCTGCCAGCGAAGTCTATGTCGGTCGCAAAGTCGGGCAATGTCGCAAGGCGGGCATCCGCTCGATCGAGCATCGCCTGCCCGAAACGACGCCCGAGGCGGACCTGCTGGCGCTGATCGATACGCTCAATGCCGATCCGGCGGTGCACGGCATTCTCGTCCAATTGCCGTTGCCGCGCGCGATTGATGCCGGGCGCGTGCTCGACCGCATTGCGCCGGGCAAGGATGTCGACGGCTTTCACCCGGTCAATGTCGGGCGGCTGTCGACCGGCACCGGGGGGCTGGTGCCATGCACGCCGCTGGGCATCATGATGCTGATCGACACGGTGATCGACGATTATCGCGGGCTCAATGTCTGCGTGATCGGCAAATCGAACATCGTCGGCAAACCGGTCTCGATGCTGCTGCTCGAACGCGAGGCGACTGTCACCGTCACCCATATCGAAACGCGCGATTTGCCCGACATTGCGCGCAAGGCGGACATCATCGTGGCCGCCGCCGGGGCGCCGCATCTGGTGCGCGGCTATTGGGTCAAGCCCGGCGCGGTGGTGATCGATGTCGGCATCAATCGCGTGACGGACCCGGACGGCACGACCCGGATCATCGGCGATTGCGCCACGCATGAGCTTGACCATGCCCGCGCGGTGACCCCGGTTCCGGGCGGGGTCGGCCCGATGACGATCGCCTGCCTGCTGGCCAACACGGTCAAGGCCGCCAAGACCGCCGCGATCGCGTGACAATCCCTCCTTTATATTCCTATTGGGAAATTCTGTTTCTTCGCGATTGACATGATCCCGGTCTGCGGACTATCCCGGTCGACAGGCGTTCGGGAGAATTGTGATCATGTGTGGAATTGTCGGCCTGTTCCTGAAGGACCCGGCGCTGGAGCCCGATCTGGGCCGGTTGCTGGCGGACATGTTGGTGGTCATGACCGACCGGGGGCCCGACAGCGCGGGCTTTGCCGTCTATGGCGGCGGCGATGCCGGTCATCTGAAAGTGACCGTGCGCGGGCCCCGGCTCGACGAAGTGGAAGACGCGCTGGCCGGGATTGCCCGGGCTGTGCGCCGCGACACCCATCTCGTGCTGTCCTTTGCGGTTTCGCTTGAGGAACAAGTGCGCGGCTGGCTGGCGCTGCATCGCCCCGATCTGGTGGTGACCGGCTCGGGCCAGCGCATCGAATTGTACAAGGAAGTGGGCCTGCCCCGCCAGGTCGCCGATCGTTTCGCGCTTCCCGCGATGGCCGGCACGCATGGCATCGGCCACACCCGCATGGCCACCGAAAGCGCGGTGACGACCGATGGTGCGCATCCCTTTTCGACCGGGCGCGATCAGTGTCTGGTGCACAATGGCTCGCTGTCGAATCACCGTTCGCTGCGCCGCCGGCTGGAGCGCGAAGGACTGAGCTTTGTCACCGACAACGACAGCGAAGTCGCCGCCGGGTATATCAGCTGGCGCTTGCGCGAAGGCGACAGCCTGACCACCGCGCTCGAAGCCGGGCTGGAAGATCTCGACGGGTTTTACACGTTCGTCATCGGCACCGAAAACGGCTTTGCGGTGATGCGCGATCCCATTTCGTGCAAGCCCGCCGTGATGGCCGAAACCGATCGCTATGTCGCCTTTGGCTCGGAATACCGCGCTCTGGTCGGCCTGCCCGGAATCGAGCAGGCCCGCATTTTCGAGCCCGAACCTGCTCATGCCTATGTCTGGGAGCGCAACTGATGCCCGCTTTCGACCTTGCCGTAACCACCAGGCGCGAACTCAACGCTGCGCTGCACGCGTTGCCCGCCAATACCAACGAAACCCATTGGCACGTCGCCAATCCCGAAGGCGCTCATGCGCTGGCCGCCGGGGTCAATGCCCCGGTCACGATCGAGATCGACGGCCACGCGGGCTATTACTGCGCGGGCATGAATCAACTCGCGACCGTGATCGTCAATGGCAATGTCGGGGTCGGCGTTGCCGAAAACATGATGTCGGGCCGGGTCCATGTCAAAGGCGATGCCAGCCAGGCGGCGGGCGCGACGGCGCATGGCGGCCTGCTGGTGATCGACGGCAATGCCTCGGCGCGCTGCGGCATTTCGATGAAAGGCGTCGACATCGTGGTCAAAGGCTCGATCGGCCCGATGAGCGCGTTCATGGCGCAGGCGGGCAATCTGGTCGTGCTGGGCGATGCCGGTGAAGCGCTGGGCGATTCCCTTTACGAAACGCGCATTTTCGTACGCGGCGCGGTCAAGAGCCTGGGCGCCGACTGCATCGAAAAGGAGCTGCGCCCCGAACACGAGGAAATCCTGACGAAACTGCTTTTGGATGCAGGGGTCGAAGGGGTCAGTCCGCAGGAATTCCGTCGCTATGGCTCGGCACGCGGGCTTTACAATTTCCACGTCGACAACGCCTCGGCCTACTGAGGAACGCCCAGATGGACAATTCCCACATTCCGCAGACTCTGCCGCGTTATTCCGCGACGTTCGATCCGCATACGCTGTCCGAAATCCGCCGTGCGGCGGCGACCGGCATCTATGACATTCGCGGCGGCGGCACCAAGCGTTCGCTGCCCCATTTCGACGACTTGCTGTTTCTCGGCGCTTCGGTGTCGCGCTATCCGCTGGAAGGCTATCGCGAAAAGTGCGCCACCGACGTGTGGCTCGGCACCCGCTTTGCGAAAAAGCCGATTCATCTCAAGACGCCGGTCACGATTGCGGGAATGAGCTTTGGCGCGCTGTCGGCGCAGGCCAAGGAAGCGCTGGGGCGCGGTGCGACCCTTGCCGGGACCAGCACGACGACCGGCGACGGCGGCATGACGCCCGAAGAGCGTGGCCAGTCGCAGACGCTGATCTATCAATACCTGCCCAGCCGCTATGGCATGAACCCCGATGACATCCGCAAGGCCGATGCCATCGAAGTGGTGATCGGGCAGGGCGCCAAGCCGGGCGGTGGCGGGATGCTGCTGGGGCAGAAGATTTCCGACCGCGTGGCGGCGATGCGCACTTTGCCCAAGGGCATCGATCAGCGATCGGCCTGCCGTCACCCCGACTGGACCGGGCCCGACGATCTTGAAATCAAGATCGAGGAACTGCGCGAGATTACCGATTGGGAAAAGCCGATCTACGTCAAGGTCGGCGCGACCCGGCCTTATTACGATGTCGCGCTGGCGGTGAAATCGGGCGCCGATGTCGTCGTGCTCGACGGCATGCAGGGCGGCACGGCGGCAACGCAGGAAGTGTTCATCGAACACGTCGGCATTCCGATCCTCGCCGCGATCCGCCCGGCGGTGCAGGCGCTGCAGGATCTGGGCATGCATCGCAAGGTGCAGCTGATCGTGTCGGGCGGTATCCGCAATGGCGCCGATGTGGCCAAGGCGCTGGCGCTGGGCGCCGACGCCGTGGCGATCGGCACGGCGGCGCTGATCGCGCTGGGCGACAACGATCCGCACCACGAGCCCGAATATCAGGCGCTGGGCACTACGGCGGGCGCCTATGACGACTGGCACGAAGGCAAAGACCCCGCCGGGATCACCACGCAGGATCCGATCCTGTCGGCGCGGCTCGATCCGGTGGCGGCGGGGCGGCGGCTGGCCAACTATCTCGCGGTGCTGACGCTCGAAGCGCAGACCATCGCGCGGGCCTGCGGCAAGAGCCACCTGCACAATCTGGAACCGGAAGACCTGGTCGCGCTGACCATCGAGGCCGCCGCGATGGCGCGGGTGCCGCTGGCGGGAACCAACTGGATCCCCGGTCAGCAGTTTTGATCCCTTTTCGAAAGATGCCGCGATGACCACCGATCTTGCCGAAATCGCCCGGGACAAGGGCATCAAATACTTCCTCGTATCCTACACCGACTTGTTCGGCGAACAGCGTGCCAAGCTGGTTCCGGCCTCGGCGATCGGCGAGATGCAGAAAAACGGTGCGGGCTTTGCCGGTTTTGCGACATGGCTCGACATGTCGCCTGCCGATCCCGATCTGTTTGCCATTCCCGATCCGGCCAGCCTGATCCAGTTACCGTGGAAACCGCAAGTGGGCTGGCTGGCGTCGGATCTGTGGATGGCGGGCAAGCCGGTTGCCGCATCCCCGCGCAACGCGCTCAAGGCGCAGATCGCGCGCGCGGCGGCGCTGGGCTATCAGCTCAAGACCGGGGTGGAATGCGAATTCTTCCTGATCAGCCCGGATGGCCGCACGCTGTCGGATGCGGACGATACCCATGGCAAGCCGTGTTACGACGAACAGGCCCTGATGCGCCGCTATGACGTGATCACCGAGATCTGCGACGCGATGCTCGAACTGGGGTGGAAACCCTATCAAAACGACCACGAAGACGCCAATGGCCAGTTCGAGATGAACTGGCACTATGACGATGCGCTGGTGACCGCCGATCGCATGGCATTTTTCAAGTTCATGGCCAAATCGGTGGCCGAAAAGCACGGCATGCGCGCAACGTTCATGCCCAAGCCGTTTATCGACCTGACCGGCAACGGCTGTCACATCCATCTTTCGCTGTGGCAGGGGGCGGACAACGCCTTTGCCGGGGCGGACGACATTACCGACGTGGCGCGCCATTTCATCGGCGGCCTGCTGCACAGCGCCCCGGCGATGGCGGCGATCACCAATCCCACGGTCAACAGCTACAAGCGGATCAATGCCCCGCGCACCAATTCTGGCGCAACCTGGTCGCCCAATTCGGTGACCTGGACCGGCAACAACCGCACCCACATGATCCGCGTGCCCGAGCCCAACCGGCTCGAACTGCGGCTCGCCGATGGGGCGGTCAATCCCTATCTGTTGCCCGCCGTCGCGCTGGCTGCGGGGCTCGACGGGCTGATCAACGCGCGCGATCCAGGGCCGCGTCTCGACATCAACATGTATACCGAGGGCGAAAAGGTCACCAACGTACCCAAGCTGCCGCTCAACTTGCTCGACGCCATTCGTGCGCTCGAAGCGAGCGATGTGCTGACACAGGCGCTGCCCGAACTGGTGCCGTCCTATACCAAGCTCAAGCATTCGGAATGGAACGACTATGCGCGCCACCTGACCGATTGGGAACGCGCGAACACGCTCGATTGCTGAGTCCGCTCAACACGTCGACATGAAAAAGGCTGCGGCGATCGGGTAGATCGCCGCAGCCTTTTTTTGATGGAGGGGAGAAGCCCCGCCCCTGAAGGCTACGTCATTCACACATCACGGCCATGAAAATTTACACCTGAAATCAATGAGGTATAAACCATCGTCATTCCCGCCTTCGCGGGAATGACGAACAAAAATGGAATGTGTGAACGCCATTGCCCTGAAGGGCAGGGGTTTTATTACTGCAGGCGATAGTGGAAATCGTAGCCCGTCGCCTTGGCATCGCGCGCGTGGATCAGCATTTCGCCGCGCGCACCGCGATACGCCCCGGTGCCGCCCATCACCGCCAGCACCGTGTCGCCGCCGTCATCGACCGGCCCGTCGACCATGATCTGGCCCTTGGCGAGCATCATGGTCCAATGGCATTCCCACGATTTGCCCACGATCATGCGCACGCAATAGCCGTGATCGACGCCGAGTTTCTTGACATTGGCGGCATCGTAGATCGGGTTGGTAAAGGTCATGACATCGCCGACATTGTCCGCCGCCGTGCCGCCCTTGATGCTGACGGTGTCGGTATCGGCGCGCTCGACGACATCGAGCTTCGTGCCGTGCGCGGGCGCGGCACAAGCCGGGCCTGCAAGGCTGAGCGCGGCAAGAGCGGCCCATACGGTGATTTTGTGTGACATCCTCGTTCGCTCCTCATTCGGGCGCCAAAGCGGGCGCCGGGTTCGTTCAGGCTTTTGCAACCGGGCGCTTGCGCAGCCAGGCATCGCCCGCAGGCGCGTCGCTGCGGTCATGGGGGCGACCGGCCAGCATGTAGAACAGCCCGGTGACGATCACGCCGCCAAAAGTCAGCGCCATGCCATAGCTGGTATACCACGGCATATCGCCATCGGCGGGGCGCAGCATGATCAGGATCGAGCCGACGCCCCAGACAATCCCGGCCAGATTGATCGGCAGGCCCCAGGCGCCCAGATGAAATTTGCCGTGCGGCTGCCAGCCGCGCAGGCGGGCGAACGTCGCGCCGAGCACCACCATCTGGAACCCGGCATAGATGCCCACCACCGCAAAGCTGACGATCGTCGCCACGGCATCGGCAAAGAACATGCCGAGCACGAGGATCGCGCAAGCGATCAGCCCCGAAACGACCAGCGCATTCATCGGTACGTGGTGCGTTTTCGACACTTTGCCGAGCCAGTCGCTCGCCACGACCATTTCGTCGCGGGCATAGGCATAGAGCAGGCGGCTCGCGGCGGCCTGCATGCTGAGCGCGCACGACAGGAACGAGACGAGCACGATCAGCACTACGCCTTTCGCCCCGATCGGCCCGAACGCGACAATCAGCGCATCCTCGATCGGATTGGCAATGCGCCCGCTGATCACGCCCATGACATCGGGCAGCGACAGGATCAGCGCCAACGCCACGAAAATCGATGCCGCCATGCCGACATAGATGGTCGATTTCATCGCCTTGGGAATGGCAACGCCGGGATTGGGCGTTTCTTCGGCGACATCGCCGCAGGCTTCAAAGCCATAGCAGGTAAACAGGCCGACAATCGCCGCCCCCAGGAACGCGGGGCCGTAAGACCCGTTCTTGACCAGACCATAAGTATGGAAAATCGCCCCGATCGACTGGTGGCGATGAAACAGCAGGAGAAACGCACCGACCACGATCGCGCCGAGGATTTCACAGATAAAGCCGAACATCGCGACCCGCGCCAGCGTGCGCGTGCCCGCAAGGTTGGTCAGCGTCGAAACCGCGACGATGGCGATGGCGATCAGCCCTGCTGACACCGGCGTCGTCTGGAATCCGAGCAGCGGGCCGACAAACGGCGCTGCGCCCGCCGAAACCGCCGCGATCGAGGTAAACAGCGCCCAGCCATAGACCCAGCCGGCCATCCATGCCCATTTCTTGCCGACCAGACGGCGGCACCAGGGATAGAGCCCGCCCGAAATCGGGAATTGCGAGACGACTTCGCAAAACGTCAGGCAGACGATCATCTGCCCGACGGCGGCGATCAGATACCACCAGATCATCGGCGGGCCACCGGCGGCCATGCCGATGGCAAACACCGAATAGACCCCGACCACCGGCGACAGATAGGTAAAGCCGAGCGCAAAATTTTCCCACAGGGACATCGAGCGCTCGAATTGCGCCGAATAGCCAAGGGCCTTCAGTTCGTCGTCGTCGGTGTTCGTCAAGTCGGTCATGGACACTGGTTTCCCCCCGGAAAGGTCAGAGCTTGATCATGATGTGGCGCGGGCAGGTATAGTCTTCGAGCGCATAGAGGCTCATGTCCTTGCCGTAACCCGACTGCTTGAAACCGCCATGCGGCATCTCGCTGGTCAGCATGAAATGGGTGTTTACCCAGGTGCAGCCATAGCGCAGCGCCGCAGCGACGCGCATCGCCTGACCAACATCCTTCGACCAGACCGAGGATGCAAGCCCGTAATCGGAATCGTTGGCCCAGCCGATCACCTGATCGACATCGTCAAAGCGCGTGATCGATACCACCGGCCCGAACACTTCGCGGCGCACGATCTCGTCGCTCTGCTGCGCATGGGCGATGACCGTCGGCTGGAAATAGAATCCCGGCCCGTCGCCCGGCGCGCCGCCGGTGGCGATTTCGATATGGGGCTGTTCGGCAGCGCGCGCCACGAACGCGGCCACGCGCGAACGCTGCCGTTCGGAAATCAGCGGGCCCAGTTCGTTGTCGTCATCGTTGCTCTGGTCAAAACGCAAGGTGCCGACCGCGTTCGCCAGTTCGGCGACGAGCCGGTCATAGACCGCATCGGCGCAATAGATGCGACAGGCGGCGGTGCAGTCCTGCCCGGCGTTGTAGAACCCGAAGGTGCGCAGCGCAGACACCACTTCGTCAATATCGGCATCGGCGAGCACGATCACCGGCGCCTTGCCGCCCAGTTCGAGGTGTGTGCGCTTGATCGTCTTGGTCGCGGCGGCAAGCACTTTGCGCCCGGTCGAAATGTCGCCGGTAACCGAAACCATGCCGACCGCAGGATGGTTGATGAGGTGGCTGCCGACGCTTTCGCCGCGGCCATGGACAACGTTGATGACCCCGGCGGGGAACAGCGCGGCGGCATCTTCGGCCAGCTTGAACGTGGTCAGCGGAGTCAGTTCCGACGGCTTGAGCACGACCGTGTTGCCGACCGCAACCGGCGCCGCGATTTTCCAGATCGCCATCATCAGCGGATAGTTCCACGGCGCGATCGCGCCCACCACGCCGATCGGATCGCGGCGGATCATCGAGGTATGGCCGGGCAGGTATTCGCCCGCCAGCGGCCCGTGCAGCGTCCGCGCCGCGCCTGCAAAAAAGCGCACGCAATCGACAATCGCCGGGATCTCGTCATTGAGCACGAGGTGATAGGGCTTGCCGCAATTGAGCGCTTCGAGCCGGGCGTAGTCTTCGGCCTGCGCCTCGATCCGGTCGGCCAGCTTGAGCAGGAGCGCGCTGCGTTCGCCCGGCGTGGTGCGCGACCATGAGGCAAAGGCGGCGGTGGCGGCGGCAACGGCGGCGTCGACTTGCGCCAGCGAGGCTTCGGCAATGTCGACAATCGCGGCGCCGGTGCGCGGATTGATCAGGCGCTCGGCCGGTTCCTGCCCGGTTTCAAAGCTGTCGCCGATGCACATCTGCAAATTCATGTCAGGCCCCCGATTACGGATAGTGGTGTGCGAAGATTTGGCGGAGCGAGGCGCCGCCTGCGCGGAAAAGCTATCCAAGCCATCGAGTCTTCACCATTTCAAATAGGGCAATCACGTTTTCGCCATTGGCGAAGGCAGGTCGGCTGCCTGCGGATTGCGCACCGCCGACAGAAAGCCCTTGAGCACCGGCGATTGTTCGGCGCCGCGCCGCCAGACGATGCTGACCCGCGCCGGACGGGGCGGATCGGCCAGCGCGCGCGCCTCGACCCGGTCGCCTTCGAGCGACCAGCGGCGAAAGGCCAGATCGGGCATCGCCGCCACGCCCGCGCCGGTGGCAACCAGGCTGCGCACCGCCTCGACCGAGCCGGTGCGGACCAGCACGTTGAGCCGCGCGCCAGCCTTGCGCCAATGCTTTTCGGCGGTTTCGGCAATCTCGTCGGTGGCGAGAAAAATCATCGGCATGCCTTCGAGCGCGGCGATCTCCACCGTGCTGTGGCGCGCCAGCGGATGATCGGCGGCCATCCACAGGCGATAGGGCGATGACTGGATATGCATCGCCTGCAAGCCCTGTCCCGGCTCGTCTTCGGGCAGGATCACCGCCGCCGCATCGAGCTCGCCGCCGATCAGCAGATGTTCCAGATCCTCGCGCGTGTCCTCGAGTATCGAGACCTGCGGATTGGGGAAAGACTGGCGAAACCGCGCCAGCAGTTCGGCCAGGACGTATCCTGCCAGCAAGGGCGTCACGCCCAGATTGATTCGCCCCGCAACGAGCGACGGATCGGTCTCCAGGCTGCGCCGCGCTTGCACCACGGATTCGAGAATCGTGCGGGCATGGCGCAGGAACTGCTGCCCCTTGATGGTCAGCTCCATGCCTCGTGCGCGGCGTTCGAACAGCCGGCAGGCAAGGCTTTCTTCCAGATCCTGGATCGCCACGGTGATCGAGGATGGCGTGACATTGAGCGTCTTGGCCGCGTTCGACAGCGAACCCAGCTCGGCAATCGCGACGAAATATTGAATCTGACGAAAGGAAAAGGCCATTGTTCGAATTTATCAACAGGTCGCGCGCCGTCAATCGCGTGACCTGCCGACGTTTAACAAAGGTGGTGCTCAGCCGACGGCGGTGCGCTTGGTCTTTTGCGGATCGTCAAACGGCAGGGGCTGCGCCTTGGCCGCGACACTGCCTTGCGCGCCGACCAGTGTCAGGTCGGTGCCGGCCACGGCAAACGCCGGTTCCAGCCGGGCAATGCCGAGCGAACGGCCGGTCAGTTTCGAGACCATGCCGATCGTGATCACGCCGACTTCGCGCCCGTCGACGGTCAGCTTGTCGCCGGTTTCGGGCGCCTTGTCCGAAGTCAGTTCGACGCCGTAGATCCTGAAGCGTTCCTTGCCCTTGAGGCGGGCGTGCGCGTCGGCGCCGCGAAACCCGGTCTTGCCCGGGCTGACCGTGAAATCGAGCCCCAGTTCCCACAAGCTGTCGCCGACCGAGCCGTCGGCAAAGGGGAAGTATTCCGACATGTCATAGGGATAGAACAGCAAATAGCTTTCGACACGCAGCAGGTCGAGCGCGGTGAACGCGGCGGGACCGATGCCCAGCGCCTTGCCCTTTTCAAGGATCGTGTCCCAGATCAGCGGGGCGTCGACCGAGCGGCAAAAGATTTCATAGCCGCGTTCGCCGGTATAGCCGGTGCGCGAAATCAGCACCGGCGCGCCAAACAGCTTTGCGCCCATGTGGCTGAAATATTTGAGATCGCGGATGCCGGGGACATGATCGGCCAGGAAATCGACCGCCGCCGGGCCCTGCAGCGACAAATCGTGCAAGTCATCGTCGAACAGCATCGCGACATTGCGCCCCTGGCTCGCCGCGACGAGCGCTTCATGCCCGGCCCCTGCGCCATGGACCACCATCCAGCTGTCGGGGCCCATGCGATAGAGAATGCAATCGTCGATGAAATGGCCGTCGTCGTCGAGCATCGTGGCATAGGCCGAACGGCCCGGCGCGATCTTGCCCACGCTGCGCGTGGTGACCATGTCGAGCACGCCATTGGCATGGGGGCCGACCAGATGCATCTTTTTAAGCCCGGACACGTCCATCAGTCCCGCTCGCGTGCGGATCATGGTATGATCGTCCTGCACATCGTGCGCATAAGTCCAGGCGGTGCCCATGCCGTTCCAGTCCTCAAGGGCGGAACCGAGCGCGCGGTGACGGCTGGAAAGTGCGGAATGACGCCAGGAATCGGGCATGAACAACCTCTTGTGCAGCAGGCGGCGCGCCCGGTCGAAAAGACCAGTGGCCGGCCTGAAATTGGTTTCCTCTACGGAAAATCCGTTTATCAAGGGGGGTGTCTTCTGTCGAGGCGCCATTTGCCTCATTGACAATTATATTTCCTCTTGAGAAAGTTTCCGCTCATTCACGCTTGGAGTCCGTCATGTCTCCCGCTTTGTTTTTCCCCTGTCAAAGGGTTCTGACTGCATGAGTACCGGAACCGCGAGCAACCGGCCGCGCTATGCCCCGCTTGCGCCCGATCCGCGGGCGCGGGCGCATCTGCTGGTGACGGATCATCAGGACATCGCCGAGGCCGCCTTTGCGCCGGGCATCGGCCTGGCCGATTTTCCCGAGCGCTGGGATGTGGTGGCCCATGCGCTTGTCCTGCCCGAACCGTTTGGCGGGCCCGGCGTGCAGCATTTCCGGTCGGCAAGCCATTTGCTGGCTCTGTTGCGCCATCGCCTGGCCGCCGAGACGATGGGGCTGCGGCTTTATGTCACCGGCAGCGAGCCGTTTGTCTGGGATGCCGCGCGGGTGGCGATCGAGGCGGGCATGGGGCGCGAGGAAATGCGCCTGTTTGCGACCGGAAAGCCGGTGCGCCGGGTCAGTTGCGTGCATTGCCGCACGATCAATCCGGGCGTGACCACGACTTTGGTGACATGCGCCGGCTGCGGCGTCGTGCTGACCGTGCGCGACCATTTTTCCCGCGTGCACAATGCCTGGATGGGCGTGCAGTGCGATGCCGAAGTGCCGGGCGAAGTGCCGGCGATCGAGGATCTTTCCGCATGACGAATGCCCGAACGCTCCATCTGAAAGTTGCGCGTGCCGATGGGATCGCACCGACCTTGCGCCGCGTGCATCTGGTCGCGGCGGACGGCGCGCGGCTGCCCCCTGCCGCGCCGGGCGCGCATATCACGCTGACTCTGCCTGCGCCTGCGGGCGGACGGCCCCTCCACAATTCCTATACGCTGGTCTCGGCCGATCCCGAGGCGGGGTACGAAGTGATCGTGCGCCTGTCCGAGCGTTCGCGCGGGGGATCGCGCCATGTTCACGAGAGCCTCGCGCCCGGCGACGGGATCGAGGCGACGGCGCCGCACAATCTGTTTGCGCTGCACAGCCAGGCCAAAAAGCATCTGTTGATCGGCGGCGGCATCGGCGTGACTCCGATGATCGCCTTTGTCACCCATTTGCGCGAACAGGGTGCGTCGTTCGAACTGCACCAGATTGCGGCCCCTGCCGAAGTCGGCGTCTTCGAAGCGTTGCTGGCGCCGCGTGCCGGAGAGCGCATCCATATCCACGCCGGTCGCGACGCGTTCGGCCTGACTGCGCTGCTCGCCGCGCAGCCGCTGGGGACGCATGTCTATGCGTGCGGCCCCGCCGGGCTGATGGACGGGGTCGAAGCCGCCGCCGCCGCGCTCGGCTGGCCCGAAACCCATGTGCATCGCGAGGATTTCGGCGCGGCAGGGGGCGAACCTTTCGTGCTGCGCCTCGCCGCGTCGGGGATCGAAATCGCGGTGGCGGGCGATCAGACCATGCTCGAAGCGATCGAGGCGGCGGGTGTGGACACGCCGTCGCTGTGCCGCGGTGGGGCCTGCGGCGTGTGTATGCTGCCGGTCAGCGAGGGCACACCCGAACATCGCGATCATTATCTGAGCGAAGCCGAGCGCGGGGCAGGCTGCCTCGTCATGCCATGCGTCTCGCGCAGCCGCAGCGCGACGCTCGTGCTCGACATCTAGTTTAGACCTGAGGATTTTTTGAACAATGGCGACCCGGTTCAAGTCCGACGAGACGTTTCGCGACGATTATCGCTATGGCAACAGCGATGAGGGCGTTTTGCGCTTTCCATTTCCGTTCGTCGAAGACAGCTACATGTATTCGGTCAACATGGAGCCGCATACCCGCTCCGCAACGCCGGGGGTGTTTGCCGCCGCGTTCGATGTCGACGAACACTATGTCACCGAATGCGCCGAACGCGCCAGGGCGCTGGCGCTCGAACCGGGCCGCTGCATGGTGCTGCCGCACATGCGCGATGCGGAATGGGACACGCTCGAGCTGATCATGGAAAGCCTGGCGCTCGATTATCCCGATCAGTTCACGCTCGAACGGCACGGGCTCGACTGGACCTGGACCAATCGTCCGCTGGGGATTCACCAGAGCTTTCGCTTTGGCGATGCCACGACTTTGCCGCATCCGCCGTTCGAATATATCGTGCGTCAGGCGCAGGGCGATTTCACCTTGCAGGATCAGCGCGACGGCACGCTTTATATCGACGGCGGCGTTGCCACGACTCCGGCCGACTGGAGCCTGGCGTTCGATGTGGGGATGACGTTCCACGAATGGCATGGGCCGGTGCCGCTGGCGCATCAGGCCGGGGTATTCGACCGGGCGCTGCAATATCTCATGCGCATCCGCTATGGCGAGCCCGCGCGGCGGCTCAACTGGACGATGACGGTCCATCCCCGGCTCGACACGTCGCCCGAAAACTATCCGCTGTGGGGCCCCGATCGCGCCGGTCTGACGGCTGAAAACATAGGTTCGCAACTGTTTCTGCGTGTCGAATTGCAGAGCCTGTTTCGCCTGCCGCGATCGAATGCGCTGCTGTTCGGGATTCGCACGTATCTGGCCAGCCTCGATGATCTGACGCGCGTGCCCAAGTGGGGGCGGCGCCTGCACCGGGTGATGCGCGATCTGCATCCCGACATCGCCGGGTACAAGGGCCTGACTCGCTATCACGACGTGCTGGTCGCGCATCTGGCCCAATTCGACGACGGTGAGCCGACGACGCCGGGCATCGCTGCGGACATTGCGGTGTTGCCCGCCTGATTGCATGCCAATGCTTGTCTTTCCGGGCTTTGCGCTTCTATGCTGAACGCCTTGGAGGACATGATGGCACGACGCGCGCGCGGGACCGAAGATCAAAACCGGACAGGGCCGGATGCACCGCCGTCGGCGGAGCATTTCCCGACCGGCTCGGGTGCGCCGCGCAACGATCCGCGCGCGCTGGAAAAGGCGCTCGGGCTGCGCGTGCGGCAATTGCGTCGTCAGCAGGATCTGTCGGTCGCCGATCTCAGCGCAGCGGCGGGGCTGTCGACCGGCATGCTGTCGAAAATCGAAAACGGGCAGATTTCGCCTTCGCTGACCTCGGTGCATTCGCTGGCGCAGGCGCTCAATGTGCCGATTTCGGCCTTGTTCGCGCTTGCCGAAGACCGGCAGGATTGTTCCTATGTCGCCGCCGGGCAAGGGGTGAAGATCGAGCGGCGCGGCACCAAGGCGGGCCATATCTATCAATTGCTGGGCCATTTGCTCAGCGGCGATCTGGCGATCGAGCCCTACATGATCACGCTGTCGGCCGATGCCTTGCCCTATACCAGCTTTTCGCACAGCGGGACCGAGCTGATCTACATGCTTGAAGGCGAGCTTTGCTATCGCCACGGCGATCGCAGCTATGATCTCAAGCCGGGCGATACGCTGTTGTTCGACAGCCAGGCCCAGCATGGCCCCGAAACGATGGGGCAGGGCGTGATTCGCTATCTTTCGATCATCGTCTACCCGCGCGCGGGCAATACCGGCGGCTGAACGCCCGATTGCGCGCCATCGGCGTGCGCCGGACATTCTTTTTAAGAAATTATTTTTCTCCATAGTTGACCCATGCGGACCTGCCGGTTATCCCATGATCACCGGGCGGGAGAAGTTTGGATGTGCGCAAACGTCGCGCTTCACAGTGGGGTTGTGGGTTTTGCCCAAGTCCTGCCGCGAGTGCGGGGCGGGATCGTCATTCAAATTGCGGCGTTTTCCCAGTCGTCATGCCCAATCAGCGATTTTGTTGTGGCGAACAGTCGTTCGCGCTTTTGTGATCATCTCGGGTTTTCGCGTTGAATTTTCAGTAAACACGCGAAAACCTTGCCTGGAGACGGGAGGCATTCATGGCCAAGCGAATTGCAGTGATTGGTGCCGGTGCGAGCGGACTTGCCGTGTTGCGGGCGTTTCAAAGTGCCAAGGCCAAGGGGATCGACGTTCCCGAAGTGGTCTGCTTTGAAAAGCAGGAAGATTGGGGCGGCCTGTGGAAATACACCTGGCGCACCGGGCTCGATCAGTATGGCGAGCCGGTCCATGGCTCGATGTATCGCTATCTGTGGTCCAATGGGCCCAAGGAATGCCTTGAATTCGCCGACTATTCCTTTGAGGAACATTTCGGTCGCCCGATCCCGTCGTATCCGCCGCGCGCCGTGCTGCATGACTATATCATGGGCCGGGTCGAAAAGGCCGGGGTGCGCCCGTTCGTGCGTTTCAACAGCCCGGTCCGCTGGGTGTCGTGGGATCCCGAAACCAGCCTGTTCACCGTGCGGGTCAAGGACCAGATCGCCGATGAAACCTATGAGGAAACGTTCGATCACGTGATCGTCTCGTCGGGCCATTTCTCCACGCCCAACGTGCCCGAATTCGAAGGGATCGAAACGTTCCCCGGTCGGGTAATGCATGCGCACGATTTCCGTTCGGCCGATGAATTCGCCGGCAAGGACGTGCTGATGGTCGGCAGTTCCTATTCCGCCGAAGACATCGGGACGCAGTGCATCAAGTATGGCGCCAACTCGGTGACCTTCAGCTATCGCACCAATCCGCTGCCGTTCGACTGGCCCGAACAGTTCGAGCAGCGCCCGTTGCTGACCAAAGTCGAAGGCGATATTGCGCACTTCATCGACGGCACGTCCAAGAAAGTCGACGGCATCGTCTTGTGCACGGGCTATATCCATCACTTCCCGTTCCTGCCCGACGAACTGCGCCTGATTACGCACAACCGGCTCTATCCGGGCAACTTGTGGCAGGGCGTGGTCTGGCAGGACAATCCGAACCTGTTCTACGTCGGCATGCAGGACCAGTATTTCACGTTCAACATGTTCGATGCGCAGGCCTGGTTCGTGCGCGACCTGATCCTGGGCAAGCTCGACCTGCCCGATGCCGAGACCCGCGCGGCCAGCATCGCCGATTGGCAGGGCCGCGAGGAAGCTGCGGGCACTCCGGAAGAGCAGATCGATTTCCAGGCTGCCTATGTCAGCCAGCTGATCGCCGCGACCGACTATCCCACGCTCGATACCGCCGCCGTGGCCGCGCTGTTCAAGCAATGGGAGCACGACAAGGAGGCCGACATCATGGGCTATCGCGATCATTCCTATCGCTCGGTCCTGACCGGCACGGTCAGCCCGCGCCATCACACCCGCTGGATGGAAGCGCTCGACGATTCGCTCGAAGCGTTTCTCGCCACCAGCGACGCCACGGTCTGATCGCGAAGGAGCGGTAGGCGATTCCATGACAAGCGCCGCTCTCGCCGAAGTGCCTTTCCCGACCCCCGGAGACGTCCTCATCGTCGTTTCCGGGGGCGGCGAGGCCCGGTTCGATCTTGCTCCGGGCGACCGGGTGCGGATCATCGATCCCGAAGGGCTTCAGCCGGGCGTGCTCGTGCTGCGCGGGCCCGAAGGTGAAGACCGCATCGCGCTGTTTGGCGATGCATCGCCCGCCGGGGCGGACCATGGCTTTACCGCGCAGACGGCGCTGTCGTGCACGCTGTCGGCCCCCGGCACGGCGATGGCGCCCGATGCGCAGGACGCGGCCACCGATCTGCATGTGCGCATCGCGCGCGCCGATCCGGCCAGCGACTTGCCCCCGCCCTTGGCCGAGCCGCTGCTCGATCTGCGCGTGCCGGCGGCGAGTGCGCGCGCCTATCGCGTGCGGGCGGGCGATTATATCCAGATCATCGATGTCGCCGGGCGGCAATGTTCGGACTTTGTCGCATTCGATGCCGCCGCGCTCGATCAGGGGCGCGAACTCGGGATCGATGCGACAGTCACGCGCACGCTGATGGGGCGCAGCTTTTCCAGCCCCGGGCTGCATGCGCGCTATTTCGATGCGGGGCTGCGGCCGCTGGTCGAAGTGGTGCAGGATACCGTCGGGCGCCACGATACTTTTCTGCTCGCTTGCGCTGCCAGGTATTACGACGATCAGGGCTATCCCGGGCATCCCAACTGCACCGAGAATTTCAACCGCGCGCTCGAACCGCATGGCGTTGCGCCGCGCGCGGGTTGGCCGGCGATCAACTTCTTTTACAACACCTTCGTCGGCGCCGATGAAACGATCGCGATGGACGAACCGTGGTCGCGACCGGGCGACTATGTGCTGTTGCGCGCGCTGACCGATCTGGTTTGCGCTTCATCGGCCTGCCCCGACGACATCGATCCGGCCAATGGCTGGAATCCGACCGATATTCACGTCCGCCTCTATGACAGGAGTGCCGCGCCCGCCGCCGGCAATGCCCATCGCATGACACCAGACGCACCCGCCCGGCTCACCCGCGAGACCGGATTTCACCCGCGCACCACAGATCTCACCCGCCAGATGGTCGATTATCGCGGATTCTGGCTGCCCACGGCTTATACCAATCATGGCGCGATCGCCGAATACTGGGCCTGTCGCCAGCGGGCCGCGCTGATCGACCTGTCGCCATTGCGCAAGTTCGAAGTGACCGGCCCCGATGCCGAGGCGCTGATGGATCTGGCCGTGACGCGCGACATGACCAAGCTCGCCGTCGGGCAGATCGTCTATACCGCGATGTGCCACGAAACCGGCGGGATGATCGATGACGGCACGGTGTTCCGGCTGGGCCCGACCAATTTCCGCTGGGTTTGCGGCGATGACTGGTGCGGGGTCTGGCTGCGGCAACTGGCCGCCGAACGGGGGCTGCAGGCCTGGGTCCGTTCGTCGACCGATCAGCTTTCCAATGTCGCGCTGCAAGGGCCGCTGTCGCGCGCAATCCTGTCTCCGCTGGTGACGACCCCGGCGCATCGCCCGACGGTTGCCGAACTGGGCTGGTTCCGCTTTACCACCGGGCGCATCGGCGACATTCCGGTGGTCGTTTCGCGCACCGGCTATAGCGGCGAACTCGGCTATGAAATCTGGTGCCATCCGACGCGCGCGCCGGATCTGTGGGATGCGCTGATCGAAGCCGGTGCGCCGCACGGGATCTTGCCCTGTGGGCTCGATGCGCTCGACATCCTGCGGATCGAGGCGGGGCTGGTGTTCGCCGGCTATGACTTCTGCGATCAGACCGATCCGTTCGAAGCCGGGATCGGCTTTGCCGCGCCCAAGTCGAAGCGCAGCGCGTTTATCGGATCCGAAGCGCTCGCGCGCCGCCGGGAGCATCCGCAGCGCGTGCTCGCCGGGCTGGCCATCGAAGGCGCAGAACATGTCGGCCATGGCGATCCGGTCTATGCCGGTCGCGTGCAGGTCGGCGTGATCACCAGTGCCACGCGCTCGCCCATTCTGGGGCAGACCATTGCGCTGGCGCGGCTCGATGTCAGCCAGGGCGCGCTCGGCACTGCGCTGACCATCGGCAAGCTCGACGGTCAGCAAAAGCGCATCGGCGCCGAAGTCGTGCGCTTTCCCCACTACGATCCGGACAAGACGCGCGTCCGTTCCTGATCCCCCGCTATTGCCCAACGGCAAGAAGGACAAATGATGGCAAGTGTGGCGCAGGCCGAAAGTTCCGGCATCCCGGCAGAGACGGCTGGCCTGCAACGCGGGATCGACTGGACCGGCGCGTTCTGGATCGCCAGCGGCGTGCCTGCGCTGGTGCTGTTTTCGATCGGCACGATTGCCGCCTCGGTCGGCATGGCCTCGTGGCTGGTGTGGATGGTCTCGATCCTGTTCGGGTTTGTCCAGGCCTTCAGCTATGCCGAAATCGCCGGGCTGTTTCCCAACAAGTCGGGCGGGGCCTCGGTCTATGGCGCGGTTGCCTGGGCGCGTTATTCAAAGCTGTTTGCGCCGGTTTCGGTGTGGTGCAACTGGCTCGCCTGGTCGCCGGTGCTGACGATCGGATCGGGACTGGCGGCGGGTTTTTCGCTGTCAATCCTGTTCGGGCCGGATGCCGCGATCAACACCTGGCATCTGACTTTGCTCGATCTGTCGTTCCTCAAGGCGGGGTTGTCCTTGCGGATCAATGCCACGGCGATCATCGGCGCGGCGTTTTTGCTGATTGCCTTTGCGATCCAGCATCGCGGGATCAGCTCGACCGCGCGCACGCAAGTCGTGCTGGGGGTGATCGCGCTGCTGCCGCTTTTGCTGATCGGTCTGGTCCCGCTGATCACCGGGGACATGCCGCGCCACAATCTTTGGCCGATCGTGCCGCTGGCGCACGATGCCGCAGGGCACCCGGTCAATGGCCATTGGGACGCGGCGGGGATCTCGATTTTCCTCGGCGGGCTGTTTGTCGCGGCCTGGTCGACTTATGGCTTCGAGACGGCGGTTTGCTACACGCGCGAATTCCGCGATCCCAGCAAGGATACGTTCAAGGCGATCCTCTATTCGGGTCTGTTGTGCATTGTCGTGTTCACGCTTGTCCCGATCAGCTTTCAGGGCGTGCTCGGGCTGAACGGGATGCTTTCGCCCGAAATTGCCAACAACATGGGCGTGGCCAAGGCGATGGCCGGGATGATCAAGGTCGGGCCGGTGATCGGCCCGGTGATCGGCAATATTATCGTGGTGATGATGATTCTGGCGCTGCTGCTGGCGATCATCATGTCGATGGCCGGGTCATCGCGCACGCTCTATCAGGCTTCGGCGGACGGCTGGTTGCCCAAATATCTCAGCCGGGTGAACCGTGCCGGTGCGCCGACGGCGGCGATGTGGACCGATCTCGGCTTCAATCTCCTGCTGCTGTCGATGTCGGACTATGTCTTCGTGCTCGGCGTGTCGAACGTCTGCTATATCCTGTTCAACTTCCTCAATCTCAATTCGGCGTGGATTCACCGGCTCGATCGGCCCGGCTGGGAACGGCCCTATCGCGCGCCGACGCTCTTGCTGGCGGCGGGCACGATCCTGTCGTTCGTCAATCTCGCCCTGATGGGCGTGGGCGCCGACATGCTGGGCAAGGGCACGCTTTACACCGGGATTGCCTGCGTCGCGCTGATCGTGCCGGTGTTCATGTGGCGCCACTATGTCGTCGACAAGGGCCGCTTTCCCGAAGACATGCTTGAAGACCTGCACTTGCGGCCCGAACCCGGCGTCAAGACCGGCGCGGGATACCTGCCGCATCTGACCGTTCTGGCGGGCATCGCCGTCATCGCGGTCAGTCACTGGCTGGCGGTTTTGCCCTAAGCGGCAGGTTCGCGAAAGGCTTCGTCGATTTCGACTTGCCAGCCGATGGCGAGGCGGTTGGTTTCGTTGGCCAGCCCGACGATCGCCAGCAATTCGCCCAATTGTTCGTCGGTCATGCCCTTTTCGCGCGCGGCGGCGGTATGCGAGGCGATGCAATAGGCGCAATTGTTGGTGGCGCTGACTGCGACATAGATCATTTCCTTGGTCAGCGGGTCGATCGCCGAAGGGCGCCCCATGACCTCCTTGATCGCGCTCCAGATCCGGCGCAGCGTTGCCGGGTGATGCGCGATCACCAGCCAGAAATTGTTGATCCAGTCGCGCTTTCGCGTGGCGCGGATGTCATCATAGACCGCGCGGACTTCGTCGCTGGCATCGGCATAGACAATCGGTTTGGGCATGGCGGTTCCTGAATCGAGAGTGGGGGGCGATCAATCCTGAGGGACGATCGCGACGACGCGGGCGGGAAAGCCCGAACCCTTTTCCGGCTTGGGAAAGCTGACCATGACCAGCGCGCCCGCTTCGGGCACCTGATCGAGATTGGCGAGCAGCTCGATCTGGAAATGGTTGGTGCCCAGAATATAGCTTTCGAGCGAATAGTCGTCGCGCGTCGTGGCCACGCCCGGATCGGTGTCGGTGGTTTCATGGCCCGAGCTGGTGATGTGGCGCGTTTCATACAGATACGTCAGCACCGGGCGGCTCCATCCCGGATAATGCGCAACCCCTTTGGCATCGACATTCTGCAGCGCATCGTTGTCGGGCCAGCGATGCGACCAGTCGGTGCGCAGCGCGACAAAGGCGCCTTCGGGAATCGGCCCATGGCGGCTTTCCCACGCGCGCACATCGTCCATCGTCACGACATAGTCGGGATCGCGCGCCACTTTGTCATGCACGTCGATGACCACCAGCCGCAGCAGGAATTCGCGCGGATCGATCTGGTCGACCGTATGCAGCCCTTCGTGGAAGTGCGCGGGCGGATCGACATGGGTGCCCCATTGCCCGGGGTGGGTGAAGATGTCGATGTTGAACTGATCGTGCTTGATCGTGAAAGGGCGTTCGACGTGTTCGTCGGGCATGCCTTTCCAGTGCGGCGTGCCAGGCGCAAAGCTGTGCGTGAGGTCGACGAACCGACCGGCGTGGAGCGTCCGGTACGCCTGATCAAAGGCTGCTGCGCCGGAATCGGGCGCGGCCTGCGCGCTTGCCGCCATGATGGACAGCGATGCGGCGATCGCCAGCGGCATGCGGAAGATGGTGCGCATGATGGGGGTCTCCTTCAAACCGGGAATGGATGCCGGGGGCCTGTTTCGCCCCGGCCGAACGTATGGGCAAGAGCCTGCATCCCTTTTTGCGGGAGGGCCTTTTTGCGGGAGGGCCTTTTTGCGGGAGGGCGCAGCAAGGGCGGCCCGGACGACGCGCTGCCATGCTATCGATGCAAGGGGTGTCTGCATGGAGCGTTTCAGGCATTACAACTTTTGCGCGTGTTGACAGATTCTGTATCATTCAATACGTTTCGCCGACCTGACCGGAATTTGCAAGTACCCGGCGATGCAGGCGAGCCCGATGGACCTCAGCAACGACGACATTTCCGGCCCGCGCGCGGGCGAGCGGCTTGGCGGGCATCTCGGTCTGGCGGCGGTGATTGGCCTGTCGGTGTCGGTGATCGCGCCGTCGATGGCGGTTGCGTTCAATGCGACGCTGGCGGCGGGGGCCGCTGGCGATGCGGTGCCGCTGGTGTTCCTGCTCGGGGCGGTGATCATGGTGCCGATCGCGCTGGCCTTTGCCGGATTCAGCCGCGCGATTTCGTCCGCCGGGTCGGCGATGACGTTTGTCGGCGCCAGTCTGGGCGCGCGTCCCGGCGCATTGGCGGGCTGGGTGCTGATGCTCGGCTATGCCGGATTTGCGGCGGGAAGCTGCGGCCTTGCCGGGAATTTCGTCGATGCGGCGATGGCGGGGCTGGGCTATCCGCCGGTGAGTTTCGGCGGGGTGCGGCTGTGGTTCATGCTGGGCATGGCGACGATGATCGGATCGACCGCGCTGGCCTACAGCAATGTCGATGTGGCGACACGGCTGATGCTCTGGCTCGAAGGGGTGTCGCTGCTCGCGGTTCTGGCGTTGGTCGTGGTGATCATGGTGACATGCCATCCGGGCGCGCGCGAATTGGCCCATGGCTTTGTGCCCGGCCGCGCGAGTGCGAGCGGGGGCGGGGGCGGCTGGTCGGGCGTGGGCTATGCGATCGTCTTTGCGTTCCTGTCGTTCGGAGGGTTCGAAGGGGCGGCGACGCTGGGCGAGGAAACCGCCAATCCGCGCCGCGACATTCCGCGCGCGATGATCGGGACGATCGCGACGCTGGGCATGATTTTCGTGATCATCACGCTGGCGCAAGTGATCGGCTTTGCCCATATTCCGGGCGCTTCGCTGGCGGCGGCGGATGCGCCGCTTGACGTGCTGGCCACGCATTATGTCGCGCCATGGTTTGCTGTCGCGCTCGATCTGGCCAATGCGGTCTCGGCCTTTGCCTGCACGCTGGGCGCGGTGACGGCGGCGGCGCGGCTGGCCTTTGCGCTGGGTCGTGCCGGAATCCTGCCGGGGCTGGGGCGGGTCCATCCGGTTCACGGCACGCCTGCGCTGGCGGTGATTGCGGTCGGCACGGCCTGTCTTGCCGCGTTCTGCCTGTTTGCCCCGGCGGTCGGCGCGGGGCGGTTCTATGGCTATGCCAGCACGATCGGCGCGCTTGGCGTGATGGTGGTCTATGGCGCGGTGCTCGGGGCCTTTTGCGTCGGTGGGCAGGCCGTGCGCGCGGCGCTACCCGGCTCCGGCCCGGCCCGTCTGGCGATCGGGCTTGCCGGGGCGATCGGCGTGTGCTGGCCGCTTTACAATACGCTCTATCCCGTTCCGGCCTATCCCGACCGGTTGTGGCCTTATGTCGTGCTCGGCTGGATCGGGCTGGGCGCGGGATTGATCCTGCATCGTTTTCCGCGCGCGCGGCGCGTGCCCGCTTTGGAAGGAACTGCGTCCTGATGTCCGCGACTGCCCTCTTGCCCGAGCCGCTCGGCTTTATCGGAACGTGCGACTTGTCCGGCCATTTCCGGGGCAAGGGCTTTCCCATGGCCGATCTGGCCGGGCGGATGCGTTCGGGCTTTGGCCTGGCGCCGACCAACATCATGATGTCGGCATTCGGGCCGATCCATGCGACGCCGTTCGGCACGACCGGCGAGCTTGTGCTGAAGCCGGTGGCGGAGTGTGGCGCGCTGGTGCCGATGGGGATCGCGGGGACCGACGTGACGCTGTTTCCCGCCGATCTGGTGACGCAGGAGGGCACGCCCTGGGTCTGCTGCCCGCGCGGATTTCTGACACGCGGGCTCGCCGCGCTGGAAGCTGCGGCGGGGCTGCGCGCTTATGCGACGTTCGAGCAGGAATTCGTCCATACCGGCATCGCCGAGCGCCCCGGCATGCCCTATCGCTTCGATGCCTTTGTCGAAGCCGGCGGCTTTGGCGGGACACTGGTTGCCGCCTTGCGCCGCGCCGGATTGACGCCGGATTCGTTCCTTGCCGAAAACGGGCCGAGCCAGTTCGAAGTGACGATTGCCCCGACGATCGGCGCGCGCGCCGCCGACGAAGCGGTAATCGCGCGCGAATTGACGCGTGCGGTCGCCGCCGCGCAAGGTCACCGCGCGATCCATGCGCCCATGCTCTCGCCCGATGGCGCGACCAGCGGCACGCATATTCACATCAGCCTGCTCGATGCCGACGGGCTGGCCGTGATGCACGATCCGGCGCGGCGCCTTGGCCTGTCGCACGTGGGCGAAGCGTTCGTTGCCGGGATCGTCGCGCATCTGCCCGCGCTGGTCGCGCTGACGGCGCCGTCGGTGGTGTCGTATTATCGCCTGCGTCCCGGCAAGTGGGCGCCGACGCGGGCCGATGTTGGCGTGTTTGACCGGGGCCGGGCGATCCGCCTGTGTGCGAGCAAGGCCGATGATCCCGAGGCGGAGCGGCGGCGCTACAACATGGAATTTCGCGTCTGCGATGCGACGGCGAGCCCCTATCTCGCGCTCGGCGCGCTGATCCATGCCGGGGCCGACGGTATCGCGCGCGGTCTTTCGCTCGATCCCGCCGCGCCGTCGCCCGCCTTGCCCGCCAGTCTGGGCGAAGCGCTCGACCTGCTGGAGACATCCGACGCCGTGCGCGGGTTTCTCGGCGCAGAGCTGGCGGGGGCCTATGTCATGCTCAAATGCTCGGAAATCGCCGCGCTCGACGGCCTGACCGATCAGGAGATTTGCGACCGCTATGCCGCTGCATACTGACAGGACGGGCGCGCTGCTCGGCCCCGGCGATCCGGCTCCGGTCGAGGCGCTGCGCCTCGATGGACGTTCGCCTTTCGTGCTGACCGGCGATCATGCCGGGCGGGCGATACCCCGCGCGCTGGGCGATCTGGGCGTGTCGGCGGCCGAGCTTGATCGCCATATCGCGTGCGACATCGGCATTGCCGGAGTGGGGCGGCGGCTGTCGGCGCTGCTCGATGCGCCTCTGGTGTTGCAGACCTATTCGCGGCTGGTGATCGATTGCAACCGCGATCCTGCGGTCGAAAGCTCGATCGTCACGCTGAGCGAGGCGACCGCGATCCCCGGCAACGAAGCGATCCCGGCGGCGCAACGCGCGGCACGGCGTGCGGCGATCTTCGACCCCTATCACGCAGCCATCGCCGCCTGTCTCGACCGCCGCGCCGGGCGCGAGACGATTCTGGTTTCGCTGCATTCGATGACCCCGATCTATCTCGGTGTCAGCCGGTCGATGCACGCCGCCGTGCTCTATGATCGCGACGATCGTTTCGCCCGGGCGCTGGCCACCGCGCTGCGCGAACCGGGCGACTGCCTGATCACCGAAAACGAGCCTTACGCGATGAGCGCGGACAGCGATTACACCGTGCCCGTTCATGCCGAGGGCCGCATGCCCTGTGCCCTGGTCGAATTGCGCCAGGATCTGATCGCCGAGCCGGCGATGCAGGATGCGTGGGCCCATCGCCTGTCCCAAGCGCTCATCCGCGCGCGAACCCTTTTTTCAGGAGAATGTCTGTGACCACGATCACGAGCCGCGATGTCCCGGTCAAACCGTCCGAAGCGGCCTTGCTGTTTGTCGATGTGCAGAATTACGGCTGCGACCCGCGCGGGAGCGAATATGCCGGGCTCGATCCGGCCGAGCGCGAGGCAAAGCTGGGCTATTTCCTGCGCACGCTGCGCGAAACCGCGCTGCCCAACATGGTGCGCCTGCGTGCCGCCGCGCGCGAGGCCGGGGTCGAAGTGATCTATACCGTGATCGAAAGCCTGACCCGGGACGGGCGCGATCGCGGGCTCGATTACAAGGTCACCGGATTCCACGTGCCCCCGGGATCGTGGGACGCAAAGATGGTCGATGATCTCTTGCCCGGACCCGACGAGATGGTCTTTCCCAAGACGTCGTCATCGGTGTTCATTTCGACCAACCTTGACTATATCCTGCGCAATCTCGGCACGCGCTATCTGATCGTCGCCGGTTGTCTGACGGATCAATGCGTGGATTCGGCGGTGCGCGATGCGTGCGATATCGGCTATCTGGTGACTACGGTGACCGATGCCTGCGCGACGCACAGCGAGGAACGGCATGTCTCTTCGCTGCGCAATTCGCGCGGTTACAGCCGTCAGGTGACCACGGAGCAGATCGTCGCCGAACTGGCGGAGTACCGTGTGAATGCCGATAACCCAGTCTGACCCCCGTGCGACCGCGCCGCAGAGTGTGGCCGCCGCGATTCGCGAAGGGATCGGCACGCTGACTCCGACCGAGCGCAAATGCGCCGGAGTCCTGCTTGCCAATTATCCGGTCGCCGGGCTTCAGACGGTCAGCGCGCTGGCCCACGATGCCGGGGTCAGCGGGCCGACCGTGCTGCGGCTTGTCGCCAAGCTCGGCTTTGGCAGTTATGGCGAATTTCAGCAGCGGTTGCGCGACGAACTGGCCGCGCGAATGCGCATCGCGCCTGCCGATGCGATCGCGGCTGCCCCGGAGGCGGATTTTGAAGCGAGCGCCGTGCCCGAGGGTGGGGACGAGGTCGATGATTTGCTCGACCGGTTCCGGCGCTCGCTGGTGCGCACGGTGGACGAGACGCTGAAATCGATTCCGCGCGCGACATATACGGCGATCGGCGCCGTACTCGGCAATCCGCGCCGCCCGGTAACGATCATCGGCGGCCGGTTCACGTCGTGCGCGGCGTCCCAGCTCGCGCTGCAATTGCGCGAAGTGCGCCGCGATGTGGAACAAGTGACGGGCCCGACGGCGCGCTGGCCGGAATACCTGATCGATGTGACGCGGCGCGACGTGTTCGTGGTGTTCGACATTCGCGGCTATCAGCCCGATGTCGTGCGCTTTGCCAAGGAAGCGGCGCGGCGCGGCGCCGAAATCATCCTGATCACCGATATTTACCTCTCGCCGGTGGCCGCCGTCGCCGACCATGTCGTGTCGATCAGGACCGACGGCCTGTCGAGCTGGGAATCGATGACTTCGCTCAGCGCGCTGGTCGAAACGATCATGACGTATCTCAGCATCGCGCGCTGGTCCGAGATCAAGGCGCGGATCGAAAGGATGGAATCGATCCGCAGCTATCTCGAAGGATCATCGGACCCGCTCTGAGCGGTCTGGCGGCGCAGCGCCCGCGCGCTGGAATATATGATACAGCTTAAAAAGAATTTCCGGTATGCTGTAACGCCCCATACACTTTGGACAGCGATGGCGCCGCGCGCGGTCATCTGTTCATTCAACGGGGTCAGGCATCCGATGTTCATGCGTCCTTGTCACTCGCGCCGCCGTGCGCTGCTCGCCATAGCCATGTCCACCACGGCGCTGCTGGCCCAGCCCGCCTCCGCCGATGCCCCGGCCGATTCGACGTCTGGGGCAAGCGGCGCCAATGCCGAAATCGTGGTGACTGCGGAAAAGCGCGCTTCGACCGTACAGAGCACGCCGATCAGCATGACCGCGATTTCGGGCGAACAGCTCGCCGCGCGCGGGATCACGCAGATGATGGCGGTGATCCAGTCGACGCCGGGCCTGTCGACGCGCAGCGCGGGGCCGGGCCAGACCGAGCTTGAGGCGCGCGGGCTCGCCTCGTCGGGCGGATCGTCGCCGACGGTGGGCTTTTATCTCGATGATACCCCGCTTAACCCGCCCGCCGCCGCGCAAGTCGGCAAAGTGGTGATCGATCCCGATTTGTTCGATCTCAAGCGCGTCGAAGTGCTGCGCGGGCCGCAGGGCACGCTCTATGGTTCGGGTTCGATGGGCGGCACGGTCAAGCTGGTGACCAACGAACCCGATCCCAGCGGCATTCACGCCGCCGTCGACGGCAACATTTCGGCGACGCAAAGCGGCGGGATCAACGGCGGCGGCAGCGCGATGATCAACCTGCCGCTGGGCGCCAATGCCGCCTTGCGCGTGGTGGCGACCGACAAGCATCGCAGCGGCTGGATCGACCGGGTCGTCCTGTCCGATTTTCCCGCCGAAACCAACCCGAACTGCGCTCCGTTCAATGGCTGCACACGCGGCGATGTGGCCCATGCGCCGGTTGCCAGGACCTATCACGATGTCAACGACGTCGATCTTCAGAACGTGCGCGCCTCGCTGCTGCTTCAGCCCACCGACCGGCTGAAGCTGGTCGGCACGTTCTTCTGGCAGTTGATTCGCCAGGGCGGCTATGACGAATTCGACATCCCGCCGGGCTCGACCCGCATGGCGCACTATTCGGCTGTCGATACCGCAGAACCCATTCGCGATGTCGTCACGATCGGCTCGCTCAGCGCGACGTATGCCTTTGACGGGGTCAGCCTGACCAGCGCGACATCGTATTGGAAGCGGAATCTCAGCCAGACGCAGGATGCCTCGGAATCGGTCTACAACTTGTTCGGGCTGAGCTCTTACGTGCCCGTACCCTATAGCGAGGTCGACCCGTCGCATCAGTTCAGCGAGGAAGTGCGCCTGGCATCAACCGGCACCAGCCCGCTGCAATGGGTGGCCGGGCTGTTCTACAGCGATTTTCATTCGACCTGGATCGAGCTCAGCGCCAATCCGGCGCTGTCCGGCCTCTCCCCGGCGGGCACGAACCCCGACGGGATTCTGTTCGATTCCAACAATCCCTATCACATCATCCAATATGCGGCGTTTGGCGAGGCTTCGTACAAGTTTTCGCCCGAACTCAAGTTCACCGCCGGGGTGCGCTATTTCAACTACAAGTCGACGATGACCAACGATCAGTGGGGCATCGCGTCGCAGACCGGGACTGCCGACCATCTCGTCGAATATATCGAGGCGAAAGATCACGGCTTCAATCCGAAGTTCAACTTGTCCTATACCCCCAGCCGCGATCTCACTTTGTACGGCACGATCGCCAAGGGCTTTCGTCCGGGCGGGGTGAACCAGTCGGTGCCGGTATCGGGGCCGGGATCGTGCCTCGCCTCGCTGCAGGCGGTCGGGCTTAACCAGGTGCCGCATTCGTTTGGCCCGGATTCGATCTGGAACTACGAAGTCGGGGAAAAGGCACGGCTGGCCGGCGGCCGACTGACGATCAACAGCAGCCTGTTCTATCTGTCCTGGCAGAACGTGCAGCAGAATGTCGCGCTGACCTGCGGCTATCTCTATACCGCGAACGCGGGCAAAGGGCACAGCTATGGCCCCGAAACCGAAATCACCGCGCAAGTGACCAAATCGCTGACTTTGACGCTCAGCGGGAATTACATTGCCGCCTCGATCGACAAGGTCAACGCGCAGACCGGGCTGGTGGCGCCGCTGCCGATCCTCAATGTGCCGAAATATACCGTCAACGGATCGGTGGTCTATGCGCACGAAGTGGGCAAGGATGCGACGCTGGTCACCCGCATCAGCGACGTGTTCGTCGGGCCGGTCAAGGATCAGGCCTATTTCTACTATGACATCCCGACCTACAATCTGGTCAATTTCCGCACGAGCCTTGAAAAGGGCCCGATGACGCTGGCACTGTTCGTCGACAATGTGACCAACAAACACGCGATCTATTCGATCAACAACACCAGTTTCCAGTTCAACATGCCGGCGCTGATGCGCGCCTCTACCAATCAGCCGCGCACGTTCGGGTTCGATGTCGGTTACCGTTTCTGATCGGCGCTTCTGATCGACCGTTCAGGCTGCCGTCGTGTGGTTCCATGGCGCGGCAGCGAGGCGGCGGGCAAGGAAATCGATCAGGACGCGCACGCGCGCGGGGCGTTCGCGACCGGGCGGGGTGACCAGGCTGAGCGCAATGTCGGGCGCGCGCCAGTCGGGCATGACTTCGACGAGCGCGCCGCCGGCCAGGTGATCCCAGACCATGAAATCGGGCTGGACGGCAAGACCTTCGCCCGCAAGCAGCGCAGGGGTCAGCGCGTCGGCGTTGTTGGCGGCAAGCCGGCCCTGCATCGTCACGACGTAGTCGCCCTCGGTCGCATGGGTAAAGCGCCAGTGCGCCGGGCTGTCGAGATTGGTGTAGAGCAGCGCGCTGTGCGCCGAAAGCTCGCGCGGGTGCCGGGGCACGCCGTGGCGCGCCAGATAGGCCGGCGCGGCAACGAGCGGGCGGCGCACAGTGCCAAGCCGCCGCGCGCGCAGCGATGAATCGGCAAGCCCTGCGATACGCACGACAAGGTCATGCCCGCCACCCACGACATCGACGCGCGCGTCGGACAAATCGAGATCGATCGACACTTCGCCATGGCGTGCGAGGAATTCGGGCAGGATCGGCACGACATGGCGCAACCCGAAACTCATCGGCAGGGCCAGCCGGACCAGCCCGCGCGGTATCTCGCCCTCGGCCCGCGCGCCGGCCTCGGCGGCTTCGCCATCGGCCAGAATGCGCCGTGCACGGTCGAGCGCGGCGCGCCCGCTTTCGGTCAGGACGATGCGGCGGCTGGTGCGGTGAAGCAGCGGCACGCCGAGGCGCGCTTCAAGCCGGCTGATCGCCTTGGACACGGTCGGGCGCGACAGCCCCAGCGCGTCGGCAGTGGCGGCGAACGAACCGAGATCGACCACTTTGCCGAAAATTGCCCAGGCTTCGAGATCGGGCAGGTTCATCGATAAAAATCCTTCACCAGTGAAGTTCCATCATTGCCATTTTCCTGCAAAAGCCAATCCCTAGGGCGTAAACTCATAAACCACGCCATCGAGGCGGCAAAATGGCGAACATATCGGGCGGAAATGCGCGCCGCGAAGGCTGGTTGCCTTTGCCAGCGCATTTCTGTTCGAGATGGAAGCCATTTTGCCGTCCCTTCGGGATTTGACCCAAAAGGCCCATCGCAGCGTTGGATAGGTTTGAAATAAAACCACTATTCCTGCACCTATCCGCCTCGCGCTGGGCCTTTTGGCCTCAAACCTCGATGGTGTGGTTTATGAGTTTACGCCCTAGATTGGGGGCAATCGCCGGGGGACAGATCCCCGGCATATCGGAGACATCGGATGATCGAACTGCGTCCCTTTGCCGCTATCGGCCATGCCAATCATGGCTGGCTCGACGCCCGCCATCACTTTTCCTTTGCCGACTATCACGACCCGGCGCGGATGAACTGGGGCAATCTGCGCGTGTGGAACGATGACACGATCGCGGCGCAAAGCGGCTTTCCGCCGCATCCGCATCGCGACATGGAAATCGTGACGTATGTCCGCACCGGCGCCATCACGCATCAGGACAGCCTGGGCAACAAGGGGCGCACGGCGGCCGGCGATGTGCAAGTGATGAGCGCGGGCACCGGCATCACGCACGCCGAATACAACATCGAGGATGAGGCGACCACGCTGTTCCAGATCTGGATCATGCCGACACGGCGGGGCGAACAGCCCGCCTGGGGCGCGCGTCAGTTTCCCAAGGGCGATCGCGCCGGGCAATTGGTCGTGCTCGCCTCGGGCTATGCCGATGACTTGCCCGGTGGCGGGGGGGAAGCCCTGCCGATCCGTACCGAGGCGCGGCTGGTTGCGGGCACGATCCGCGCCGGGGAAAGCGTGACGTATCCATTGGGTGCCGAGCGCAAGGGCTATCTGGTCCCGGCGACCGGGCGGATCGTCGTCAACGGCGTCGAAGCCGGCACGCGCGATGGTCTGGCCATAGCGGACGAAGAAACCATCACGATTACCGCGCTCGACGAGGCCGAAGTCGTGCTGGTAGACACACTGTAAAGCCGGGAGGCCCGACCATGTCCGATGCCGCTGTCGAAGCCGTGATCGTTCCGCCGCTGCGCGACCTCGGCGACGGGTTTACCGTGCGGCGCGCGCTGCCCGCGGTCCATCGGCGCATGGTCGGGCCGTTCATCTTTCTCGATGAGCTTGGCCCGATCGCCTTCACCGGGGATCGGGCGCTCGATGTCCGGCCCCATCCGCATATCGGGCTCGCCACGATCACCCATCTGATCGAGGGCGAAATCCTGCACCGCGATTCGCTGGGCCATGTCCAGCCGATCCGCCCCGGCGCCGTCAACTGGATGACCGCCGGGCGCGGCATCGTTCATTCCGAGCGCACCCCGCCCGCCGCGCGCGGGGTGGGGGCGCGGCTCCATGCGATTCAGCTGTGGGTCGCGCTGCCCGTTGCGCAAGAGGAAATCGCCCCGTCGTTCCGCCATTATCCCGCCCAGGCGCTGCCCGTGGCAGAGGATCGCGGGGTGCGTCTGGCCTTGCTGGCGGGGGTGGCGGATGGGATGACTGCGCCGGTCGAGACCGCCTCGGACATGATCCTGGCCGAGTTGATGCTGGCGGCGGGCGGGCGCTATGCCTTTGGCGCGGCCCATGTCGAACGCGCGGTCTATGTGGTGTCGGGCGCGGTACGCGTCGAAGGGCAGGAGGGTGCATTTGCCGCCGGGCAACTGGTCGTGCTCAAACCCGGCGCGGAAGTGGTGCTCGCTGCCGATATGCCCAGTCGGCTGATGCTGGTTGGTGGCGAGCCATTTCCCGAACGACGCTATGTCTGGTGGAATTTCGTCTCGTCGCGGCCCGAGCGGATCGAGGCGGCCAAGGCAGATTGGCGCGCGGGGCGTTTTGACGGCGTTGCGGGGGATGACGAATTCATCCCCCTGCCGCCCGACGTGCCCGGAGTGCGGCTGGTTTAAACCAGATTGTTGCGCGCCAGCGTGGTGCCTGCGCGCCAGGACACGCCGATTTCGTGCCAGTATCCGGCGATCTTTTCGTGCGGTGCGATGTCGAGCAACTCTTCGACCGGCGAATCGAAGTACGCCAGGTCGAAATCGCCCTTGAAACAGCGGCCGCGTTCGACGTCGAAGCTCGCCATCGTGACGACTTCGTCGAGGCTTTGCGTGCCGTCGGTTTCGATCGTGGGGAGCCAGCGGTTGTGCGCCATGGGCAGGCCGTTGACGAAGCCGGGGGCATCGGCGGGGCCGGTGATCGTAAAGCGCCCTTCGGCGAGGCGACGGTCGGATGCGGCGAGCGTGACGCCGAAGGTGCCGCCGGTTTCGAGGCGCGGGCCGGCCTTGCCGACGACGACGGGGCGGCTCATGTGGATGCTGCCGAGCTTTTTGGGATAGCCCTGATGCTGCCCGCGCAGCATGGCAAAGTCCTTGTCCACCCAGATATAGACGCAGCGCGACCAGGTCTTGCCCTGAAACTTGCAGCGCACGACTATGAACATTTCCTTGTACTGCACGCGCACCGGATCGAGGATTTGCGTCGGATCGTCGCTGGTCGATTGCCAGTCGGCCCAGATCGCGGCGACCGCGCCGGGGTCTTCGTCGGCCAGCGTAAAGCCTTCGGGCAGGAGCGCGGCCACTTTGGCCGGGTCGGTGCGATATTCGAGCGTGATCAGTTCGCCCGAATAGTGCCACGGCACCGGCGGGACGATGCTCGCCTTGCCGGTCGGGGTGCGCGGATAGAACAGGCCCTTCAGGTCACTCATGTTTGCCTCGTTGTGCTGGTGCGGCCTCACGGGGAAATCGGGATCGCGCGGCCATGGTCGCGGTGGTTCTATCGCATTGGCGCGCGCAAGCTTGGCCGCAACGGCCAAAGCCAATTGCCCTTGCGTCGGGTTATGAAGGGCGGGACGAATGGACACAAAGGGATCCCCGCCCATGACTACCGAATACCGCCGCATCCTGCTCGACGGCTATCCGATCCTGGCCACGCGCCATGGCGATGAACTGGTAACGCGCGACGGGCGCAGCGTCGGCGTCGATGAGGCGGTGCATCTGGCGCCGTGCAACCCGTCAAAGATCATCTGTGTCCATTTGAACTATCACAGCCGGGTGCAGGAATTCATCACGAAGCTGCCGGCCGCGCCGACCTATTTTCAGAAGCCGGTGACCGCGCTCAACACGCACAAGGGCGCGGTGGTTCGCCCCGAACGCTGCAAGTGGCTGAATTACGAAGGCGAAATCGCCATCGTCATCGGCAAGACGGCGCGCAATATTTCGCCGGACGAAGCGGGCGACTATATCCTCGGCTACAGCGTTTCCAACGATTACGGCCTGCACGATTTCCGCGATACCGATGCCGGCTCGATGCTGCGCGTCAAGGGCTCCGACACGCTCTGCCCGATCGGCCCCGGCCTCGTCACCGGCTGGGATTTCCGCGACAAGATGATCCGCACGTATGTCAACGGGGAATTGCGCCAGGAAGACACCACCGCCAACATGGAATGGGACATGCATTATCTGGTCGCCGACATCGCGCGGACGATCACGCTCGAACCGGGCGATGTGCTGTTGTCCGGCACGCCCGCCAACAGCCGCCCGGTCCAGCCCGGTGATGTGGTCGATGTCGAAGTCGAAGGGCTGGGCCGCCTGTCGAACACCATCGTCCATGGCCCGACGCCGATCCGCGACGATTGCGGCGCACAGCCGACCGAGTCCGAAGAAGTGATCTCGACCGCGATGGGCGGCGACTGGGAACATCGCGGCAAGCGCGCGGCAGGCGGGCAAGGCGCGGCATTCTACGAATCCGCGCTCGACAAGAAGTAAGAGGGCTTTGTCTGTGATGTCGGGCACCGGTCCGGTGCCGGACATCATCAAAGGCATATCGGCGTTGCCACAGGGGCAACGCCGCGACATGGTGCCGCGATGGGTCAACCGGTCATCGCGGCACAATTCCTGCGTCACGTTGCCAACTGCCTCGAACTGACGGGGCGGTCGGCGGCGGATCTGCTTGGCGAAGTGGGGCTCGATCGCGACGCCATCGAGGGCGCCGATGTCGAAATCCCGCTCGAAACCTTCCTGATCTTTTTCGAGCGCGCCTCGGTGCTGGCGCGCAATCCCGCCTTCGGGCTTCACGCCGGGCGGCTGGTCGGGTCTGACAGTATCGGCCCCTTGAGCTTTCTGTTCCTCAGCGCGCCCGATTTGCGCGGCGCCTTTGCCAGCTTTACCCGCTATCTCGACACCATGCAGCAAGCCTCGCGCAATCGCTTTGCCGTCGAGGGGCCGTTTGCGATGTTCGAATACAAAGTCGTCGATCCCGCGCTGCCGTTTCGGCGGCAGGACGCGGAATATTCGATCAGCGCGATGTTCAGCCTGGCGCGGCAATATACCGGCGGCGCGATCGAATTGTCCGAAGTGCGCTTTGAGCACGAGCGCGCGGGGCCTTACGGTGTCTATCGCGACTATTTCGGCTGCGACGTGTTCTTTGAACAGGATACCAACCTGCTGGTTTTTCCGGAACGGCACCTCGCGCATCGCGGCCGCGTGCTCAGCCCCGTGCTGCATCCGATTCTGGAAGACCATTTGCGCCGTCGCGCCGGGGCTGGCCACGAAGGCAGCCTGACCGAGCGGGTCAAGGCGATGATCGCCCATGCCCCGCTCGACCGCCCGCCGCAAGTGACCGAAGTCGCGGCCCGTCTCGGCCTGTCGCAGCCCACGCTGCACCGCCGCCTGCGCGCTGCGGGGACAGGTTGGCGCGTGCTGCTCGATGAACACAGGATGGTCGCCGCCGAACGCATGCTGCGCGAAACCAGTCGCAGCGTGGCAGACGTTGCCCTGACGGTGGGCTATGCCGAAAGCGCGAGCTTCAGCCGGGCGTTCTCGCGCCACTATGGCCGCAGCCCGAGGGCGTGCCGGGGGTAACTGCAAAAAAGAAGGGGTGCGCCGGGCGAACCGGCGCACCCCCAGGGTGGAATGTGTTGGTGTTCGCGCTCAGTAGCGCAGCGTTACGCTCGCGCCCCAGGTGCGGGGCTTGGCATAAGTCTGGTTGGTGGAGCCGAGCAGGCCTGCCAGATCGAGATTGTAGACGCGATACCATTTGTCGGTGACATTGTTGACGAAGCCGGCGACTTCGACTTTGCCGTCGAGGATCGCATAGCTCACGCGCACGTTGCCGATGGTGCGGCCCGGTTCGTAGTCGTCGGGGGCGTTGTTGGTTTCGAAGAAGCTGCCCGATTCGTGCTTCCAGTCGGTGCCGAGTGTCAATTGGCCGGGGCCGACCGGGAACTGGTAATGCACCTGCCAGCCAAGCGAGAAGTCGGGCGCCTGCGGCAGGACGCGGTCGGCGACGAAGCCGTCGGGCAGGGTGATGTTTTTCACCTTGGACGACAGGAACGTCATGAACGTGCCGAGGTAGAGCCCCTTGACCGGGCGCGTGTTGAATTCGAACTCGGCGCCGTGTTCATAGGCCTGATGGTTCGAGATGTACTGGTTTACCCCGACATTCTGAAACGCCTGATAGCCCTGATAATTGTAGAAGAATACCGAGCCGTTGAAATGGGTCGTGCGATTGAGCAGGGTCAGCTTGAAGCCGCCCTCCCAGTTGGTCAACACTTCCTGCCCGAACGGGATCGCCTGAACCAGCGGTGCGCCGGTCGCGGTCGAAACCGCCGCGCTGTCGGTATAAGGCGCAGGCGAGGAAACCGTGCCGAACCCGCCCGCCTTGGTGCCGCGATTGACCGAGGCATAGATCAGCGTGTTGCCGTCGGGCTTGTAATCGACTTCGGCCTTGCCCGACCAGTTGTTGAACGTGGCAAAACGCAAGTTTGCAACATCGGGGATCGTCGTCGCCCAGTCAAACAGCAGCGTGCCGTTCGAATAGTCCTGAAATTCGATGTGCTTGCGGTCATGCGAATAGCGCAAGCCGCCGATCAGCGAGACCGTCGGCGTCACCGCATATTCGCCTTGCGCAAAAGCGGCGAGCGAATCGGTGTTCTGCGTGCCGCCATAGTTGAGCGTGCCGAAGCCGGGAACGGTGCCCGCCGGGCTGACCACCTGATACTGGTTCGCAGTGTGGATGTTCATGGCGTAAAGCCCGGTCACCCAGTTCAGCGCGTCGGTCTTGCCCGACAGGCGCAGTTCCTGCGACATCTGATACATGCGCTGATGCGTGTCATAGTTGAACGCGGCATTGGGCGACATGTCGGAATCTTCGCCGTAGTCCTTGGTCATGTGCTGGTAATCGGAAATCGATGCCAGCTCGCCCCACCCGAAATCGTGGGTATAGCGCGCGCTGATGTCCCAATACGTGCGGTTGAAATAGGGCACGCGGTCTTCGCTCTGGACGAAGGGGCTGCCCGATGTGTTGGTATAGCCGTTGGCGTCGGCGCCTTGCGCCGCACCGCCCGGATTGCCGCCCGGAACATTGGCGGCATAGTTGCCGAGGCCATGGTCGTTGGGATCGGGATAGGCTGCGGCCCAGCTGTAGAGGCCGCCGCTGCGCTCGTGCGCATTGCGCAAGGTCTGGACTTTGACGATCAGCTTGTCAGCCGGGCTGAGATCGGCGGCGATCTGCCCGCGCAGGCCATAGAACTTGGTGTTGCCAAGGCTCGGGCCCATCGTGTTGGTGATATAGCCGCCCGCGTCGTTGGTGGTGAACGACAGGCGCGCCCGCACGGCATCCGAAAGCGCGCCGCTGAGCGCGCCTTCGGTCGCGACCTGGCCGTAAGAGCCGGTGGTCAGCGTCACGAAAGCTTCGTTCTTTGCGGTCGGCTTGGCCGAAACGAACTGGACCAGCCCGCCGGTGGCGTTGCGGCCAAACAGCGTGCCCTGGGGCCCGCGCAGGACTTCGGCGCGCTCGAGGTCGAAATTCATGCCGGTGATCGCGCCCAGCGAGGCGATGTAGACTTCATCGTCGTAGAACGCGATCGGCGCTTCCTGCGCGTCGGTGAAGTCGTTTTGCGAGACGCCGCGAATGTTGAACACGGTGATCGTCGGCGAATACTGGTTGACCTCGAGGTCGGGCACCTGGCCCGCCAGCGCGGTCACATCCTGCCGCCCGATCGCGGCGATGGCGTCCTTGCCGAGCGCGGTCACGGCGATGCCGATCTTCTGCGCGCTCTGTTCGCGCTTTTGCGCGGTGACGACGATTTCGCCCGGTTGGGGGGCGGCGTCCGCTGCACGCGCGGCTTGCGGAATCAGCGCTGCGGCCAGCGCAAAAAGCGCGACCCGCGCGGAAAAAGTCCCTCTGATGCTCATGGTATGCAAAACTCCCCGCGATGGCGGCTGGCCATTGCGGCCACGACCGATCGGACGTTTTGACGCCCTGTGATTGCATCATGCTGCGGCTTTGCTGCGCGCACTTGTCAGATGCGGCCAATCAGCGCGCAGGCGGAAAGAAGGCGCGCTCAGGCCGCCGCGTGCAGCCTGCGATGGACGCGGCTGGGGATGCGCAGCAGGACAAAACTGATCAGGAACAGCGCGATGCACACCAGCTCGACCAGTCGATAGCCCTTTCCGTCGATAAGCGGCGCAGCAATCAGCGGGCCGCCGCCCAGCCCGATCATCTGCATCGCGATGGCAAACGACATCATCCGCCCGCTTTCGTCGAAATCGCCGATCCGCCCGAGAATGAACGGCAGGACGAAGTTCCACAGCACGTTGAATCCGCAGACGCCGAGCGTAAACAGAATGGGCCCCGGATGGCCGAGCAGGAGCGCGATGCTGGCCGCCCCGCCCAGAATGCCGCCCGCGATCGCCAGATCACGCGGAATGCGCTCGGCCAGAAAGACCGAGGCCAGCGCCCCGCCGACCGCGAGTATCTGCGACAGGAACAAGGCGTTGGCGACATCCTGTTCGCCGATCCCCGCGCTGGTGCCGACCAGAAACAGCACCGCCCACGCGATCCCTTGCGCAATGTTGTAGGCGAGCACGGCGGCCAGCGCGATCACCAGCATGGCAATCGGCAACTGGCGCACGCCGGGCCGCGCCGCTTGCGCCGCGCCATAGCCATGCGGCACCAGCGGCACGGTCACGAGCGCCAGCCCGGAGAGCGCGGCAAAGACCAGAAACATGCCGGAAATGCCCGCAAAATCGAGAAACACGGGCAAATACCACAGCCCGAACGCGCCATAAGTGAGCAAGAGCGCGAGATAGAGCGCGACATTGCGCTCTGCCTTGGCGGTGATCCCGACGAAGGTAAAGCTGATCGAGATGATCGTTCCTTCGCCAAATCCGGCGATCAGCCGCAGCCAGCCGAACGAAGGCGCGTGCGTCGCCATGGCCGAGGCGATGTCGCCAAATGCCGCAATCATCAGCCCGCCGCCGACGATCGCGCGCCAGTCGATCCGCGTGCCGATCAGCGCCATGAACACCGTCGCCAGGGCAACGCCCAGCATTTCGAGGCCGACCAGATCGACCGCGCGCGAATCCGATACGCCAAGATGGGTGACATAGCCCTGCACGATGCCGGGCTGGATGATGAACGACAGCACGCCGATCGTGCCCAGCGCGATCGCGCTGACGATCGCGGGCAAGCCGTTGACATTGATCTCCCTGGGTCGCCGTTGTGTCATGCGCGCCGCTTTTCCATTATGATTTCGCCCCAGCCGAGATTGTCATGCTGCGCGAAGCCGGGCTTGGCCGATATGGCCAATGGTTGCGGTCGTCGGTCACGCGCAGCCCTTTCGCGAGCACGATCGAAAATATCATGTTGTGACGATTATGATCAATTCGTGACCGCCCTCTTGCGATAGCCTCGCGCTCATAAAAGCCAGGGGAGATCTGTCATGCCAAAGGCGCCGGACGCTACGCCATTTCTGTGCTATTCCCAAATGGATCAACTGCATCAGCATCGCCACGTCGGGTTTCGGGATCAGCCGAATCGGGCCCGGTCCAGCCAGATTCACGCCAGCGCACTCAACGGCTGGGACGCCCTGGTCGAAGCCGCCGACGTCCCGGAAATCCATGCATTGCGCGATTTGCGGCCTTGCGATATCAGCCGCCCGTCGATTCCGCTCGCCGAATTTGTGCGGTTTTCGGAAAGCATCGTGGCGCGGCGGCGCGACGCGTCGATTCCCTGGGCTGCGGGCATGCGGTTCGATCTGGGTGCGCTCGGCGGGGCGCTTGGCGAACCCGTGCTTGGCGCAACGCGCGTGGGCACCGCGTTGAAGCGCCTGGTCGACTTGTTCGTCGTCCTGCAGGACTGCACCGAAATGACGCTCGATCGCGAAGAGACCATGGCCAGCGTCAGCTATCGCATTCTCGATCCCGACATCTGGCCGCGTCATTACGATGCGATGTTTACCCTCGGCATTGTCGCGCAGATCATCCGGCGCGGCGCGCACGCGCTAAGGGGCGGTGGTGAAAATGGCTGGGCTGGCTGGGACAAGGTCGAATTCACGTTCGAGGCCGAAGCGCACGAAATGCGCGGCGACATCGGCAAAGTGGTGAACGCGCCGTGCAGCTTTGGCGCCGATACCAACCAGATCCGTTTTCCGGCGGCGATGCTCGATTTGGCGCTGCCGGCGGCGCGCCCCTCCAACGACATGTCGGTGGTCAATCGGGCGATCGTCGAACACCGCCGCCGGACCCCGCTGGTCGAACGGTTGGCGCAAGTGGTGTGGCGCGACATGAATTGCCGCTCGATCGAGCAGGAGCGTATCGCGCGTGAAATCGGCATGTCGAGCCGGACCATGCGGCGCAAGCTGGCCGAGGAGGGCAGCTCGTTTCAGGAAGTGCTCGACGAATGCCGCATGCGTCAGGCCCTGTTTGAATTCCGCACCCGGCCCGATCTGTCGATCGCGGAAATCGCGCTGCGTCTCGGCTATGCCGAACACAGCAATTTCACCCGCGCGTTTCACCGCTGGAGCGGGGTTTCGCCCCAGGCATACCGCGCGCAGATGATGCAACAGGCGCATTGATGACCCGCCTGTTGCTGCTCGAAGGCAATCCCGCCGATCGCCGGGCCGTCGCCCGCGAGCGCGGTGTCCGCTGGTCGAGCGAAATCTATGCCGAAACGATCGCGGCGCATTTCCCCGATCTGGCGCTCGATGTGGCCTTTGGCGCCGACCCCGGCGAAGGTCTGCCCGATGGGCGCGACTGGACGGACTATGCCGGGCTGGTCGTGACCGGTTCTGCGCTCCATGCCTATGACAGCGACGAGGCGGTCACCGGCCAGATCGCGCTGATGGTCGCGGCGGCAGAGCGCGGCCTGCCGGTGTTCGGGTCGTGCTGGGGCCTGCAGATCGCGGTCGTGGCCGCCGGTGGAGAGGTCGCGCGCTCCGCTCGGGGGCGAGAAGTCGGCATCGCGCGCAAGATCGCTCTGACCGAGGCTGGCCGTGCGCATCCGATGTTTGCGCAAAAAGGCGCGGTGTTCGACGCGCCCTGCATCCACTACGACGAAGTGACGCGCCTGCCCGACAACGCGACGCTGCTCGCGGGTAATGGTCACAGCGCGGTTCAGGCTGCGCTGATCCCGCTGGGGCGCAGTACGGTCTGGGCGGTGCAGTACCATCCCGAATTCGATCTGGCCCAGATCGCGCAGCTCAACCGGCTCGATCAGGACGAGATGGTCGCGCAGGGCTTTTTTGCCGACCGCGCCGCAATCGCGGCACACAATGCCAAGCTCGAAGCCCTCCATGCCGATCGCACGCGCGCGGATCTCGCGTGGCAATTGGGCGTCGATGCCGATGTGCTCGACGATCGCCGCCGTGCGGCGGAGATCATTGCCTGGATCGAGCATGAAGTTTTGGGGCGGGGCTAGTGGTCCGATTCTGACATTTGCACCCGCTCTCGGCTAGGTAGTGCGCAAATGTCAGAATCTTTTTGGGCCACTGGAAACTTTTGATTCTAGTGGATTTTCTGTTTTTGACATTTGCGACCGTGCTATCCGGATGGCGGGATGCAAATGTCAAAAACAATCCACCAGGCCCGCCCTTCATCCGGTCCAGCCGTCTTCCGGCTTGTCGAACCAGACGTGGACCTGGCTGGTGCCGGTGGCGTTTTCGTAGTCGGAAAACTGCCGGCCTTTGGCTTTCCAGTCGCGTCCGCCGCAGGCCGCCGCCATCATCAGGTAATGGCCAAAGCGCGCTTCGGGGGCGTGGCGCAGATAATCCGGCATCGTGTCGATCACGGCGGCGTGGTTGCCTTCGGCAAACCAGCGCAGGCGTTCATAATCGGCTTCGCGTGCGGCGGGGCTGGAAATGTGAATCGGGTCCGACGTTTCGTGCAGCGGGATGTCGCGGAACGACCAGAAACGGTGGCTCATCGATCCGCTGGCGATCAGCACCACGCGCTTGTCGGATTGCGCGATGGCCTGGCCGATGCCTTCGCCTACGCGCAGGAAATCCTCCGGGTCGGCGGAATAGGCGTGGCTGACCGAAACCCATTCCTCTTCGCCCTGCAGGAAGGTCGACAGATTGACCGTGGGATAATGGATCGGCAGGCACGGATCGTCGATCGCGGTGGTGCGGATGCCGTTGGCCGTGGCCTTTTCCGCCATGGCAAAGGCGAGCTCGGGGCTGCCTTTCAGGTCATAGGGGATCTGGCGCATGCCGCGCGGCAATTCGTCGGAGGTATAGAGCCCCGACCGGCGCCCCTGCGCCGCGATGCAGAATTCGACGATGGTGAACCAGTGCGAATCGAACAGCACGATCGTATCGGGCTTCAACACGTCGAGCACTTCGGATTTCAGCCGGTGGAGCCCGGGGACAAGGCTGATTTCCTTGCCGTCGTTCAATTCGTAGCGATCCTCCTTCGACATCATGATGGTCGGGGCGTGAGCAACAATTCCGGCACCGATGATTTCGCCCATGGCGAAGGCTCCCTGATTGGCTGAAATGGCGTTGAACGAGTCTTTAGGCACTGGGCGCGCCCTTCGGAACGGGCGGGGCCAAGTCTGTCCGTTTCTGCCAAGTGCATCACGGGTGGGTCGGTTTAGCTGGTGGGCATCAAGGGAGTGATCCGATGCCATTTGCCTTTTCGCGTTCGACCGACCCGCATGTCGACCTTTCGTCGCAAGATGCGTTCAATGACGGGGCGCCGTTTGCGACCTTTGACCGCATGCGCCGCGAAGAACCGATGGCCTGGTCGGACATGAGCAATGGCGACCGGGGCTTCTGGTCGGTGACCCGCCATGCCGACTTGCTCGAACTGAACCGGCAGGCCGATCTGCTGTCTTCGGCCAAGGGCATCCGCATGGAGGACCAGTCCGAAGAGGAATACGAAGCGCGCAAGACCTTTCAGGAAACCGACGCGCCGGTACACCGCGCCTTTCGCGCGCTGGTATCGAAAGCCTTTGCCAAGCACACCGTCGCCGGGTTTGAAGATCAGATCCGCACGATCGTCACCGACTTGCTCGATGTCGCGTTGGGCGAGGGCGAATTCGATGCGGTCGATCGCATCGCCCGGCGCCTGCCGATGCAGATGCTGGCGCAGATCATGGGCGTGCCGGTCGAAGACGGGCCGATGCTGGTCGAATTGGGCGATGCGCTGATTTCCAATTCCGACCCGGACTATACCGACTTCGTCATCGACAAAGTCGATACCGAGGCATACCGGCTCTTGCCGTTCCGCTCGCCTGCGGCGGTCAAGCTGTTCGACTATGCCAATGATTTGCTCGACCGCATGGACGCGGGCGAACAGATCGGCGTGCTCAATCTCGTGCGGCAGACCACCAGCCACGGCACGCAGATGTCGCGCGATGAATTCCGCAATTTCTTCTGCCTGCTGGTTGCGGCGGGCAATGACACCACGCGCTACAGCCTTTCGGCGACGATCCATGCGCTGGCCAACAACCCGCATCTCTTGCGCCAGTTGCAGGCCGGGAATTTTGAAAACTGGGAAGCGGCGGCGGACGAAATGATCCGCTGGGCCTCGCCCACCACGCATTTCCGCCGCACCGCAACGCGCGATTTCACCTTTCACGACAAGTCCGTGCGTGCCGGCGACAAAGTCCTGCTGTGGTTTCTTTCGGGCAACCGCGATGAAACCGCGATTGCCGATCCCTATACGCTGCGGCTCGATCGTCCGCGCAATCCGTTCCTCTCGTTCGGGCAGGGCGGCCCGCATATCTGCCTCGGCATGTGGCTGGCCAAGCTCGAAGTCGCGATCGTCATGCAGGAACTGGCCAAGCGGCTCGATACGATCGAGCAAGTCGCCGAACACAGCTATCTGCGGTCGAATTTCATTCACGGGATCAAATATTTGCCGGTTCGCGTCAAAGCACGCTGAAAACAGCGCCGCGCAAACCACCAAAAGGCCGATTGGGGAGTATCAATGCACAAGCTTTCGCCGGTTTCGGCCGATCAGACGCGCTCGGTCGCGTTCGAGCGCTGCCGCCTGCTGTTCGCCGACCAGCTCAATCTCGCGCGCGGCAAATATGTTCCGATGACCGAGGCAGGCAAAGGCCATGCCCGGTTTTGCGTCGGCACGTATGCGGTCACATATGACAAGGCGCTTGTCGCAGCGCCCGGCGGCGGGATGCTCGACGGGCTGCCCGATATGGAAATGGTGTTCGATCCCGATACCTTGCGCCCGTCATGGGAAGCGGGCACGAAAATCGCGCTGGGCGCCCTGCACTTCAAGGGCGAACCCTTTGCGCTGTGCGGACGCGGCGCGCTGATCCGCGCGATTGCCGCCTGGCGCGCGCGGGGGCTCGAACCGATGGTCGGGATCGAGATGGAAGCCTATGTCTTTCAGCGCGATGCAAACGGGCAATGGGTGCCTTATGATACGCCCGGCGCTTTCGTCTATGGCACCGGGCCGTTCACCGACCCGGCGGGACTGGTCGATGCGATTTGGGAAACCGCGCATGCCTGCGGCATTCCCATCGAATCGATCAATGCCGAATACGACGCGCCGCAATTCGAATTGACGCTGCGCTTTGCCGACGCGCTCAAGGCTGCCGACGATGCCTTCCTGTTTCGCCAGATGGCGCGCGAAGTCCTGCTGCGCAAAGGCTATCTGCTGTCATTCCTGCCCAAGCCGTTTGCCGACAAGAGCGGCAGCGGGCTTCATTTCAACATCAGCTTTCGCGATGCGCAGGGGCATAACGTCTTTGCCGACGATGTGGCGACCGGCGCGCTGTCGGACACGATGCGCGGGGCGATTGCCGGGATGCTGCATCATCACGAGGCGCTGGCCGGGATTCTGGCTCCGCTGACCAACAGCTATGCCCGGCTGCAACCGGCCAGCCTGTCGGGATACTGGGCCAACTGGGGCATCGACCATCGCAGCGTCACAGTGCGCGTTTCGGCGGAAACGGGCGCGGCGGCGCGGATCGAACACCGCATGGCCGATTGCGCGGCAAGCCCCTATTTCGCCGTCGCCGCGTTGCTTCAGGCGGCGCTGATGGGGGTCGAACAAGGGCTCGAACTGGCGGCGCCCGAAACCGACGACGGGCTGGAGACGATCAACACCGATCGCCACACGCCGCATGACCTTGGCGCCGCGCTCGACGCGCTGGAGGCCGATACCGTGCTGACAGAGGCGATCGGGGCCGAGCTTGTCGCCAATTACCTCGCGATCAAGCGCGAAGAGCTGCGCATTGTCGGCGAGTGCGACGACGCGGGCCAGATCGCCTATTACCTGCCCTATATCTGAAAGATTCCCCATGGACACGCGCATCGACATCGCCGGCCATTCGGTATCGCCCGATCACTATATCGGCGGGCGCCGGGTATCATCGCCTTATACGTTCGAAACCCGCTGCCCGTTTGACTGGTCGTGGAAACTGGCCGACATCGCGCGCGGCACGATCGCCACGGCTGCACAGGCGGCAGAGGCGGCCACGCAGGCCTTTCCGGCCTGGGCGGCGCTGAGCGCGGCGGAGCGCGGCGTCTATCTGCATCGGCTGGCCGATCTGATCGAGGCCAATGTCGAAAAGCTGGCGATGATCGAATGCCTTGACATGGGCATGCTGCTCGAAAGCCTGCGGCTGCGCGTGATCTTGCGCGGGGCGACCAATTTCCGCAACTACGCCGATCTGGCGAGCGCGCATGAAGAGCGCGTGTGGTCCTCGCGCGGGACGGCAAACCGGGTAATCCGCCAGCCTGCGGGGCCGTCGCTGATCATCACGCCGTGGAACGCGCCGTTCATGCTGTCGACATGGAAATGCGCGCCGGCGCTCGCGGCGGGCAATACCGTGATCCTGAAGCCCGCCGACTGGTCGCCGCTGTCGGCCTCGGTGCTGGCCGACCTGATCGACGAGGCGGGTTTCCCGGCAGGCGTGTTCAACATTGTCCAGGGGCTCGGCGCGGAGCTCGGCAATGCGCTGACCGGCGATCCCCGGATCAAACGGATCAGCTTTACCGGCAGCGTGCCGACCGCGCGGATCATCGGCAAGGCGGCGGCGGAAAACATCGTGCCGTTTACCGCCGAACTGGGCGGCAAGTCGCCCTTGCTGGTGTTTGCCGATGCGGACATCGATGCGGCGGCGAAAAAGGCCGCCGGGCAATATGACGACAGCGGCCAGGTCTGCATGGCGGGCACGCGGATCATCGTCGAAGACAGCGTGAAGGACGCCTTCCTCGAAAAATTCCATGCCTATGCCGATGCGCATGTCATGGGCGACAGCCGCGATCCCGCCACGACGATGTCGGCGCTGATCCATCCGCGCCATGTCGAACGCGTGCTCGGCTTCATCGATCGCGCCCGCGCGGCGGGCGATACGATCGTGCGCGGCGGGAAGCTGTGGAAAGAGGGCGGCAACTGGATCGAGCCGACGCTGATCGTGCCCCGGGACAACGATGCCGAAGTCGTCCAGAACGAAGTGTTCGGCCCGGTTTTGACATTCCAGACGTTCCGCGACGAGGCCGAAGGCGTCGCGCTGGCCAATTCGACCGCTTATGGCCTGTCGGGCATCGTCTATACCGGCAGCGCCGCGCGCGCCGAACGCGTCGGGCGGCAGGTTCGCGGCGGCACGGTCTGGGTCAACACGTTCCTTGTCCGCGATCTGACCGCGCCGTTTGGCGGGATCGGCATTTCGGGCATCGGCCGCGAAGGCGGCGACTACGCGCTCGATTTCCATTCCGACCTGAAAACGCTGCAAATCCTCGAAGGCAGCGTCGCCTGAAATAGGCCTGAACCGCCCCGGATGGGGCGGTTCAGGTGTCAGGGCAGGGATTTCAGGCCAGGGCTTTGGCCATGACCCGCGCGAGGCGATCGGCGAAGGCGCGGGCATCGTCGGGCAGTTCGCCATCGGCAATGCGCGCTTCGTCGAGCAGCAAGTGCGCGCCGTCGGCTTTCAGCTCCGCATCGTCGGGCAAGGCGGCCAGCCCGGTCACCAGATCATGGCGCGGGTTCAGTTCGAGCACCGGCCTGGCCCCGTGCGGCGTCTGGCCATTGGCGCTGAGCAGGCGTTCGAGCTGACGATCGATGCCGTGTTCGCTGGCCACGAGGCAGGCCGCGCTGGTGGTCAGACGTTCGGACGTGCGCACATCGGAGACCGCTTCGCCCAGCCGTTCCTTGACATAGGCGATAAAGGCCTCGGCCTCGGGCGCGGCGGGTTCGGGCGGCTGTTCGCCTTCGAGCGGTTCGATCAGGCCGAGATCGGTCTGGCCTTGCGTGACCGATTTGAACGGCTTGCCGTCGTAATCCACGCCCGATGCCGCCCAGAAGCTGTCGACCGGATCGGTCAGCAGCAGCACTTCGATCCCGCGTGCGCGGAATCCTTCGATCTGGGGCGAGGTGGCCAGCCGGTCGCGATCGGTGCCGGTGGCGTAATAGATCGCGGTCTGGTTGTCGCGCATCGTGGCGACATAGTCCTTGAGCGAGCGCCAGCCATTGCCGCCATCCTTTTGCGCGGCCGTGCTGCGGAAGCGGGCGAGGCCGAGCAGCGTTTCGCGGCGACCGTAATCTTCGTAGATCCCTTCCTTGAGCACCGCGCCGAATGCGTCCCAGAAGGCCGCATATTTGTCGGCGTCGCTGTTCGACAGCTTGTCGAGCTCGCTCAGGATCTTGTTGGCCACGCCCTTTTGAATCGCGGCGAGCAGCGGGCTTTCCTGAATCATCTCGCGCGACATGTTGAGCGGCAGATCGGCCGAATCGACCAGCCCGCGCACAAAGCGCAGATAACGCGGCAGCAGCTCCGCCTCATCGGTGATGAACACCCGGCGGACATAGAGCTTCATCCGCCCCTTGCGATCGGGATCGAACAAGTCGAACGGGCGGCTTTCGGGAACGAAAGCCAGCACATTGTATTCGTGCTTGCCCTCGGCGCGGTAATGCAGCGTCAGCGCGGGCTGATCGAACTGACCGGCCAGACTGCGATAGAAATCGGTATAGTCCTCGGCGCTGATGTCCGATTTGGGCCGGGTCCACAGCGCGCTGCCATCGGTGATGTCACCGGGTTCCGCATCGGGCTTTTCGATCAGCGCGATCGGCACGGGGACATGGCCTGACTGCGCGCGCACGATGCGCTCGACCGTGTGGCGCTCGGTGTATTGGGTCGCATCGTCCTTGAGATGCAGCACGACGCGCGTGCCGGGGGCCGGGGCCTCTGCGAGATCGGCGGGCTCGATGCTGTAGGTGCCGAGCCCGTCGGAGGTCCAGCGAAAGGCCAGTTCGGTCCCGGCGCGGCGCGAAAAGACCTCTACCTGATCGGCGACCATGAAGGCCGAATAGAATCCGACGCCGAACTGGCCGATCAATTGCGCCTTTTCGCCGTCCCTCGCCGCCGCCAGACCTTCCATGAAGGCGCGGGTGCCCGAACGGGCGATCGTGCCCAGCGCCTCGATCATGTCGGCCTCGGTCATGCCGATGCCGTTGTCGGTAACGGTCAGCCGCTTTGCCTCGGGATCGAGCGCGATGGTGATGCGCGGGGTTTCGCTGCCTGCCAGATCGGGGCGGGCAATCGCCTCATAGCGCAGCTTTTCGCAGGCGTCGGCGGCATTGGCGATCAGTTCGCGCAAGAATACGTCGCGATCGGAATAGACCGCATGCACCATCAGGTGCAGCAAACGGGCGACATCGGCTTCGAACGAGCGCGTCTCGGGCGCAGTGGTTTCGCTGGTGCTCATGGCGTTTCCGGTGGATCCCCTTTGACGTGGTCGGATGCACCGGAAATGGCGAGCGCGCAGGCCGCTTTCAAGACCGGCCCCGCATGGGATTACGCCGGCTGCAGCTCTTTCACCAGCCGCAGGATGTCCGCCGGGCGGGCGAGGTCGGTGCCGGGATGGAGCACCGCAGCGGTGCCGGCAGCCACACCCATGCGGAACGCGGCGTCGTCGCTCTGCCCGGCGCACAGTGCAAAGACCATCGCGGCGAGAAAGCTGTCGCCTGCGCCGACCGTGCTTTTGGCTTCGACCGGGATTGCCGGGTAATCGATCACGCCGCCTTGGCGGGCGAGGATCGCGCCTTCGTGGCCCAGCGTGACGGCGACCATCTGTGCCTGGCGCGCCTCGATGATCGCCATCGCCGCTTCGGCCACCGCCGCGCGCGTCGGCAGGCTTGTCCCGGCCAGCGCTTCGAGTTCGCCCCGGCTCGGCTTGACGAGGGTAATGCCGCCACCGGCAAGCCCTGCGCGCAGCGCTTCGCCCGATGTATCGAGCACCACGCGCACGCCGCGCGACGCCATCATACGGGCGGCTTCGGCGTAGAAATCCTTGGGCACCCCGCGCGGCAGCGACCCGCTCATGACCAGATGGCTGCATTCGATCGCTTCGAGCCAGGCGAGCGCGGCGCGCCATTCCGCTTCGCGCACTTCGGGGCCTTCGGGGGTGATACGGTATTCGAGCCCGGACGATTTTTCCAGCGTGGTGACCGCGATGCGGGTGTGGCCTGCAATCGGTACGCGCGTGCGCACCAATTGGTGCAGGTCGAGCAAGCCGTCGAGCGCGACCCCGGTCGGCCCGCCCGACAGATAGACGCAGCGCACATTGCCGCCCAGCCGCACAAACACCCGCGCGACATTGATCCCGCCGCCGCCGGGGTTGGAATATTCGCGCGCCGTCCGGATCTTGTGCGTGGGAAAGACCTTGTCGACTTCAAAGGCGACGTCGATCGTCGGGTTCATCGTCAGCGTGGCGATCGCCGTGTCGGGGATGGCGCGATCGCCCAGGCTGTCAGACGGCGAAGCGGAGGGCATAAGCGGATCGGGCCTCTTGCGCAGATGATGGGGCAGCACTTTTGCATGCGAGTGTTACAGAGCGATTGACGGTCGTCAAAGCGCCAGGAGGCAAAGAGCGGTGGGTGCCCTTGTTCGCACAAGGGGGCATCGGTATGCCGCAACAGCTATTCGGCGGGGATCATGACATCAGTATGACGGGGATGGCGTATGACGGGCGCATGTTGACCGGGCGTTCATCGACCCGCTGGGGGATTCCCGTGCTGTTGGGGGCCATCGCGGTGCTGACCGTATGGCTGCGGCTGCGCCATGCCGCCGCGTCGATGGTCTTTGACGAAATGGCCTCGATGTATTTTTCGGACCAGCCGTGGAGCCGGCTGTGGGGCTGGTGGATGGCGCGCGAGACCAATCCGCCGTTGTTCTATTCGCTGTTGAAGGCGTGGCGCATGGTGGTGCCGATGGGGCACTGGTGGATGCGTGCGCTGCCGCTGACGATCGCGCTGGCGCATCTCGTGGTGTTTGCGCGGTTTGTCCGGGCGCGGCTGGGCTGGCCGGCGGCCATGCTCGGTCTCCTGTTGTTTGCGGTGTCGTGGTCCGACATCTATCAGGCGGCCTATCTGCGCGGCTATGGCCTGGCCAAGCTGATGGTGCTGGTCTCGTTCATCGGGCTGGTCGATGCTCTTTCGGGGGAACGGGCGCGCGCCTGGCGGGGTTGGGCGCTCTATGTCGCGGGCGCGGTGGTGGCGATCTATTGCCACACGACGATGCTGCTCTGGCCGGTCATCGCGACATTTGCGGCGCTGGCCGATGCGATGGTGTGCCGCGATCGACGCTGGCGGTCGATCGTGGCGCTGCCGATTGCCATGCTGATCGCGGCGAATATCGCGATCGTGGCGCTGTCGGGCTGGGTGCTGGCGATGGCCGTGGTGCAATTGCAGAGCCGGGCGGCGGCCAATCTGTCCTGGCTGCAGCCGCTTGACTGGGCCGATTTCCGGACCACCTGCAATCTGCAATTGCTGACCGGCGGCACGGTGGGTGCGGGGCTGATGGCGGCGCTGATGCTGATCGGCGCCTGGCGCTGTCGGGGGCGGCGGGACGTGCGGCTGGCCGTGCTGGTGGTGATCGGCACGCTGGTCCTGTTCAAGGCGACTGACAGGGTTCACCCGATCATTTCCGATTTCACGCTGCACTGGTGTTACAGCTTTACCGCGCTGATCGCCGCCGCCGCGTTGCCGGGGGCTGTCGCGGGCGAACACCCGGCCTGGCGCGTGATGCGGCGCATTTCGGCGCTGGCGGTGCTGGCCTCGGTCGCCTTGGCCGGACTGATCGACTTGCTGGTGATCGACTATATCCAGCAGCCGCAGGATTGGCGTTATGCCGTCCACCGGGTGGCCGACGATCCCGGCGCGGTCCTGCTGGCGTCACACGAATCCATCGGGGTGGTGATCGAACAGACCTGTCTGGTCGAATTCGGCACGCCGAACTGCCCGTTTCCGCTGGTGGTCATGGCCGATCCGAAACAGACCGACAACTGGGCGTTCGGCGGCTATCGCGGACATCTCGTCGCGCCTGCAGGCGTGCGCGCCGCGCTGGGGCGAAACCGCGTCGTGTTTGCCTTCAGCCGCTATTACTACACCCCGTTGCAGCACCTCGGGCTCGATCCGCGCGACTGGTTCGAAGTGATGTGGGACGATGGCGAACTGATCGGCCCTATCCCGGTCACGGCGTTCGATCCGCCCCGCCCGGGCGACCCGCCGCGCTTGCCCGATCCCGATGCGCAATATACCGGCGCGCCCGAATAGAAGTGATGGCGAAACGGAGTGATGGGCAGCTCAGTGCCCCGACTGATTGCGCTTCATGCTTTCGGCCATCCGCGCCAGCTGTTCGGGCGTGGCTTCGGTCTGGAACCGCGCTTTCCATGTCGCGGCGGGCATGCCGTGGATGGCCTCGCGCGCAGTCGTCTTGTCCAGCGGGGCGCCGGCCTCGATGATCCAGTCGGCCAGGCAATTGCGGCAAAATCCGGCCAGCCCCATCAGATCGATGTTCTGCGCATCGTGGCGCAGGCGCAAATGGCGGACCAGTCTCCGAAAGGCCTCTGCCGCTACGGAATCGGGCAGGGTGTCGATCGGATCGGGCGCTGCGCCGGTTGGGAAATTCGTATCCATGGGAATGGTCCTGAGGGGATTGGGCCTTGGGTTTTAACGCGCCTTGGGCCATAGCGCCGACGACGTCCGGTGGCCAGTTGTTCTCATGCAGTGGGGCCGCAAAGGGCACACCCTGGCAAAACGAGGCTGACACTGTGGCGAACACGGATCCGACGATAGAGGGCCCGCGCGGGCGCAAGGTCAAGATCCTGGCAACGGTCGGCCCGACCAGCCGGTCCCCCGAAATGCTGGAAAAGCTGTTTCGCGCCGGTGTCGATGCGTTCCGCGTCAACATGAGTCATGGCGATCATGCAACGCACGCCGAAACGATTGCCGCGATCCGCGCGCTCGAAACGCGGGTGAACCATCCGATCACCATCCTGTGCGATCTGCAGGGGCCAAAGCTGCGCGTCGGCGTGTTCAAGGGCGACCGCGCGGTGATCCGCCATTCGGCCCATTTTACCCTCGACCGCAATCCCGAGCCGGGCGATGAAACGCGCGTCTGCCTGCCGCATCCCGAATTGTTCGGCGTCCTGCAAAAGGGGCAACGGCTGCTGATCGACGATGGCAAGCTGCGGCTGCGGGTGATCCGTGCCGATGCCGATGCGATCTTGTGCTCCGCCGAAGTCGGCGGGGTGATTTCCAACCGCAAGGGCGTCAATGTGCCCGACGCGGTGGTGCCGGTGCCCGCGCTGACCGACAAGGACCGCCGCGATCTCGCCTTTGCTCTCGAGCAACAGGCCGACTGGATCGCGCTGTCGTTCGTGCAGCGGCCCGAAGACCTTGCCGAAGCGCGCAAGCTGATCAGCGGGCGCGCCGCGCTGATGGCCAAGATCGAAAAGCCCGCCGCGATCGGTCGGCTCGACGAGATTATCGAACTGTCCGACGGGATCATGGTCGCGCGCGGGGATCTGGGCGTCGAGCTCAATCCCGAGGAAGTGCCGCCGCTGCAAAAGCGCATCGTCGCGATGGCGCGGCGCCAGGGCAAGCCGGTGGTCGTTGCCACGCAGATGCTCGAATCGATGATCGAGGCGCCGACGCCGACCCGCGCCGAAGTGTCCGACGTCGCCAACGCGGTCTATGACGGCGCCGACGCGGTCATGCTGTCGGCCGAAACCGCCTCGGGCGCCTGGCCCGAAGAAGCGGTGACGATCATGAACCGCATCGCCGTGCAGGTCGAACGCGATAGCGGCTATCAGGCGCGCGTCCATTTTACCCAGACCCCGCCCGATCCGACCACCGCCGACGCGCTGGCCGGGGCTTGCGCCTCGATCGTCGCGACTTTGCCGATTTCGGGGATCATCGTGTTTACCGGATCGGGCTCGACCGCGCGGCGCGTCGCGCGCGAACGCCCCGGTGTGCCGATGCTGGTGCTGACGCCTGCTTTGCGCATCGCGCGGCGGCTCGGCCTGTTGTGGGGCGCGCACGCGGTCACCACCAAGGACATCGGCAGCTTTGAGGAAATGATCGCCAAGGGCAAGCGCATGGCGCTGCGCCACGGGTTTGGCGTCGCCGGGTCAAAGCTGATCGCGCTGGCCGGTGTCCCGTTCGGCACGCCGGGGTCGACCAATCTCCTGCACGTGGTCACGCTCGTCGGCGACGAACTCGCGCGCTATGGCGAAGGCAACAGCGACGGCTGATCAACGTAATGTCAGCCTGACGCCAAAGCCGATGAACAGCGCGCCGCAGGCCCGGTCGATCCGGCGGGCAAAGGCGGGGCGGGCCATGATCGGGGCAAGGCTGCGCGCAAAGGCGATCAGCGCGGCAAACCAGACCAGCGTCAAGCCGACATGGATGCCTGCGAGCAAGAGCCCGTCGCGCGCATTCGTGCCTTGCGGCAAAAACTGCGGCAGCAGGGTCAGATAGAATACCCCGACTTTGGGATTGAGCAGATTGGTCAACAGCCCGCGCCGAAAGGCTGTCCGCGCGGGCGCGCTGCCCGGCTCGGCGGGGTGATGCGGGCGAACGATCAGGCCGATCCCGATCCAGCCGAGATAGACGGCACCCGCCATGCGCAACCAGCCAAAGGCAAGCGGGCTGGCCACAAGCAGGGCGCCGAGCCCCATCGCCACGCCAAAGCCCCAGATCAGGCAGCCCAGCGCAATCCCCAGCGCGGCGCGCCAGGCCGCCCGGGCCCCGCCAAGCCCGGCGGTGCGCAGGACCAGCATGGTATCGGTGCCGGGGGTTAATGTCAGCAGCGCCGCGACGGGTACAAATGCGGCAACCGTTGCCGCCGCGATCATCCCGCGATTATCCCGCGCGCGCGCCGAACAGGGCGCTGCCGATACGCACATGCGTCGCGCCGAGCATGACGGCGGTCTCGAAATCCTCGCTCATGCCCATCGACAGCCCGGACAGGCCATTGTCGGCGGCGATCTTGCCCAGCAGCGCAAAGAACGGGGCAGCCTCGATCCCCGCCGGGGGGACGCACATCAGCCCTTCGACCGGCAGGTCGGCGGCGCGTGCCTCGCTCAGCAAGCCGGGGACATCGGCAATCGCGCAGCCGCCTTTCTGATCTTCCGCGCCGATATTGACTTGCACGAACAGCGGCACGCGGCGGCCTGCCTTGTCCATCGCGCGGGCCAGCGCATGAAGCAGCGAGGGGCGGTCGAGCGAGTGAATCGCGTCGAACAGCCGGACGGCGTCTTCGGCCTTGTTCGATTGCAACTGCCCGACGAGATGGAGGCGGATGTCGGGATGGGCCTCGATCAGCGCGGGCCATTTGGCTTGCGCCTCCTGCACGCGGTTTTCGCCGAACACGCGCTGGCCTTCGCCGATCAGCGGCATGATCGCTTCGGCAGGCCTGGTCTTGGAAATCGCGACGAGCGTGACATCGGCGGCCTTGCGCCCGGCCAGCGCGGCGGCGCGGGCGATCCGCGCGCGGATCGCGGCAAGGGGGGGAAGAGCGAGGTCGTTGAGGTGGCTGGCGGCAGTCATGCGCGGTGCTATAGCGCGCACATGGCAAATCGCCAGCCTGTCGCGACATCCGTGCGCCCGAGATCCGTACCTCGCCTTGTCCTGTTGAGCGATGCGCGCAACGACGCCTGGCTCGAACGCGCCTTGCGCCGCCTGCCGCCGGGATCGGCGCTGGTGTTTCGCCATTATCATCTCGATCGCGCGGCGCGCGCGGCGCGGCTGCGCCGGCTGGCGCGGGTGGCGGCCCTGTGCGGGATCGCGATCGTGCAGGCGGGGGTGGGCTATGGCCCGGCGCCCATTCTGTCGCGCAGTCGGTCGCGTATGGGCGCCTTGCGGCTGGCCACCGCGCATGATTTGCGCGAAATCGGCGCGGCGGCGCGGGCGGGGGCCGATGCCGTGCTGCTGTCGCCGGTCTTTCCGACGCGATCACACCCCGGCGCGCGCGTGCTGGGTGCCTTGCGCTTCAATCTGCTCGCGCGGCTGTCACCTTTGCCGGTACTGGCCTTGGGGGGCATGACGCGGCGGCGGTTTCGGCAGGTTCGCGCGCATGGATTTGCGGCGATTGACGGGTTGACCTGAAAACTGGCGGAATTCCTCGACTCGTGGAAAATCCTAGGATTCTTGACGTTTCATACCCCTTTGGCGCATGATGCGCGTGAGTACAGGAAGGGTTTTGCAGGTATGGCATCGCGGGCATTCACTCCGGCGCGCAAGGGCGCCGGGTCCGGTTCGGGGGGGCGTGCGGCTCGTTCGGACTGGCGTGCGATCCTGCGCCGCAGCTTGCGCCGCAGTGCCGAACTGATCGGTGGCGCGCTGCTGTTTGCCACGCTGGTGTTTCTGGCGCTCGCGCTGGCCAGCTATACCCAGACCGATCCTTCGGGCTCGACCGCGTCGGGCAGCCCGGTCGAAAACTGGATGGGGCTGGCCGGGGCCTGGGCGGCGGAACGCGTGCTGATGCTGTTTGGCTGGCCGGGCGGGCTGATTTTGCCGTTGTTGTTCATTTTTGCACGGCGGCTGTGGGATGGCACCGGCGATCTGATCGAAGAAGTCGAAGACGATGCCGATGTGCCCGCACTGGTCGCAGGCTGGCGGCTGGCGCTGATGCTGGCGCTGGCGGCTGTGCTGATCGATGCGACGCTGGCGCTGGCGTTTCCCCGCGCGGGCGGCACTCTGCCGGCGGGCGTCGGCGGCGTTGCCGGGCTGATCGGGGCAGGGGTCGTGCACTGGTGCGCGCATTTCGCGGGCGCCGCTTCGGGCTGGGTGGTGATCGCGCTGGCGGTGATCCTTGGCGGGGCCGGGCTGTTTACAGGCGGGCGCGTGTTCGTGCTCGAAGGCTGGGCATTCAATCCGCTGGCGCTGCTGCCGCGCCGTCGCGAGGTCGATGGCGATTTCGACGACGAGGACGCCATCGCGCCCGCGCCGCGTGCCCGCGCCAAAAGCGGCGATACGCAGGTCGTGCCGCAGATCGAAGAACCGCGCGGTGCCTCCGGGGGCGCGGGCGAAGAGCACGCCTCGCCGCGCCGCCCGACCGAAATCACCGATCCGAGCCGCAGCCCGGCCCCGGCGCCGCTGCAAAAGGCGCGGCAGGGCGATCTGTTCGACAAGTTCGAATTGCCGCCGATCGATCTGCTGGACGAACCGCAAGTCAGCACCGCGCCAAAGATCGACAAGCTGGCGCTCGAACGCAATGCGCGCCTGCTTGAAAACGTGCTCGACGATTTCAACGTCAAGGGCGAGATCATGGCCGTGCGCACCGGGCCGGTGGTCACGATGTACGAACTCGAACCCGCGCCGGGGATCAAGGCCAGCCGGGTGATCGGCCTTGCCGACGACATCGCCCGCAACATGAGCGCGGTTTCGGCGCGCGTCTCGGCGATTCCGGGGCGCACGGTGATGGGTATCGAATTGCCCAATGTGGTCCGCGACATGGTCTCGTTTCGCGAACTCGTCGGCTGCGACCGCTTCGTCAATGCCAAGGGGCTTTTGCCGATCATCCTGGGCAAGGACATCACTGGCGAACCGATCGTCGCCGATCTTGCCGCGATGCCGCACTTGCTGGTCGCCGGGACGACCGGCTCGGGCAAGTCGGTGGGGTTGAACTGCATCCTCTTGTCGCTGCTCTATCGGCTGACCCCGCAACAGTGCCGTCTGATCCTCGTCGATCCCAAGGTGCTGGAATTGAAGAGCTATGACGACATTCCCCACTTGCTGTCGCCGGTGGTGACCGAGCCGGCCAAGGCCGTGCGCGCGCTCAAGTGGGCGGTCGAGGAAATGGAACGCCGCTATCGGCAGATGAGCTCGATCAGCGTGCGCAATCTGACAGGGTTCAATGAAAAGGTCCGCGCCGCCGCCGCCAAGGGCAAGCCGCTCGGTCGGCGCATCCAGGTTGGCTTTGACCCCGACACGGGCGAGGAAATCTACGAGGAGCAGCAGCTCGATTACCAGACGCTGCCGCAGATCGTGGTGATCGTCGACGAACTGGCCGACCTGATGGTCACGGTGGGCAAGGAAATCGAAGTGCTGATCCAGCGGCTGTCGCAAAAGAGCCGCGCGGCGGGCATTCACCTGATCATGGCGACGCAGCGTCCCTCGGTCGACGTCATCACCGGGGTGATCAAGGCCAACTTGCCCACCCGGATCAGCTTTGCCGTCACCAGCCGGATCGATTCGCGCACGATTCTGGGCGAACAGGGCGCCGAACAGCTGCTCGGCAAGGGCGACATGCTCTACAAACCCAACACCGATCCGGTCAAACGGGTCCATGGCCCGTTTGTTTCGGACGAGGAAGTCGAGCGCATCGCGGACCATTGGCGCAAGCAGGGTTCGCCCGAATACGTCGATTCGGTTACCGAAGAACCCGCCGAGGGCAGCTTTGGCTTCGACGATCTCGAAGCGACCGCGTCGGACAACCCGGAGGAACGCAAGTACCGCCAGGTCTGCCAACTGGTGTTCGAAAGCCAGAAGGCCTCGGCCAGCTGGATTCAGCGCCAGATGGGCGTCGGCTACAACACCGCGTCGAAATGGATCGAGCGGATGGAAGCCGACGGCCTGGTCGGCCCGCCGAACCACGTCGGCCGCCGCGACATCTATCGCGACAAGGATGGCAATCCGCTTTGAAACAGGTGCGCGCTTAACCATTCCAGCGTCCTGCCGTTCTCGTCACATGACCGGCGGGGCGTGCCACCTCCATCCCGAACGGACGACCCGTCGGTCACTGTGCGGGAAGGATCGTGCGCGGCATGGAAGCGCTGACCCAGTGCTGGTATACCCGGATGCATCGTCCGGAGCGCGCGCGCCATCGCGAAAGCGACGGCTCGGTGACCAGCACCTGCCGCTATTGCCGGCGCCCGCTGGTCAGTTGGGACCGCGTGAACTGGAGCTTGTCCAACGGGCTCGATGTCTCGCACCTCGCCGAGATCACCAGCGGCCGCACGCTGACGCTGATCGACACGCTCGATGATCTGATCATCCGCCGGTTTCCCGTGCGCCATCTCGGCAGCGAAGCCGAAGTCGATGCCTTGAAGCAGGAATTGCGCGCCGAATACGCGCTCGACGAACCCGGATCGACTCTGGTCCTGCGCGATAGCGCCCAGCCGCGCGGGCGCCGCCGGGCCAAGGCGCCGCCCGACCTGCCCCCGGGGATTACTCCAAACGTGACCGACCTTCCGTCAGATCCAGCCTGACCTCTGCGGGGGGTCTGATCCTGGCCGGGGGGGCTTCATCCCGCATCGCTCAGGCGAAGCTGCCACAGGATGAAGGCGAATTCCTCGGCGGTTTCCTTCAGGCTTTCAAACCGGCCCGACTTGCCGCCATGGCCTGCGCCCATGTTGGTTTTCAGCAAGAGCGCATTGTCGTCGGTTTTCAGTTCGCGCAGCTTGGCCACCCATTTGGCCGGTTCCCAATAGGTTACGCGCGGATCGTTGAGCCCGGCGGTGACCATCAGCGGCGGATAGGCCTGCGCGCGCACCTGATCATAAGGCGAATAGGACCGGATCAGGTCGAACGCGGCCTTGTCCTCGACCGGATTGCCCCATTCGGGCCATTCGCCGGGCGTCAGCGGCAGGGTTTCGTCGAGCATGGTGTTGAGCACGTCGACAAACGGCACATGCGCGACGACCGCGCCCCACAGATCGGGATCGGAATTGATCACCGCGCCCATCAGCTCGCCGCCCGCCGAGCCGCCGCTGATCGCGATCCGCCCGGGCTGGGTCAGGCCGCGTTCGATCAGGCCTTTGGCGACATCGACAAAGTCGTTGAACGTGTTGGTGCGCTTGTCGAGCTTGCCGTCCTTGTACCAGCGCCGCCCGAGGTCGTCGCCGCCCCGGATATGCGCGATGGCAAAGACCATGCCGCGATCGACCAGGCTCAGCCGTCCGGTCGAAAAGCCCGGCCCGATGGCAATGCCATAGGCGCCATAGCCATAGAGATAGAGCGGGGCGGGCCCGGCAATGTCCTTGCGCGCCATGATCGAGACGGGAACCATCGTGCCGTCGCGCGCCTCGATCTCCAGCCGCTCCGTCCGGTACAGCGCGGCATCATAGCCAGACGGAATTTCCTGCACTTTCAGCGGTTCGAGCGCGCGCGTCGCGACGTGGTAATCATAGACCGTCGCCGGGCTGATCATCGATTCGTAGGTCAGGCGCAGCCGGTCGGTCGTCCATTCGGGATTGTCGGCCAGCCCCGCCTCATAGCTCGCCTCGGGAAAAGTGATCGGCTCGATCCGGGCGGGATCGGCGTAAGAGCGCACTTCGATCCGGTCGAGCCCGCGCACCCGACCTTCGGTCACATAGAAATCGCGGAACAGGTCAAACCCGGTCAGGTAGAAGTCTTCGGTGCCTTCGACCAGCGTGGTCCATTCGTGCGGCTTTGACAGCGGCGCGGTGGCGAGGCGGAAATTTTCGTGCGTGTCGTTGGTGTGGATATAAAGCACGGGCTCGGTGCCGTCGCCGAGGTCATGGACGTCGACGTCGTATTCGACCCCCGTTTCGCGCGCGCGCACCAGAATTTGCGGCGCGGTCGGGTCGGCGGCGGGGACGAGCCTCGCCTCGCCGGTTTCATGATCGCCGGTCGACAGCACCAGCCAGCGTTCGCTCGCCGAAAGCCCGACGCCGACGCGAAAGCCTTCGTCGGCTTCGTGATAGAGCACGGTATCGTCGCTTGCCGCCGTGCCGAGCCGATGGAGCAGCACGGTATCGGTGCGCCACTGGTCGTTGACCCGGGCATAGACCAGGGCGCTGTCGTCGCTGGTCCAGACGAGGCCCGACAGCGTGTCGGGGATTTCGTCGGGCAGCATGTCGCCGGTCGCGATGACCTTGATCCGCGCGACAAAGCGCTCCGAGCCGTTGTCGTCGATCGCATAGGCCAGCAGGCGCCCGTCATTCGACACCGAGATCGCGCCGAGCCGGAAATAGTCCTTGCCCGCTGCCGCTGCAGTTTCATCGAAGATCAGCTCGTCTGCCGTGGCATCGTCTCCGGCCGAAATCGGGCGGCGCCACCACTTCTTGTATTCGGCGCCTTCCTCGTATTCGATCCAATAGAGAAAGGCGCCGTCCTTCTGCGGCACGGAGCGGTCGGCTTCCTTGATGCGTCCGCGCATTTCGGTGAACAAGTGGTCGATCAGCGGCTGCTGCCCGGCCATCGCGGCGTTGAACCAGGCGTTTTCCGCCTCCAGATGGGCGAGAATGGCCGGGTCGGTCACCTCGGGATAGCCGGCATCGCGCAGCCAGGCGTAATCGTCGGTCACGGTCACGCCGTGGCGGGTAAAACGGGTCGGGCGCCGTTCGGCGACAGGTGGGGTGGTTTTGGCCATAGTCCGCATCTATGTTGGCGCCATGGTCCCGGCAAGGCCGGGCAAGCACTCCTTGATGGATTACCCTTATGTTGATGAACACCCATGAGGCGCGGCTGGACGCGCTGCGCAAGCGTCTGGCGAGCGAAAACCTCGACGGCTTTGTCGTGCCGATCTGCGATGAACACATGAGCGAATATGTCGGCGCCTATGCGCGGCGGCTCGAATGGCTGACCGGGTTTGCGGGATCGGCGGGGACGGCGGTGGTGCTGCGCGACAAGGCGGCGATGTTTGTCGACGGGCGCTATACGCTGCAAGTGCGCGCGCAAGTCGACGCGCGGCTTTATGGTTTCGAGCAGGTTCCGGCGACGAGCCCTGCCGCATGGCTGGCGGGCGAGGCCCCGGCGGGCGCGCGAATCGGCTATGATCCCTGGCTGCACACGCGCGGCTGGGTCGAGGCCACGGCGCGGGCGCTGGCGGCGTCGGGCGGCGAGCTGATCGCGGTTTGTGCCAATCCGGTCGATGCGGTGTGGGCCGACCGGCCCGCGCCTTCGCTTGCGCCGGCGGTGCCGCATCCGCTGGACTTTACCGGGGTCGATGCGGCGGACAAGCGCGCCGCCGTTGCGCGCTGGCTGGGCGAGCGGAATTGCGACGCGGTGGTGATTGCCGCGCTCGATTCGGTGGCCTGGCTGTTCAATATCCGCGGTTCCGATGTCGAACGCACGCCGGTCGCGCTGGCCTTTGCGCTGGTCCATGGCGATGGCAGCGCGGATCTGTTCCTCGCGCCCGAAAAAGTCACGCCCGAGCTTGTCGCGCATCTGGGCGATGGTGTCCGGCTGGCCCCGCGCGATGCTTTCGTGCCCGCGCTCGCCGCGTTGTCTGGCAAGCGTGTCGCGGTCGATCCCGATCGCAGCGTTGCGGCGATCTTTCAGGCGCTCGATATGGCCGGAGCGGCGATTGTCGCGCTGACCGATCCGACGATCGTGCCCAAGGCGGTCAAGAACCCGGTCGAAATCGCCGGGCACCGCGCGGCACAGGCGCGCGACGGCGCGGCGGTGACGCGGTTTCTGCACTGGCTCGATCGCGCAGGCCCGGCGGGCGGCGAGACAGAGCTTTCGGCCTCGGCCCGGCTCGAAGGCGAACGGCGCGCGACCAATGCGCTGATCGATCTGTCGTTCGACACGATTTCGGGCGCGGGGCCCAACGGGGCGATCGTGCATTACCGCGCCGAGCAGGCGACCTGTCGCGCGATCGAGCCCAACAGCGTCTATCTCGTCGATTCGGGCGGGCAATATCGCGACGGCACCACCGACATCACGCGCACCGTCTGGATCGGCCCCGACGCGCCGCCGCAAGATGTGCGCGATTGCTTTACCTGCGTGCTCAAGGGGCACATCGCGCTTGCCCGCGTGACATTCCCGCGCGGCACCTGCGGCGCGCAGCTCGATGTGCTTGCGCGGCAGTTCCTGTGGGCCGCAGGGCTCGATTATGCGCATGGCACGGGCCACGGCGTCGGCAGCTTTCTGTCGGTACACGAAGGGCCGCAGCGCATCGCCAAGTCGCAAGGCGGGCAGGCGGGCACCGGGCAGGAACTCCTGGCCGGGATGATCATCTCGAACGAGCCGGGCTATTATCGCAGCGGAGCCTTCGGCATTCGCATCGAAAACCTGGTGCTGGTCGAAGACCGGGCGATCGCCGGTGCCGAAGCGCCGTTCCTGGGCTTTGCCACGCTTACCCTGGTGCCGATCGACCGGCGGCTGATCGATCCCGCGCTGCTCGATGCGGGCGAGCGCGGCTGGATCGATGCCTATCACGGGCAAGTGCGCGCGGTGCTGGCGCCTTTGCTCGACGGGGCGGACCGCGCCTGGCTGGAGGCGGCGACGGCGCCGCTGTGATACGTGGATCGTTCATGATATGTTCTGTCTCGACCGAGTCGTTCGGTCGGCTGATGAAAGGTGTGGCTGATGATTGGCTATGTCACTTTGGGGACCAGCGATCTTGCGCGAGCAGGCGCGTTCTATGATCCGATCGCTACAGAACTGGGCACGGGGCGGATGTACACGACCGACCGGGCGATCATCTGGGGTACACCCGGCGGCGCTGCGGGCATCGGGCTGACTCTGCCGTTCGACGGGCAACCGGCGAGCGTCGGCAACGGGGTCATGGTCGCGTTTGAAGCGCGGGACGCGGCGCAAGTCGATCGCATCTATGATCTGGCGCTCGCCCATGGCGGCACCGACGAAGGCGCACCGGGGCCGCGCGGCGACGACGGCACGTTCTATGCCGCCTATTTTCGGGATCCCGATGGCAACAAGCTCAATGCCTTTGTCATCAGCGCAGGCTGACAGGCTGGTGCGATTTGGCGGACGACGCGACAATGTGCGACAATAAAGCCCGGGTTTCGGCATAGTTGAGCGACACATTCGCCCTATATCCTCGATCAGAAAGTCGCGGGGCGGTTGACGTCCAGCCCCCTGTTCAAACCCGGATCGGCATCCCCCGCATGATCCCGGGGCCGCCTTGCGGCTTTCCCCCCCGGTTGCGAACCCGCCCCTTACGGATCGCGCCATGTTCTCCCAGGAGGGAACGAGGATATGAAGAAAGTGCTTTTCGCAGGCGCAGCCTTTGCCATGCTGGCAACGTCGGCGCTTGGTATCGCAGCGACGGTTCCGGCGACGGCGCCTGCTGCTGCACCGCATCGCGCGCCCGATGCGACCTTTGCGCAAGTCAAGGTCGAGGCGGACAAGCTGTGGGATCGGCTCGATGCCAATCATGACGGCAAGATCGACAGTACCGACCGCGATGCTCGCCTGCTCGAACGCTTTGCCAAATGGGATACCAACCATGACGGCGTGATCAGCAAGGATGAATTCCTCGCGTTTGTTCACGCGCGCGAAGCCGAAGGCAAGGATCATCGCCACGACGGTCCCGAAGGCGGGCCGGAACGCGGCTGGGACCATCGCCCGGGCCAGGGGCCGATGGGTATGCATGGTGGTCGCGGCATTGCCATGGCGATCATCGGACCCGCGCTGCATGAAGCGCGCAAGGATGGCGTGATCACGCGCGCCGCGTTCGATGCCGCGCTCAAGGCCCGCTTCGACAAGCTCGACACCAACCACGACGGCAAGTTGACGCACGAAGAGCTGCGCGCTGCGCGGCACGAGTGGGGTCATGAAGGCCGGGGTCATGAAGGCGGGGGTCATGAAGGATGGCGCCATCACGATGATGGCGACATGCCGCCGCCTCCCGGCGACGAATGAGTGGTGCAATCGATGTCGACCGCACTGGAACCTCTGACCCAATCGGATATGAACGGCGGGATGACCGATATTTCCCGTACCGAAATCCTGCTGGTCGATGACGAGACCGCCTTGCGCGAACCCCTGGCCGACTATCTGTCGCGCCAGGGGTTCGGCGTGACTCAGGCGGGCAGCGCCGCCGAGGCGCGCGGGTGTATTGCTGCCGCGCATTATGACCTTGTCCTGCTCGACATCATGATGCCGGGCGAAGACGGGTTGTCGCTGTGCCGCCATCTTGCCGAAACCAAACGCATGCCGGTGATTTTCATCACGGCGCGCGGGGAATCGACCGATCGCATCGTCGGGCTGGAAATCGGCGGCGACGATTACGTGGTCAAACCGTTCGACCCGCGCGAACTGGTCGCGCGTATCCGCAGCGTCCTGCGGCGTGCCGGACGCATCGCGCCCGAAGCCGGCGAAGCGGTGGTCTATGAATTCGAAGGCTGGCGGCTCGATCCGCTGAAGCGTCGGTTGATCGATCGCGAAGGCGCGGTGGTGTCGATTTCCTCGGCGGAATTCCGCTTGCTTCTGGCGTTTCTCGATCATCCGCGCCAGGTGCTCGATCGCGACCGCCTGCTCGACATGGTCCAGGGGCGAGAGGCGCATCTGTTCGACCGCGCCGTCGATAACCAGATCAGCCGCCTTCGCCGCAAGATCGAGCCCGACAGCCGCAATCCGCAATTGATTCAGACGGTCTGGGGCGGCGGCTACATGCTCGCTGCCGAAGTGCGCAAAATCGCGGCACTGGACTGACCCGCGTGGCCGATCGCCTTTCGTTTCCGGGGCGCCGCCTTTCGCTGTCGTGGCTGCGCAGCCTGCAGGGGCAAATCCTGCTGGCGATCGCGGCGGCGCTGCTGATTGCGCAAGGGCTGTCGGCCTGGCTGATCTGGCGCGAGGTGCATCAGCGCCATGTCGCCACTCTGGTCAACGGCACGGTGATGCGCATGCTGGGCGACCGCGCACTGATGCCCAACCCGGATCATACCGGGCCTGATCACACTGGGCCTGATCATGCCGGTCCTGATCATGCCGGTCCTGATCATGAGGGACATGGCGGGCATGAGGGGGGGCGCGATCTGCTTCCCCCGCCGCCGCCCCCGCTCGATGATCGGTTGCGCCTGCCGCGCCCGCTGCATGTGCGGATCGATGCGGCATCGCCCGAACAGCCGGGTGATCGCCATCTCGGCGAAGTCGAGACGCAGCTTCACGAAGTGCTCGAATCCCAGAGCGAGCAGACCGGCCCCTTGCTGGTGGTCGAGCGCGATCCGGAGCGCGACCCGCTGTTGCGCCCCGTTCTGCCGGCGCTGCGCGCCCGGTTCCGCTTGCCGGGCGACGGCGCCTTGCCGCGATTGGTGGTCGCGTCGGAGCGGCAGGCCGATGGCAGCTGGCTGACCGTGCGCAGCTTCATGCCAGCCAGCGAAACGCAGTTGCTGCTCGGCCTGCTGCGCCAGACGATCCTGACGTATATCGTGCTGGTCGGCGTGGTCGGGCTGATCTTGCGCCGCATCACGCGCCCGTTGAGCGCCTTGACCCGTCGGCTCGAAAGCTTTGCCGCCGATCCCGGCGTTCTGGACCAGCTTGAGCCGCAAGGGCCTGCCGACATTCAGCGGCTGATCATCGCGCACAATGCGATGGAGGCGCGGATCAGCGCGCTGCTCGATGAAAAGGATGTCATGCTCGGGGCGATCGGCCACGATCTCAAGACGCCGCTCGCCGCGCTGCGCGTGCGGATCGAGGCGGTCGAAGACGACGTCGAGCGCGGGCGCATGGCCGCGACGATCGAGGACATCAATCGCTCGCTCGATGACATCCTCTCGCTGGCCCGTGTCGGGCGTCCCTCCGACCCGATCGAGGCGACCGAGATGTCCGCTCTGGTCGCCGATATCATCGGCGAATACGAGGACATGGGCGACAATGTCACACTGGGCGATGCCGAACGGATGGTCGCGCCGGTGCGCGCCACCTGGCTGCGCCGCGCGCTGCGCAATCTGGTGTCCAATGCGCTGCGCTATGGTCACTGCGCGCGCGTGACGCTGCGCCGCGAGGGACGCGAGGCGGTGCTGATCGTCGAAGATGACGGGCCGGGGATTCCCGAAGGCGACATTGCCCGGATGATGGAACCGTTTACCCGGCTCGATCCGTCACGCAACAGCGCGACCGGCGGCACCGGGCTGGGCCTGACGCTGGCGCGCGCGATCGCCGATCAGCATGGCGGTTCGCTGATATTGGCCAATCGGCTCGAACAGGGGCGGCTCGAACAGGGGCGGCTCGAACAGGGGCGGCTCGAAAAGGGGCGAATTGTCGGCCTTTGCGCCACTTTGCGCGTGCCTCTGGCCTGAATCGGGCGGCGGCGTTCATGTCGCTCGTCGGTCGGGATGGGCCATCGGTCGATGGCGCGCCGCCAAACTGATTGCCATTGCAACCAACGCCTTGCTAGGATCGCGTCATCTTGCCCCCGGGTCGGGTGGCTTTTCCAGACTAAGGTTGACGATGCCGCGTTCCGAAAAATGGTCCTTTGCCGCCCGTTCATGCGCCAGGTTCGCCCTTGCCGGCTCGGCGCTTTCGCTGATTTGCGCGGCGCCTGCGCTGGCGCAAGCCCCGGTCGCGTTCCCCGCCGACGGCACGCTGGCGCATAGCGCGATCCCCAGCCACTATGCCATCGCGATCCGCCCCGATCCCAAGGCGCTGACGTTTACCGGCACATTCGCGATCGACATCGACGTGCCGCAGGCAACCGATGCCGTGGTGCTCAACGCGGTTCAGCTCAAACTGGGCAAGGCCGACCTCGTTGCCGCAGGGGGCCGGGTCACCCCGCTGACCATCGGCTATGACGAAAAGGCGCAAACCGTGCGGCTGGCCGCGCCGGGCATGATCGCGCCGGGCCGCTATCGCATCGAAGGCAGCTATGCCGGGCATATCGATACCCAGGCCGACGGCCTGTTTGCGCTCGATTATACCGGCAACGACGGCAAGCCGACCCGCGCGCTGTTTACCCAGTTCGAGCCGAGCTATGCCCGCCAGTTTGCGCCGATGTTCGACGAACCGTCGTACAAGGCGACGTTCGATCTGTCGGTGGTCGTGCCCGAAGACCGTCTGGCGATCAGCAACATGCCGATCGCCAGCGAGCAACCGGCGGGCAAGGGGCTGAAAAAGGTCACGTTCCGCACCACGCCGAAAATGGCCTCGTATCTCCTGTTCTTTGGTGCGGGCGACTTTGAGCGGACGGCGAAAATGTCCGGCGCGGGCGTCGAGGCGGGGATCGTTGCGCCACGCGGCAGCGGCGAACAGGCCCAATTCGCGCTCAACGAACTGGCCGGGCTGATTCCGTATTACAACGACTATTTCGGGCAGGCCTATCCGCTGCCCAAGATCGACAACATCGCCGGGCCGGGCCAGTCGGAATTCTTTTCCGCGATGGAAAACTGGGGCGCGGTGTTCACGTTCCAGCGCGATCTGCTCGACGATCCCAGGACCACTTCGCCGCGCTCGCGCGAATTCATCGCGGTGGCGCAGGCCCACGAAGTCGCGCACCAGTGGTTTGGCGATCTGGTCACAATGGCCTGGTGGGACGATTTGTGGCTCAACGAAGGCTTCGCCAGCTGGATGGAAAACAAGGCGATCGACCATTTCCATCCCGACTGGTTCGAACTGCTGACACGCGTTTCGGGTCGCGAGGCGGCGATGGGGCTCGATGCTTTCCGCACCACGCATCCGGTCGTGCAGCATATCCGCACCGTCGATGAAGCCAATCAGGCCTTCGATGCGATCACCTATCAAAAGGGTGAAGCGGTGCTGGCCATGCTCGAAGCCTATGCGGGCGAAGACACCTGGCGGCAGGGCATCCGCGCCTATATGGCCGCGCACAAGTTCGGCAACAGCCACACCGCCGATTTGTGGTCTGCGGTCGAAGCGGCCGGGGCCACCGGGCTGACCACGATCGCCACCGATTTCACCACCCAGCCGGGCATTCCGCTGGTGCGCGCGGGCGATGCGCAATGCGCCAACGGCAAGACCACGCTGTCGCTGACGCAGGATGAATTTACCCGCGACCGCGTCGGCGAGGCATCGACGCGGCGCTGGCATGTGCCGCTGCTGGTTTCGGTCGGCGGCGCGCCGGTGCGCTCGATCATGGCCGGGGGCAAGGCGACGCTGACTCTCGATGGCTGTGGCCCGGTGGTGATCAATGCGGGGCAGTTGGGCTATTACCGCTCGCTCTATACCCCCGCGGCCCTGACCGGGCTGACATCTGCCTTGCCGCGCCTGACGCCGATCGATCAGATGGGGCTCGTCGCCGATCAGCTCGAGCTGGCCTATGCCGGGTATCAGCCGATGGGCGGTGCGCTGGGCCTGCTGGCCGCAGTACCGGGCAATGCCAATGCGCGCGTCGCCGAGCTGGCGGTGAACCGTTTTGAGGGGCTTTACGACCGGCTTGACGGCGATGCTGCCGGGCAGGCGGCGTTGACCGCGCGCGCGGTCGCGCTGTGGAAGCCGCGCCTCGATGCGCTCGGCTATGATCCGCGCGCCGGCGACACGGTGCCCGATGCGCTGTTGCGATCGCGGCTGGTATCGGCGCTGGGGCATGTCGGCGAACCCGGCGTCGTGGCCGAGGCGCGCCGCCGTTTTGCCGCGCTCGATACCGATCCCCACGCGCTCGACGGCGCGCTGAAGCAGGACTGGATCGGGATCATCGCCCGCAATGCGAGCCCTGCCGAATGGGACAAGCTGGAACGCATGGCCGAGGCGAGCACGTCGACCGTCGCCCGGTCCGACTTGTTTGCGCAGCTTGGCGCGGCGCGCGATCCGGCGCTGGCGCAGCGGGCGCTCGATCTTGCGCTGACCGACAAGCCGGGCAAGACCACTTCGGCGGCGATCATTGCCACCGTCGCGGGCGAACACAGCGAATTGGCGTTCGATTTCTTCCGCGCGCATCGCGACACGGTGCTGGCGCTGCTCGATGCTTCGGCGCGCACGACCTATGTCGAACGGATCGCCGCGCGCGCCGACAGCGAGGCGATGGTCGGCAAGCTGACGGAATACGAAGCGACGTTGCCCGACGATGCCAAAAAGCCGGTCGAACGCGCGCTCGCGCGGCTGCGGAACCGGCTGGCGATCAAGGCGCGCGTGGCGCGCGAAACGGTCGCGTGGCTCAAGGAGGCTGGGCTTAAGGCAAACTGATCGCGGCGGGTTTTGCATCCGACCGTTGATGCGGGTAAAGGCCGGGCTGTCATGACCCGGCCCCCCTTTATCCTGCTTGATGATGCGCGCGAGGACAGCGCGGCGCCTTCGCGGCTTTACCGTGATCCGGTGGAGATCGTCGTTGCGCGTCGGCCGGAGGACGTGCTGCCCGCGCTGGCCCGGATCGGCTCTGCGCCGGGCCATTGGGCGGGGATGATCGGCTATGAAGCCGGGCTTGCGCTCGAACCCCGGCTGGCCCCGCGTGCGGCGGCGCGCAGCGGCGCGGCGGGGCCGCTGGTGTGGTTTGCGCGCTTTGCCGACATGACGATGATGGACGGCGACGATGTCGACGCCTGGCTGGCGCGCGAAAGCGGCGGTGCAGGACGGGACGGGGGCGGGCGGTTGGGGCCGATGATGCCGCTTGTGTCCACCGGCGGCTATGCCCGCGCTTTTGCCGGGGTGCAGGATGCCATTCGCGCGGGCGATACTTATCAGGTCAATCTGACATTCCCGCTGGGCGGGACGTGGCGCGGCGATCCGCTGGCGATTTACCGCGCGCTGCGCCGCGATGCGCGCGCAGGCTATGGCGCGGTCTTGTGGGACGGATCGCACTGGACGCTGTCGGCCTCGCCCGAACTGTTCGTCGAAATCGATGGCCGCGCGGCCAAAGTCCGCCCGATGAAAGGCACCGCGCCGCGCGGGCGGACCGAGGCGGAAGACGCCGCGCACCGCGCCCGGCTTATGGCCAGCGCCAAGGACCGCGCCGAAAACCTGATGATCGTAGACCTGATGCGCAACGATCTGTCGCGCATGGCCGATCCGGGCAGCGTGCGCGTCGAGGCGCCGTTTGCCATCGAAAGCTATCCCACGGTGCACCAGATGGTCACGACCGTGCATGCCCGGCTTGCTCCGGGCAAAGGTGCGGTCGATCTCGTGCGCGCGATCTTTCCGTGCGGCTCGGTCACCGGCGCGCCGAAGATTCGCGCGATGGAATTGATCGATACCCATGAACGCGATGCGCGCGGGGCCTATTGCGGGGCGATCGGCCATATTGATCAGCCGGACGGTCCTGAGACTGGCACTGTTCAGACTGGTCGGGCGGTGTTCAATGTGGCAATCCGCACGATACGGCTTGCCCCCGACACTCCGGGGGCGGGTGGCGGGCGTGCCGTGATGGGGGTGGGATCGGCGGTTGTCGCTGATTCCGCGATGCTCGATGAATGGCGCGAATGCATGATCAAGGGGAGTTTCCTGCGTTTGTCCGCTGGCCAGGCTGATCTGATCGAGACGATGGCGTTTGATCCGGCAAAGGGGATCGCGCTGATCGAGTTTCACCTTGAACGGCTGCGTGCGAGCGCGGTCGCGCTGGGCTTTGCGTTTGACCGCCATGCCGCGCGCAACGCGATTCAGGCGTTGTGCTTCGATCTCGATGCGCCGTCCAGAGTGCGGCTGCTGCTCGCCCGGTCGGGGGCTATCGCGCTCGAAACCGGCGCGCTGCCGGTGGTGGTGGATCGGCCGATGGTCTGCGCCGTGTTGCCCTTGCCGGTGGCCGCCGACGACTGGCGCCTGGCGCACAAGACCACCGACCGCGGCTTTTATGACGCGGCGCGCCGCGCGGCGGCGGGCGCCGGGGCGGACGAGGCGCTGTTTGTGCGCGATGACGGGCTGATCACCGAGGGCAGCTTTACCAATCTCTTCGTGCGGCGCAGCGATGGCCGACTGGTCACGCCGGGCGCCGAATACGGCCTGTTGCCCGGCGTCTTGCGACGCAGCCTGATCGAAGCCGACAAAGTGGTCGAAGGCGCGATCACGCTCGATGACTTGCGCGAAGGGTTCCTGCTCGGCAATGGCTTGCGCGGCCTGATGCCCGCGCGCCTTTTGGAACAAGCATGACACCATCTGAAATGCCCGGAGCCGAACATGTCAGCGCGGCGCTGTTCCGGATCGCCCCTTCGCGTACCAATGCCATGACCGACCGCGCCATCGCGCTGCGTGCGGCGGGGCGCGACATCATTTCGCTCTCGGTGGGCGAGCCCGATTTTCCCACGCCCGATCATGTCAAGGCGGCGGCCAAGGCTGCGCTCGATGCCAATGACACGCGCTATACCGCCGTTGCCGGGACGCAGGCCCTGCGCGAGGCGGCGGCGCTGCATTATCGCCGCGATCTCGGCATCGACGTGCCGCCGGAGCGGATCATCGTTTCGGCGGGCGGCAAGCAGTCGATCTTTCACGCGCTGATGGCCACGCTCGATCCCGGCGACGACGTGCTGATCCCCGCGCCGTGGTGGGTCAGCTATCCGGAGATCGTGCGCTTTGCCGGGGCCAACGTGGTGCCGCTGCAGACCGATGCGGCGGGCGGATTCCGGATCACGCCCGAACAGCTCGATGCCGCGATCGGCCCGAACACGCGCTGGCTTTTGCTCAACAGCCCCGGCAACCCGACCGGCGCGACGTATTCCGCCGCCGATCTGGCCGCGCTGGGCGCAGTTTTGCGCCGCCACCCCCATGTGCTCGTGCTGAGCGATGACATCTATGCGCCGTTGCGCTATACGCCGGGCGACCATGCCACGATCGCGGTGGTCTGCCCCGATCTCGCCCCGCGCGTGCTGACGGTGTCGGGCGTATCGAAAAGCCATGCCATGACCGGGTTTCGCATCGGCGTTGCCGCCGGGCCGGAATGGCTGATCCGCGCGATGGGCAAGCTGCAGTCGCACAATTCGGGCAATCCCTGCTCGATTTCGCAGGCGGCGGCGGTCGCGGCTTTCAACGGGCCGCAGGAATTTCTGCTCGACTGGCGCGATCGCTTTCGCGTCCGGCGGGACCGGGTGGTGGCGGCAATCAACGCCATTCCCGGATTGTCGACTCCGGTGCCCGATGGCGCCTTCTATTGCATGATCGATGCTGCGCCGCTGATCGGCCGCTTCACCGATGACGAAGGATTGGTAATGCATTTGCTCGATCATGGTGTAGCGGTCGTCGCAGCGTCGGCCTTTGGCGGGCGCGACGGATTCCGCATCAGTTTTGCCGCCGACGATACCCTGCTCGATCGCGCCGTTGCGCGGATCGCAGAGGCGCTCGCATGATCGAATTTGCCATCCTGTTCGAAGATGCCGAAGCGCTGGTGATCGACAAGCCCGCCGGGCTCCCGCTCGATCAGCCGCGCGCGGGCGGGCCTTCGCTCGAAGACCAGCTCGATGATTTGCGCTTCGGGTTTCAGCGCGCGCCGGTGCCGGTGCATCGGCTCGATCGCGATACCTCGGGCTGTCTTTTGCTGGCGCGCCATCCGCGCGCGCTGAAGCGCTATGCCGCCGCGTTTGAAGCGCGTCAGGTGGGCAAGACGTATTGGGGCGTGGTCGCGGGCCCGATCGACGAGGACAGCGGCACGATCAGCCTGAACCTGTCGAAGATCAGCAGCGAACGCGAAGGCTGGCGGATGATCCCGGCGCGCGCGGGCAAGGCGGCAGTGACCCATTGGCGTGTGCTCGATCGCCGCGAAGGGATGACGCTCGTCGAATTCACCCCCGAAACCGGGCGCACGCATCAGATCCGCGTCCATGCTGCATCGGGCCTGGGCCATGCCCTGCTCGGCGATCCGGTTTACGGCAAAGCGCTGCCCGGCAAGCGCACGATGCTTCACGCCGCCCGGCTCGAAGTGCCGCGCGAGGGCAAGGCGCCGATCGTCGCCTACGCGCCGATGCCTGCCGATTTCATCGCGCTGGGGTTTGCGGAACCCGAGCGGTGAACGCCATCGCGGCGCTGATCGAACGCGCGCATGGCCTGGCCAGCGAAGCCTTCATCACCGCCACCGGCCCGGGCGGGCAGAATGTCAACAAAGTCGCCACCGCCGTTCAGTTGCGCGTCAATGTCTATGCGCTGCGGCTTTCGCCCGAAGTGTTTGCGCGATTGAAGACGCTTGCCGGAAGCCGGATGACGGCAGGCGGCGAGATCGTGCTGACCGCGCGCCGCTTTCGCACGCAGGAAGCCAACCGCGCCGACGCACGCGAACGTCTGGCCGAGCTTTTGCGCGAGGCGATGACGCTGCCCGAAAAGCGCGCCAAGTCACGGCTCAATCGTGTCGGCAAAGTGCAACGGCTGGCGGGCAAGAAGATTCGCGGCGAGGTCAAGGCCGGGCGCGGCAAAGTGCGCTTCGATTAGCGCCAATCAGTGCTTGGGCTTGGGCTTGGGCTCGGGTAAATCCGCCGTTCCATCGCCCAGATCCGCCGGCACCGTCGCGTCGACCAGCGGCGCCGCCGGGCGCTGGTCGAGCATGGCGGCCGCGGCGTCGAGTTGGCGCGCCTCGCCCTGGGTCACCCCGCCGGGGCCGGGGTCGCTGTCGCGCGAACATCCGGCGAGCAGCAAGGGCGCCAGGCCCAGTGCGATTCGCCGAATCATCTTGAGCCAAATCGCGTTGATCACGATTCACGAGCCTTCCCGGTTCGTCATTCCCGCGAAGGCGGGAATCCAGTTCTGACGGCCAATGCATCGCGTCGACCCAACAGGTGTGTGCCAGCGCGTCCTGGATTCCCGCCTTCGCGGGAATGACGAGACAGGTTGGGCTTTGAGCCGCTCGGTCTTATTGCGCGGGCGGCTGATGGCTGGTTTCGCCGTTACTGTTCTGCTGCTGCTCGGCTTCGGCGGCGGCGGCGCGTGCGGCTTCGGCGACCGAGGCGGCGTTTTCGGCATCGCTGGTGGCGGCGGCCTGCGCCGACAGCGCGGCGTTCGAGGCATCGGCCGCCGGATCGCGCGCAGGCGGCGGCGCGGCGAGCGACGGCGGCCCGGCGGGCAAGTCGGCCGCGGGCATTTCGACATTGTTGGGGGTGGCGTCATCGCTCGCCTGATCATGGTGTCCGCAGCCGGCGAGCAGGAGCACGGCCAGCAGGGCGGCGGGGGCGATTTTCGTCATCAAGATCCTCGTGTATGCGTCACCGGGGGGTGTTTGCGCCTGTTCTAGCCAGCGCGTCGCGTCATGTCCAATCGTCTGCCCGCGCAAACTGGTCGGGGAGACAATCACCGCTTCATATAACAAAAGCTTTATATCTCTTGCGCCATATAAGGATGTCTTTATATCGCGCTGGAATGAGGCCCGTGATCCCCTTGCTCGAAACCTTGCGCGCGCTGGCCGATCCCACGCGCCTGCGGATCATGCGTCTGCTCGCCAGCATGGAGCTGGCGGTGGGCGAACTTGCGCAAGTGCTCGGGCAAAGCCAGCCGCGTGTTTCGCGTCATGTCAAGATTTTGTGCGATGCGCACCTTGCCGAGCGCCGCCGCGAGGGCGCCTGGGTGTTTCTGCGCGCGGCGAGTGCACGCGGGGGCGCCCCGCTGATCGATGGGGTGGCGCAATTGCTCGCGCTTGCCGAAGAGGCCGATTCTGCCTTTGCCGGGCAATGCGCCGAAGATCGCGCGCATCTCGATGCCATCCGCTCTGCGCGTCAGGCCCATTCTCAGGACTGGTTTGCGCGCCACGCTGCCGAATGGGACCGTTTGCGCAGCCTGCATATCGCCGACGGGCCGGTCGAGGCGGCGCTTTCCGAGCTGCTCGGCGGTTCGCCGATCGGGCGCCTGCTCGATGTCGGCACCGGCACCGGGCGCATGGCCGAACTGTTCGCCGCCGACGCCGCGCATGTGACCGCGCTCGATCATAGCCCCGACATGCTGCGCCTGGCGCGCACGCGGCTGCAGAACCTGCCGGCGGGCAAAGTCGAGCTGGTGCAGGGCGATTTCGCGCAATTGCCTTTCGCGGCCGCCAATTTCGATACCGTGCTGTTTCATCAGGTGCTGCACTATGCCCAGGCGCCCGAGGCGGTCCTGGCCGAAGCTGCGCGCGTCACCGCGCCGGGCGGGCGCATCGCCATTGTCGATTTCGCCGCGCACGATCGCGAGGATCTGCGCAGCCAATATGCCCATGCCCGGCTCGGCTTTGCCGATGCGCAGATCGCCGCGCTGTTTACCGAGGCCGGGTTCGAACCGCTGGCCGAGCGCGCGCTCGCCGGCAAGGAACTGATTGTCAAGCTGTGGACCGCCGAGCGCCGACCACCCGTCCGCCACGGCGCGTCCCAATGATCGAGACCCTTATGATCGATGCCCCCCTGTTCGCCGAGATGACCGGCGATGTTCGCGTCAGTTTTGAATTCTTTCCGCCCAAGTCCGAAGCGATGGAAGCGCAACTGTGGGATGCGATCGGCGCGCTGGCGCCGCTTGATCCCGCGTTTGTCTCGGTGACTTATGGCGCGGGCGGGTCGACGCGCGAACGTACCCATGCCACCGTTGCCCGTCTGGTGCGCGAAACCGCGCTGGTCCCGGCGGCGCATCTGACGTGCGTCGGCGCGAGCCGGGGCGAAATCGACGAGATTGCCGATCGCTATTGGGAAGCCGGCGTGCGCCATATCGTCGCCTTGCGCGGCGATCCGCCGCCGGAATCGGGCGGGCGCTTTACCCCGCATCCCGATGGCTATGCCAATGCTGCGGACCTGGTCGCGGGGCTGGCTGCGCGCCATGGCTTTGAGCTGTCGGTCGCCGCCTATCCCGAACTTCATCCCGAATCGCCGAGCGTCGAGGCCGATCTCGACAATCTCAAGCGCAAGATCGACGCGGGGGCGAGCCGCGCGATCACGCAGTTCTTCTTTTCGGCCGAGACCTATTTCCGCTTTCTCGATCGCGTGCTCGCGGCGGGGATCAGCGTGCCGGTCCTGCCGGGGATCATGCCGGTGACCAATCTTGCCGGGATCCGTCGCATGGGCGGCAATACGCAAATCCCCGATTGGCTCGAAGCGATGTTTGCAGGGCTCGACAACCGCCCCGGGCCGCGCGCGCTCGTGGCCGCCGTGGTCGCTGCCGATTTGTGCCGCCGGCTTTATGAAGGCGGTGTGCGTGATTTTCATTTTTACACGTTGAACCGCGCCGATCAGGCCTATGCCATCTGTCAGTTGCTCGGCCTGCGCCCCAAGGACACCCGCTCATGACTCTCATCCCCAGCGCTGCGCGCGTCGCGTTCCTGGCCGAAGCGGCCAAGCGCATCCTGATCACCGACGGCGCCTTTGGCACCGAGATTCAGCGCTGCGGCCTGACCGAGGCGGACTATGCCGGGACGCTCGGCCTGACGCATGATCAAAAGGGCAATAACGACATCCTCGCGCTGACCGCGCCGCATGTCCCCGAAGCGATCCATCGCGCCTATTTCGCCGCCGGGGCCGACATTGCGGAAACCAACACCTTTTCGGCCAACCGGATCAGTCAGGCCGATTATGGCGCCGAACATCTGGTGCGCGACATCAATCTGGCCAGCGCGCGGCTTGCCCGCCGCGTGGCCGATGAATTCACCGCCAGGGACGGGCGCCCGCGCTTTGTGGCCGGCGCGATCGGCCCGACCAACAAGACGCTCTCGCTCAGCCCCGATGTCAACGATCCCGGCTATCGCGAAATCGACTGGGACACGCTGGTCGATGTCTATGCCGAACAGGCCTTTGCGCTGGTCGAAGGCGGCGCCGATTTCATCCTCGTCGAGACGGTGTTCGACACGCTCAATGCCAAGGCGGCGATCATGGCGGTGCGCCAGGTCGAACAGAAGCTGGGCCGCGAAGTGCCGCTGATGCTGTCGATGACGCTGACCGATCTGTCGGGGCGCAATCTGTCGGGGCATACGGTCGAGGCATTCTGGTATGCCGTGCGCCATGCCCGGCCGCTGACTGTCGGGCTCAATTGCTCGTTCGGGGCGAGCCAGCTGCGTCCGCATGTCCGCGTGCTGTCGCAGATCGCCGATGCGCTGATCATGATCTATCCCAACGCCGGGCTGCCCAACGAACTGGGCGAATATGACGAGGCGCCGCCGACCACGGCGGGGCTGGTGCGCGAATGGGCCGAGCATGGCCAGGTCAATGTGCTGGGCGGGTGTTGCGGATCGACGCCCGAGCATATCGCGGCAATGGCCCGCGCGGTCGAAGGCCTGCCGCCGCGCGCGCTGCCCGATGTGCCGGTCGCGACGCGGCTTGCCGGGCTCGAACCGTTCATCATGGCCTGATCGCCGCTTTTTCCTTATTTCTTGCAAAGACCTGTCATGACCGAACAGACCACACCTGCTGCAACCGGCGCCCGTTTCGTCAATGTCGGCGAACGCACCAATGTCACCGGCTCGGCTGCGTTCAAGAAACTGATCCTGGCGGGCGACTATGCCAAGGCTGTCGAAGTGGCGCGCCAGCAAGTCGAAAACGGCGCGCAGATCATCGACGTCAACATGGACGAGGGCCTGCTCGACGCGGTGGCGGCGATGACCACCTACCTCAAGCTGATCGCTGCCGAGCCCGACATCGCGCGCGTGCCGGTGATGATCGACAGCTCGAAGTGGGAGGTGATCGAGGCGGGGCTGAAATGCGTTTCGGGCAAGCCGATCGTCAATTCGATCTCGCTGAAGGAAGGCGAAGAGGCGTTTTTGATCCATGCGCGCAAATGCATGGATTATGGCGCCGCCGCCGTGATCATGGCGTTTGACGAAAAGGGCCAGGCCGATACCCGCGAACGCAAGGTCGCGATCTGCCAGCGCGCCTATGCGCTGCTGACGGGTATCGGCTTTCCGCCCGAAGACATCGTGTTCGACCCCAATGTCTTTGCCGTGGCGACCGGGATCGAGGAACACGACCGCTATGCGCTCGATTTCATCGAAGCCGCGCGCGAAATCCGCGCGACCTGCCCGCATGTCCATATCTCGGGCGGGCTGTCGAACCTCTCGTTCAGCTTTCGCGGCAACGAGACGGTGCGCCGCGCGATGCATTCGGTGTTTCTCTATCACGCCATCCCGGCGGGCATGGACATGGCGATCGTCAACGCCGGCCAGCTCGACATCTATGACGCGATCGACCCGATCCTGCGCGAGGCGTGCGAAGACGTCCTGCTGATGCGTCGCCCCGATGCGACCGAGCGGCTGATCGCGCTCGCCGAAAGCTTCAAGGGCCGCGACGCGGTTGCCGAAAAGGCCGCCGAGGAATGGCGCGGCTGGCCCGTCGCGCGTCGGCTCGAACATGCGCTGGTCAAGGGCATCGATGCCCATGTCGTCGAGGATACCGAAGAAGCGCGGCTGACCCATGCGCGTCCGATCGAAGTCATCGAAGGGCCGCTGATGGCCGGGATGAACACGGTCGGCGACTTGTTTGGCGCGGGGAAAATGTTCCTGCCGCAAGTGGTCAAGTCGGCGCGCGTGATGAAAAAGGCCGTCGCGCACCTGATCCCTTATATCGAGGCGCAAAAGGAAGCGGGCGCGCGGGCCAAGGGGCGGATCATCATGGCCACGGTCAAGGGCGACGTCCACGATATCGGCAAGAACATCGTCGGCGTCGTGCTGCAATGCAACGGCTATGAAGTGATCGACCTTGGCGTCATGGTGCCCTGGACAAAGATCCTCGAAACCGCGCGCGAACGCGATGTCGACATCATCGGCCTGTCGGGGCTGATCACGCCGTCGCTCGATGAAATGGTCACCGTGGCCGAGGAAATGCAGCGCGCGGGGATGACCATCCCCTTGCTGATCGGCGGCGCGACGACCAGCAAGGTCCATACCGCGCTGCGCATCGATCCCGCCTATGACGGGCCGGTGATCCACGTCCTCGACGCCAGCCGCGCGGTCGGCGTGGCCAGCCAGCTTCTGTCCGATACCCAGGCCGACGCGTTCATCGCGGCCACCGCCGACGAATATATCGCCGTGCGCGAGGCGCGCGCGGGCAAGGGCGGGTCAAAGCTGCTCACCCTCGAACAGGCGCGCGACAATGCCTTTGCACCGGACTTTTCCGACAAGGCGCCACCGCCAGAACAGCCCGGTCGCCATGTCTTTGATGCGTGGGATCTTGCCGATCTGGCGCAATATATCGACTGGACCCCGTTCTTCCGCGCGTGGGAACTGGCGGGCAATTATCCGGCGATCCTCGACGATGCCGTGGTCGGCGAAAGCGCGCGCGCGCTGTGGGTCGATGCGCAGGCGATGCTGGCGCGGATCATCGATGAAAAATGGCTGACCGCGCGCGGCGTTGCCGAATTCTGGCCTTGCGCGCGCGATGGCGACGATGTTCTGCTCCATCTCGATGGCGGCGATCGCGAGGTGCGGCTGCCGTTCCTGCGTCAGCAATTCGCCAAGAGCCGGGGGCGGGCCAATTTCTGCCTTGCCGATTTCATCGATCCGGCGGGCGACTGGATCGGCGGTTTTGCCGTCGGCATTCATGGCATCGATCCGCATCTCGAACGGTTCCGCAGCCAGCACGACGACTATTCCGACATCCTGCTCAAAGCGCTGGCCGACCGTTTCGCCGAAGCCTTTGCCGAACGGCTGCACGCCCATGTCCGTACCACGCTGTGGGCTTATGCGCCGGGCGAGCAATTGACCAACGAGGCGCTGATCCGCGAGCACTATCGCGGCATCCGCCCCGCGCCGGGCTATCCCGCGTGCCCCGATCACAGCCTCAAGCCGATCCTGTTCGACTTGCTCGATGCGACCGCCTCGACCGGGATCACGCTGACCGAAAGCCAGGCGATGCTGCCCACAGCGGCCGTCAGCGGGTTTTATTTCGCCCATCCCGAAAGCCAGTATTTCGGCGTGGCGACGATCGGCCGCGATCAGGTGGCAGACTATGCCGCGCGGCGCGGCATCGATCTGGCCACGGCAGAGCGCTGGTTGCGGCCCAATCTGGATTGACGCTGTTTTTGGGGGATGAAATGCGCGCGGGGCGGCCCCATATCGGGCGTTCCCCCCGGAACGGAGCGACCGGCATGAAACCCCAAGGCAACACGATTCTCATCACCGGCGGCGGCAGCGGTATCGGTGCGGCGCTGGCACAGCGGCTGCACGACGCCGGCAATACGGTGATCGTCGCCGGACGCCGGGTCGAGGCGCTGGAGCACGCGATTGCAGGGCGCCCCGCGATGCATGCGCTTCAGCTTGATATCGACAGCGCCGAAGGCGTCGCCGATTTCGCAAAGCGCGTGCTGGCGGCATTCCCTGCGCTCAACGTGGTGATCAACAATGCCGGGATCATGCGCTTTGAAGCGCTCGATACCGCGCGCGATCTGACCGATGCCGAAGCGACGATCACGACCAACCTGCTCGGGCCCATTCGCCTGATCAATGCGCTGATCGACCATCTGGTCGCGACAGACGATGCGGCGATCATCAATCTCACCTCGGGCCTCGCCTTCGTGCCGCTGATCGTTTCGCCGACCTACAATGCGACCAAGGCGGCGATCCATTCCTATACCATCAGCTTGCGCGAAGCGCTCAAGGGGCGGGTCGAAGTCATCGAACTGGCGCCGCCTGCGGTGCAGACCGGGCTGACTCCGGGGCAGGAAAGCCGCCCGGGCTATCAGCCGCTCGACGAATTCGCCGACGAAGTCCTGGCTTTGCTGACCGCGCAGCCGACGCCCGCCGAAGTGCTGGTCGAACGCGTGAAATTCCTGCGCAATGCCGAGGCGGAGCACCGCTTCGATCAAACCATGGCGCAATTGAACGCCTTTGCGACCCAGGCGCGCGAAGCCGGCGGGTGAACTTGAAAGTGGCGTGATTGCCGCTTTGGCAGGCGGCCATGGCTGTGGCATAGCCCTCGGCGTGATCGAACCGCACCTGACCGCCCTTCGCCCTGATCTTGAGCAAGCGCGCGCCGAGCTTGCGCGCGTGTTCGGCTTTCCCGCGTTTCGCGGCGTGCAGGAAAAAGTGCTTGCGCGCGTGCTCGCGGGCGAATCGACGCTTGCGGTCATGCCGACCGGGGCGGGCAAGTCGCTGACCTACCAATTGCCGGCGGTCATGCTGCCGGGCACGTGTGTTGTCGTCTCGCCGCTGATTGCGCTGATGCACGATCAGTTGCGCGCGGCGAGTGCCAACGGCATTCGCGCGGCGACGCTGACGAGCGCCGATACCGACCGGGGCCAGACGATCGAGCGGTTCCGCAATGGCGAGCTGGACTTGCTGTACATCGCGCCCGAACGCGCCAGTCAGCCGCATTTTCGCGAACTGCTCGAATCCGCGCAGATCGCGTTGTTTGCCATCGACGAGGCGCATTGCGTATCGGAATGGGGCCACGATTTCCGCCCCGATTACCGCCTGTTGCGGCCCTTGCTCGATCATTTCGGCGATGTTCCGCGCCTTGCGCTGACGGCGACGGCCGATGCCCATACCCGCGCCGACATTCTCGAACAGCTTGGCATTCCGACCGACGGGCTGGTCATCGCCGGGTTTGACCGGCCCAACATCCGCTATGCGATCACCCCGCGCGAGAATCCGCTGCGGCAATTGAACCGGTTGCTGGCCGAACAGCCGGGGCCGGGGATCGTCTACGCCCCGACTCGCGCCGGGGTGGAAAAGCTGGCCGCACAATTGGGCGAAACCGGGCGCCGCGTCCTGCCCTATCATGCCGGGCTGGCCCCCGATGTGCGCGCGGCCAACCAGGCGGCCTTTGTCGCGTCCGAAGACATGGTGATGGTCGCGACGGTCGCTTTCGGCATGGGCATCGACAAACCCGATGTGCGCTTTGTCGCGCATGCGGCGCTGCCCAAATCGATCGAGAGCTATTATCAGGAAACCGGGCGTGCCGGGCGCGACGGCGATCCGGCGATCGCGCTGATGCTGTGGGGGGCGGAAGATTTTGCCCGCGCCCGCGCGCGGCTGGGCGAACTGGACGAGGCGCGCCGCGTCGGCGAGCGGGTGCGGCTCGATACATTGGCCAGCCTGGTCGAAACCGCGCGGTGCCGCCGCGCCATCCTGCTCAAGCATTTCGGCGAAAACCCGCCCGAGGCTTGCGGCAATTGCGACAATTGCCTGCATCGGCCGGTGGTCACCAATGTCACCGATCTGGCGCGCAAACTGCTGTCGGCGGTCTATCGCACGGGGCAGGCCTTTGGCCTCGGCCATGTCGAAAAAGTGCTCACCGGGGCAAGCGATGATCGCGTGGTTCAGCGCGGGCATGACCGGCTGACCGTGTTCGGGATTGTCGATGACGAAGAGGCGCGCCTGATCCGCCCGGTCAGCCGCGCGTTGCAGGCGCGCGGCGCGCTGGTTCAGACCGAGCACGGCGGGCTGATGCTGGGCGGCGATGCGCGCGCGATTCTCAAAGGCGAGGCGAGCGTCGATCTGATCGTGCCGGCGAAATCGGACAAGGCGGACCGGCCCGCGCGGCGACGCAAGGGCGGCGCTGTGGCGATCGATGCGGCCAATGATCCCTTGTTCGAAGCCTTGCGCGCATTGCGCCGCGACATCGCGCGCGAAGCCGGGGTGCCGCCTTATGTCGTGTTCCACGATTCGACTCTGCGCGAAATGGCCGAATCGCGGCCCGCGACTTTGACCGAGCTGGCAGCGATCAGCGGTGTCGGCGCGCGCAAGCGCGATGCCTATGGCGAGCGGTTTCTCGCCGCGATTCACGATTTTGCTGTGGGGGCCGCATGACAGAAGACGACGGCGCATGGTTTGCGCCCAAACGCTTTGGCTATGGCGCGGGATTGCCGATTGCCTGGCAGGGCTGGGCGCTGATCGCGGGGCTCGTCGGCGTCTCGATGGCGCTGGTCTTTGCGCTTGCCCCCGCGCATCAGGGCTATCTCGCCATCGCGGTAATCGGGATCAATCTGCCGGCCATGCCGCTGATCGCGAAAAAGACTCGCGGCGGGTGGAAATGGCGCAATGGCCGGGAATGAGACAGGTCGTCGGCCTGCGTCGACAGGGTGGCTCAAGTGGGGCACAAGCGGACCTGACCGATAGGAGCCTGGTTCATGAAGCGTCTCGCCCTTCTTGCCGTCGCGTTTACGGCGCTATCCGGGCCTGTCTTGGCCGATGCGCCGCGCGCGCCCTATATGATCGCCGAGACCGGGCAGCGCTTTGCCGCGTTGCAGGCGGCGGTCGACGCAATCGGCGATCGGCGCGGCACGATCATGATCGCGCCGGGCCTCTATCGCGATTGCGCGGTACAGACCAAGGGCGATGTCGCGTTTCTGGCGACCGTTCCCGGACAAGTGACATTCGACGGCGCGATCTGCGAGGGCAAGGCGGCGCTGGTCGTGCGCGGGCGGCAGGCGCGCGTCGAAGGAATCATTTTCCAGAATCAGCGCGTGTCCGATGGCAATGGCGCGGGCATCCGGCTCGAACACGGCAATCTGGTGGCGCGGCAGGACTGGTTTCGCGACAGCGAGGAAGGCATTTTGTCCGCCGATGATCCGGCGGGCAGCGTGTTGATCGAGCATTCGACCTTTTCGCGGCTGGGGCGCTGCGACCGGGGGCTGTCATGCGCGCACGGGATCTATATCGGCGGCTATGAAAGCGTGACTATCCGCAACAGCCGTTTCGAGGCCGGGCGCGGCGGGCACTATGTCAAAAGCCGGGCCGGGCGCATCGAGGTTACCGATTGCAGCTTTGACGATTCGGCGGGCCACGCGACCAATTACATGATCGATCTGTCGACCGGCGCGACCGGGGTGATCCGGGGCAACTGGTTCGTCGACGGCCCCGACAAGGAAAACCGCACCACGTTCATTTCCAACGCCCCCGAAGGCCATGCGCACAGCGCCGCCGGGCTGACCATCGAGGGCAATGTCGCGCGGCTGGCACCGGGCGCGAAATACGACACGGCGTTTGTGGTCGACTGGTCGGGCGATGCGATCCGGCTGGGCGCCAACACTATCGGCACGGGGATTCGCCGCTTCGAAAAGCGCTGACTCTCAGCCGAGCAGATGGCCCGATCGGTCGCGCTTGGTTTCGAGGTAGCGGTGATTGTGCGGGTTTGACGGCAATTGGTGCGGCACGCGTTCGATCACATCGACTCCGACGGCGCGCAGCGCTTCGACTTTGGCCGGGTTGTTGGTCATCAGCCGGATCGCGGGCACGGCCAAGAGGTCGAGCATCCGCGCCGCCACCGGAAAATCGCGCGATTCGTTGGGCAGGCCGAGCCGTTCGTTGGCATCGACCGTGTCGAATCCCTGATCCTGCAACTGATAGGCGCGCAGCTTGTTGATCAGGCCGATGCCGCGCCCTTCCTGCCGCAGATAGAGCAGCACGCCCCAGCCGCCTTGCGCCGCTTCGTCGGCCATGGCGTGGAGCGCGGCATCCAGTTGCGGGCCGCAATCGCATTTCAGGCTGCCGAGGATGTCGCCGGTCAGGCATTCGCTGTGCAGGCGCACCAGCGGCACGCGGTCGTGATCTTGCGTGCCGATGATCAGCGCGACATGTTCGCGCAAGTCGTCACGCGCGCGAAAGGCAACGATTTCGGCGTCTTCGGCTGCCGCCACGGGCAATCTGGCGCGCGTCTGGATCGACAGCGCGGTGGGATCGCGAAAGGCGGCAAGATCGGCCGGGGTAACGGTCACGGCAACATCGCTGCCGGTCGCAATCAAAAAGGCGGGGAGGATCCCGGCAAGCCGCGCCAGTTCCATCGCCGTGCGCGCGACATCCGCATCGGGCAGGGGATCGGCGCGGAACGGCCCGCGCAAGGGGCTGTCGAGATCGCGCGCCGGATCGGCCAGTTCGCGCGCAGCATTCAGGCTGAACGGTTCGGCGGCGCGGATCATGACCGGCGCGGCAGGATCGTATTCGCGGCTGTTGCCCAGTTTCAGCGTCGCGGCGCGCGCCGCCGAAATCAGCATGCGCGCGGCATAGAGGCCGGGCTGGGCATAGCCGGTTTCCGCCGGCAGCAGATCGAGCGCGCCGTCATCACCCTCATCGGGCGCATGATCGGGTTTAAGGCGGATCGCCCAGCCATGGCGCAGCGCGTCGAGCGCGCGGGCGACAAGGCGGCTGCTGTCTGGCGGTGTGTCGGTCATGCGGCGAACCGGGTCATCAGCGGGATATGGTCCGACGGCTGATCCCAGCGGCGGGTTTCCTCGATCAGCCGGTGTTCGCGCGAGCGTTCGGCAAGATCGGGCGAGGCCCACATGTGATCAAGCCGCCGACCCTGATCCTTGTCGCGCCAGAACGAGCGGTAGGACCACCAGGAATAGTTGCGCTCGGGCGCCGGGATATGTTTGCGCCCAAGGTCGACCCAGCCGTGCGCCGCCGCCAGTCCGTTCAGCGTTTCGACCTCCAGCGGCGTATGCGAGACGACTTTGAGCAGCGCCTTGTGATTGTAAACGTCGGATTCGAGCGGGGCGATGTTGAAATCGCCGACCAGCAGCGTCGGGCGGCCCCCATCTTTCGATCCCAGATCTTTGGACCATTGTGTCATGCGGGCGAGGAAATCGAGCTTTTGCCCGAATTTCGGGTTGGCCTCGCGGTCGGGAATGTCGCCGCCTGCGGGGATATAGACGTTTTCGAGGAACAGGCCCTGTCCGGTCAGCTCGACGCCGACATGGCGCGCTTCACCATTGGCCTGCCAGTCGTGCCGCGCGGTTTCGGCGAACGGCAGGCGGCTGACCGTGGCGACGCCGTGATAGCCCTTTTGCCCGTGAACGGCGATGTGACCATAGCTCAGCCGCTCGAACATTTCGCGCGGAAACAAGCTCTCGGTGCATTTGATTTCCTGCAGGCACAGCACATCGGGCTGCTCTTGAGTCAGGAATCGTTCGACCTGGTCAATGCGCAGGCGGACCGAATTGATATTCCAGGTGGCGATCGTGATCATCGTGGGAGGTCTAGAGCATCGCGCAAAAAAGTGGGAACCGGTTTTTTGCAAAAAGCGATGCGACCTCAAGAAACGCGCATCGCGCAAAAAAGCATGCCCTGAGCGAAGCCGAAGGGTGGGAACCGGTTTTTTGCAAAAAGCGATGCGACTTCAAAAACGCGCATCGCGCAAAAAAGCCAGACCGGCGGCTTTTCAGTCCGCGAGTCTGGCCTTGAGGTGAGAGAGTGGAAAACCCCCGCCCCAAGGGGGGCGGTATGGGGCGAGGGTTCCAGCTGCGTTCGTCACGCTGTGACAAGACGACCCGGGGGGCTGTAGCGGGCAACAGGGGGGAACCCGCTTGGACCGTCTTGCTGAAACCGTTCTACCCCGGTCTCGCTTTCTCCCCGATGAACGGGGCGTGCAGGAAATCGGCAGATTGTCGCAGGGGTTTCGCAAGGTTGCATCAACACATCCTCCCGCGTTTGCCGGGGTTCAGCCGGCGCGGTGGCTCTGTTGGCGCGGGTCGGTCCAGCGGAACATCGAATCGCCGACTGCGACGCCGTATTGCGGGTTGATCAGGCGGACCATGGTGCGCCGCGATTGCGCATCGGTGGCGATCCACGAATCGAGTTCGAGCCCGCCCGGCGCGGATGGCTTGCGCAGCATCAGCAGAGTCAGCGTGCCATATTCGGGATGGCCGGGATCGCGCACCGCCATGCTGATCAGGTCGGGCCGCCCGGTCGGGTTGAGCCGGGCAAAGCGCACGACGTCCTTGTCGGGATCGAGCAGCGCGCCCAGCGGGCTGTTGCGAATCGGCCAGCGCTGCACCTGACGCACTTCATAATCGATCATCGTCAGCGAAGCGCCGTCCGACACGATCAGCAGCGGCACGCCGGGCTGATACTGAAAGCGGATCTTGCCCGGACGCTTCATCGTCAACGTGCCGGTCAGGCGTCCCCCATTGGCGTCGGTCTGGATGAAATCGGCGCGCATCGTGCCGATCGCGCGCAAGGCGGCGACCGCCTGGGCGATGTCGCCTGCCGTATCGGCCTGCGCGGCAGCTTTGTTTGCCTGCGCGGCAATCTTATTTGCCTGCGCGGCGGCGGGGGGCGTCAAAGCAAACACCCCCGTCGCGCCGGCGACGAGGGCTGCTGAAGCAACGGCGCTGAAAGCGCGTCGCGCAAGGCTGCGGTTCGTGGTGCGGGTCATGGCCTGTGCGCTAGCAACTGGTCATTGAACCCGGCGTGAACCCGCAATCGCCTTACTTGATCTTGGCTTCCTTGAACTCGACGTGCTTGCGCGCCACCGGGTCGTACTTGCGGAAGCTGAACTTCTCGGTGGAATTGCGCGGGTTCTTCTTGGTCACATAGAAGAAACCGGTGTTGGCGGTCGAGACCAGGCGGATCTTGACGGTGGTAGGCTTGGCCATGACTCTATCCTGAAACCTTATGTCCTGAGATCGGCGTCTTGCAAAAAGAACGGGCGGCCTTTTGCCGCCCCTGCCTCTCGCGCAACACCAAGCTGCTCTACAGGGGCCGCGCGTTGCGGCAGAATCGCCCCGATGTCAAGCCTGCGCTAGCCTTCGTCGCTCGCAATCGCGCCGCCAAACGGCGGTAACGGGTCGATCAGGCCATAGCGTTCGTGGCTCGGGCTGTGGCGCAGCGCGGGCAGGTCGAGCGGCGGGACATCGACCCGGGTGTCGGGCAGGCGATCGAGCAAGTTGCGAATCAGCGTCAGCCGCCCGCGCTTCTGATCGTTGAAATCGACCAGCGTCCAGGGCGCGTGAGGGGTATGCGTGGCGGCGAGCATTGTCTCGCGGGCGCGGGTATAGTCATCGTAGTGCTTGCGCGCGGCGATATCGATCGAGGACAGCTTCCACCGCTTGAACGGATCATCGCGGCGCTCGGCAAAGCGCTTTTCCTGCTCGGCCTGATCGCAGCACAGCCAGTATTTGAACACGAGCACGCCGTCATCGACCAGCAGGCGCTCGAACACCGGCGCCTGCGCCAGAAAGCTGCGCACCTGATCCTCGTCGGCAAAGCCCATGACCGCCTCGACGCCGGCGCGGTTGTACCAACTGCGGTCGAACAGCACGATTTCGCCGGCAGTGGGCAAATGCGCGATGTAGCGCTGAAAATACCATTGCCCCTGTTCGCGCGGCGCAGGCTTGTCCAGCGCGATGGTACGCACCTGCCGCGGGTTCAGCTTTTCCGAAATGGCGTGGATCACCCCGGTCTTGCCCGCAGTGTCGCGCCCCTCGAACAGCACGAGCACGCGCGCGCCGGTCTTGGCCGCCCAGCGTGCCGCGATGCTCAGCTCCTCCTGCAAGGGTTCAAGCAGCGCGGCGTACTGCTTGTGGCCCAATTTGTCTGAAGAATGGGGCATCAAACCGCACTCATGCGCGCAGCAGCCAATACAGCGCAAAGCTGCCGGCGAGGATGCGATAGATCGCAAACGGGATGAAGCCGTGGCGGCTGATATAGCCGATGAACAGGCGAATCACCACGAGCGAGACGACGAACGAAACCACCGAGCCGATCGCGATCTGGGTAAAACCGATCGGACTGCTGTGCGCGGCGAGAGCGTGGCGATTGTCCCACAATTGCTTGGCCGTGGCGCCGAACATCGTCGGTACGGCAAGGAAAAAGCTGAATTCGGCGGCTGTCTTGCGGTTTTCGCCCATGGCAAGCGCGCCCATGATCGTCGCGCCCGAGCGCGATACGCCCGGGATCATCGCGATGCACTGGACCACGCCGATCAGGAACGAGCGCCGGACCGGCAGCGCACTGACCGGCTCATAGGCGCGTTGGCGCGCGAGCCGTTCGATGACAATGATCGCGACGCCGCCGACAATCAGCGCGACCGCGACCACGCTTGGCGATTCGAGCAGGAGATCGATCTTTTTCTTGAGCAGGACGCCGAGCACCGCCGAAGGGATGAACGCGATCAGCACATTGCGGATGAAGTGCAGCGATTCGCGTTCACGCCGCAGCGCCCCATGCGCAACATCGACGAACGTGCGCCAATAGACCACCACGACCGCCATGATCGCGGGCAGCTGGATGACGATATTGAAGACTTCCCAATCTTTCAGGTCATAGCCGAAAAGATCGGTTGCCAGCACCAGATGGCCGGTCGAGGAAACGGGGAGAAACTCGGTAAGTCCCTCGACGATGCCGAGCACGACGGCGGTAAGGTTCAGGCTGTCCATAGACGCGTGGGATTGCCGCAGCGCAGCAAGCTGTCAAGGCTTGGCGCGCTGCGGTCATCGTTTACATTACCAGATATGCACGCGCTCTTCGGGCGGCAGGTAGAGCCTGTCGCCGGGCTTGATGGCGAAGGCCTTGTACCATGGGTCAAAGTTGGGCAGCACCGCGTTGACCCGCGCCATCGCCAGCGAATGCGGGTCGGTCTTGAGCAATTGGCGGCCAAAGGCTTCGCGCAGTTTCCAGCGGTGTGCCTGCGCATAAGCGAGGAAGAAGCGCTGGTCCCCGGTCAGCCCGTCGATCACTTTGGCAGGCTTGCCGTGAAGCGAGAGGTGATAGGCCTCATACGCCATCGACAGTCCGCCGAGATCGCCGATGTTTTCGCCCAGCGTCAGCTTGCCGTTGTGGCAGGTCTTGCCCTCGTCATACGGGCATTGCCGGTCGTATTGCGCGACCAGCCTGGCGGTCAGCGTCTCGAACGTCTGACGATCGGTTTGCGTCCACCAGTTGCGCAGGCGGCCGGTGCCGTCGTAGCGCGATCCCTGATCGTCGAAGCCATGGCCGATCTCGTGGCCGATCGTCGCGCCGACTGCGCCGTAATTGACCGCATCGTCGGCTTTGGGATTGAAAAACGGCGGTTGCAGATAGGCAGCGGGGAACACGATCTCGTTCGAGGTCGGATTGTAATAGGCATTAACCGTCTGCGGCGTCATCAGCCACCTGGTCCTGTCGACGCCTGCCGCCAGTTCGCGCAAGCGATCCTGCCAGCGCCAGCGTTCGGCAGCGATCGCATTGGCCAGCGGCGCGTCGGGCCGGATGACGAGCCCGTCATAGGTCTTGAACGTTTCGGGATAGCCGATTTTCACGCCGAACTGGTCGAGCTTGGTTCGTGCCGCTGCGCGCGTTTCCGGGGTCATCCAGGCGAGATCTTTCAGATTGGCCGCCATCGCCGCGCGCAAGTTGGCCACGAGCTTTTCCATTGCCGCCTTGCTCGACGGCGGAAAATTGCGCGCGACATAGATCTTGCCGATTGCTTCGCCCATCTGGCCTTCGACCGTGCCGACCGCGCGTTGCCAGCGCGGGCGCTGCTGTTCCTGGCCCGACAGCGCCTTGCCGTAAAAGGCGAAAGCGGCGTCGTCGATGTCCGAGGGCAGGACAGCGGCGTGCGCGATCAGGAAGTGCGCCGCCATCCATGCCCGGATCGTCGCCGGATCGGTCGTGCCGAGCAGTTTCGCCAGCGCGGGCATCCCCCCGCCGAGCCTGGCCAGATCCGCCGCAGACACGTCGAGCGCAGCCGCATGGGCCGCATCGGGCGGTACTTCGCTGACGATCAGAAACGCCACTTTGCCCAGCGCGCTGCCCTCGACCAGCGGCGCCAGCGGGAAATCCGATCCCCAGCTTTCGAACGTTGCGACCGGCACCACATTGGTAGTCAGCAGCGGGTTGCGCGACAGACCCCGGTCCCAACTGACGAGCGCGATCTGATGCTCGAATTCATAGACGCGCTCGGCCGTGGCCGCCGCATCGGCATAGCCCGCCTTGCCGAGCAGGAATGCCAGCATGGCCTTGTATTTCGTGCGCAAGTCGATGTTGCGCACGGTATCGCCGAGGTAATAGTCGCGATCGGGCAAGCCGAGCCGGCTGATCGAGGCAAATGCCGCATTGGCAGTCGGGGCGTTGGGATCGATGTCGACGTCAAGGCCGATCGGCGAGGGCATGCCCGGCTCGCCCATCAGCGCGGCGAGCTGCGCGCGGGTCGTGGCGGCGCGGATGCGATCGAGAAAGGGCTGCGCCGGCGCCATGCCGGCAGCGTCGATCGCGGGCCGGTCGAGAAACGCGCGATAGCTGTCGGCCAGGCGCTGTTCGATGCTGCCGTCCGGGTGCGGCACGGCGGCCAGATCTTCGATGATCGCGCGGACCGCGTGTTCCGAGCCGACGCGCAGCGCGAGCACATTGCCGCTATAGACATAGCGATCGGGGATGACTTCGGCGTGCGCCCACTTGCCGTTGACATAGGCAAAGAAATCGTCGCCCGGGCGCGCGCTGCGATCGATGTCGGCAGTGTTTACGCCCCAGCCGCCAAACGTGGGCAACGGATAGTCTGCGCCTTCGGCATCGGTCGCCGTCGCGGGGGTCGCGGCCATCAGCGTGATCGGCGCTGCGGCGCAGAGCAGGGCGGAGAGAGCGGCAAGCGGGCGGTAAGGGATCTTGGGCATGCGCCGGGGCAATCTCGCGAAAGACGGGGGAAACTGGTTTCACCCGGTATCAAGCGGTCGAGCCCTCGGCAATTGTCCCGTAGACTTATTCGTCGAGAAGCGTCGCCGCGCCATCGAACTGCAGGCGCGCCAGCCGGGCATAGAGCCCGCCCTCGGCGGTGAGCGAGGCATGGGTGCCCTGTTCGACGATGCGCCCTTGCTCCATCACGATGATGCGGTCGGCCTGGCGCACGGTGGCCAGGCGATGGGCGATGACCAATGTCGTGCGCGATTGCATCAGCCGGTCGAGCGCATCCTGAACCAGCCGTTCGCTTTCGGCGTCGAGCGCACTGGTCGCTTCGTCGAGCAGCAGGATCGGCGCGTCGCGCAACAGTGCGCGGGCAATGGCAATGCGCTGACGCTGCCCGCCGGACAGGCGCGTACCGTCTTCGCCCAGGAACGTGTCGAGCCCTTCGGGCAAGGCCCTGAGAAAGTCTTCGGCATTGGCCGCGCGCGCGGCGGTCCAGATTTCCTCGTCGCTGGCGCCCGGCTTGCCATAGCGCAAATTGTCGCGCGCACTGCATGCAAACAGCACGCCTTCCTGCGGCACCAGCGCCATGCGCGCGCGCACTTGCGCGGGATCAGCCTCGCGCAAGGGGACGCCGTCGATGCGCAGCATGCCGGCCTGCGGATCGTAGAACCGCTCTGCCAGCAGGAACAGTGTCGACTTGCCCGCGCCCGAAGGGCCGACGATCGCCACGGTTTCGCCCGGTTCGACCGACAGCGAAAAATCGCTCAGCGCGGCGACTTCGGGACGGCTGGGATAGCGGAACGACACATTCTGAAAGGCGATCTGCCCGCGCGGCGGCCAAGGCATCGCGATCGGGCGTGCAGGGGCCGCGATCTCGGGGCTGACGTGCAGGAGCTCGCTCAGCCGCTCGGCGGCGCCCGCGCCGCGCACGAGATCGCCATAGACTTCGGTCAGCGCCTGAAACGATCCGGCGACCAGCCCGCCGGTCACCACGAAGGCGAGGATCGTGCCGCCGCTGATCTTCCCTGCGGCGGCGGCGAGCGCTGCCTGCCACATCAGCGCGGTAAGCCCCCCCAGAACCATGACGATGACCACGGCGGTCAGGACCGAACGGATCATGATCCGCAGGCGCGCCGTGGCAAACGTGCTTTCCACCGCTTCGCTGAACCGGCCCAGTTCGCGCTGTTCCTGACCGAACGCCTGCACCACTTTCATGGCGCCGAGCACTTCGGCAGCGCGCATGCCGACATTGGCGACGCGGTCCTGGCTCTTGCGCGAGGCGAGGCGCAGGCGCCTGCCGAATACCGTGATCGGCACGATCACCACCGGGATGCCGATCAGCAGTTCGGCGGTCAGCGCCGGGGACATGGCAAACAGATAGATGATCCCGCCCAGGGCCATGATCATGTTTCTGAGCGCGATCGAGACCGTCGTGCCCACCACTTGCTCGATGATCGCGGTGTCCGAGGTCAGGCGCGAGGAAATTTCCCGGGGGCTGTTTTCCTCAAAGTAGCTGGGCGGCATGCTGAGCAGGTTGGCCTGCACTTTCATGCGGATGTCGGCGACGACGCGTTCGCCCAGCCAGGATACCAGATAGAACCGCGTCGCCGTCCCCACGCCCAGCACCGCGACAACGCAGAACAGCACCTGAAACCAGTGGCTCAGCGTTGCAGCACCGGCGCCACGGGCGAAACTGTCGGTGATCATGCGCAGGCCATAGGGCACGGCGAGCGTCGACAGGGACGTGATCAGCAAGGCCGCGGCCGCCCCTGTGACTTTGGTGGGATAGACCAGCGCCTGTTCGAGGATCATGCGCAGCGGCCCCAGCGAACGCTTGCGCGCCTGCTCTGCAGCGGCGGCAGCGTCTGCGGAATCGGAAAGCGGGGTCGGCAATGTCGTTTGGGCGTCCATGGCGCACCGCCTAGAGCATTTTTGGGGGCAACGGTATGGGCCAAATCGGGGGGCACGGTTAAATTCGGGAAATGAAATCAGGTGCAATGTCCGTGCTGCATTGCACAAGGGGCGCTCTCGGGGCAAAGTGACCACAACGAAAGCGCATTGCCTTGGCGCGATGGCGCCGGAATCAGGATACCAATCGGGATACCAGTTGCATGTTGTACAAGGCTTATGAAATCCAGCGCTCGCTGCTCAATGCAGGCAGCGCCATGGCCGCGATGGCGGCCGATGTGCTCAATGATCCGCGCTATCCTTTTGCCGGGAATGCGGCGAGCCAGGCGATGGCTTCGGCGCTCGACGTCTTTGCCCATGCTGCCGCGCCGCGCGGAAAACCGGCGTTCGGCATCAAGACGGTGCAAGTCGACGGGAACGCCCACGCCGTGGTCGAAACCACCGTCGTTCACCGCCCGTTTGGCGATCTGAAGAAATTCACGCACGACGGCCTGCCCGAGGACGCGCCGCGCCTGTTGATCGTCGCGCCGATGAGCGGGCATTATGCCACGCTGTTGCGCGGCACGGTCGAACGCATGCTCGAACGTCATGTCGTCTATATCACCGACTGGGCCGACGCGAAGCTGGTGCCGGTCGCGGAAGGCCGCTTCGATCTTGACGACTATATCGACTACCTGATCGGCTTTCTCGAATATGTCGGCCCCGGCGCGCACATGATGGCGGTGTGCCAGCCGTCGGTCCCCGCGTTTGCCGCGACGGCGGTCATGGCCAAGGCCGGCCATCCCTGCCGCCCGGTCACGCTGACGATGATGGGCGGGCCGATCGACACGCGCGAAAGCCCGACTGCGGTCAACGATCATGCCATCACCAAGTCCTATGTCTGGTTCAAGCACAACGTCATCACCGACGTGCCGGTCAATTATCCCGGCGCCGGGCGCAAGGTCTATCCGGGCTTTGTCCAGCTTGCCTCGTTCATGTCGATGAATCTGGGCAGCCACATGATGAGCCACTATGGGCTGTTCAAGCACATGGTCCAGGGCGATGGCGAAAGCGCCGATGCGACCAAGAAGTTCTATGACGAATATCGCTCGGTCTGCGACATGGCTGCCGAATTCTATCTGCAGACGGTCGACGTGGTGTTCCAGACTCACGCGCTGCCCAAGGGCGAATTGGTCCATCGCGGCCATGTCGTCGATCTTGGCGCGATCACCGATACGGCTATCTTGTGCATCGAGGGCGAACGCGACGACATTTCCGGAATCGGCCAGACCCGCGCCGCGCTGAAAGTGACGCCCGGCGTGCCCGAGGCGCTCAAGAAATATCACCTCGCGCCCGAAGTCGGCCATTACGGCATTTTCAACGGCACGCGCTGGCGCTCTTCGATCGCGCCGGTGGTGGACGAATGGATCGCCCGCCACGACCGCCGCGGGCAGGGCAGCAAACTGACCGCCGTCGCCTGAATTTCCGCCCCGAACCGGGGCGGAAATCAAAGTGTCAGACGAAAAACTGGGTGATCCATTCGCAGATCAGGGCGGGCTTGGGCTCGCCTTCGATCTCGATGGTGATCTCCATCGTCTGCTGCCACTGGCCGGGGCGCTTTTCGTCAATTTCGAGCAGCTTGAAATGGCCGCGAATGCGCTTGCCCGAGCGGACGGGCGACAGAAAGCGGGTCTTGTTGCCGCCATAGTTGACGCCCATCTTGATCCCGGCGGGGCGGGGAATATCGCTTTCCTGCGTCAGCAGCGGGATCAGCGACAGGGTCAGGAAGCCATGCGCGATCGTGCCGCCAAACGGAGTCTTGGCGGCGGCTTCGGGATCGATGTGGATGAATTGGAAATCGCCGGTCGCTTGCGCAAACTGGTTGATCCGTTCCTGGCTCACTTCGACCCATGCGGATGAGCCGATGACCTGGCCGACCAGATCCTTCATGGCATGGGCGTCGATAAATTTGGGCATGCTCGTCCCTTTGGCTTTGTCGTTGCGGCGCCCGTCATGCCGCCTCGTTTCCGATCGCGCAACCGCGATTTTAATCACCTGATTAAGCGGGGCGGAGCGGTCTCGGCAGGGGCGCTGTCATCACCGAGCAAGGGTCCGGCAGTCGGCGGATGGCGCAGGGCGATTTCCGGCTCGGGGGTTGCGCTGCGAGACGGGGGGCGGATCAGGGGGCGGCGGATCAGGGGGCGGCGGATCAGCCGTTCGATCCGGCGCGCTTCGGCAGCGGCCTCGTCGAGGCGCCCGACATACGCGGCAAGCCCGCATTGCAATCCGACCAACATATAGCAGAACGGCTGAAACGCGATGCCGACAAAGCTGCCGCCGACCAGATAGACGATCTGCGCCTGTTGCAAGGCATCGGCCAGGGGGCTGATCCACGCTTTGTCGTCCGGGGGGGCAGCATCGGGCGCACTCCCGGACTTTTCAGGCGCAGCGTTTCGATAGCGGCGGCGGATTCGCTCCATCTGGAAGACGCCGAGGATGTGCAGCAGCAGCCACAGGGCAAGTCCCGGATAGCCCTGTTCGCCAAGCATTTCGAAATAACTGGAATGATAGGCGCGGGCATGTTCGAGGACATGCTCGGTGCCGATCGGCGTGTTCTTGCCGTCGGTCGAGGTGACCACTTTGTCATAGCTGACGGTGTCCTGGCGAAACGCGTCGAAGCCGCCGCCGAACGGGTGCGTCTTGGCAAATTCCCAGGTCCATTGCCACACCGCGACACGCGTGCTGGCGGACTGGTCGGACTGATGGTTGCCGATCGTGCTCATCCGCTCGGTAAAGCTGGCCGGCAGCAGGGGCAGTGCGATCGCCGCGCCAAGCCCGATCAGCGCGAGATAGAGAAGGCGCCGCTTCGTGCTGCGCAGTTTCAACAGGCCGAGCACCGCGACACAGATCAGCCCGGTGCGCGCCTGTGTGCCGATCGGCATGAGAATCGCCGAAAACGCGACGCCGATGGCAAACAGTCGGACCAGCCAGCTCGGGCGGAATATCGTGCCGTAAGAGGCCAGCCAGAAGGCCAGCGGGATGATGCAGATCGCCACGGTCGAAATGATCGAGCCTTCGTAAAGCCCCGTGTTGTCGTCGACGAGCAGCTTCAATTCGCCATAGCCACCCCCGCCGGTCAGCGTCTTGAGCGCCCCGTCGATAGTGATGACGCTGACGCCCAGCACCATGATCAGCGCCAGCGCCTCGATTCGCAATCGCGTGCGCAGGGTCAGCGGCAGGAACGTGGCAAAGACCAGCGCTTTCCACACCCAGTCCCATTTCGCTGCCGCTTGCTCCGGGAAATCGGCGTCCAGCGTGGTCAGCCCGCAATAGACCAGCAGCGCGAGCATCAGCCCCTGGCGCGACGACAGGCGGATGCCGCTCTTGTCTTCGCGCGCGGCCCACATCACCACGGCCAGGACAAAGGCGACCAGCGAGATCGACAGCGATCCCAGCGGACCCCAGCCGATCTTCTGCGGGGAAACGATGTCGATATAGGCATAAGCCAGCACGAGCAGGAACGGTCGGGCAAAGCCGGCCATGAAAAATGCCAGCACAAAGGCGGTCAGCGCAAGATTGGTCACGGCTGCCGCCCCCGCTCCGACGGCCTTTGGGCCTGTGAAGGATCGCGGGGCTGGGCAGGATCACGCGGCTGGGCAGGATCGCGCGGCAGGGCCGGATCGTCATCGAGATCCGGGCGGCTCACCAATCGCCACACGGCGATCGCCATGACAAAGTGCGGAACGGCGAGGGCAAACAGATCGATCATGGGCGCTCGATGAAAATCCCCGGTTTCGCTGTGTCCTGTCTGGGCCCTGTCGGGTTGATAGCGCGTTAAGGCTTGCTGTGCCATGTTTGCGCCATGACCCGCTTTCCGCACAAGACGCGTATCCTGCATGTTCTCGATCACGCTTTGCCGTTGCAAAGCGGCTATACCTTTCGCACGCGCGCGATTCTGAAAAGCCAGGAGGCGCTGGGGCTTGATGTCCGCGCGGTCACCGGGTTGCGCCACTATGCCGCGCCGGTCGAAGGCGCCGTCGACGCCGATGGCGCGGAAGTGATCGACGGGCTCCATTTCTGGCGCACCTCCGGCAGCGCGCAGGGCGCGCCGGGCCTGCGCGAATGGCGCGAGGTGCGCGCGTTGACCGATCGCATTGTCGAAGTGGCGCAATTCTGGCGGCCCGATGTGCTTCATGCGCATAGCCCGGCCCTGTGCGGCATGGCCGCATTGCGCGCGGCGCGGCGACTGGGTGTGCCGCTGGTCTATGAAATTCGCGCCTTCTGGGAAGATGCGGCCGTCGGCAACGGCACCGGCAGCGACCGGTCGTGGCGCCATTGGTTGACGCGTCAGCTTGAAAACCGGGTGGTCACAGGGGCCGACGCCGTGGTCACGATCTGCTCGGGATTGCGGGATGATCTGATCGCGCGCGGATTTTCCGCCGATCGTATCAGCATCATGCCCAATGGGGTCGACCTTGCCCTGTTTGGCACGCCGTTGGCGCGCGATGCGGCGCTGGCCGACGAATTGGGGCTGGGGACGGGGCCCGTGATCGGATTCCTCGGCAGTTTTTACCCTTATGAAGGGCTCGATGACCTGATTGCGGCGATGCCGGCGATCGTTGCCGTGCATCCCGATGCGCGGCTTCTGCTGGTTGGCGGCGGGCCGGCGGAGAGTGCCTTGCGGGCGCAGGCGGCGGCATCGTCGGCGGCCGATGCCATCCGCTTTGTCGGCCGGGTGCCGCATCACGAGGTCGATCGCTATTACGCGCTGGCCGATGTCGTGTGCTATCCGCGCAAGGCGATGCGGCTGACCGATCTGGTCACCCCGCTCAAGCCGCTCGAAGCCATGGCGCAGGGCAAGCTCGTCGCGGCCAGCAGCGTCGGCGGGCATCGCGAGCTGATCGAGGACGGTGTGACGGGCGCGTTGTTTGCCCCGGATGATCCGGCGGCGCTGGCCGAAGCGATGAACCGCCTGCTTGCCGAACGCGACGGATGGGACGAGCGGCGGGGTGTGGCCCGCGCCTTTGTCGAGCGGGCGCATGACTGGGGTTGCAACGTGCGGCGTTATCTTCCCGTTTACCAAGCGGTGCTAGCCATCGAGAGTGATAGTAAGGGTGATTCTGGTCCGTTAGCCGCCTGAAGCCGCGCGAATTGCGGGCCGGGGCGAAGACCGGATGAGAACCAGCAGGGACGAAGAGCAATATCGTGACCAGACCAGCCCGCACGCAGCCTTTTCCGCAGCCGTCATCGCGCCGGACCCCGTCGCAGGCGAGCATTGCCGGTCATCGCCTGTTTCCGGCCGTTTGCGCGCTTTGGTTTGCCGCGCTGTTCGGGCTGGGCAGCATGGCGGCGAGCGCCGATGCGCTGGCAGTGCTGGTTGTCCATTTGCATCTGCCCGCGATTCTTGCCGCGGCAGCCCCGCCACTCGGGCAGACCGGGCGCTTGCTGATTGCGCTGGGGCTGGCCGGGCTGGGCGGTGGGCTCGGTCTGCTGATCGGCCTGATGCTCCATGCGCGCGCGCCGCTGTCCGGTGGAAAGGCGATTCGGGCAAAATCCGGCGCAAGGTCATCTGCGGCCATGCCGGATGACGGCGGAATTGCCGGAAAGGCCGCAGAGGCCTCGCCGTCTCAGCCATCCGGGGCCCAGGCCATGCGCGTGCGCAATCGCGATGCGCATCCCGACGCGCCGCCGCGCCGACCGCTGGTGGTGACCGAAGACGTGCTGCCTTATGCGGTGCCCGAGGTCGCTCGCTCGATTGTTGCGCCGCCGGCCTGGATCGCGGCGGAACTGTCGCAAGACGCGCCGGACCAGGACGCGCCGGACCAGGACGCGCCGGACCAGGATGGGCCGGACAATACCGGTCCGGACAAGATTGACGCCGACCACGACGATGCGGATGCGCCGCTCGGCGCATTTGTTCCGCCCGTTTCCACCCCGATCGATCACGCGGACAATCTGCCGCCATTTCTGGCTGCAGCCTTGGCCGCGACGCGTTCCGCCGCAGCGCCAGCACCGCTGTCGCCGGTCGATCCGATCATCCTCCCGGTAGAGCCTGTCGCTCCGACCCCCGATCCGCTTTGCGCCGACATCGATGCGGATGCGGCGGATAAGGCGGATGCCGTCGACGCTGCTCCCCATGCGCAATCTGACGGGCATGCCGCAACGGCCCCGCTTCCTCTGGCCAGCCAGGCCGCTGCGGCGCCGCAAGCGCCGATTGCCGAAGTCCCGCTCGCCAGCCTCGGTCTGGTGCAACTGATCGAGCGGCTGGCGCTGGCGATTGCCGCGCGTCAGGCTCGTCAGACGGTGCCGGTCGCAGCCGTTTCCGGCTCCGCCCCGGTGGCGCCTGCCGCCGATGCTGTCGACCCGCGCATGCCGCTGCATCGCTTCGACCCGTTGACCATGGACCCCACCGGCCCCCTGCTTCGTGCCAAGCCTGCGCGGCTGGGTCGTATCGGGGACAGTGCGCCCGAGGCCGACGCCGAGACGCCGCCCGCTGGCGGGGCGCCTTTGGCCGATGCAGGCGTTTATCTGCACGATCCGCTTGGCGATGCCGGTCTGGCTGCGCACACTTGGGCCGAGGCCGACGACGAAGACCTGCCGCCTCCGTCTCTGGCCCGCTTTCTGGGCGGGTCGGTCGGTCGGCACGTCGTCGATGCGGAATCGTTCGATCCGATGCCGGTCGAGGCCTTTGATGGGGATACTGGCGATGGGGATACTGGCGACAGCGATCCTGCCGACGAACCCGAAGATGGTGAAACCGGGGCCGCCGAAGCGCGCTATTCCTCGCTCGTCACCATGGCGATGCCGCGCCCCGAACTGGTTGCCGTCGCTCCGGTGCGCGGCCATGGCGATCGCGACGGAGCGCATGAAGACGGCCCGGTGGTTCCCTTTCCGGTCCCGCCGACGCGCCTGCCCGGCACCGAGGCCCGGTCGATTGCGGACGGCGCGGAATCACCGTCCGAATCGAAGCCGACCGATCGCGATCAGGCGGATCGCGCGCTGCGTGATGCCCTGGCAACCTTGCGCCGGATGAGCGCGCAGCGCTGAAAGCCTGATCCTTCCGGCAAAAGCCTTTGCCGGAAGGCTGGGCGCCTTGCCCCGGCGGTATTCACGCCACACCTTGGGGCAAACTGCATGCCTGCCTTTGTTCGTTGATCGGACAGCGCGCAGACGCGGTTGCAAAATAACATTCATGCAGTCATGGGGAAACTTCGCGCAACTTTCGTTGCCTCTCGGGCAAAGTGATTCGCGCGAATGACCGACCTCTGGTTTCAGGAATGTAGGGAAGATGGGTTTTCCGCCGGTTCAGGGCCTTTATGATCCGCGTAACGAGCACGACGCCTGTGGTGTGGGCTTCATTGCCCAGATTTCGGGGCAGAAGAGCCACGCGATTATTAAACAGGCGCTGGAAATCCTGCGAAATCTCGACCACCGCGGGGCGGTGGGCGCCGATCCTTTGCTCGGCGACGGCGCGGGCATTCTGATTCAACTGCCCGATGCGCTGTTCCGCAAGTGGGCGCAATCGGAGGGCAAGGCGCTGCCGCAGGCGGGCGATTATGCCGTCGCGATGTGTTTCATGCCGCAGGATGAACCCAGCCGCAGCTTCATCACCGAATTTTTCGAAAAGTTCATTGCCAAGGAAGGGCAGGAACTGATCGGCTGGCGCGATGTGCCGACCACGATCGACGGGCTCGGCGCGGCGGTGATCGCCGAAATGCCGGTGATCCGTCAGTGCTTCATCAAGCGCGGCGAAGGCACGCCCGATCAGGACGCGTTTGAGCGCAAGCTGCTGGCGATCCGCAAGCAGACCCAGAATCCGCTCAAGGCGCTGGCCGAAAAGCACGGCCTGCCGGGCATCAGCCAGCTTTATATGCCGAGCTTTTCGTCGCGCACGATTGTCTACAAGGGGCTGTTGCTGGCAACGCAAGTCGGCAGCTTTTACGACGATTTGCGCAATCCCGACTGCGTCTCGGCGCTGGGCCTCGTGCACCAGCGCTTTTCGACGAACACGTTCCCCAGCTGGAAGCTGGCGCACCCCTATCGCTTTGTCGCGCACAACGGCGAAATCAATACCGTGCGCGGCAACGTCAACTGGATGAATGCGCGTCGGCGCACGATGGAATCCGAACTGCTCGGCCCCGATCTCGACAAGATGTGGCCGTTGATCCCGCATGGCCAGTCCGACACGGCCAGCCTCGACAACGCGCTCGAACTGCTGGTGGCGGGCGGATACAGCCTGGCCCACGCGGTGATGATGCTGATCCCCGAGGCATGGGCGGGCAATCCGCTGATGGATGCCCGGCGGCGCGCGTTCTATGAATATCACGCGGCGCTGATGGAGCCGTGGGATGGCCCGGCGGCGGTCGCCTTTACCGACGGACGCCAGATCGGCGCCACGCTCGATCGCAACGGCCTTCGCCCCGCGCGCTTTTCGATCACCCGCGACGGGCTTATCTGCATGGCCTCGGAAAGCGGCGTTCTGCCGTTTCGCGAAGAGGACATCGTGCGCAAGTGGCGGTTGCAGCCCGGGCGCATGCTGCTGATCGACCTCGAAAAGGGGCGGATCGTCGAAGACGAGGAAATCAAGGCCGAACTCGCCGGTGCCGAGCCTTATGAAGAATGGCTCGCCGCCGCGCAGTACAAGCTGAAAGAGCTTGAACTGGTCGAGCCCGAGCACGGGCCCGCTCCGGTCGAGACCATCGCCCTGCTCGATCGCCAGCAGGCGTTTGGCTATACGCAGGAAGACATCTCCCGCTTTCTCGAGCCGATGGCGATCGTCGGCGAAGATCCGCTTGGCTCGATGGGCACCGACACGCCGATTGCGGTGCTGTCGAGCCGGTCGCGTCTGCTCTACGACTATTTCAAGCAGAATTTTGCCCAGGTCACCAACCCGCCGATCGACCCGATCCGCGAAGAGCTGGTGATGAGCCTCGTTTCGATGATCGGCCCGCGCCCGAATCTGCTCGGCCGCGTTGCCGGTGCGCACAAGCGGCTCGAAGTCGATCAGCCGATCCTGACCAATGACGAGATCACCAAGATCCGGTCGGTCGAAGCCACGCTCGACGGTGCATTTCGCACGGCGACGATCGACATGACCTGGGATGCCGTGTCCGGGGCTGCGGGCCTTGAACAGGCGCTCAAGGAAATGTGCTGGGCGGCGACCGAGGCGGTGCTGGCGGATCAGAACATCCTGATCCTGTCCGACCGTGCGCAGAATGCGCATCGCATCCCGATGCCGGCCTTGCTGGCGACGGCGGCGGTGCATCATCACCTCGTGCGGCAGGGTTTGCGCATGCAGACCGGGCTCGTCGTAGAAACCGGCGAAGCGCGCGAAGTGCACCATTTCTGCGCGCTCGCGGGCTATGGCGCAGAGGCGATCAACCCCTATATCGCGTTCGAAACGCTCGAAGAGATCCGGGTGGCAAAGGATCTGCCGCTGTCGGCCTATGATGTTCAAAAGAACTATATCAAGGCGATCGGCAAAGGCATTCTCAAGGTCATGTCCAAGATGGGCATCTCGACCTATCAGTCCTATTGCGGCGCGCAGATCTTCGATGCGGTCGGGCTGTCGAGCGATTTTGTCGAAAAGTATTTCACCGGCACAGCGACCTCGATCGAGGGCGTGGGCCTGCGCGAAATCGCGGAAGAGACCGTGCGTCGCCACGCGGCGGCCTATGGCGACAATCCGATCTATCGCAAAATGCTCGATGTCGGCGGCATCTATCAGTCGCGCCTGCGCGGCGAAGAACATGCCTGGACGGCGGGCAACATCGCCAGCCTGCAACACGCGGTGCGCGGCAACCTGCCCGACAAGTACCGCGAATTTGCGCAGACCATCAACGATCAGTCGGAACGGATGCTGACCATTCGCGGCCTGATCGAGCTCACGCCCGCCGACAAGCCGGTGCCGCTCGATGAAGTCGAACCGGCGGTCGACATCGTCAAGCGTTTCGCCACCGGCGCGATGAGCTTTGGCTCGATCAGCCGCGAGGCGCATACCACGCTGGCCATCGCGATGAACCGCATCGGCGGCAAGTCGAACACCGGCGAGGGCGGGGAAGAGCCCGATCGTTTCAAGCCGCTGGCCAATGGCGATTCGATGCGTTCGGCGATCAAGCAGGTGGCCTCGGGCCGCTTTGGCGTCACCGCCGAATATCTGGTCAACGCCGACGACATCCAGATCAAGATGGCCCAAGGCGCCAAGCCCGGCGAAGGCGGCCAGTTGCCCGGCGACAAAGTCGACAAGGTGATCGGTCGCACGCGCCATTCGACCCCCGGCGTGGGCCTGATCAGCCCGCCGCCGCATCACGACATCTATTCGATCGAAGACCTCGCGCAGTTGATTCACGATCTCAAGAACGTGAACACCCGCGCGCGGATCTCGGTCAAGCTGGTGTCGGAAATCGGCGTCGGTACGGTCGCTGCGGGCGTGTCGAAGGCGCGCGCCGACCATGTCACGATTTCTGGCTATGAAGGCGGCACCGGCGCTTCGCCGCTGACCAGTCTGACCCATGCCGGGTCGCCCTGGGAAATCGGCCTGGCCGAAACGCAACAGACGCTGCTGCTCAACAATCTGCGCAGCCGCATCGCGGTCCAGGCCGACGGCGGGTTGCGCACCGGGCGCGACGTGGCGGTGGCCGCGCTGCTCGGCGCGGACGAATTCGGCTTTGCCACGGCGCCGCTGATCGCGTCGGGCTGCATCATGATGCGCAAGTGCCATCTCAACACCTGCCCGGTGGGTGTGGCGACGCAAGACCCGGTCTTGCGCGCGCGCTTTACCGGCAAGCCCGAGCATGTGATCAACTACTTCTTCTTCGTTGCCGAAGAACTGCGCGAAATCATGGCCGCGATGGGCTTCCGCTCGATTGCGGAGATGGTTGGCCGGGTCGATCGGCTCGACGCGAAAAAGGCGATCCATCACTGGAAGGCGCAAGGGGTCGATTTGTCGCGCCTCCTGCATCAGGTCGATCCGGTTCCCGGCACGACGCTGGGCTGGAGCCAGACACAGGACCACGGGCTCGAGGCGGCGCTCGACAACGACCTGATCGCGGCGGCGCGTCCGGCGCTCGATCATGGCACGGCGGTGCGCATCGAACGCAACGTGATCAACGTCAACCGTACGGTCGGCGCGATGCTGTCGGGCGAAGTGGCGCTGCGCCATGGCCATGCCGGGCTGCCCGACAATACCATCCATATCGCGTTTCGCGGTGTGGCGGGCCAATCGTTCGGCGCCTTCCTGGCGCATGGCGTGACGCTCGATCTGGTCGGCGATGGCAACGATTATGTCGGCAAGGGGCTGTCGGGCGGGCGGGTCATCGTGCGCCAGCCCTCGCATGTTGCGCGCGATGCGACCGACAACATCATTGTCGGCAACACCGTGCTTTATGGCGCGATCGCGGGCGAAGCCTATTTCAACGGGGTCGCGGGCGAGCGGTTTGCCGTGCGCAATTCGGGCGCGATCGCGGTGGTCGAAGGCACCGGCGATCATGGCTGCGAATACATGACCGGCGGCGTGGTCGTCGTGCTGGGCAAGACCGGGCGCAACTTTGCCGCCGGGATGTCGGGCGGGCTGGCCTATGTCTATGACCGCGACGGCCTGTTCCCGCGCCTCGTCAACCCGGCGATGGTCGATCTCTCGCCCATTTCGCCCGAGCGCGATGAAGACGAGGGGACGGGGCGCCCGCAGCAGCGCGCGATCGACATTCATGACTATGGCATGGGTGACATGCTGCGCCATGATGCCGAGCGTCTGCGTATCCTGATCGAGCGGCATCTGCTTCACACCGGCAGCCAGCGCGCCCGCGCGATCCTTGACAACTGGGCCGAGGAATTGCCCCGTTTCGTCAAGGTCATGCCGCGCGACTATGCCCGTGCGCTGCGTATGCTTGAGGCCGAGCGCCTCGCCGCCGCCCAAGACGCGGCCGAATAAGGAATTAGGACAATGGGTAAGCCCACCGGTTTTCTCGAAACCGATCGCCATGACCGCGGCTATGATGCGCCTGCGGAGCGTTTGAAGCACTATCGCGAATTCATCGTGCCCCACGATGATGCGACACTGCGCGGCCAGGCGGCGCGCTGCATGAACTGCGGCATTCCGTATTGTCACAACGGTTGCCCGGTGAACAACCAGATCCCGGACTGGAACCATCTGGTCTATGAAGCGGACTGGCGCGACGCGCTCGACAATCTGCATTCGACCAACAATTTCCCCGAATTCACCGGGCGCATCTGTCCCGCCCCGTGCGAGGCGGCCTGCACGCTCAACATTGTCGACCAGCCGGTGACGATCAAGTCGATCGAATGCGCGATCGTCGACAAGGGCTGGCGCGAAGGCTGGATCGAGCCGCAAGTTCCGGCGAAAAAGTCGGGCCGGTCGGTCGCGGTGGTCGGCTCGGGCCCCGCCGGGCTTGCTTGCGCGCAGCAACTGGCGCGTGCGGGCCATTCGGTGACGGTGTTTGAAAAGTCGGATCGGGTCGGCGGGCTGTTGCGGTATGGCATTCCCGACTTCAAGATGGAAAAGCATCTGATCAACCGGCGCATGGTGCAGATGATGGCCGAAGGGGTCGAATTCCGCACTTCGGTCGAAGTCGGCGTGACGGTGTCGATGGCCTCGTTGCGCGAAAATTTCGATGTCGTGGTCATGGCCGGTGGCTCGGAAGATCCGCGCCCGCTGCTGATCCCCGGCTTCGAACTGCCCGGCGTGCGCTTTGCCATGGAATTCCTGACGCAACAGAACAAGCGCAACGCCGGCGACGATGAAATCCGCGCCGCGCCGCGCGGTTCGCTGCTCGCCACGGGCAAGCATGTCGTGGTGGTCGGCGGCGGGGACACCGGCTCGGACTGTGTCGGCACCTCGAACCGTCAGGGCGCGCTGTCAGTGACGCAGCTCGAAATCATGCCGCGTCCGCCCGAAAAGGAAGACAAGGCGCTGACCTGGCCCGACTGGCCGCTGAAGCTGCGCACGTCGAGCAGCCATGAAGAAGGCGTGGAGCGCGAATTCGCGGTCTTGACCAAGCGCGTGACCGGCGAAACCGAAGTGACCGGGCTCGAATGCGTGCGCGTCGAATGGGTCGGCGGCAAAATGCAGGAAGTGCCGGGCAGCGAATTCACGCTGAAAGCCGATCTGATCCTGCTCGCGATGGGCTTTGTCGGCCCGCGCAAACAGGGCCTGATCGAACAATCGGGCGTCGATCTCGACCCGCGCGGCAATGTCCGCGCGACGATGCAGGACTACAAGACCAGCGTCGAAAATGTCTTTTCCTGCGGCGACATGCGGCGCGGGCAAAGCCTGGTGGTCTGGGCCATCCGCGAAGGCCGCCAATGCGCCCGCGCCGTGGATGAGGCGCTGATGGGCGTGTCCGAATTGCCCCGGTAAACCGGCGTGAAATGCAGAAACGAAAAGGGGCGTCCGATGCGGGTGCCCCTTTTTTGCGATAGTGCCTCTTTCGAGCGGGCTATCGAAATGACTGCAATTGTGTGGAAGTGTCATAGCATCCTCAATCCTCGTCATTCCCGCGAAGGCGGGAATCCAGTTCTGTTGTTTCATGACTACGCAACTGTTGAGCCTGGATTCCCGCCTTCGCGGGAATGACGGGGGCGTGGCGACGTTCGGTCGAATCCTGCATCGGCCCCCGACGCGCGCGAAGGCCCCAATCGCGCTTTTTTTGTGGCGGTGGCGTGGCGGGGGTGTCGTTTCCTTGACTAGTCACGAACTTGTCATCTAGCGCGCAAGGATTCGTTTGACCGGGAGAATCCGCCGTCTTTCAGATTGCCGCCTTGCCATACCGCACCTCTGGTGACGGTCTGTCCGCACCGACCGAGATCCTGCTCATCACCTCGCGTGGGACGGGGCGCTGGGTCGTGCCCAAGGGCAATGTGGGCAAGCGCGAGGCGCCGCACATGGCCGCCGCGCGCGAGGCGCTGGAAGAGGCGGGGGTGACCGGGGCGGTCTGTCCCAGTTCGCTGGGCAGCTATTTCTATCGCAAGACGCTGTCTTCGGGCGCGGCGATTCGCGCCGAAGTGCAGGTCTTTCCGCTCGCGGTGACCGAAGAACGCGACGAATGGCCCGAATCCGGGCAACGCACCCGCCGCTGGTTTTCGCTGAGCGAGGCTGCTGCTGCGGTCGACGAAGCCGATCTCGGCATGCTGATCCGCAGCTTTCGCGCGTCGGAAGTGCGCGCGCTTACCAGTACCGCGCCATTGCTCGCCCGGATCGCCGGCGCGAAGGAGAAATTGGGAATGTTTCACTGGTTCCAGTCGCTCTTGCCAAACCAGGGCAATTTCTTTGCCTTGTTCGAGGCACATGGCGAAACGCTGGTCGCTGGCAGCAATGCGCTTGTCCGCATGCTTCAGGGCGGCGATGCCATGGCCCAGCACGTGCGCGAAATTTCCGAGCGCGAACAGGATGCCGACGCGATCACGCGCGAAGTTCTGGTCTCCGTGCGCAAGACCTTTCTCACCCCGTTCGATCGCGGGGCGATCACCTCGCTGATCGGGGCGATGGACGATGCCATCGATCAGATGCACCAGGTCGCAAGCGCGGCGGCGATCTATGAAGTGACCGTGTTCGAGCCGGAAATGCAGGACATGGCGGCGATCATCGTCGAAGCGGCGCGGCTGATTTCCGAAGCGCTGCCGCTGCTGCGCGCGATTCATGGCAATGCCGCCCGGCTGCACGAATTGACCGAGCGGCTGATCCGGCTCGAAGGCCGCGCCGACGAGATCCACGATACCGGCCTCGCGCGTGCCTATCGCACCCACGGCGTTACCGCGCCGATGCGCTTTTTCGTCAGCCGCGAACTTTACAGCCATCTCGAACGCGTGGTCGACCGCTTCGAGGATGTCGCCAACGAGATCGACAATCTCGTCATCGATCACGCCTGACAGGACGCGCGAACCATGCAGCATCTCGGCATTGCATTGCCGCTGATCATCGCGTTGGTGGTCATGGCGTTTGCCTTCGACTTTCTCAACGGGCTGCATGACGCGGCCAATTCGATCGCCACGGTGGTTTCGACCCGGCTGCTGACCCCGGTTCAGGCGGTGCTGTTTGCCGCCGTGTTCAACTTTGCCGCCTATTTCCTGTTCGGGCTCAAAGTCGCCGAAACCGTGGGCAAGGGGATCATCAACAAGGATGTGGTGACCCCGGCGGTGGTATTCGGCGCGCTGGTTGGCGCGATGACCTGGAACGTGATCACCTGGTGGCGCGGCATCCCTTCATCGTCGAGCCATGCGCTGGTCGGCGGGCTGCTCGGCGCGGGGATGATGCACGCCGGGCCGAGCGCGATCGTCTGGGGCGGGCTGACCTCGACCACGGTGGCGATCGTGCTGTCGCCGATGATCGGCCTTGCCGTGTCGATGCTGTTGATGCTGGTGACATCATGGCTGTTTGTCCGGGCGACGGCGCGCACGGCGGAAGGCATGTTCAAGCGGCTGCATCTCGTGTCGGCGGCTGCCTATTCGCTCGGCCATGGCGCCAACGATGCGCAAAAGACGATGGGGATCATCACCGTCCTGCTCTATTCGCAAGGCTATCTCGGCGGCAGCTTTCACGTGCCGACCTGGGTCGTGCTGGGTTGCTATACCGCGATTGGCCTCGGCACGCTGTCGGGCGGGTGGAAAATCATCGAAACGATGGGCAGCCGCATCACCCGGCTGACGCATCATCAGGGCTTTTGCGCTTCGGCGGGCGGCTCGATCATGCTGTTTGCGGCCAGCTCGCTCGGCATTCCGGTTTCGACCACACACACTATCACCGGCTGCATCGTCGGCGTCGGCGCGGCACGGCGCACGTCTGCGGTGCGCTGGAGCGTGGCGCAGCGGGTCGCGGTCGCCTGGGTGGTCACGATCCCGGCCTCGGCGGCGGTCGGCGCGCTGTTCTACGAAATTGCGCGGGTATTCTGAAGAGTCGGTTTGAAGAGCCGCACCGGGCTTCTCAATCCAGCAGGTCTTCGTAAAAGGCTCCGAACGGGCGCGTGGGGTGGCGGATCTGGATTTCCAGCACCCACAGCCCGGCGCCCGGGACATCGTCGAGCGTGCCAAGCTGGCCGCCGGGGGGCAGTGCGCGGTGCGGATAGTCGCTGACGCGGTGGCCCTTGATTTCGAGATTGAGCTCCCAGCCCAGCTTTTCGGCTTCGTGCGCGGCGGCTTCATAAAGCGCGATGCCGCCGACATCGCCGTCGTGCCAGATCTTGCGCACGCGCTCGAACAACGTTTTGGCGGCTTTGGCACAGGCCGCCATTTCGGCATCATGGCCGGTAACGAAGGTCGCGCCGGCATCGCCTTCGTGGCCGAGGAACACCGGGCCCATGTCGATGAAGAAGATGTCGTCTTCGCCCAGCACGAGGTCGCCGTCATTCTTCTCGCTGAAAATCTTGAGCGTGTTGGGGCCAAAGCGGATCACCAGCGGATGCCAGTCGAGTTCCATGCCGTGGTGCGCAAGAATGTCTTCGCCCAGCGCAATGGCCTCGCTTTCGCGCATGCCGGGGGTGATCGCGGCGGCAATCGCCTCGAGCGCGCGCCAGGTCTGGGCTTGCGCCGCGCGCATCGCGTCGAGCGAGTAATTGGCGCCGATGGCTTCGCGGGGATGGCGGGCGTGGTGCGTGGTCATGGCCATGGCGTAGAACGCGGCGCGGATCGGGGCAAGGTTGCAAAGGAGGGGCAGGGCCCTTGCCGTGTCGTGGCAAAAGTGCGATCCCAGATCGCACGTTTCTCCCGCCCCGCAAGGATGGATTCATGTCGTTTTCTGCCAATGCGTTGAAATTCTATATCGACGGCCAATGGGTCGATCCGGTCGGCTCTGCCACGCTCGACGTGATCAATCCGGCGACCGAGGCGCCGTTCATGACGATTGCGCTGGGCGGCAAGGGCGATGTCGACCGCGCCGTGGCGGCGGCGCGCGAGGCCTTTGAGACATGGGCTTTTTCGACGCGTGAAGAGCGGCTGGCACTGCTGCGTCGGGTGCTCGACGAATACAATCGCCGGTTCGAGGACATCGCCCGGGCGGTAACCGCCGAAATGGGCGCGCCGATCGATTTTGCCCGCGATGCACAGGCCTGGGCCGGGCGCGCGCACATGGAAGCGGCGATCAAGGCGCTGGAAGACTTTACCTTTGAGGAAACGCGCGGAACGAGCCGGGTGATCATGGAGCCGATCGGTGTTGCCGCGCTGATCACACCATGGAACTGGCCGCTCAACCAGATCGTGTGCAAAGTCGCGCCGGCTTTGGCCGCGGGCTGTACCGTGGTGCTGAAACCTTCGGAAATCGCGCCGGCGAGCGGGCTGATCTTTGCCGAGATCATGGCCGCGGCCGGTACGCCGCCCGGCGTGTTCAATCTCGTCAACGGCAATGGCCCCGATGTTGGGCAGGTTCTGGCGGAACACCCCGGCGTCGACATGGTCTCGTTTACCGGATCGACGCGTGCGGGCATTCTCGTGGCCAAGGCGGCGGCGAACACCGTCAAGCGCGTGGCGCAGGAACTGGGCGGCAAATCGGCCAATATCATCCTGCCTGACGCCGATCTCGCTTCGGCGGTCGAAAGCGGCGTGCGCGGCTGTTTCAGCAATTCGGGCCAATCATGCGACGCGCCGACGCGGATGCTGGTGCCCGCCGATCGCCATGCCGAAGCGCTGGAAATCGCCCGCGCCACTGCCGCGACGATGGTGGTCGGCGATCCGCTTGCCCCCGCGACCACGCACGGGCCGGTGATCAGCGACGTGCAATGGACCAAGATCCAGCGTCTGATCCAGACCGGGATCGACGAAGGCGCGGTGCTCGTGACCGGCGGCACCGGGCTGCCCGAGGGGATCGACAAGGGCTATTTCGTGCGCCCCACGGTGTTTGGCGGCGTGACGCCGGACATGACCGTCGCGCGCGAAGAGATCTTTGGCATGGTCCTGTCGATCATGCCCTATGGCAGCGTCGAACAGGCGATCACGATCGCCAACGACACCGTCTATGGGCTGGCCAACTATATCGCCGGCAAGGACATCGAACAGATCCGGAGCATTGCCCGCCGCCTGCGCAGCGGCACGGTGCAGATCAACTATCCCGAATGGGACGTGTTTGCGCCGTTCGGCGGTTACAAGCAGTCGGGCAATGGCCGCGAATATGCCGATTACGGCATCCACGACTTCCTCGAAATCAAGGGCGTCATCGGCTGGGGGTGAGGGCTGGGGGTGAAATCAGTCGGGCAGTTTCCAGTCGATCTCGCCGCGCCCGTGCGCGGCGAGAAAGGCGTTGGCCTGACTGAACGGGCGGCTGCCGAAAAAGCCGGTGTGGGCGGACAAGGGGCTGGGGTGCGGCGCCTTGAGCACCAGATGCGGCCCGTTCATCAGGCCCGGAATGCGCGCGGCCTTTTTCTGCGCATGGCTGCCCCACAGCAGGAACACGCAAGGCTTGGGCTGCGCCGCCACTGCCGCGACCGCAGCATCGGTAAAGGCCTCCCAGCCGCGCTTCTGGTGTGATCCGGGCTGGGCTTGTTCGACGGTCAGCGCATTGTTGAGCAAGAGCACGCCCTGCCGCGCCCAGGCATCGAGATGGCCATGGCGGGCCGGGGGAATCCCCAGATCGGCGTAGAGTTCCTTGTAGATATTGACCAGGCTGGGCGGCACGCGCACCCCCGGTTGCACCGAAAATGCCAGACCGTGCGCCTGACCGGGCCCGTGATAGGGGTCTTGCCCCAGGATCACCACACGCACCTGATCGAGCGGAGTGAGCGCCAGCGCGGCCAGGCGGGTTCCCTCGGGCGGATAGATCACTTTGCCCGCCGCTTCTTCGGCACGCAGCCAGCCGCCCAGCGCACGCAACGGCGGTGTGGCGAGGACGGGGGCGAGCGCGGGGCGCCATGTTTCGGGAAGGTCGGTCATCTGTGGCACCGCTTTGCCACGCGGCCCCGATATTGCCAACCGCCCCCACAAAAACCGGTTTCCACCCTTCGACTTCGCCCAGGGCAGGCTTTTTTGCGCGATGCGCGCTTTTGGTCTCGCATCGCTAAAAGCAAAAAACCGGTTTCCACTTTTTTGCGCGATGCTCTAAGCGTCGCCCCATGGCCGTATATCTCCACGAAGAAGACCTGCCCGCCGATGCGCTGGCGCCTGGCATTGTTGCCGTCGATACCGAAACGATGGGGCTGATCACCCGACGCGATCGGCTCTGCGTGGTGCAGATTGCCGATGGGCGGGGCGATGAACACCTCGTGCGGTTTGGCCCGAACAGCCGTTATGACGCACCCAATCTCAAGGCGGTGCTGGCAGACCCGGCGCGGTTGAAGCTGTTTCACTTTGCGCGCTTCGATCTGGCGGCGATCCAGCATTACCTGGGCGTCTCGGCGACACCGGTGTTTTGCACCAAGATCGCCTCGAAACTGGTGCGCACCTATACCGATCGCCACGGCCTGAAAGATCTGGTGCGCGAATTGGCGGGCAAGGAGCTTTCCAAGCAGCAGCAGTCGAGCGACTGGGGCGGCGCGGTGCTGAGCGATGCGCAGATGGAATATGCCGCATCCGACGTGCGCTATCTCCATGCCTGCCATGCCGTGTTGGTCGAACGGCTGGCACGCGAAGGGCGCACCGCGATCGCGCAGGCCTGTTTCGATTTCCTGCCCCATCGTGCGCTGCTCGATCTTGCCGGCTGGGCCGATGCCGACATCTTCAGTCACGAATAGACGTCTCGTGCGCTTGGGCCGATCACGTCACGCTCTGCTGCCCGGACCCGGGGCATGACGCTGCGTGCCGACCGGCAGCGCGACCGGCGTCAGGTCTTTGCGGCCCCCGGCGGGTCGCATGATCGCACCGTGCGCATCCTGTCGGTGGTCTTGCCGGGGATGATCGGCGCGCTGGTGGCGGTCATGGTGCTTGCCCCGCTCAGTCCGCGTGGCGAAATCAGCTTTCTGCTCGACCGCACCAAAGTCGCGATGGTCGATGATCGCATGCGTGCGCTCGGCGCGATGTATCGTGGCGAGGACGATCACGGGCGGGCCTTTTCGGTGACCGCCGGCAGCGCGGTTCAGCACACCGCGACCCAGAAAATCGTCGAAATGAAGGACGTGACCGCGCGGATGCTGCTCGACGACGGGCCGGCGATTCTGGTCGCCGATGCCGGGACGTATGATTTCGGGCAGCAGGAAATCACTGTGCCGGGGGCGGTCAACATCCAGACCGCCGACGGCTATCGCATGGTCACGCAAGGGGCGGGCATCGACCTCGATCATCGCCGGATGGTCAGCCATGGCGCAGTCGAAGGCCGCATTCCCACCGGCACATTCAGCGCCGATCATTTCGTTGCCGATCTCGATACGCGCGTCATTCGGCTCGACGGGCACGCCCGGCTGCGCATGGTGCCGGGCAAGCTGAACATGCCGGGCAAGCTGCCTGCGGGCAAGACCGCGCCAGTCATGGGGGCGGCCCCCGTAGCAACCCATTCTTCCACGCTTTCCAGGCAGGTAACCAAGCCGTGACTCACGCGCCTATCGCATCGTCCTTTTCGCGCCCGAGCCATACCCGGCTGGCGTTCCGCAGTCTGGTCGGCGGCTTTGCCCTGACGGCGGCGGCGATTGCCGGGGCGGGGCATTTTGCGCTGGCCGCGACGGTGCCGCACAACAGCGAAGCGCCGGTCGATTTCGCCGCCGATCACATGGAATTGCAGGACAAGCAGAAGCGCGTCGTGCTGACCGGCAATGTCGACATTACCCAGGCCGAACTGCGCCTGACCGCCGACCGCACCTTGATGGCCTATACCGACACCGACAAGCTGACGCTGCAGCGGGTCGATGCCACCGGGCATGTCGTGGTGACGCGCAATCAGGAACGCGCCAGCGGCGATGTCGCGGTCTATGATCTGGGGCGCAAGCTGATCACCATGGTCGGGCATGTCGCGCTCGACCGTGCCAATGGCGATACGCTGAACGGCGGACGGCTGGTGATCGATCTCAATACCGGGATTTCAAACATCGACGGCCATACGGCCGGTCCGGCCAAGGCGCTTGCGCCGGGTCAGCCCGACAACCGTGGCCGGGTCAGCGGTACGTTCAATGTGCCGAAGAAGAGCGACAAAAAGCCCTGATCATTCTTCCGTGCGGATCAGCACGGTTTCGCCGATCAGCAGGAACAGCAGGAACGGCGACCACGCGGCCAGAAATGGCGTGTAGCCGCCGAAATTGCCCATCGCCAGCGCCGCGTTGTCCACCACGAAATAGGCAAAGCCCAGCGCCATGCCGATCACGGCGCGCACGAACAGCTTGCCCGATCGAGCGAGGCCGAACGCGGCGACGGCGCCGAGCAGCGGCATCAACACCGCCGACAAGGGCCCCGAAAGCTTGTGCCACCATTTCCCGTCGAGTTCGCTGGTGCGATACCCGGCGGCGCGGATCGCGGTGATCGAATCCGACAGGCGCCAAAGCGATTCGCCGTCGGCATCGGTCTTGCGCACGATGACCTGTGCCGGATCGACGCCGGTGGCATAGACGTGCGCGGCCCCGAGATCGGTGCGCCGCGCGCTCTGCACGTCAAAACTGGAGGGATGATCAAAGCGCCAGCCGGGATGGGCAAATCGGGCATGGGGCGCATGGACGATTTCCGTGACCATGCCGGTCGGATCGCGGCGATACCAGCTGACATCGCCCATATCGGTCGTGGGCCCGCGCCCGGTGACGGTGCGCGCGAACAGGATATTGGGCCCATCCTGCATCCACACATTCGTCTTCAGGTCGGTGTCGGGCGGGACCGCGCCGTAATCGACATCCTGCCAGGCCTTGAGCGTGGCCGTCGCGCGGACGTTCACCCGTTCGTTGAATGCGAAAGTCAGCACGCTGGTCACGGTTGCGACGAGGAACAGCGGCGCCAGTATCTGATGCGCCGAGAGGCCGGCGGCCTTCATCGCGATCACTTCGCTGTTCTGGTTGAGCGTCGCCAGCGTGATGATGGTCGCCAGCAGCACCGAATAGGGCAGAAAGCGGCTGACCAGTTGCGGCAGGCGCAGCGCGACAAAGCGCAGCAGTTCCATTTGCCCGTTGCCCTTGGTGGCCAGGATATGGCCGCTTTCGCTCAACAGATTGAGCATCTGGAGCACCAGCACGAGCATCAGCAGCACGGCGATGATCCGCGCCGAGAACATTCGCGCGATGTACATCGTCATTGTGCGCGAGGGGAAGAAATCAAACAGCATGGGGGGCACCCGTTCCGCCGGAGACCTGCGGTGTTTCGACGTGTGGTGAACCGTCTTGCGGTAGCTCGCCATCATGGGGGGCATGATGATGGTGCTTCTGCCGCCCCCCGAATTGGCGAACGAGGAGCTTGGCTAGGCGTGAAAAAACGGATTCGAGGCCGCCGATCGGCTGGCCACCGGGCACATAGGCGAGCGTCCAGTACATCCACACGATCAGCGCGCCAAAGACCACGAACGGCCCCCACAGCGCCAGCATCGGGTCAATCCGGCCCAGGCTCGACACGTCCTGCCCATATTCGTTGACCTTGTGATAGGCGACCACCATCACGATCGACACAAACACGCCAAGCGCCGAGGAAGACCGTTTGGGCGGCACTGCCAGCGCCACGGCGAGCAACGGCAGGAGGAACATCATCGCGACCTCGACCAGTCGGTAATTGAGGTTGGCGATGCTCTGCGCGCGCATTTCCGGGGTGGCGTTCGGGCTCCAGCCGATGCGCAGCAATTCGGGCAGAAAGTATTCGCGATCCTTGTCGCCGCGACGGCGGAACTGTTCGATCTTGGGCAAGTCGATCGGCAGGTCATGGCTGGCGAAAGTCAGCACGCGCGGATTGCGGATGGTTGGTGATTCCTGGACGATCTGCCCGTCGGTCAGGCGCAGGATCACCGTGTCGGGATTTTCGCGATTGGCAAAGAACTGCCCTTCACGCGCGGAAATCACCATGACCTCGCCGCTGGCCGTGGCGATTCGGGCAAAAATGCCTTCGAGTTGCCTGCCGTCGTCGCGGCTCGATTCGACGCGCAGCGCGGTGCGATCCTGCAGCGAGTTGAATTCGCCGACCTTGATCGAGGCGCCGAGCGCGCCCGACCGCAGTTCGAATTGCAATTCTTCGTAATAATAGCGCGACAGCGGCTGGATATAGCTGACAATCACCAGATTGAACGCGGCCAGCACGATCGCGAACAGGAACGGCACACGCAACAGGCGGGTATAGCTTAGCCCGACCGCGCGCATCACATCGAGCTCGGAACTTGTCGCCAGCTTGCGGAATGCAAACAGGATGCCGAGCATCAGCCCGAGCGGAATGGCCAGGCTGGCATATTCCGGCATCATATTGGCCAGCATCTTGAACACGATCGCCACCGGACCGCCCTGCGTCGCGACGAAATCGAACAAGGTCAGCATCTTGTCGAGCGCAAGCAACGAGGCCGCGATGAAGAAGACTGCCAGCATCGGCATGATGACCAGCCGTGCGATATATCTGTCTATAGCGGTGATGAATTTCACGAAGCTGGCCAGTGCTGTCCGTTTATCGCCTGCCGGTTCGACGTCGGGAGGCCGCGTTCCGGGGTTTCCATCCGCCTAGCCGGGTTCATGCGGGGACGAAAGGGCAAAAGGCAGGCGACAGGCACCGCGCCCGATTCTGTTGCCGGAAATCAGGCTTTTTCAAGCGTGCAGCGCAGCGGATGTTGGTTCTGCTGGGCGAAATCCATCACTTGGTTCACTTTGGTCTCGGCGATTTCATAAGGAAAGATGCCGCAGACGCCGACGCCGCGCTGATGAACATGGAGCATGACGCGGGTCGCCTGTTCAAGATCCATCTGGAAAAAGCGCTTGAGCACCATCACCACGAATTCCATCGGTGTGTAATCGTCGTTCAGCATCAAGACTTTGAACATACTTGGCTTTTTAGGCCTGGTACGGGTGCGTGTGGCGATCCCCACCTGACCGTCGCCGCCATGGTCGTTGTCCCCATCATCGTCTGCGCCATGGGGGGCGTTCATCGCCGGCGCGTGCATCGTCGACCCTTTGATCGTCGACACCGGGCATGCGGCGACAAGGAGCATCGGCCCGGATTCGGGAGGCTGAGGGAAAAGATCACGCTGCATGGTCGTGCCAATATCGCATCGGACCGGCCCCCATACAAGAGGCGAGAGGGATTTCGGGGCATGGGTCATGCGTGGTGCGTGCGGGTGGCATGTCTGCCGACCTATCCCGCGCCGCCCCCTAATAAAATGCAAACGGGCCGGACGGGTTAAACCCGTCCGGCCCGCAGCAATGTTCGGGCGCGCGGCCCTGTTTCGATCAGGCGGCGTGCTTGACCTTTTCGACCGCGAGGCTGACGCGGTTGGAAATCGGCTGGAACGCTTCGTTGGCCAGCTTGAGCACGGCTTCGCTGTTCTTCGAGCTGGCTGCGACAACGGCGTCGAACTGCTTGCGCAGGAGGGCCGACTGCTTTTCGAGCAGTTCGCTGGGCGACTTCACCGCGGTCAGGCTCTTGAATTCGGCGGCAAGCGCTTCAAACGCCGACTTGCTTTCGGTCGCATAGCCCTTGGTCAGTTCCTGCAGTCCGCTGGCGAGGATCTTGCTCGATTCGACCAGAGCTTCGACGTTGCCCTTGGTGAATTCGCCGATTTCGCCAAAGCTGGCCTGGCTCTTTTCGAAAGCGGCCTTGGCCTTTTCCGAAGCGTCCTTGATCGCGGTCTGGAACTTTTCGGTGTATTCGGTGGTGGTGGCGGTCATGGTGCGGTATTCCTTCCTGGATGCCGTCGCTGTCCGCGGAAGGGGTGCGGCGGCGGATTTTACGGGTTGCGGTGCCTTGGACGCCGTGACCACGGGCTTTGCAGCCGGTGGAGTCGGGCGGGCCGTGCGCATCGCACGCTTGGGTGGCGGCGCTTTGGCGGGCGAGATGGCTGTAACGACCGGGGCCGTAACGACCGGAGCTTTGGCGACTGGCGTTTCAACCACCGGTGCCGCTGCGGGCTTGGCTTCGACTACTTGCTTCGTGCGACGCCCCACAATCTTCTTGGCAACGATCTTCGTGGCCGGAACGGGTGGTGTCGCTGGTCCTGCGTTGCTGACAGCATCCGGCACAATGGCGACCGGCGTTGCCACCGGGCTATTCGCAACGGGCTTGTCGGCTTTTGCCGAAGTGGCTTCGCCACCGGCTGGGGCCTTGCTCTGTTCAACAGAACCCGATTCGACGGAATCGACCATTGTCGCATGCTCCTTAAGCTGCTGCATTCCGGCTGGGACGGTTAAAACAGGCCATCCCGCCGGTCTTTGCTGCATCGCAAAATTAGAGCAATTGCATGTGCGAAGTCAAGCATTTTTGTGCAGTGCACAATATCCGTTTTGATGGGAATTCCTGCGGTTCCGGCAAACGTTTACTTCTGCTTGACGTAGCGTCCGGGAGCATCCTCGATCGCGGTATCGCCCGGCCCGCCGGGAACCCGGCGCCCGTCGGCGGGCACTTGCGCATCGCCGAACGCGCGAATCCATTCGACCCAGTCGGGCCACCAGCTTCCCTTGGTTTCCACCGCGCCCGCGATGAATTCGTCGAGCGTCTGCGGATCGTCGGGGTTCAGCCAGTACTGGTATTTGCCTGATTGCGGGGGATTGACCACGCCGGCGATATGGCCCGATCCCGCCAGCAGGAACTTCCATGGGCCGGACAAGTGCCGCGTCAGTTTCCACACGCTTTCGGCAGGGGCGATATGATCGGCCCGCCCGGCCTGGATATAGCAGGGGGTGGCGATGCGATGGAGATCGATCGGGGTGCCGTCGATGCTCAGCGAATCGGGTACGACCAGACGGTTGTCGCGATAGAGCTCGACCAGATAGGCGCGCAGCCAGCGGAACGGCAGGTTGGTGGTGTCGCCGTTCCAATAGAGCAGGTCGAACGCCGGATAGTCATCGCCCAGCAGGTAGTTGTTGACGACATAGTTCCACACGAGATCCGATGATCGCAGCATGTTGAACGTCGCAGCCATATAGCGTCCGTCGAGAAAGCCCTCGCTCGCCAGGTTTTCGAGCATGCGGAGCTGCGCATCGTCGATGAAATGCTTGAGATCACCGGCCTTTTCAAAATCGACCTGGGCCGTGAAGAACGTCGCCGAGGCCACCTTGGCGGCTTCGCCCCGCCGCGCCAGCAGCGCCAGCGTCGCTGCCAGCGTCGTGCCCGCGACGCAATAGCCGATGGTATGCACGGCCGGAACGTCGAGCCGCGCGCGGACCAGATCGATCGCCTCGATCTGCGCCAGAGCGTAATCGTCCCAGGTCAGCTCCGCCATCTCTGCATTGGCCGAGCGCCAGGAGACGATAAAGACCGTCAGCCCCTGCGCCACGGCCCAGCGGATGAAGCTGTTCCCGGGGTTGAGGTCGAGAATGTAGAATCGGTTGATCCACGGTGGAAAGATCAGCAGCGGCACCGCGTCGACGGTTTCGGTGGTCGGGCTGTATTGAATAAGCTGAAACAGCGGGGTTTCGTGGACCACTTTGCCCGGTGTCGAGGCAATGTTGTGGCCAAGGTCAAAGGCATCGAGCCGGGTATGGGTCAGCTGCCCCTTGCGCAAGTCGGCCAGGAGATGCTCGACCCCGCGCACCAGATTTTCGCCGCGCGTTTCGAGCGTGCGTTCGATCACCAGCGGGTTTGTCAGCGGAAAATTGGCCGGGCTGAGCGCTTCGGTGATCACCTTGATCGCAAAGCGCACTTGTTCGCGCCGTTCCGCCGGAATCCCAGCCAGATCGTCGGCCATCGCGCCCAGCCGCTCGGCAAGCAGCAGATAGGTCTGATGGATCAGCGCAAAGACCGGCTGTTCGCGCCATTTGGGATCGGCAAAGCGGCGGTCGCGGCGCGGCAGGTCGGGAGCCGATTCTCCCGATGCAGGCGTTCCTGCACCGGCATAGCTGGCCATGATCTGCGTCCACAGCGCGACGCTGTCATCCCACAGCTTCTTTTGCGCGTCGGGTCGGGCCAGCGGTAATTGCTCAAACCATTCGCCCATCCATGTGGTCCAGCGCGCCGGATCGCCAAGGCGCGCCATCAGCGGTTCAATCCGCCCGGCCTGTTCGGCCCCGAAATCGAGCCACATCTTTTGCAGCTTGGCCGCCGACATGGCCCAGTGCTGCAGATCGGCGGGATCGGGCGGGGTGGCTTCGGTGGTGGGCATGAACGGGGCGAACAGCGCCTGCATCGCCTCACCCTGCTTGCGCATCAGATCCTCGATCACGATCGTTTCGTCGAGGATAGCGCCTGAATCGTGATGCGGCGCGGCATCATGCGGTGCGATTCCCGGCGTTCCTCCGCTGCGTCCGGTCGCTTTCGTCCTGGTGCCCATGGAATCCCCTTTGCGTTACCGCCTTCTTAGCTCGACTTTGTACGTTTAGGTAGCGATGCAGAGGGCTTGCATCATACGCATGACGCGTGGTTTTGGAATATATTGCGGTTCCCGGTTTGGCGGGGAGTGTTGATTAATGTCGCCGACCCAGATTTGGAGTCGGACGGCAGCGATGGCGTCACTGAGCGTCAGACTGGTCTTTCGGTACCAGGCGGCGGCGTAAGGCGTGCTTGCGCTGGTGAGCAGATCGCAGGCCCATAACGATATGAGGCTGTAGAGGCCGAGAAGCGCCGGGGTGGTTCGGGCAATGGCGTGATCCGACCATTGCCGCTGTGTCTCGACGCCCAGGTGAGCCCGGGTTTCGGCGAACGTGACCTCGATCTGCCAACGGCGGACGAACAGCGCGATGATATCGGCGGGTTCAAGTGTGATGTCGGTGCTGAAGAATGCCTGGGGAGCGCGTTTTGCATCGGGGTCGCGCACCAGCACCCAGCGGACCGGCAACACCGGGGTGCCGGTCCTGTACCACAAGGCGCGGTGTCGGATGTGATCTCGAGGGTTTTGCCATCGACTTGGCCATACCAGGCCGAGACGATGACCCTTGTCCAGATCGTGGCTGGGTTGGGCCAGTTCATGGACCGCGAAGCTGCTGTAGCCGACGAAGATTATTCGACGTCCTGGCAGCCAGCGACACAATTGCAGCGCACCCTGACGGGCCCAGTCCGTCAGCAGTTTGTGACGCCGACCGCGTTGCTGGTTGGATCGTTCCGAAGGGGCGAGCAGTGTCAAGGCCGGCAAGGCCTTGATGAGGCTGGCCCATGGCACCGGCGTAAGCACCATGAAACTCAACCAGCGCAGTCCACTGGCCTTGACAAAATGGCCGTGGCTGGAGCGTACCGGGTCGCGGTATATTCCCCGTGCCTTGATCTGCGCAGGAGCAAGGGACGTGTCCTCGACGAGTTCGTCGCGGTGACTGGATTTCACCGCAAGCATGCGATGCGCCTGCTGCGGAAGAAGCGGTCAGTGAAGGCGGGAGGCTCCCGCATCGAACGAAGGATCTACGACGAAGCAGTGAGGACGACGTTGGTGCTGCTCTGGGAGGCTTCAGACCGTTTGTGTGGCAAACGACTCCAGCCGTTGATTCCGATCCTGGTGGAGGCGATGGAGCGCCATGGGCATCTGGAATTGGCGCCGGAGATAAAAACGAAGCTGGCGACGATGAGCGCTGCGACGATCGACCGGGCACTATCGAGCGCATCCACGTCATCGACTGTGACCTCGGCAAATCCGGATCTACAGCGACGATGCGCGATGGTTTCCAGGAACTCGTCAGCGAAGTTGCACTTGCCAAAGCCGGCATCGTCATGGGGCTCGAGGTCTCACGCTTGGCGCGCAATTCTGCCGACTGGCACCGGCTACTTGAACTGTGTGCGCTCACCGCGACCCTCATTCTCGACGAGGATGGCATCTACGATCCCGCCAGCTTCAACGACCGCCTGCTACTCGGACTCAAGGGCACGATGAGCGAAGCAGAGCTACACATCCTCAAGGCGCGCATGCGCGGCGGACAGATCAACAAAGCGCGCCGCAATGAACTTGAGATGGGACCGCCAGTGGGGATAGTCTATCGCCCAGATAGATGCCTCGATCTTGATCCAGACCTTGAAGTTCAGGCGGCACTGCGCCTGCTGTTCGACACCTTCGAACGCACCGGGAGCGCGATGCGAACCGTCAAGTTCTTCCTGGAGGAAGGCATTCTTTTCCCTCGGCGTCTTCGTTCCGGACCCAACAAGGGCGATCTATTGTGGGCCCCACCCCGGCATGCCCGGATCCTCCAGGTGCTTCATAATCCGCGATATGCCGGCGCCTTCGTCTATGGGCGCACACGGACCCGCCGTCGGCCTGATGGCGGCAGCACCACTCGCACGCTGCCAATGGCGGAGTGGCAGTTTGTGACGCCCGATCTGCACCCAGGATACATCGATTGGGAACGGTTTAAGGCCAACCAGGCGAGTCTCGCAGACAATGCACAGGCCGACATTCTATCCAATGTGCAACTGTAATGCTGGTGGAATTTACAATTCGCCGCACCTTCTGGGATTATTTCGCCGTCGAAAACTTCGCAAAACTCGAAAAATACAACTCAAATATTTCACACCTTAAATATTATTTTCAATAATAAAGGTCATTATTTTTAAGTAATTTTATCTGATATTTCAAATCATAAATCACAAATCATATTTAAATGGAAAAACCCAACCAAACTGTTGTAGGAAATATTTAGGATAATATTCATAACATCTTTATAAGTAAATATTCTATCGAGAGAAGCGTCGCCAGATTGGAGGCAATTTTGGCAATTTTGACAATTTTCTAAACGGAATAGGCTTTGACAAAAGCTATTACCACGCTGTTAATCAGAGGCGTAAACCGAATCGGATAAATTTAACGGCAGCACGAACAATATCGACCATGGCGAATGCGGGCGCACGGGGACTCTATGAGATCAGATCGTATAAGCAAGGTTTTGGCCTTGGAGGCTCTCGTTCGGGAAATTGTCGCGGATAATGACACTACAGGCGCATGCCGTAGCAATTCTGCGCATCATGAAACTTTTTTGACCGCTGTCCGGGCGGAAATTTCCCGCCGCCGCGGTCGCCGCGCACTGTTTTCGGAGTACGACATTTTTGCAGACCCGGCCTGGGATATCATGCTTGAGATGTATGTAGCGAACGCTACCGACACCAAGTTATCAATCACCGCAGTCGGCCTAGAGGCAGGCGTTGCGCCAACCACCGTCTTGCGCTGGATTTCCGTCCTTGAAAACTATGGGTTTGTAAAGCGCACCGCAGATGTGTCAGACAAGCGCCGGCACTGGGTATACTTAACCAAGAAAGCAACAAATATGCTGCAGGAGCATTTTAAATTCACTTAAAATAGACCCGCAACATCAAGTTTCTTCAAAGAAATTCATAAATTAATTCTAATTTAACTAGATCGTTGTGGCAATTTAACGCGTCGGGGATTCCCTACGAAGTAGATTTGTGATTCAAGACTGATTTTTGGAGCGTGCCTATCCGCTTAAGGCATGCACCCACTAGATATGGTATGATGGGTCCATTGGCCTGAGTAGAGTTCAGCAAAGGTCGGCGCCTCGATATCACTGGCGATCCCGAGGAGGGATCGGAAGGCGTTGAACGGGTAGAAGCGGCGATTGAAGCGGAAAGTGAACTCGTTGAGGTAGGCTTGCAGATGCTTGGCGCTGACGCCGTGGTGGATGCCGTTGAGCCACGCTTTGAGGTTTGAGAACACCAGATGGACGATGGGCAGGAACTCTTCGGACACCTCCGGGTCGCCACACTGGGCGATGGCGTGATGGTCGTAACCGCCGCCCTGCAACCCGTTATAGCCGCTCCAATCATCGGTGATGACCAGCGTTCCCGGCTCGACCGCGCTCTGTACAAAGCCACCAAGGGCACCGGCACTGCGGTCTGCACCGATGGCCAATCGAACCCTTCCGGCATAGCGTCCGTTCCGGCGGCGGTCCTGGCCAGTGCCAGGCTCCCGGTGACGAACTTCGACGGCGGCGACCACCAGCGTTTTGTGGTGGGTTCCCCGGCCTTCGCCGCGCGTTCGCCCGCCGATCCAGGTCTCATCGACCTCGACATGCTGACCGCTCTGCCCGCCGATCCGATCCTGATCGGGGCGCGCCATCGCGGCGCGCAGTTTATGGAGCAGGCCAAAGGCCGTCTCGTACCGGGTCAGGCCAAGCTGGCGCTGCAACTGGACGGCAGATATGCCGGTCGTCTGACTCGCAACCAGGTAAGCGGCCCAGAACCACACGCTGAGCGGGATGTGGCTTCGTTCCATGGCCGTGCCGACCATCAGGCCGGTCTGACGGCGACACGAGCGGCACATCAGGATGACAGGCCGAGTGGTGAAACGAAACGGATCGCCGACGACGCCACAGCGTGGGCACGCAAATCCATCAGGCCAGCGAGCTTTTTCAAGCCAGGCCGCGCAAGCGCCATCATCCGGGAAAAGCCGCTGGAACTCGGGGAGGGATTTCGGGAACGGCAGCTTGTCGCGGTCAAGAACGTCCACAATCCCCACCCTTTACAACCGCTTTGGGTGGCACCAAGCCGCAGGAAAAGTCAGGCGCGCGCCACAAGGCAGCCACTAGATGTAGTGGGTGTATGCGTCAAGCGGATAGGCACGTTTTGGAGATCGGTCATGGATCGTGCGGTTGACGAACTGAGCGACGAACAGTGGGAACTTCTTGAAGCCGCTGTGCTGGTGGTGGCAAAGGCAAGCGAGGCGTAGCTACCCAGGTCCCCGGCTTATGGGATTAGGCGGAGACGGCGCCGAGTATGGTTTGGTAGGGATTGCTTCCCGTCAGACGCGCGGTATCCACGGTTGATCGCAAAGCGGCCTCGGCATCTGCGGCCCATTTGGCGCGATAGCCATTGGTCACCTTTCTCTGGATGACACTTGGCCTCAGCGCCCTCTCACTTACGTTGTTTGTGGCATCGACCTTTCCGGCGAAGTCGCAGAATACGAGCAACTGATCGCGGGCTCGCCGGATTTGGCCAAGCAGCTCGTCGGCCAGCGGACAATCGGTGGCGCTGGCAAGGATGGCGTTGAGATCACGTTCGAGCGCCCGCTTATCGCAGCGCCGCAGACTGCCAGGAACCGATCGTGCTGTTCGAATACCAGCCCGGCCGCGGACAGCAGTACCCGCAAGCTTTTCTGGCCGGATACAACGGCCTGCTGATGACCGATGGATATGACGCATGGCGCGCGTTGGAGGGGGCTACCCATCTGGGGTGCATGGCCCATGCGCGCAGGAAATTTACCGACGCGATCAAGGGCAGGAAAAAGCCAGGTGGCCCAGCGGTCGAGGCGCTCAAATTCTTTGAAGCCCTCTATGAGGTCGAGCGACTGGCACGCCAGACGCTGCCCGAAGGCGAAACGCGCGAGCAGTACACCCTGCGGTTGCGCCAACAGCACAGCGTGCCGGTGCTGGCTGCATTCAAGACATGGCTCGACGAGCTGGCCCCGCAGGTCCTGCCCAAAAGCTACACCGGCGAGGCGATCGCTTACGCGCGCAACCAATGGGATTATCTGACCCGTTATGCCAGCAACGGGCGCGCGCCGATCGATAACAACTTGCTGGAACGCGATATAAGAGTCTTTGTAACCGGCAGAAAAAACTGGCTATTCAGCGATACAACGGCCGGCGCCAAGGCAAGCGCCACCATCTACAGCCTCATGCTTACATGCAGGGCATGCGGCGTGGATCCGCACGACTGGCTGGCTCATGTCCTAACCCAACTGCCCCAACGCGGACCAGACGCCGATATCGAGGACCTGTTCCCGTTCAACTCCGCGGCCAAAGACGCCGCGCCCGCTGAAAACATAACCTGATCTGCCAAGTCCGCAGATCTCAGCCAATCCCTGCCACAAACTCAACCCGCAACATGCCGCTGGTGCCGACCATGTGCGTCGAAATTCGCGCTTACTGGAGACCTATTGATTCAGAGTTCTATCCAATGTGCAAATGTAATGCTAAAATTCATTCCATTTTTAAAAAAAATCATCGCCAGACATGTCAATAATTGACTTTTTCAAAATAACCAAAGCCGTGTCTATGTGAATCCCAGCCACCTGAGCAGACGCAAGATTCTGCGAAACTCGATCAAAATTCCGGAGAAGATTTTCAGTTTGAATGATCAGGGCCTCAACCTCTGACTTCAGACTTTCTGGGAAAGCCAAGGCTAATCTCCTCACAGGGCGCAGCGATCTCCACGCTCATACGAGGCAACTCTAAATACCTATTTGTTAAAATTATCTTAACCAAAAGTTAGCTCAATACGAAAAAAAATCAGGAGATCATTGAATAGCCCCTAGATTTCTGGACGCCTACTATCGGGGCTGACGTGCCTCTGACGTGATGGCGTGGACGACTCCTGCACCAGCGTAGCTGTGTCATAATGCGGTCGTTGTAGTTCCATGTGTGGACGACTCCCGCGGCGCAAGAGTTTTTGTTTAGCAATGAGCGCCAGTCGGGTGCATCCATGTGTTCGGCCTGTTCGCGCAGCACCGTCTGGCTGCTGGCCCTGATGAAGTCCGCAGGCCGGCTCCCTAATCACGTCATCGCGCTCGAAGCGCTGTGACCCCCTGGGTTTTGCCGACCCCCGGTCTGACCGGTTTGTCATCACTACTCAGCTACTCCTACGCCATCCTTCCGCCGGACGTTATCCGGCAGCACGGACGACGGTCACGCGGCTGAAGCCGCGTAGACTTCTTTGCGCGACATCACTGCCCAAGCAATGCGCGCTGTTTTGTTGGCGAGCGCGACTGTCGCGATCTTCGCTGGCTTGCGCTCCAGGAGCTGCGCCATCCATGGC
>NZ_KQ954293.1 GCF_001519055.1 Novosphingobium sp. Fuku2-ISO-50 | reverse complement strand
GTATTAGCCCCGGATTTCGCGTCGCACGGTCATGCCGACTGCCATGTACGCGATCCCCGAACTGATGAAGTTTATCCCGATCAGGATGCCGAGCGCGATCAGCGAAAGCTTGGGCAAGCCGCACAGGATGATGAGCGACAGCAAGATGCTCGCTGCGGCGGAGATCAGCATCGAGATCCAGCCGCGAGCAGGACGAAGCTCGAACGCGAGCACGCTTTCGAACGCGCCCTGAACCATGAACAGCACGCCCAGGCTGATGGTGATGGCGATCTCGCCGACGATGGGCGTCGCAATGATGAAAGTGCCGGCTGCGATCGTCAAAAGCGAGAACAGCAGCGCAGCGAAGAACGGCCCTGCGCCGCGAATCGAAAAGGCGATCATCAAACCCGCGAATCCGGAAATCACGAGCAGCCAGCCGACGAACACGGTGATCACCAGCGTGGAAACCAGCGGAAACACGAGTGCGGCGCTGCCAAGGACAACGAGCGCAGCGCCAAGCCAGGCGAGATGCGCCGCATCTTTGCTGACTTTTTGTCCAAACGGCGTGTCGGCAAACGCGGTCATGACGGGTCCCCTTAATATTGGCGCTGATCCGCCAGGCCGTTTGCGGCGGCGGATGTGTCAGCGTGATCAAGGGGGAGCATACACGATCGCGTCGTGGAAAACGACATCATTGCAGTGGCCAGACCGCGGCGAGACGATTGTGCGCCGCGGTCTGGCCAGCCGGTATGGACGTCAGGCGTGGAGCACGAAGTCGGTCACCAGCCGGTTGAATTCGTCGGCATGTTCGATCATCGCCCAGTGACCGCAGCGGTTCATCAGGACCATCCGCGAATTGGGGACATAGGCGTTGAGCAGCAACGAATTTTCGTAATGCACCACGCGGTCGTCGCGGCCATGGATCAAGAGCATGGGGATCTGCGATTTCGCCAGAACGTCAAGCGAAGCCCAACGCGAGACAGGGCCGCCCTTGGCCAGCATGTCGAGGAAGTTGGTCAGATGTTCGGGGCGCGCGAGCGCGGCTTCGGAACGCGCCTTGCACAAGGCCTCGGTCGCAAACGTCTTGTCATAGACCATGATGCTGACGAGCGCGTGCATCGCTTCGGGGGTGGGGGTGCGATAGGCCTGTTGCAGGTACTTGAGCCCTTCGGTCGGGCCGTCGCCGGCGCCAAACAGCTTTGGCCCGGGATGGGCGCCCGGCCCCATGGTGATCACATGGCTGATGCGTTCGGGATATTCTGCGGCCAGCGCCAGCGCGATGATCCCGCCCATCGAATTGCCGACGACCGCCGCCTTGTCGATGCCCAGCGCGTCCATGAACTGGATCGTCGCGCCGATATGATCGAGCTTTTCCTTGGTGCAGGCATCGGATTCGCCCCAGCCCGGCATGTCCACCGCATAGACGTGGAAATGCTTGGCCAGCGCCTCGATATTGCCGGAAAAATTGCTCCAGCCGGTCGCTCCGGGACCGCTGCCGTGAAGCAGGATCAGCGGGTGGCCTTCACCGGCCTCGTAATAGCGCAGTTTCCAGTCGGGGGTCTGGATGTCGCGGGCGGTCTCAGCTTGGGTAATCGCCATGGTAGCTCCCTTTCGTGGGTGATTTTGGTGCAGGAGGGCGACGGTCAGTCCATCCACAGGCCGCCGTTGACGTCGATGATTTCACCGGTGACGAAGGCGTTTTCGCGCGCACACAGCCATGCGACCATGCCTGCGACCTCGTCCCCCCGGCCAAGCCGCCCGACCGGGATCTGGCGGACCAGCGCCTCGGGAAAACCGGTCGTCATCGGGCTGGCAATGGGGCCGGGCGCCACGGTGTTGACCGTGATGCCATGGGCGGCGAGTTCCTTGGCGAGATAGAGCGTCAGCGCATGGACCCCGGCCTTGGCCGCGCCATAGGCGGCATTGCCCGCGCGCGTCTGTTCTTCGGGATCGAGCCATGGGCGCGGGTTTCCGCCGTTCTTGGCGAGGACGGAGCCGATATTGACGATGCGGCCAAAGCCTGCGGCCTTCATCGGCGCGATCACCGCCTGCATGGCGAGGAATACCCCGCGCACGTTGATCGCATGAACGCGGTCCCATTCTTCGGGCGTGATCGTCTCGAACGCGCCGAGCGAGGTGATTCCGGCGGCAGTCACCAGGCAGTCGATCCGCCCGAAATCGGCGACCACCGCATCGACCAGCGCGCGCACTTGTACAGGATCGGCAAGGTCGGCGGCATAGGCCCGGCTGGTTCCGCCCAAAAGTGCGGGGCCTGAAAACGGGGGTTCTGTGCGGTCGGCCAGCGCGATCTGCGCGCCGCCGTCTGCCATGCGCCGGGCCACGGCGGCACCGATCATGCCGCCCGCGCCCGTGACAAGCGCCACCATGCCGTCGAGCGCGATGCGGGTCATGATGGCGCCAGCCCCGTTGCATGAAGCGCCGCCTGCCGCCCGAACACCGCGCCGCGCAGCACCGATGTCGATCCGGTATACGTGCGATAATAGATCCCCATGGTTTCCCCCGCCGCGTAAAGGCCGGGGATGGGGCGTCCGTCCTGGTCGATCACGCGGGCGTGCCGGTCGACCTTGAGCCCGCCGAAGGTGAAGACATTGGCCGAGATCACCGGCCATGCCATGAACGGCGCCCGATCGATCGGGCGGGCCCAGTTCGACTTGGGCGGGGTCAGCCCGGTGGTGGCCAGTCCGTCGCGTTCGAGCGGGCGGAAGGCGCCGGTGCCGCAGGCCGCGTTGTAGCGGGCCAGCGTCTCGCTCAGCGTATCCGCGGGCAGGCCCAGCGCCGCAGCCAGTGCTGCGATGCTGTCGGCCTTGACCGGGGGCTGGTCGGTGCGGCTGCCTTTTTGCCAATTGGGCACATCGTCGATCCGCGCATCGAGGATCAGCCAGGCGATCCCGCCGCGCTGTTCGAAAATGCGCCGGGTGACGTTTTCATAATGCGCATCGACTGTGCCGGGGGCCTCGTCGGTAAAGCGCAAGCCTTCGCGGTTGACCAGAATGCCATAGGGAAAAGTGAAGATCGCCGGTTCGGCCAGCCCTGAGCGCGGGTCGATCGGCTCGGCATGATAGCTGCCGAAATCGCCGTTGGGCGCGGCGCCGATGTCCAGCGCCATGCGGATGCCTTCGCCCTTGTTGTAGTGGCCGCCGCGCGCCACCGGGCGCAAGTTGATCGCCTGTGCGCCGACATAGCGGGCGAGCATCTCGGGATTGCCCTCGAACCCGCCGCAGGCCAGGATCACGCTGTCGGCAGCGATCGGCCCCGCGCTGGTTTCCAGCCCGCAGACGCGCCCATCGCGCGTGATCAGTCCGCGTGCGGTCGTTTCAAAGCGGAATTCGACGCCCGCCGCCTTGCAGGCGCCGGTCAGCACTTCGACCATCGCCAGCCCGCCGCCCACCGGCAGCAACCGCGTCGTGGTGGTGGTGATGAACGCGGTGGGCAGAAAATCGAAGCGCAATCCGGCGGCTTCCAGCCAGCGCAAGGTGGGTCCGGCATGATCGGCAAAGGCGCCCAGCATTTCGGGATCGACCACCGACTGGCTGCGCGCGAGCGGTGACCAGTCTTCGTAGGCGCGGACCATTTCCTGTTCGATCGCGGGATCGGTATAGCCGCCCGCATTGGCCATGAAATGATCGACGAAATCGTCGGCCACTTCGTCCATCGACTTCATGCGCAGATAGGCTTCGGTATAGCGGGTATTGCCGCCGTGTTCGCCTTCGCTGGCGCGTTCGATCAGCGTGACCTGTGCACCGCTCTGCGCAGCGGTGAGCGCGGCGCTCAATCCGGCGATCCCGCTGCCGACTACGATCGTGTGCATCGTTACACCTCCGCCTTGAAGCGCTGTTCGCGTGCGTCCCAGCGGTCCTTGGCAACCGCTGCCTGCCGCTCCTCGAACGAGGCGAGCCGATCGTGCACCGCATCGAGCGAGCCTGTCGCCTTGAGCGAGCCGAGCACTTCGGTCGCGCTGCGCACCGCCGCCTGCAGCGCGGCATTGGCATAGAGCACGATGCCAAAGCCCATTTCGGCCAGGTCCGCCTGCGGCAGGGGCGGGGTCTTGCCGCCGTGAACGATGTTGGCGACCTGCGGCACCGGCACTTGCGCGATCCGGCGCATCTGCGCGGCATCGCGCGGTGCCTCGATAAAGGTCATGTCCGCGCCCGCAGCGATGAACGCCTGCGCGCGGTCGATCGCCGCGTCGATGCCTTCGACCGCCAGCGCATCGGTACGCGCAATGATCAGCGTGTCGCGGGTGCGCGCATCGGCCGCCGCCGCGATCTTGGGCAGCATCTCGGACAGCGCGATGACGCCTTTGCCGTTGAAATGGCCGCAGCGCTTGGGAAAATCCTGATCTTCCAGCTGGATCGCCGCCGCGCCCGCCCGTTCGAGCACTTTCATCGTGCGCCAGGTGTTGACCGCGTTGCCAAACCCGGTGTCGGCATCGACAATCAGCGGCAGGTCGACCGCGTCGGCAATGCGCGCAACGGTGCCGGCAATGTCGTCAAGCGAGGTCAGCCCGATGTCGGGGGCGCCAAGCGCCATGTTGGCGATCCCGGCGCCGGTGACATAGACGCATTCAAAGCCGAGATCCTCGATAATCCGGGCAAACAGCGCATTGGCAGCGCCGGGGGCCAGCACGGCCTGGCGGCGGGAAACGATCTCGCGCAGCGACATGGATCAGCCCTCGTTCGCAGCGGCGACAAATTGCGCGGTATTGCCGACCGAGCCGATGGCCGGGGCGATCATGGTGATGAAATGATCGTGCAGCGCAGGGTTTGGCGCGGCGCAGATGTCTTCGATCACCACCGGGGCAAAGCCAGCGTCGTCGGCAAAACGGGCCGTGCTTTCCACGACCAGATGCGTGGCGACGCCGCCCAGGTAAAGCCGCTTGATCCCGTTCTGCATGAGCCAGGTCATCAGGCCGGTGTTGAAAAACGGGTTCACGCATTGCTTGGTGATGATCATCTCGCCCTCGACCGGGGCCACTTCGGGATGGAATTCGGTGCCGAATTCGCCGACGATCGCCGCGCGGTTGGTCTTGAGCCCGCCGATCCGTGCCGCAACGCTCAGGCAATCGGCATAGTCGGCGCGAAAGCCGAGGCGGACATGCACGACCGCCATGCCCGCCGCGCGCGCGGCTTCGAGGCAGCGCTTTGCATTGACGAGAACACCGCGTTCATCGACGATCCGGGCCAGCCCGTGCGCGCCGACTTTGCCTTCGTGTGACACCATTTCGTTTTGCAGGTCGAGCAGCAAAAGGGCGGATTTCATGCTGTAAACTCCGGTCGTCGAGAGACATCCCCGGCCAGGGCGGGCCGGGGGTGCGCGGTTTCAGGCAAAGCGCACGGCGCGTGGGGCCGGCGTTCAGTAACGGAACGAGAGCGTTGCCCCGTACGTGGCAGGACGCCCGGCAAAGCGGGCCGAGATGTCGGCAAGTTTGTAGGCGTTGGTCCAGTAATACTTGTTGGTGACGTTGCGTCCCCACACGCTCAGCTTCCAGCGATCATCGGGTGCGCCGATCCCGGCGCGCAGATCGAGCAAGGTATAGCCGGTGATGGCCAAAGTCGCGTTTTCGCCCAGGGCGCCATTGGTCGAGCTGCGCCCGTTGGCGTTGCTGCCGACAAAGGCCTTGAGCCCCTGGGACAGCGCGAACGTATAGTCCGCCGCCAGCGACCATTGCCATTTCGGCGTGTTGGGGAAAGCTTCGCCCTTGAAGTCCTGCACGGCGCCATAGGGATCGAAATTGGTGAATTCGCCGATCGAGCTGTCGACATAGGTGATGCCGCCGTTCAGGGTCAGCCCGGTCACGGGCCGCACCACGACCTGCAACTCGGCCCCGGTCACTTTCGACCTGGGAATGTTCACCAGAAGATTGAGCGGGCCGAAAATGTTCGGCGTCAGCACCACACTGCCCAGCGTCTGCTTGTCGCGATAGTCGTAATGGAAAACCGCGCCGTCGACATGGACCATGCGGTTCAGGAATGTCACCTTGAAGCCGGCTTCATAGGCGGTCAGTTTTTCCTGCGTGACCGGCGTGTACTGTGTCACCGACGAGGCCGGGATCAGCGGGAAGGCGCCGCCCTTGAAGCCGCGGCTGACCGTGACATAGACCAGCGTGCTGGTGTCGGGCTGGTAATCGAGGCCCACACGCCATGACAGGTTGTCCTGCGACAGCTTGTTGTGCGTGGTGGCGGGCTGGAGATTGCTGTCAAGCTGGGTGCAGGCCGGATTGGGGCCGAGCGCTGCGGGGTTGTTCTGGCTCAGAATCCCGAGGCCGATGGCCAGGCTGCCGTTGGCGGAATTGCCCGTGCATCCGGTGAACGTGTCCGAGCTGTTGGTATAGCGCAGGCCGCCGTGCGCGGTGATCGTGCCGGTCAGGGCGAGATCGAGATTGGCATAGGCGGCGTAATTCTCGAAATGCTGATCGGACGTGATCGGGATCGCGTCGGGCACCGGCAGATCAAAGAAGGCTGCGAAAGGGGCAAAACCTGACGCATCCGACGAATCCAGCGACTGGATCTCGTGGACCTTGTTGTTTTCGTAATTGCCGCCGATGATCCAGCGGCTCTTGTTGCCCAATTCGCCCGACACGCGCAGTTCCTGGAAAAACGCGTCGATCGACCCGCTGTCGGTCGTATCGGCCACGACCAGGGCGGTCGCATCGGGGTCGAGGATGTCGAATTGCCGGTATTGGGCATAAGACGACAGCGACGTCGCCGTAACGGTATCGGTCAGCTTGTAGTCGAACCGCGCGGTGACCTGCCATTGCCGGTCATCGCGGCGGGGGTGGGTGCCGGTCGTCCAGTCGCCGATCCGCGCATTGGATGTCACCAGCGGCTGGGCGGCGAGAACCGGATTGGCAAAAGCCGGCAGCAGCGGATTGACCTGGATAAGCTGCGCCGCCTGCACGTCGGACTTGTCCCAGAAGGCGTTGAAGCTCAGCTTGCCGGTCAGGCGGTCGCCTGCGTTGAAATCGAGCAGACCGCGCAACTGGGTGAAATCGCGCGCACCGATGTGATCGCCAGGGCGCGTTGCGCTGGTCTGCCAGTCGCCCGAGCCTTCGTGGCGCGCGGCGAGCCGCACGCGGACGTTATCGCTGATCGGGCCGGAGACATAGCCGCCCAGTTCCCACGCGTTGAAGCGGCCAAAGCCGGCATCGACGCCTGCGTGCAAGTCGGAGGTGGGCCGCGCCGCGATGTAGTTGACCGCGCCGCCGGTCGAGTTCGACCCGAACAGCAGGCCTTGCGGGCCCTTGAGCACTTCGACCCGCTCGAGATCGAAGCTGGCGCTGCGCGTCATGGCCGAAAGCGGCAGCGGGGCTTCGTCCTGATAGACGGTCACCGTCGGGGTAGAGGCGATGTCATAGTTGTAGAACCCGACCCCGCGCAGCGAATAGACCGGCGTGCTGTAGGCCGATTGGGTGAAGGTGAAGCCGGGCACGATCTTGCCCAGATCGTCTGCACTCCTGATACCGGCGGCGGCAAGATCGTTGCCCGATGCCGCAGTGATCGACATCGGCACGCGGTTGATCGATTCCGCATGTTTGGTTGCGGTGACGACGATTTCGGCAATGCCCTGTGCCGATGCATCTGCCTGTGTCGCCGGGGCCTTTGTTGCGGGGGCCTGTGTTGCCGGGGTTTGGGCCGGAGCAGCGGCGACTTGCGCCTGCGCGCTGCCTGCGGTGACCAGTGCCGCGCCGATGGCGAATGCGGAAACGGATGCGCTTGCCGCGCGGTAGATCGATTTCATGGTCTCTCCCTCAGCACTGTGCCGCGCGAGTGGCGGTCTTGGCTTTCCTCTTGACCGCACCGCTAGAACATTGCCATCATCGCCTGTAGCGATAAATTTTAATAGCATATATCGACATAGACGATAGGGGGAGTGCGATGCGGAATGTTCTTGTGGTTGGCGCGGGCAATGCGGCCTTGTGCGCAGCAATCGCTGCAGCAGAGGGCGGTGCGCGTGTTACCGTTCTGGAGCGTGCGCCGCGTGCCGTGCGCGGCGGCAATTCCGCCTTTACCGGCGGCTGCTTTCGCACGGTCTATGACGGGGCCGACGATATTGCGCGGCTCGTGCCGGATCTGACGCCTGAAGAGCGGGCGACGAGCGATTTCGGCAGCTACGACGCCGAAAAATTCTACCTCGATCTGTGCGAGCTGAGCGGATACCGCGCCGATCCGGCGCTGATCGAGATTCTTGTGCAGGAAAGTCTGCCCACGCTGTTGTGGATGCGCGAACGCGGTGTGCGCTTTCTGCCGGCTTATGGGCGCCAGTCGTTCAAGGTGGACGGGCGCAATGTGTTCTGGGGCGGATTGACCGTCGAAACGGCAGGCGGCGGCCTGGGTCTTGTCGATGCGCTGTTTCGGCGGGCCGAAGCGCTGGGCGTTGCGATCCGGTATGATCACAAGGTCGAAGGCCTGATCGGCGACCGGCATCATGTCGGCGGGGTCATCGTCAATGGCGAAACGCTGGCGGCCGATGCGGTCATCCTTGCCGCAGGGGGCTATCATGCCAATACGGAATGGCGCGTGCGTTATCTGGGGCAGGGCTGGGATCTCGCGAAAGTCCGTGGATCGCGCTACAACACGGGCAATGTGATCCGTGCCGCGCTCGATCTTGGCGCGCGCTCGCATGGCAACTGGTCGGGCTGTCACAGCGTGTTCTTTGACGCGGGGGCCGATGATTTCGGCAATCTTGCCATGCTCAACCAGCAGAAGAACTATTTCACGCTGGGCATGGTGGTAAACCGCGAGGGGCAGCGCTTTTTCGACGAAGGGGCGGATTTTCGCAATTACACCTATTCGCGGATGGGCGCGGCGATTTTGCGGCAGCCGGGCGGAACCGGCTGGCAGGTGTTCGACGCGCAAACGAGTGCGATCCTGCCCGACGAATATCGCGTGGCGCGCGCGGCGCGTTTTCAGGCCGATACGCTCGAGGGGCTGGCCGCGAAGATGGAAGGGATCGATCGCGACGCCTTTCTGCGCACGGTTGCGCAGTTCAACGCGGCGGTGGGCGAAGATGTGCCGTTCAACCCGGCGGTCAAGGACGGACGGCGCACGCATGGCCTGCCGATCGACAAGACCAACTGGGCGCTGGCCTTGCGCGAACCGCCGTTTGTCGCCTTTCAGGTGACCTGCGGCATCACCCTGACCTATGGCGGGCTGGCGATCGACGAACAGGCGCGAGTCCAGAACGAAGAGGGCGAGGCGATTGCCGGGCTCTACGCGGCGGGCGAACTTGTCGGCGGACTCTACTACGACCGCTATCCCGGCGGCGCGGGATTGACCAGCGGCGCGGTCTTCGGGCGGATCGCCGGGATGGCTGCTGCGGCCTGATGCGCTCTTGCGGCAGGGCGGCGGGGATCTTTTCCCGCCGTTCAGGCCGTGACCTCCACCAGCGTCTGGCGGAGCCAGGCCATGGCGATATCCTTGCCCTGATCGGGGCGCCACATGGCCGTGATCTCGATCTCGGGCGTGGGGAGTGGCGGCTCGATCCACTTGAGCTTCCATTCCCCGGTCAGCGTGGTGGCAAGCCGGCGGGGCAGGATCGCAACGGCATCGCTTCCTGCGACAATACGGGCAAAAATCAGGTAATTGCCCATGGTGAGGCGCAAGTTGGCACTTTTGCCAAGCTGATCCCACAGCATCATTTCATGGTTGAAGGCGACTTTGGGCAAGGCGGAATAGCCGATATGCCGCAGCGCCAGGAATTCATCGGCGGGCATGCCGGGATAGAGCGCCTCGTTGTCCTGCGCGCCGATGCAGACATAGCTGTCGTGATAGAGCCTTGCGCTTTCCATCCCGGCCGTGCGCAAGGCGGTGGCTGGAAAGAGGAACATGTCGATGTCCGGGCGGGTCGAACGGTTGATGAACTGGGGCCGAATTTCGACAAAGTCGAAGGACAGCTGCGGCGCTTCCTCCGCCGCGCGGGTAAGCAGTTTGGCCCCGATCAGGGCGACGACATAGTCAGCCGTGGCAATGACCAGTCGCCGCTCGACCGTATCGACCTTTCCCAATGACTTGGTGAGCACGGTGCGCACACCGTTCAGCAGATACGACACGTCGGGCATGATCTGTTCGGCAAGGGCCGTGGGCACCATCTCGCTGCCGGTCCAGGTAAACAGTTCGTCGCCCAGCGCCTGACGCAGCCGGTTGAGCGCGGCGCTGACTGTCGATTGTGCCAGGTTGAGCGTGCGCGCGGCATTCGACACATTGCGCGTCGTCCAGATGGCTTCCATCGTCACCAGCAGGTTGACGTCGAAATCACGCAATTGCATCGCGGCCTCCAAAATTGCCATTCGTGATAGTGGGTATTCAAACATATCGTTTTAGGCAATAGGCCCCGCACGCTACCTCTCGGCCAACAGATCGCGATTCATACGCGAACGGGAGAGAAGCATGGCCGAGTTGCAAAACCTCGCCTACGTTGTCGTTGCTGCAAGCGATCTCGCTGCCTGGCGCGACTTTGCTGCAAACATCATCGGGCTGGGTATTGGCGATACCGATGCGGGCGCGGTTGGCCTGCGCATGGATGGCCATCCGTGGCGGATATTGATCGAGCCGGGCGCCGACGATGATCTGACTCATGCCGGCTGGGATCTTGGCACGGCGGGCGATCTCGAAGACTACGTCGCTGCGCTGCGCGCCAAAGGGGCCGATGTGCGCGAAGAAAGCGCCGAGCGCGCCGCTGCACGCCATGTCACGCGGTTGTTCAGCCTGGCCGATCCGATCGGCTTTACGCATGAATTCTTCACCGGGCGCACCGGGCTGCGCGACGACGGCGGAAATCTCTCGCCGATCCTGCGCGGGCAGGGCTTTGTCACCAGCGATCTGGGGATTGGCCACATTCTGCCGGTCTGCAAGGATTACGAGGAGGGGGTGCGCTGGTATCGGGATGTGCTGGGCCTGCGCTACAGCGATCGCATCCGCCAGGAAATGGCCCCCGGCATCTACGCCGATGCGACCTTTTTCCACACCGCGACCGGTCGCCACCATTCGCTGGCCACAGGCGCGTTTCCTTCGGCCAAGCGGCTGAACCACCTCATGCTCGAATATCGCGACATGAACGATGTCGGGCTGGCCTGCGACCGCGCAAAGAAGGCCGCAATCCCCATCGTGCTGGAACTGGGCCATCATCCCAACGACCAGATGTTCAGTTTCTACATGCGCACGCCGTCGGGCTTTGGCATCGAACTGGGTCACGGCGGCGTGGTCATCGACGAGGCCACATGGGCACCGCAGATCTACGACGTGATGTCGGACTGGGGTCACGTGCGCAACATGGCGATGGTCGACTGAAACCGGCCCGATCCGGCATCGGACGCGTCGGGCGCAAAGCGCCTGCGTGCCCTCCTTCCCACGCCACCGGCAAGGTTTCGATCATGACTGCCCTGTCTTCCCGAACACTATCGCCTGCGCCGGACCTTACGCCGACATCCGACCTGTTCCGTCAGGGGATGCGGCGGCTTGCCGGGGCCTGCACCATCATCACCTCGTTTGCACCGGGCGAAGGGCGCGAGGGCTGGACCGGAATGACCGCGACGGCGGTGGCCTCGGTCACCGCCGATCCGGCGCAACTGCTGGTCTGTATCAACCGGTCCACCTGGGCGCATGGCATCATCGCCCGGTCGCAGGTGCTGGGCGTCAATGTCCTGGGCGACGATGCCCTGGCGCTGGCCGGACGCTTTGCCGGCGGCGTGGCTCCTTGCGAAAAGTTTGCACAAGGGGCTTGGGCGACCGGCGCAACCGGGGCCCCTCTGCTGGCCGACGCGCTCGTCAGTTTCGATTGCCGCGTGGCCGAGTGCATCGTGGCGAGCACGCACGACATTTTTATCTGCGACGTGGTGGATGTCCTGCTGCGTGAATCCGGCGGTGATCCGCTGATCTATTTCGACGGGGCTTTTCTTGGCGATCGCCAGCCCCCTGTTTCCAGAAATTCACAGGAGAATCAGCAATGAGCACTGCTGTCCTTACGCAATCGACGATCGAGATTCCGACTTGCGAGGAACTGGTTGCCCGTGCCGCGGCGATGGTGCCCGGCCTGCGTGCCCGCGCCGACGAGATCGAGCAGGCGCGCAAGGTGCCCAAGGACGTCATCGAGATGTTCCGGCAGGCCGGTTTTTTCCGCATCCTGCAGCCCAGGCAGTATGGCGGCTGGGAAATGAACCCCGGCGTGTTCATGCGGGTCTTGAGCGAGCTTGGCCGCGGCTGTTGCGCCAGCGCGTGGAACATGATGATTCTGGGCGTGCACAACTGGGAATTCGGCCTGATGGATGATCGCGCCGCGCGCGATGTGTGGGGCAAGAACAACGAGGCGATCATCGCGTCGTCCTATCCGCCGATGGGCGAGATGACCAAAGTCGAGGGCGGCTGGCGCCTCAAGGGCCGCTGGCCGACATCGAGCGGCAGCGATCATGGCGAATGGGCCTTTATCGGCGCGCTGGAAAAGGACGAAAACGGGGTGCCGATCGACCGGCATGCGCTGCTGGTCCATCGCGATGACTACGAGATCATCGATGACTGGTTCACCTTTGGCCTGGCGGGCACCGGTTCCAAGAGCTTGTTGATCAAGGATGCCTTCGTTCCCGATCACCGCACGCATTCGATGATCGACTACAAGCTTGACGATCGCCCGACGAACTATCTGTTTCCTTTCGCGATGATCTTCTATTCGTCGGTTTCTGCGGTGACGCTCGGTTTTGCCCAGGGCGCGATCGATGTGTTCATCGAGCAGATGCAGGTGCGCGTCGACAATGGTTCGGGTGCGGCGACGCGGCTGAGCCCTTATGTCAAGGACCGGCTGGCCAATGCGGTTGCCAAAGTCCGTTCCTCGCGGGCGCGGATGGAACAGATGATCGCGCATTGCACGCAGATCGTCGAACGGCGCGAGCTGGTCTCCATCGACGATCGCATCCATTACATGCTCGACATGGCGCGCATCGGCCGCGAGTGCGAAGAAGCCGTGCTGACGCTGTACAAGTGTACCGGCGCACGCGGCGTATATCGCTCCAATCCGATCCAGCGCTATTTGCGCGACGTGCTGGTGGCGGCCAATCACATCACCCAGGATGCCGACAACAACGCCGGTGCGCTGGGCGGCTATCTGCTGAGCGGGGAATTGCCGCCGCTGCTTTACGAAAAGCCGAAGCGAGGCTGAGCCATGACGATGCGCATCTGGCACCAGAGCTTTACCGTTCTGAGCGACCTTGCCGCCTATGACGAGGCGTTGAGGGATCATTTCCGGCGCGTGGCGCGGCCTGACACGGTCATCGACATGCACGGGATGCGGGCAGGAACCTATCGCACCAATTATCCGGGCGACGACATCAAGCATGTCGGTTTTCAGTTTCTGCACGCGATCCAGTTTCTGCAAGGCGCGCTGCTGGCCGAACGGCAAGGGTATGATGCCTATGCGCTGAGCACGTTGCCCGAGCCGGGGCTGCGCGAAATCCGCGCGTTGGTCGGCATTCCGGTGGTCGGGTATGGTGAATCCGCGGCGCGCGCAGCGGTCGGCGATGGCCGCAAGTTCGGCGCGCTGGTGTTCATTCCCGAACTGGCGGAGCTCTATTGCGACAATGTCCGTCGCCATGGGTTGGGCTGTCGGTTGGTCGGGGCCTGCGATGTCGGGTTCCGGTTTACCGACGTGCTCGCCGGCTTTGACAGCCCGGGGCCCCTGATCGACCGGTTTCGCACTGCGGCGCGGGCGTTGATCGCGCGGGGCGCAGAGGCGATCGTGCCGGGTGAGGCGCCGCTCAACGTGCTGCTGGCGATGAATGGTGTCACGCAGGTCGACGATGTGCCGGTGATCGATTCGCTGGGCGCCTGGGTCCATGCGGCCGAAGCGATGGTCGACCGGCGGCGGGCCGGCGACGAGCCTGCGGGGACAGGGTATTTCGGGGCGATCCCCGACCCCGTCCGCCGCGACGAAATTCTCGATTTCTATGGATTGAATCCGGCATGACAGACGTGATCGTGATGGGCGGCGGGGCTGCCGGCTGGTCGGCGGCGCTGGCCGCCACCCAGGCCGGGCTGTCGGTCCTGCTGTTGGAAAAGCTGGCTGAATCGGGCGGATCTTCGGCGCTGAGCGGGGGGTGTCTGGCCTTTGCCGGGACAGACCTTCAGGCGGCGCAGGGCGTGGAGGACAGCCCCGGGCTGTTGCTGCGCGACTTGTGCGAAGTCGGGCAACATGTGAACGACGAGGCGCTGGTGCGCGCCTATTGCGAGGCGCAACTCGCCACGTATGACTGGCTCAAGGCCGCAGGCGTCGGCTTCAGCCCGGTGATCGAGACGGCATCGGGGCAATCGGTGCCGCGTGTGCACACGGTCGATCCCGCCGACATGGTGCGCACGCTCAGGGCTGCGGCAGAGGCGAGCGGGCTGGTGGAATACCGCCCCGGTGTCGCCGCCCGGGCGCTGATCCAGGATGCGGACGGGCGCGTGGTCGGCGTGCGGCCGGGCTCGGGCGAAGACTTGTTTGGCGCGCGCGCAGTGATCATCGCCAGCGGCGGCTTTGCCAGGAATCCCGATCTGCTCGAGCGGTATGCGCCACAGTATGCCGAGGCGGTGTTTGTCGCAGGCGCGGGTTCGCAGGGCGACGGCCTGTTGATGGCCGAAGCGCTCGGCGCGGACTTGCGCGACATGGCCTATGTGAAGGGCACATTCGGCAAGCATCCCACCGACGAAACCAACGATCACAGCCTTCAGGCCGTCTACAAGGGCGCCATCGCCGTCAACCAGGGCGGCAAACGGTTCGTCAATGAAAGCATTTCGTACAAGCTGCTGGGCGATGCCGTGATGGCGCAGCCCTGGCACACCGGCTATCAGATCATGGATCAGGGCATTTTCGACACCGGGGACGACCGGGTGCGGATTCTCGACTTCGGGCGCAGGCTGGAAGAAGGGCTGTTCTATGTCGCCGACAGCCTTGAAGCGCTCGCCGCCCGGATCGAGATCGATCCCGACGTGCTGGTCGATACGGTGACGCGCTACAACGGCTATGTCGATGCAGGCCGTGATCCGGAATTCAACCGGACCCATCTCGTCCATCATCATGGCGCGCTGCGCCGGATCGAGACGGCGCCGTTCTATGCCTATCCGTCGACAGCGGTCGTCTTCGGCACCTATTGCGGGCTGCGCATCGACAATGCTGCGCGCGTGCTGCGCAGCGACGGTAGCGCGATTGCGGGCCTTTACGCGGCGGGCGAGGTGACCGGCGGCTTCCATGGCGCGGCCTACATGACCGGCTCTGCGCTCGGCAAGGCGGTGGTGTTCGGGCGGCTTGCCGGGATGGCTGCGGCGGCGCAATGAACATCCTCGTCCTGATCGCAGGCGTGCTCGATCCGAAATGGCCGGTCGCGCCCTTCGGCGACGGTTTGCCGGAACGCGCCGCCGATCGCCTGATCCTCAGCCCGTTTGACGAAGCCGCGCTCGAAATCGCCTTGCGCATCAGGGACGCACACAGCGCCACCGCGATCCGGGCGATTGTCGCCGGCGGGGAGGAGGCCATCCGGCTCGCGCGTGCGGTCGCGGCGCTCAATATCGCCGATGTCGCGACCGTGGCCCTGGCCGCGCCGTGGGATCAGGCCGCGACCGCGCGCGAGCTGGCGGCGGTGTGCGATGATGCGGACCTTGTCCTGATGGGCCGCGAATTCGGCGATTGCGATGATGGACTGGTTCCGCCGATGCTTGCCGGATTGTTGGGCAAGCCGTTTTTCGGGCGTGTGCAAGTGGTCGAGACGACAGGCGCGATCCGGCTGATGCGCGAGGCGGCGATCTGCGAGGAATGGCTGACGGTTGCGCAGCCGGTTGTGGCCAGCGTGACCAACGACCGGCGCACACGCTTGCGCAAGCCGTTGATGAAGAACGTGATGATGGCGCGACAGGCCCAAATCGGAACGTTGACGCATTGCGCGGCCCCCAAGGGCGGCGCTGATCTTGCGGGCGTGAGCGCGCACGCGGGCGCACGTGCCATGGTCGATTGTGCGATGATCGGCGGTTCGCCCGAAGATCAGGCAAGCGCGATCGCCGCCCTGCTTGTGGAGGCTGCACGATGAGCCGCTGGCATGTTTTCGGTGTACGCCCGGGCGGGGCTTGTCCGACCCTGCTGCCCGCCTTTGAGGAACCGACCTTGCTGGTCTTCCCCGCCACGGCCGAGGGCGAAGCGCTGTGCGGGGCCATTGCGGCGGCCAGCGGCGCGGCCATGCTCGGGCGGATCGCGTCGCTGGCGCGCGAGGGGCATGCGCTTGTCGCATCGCGGACCACGCATGGCGGGCGCATTGCCGTGCGGTTGCGGGTTGCGGAGGGCCTGGCCGTGGCGGTGGTGAACGACATGCCCGACCTCGACGGCGCAATCGCGCTGGGCGCGCCCGCCGAACCGGCGCCGGAACGCATCGCCCGCGCCGATCAGCGCGTGGCGCTGGAAAGCGCACGGATCGTGCTGGGCGGCGGGCGCGGGCTGGACGAGGCAGGCTTTGCCCTGCTGGAACGCATCGCCGAGGCGCTCGGCGGGGCAGTCGGCGCCAGCCTGCCTGCGGTTGACCTCGGCCTTGCCCCGGTGTCGCAGCAAGTGGGGCAGTCGGGCAAATTCGTGACGCCTGCGCTCTATTTTGCAGTCGGCATGTCAGGCACGCCGCAACATCTCGCCGGAATCGGCAGCGCCACGCGCCTGATCGCGCTCAACAGCGATCCCGCCGCAGCCATTTTCCGCGTGGCAGAAGCCGGAGCGGCGGCAGATGCGCGCACTCTTCTGCCGCTTGTCCTGCGCGCAGTCGAAGCGGGGCTTGCGGCCTGACCGACCAGTCATACCAAGGTGCGTGTCGTCAGGCACCTGTCCTGGCGAGGTCCAGCGCTGCCTGTGCAATGCGCAGATCCTGTTCGGCGCTGCCCCCGCTCACGCCGAGGCCTCCGATCAGTGCGCCGTCCTGAACGATGGGAACCCCGCCGCCCAGAATGGTGAAACGCGGTGCCTTGAGCAGACCATGCAGCAGCGCGGGTTCATCCTTTATCCGGTCATGCCATTCATGCGTCGGAACGCCGAACGAGGCCGCCGTATAGGCCTTGTCCTGCGCAATATCGATGCTGATCAGCGGCGCACGGTCCATGCGGCACAGTCCCTTGATCACACCGGCTTCGTCGGTGACCGCGATGACCACGGCAATGCCAAGGGCGGTCGCTGCCTGTTCGGCATGGGTGAGGATACGTGTGGCAGCTGCGGATCGGATCGACAGTTTGGTCAGGGCTAGCGACATGGCGATGGCTCGGTCAAAAGAGAGTGTCCCGGGCAGGGGCCGCGAGGGCCGCCCCTGCCCGGAGGGTCTCTATCAGGTCACGACTTCGAGGAAAGCCGGATTGAGCTGGCGGTCATGATAATAGACCGCCGCGCCGACTTCTTCCCATGTCCAGGTCAGCGGATCCCAGTCGGGATAGGTCTGATAGCCGCCGGCGAAAGTCTCGAAGCGGTTGCCCGACGGGTCGAAGGCATAGATCGTGGTGCCGCGCGTCACGCCGTGACGGGTCGGCCCCATGTCGATCGAAATCCGGTTCATCGACATGATGTCGGCGGCGCGGAGCACCTTTTCCCAGCTTTCCAGCAGGAACGAGACGTGGTGGAGCTTGTTGGGCTCGGGATGGCGGACAAAGGCGATGTCATGCGCCTTGTTGGAACACGCCAGCCAGATCGCGAGCTGGGTCTTGCCGTCTTCGAGCAGGATCTGTTCGGTCAGGTAAAAGCCGAGCACGTTGACGAAGAAATCCTGAACCTTTTCGATGTCGGGGCCATAGAGCAGCCCGTGGTCGAACCGGATCGGCGCAATGCCGCGCTCGCTTTCCGGGTTCCACGGCGGCGGGTTGTCGACCATCTGCGGCGAATTGGCCTTGCCCTTTTCCGCATAGAGCTCGATCGCGTGGCCAGAGGCGATTTCAAAGCGGACGCGTTCGCCGGTCTGGAGCAGGTCGCCAGCCGGAATGCGCTCGGTAGGATAGCCATAGGCGCGCACATCGGCTTCGAGCTTGTCGAGCGTGGCGGGCGAATCCACCTTGAAGCCAAAGAAGTCGATCCCGGCCTGGTCCGCTTCGCGCAGGATGATGCTGTTGTGGTCGCGTTCGTCCCATGCGCGGTAATAGACCCGGCCATAGGAATCGCGCCCGGTTTCGATCAGGCCGAGCACTTCGCCATAGAAATGCATCGCTTCCTTCATGTCCAGCACCCGGACGGCCGCGTGGCCAGGGCGCAATACGCCAGTCATGCCCATATCACTCTCCTGTCAGTTTTCTGTCTTGTTCCGGTCGCGCAAAGGCGCGGCCCATCTTGCCGATCACGGTTACGCACAGGTCGCTGGTCGGGATGATCCGGCAGGCGAGCGCATAGCCTGCGCTTTCTTCCTCGATCGCGACATGCGCGCGGCTCATGACCCGACGTTCGCAACTGCCTTCCAGAACGCGCACTTTGCACACGCCGCAGCCACCATTGCGACAACCGACCGGAATGCCCTTGCGCCCGAGCCGCTCCATCGCCTGAAGCAGCGTGAGGCGGTCGTTGCAGGCGAGCGTTTCGCCGGTTTCGACAAAGCGGACGGTGTGCGTTGCCATGCGCTGCCCCCTTCAGAATTTCTTGAAAAAGGGCGAGCGCACTTGTTGCGCGTCGGCGGCGGAAATGAATTTTTCGACGAAGATGTCGCGTTCGAACAGACGGCCCTGCATCAGGGTCGAGATGCAGGCGTCGATCATCATCGGCGGGCCGCAGAGATAGGCGGTATGGCCCCGGAAATCGTTGTCGAAATGGGCCCGTGCCGCGTCATGGACATACCCGCGCGCACTGGTCCAGTCGCTGCCTTCGGGTTCGTCGGACAGCGCGGGGACGTAGGTGAAATTCGCATGGGCCTTGGCCAGTGCGACAAATTCGTCGTGGTAATAGAGCTCGGCCCGGTTGCGCGCGCCATAGACCAGTGTGATCGGCTGCGTTTCGCCATGGGCAAGAAGGTCGAGTATCATCGAGCGCGGGCTCGACAGGCCTGATCCGCCCGCCAGAAACAGGAACGGCGTCTTGCGCGAGGTGCGCAGGAAAAACCGGCCATAGGGCCCGGCCACCGTGACACGATCGCCCACTGCCATTTGCTGGTGGATATAGCCGGTCGCGGCTCCCCCCGGAACGAGGCGGATATTGAGCTCGATCTCGTCGCCTGCCCCGGGCGGATTGGCCAGCGAGAACGGGCGGGTCAGCCGTTCGTGTCCGGGGATGTGCAGGTTGACGTATTGTCCCGACTGGAATGGCAGGGTTGCCCCGCCGTCGAGCTTGACGAAGACCGCCTTGATCGTCGGGGTCAGGGTTTCGATCCGGCTGACCGTGCCGGGGAAATCCTCGACCGGGATATTGCGCGCATCGGGCTCTTCGTCGATGTCCGCCTCGATCGTCACATCGCTTTGCGGTATCGCGCAACAGGCGAGCGTCTTGCCCTCTTCCCGCTCGAAATCCATCAGGGCAAAAGTCGAGGCTTCGCCGTGTTCGACTTCACCGTCGAGGACTTGCACCTTGCACGTGGCGCACAGGCCGTGGCCGCAGGCATGGGGCAGATAGATCCCGTGGCGCAGGCTGGCATCGAGGATGGTCTGGCCATCCTCGACGGTGATCGTCTGCCCCAACGGTTCGATGGTCAGTTCATAGCTCATGGTTCAGCTGCCCGAACCCTTGATGCCGCAGAGCCCCGGCGTGCGGAAGCGCAGGCAGTCCTTGTGACCAAGGCCGTTTTCGGCCAGGCTCTTGTTGACATCGGGCGCCCACGGCTTGCCCGACTTGAGCCATTCGACTTTGCTCCAGTCGATCAGGGCAAAGTCGGGATGGGCGCCGAACGAGGCGGGGAAGATCCCTTCGATCAGGTCGCCAAAGCGCATTGCCGGAGGCAGCGCCCAGGCAAACGGGGCGCAGAACATGAGATGCTGGTCCCAACCCACGAAGAGCATGATATTGCCGTGGAACTTGTCAACGCTGTCGGCAACGCGCAGCGGATAGTCCTTGATTGCCTTGACGGGCATGATTTTGTCCCCCTCGCTCAGTTCTGCGTGCTGGTCTGGCGCCAGGCGCGGAAATTGGCTTCGTCCTCGCTGCCGACATAATCCATGTTGTCGCGACCGTTTTGCAGGTTGTAATACCGCAGAACTTCCTCGATCGGATTGAAGTCCGGCTTGGTCGGATCGGCATCGGGCATGAAACAATTGCCCTGATAGATCTGTTGTACCGGCAGCCAGGCCTGCACATACTTTTCCGGTTCATCGTCAAAGATGTTCTTACAGTGATCCGAACAGAAGTGGTACTTGTCGCCCTCAAATTCGGATTCGCGATAGCAGATCTGGGTCGGATCGGTCGGCTCGGTAAAGATCATCGGAATCTGGCACACCTGGCACAGCTGCGGCAGGGTGGTGTTGTAGAACCGGCGACCTTCTGCGGCTTCCTTGGCCCAATGTTCAAAGCGGGGGCGATAATACTGGTCGAACGTGTCCGGATATTTCGCCGACAGCCAGTCCATTTCCTCGCTCGACGGCAGCCAGCCGTGGAAATTGGAGACGGCGGAATATTGATAGAACGTCGCCCACGCCTGGTGCGAGATATGTTCCTTGTCGATCAGCGCCTGCTTGGCGCAATCGGGCATCTTGATGCCGTACCGTGCCAGATCGTTGAACAGGGCTGTGGCATTTTCTTCGAAATAGATTTCCCAGGCTTCTTTCCAGCTCATCACTTTCTTGGGAAGCATATAGTCCATCATCATGGCGACGAGTGTCAGGACGCGGATTCCGCGCCACGTCCACTTGTCGATCCACTTTTGAACGATCGGGATATTGTCGGGATCCTGCTCCAGCATGAAGCGGATGCATTCGAGGCCGAGCGTCATGTGGCGCGCTTCGTCGGACTGGGCCGAAAAGCCGAACGTCATCGCGCCCATGTCGCCGTTATAGGCTGCGCCGGAAACAAACGGCACGAACAGCAGGTTCGTCAAAACGTATTCAAAGCTGAATCCGATGGCGACCATGAATTCGAACGGGCCGGACGTATAGGCATCGTCAAAAAACGATCGCGGCACCGACATGTACCACACCTTCTGGAGCATTTCCGGGAAGGAGTGAAAACCGTTGTAGTAGCGGTTGTAGTTCGACATCGAGTGGATCTGGGTCTGTGCGTGCCGCATTTCGTCGAGCGACTGCATCTGGCAGGCCACACGCGGCCCCACGCCGGGGAACTGGCGTCCGACATGGGCAAAGCCGCGGTGCGCCATATATTCGAGCGGAGAAATGCCGTTGAGAAACAGCTTCAGCGTGTTGACGTAGCGCGCGTCGGTGATGCCGAGGTGGCCGTTGTTCTGATTGAACGCGTCAAGGATCGCGTAAAGCTTGCGCTCTTTTTCCGCCTGGTATTTCCAGTAGGCGTCCATGGTCAGGCGGAACGGGTCTTCCCACTTGTCCCAGTCGTGGATCTTGATGCCTTCGAATTTGGCATAGGGAAACACTTTGTCCATCGGCTGATAGGTGGTTTCCCAGTCAAGGCCGCGCGTCATCAACGCGTATTTTTCCTTGATGCCGAGCTTTTTCTTGGTGGTGGTGGGCATGTCCATGGTGGTGGTTCCTCGCAATGCGTCGGACGATCAGTTGTGCCAGGCGAGCGTGAAGGCGTCGTCGGTCTCGTCGATGTTGCCGGTCAGGGTGATCAGGTAGAGCTGCAGTTCCTGCAGGTCGAAATCGCGCCCCATGTGTTCCTCGACGGTTTCGCGCCGAATGGTCAGGCTGCCGGGGCGGATCACGCGGACCATGGCGGGCTGTTCGTCTACCGTTGTGCCGGGATTGTCGGCCAGGATGGCCTCGACGATCGCCCGGCTTTCGTCACTGGTCTGAAAGGCGATGAAAACATTGTCGGCCATGGGATTCAGCCCTTCGCGCTGACGGTGATGCCAAGCTTGGCAAGGCGGGCGGAAAACTGTTCGACCAACTGGTCGACCACGCCGGCGGTTTCGGCGCCGAAGATGATCCCGGCGGGGCCTTCGACCGCAGCACGGGCGAGCGGCAGGTATTGGGCGATCCAGCCTTCGATCCGGGCTTTGTTCGCCTCGGATTCGGCTGCAGCGAGCTTGACCACGGCATTGGTCCAGCGACTGCTTTCGCCAAACCATTCGGCCTCGAACCGGGTCAGCATGGTGACCACCGCGCCCGCGCCCATACCGGCAAGACGGGTGTCGATTTCGCCATAGAACAGCGGGAACAGCAGGCCATCGAGCACCACGGCATGGGCGATGAACAGTTCGAACCAGTCGCTGAGCACGAAGCAGTCTTCGACGTATTTGCGCAGGCCCTGCCACTCGGCGCCCTCGATCCAGGCCGCCTTGGCCTCGTCGAGCGCGGCCTCGTTGCCCAGCGTCAGCCCGACGCGGGTCAGGTACTGCGCCATGCCGAGGTGATCCATGGCATGATAGAGCGCGGGCGATGTGAACGCCGTGCCAAAGCCATAGGCGGCCATGAACATGCAATTGGTATTGCCGCCCCATTCGAGATGGCGCAGCGGGACATAGAGCCTGAGCGCAAGTTCGCGCACGGCCGGCGGAATGGCGGCGGCCAGATCGCGATCCTCGACGAGGGCAAAGTCGGCCTCGGCGGCTTCCTGCATGCGGGCGCGGGCCAGGGTGTACGAGCCGTAATAGAACTGGCGCGGATCGAGCAGCTTGTACCAGTCGGCCATGACGATGGCGGTGCGGCTGGCGTCAAAGATCTCGTATTCCGGGGCCCAGAGCGGGCGATAGTGGAAATTGATCGTCGCCTGGAGGTCGTAAATGCCCTCCTGATAGCGTGACGCAGGCTTGTCGCCGCCGATCCGTCGCGCGACGTGGGTAAAGGTCTGGCGCAGCGGCTTTACGGTGACGGTGCGAAGATCGAGTTGCATCAGATGCTCCTGCGGGGAAGGTCGGATGAAGGGGTAACGGTGGATTTCTGACCGGCTGCGGCGCGGGTCGCATCGCTGAGCCGCCAGAGAAAATCGCTGTGATCGGCGGACGGGTCGGCCTCGAGGAGGGTGACGGCCTGTTCCTTGCAAAAGGCTGCAAAGGCATCGCGCGGCAGCAGCATTTCGACATAGATTTCGGGTTCGCCGATCGCGAAGTCGAACGCGACAAAGCCGTCGGGTCGCACTTCGGTGACACGGACGAATTTGGCATTGGCATCGATGCCCGTGCCCGTGCCTGTGCCCGTGCCCGCATCCGGCGCCGGGCAGTCCTGCTGCGCCATCGCATCCTCCAGATATTGTTCTTGTTGACCTGGATGATCGACCGATTCGCGGCTGCGTTCAAAAGTAAATTGCGCGACTGGCGAGAAAGTGCAAAAATCTCGAGAAATAGGCATTTAAGCGGGCGATGCGGGCGCTTGGAGCGAGGCTTGATCCGCACGTGATTTATGGTTTGATCATTTTTTGAAGCAGGCACCTCATCAAATCATAAGGGTGCCGCAGGAGGGACAGGATGGCCAAGGTGCCGACACCGCAACGCGAGGCGAAGACCGCCGGGGCGTGTCAGGATCGCGTCGAGCCCGATCGCCACCGCGACAGCGGCGACTGGTTCGGGGTCGATGTCGAACAATTGTCCGCGCGGCTGCGCTTTCATCCCGACGATGCGCATATCTGGCTCGAAAGCGAACGCATGGTGCTGTTGCACCTGACAGCCTTTTCCAGCCTGCGCCGCGAATTGATCGAGGCGACCGGGATCGAGACGGCGTGCAAGGTGCTCTATCGCGTCGGGCAGGTTTCCGGCACGCTCGATGCCGCGATCGCGCGCCGGGCCATGCCCCATGCCGGGCCGGTCGAGGCGTTCAAGGCGGGGCCCCGGCTTCACGCGATCGAAGGCATGGTGGTGCCCGAACAGGTCCGGCTGGAACTCGATGCCGAAACCGGCTTTCACATCGGGGAATGGATCTGGCGCCATTCCGCCGAAGCCGATGCGCATATCCAGGCCTTTGGCATTGGCGCGGAGCCCGCTTGCTGGACTCTGCTGGGCTATGCCAGCGCCTATTCCAGCGCGTTCATCGGGAATCCCACGCTTTATCGCGAAGTGGAATGCCGCGCGATGGGCGCGCCGCATTGCCGCATCGTCGGCAAACCGGCGGCGCTATGGGCCGAGGAGGGCGGCGCCGGCGATGTCGGGCTCGACTTGCACGGCGCGGCGCAAAGTCCGTTTCCGGGCTCGTTTCTGGGCGAACGGATCGGTGGCGCGGGCGAATGGTCGGGCAGCGCGGCGGGCGATGCGCTGATCGGCGAATCCCCGGCCTTTGCCGCGATGATGAGTACGGTACGCCGAATTGCCGACACGTCCGCGAACGTGCTGTTGCTGGGCGAGCCGGGCGCGGGCAAGAAGACCGTCGGGCGCGCGATCCATCGCTTGTCGCGTCGCGCATCGCGGCCCTTGCTGGTTGTCAATTGCGCGCGCCATGACGGCGATGATCTGGCGCTCGATCTGTTTGGCCGCGAACGCAGCGGCGACGAACCGGCGCGGCCGGGCAAGCTCGAACGGTTGAACGGCGGCACCTTGCTGCTCGAGGACGTGCAGACGATCACGCCGCGTTTTCAGGCCAAGCTGATGCAACTGCTGGTCGACCGTCAGGTCGAGCGGCTGGGTGGGGGGCAGCCGCGCGCGATCGATATCCGGGTGATCGCCTGCGCGAACGACGAGCTGGCACGCGCGGTCCGTGATGGCCGGTTTCGTCAGGATCTCTATTACAAGCTGGGCGTCTGTTCGGTGGCTGTCCCGCCGCTGCGTGACCGGCGCGGCGATTTGCCCGCGCTGATCCGCCATTTTGCGGGCCTCCACGCGGCGCACTACGGCAAGACCCTGGGCGGGCTGACAATGGATGCGGCGGGATACCTGCTCAGCCACGATTTTCCCGGCAATATTGCCGAATTGGAAGCGATGATGGAGCGCGCGGTGATCATGGCCAGCGATGACGGAATGATCCGCACCCATCACTTGTTGTCGGTCGCCGATTTGCACCAGCCCTCGTTTTTCCGCGTTTCGGACGCGGGCGGGCTGGTCCATTCGGATCAGCCGGACACCGCCGGGGACATGGCGGTGCAGACCGAGCGGATGTTGCGCGGGCAATTCAATCTTGAGGCGTTCGAGGCGGATCTCATTCAGCGCGCGGTCGCCCAGGCGCAAGGCAATCTGGCGCAGGCGGCGCGGATGCTCGGGATCACCCGGCCGCAACTGGCCTACCGCTATGCGCGGCTGAGGGGGGAACACGCGGATTGAACCGCGCGCGGCGGCTCAACTGTCGTTCGAACTGACCACTGCGGTTTCGACCGACAAGATCACGTCGAGCGTGGCGCGGATGTGCTGTTCGATCAGGGCGCCGACGGTTACCTCGTCGCGCGCCATCGCGGCTTCGAAAATGGCCACGTGCTCGGCATGGACATCGCGCTCGGGCGGGGCGTTGTTGAGCGCGATGCGGCGATAGCGTTCGGACTGGCGATAGAGAATGGTCAGGAAATAGCGCGTCCAGGGGGAATCAAACCCCGCGACCAGCGCTTCATGGAACTTCTTGTTGCACTCTTCCCAGTAATCGTCGTTCTGGCGATAGGCGCGCCGTTCTTCGGCGAGAGACAGGCGATGGAATGCGCCGGACAGATTGACTTCCCATTCGTCATCGCCCTGGCGCACCGCCATGCGCACCGCATGGGCTTCGAGCGTGGCGCGCGTCTCGGTGATGTCGGTAAAATCGGCGATCGACACCGGCGCGACGATAAAGCCGCGCTGTTCGCGCGATATGACCAGCGCATCGGCCACCAGCAGGGCAAGCGCCTCGCGCATGGTGGCGCCGCTGACATTGTACAGCCCTTTGAGATGTTCGGCACGGAGCCGTTTGCCCGGTTTCAGTTCGCCGTAAATGATGTCCGAGCGCAGGCGCTGATAAACGTCCTGTACCAATGTGCGCGGGGCAGTTTCGGGCGAAGGGGCGACATCAAGCCGTCGCTCGCGGGTGGTCGGCATAACGTTTCCATGCGCAGCAACAGGGGCGCCCGTCAACGGGAATTTGCGGGCTTTGTATAAAATCTCGAGATTTTGTCTTGCAAACGGGATTTATGGAGATAATCAAGAATCCGAAAACACGTCGCGCCGTTCGCCCGCGGCTGATTCGAGCGGGATCGCCCAGGTTCCGCGAGATTGCTCGATCATGTGCGAAGGATTCCATGACATGGGTCAGATTGTGAAACTCGACGACGTTCGCACGGCAAGCCTCTTGCCCAACTATGTCGCGGGCCAATGGGTCACCACGGCGCAGCGGTTCGACAATATCGACCCCACCACCGGGGAAGTGATCGGCAGCGTCTGCGAAGCCGGTCGCGCCGAAGTCGATGCTGCGGTGATGGCCGCGCGAAAGGCGCTGTCGGGCCCATGGGGGCAGATGAAGGCGGCCGACCGGGTTGCCATGCTCCATGCGATTGCCGATCGCATCACCGCGCGGTTTGCCGATTTCGTGGCCGCCGAAGTGCGCGACACGGGCATGCCGCTGCACTTTGCCGACCATGTCAACGTTCCGCGCGGTGCGGCCAATTTCAAGGTCTTTGCCGATCTGTTCGCCAATGTCCCGACCGAGACATTCCCGATGGATACGCCGGACGGCGGCACTGCGCTCAACTATGGCCTGCGCGTGCCGCGCGGGGTGATCGCGGTCATTTCGCCGTGGAACCTTCCTCTGCTGCTGACGACGTGGAAGCTGGGCCCGGCGCTTGCCTGTGGCAACACCGTGGTGCTCAAGCCGTCGGAGGAAACGCCTTCGAGCGCCAATCTGCTCGCCGAAGTCATGGCCGAAGTCGGTGTGCCGGACGGCGTGTTCAACGTCATTCACGGCCACGGCGCCGATGCTGCCGGGCAATGGCTGACCGAACATCCCGAAGTCGACGGCATCACCTTTACCGGCGAGACTTCGACCGGAGAGGCGATCATGCGCGCTGCGGCCAAAGGCGTGCGTCCGGTTTCGTTCGAAATGGGCGGCAAGAACAGCGCAGTGGTCTTTGCCGATGCCGACATCGACGCGGCTGTGGCAGGCCTTGCCCGGTCGTGTTTTCAAAATACCGGTCAGGTCTGTCTCGGCACCGAACGGGTGTATGTCGAAAGAGCGGTGTTTGGCGAAGTCGTCGCGCGACTGGCGGCGGTGGCGCGTGCGCTCAAGCCCGGCCGTCCGGGCGAGGATGGCGCCGATTTCGGTCCGCTCAATTCGCGCACCCATCAGGAAAAGGTGCTCGGCTATTACCGGATTGCCCGCGACGAAGGCGCAACGGTGGTGACCGGCGGCGGTGTTCCCGCCATGCCCGACCATCTCAAAGGCGGCTGGTGGATCGAACCGACCGTATGGACCGGGCTGGGCGACGATGCCCGCGTGGTCAACGAGGAAATCTTTGGCCCCTGCTGCCACATCGCCCCATTCGACAGCATCGATGAAGTGATCGGGCGGGTCAATGCCACGCGCTACGGTCTGGCCGCGTCAGTATGGACGTCGAACTTGTCCACGGCGCATCGCATGGGGGCCGCGCTCGAGGTCGGCATCTGCTGGGTAAACAGCTGGTTTCTGCGTGATCTGCGCACCGCGTTCGGTGGTGCGAAGCAATCGGGCATCGGGCGCGAAGGCGGGGTGCACAGCCTCGAATTCTATACCGAACTGCGCAACGTGTGTGTGAGGCTGTGACGATGACTGCGCTTTCCCCCGATACGATTGCGGCGCTCGGCGATGCGCTGTTCGATGCCCTTGAATCGCGCACGCCCGTCGCGCCGCTGACGGATGCATACCCCGACATGGCGATCGAGGATGCCTATCGCATCCAGATGCGGATGATCGAACGGCGGCTGTCGCATCCGGGAGCCGCCCGTGCCGAACGCGTGATCGGCAAGAAGATCGGCGTGACCTCGCAGGCGGTGATGGACATGCTCGATGTCCGTCAACCCGATTTCGGTCATCTGCTCGCCTCGATGGCCCTGCCCGAAGGCGAGCCCTTGCCGATGGACCGCCTGATCGCGCCGCGCGCCGAAGGTGAAATCGCCTTTTTGCTGAAGGACGATCTGACCGGGCCGGGGGTGACGCCGGATCAGGTGATCGCCGCCACCGAATATGTCCTGCCGTGCTTCGAGATCGTCGATTCACGCATTCGCGACTGGAAAATCCGCATCCAGGATACCGTGGCGGACAACGCCTCGTGCGGGATGCTGGTGGTCGGGGCCGCGATTGCCGACCCGCGCTCGCTCGATCTCGGCCTTGTCGGCATGACCATCATGCGCAACGGCGAAATCGTGGGCACCGGTGCGGGCGCGGCGGCGCTCGGGCATCCGGCGGCGGCAGTGGCCTGGCTTGCCAATACGCTTGGCGCGCTCGGCATTCCGCTCAAGGCGGGCGAAATCATCCTGTCGGGCGCGCTGTCGGCGCTGGTGCCGCTGGCTCCGGGCGATGTCCTGTCGATGACCATCGGCGGCATCGGAAGTGTCAATCTTGTCTGTTCGGGAGCGCGCGCATGACCCTTTCCACATCCGATGTGGCGATGCTGGCCGAACGGCTTGACCGGGCGGCGCTCGAACGCCGCGCCATTGCCAAGATCACCAATGAATTCCCCGATATGGGCTGGGACGATGCCTATCGCATTCAGGACGCGCTCAGGGCGCGGATCGAGGCGCGCGGGGCCGATTGCCACCTGCTGTTCAAGGCGGGGCTGACATCGCGTGCAAAGATGGTGCAGATGGGGGTCAGCGAGCCGGTGTTCGGCTTTCTCAAGCCCGACGGGCAGGTGAGCAATGGCGACACAACGCCCGCCACGGCCTATATTCACCCGCGCGTCGAAGCCGAGATCGCGGTGCGGCTCAAGCGTCCGCTCAAGGGGCCGGGCTGCCATGTCGGCGATGTGCTGGCGGCGATCGACGAAGTCATGGTCGCGCTCGAGATCATCGACAGCCGTTACGAGAATTTCAATTTCGACCTCAAGAGCGTGATTGCCGACAACACCTCGGCGGCAGGCTGGGTGCTGGGCGAACCCGTGCGGTTTCGTCCGGGCATGGACCTGGCCCATTGCGGCATCGTCATGCGGATCAACGACGCGATTGTATCGACTGTCGCCGGCTCTGCGGTGCTGGGCCATCCGGCGGTGCCGGTGGCGATGCTGGCCAACCTTTTGGCGGCGCAGGATCGCGAAATTCCCGCCGGCGCGCTGATCCTGACCGGGGGCGCCTCGGCGGCGTGCGCGGTCAAGGCGGGCGACCGGGTCGATCTTGCCATTCAGGGCATGGGTGCCCTGTCGGTTCACTTCAGCTGATCGGGGAGAACAGCGATGCCGATCATTCAGGCCTGGCTGCTTGAAGGGCGCGATGCCGAAACCAAGGAAAAGTTCATCGCCGCGGTGACCGAAGCGGCGGTCACGTCGCTCAAGGCGCCGCGCGAGAGCGTGCGTGTGATCATTACCGAAATGCCCGGCACCCATTTTGGCATTGCCGGGGAAAGTTATGCCGCCAAGCGGCGTCGCGAGGCGGGAGACCCGTGATCAGATTGTAATCTGTAAAAAATCTATAAGGGGGAGTGATAAAGATGCGTTTTACAGGCACTTCGGTGCTTGCGATGGCGTGCGTCCTGTGCACGGCTGTCGTGAGCCAGACTTCGTATGCAGCCGAGGCAGGCAGCGCCAGACCTGAGGGGGCTGCGCAGGAAGGGGCCAAAGACACAGGCGGCCTGCAGGAAATCATCGTCACCGCGCAAAAGCGCGTGGAAAGCGCCCAGACCGTACCGATCGCGATCTCGGTGTTTTCGGGCAAGACCCTGTCCGAACGCGCGGTCGGCAATGTCAGCCAGCTTGCCTCGGTCGCACCCAATGTCAATTTTGACAACGGCGTCGCCTTTACCGGCACCACGGCCGTGCTCGCCGCGTCGATCCGCGGCATCGGGGCGAGCGATTTTGCCTTCAACATCGATCCGGGCGTTGGCGTCTATGTCGACGGGATCTATCTCGCGCGCTCGCTTGGTGCCAATCAGGATCTGCTCGACACCGGCCGTATCGAAGTGCTCAAGGGGCCGCAGGGCACGCTGTTCGGGCGCAATACCATTGGCGGCGCCGTCTCGATCGTCACGCGCGATCCCAGTTCGACGTTCCGCGTGGCCGGTGACATCACCAAGGGCCGTTTCGACAAGACCGAAGCGCGCGGCGCCATCGACATGCCGCTGACCGACAAGGTGACGTCGCTGGTCACGTTCGATGTGCGCAACAGCGACGGGTATTCGCAGCGTATCCCGTTCCCCAGCGCGCTGGTCAACAATTCGCCGTCCTATACCGCCTATCCGCAGACCGGCTATGACTCTCCATCGCGCGAAGGCGGCGGCAGCAATTCCTCGCTGCGCGGCAAGATCAGGTACGACGGCGGAAACTTGCGCCTGACGCTGAGCGCCGATTATCAGTATAACACCGAAACGGCGGCCTATTCGCTGCTTCAGGTGCTCAATGATCCGGCGGTGACCGGCAGCCCGAACTTTGCCTTTCTCTACAACACGTGCCTTTCCGCGCCGACTGGTGCGCTGCAATCGCTCGGCCTGATGAATCTGTGCAGCACGTTTGGTACGCAGTATCCGTCTGTCCGGCGCGGCCAGACCACCCCGGTCAACATTGTCGTCAACACGCCGGGTGCGAACACCGGTGCGGATCCGAGCAAGTACCAGTTGCTGTTCACCAACCAGTTCATTACCGGCAATCCCGATACGACCTATGCCAATGGCAACAATTTCTCCAACTTGTGGAATCTCGGGATCACGCTCAACGGCGAATACGACATCGCGTCGAACCTGATGCTGAAATCGATCACGGGCTATCGCTCCAGCCACTGGCGCAGCGGTCTCGACGGTGACGGATCGCCGCTCGATATCTTCCAGCTCAGCTTTTATCAGCATCAGGCGCAGTTCAGCCAGGAATTCCAGTTTGTCGGCAATGCGCTCGACAAGAAGCTGAACTACGTCGCCGGGCTCTATTTCTTCACCGAGCGCGGCTATCTGCTCGATCAGGTCAGCTTTGCCGGGGGGATGGACCAGATTGACGGACCCAACTGGTTCAAGACCACCAACTACGCCACTTTTGCCCAAGTCGACTATCGCCTGTCCGATTTCATCGGATTTACCCTCGGTGGGCGCTATACCCATGAAAACAAGGATTTCGAGGGTGGGCAGCAGGAAGTCAACGGGCTGTTCTACAAACTCGTCGGCTCGGTTGCCTTTGCCGGTACGCCGCTCGGCAATACCGCGCTGAGCAATGTCTGCGCCGATACAAGCGGCAATATCTATCCGGGCGCGGTCCTGATCGGCGGCCAGACCTGCCAGCAGGCACTGGGCTATCCCACCGCCAACAACAGCAATCCGTTGCGCATCTATCCGACGGGGATCAACACCAAGGTCTTCAACAACTTCTCGCCCAAGCTCGGCGTGCAGTTGCACCCCGCCGAACAGGTCATGCTCTACGGCTCGTTTTCGGCCGGGTACAAGACCGGGGGCTGGACCACACGCTATACGACGCCGCAAACGTCGGTTTCCGGGTTCAATCCGGAAAAGGCCGACACGTTCGAAATCGGCCTGAAATCGACTTTCCTTGGGCGCAAGCTGCAATTCAACGTGGCCGCGTTCGATACCAATTATCGCGGTATCCAGCTCAATTATCAGGTCGGTACGTCGCCGACGATCGCCAACGTGGGCAATGCGCGGATCAAGGGTGTCGAAGTCGAAGTCAACGCACGACCGACGCGCATTCTGACGCTCAATGCGTCGCTCGGCTATACCGACGCGCACTATACGTTCCTCGATCCGGCGGTGCAGGTGACCAGCGCACCGACCAGCTATGAAGCCGGTGCGACAGTCGGCGGTACGCTGCCCAAGACACCGCACTGGAAGACCAATCTCGGGCCGCGTTTCGATTTTCCGTTGGGCAATGGCGGCAAGATTTCAGCCCTTGCCGACTATACGTATACCTCGTCGATGCGGAACAATGTCGAAGGCACATTTGCCCTCGACCGTGCGGCCACCAATGTCGTCAATGCCAGCCTGATCTACACAGCGCCGGGCGAACGCTATACCGTGACCGTCGGCGGGACCAACATCACCAACGATCGCTATGTCACCTCCGGCTCGGCCATTCCGGCCTCGGGCGTGATTGCCGGGACGTATAGTCGGCCATCCGAATGGTACGCGCGGTTCGGGTTCAAGTTCTGACCCGGCCTGTCCCCCGGTCGCAGCGGCGGCCGGGGGCTTTTTGGTGCCGCCAGAGGAGCGTTCATCGATGACCAGTGCCGATCCTCCCCAAAGCCCCGAAACCGGGCCCGAAATCGGGCGCAGCGTCGTCACCGGGGCCTACGCGACCAATCTCCATGATCTGGGTGGTGGCGAAGGCTGCCCGTTGCTGCTGATCCATGGATCGGGGCCGGGGGTATCGGCCTGGGCCAACTGGCGCGGTGTCCTGCCGGTGCTGTCGGCCGGGCGGCGGGTCATCGCGCCCGACATGGCCGGGTTCGGATTCACCGAGCGCGTGCCCGGTGCCCGCTATGACCGGGCCCTGTGGCTGCGCCAGATTGCGGATGTGCTTGACCGGTTGGGGATCGAACGGGTCGATCTTGTCGGCAACAGTTTCGGCGGAGCGATCGCGCTGGCCTTTGCGATTGCCCATCCCGAGCGGGTACGGCGGCTGGTGCTGATGGGCAGTGTCGGCGTGTCGTTTCCGATCACGCCGGGGCTTGATGCGGTTTGGGGCTATCGCCCCTCGATCGAGGCGATGAAGGGGCTGCTCGACATCTTTGCCCACGATCGCGCGCTGGTGACCGACGAACTGGCCGAATTACGCTATCGCGCCAGTATCCAGCCCGGTTTTCAGGAGAGTTTTTCGGCGATGTTTCCGGCACCGCGCCAGCGCTGGGTCGATGCATTGGCCAGCGACGAGGCGGCGATTGCCGCGCTGCCGAACCGCGCCTTGGTGATCCATGGGCGCGATGACCGGGTGATCCCGGTCGAGGCGAGCATGCGGCTGCATCGCCTGTTGGCGCAGTCCGATCTGCACCTGTTTGCCCGCTGCGGACATTGGACCCAGGTCGAGCGGGCGGGGGAATTCTGCGCGCTGGTGGAGGCTTTTCTGGCCTCGGACTGACGTCTGTTTTCACCACCTGAAACAACCGGGGGCCGCGCACAATGCGCGGCCCTTTGTCGTTTGGGACAGCGCCGCAACCGCAGGATTCGGCGCCAGGCGAGGGGGGTGTGAAAATGATAAAACGGTGCGCGAAATTGTGATCATTTTCGCAGGTAGCGATCCAGGGGTGCTATCTTTCGATAAATAAAATGCATATGAATCAATAATATGATAATAAATCTCGATATTTTTAAAATATCTCGTTTTTAATTGCGACAGTCCCGGACGGGGGGCACTATCGACCTCGATCGAGTGCCGGAACAATGGCATCGGGAGAGGATGGTTCGCAAAACCGGCGTCCGGCGCATAGCCGGCGCGCGCCGCTCTGCGCTCCTTTTCCCGCTCCCTGACGCACTCGCTGACCTGGGACATGGAAGGAGGATCGGATGGCGCTGCTCAACCGGATGGATTGGTATAACCTGGCGCGGACGACGAACTGGACGCCCGCCTATGTGACCGAAGACGAACTGTTTCCCCCCGAACTGAGCGGCGGCTTTGGCCTGCCTGCGACGGCGTGGGAAGGCTATGACGAACCCTACAAGCAGACTTATCCCGAATATGTGAAAGTGCAGCGCGAAAAGGACGCCGGCGCCTATTCGGTCAAGGCCGCGCTGGAACGCAGCCAGATTTTCGAAAACGCCGATCCGGGCTGGAAATCGGTGATGAAGGCGCACTATGGCGCGATCGCGCGCGGCGAATATGCCGCCGCCAGTGCCGAAGCGCGCATGATGCGCTTTTCCAAGGCGCCGGGCATGCGCAACATGGCGACGCTGGGCTGCATGGACGAAATCCGCCATGGCCAGATCCAGTTGTTCTTTCCGCACGAACACGTGTCGAAGGATCGCCAGATGGACTGGGCCTACAAGGCCTATGACACCAACGAATGGGCGATGATCGCCGCGCGGCATTTCTTCGACGACATCATGATGACGCGCGACGCGATCTCGGTGTCGATCATGCTGACGTTCAGTTTCGAGACCGGCTTTACCAACATGCAGTTCCTGGGCCTTGCCGCCGACGCGGCCGAGGCGGGCGACCATACGTTTGCCAACCTGATCTCGAGCATCCAGACCGATGAATCCCGTCATGCGCAGATCGGCGGCCCGGCGCTCAAGGTGCTGATCGAAAACGGCCTGAAGGACGAGGCGCAAAAGCGGGTCGACATCGCGGTATGGACGGCGTGGAAGCTGTTCTCGGTGCTGACCGGCCCGATCATGGACTATTATACCCCGCTCGAACACCGCAAGCAGTCGTTCAAGGAATTCATGGAGGAATGGATCGTCGCGCAGTTCGAACGCGCGCTGACCGACCTTGGGCTCGATCTGCCGTGGTACTGGGACAAGTTCATCGCCGATCTCAACGACACGCACCACGGCATGCATATGGGCGTTTATTACTGGCGGCCGACGGTGTGGTGGAACCCTGCGGCAGGCGTCACCCCCGAAGAGCGCAATTGGCTGGAACAGAAATACCCCGGCTGGAACGACACCTGGGGCAAGTGCTGGGACGTGATCATCGACAATGTCGTCGACGGCAACATGGCCCTGACTTTTCCCGAAACGCTGCCCATGGTGTGCAACATGTGCCAGCTGCCGATCATCGGCACGCCGGGCAACGGGTGGAACGTTCAGGACTATCCGCTTGAATACAACGGTCGGCTCTATCACTTCGGTTCGGATGTCGATCGCTGGGTGTTTCAGCAGGATCCGGCGCGTTATGCTGGCCATCTCAATGTGGTCGACCGCTTCCTCGCCGGAATGATCCAGCCGATGGATCTGTCGGGCGCTCTGCAATACATGAACATTGCACCCGGCGAATGCGGCGATGACGCGCACAACTATGCCTGGGCCGAGACCTATCGCGCGATGCGCGAGCTCAAGCTGGCGAGCTGATCCACCCCCCAACGAAGCGGCGCGGCGGCATTGCCGATGGATTGCCGTCGCGCCCCCGGTTCATCCCCTTTTCGCGAGAATTCCGATCATGGCCCTGTTTCCTCTCAGCTCGAATTTCGAAGGCGATTTCGTCCTGCAACTCGTTGCCGTCGATTCCGAAAACACCATGGACGAAGTGGCTGCGGCCTGCGCCCACCATTCGCTCAACCGCCGCGTTGCCCCGCGCCCCGGCACGATCCTGCGGGTGCGGCGCCAGGGGGCGAAGGACTATTTTCCGCGCGATCTGAAAGTCGCCGACAGCGGGCTGGCCCCCACCGAAACCGTGGAGATCATGTTCGAGGCCGTGCGATGAGCGGTACATTCACCAAAGTCTGCACGCTTGACGACGTGTGGGAAGGCGAAATGGAAACCTTTACCGTCAACGGGCACGAGATCCTGCTGGTCTGTGCGCCGGGCGGCGAGATCAGCGCGTTTCAGGGTATCTGTCCGCATCAGGACATCCCGCTGGTCGAAGGCAAGTTCGACGGCAAGACGCTGATTTGCCGGGCGCATTTGTGGCAGTTCGACGTGACCGACGGCAAGGGCATCAACCCTGACGACTGCGCGCTCGCCAAATATCCGGTGCAGATCGACGGCGAGGATGTGCTGGTCTGCACCGAAGGCGTCGCGGCCCTCTTCGCCCATAGCTGACATCCCGCAATTCGAAGGAATTTCTGCAATGAGCACGCACAAGGCGGGATCCGCCTATCACAACAATCTGGTCGGCCCGGTCATGCGCGCGGGCGATCTCGCCATGGCGGTTATCGAAGCGGCGCGGATCGACAATCCGGGCAAGCAGGTCACCGTCGATGACAAGCGCGCCTATATCCGCATCCATACCGAGCAGGAAATGATCCTGCGCGAGGAAACCATTGCCGAGGAACTGGGGCGTCCGTTCCACATCAACGATCTCGAAGTCGACCTGTCGTCGTTCGCCGGCCAGATCGAGAGCCAGCCCGGCGCGGTGCGCTTTTACTTCCAGAAAACCGTCTGAGCCCGAGGGGGAGCGATACCATGACCGAGGCACAAGTCCTGCAGCCGCTGAAAACCTGGAGCCATCTCGCCAAGCGCCGCCGCAAGCCGAGCGAATACGAGATCGTCAGCGCCAATCTGCACTACAACAATCGCGATCCCGAGGCGCCCTACGAAACCTCGCCCGATGTGTTCATGAACCGCTGGTACAAGCAGAACACGTTTGGCAGCGCGCTGCGCCATGCCGACTGGAACGCGTTTCGCGATCCCGACGAGGTGATCTACCGCACCTACAACCTGATGCAGGACGGGCAGGAAACCTATGTGTTCGGCCTGTTTGACCAGTTCAATGCGCGCGAACACGACGTCGCGCTCGATGCTGCCTGGGCAAATCGGCTGGCCGCGCTGTTCGCGCCGGCGCGCTATCTGTTTCACACGCTGCAGATGGCATCGGCCTATGTCGGGCAGATGTCGCCGGCCAGCACGATCACCAATTGCAACTATTTCCAGATGGCCGACAGCTTTCGCTGGCTCAGCCATGTGGCCTATCGCACGGTCGAACTGGGCCGGGCCTTTCCCGATGCCGGGTTTGGCCGTGATGAACGCGCGCACTGGGAAAACGACGCGGCCTGGCAAGGCTTTCGCGAATTGACGGAACGCGCGTTGACCACCTGGGACTGGGGTGAGGCGATCGTCGTGCTCAGCCTGCTGGTCAAGCCCGCGGTCGAGGAAGCGGTGTTGCGCGGTCTTGGCGAATCCGGCCGCCACAATGGCGACACGCTGCTGGGCATGTTGACCGATGCCTGGCTGGTCGATGCCGCGCGGCATCGGCGCTGGACGGCGGCGTTCATTGCCCAGGCGCTGGAAACCGAGGGAAATGCCGAAACGATCCGGGGCTGGATCGCGAAGTGGGAACCGCTGGCCGATCGCGCGATCGATGCCTTCTGCGCGGAGCTGCCCGATGTCGTCGACGCCGCCGCGCGCGGCAAGGCGGCGACGCGCACCTTCCGCCAGTCGCTCGGCCTCTGATCGGGATCCGGCGATGCCCGTGATTGTCAACGAAAAGGACGGCAGCAGCTTTGTCCAGGCAGACGGGGATACCATCCTTCGCGCCGCGCTGCGTTCGGGCCATGGCATGGCCTATGAATGCAGCGCGGGCGGGTGCGGCGCCTGTGTGTTCGATCCGGTTTCCGGCGATTTCGAAACGTTGTGGGCCGATGCGCCCGGTCTTTCGCCGCGCGACCGGCGCAAGGGGCGGATGCTCGGTTGCCAGACGCGCGCGTGCGGTGATGCGGTGATCCGGTGTTCGACCAGCGTCGACTATGTTCCGCCGATTGCACCGCGCCGACGCCGCCTGCGGTTGATCGGTACGCGGCAAGTGACGCACGACATGCGCGAATTCCGCTTTTCGGGCGACGGGCCGGCGGACTTTCTGCCGGGGCAATACATGCTGCTCGATCTTCCGGGCGTTGCCGGATCGCGGGCCTATTCGTTTTCGAACATCGCCAATGCACAGGGCGAATGGCATTTCATCATCCGCCGGGTTGACGGCGGCGCGGCGACGCAGGTGCTGTTCGACGAATTGCGGATCGGCCACGAAATCGGCGCCGACGGGCCTTATGGCACGGCCTATCTGCGCAGCCGATCGCCGCGCGATATCGTGTGCGTCGCGGGGGGATCGGGCTTTGCCCCGGTGCTGTCGATCCTGCGCGGCGCGGCGGCAGAAGGGATGCTGGGCGAACGGCGCGCGCATTTCCTGTTCGGCGCACGCCATGTGCGTGACATCTGCGGCGCGGCGGAGCTGGCCGAATTGCCGGGCTTTGTCGAAGCGGGGCAGTTTGTGCCGGTGGTTACAGCGCCGGCGCAAGGCGAAGTCTGGGCCGGGGCGGAAGGCTATGTCCATGCCCACCTCGGCACCAGCTTGCCGCGCCCGCTGGCCGAGTATGAATTCTATTTCGCCGGGCCTCCGCCAATGAGCCAGGCGATCCAGGAACTGCTGATGATCGAGCACAAAGTGCCTTTCGCGCAGATCCATTTTGACAGGTTTTTTTAAGGGAGGGGACTTTGCCCAGAAACAAGCGGATCAGCGCCCTGCACTGGGGCGCGACGATGGCGGCTGCCTTGTTGATACATGGCGCCGCGCACGCGACCGACGTGTTCGAGCTCGAAGGGTTCGGTGCCACCGCGCGGGCCATGGGGGGGGCTGCCACCGCGCAGGACACCGGTCCCGCCGGAATGCTGATCAACCCGGCAGCCTTGTCGCTGGCGCCTGACGGCAACCGGATGATGGTGGGGGTTGATGTCATTACCACCGACATCGCGGTCACCGACCTTGCCACCGGCGAAGTCGCCAAATCGTCGACCCACGGCGCCAACCGGGGCCCCTATTACGCCCCGGAAATCGGCTATACCTGGCACAAGGGGCCGCTGGCGATCGGCCTCGGGGTGTTTGCGCAAGGGGGGCTGGGCACCGAATACGGCAATGCCGGGTTCCTCTCGCGCGCCACCGGCGGACTGGCGACGGGGCTGCAAAACTCGAGCCGCCTGCTCGAAATCGCCGCGCCCGTGGCTGTCAGCTATGCCATCACGCCCCGGCTTGTGCTCGGCGCCAGTATCGAGGGACGCTGGCAGTCGCTCAATCTCGACTTGCTGCTCGGCGCGGATCAGGTCGGCAGCCTGATTGCGGCGGGGCGGGTCGATGGCACGCTCTTGCCGGTGCTGGGCGGATTGCCCGCCTTGCGCGGCGCGCAGTTTTCGCTGACGCGCAACCAGATCGTCGGCGGCGGGGTGCGTTCGCTGGGCGTGGGCGAGCGCATCGGCCTGATCTGGCATGCGGCAAAGGGCACCACGCTCGGCCTGTCCTGGGCGCCGCGGACCCAGATGGCGGATATGAAGGGGGGCGCCACGCTGACCGCCATCGATGCCGTGGCGGGGCAGATTCCGCTGACCGGCACGATCGCGATCCGCGATTTCCAGATGCCGCATCGCATCGATTTCGGGGTCAGCCATCAGGTGACTCCGGCGCTCACCGTTGCGCTCGATGTCAGTGAACTGTTCTGGAAACAGGTGATGGCCAACATCAATGTCGGTTTTGTCGCCGACAATGGCGGCACGCTGAATATCCAGTTGCCGCAGGGCTATCACAACCAGACGATCGTCGCGCTGGGCGCGGCCTATCGGATCGATCCGCGCTGGACGCTGCGCGCGGGGGTTCGCATCGCCAACGAGGCGCTGCCCGCCTCGACGCTGTTTGCGGTCATCCCGGCCACGCCCGACAAACACCTGACATTCGGGGTGGCGCGGCACGTCGGATCGGGCGGCGAAATCAATTTCGCCTATTCGCACGGCTTTGCCCCGACGCTCGGCAATTCGAGCCTGCCCAATACGTCGGCATCGATCGCGGTGTCGCATGCGCAGAACAACTTTGTGCTGGATTACCGCTTCGGCTTTTGAGGCGAGGGGCCCCGCCGCGTCATTCGTCCGCGGCGGGCCCTTTGATCCGCGCATAGCGATAGGCGAGTTGGGCGCGGGTTATGCCGAGCAGGCGCGCCGCTTGCGACAGGTTGCCGCGCGCCTGGCTGACCGCGCGGCGAACCAGTTCGGCCTCGAATGCCTCGATGCTGAAATTGCCGCGGATCATGTGCCGGGCCTGCGCATCGAGATCGAGCAGCGGGTCGGGTGCCTCGGGATGGACCAGCGCGCCACCTTCCGACAGGCGAAAGAACGAGGGGGGGCTGGGATCGGCCGCAGACAGCAGGTGGCTGATCTGAATCACGCCGTCATCGGGCGCCATGATCACCGCGCGGCCAAGCATCGCTTCGAGCTCGACGATGTTGCCGGGATAATCGTGGCTCAGCAGATAATCCATCGCCTCGATCGACATGCCCTGAATGCGGCGCGCATGACGCGTGGCAAAATGGTCCGTGAAATGGCGGATCAACCGGGGCAATTCTTCGCGCCGTTCGCGCAGCGGAGGCAGCGGGATGGGCAGCATGCCCAGCCGGTAATAGAGATCGGTGCGAAAACTGCCTTCACGGACCGCGCGCTGCAGGTCATGGGTCGCGCAGGCGATGATCCGTACATCGGCGCTGCGCGGCTGACCGCCGCCCGATCGTTCGACCACGCCTTCGGCAAGCAGGTGCAGCAGTCGCGCCTGCAGCCGATGCGACAGCGTCTCGATGTCCTCGAGCACCAGCGTCCCGCCTTTCAGCCGCTCGATGCGGCCGGGACGGGCGGGCTGATCGCCGCTTTTTTCGCGTCCGAACAAGTCGATTTCGAGATCGGCCGCCTCGCTGCGCGCGCAACTGATCGCCAGAAACGGGCCCGCGCTGCGCTGCCCCAGCCGGTGTATGGCGCGGGCCAGCCGCCTTTTGCCGACGCCGTGTTCGCCAAGCAGCAAGACCGGTTCGTCAAGTCCGGCCAGCCGCCGGACAATGCCCAGCTTGCCCGCCAGAAGGTCTGCCTCGCGGTCGCTCCAGTCCTCATCCCGGTCTTTGTTGGTGCCATGGTCGTGGGCCGGTTTTGCCCCCGCCGGAGTGTCCGGCGTCAGTTTGAACCCCAGCGAGCGGCCATGCTCCGCGTCGGCTTCCCACAGCGCCGCAGGTTTGGCGATCGTGCGACAATGCGGTGCGCCCATGGCCCGACATTCGACTTCGCGAAAGACGATCGGATGACCCATGAATGCGCTCGAATAGGCCGAGGCATAGCCCAGCATGGTCCAGCACACCGGTTCGCTGCTCGGGCCGATGGCGCGCAGATGCGCCTCGGCTTCGGCCGAATTGCGCCAGATCCATTCGCCCGACAGCATGCCTGCGGTCGCATCGACGTCCAGGCTGATCTCTTCGGGTGCACACATGCCTTCGATGGCGTGCAGGCGCGGACCGGTCTTGAACGCTTCGAGCGCACCGGCGCGCGGGCTGGCCTTGCGCGCGATCGCGGCATCGCGCGCGCCGGCTGTGGCGCCGATGTGGCCAAAGACCTGGCGCGCCGCGTCGATGCCCAGGCGTTCGATCAATTCCTGCCGCATGACCGCAAAGGCTTCGACATGAAGCAGGAGCATCCGTTCGTTTTCGAGCCAGATATGCGCATCGTGCGGATTGAACCGCAGGCGGGCCGACAAATCCTCCACATCGACGCCAAACCATTCGGTTTCGCCGCTGTCAGCCTTGGTCGTTTTCATCAGGTTCACCGACAGCCTGTCGGACATCCCCTATCTCCCTCGCCGGTCGGCGTCCGGATGTGCGGACTGCCGGTATCTGTGGCCGTTTCCCGACCGTTTCTGCTATAACGCGGCATGTCCCGGCGTCCAGCGCCAGCATCCAGCGGATGATGCGCTTTCGCCGGACTCCCGTGATCAAGGTATCTGACCCGATGCACAATGCATTCAAGCAAAACATTGTCGACAAAACGCTTTACGGCCTCTGGCTGGCGCTGGCGGACCAGTACAGCGCGGAAATTTCAGCAGCGGCGGGATTCGATTTTCTGTTGCTTGACGGCGAACATTCGCCGATCGATCTGCGCACCATTCTCGGCCAGTTGCAGGCGATTGCCGCCTATGATGTCGCTGCGATCGTTCGCCCGCCGACCGATGACCCGGTGCTGATCAAGCAATTGCTCGACATCGGCGCCTGCAATCTGTTGATCCCGATGGTCGAAACCGCCGATCAGGCGCGGCGCATCGTCGCATCGACCCGGTATCCGCCGCAGGGCTTTCGCGGTGTCGGATCGGGCATCGCCCGCGCCGCGCGTTGGGGCAACGATCCCGATTACATGACCACCGCCAACCACAACATCTGCCTGATTCTGCAAGTCGAAAGCGTTGCCGGGCTCGACAATCTGGAGACGATCGCGGGGATCGACGGGGTAGACGGGATCTTCTTTGGCGCTGTCGATCTTTCGGCGTCGATGGGGTTGCTGGGGCAGCCCAATCATCCCGACGTGATCGCCGCGATCGACCGCGCCATCGCCACGGTGCGCGGGCTCGGCAAAATTGCGGGTTTCCTGTCCGCCGATCCTGTGACCAGCCACCATTTCATCGCCTCGGGCGCGCATTTCGCCGCGATCGGCGTCGATGCGCTGCTGCTGTCCAATGCCGCGCGCGCACTGGTGCACGAATTCAGATCCCCCGGCGCCGCTTTGCACAAAAGCGGCTATTGACCGCCATTACGTGCTCCGTGCCGCCTGGCGTTGCCTGCGGTACGGAGGCGATGCGGGCTGCGGCAAAATCGAGTCGCGGGCGATGGCGTCAGAATGAGCCGCCAGCCTTGCGGAAAGCCCTTTCCCGGGAAAGGATGCTTCATGCCTGCAAAACAATCGGCTGGGGCGGCAGTCACCACTTGGTGGGGCACGATCTGGCTGAAGCCAAATGCGCAAGTGCGGCGATTGCTGTGTGTCTGAACTCTTGCTGCCGGTGATCTGCGCGGGATCGGAGCCGCTTGTGCGTACTTTCCGACGCTGCGATCGTCTGTCGCAATCGCCTAACAGCGGCACAGATGGTGCCCTTGGGGCGATCCGGGTGGGCCGGATCGATGCGAGTTCACCAACAGGAACGGCACATGGCGATCGCTTGGCTTACCACCGCCCCCATCATCGTTCTGGTATTGCTGATCCTGCTGGTGGCGAGCGTCAGGATCTTGCGGGAATACGAGCGGGCGGTCGTCTTTACGCTGGGCCGCTTTGAAAGGGTCAAGGGCCCCGGTCTCGTGCTGTTGATCCCGATGATCCAGCAGATGGTGCGGGTCGATTTGCGCATCCAGGTGGTCGAGATACCGAGCCAGGATGTCATTTCACGCGATAACGTGTCGATGAAAGTCGATGCAGTGCTCTACTACAATGTGGTCAACCCCGAGCACGCGATCATTCAGGTGGAATCCTATCGTCCGGCGACCAACATGCTGGCCCAGACAACCTTGCGTGCGGTGTTGGGGCAGCATGACCTCGACGAAATGCTGTCGGAGCGCAAGAAGCTCAGCGCTGATGTCCAGAGCATTCTCGACGCCCAGACCGAGACATGGGGCATCAAGGTCGCCAATGTCGAGATCCGCACTGTCGAACTGACCGACAACATGGTCCGCGCCATCGCCAAACAGGCAGAGGCCGAGCGCGATCGGCGCGCCAAAGTGATCCATGCACAAGCCGAATTCCAGGCATCCCAGACGCTCGTCGACGCGGCGACCATCCTGTCCAGCATCCCGGCGGCGATGCAGTTGCGCTATCTGCAGACCCTGACCGAGATCGGTGCCGAGCAGAATTCAACCGTCGTGTTCCCGATGCCGATCGACATCGTGAAGCCGTTTCTGTCGCTGCTGGAGACGGCGGCTGGCGACAGTCGCGATGGCCATTCTGCCGCCCCGCAATCGCGCGCGTCGGTCGGCGTTTAGCCGATGGCCCACTGGTGCCCGACTCAGTCTCCCTGTCACCGGCGACGGTTCTGATCGGAAAAAAATCCTGATTTGATCGATCGCGCCGGCCCGGCCATTCAGGTCTACAAATTTCCAGGGACGGGCCTATGATCGAACGGACGTTCCCTCGGCGCGAGAAAATATGGACAGCAAAACCGGCCTTGCGAATTTTGGGATCGTTGCTTCGGTGCGGGGCAGTGTCGTGGACGTTCGCTTCGACGGGCATCTGCCGCCGGTTTATACGATGTTGGTCACAGGCCCGGATGACCGGATCATTATCGAGGTTCTGGCGCAGCGGGATGCGTATCATGTACGCGGGATCGCACTGACCCCTACGCAAGGGCTGGCGCGTGGCATGCCGGTGAAGGACACGGGCGGCCCGTTGAAAGCGCCGGTCGGCAAAGCCGTGCTTTCGCGCATGTTTGACGTATTTGGCAATACCATAGATCGCGGGGCAGCTTTGTCCGACGTCGAATGGCGTTCGGTCCATCAGGCCCCGCCGTCGCTGGCGCGACGGTCCACCAAGTCGGAAGTCTTTGAAACCGGAATCAAGGTTATCGACGTGCTCGTGCCGCTGGAGCGCGGCGGCAAGGCGGGGCTTTTCGGCGGAGCGGGTGTCGGCAAGACCGTGCTGCTGACCGAAATGATTCACAACATGATCGGCCATCACGACGGCGTCAGCATTTTTTGCGGTATCGGCGAGCGTTGTCGCGAAGGCGAAGAGCTTTACGAGGCCATGAACGAAGCCGGCGTCCTGCCGAACATGGTGATGTTGTTTGGACAGATGAACGAGCCCCCCGGCGCCCGGTTTCGCGTCGGGCATGCGGCGCTGACGATGGCCGAGTATTTCCGGGACGACGCGCACCGGGACGTGTTGCTGCTGGTGGATAACATATTCCGGTTCATCCAGGCGGGCATGGAGGTTTCCGGCCTGATGGGACAGATGCCATCCCGGCTCGGCTATCAACCGACCATGGGCACAGAGCTGTCCGGCCTCGAAGAACGGATCGCCAACACCGATACCGGCGCGATTACCTCGATCCAGGCTGTCTATGTCCCGGCGGATGATTTCACTGATCCGGCGGCGGTCCATACCTTTTCGCATCTTTCGGCATCGATCGTACTTTCGCGCAAACGCGCGAGCGAAGGGCTTTTTCCGGCCATCGATCCGCTGCAATCCAGCTCGAAGATGGCAACGCCCGGCATTGTCGGCGAACGGCATTACGCTCTCGCGCAGGAAATCCGGCGCACTCTTGCCCAATATGCCGAACTCAAGGACATTATCGCGATGCTCGGGCTGGAGCAGCTTTCGCCGGGGGACCGCGACGTTGTCGAACGTGCGCGCCGTCTCGAGCGATTTCTGACACAGCCGTTTTTCACGACCGAGCAGTTCACCGGCATCAAGGGAAAAATCGTCAGCCTCGCTGATGCTCTGGATGGGTGCGAACGCATTCTGAACGACGAATTCAAGGATTATCCCGAAAGCGCGCTCTACATGATCGGGGCGATTGACGAAGCGAAGGCAAAGTCGAAACCGGAAGCACAGGCGGCAGGCAAGGACGCATCCGACAAACGCAGTCCGGCGCACATGGACGCAGGCGGCGCATGAATCTCAAGGTGCTCCTGCCGTTCCAGATATTCGCCGAGAAGACGGGCGTGTCCCGCATTGTCGTCGAAACGCGCCAGGGTTCGGTCGGGCTCCTGCCGCACCGGCTTGATTGTGTGGCGGCCCTGTCGCCCGGAATTTTGACCTACAGTTCGGAATCTGACGGCGAGGTCTTTGTGGCGATCGATGAAGGGGTGCTCGTCAAGGCCGGCCAGGACGTGCTCGTATCCGTGCGCCGCGCGCTTGGCGGCGCAGATCTGGGCCAGTTGCGCGAGGCTGTGGAACGCGATTTCCTTGCCCTGGATGAACGCGAACAGACCATGCGTTCGATGCTGGCGAAAATGGAGGCCGACCTCATTCGGCGGATGGCGGGCCTTCATTATGACCGATGAATCCAAAGAAAAATTAGATAAATCAAATGCATCGTTTAGCGCGAGGCTTGGCCGGAACGCGGCGCGCAAGATCAGGGCAAGGGCCAATGCCGGGCGCGGCGTCTGGTTTGGCTTTGGCATGATGGGGCTCATTGGCTGGTCGGTCGTCGTGCCGACGCTGCTCGGTGCAACGCTCGGGATGTGGCTGGATAGTCATTATCCGGGCAGGCATCCCTGGACGCTGGCCTTGTTGATGGCCGGGCTCGCCATCGGTTGTTTCAACGCCTGGCACTGGGTCGCCAAGGAGGACAAGGCGATCGCCGAGGAACAGGAGGACAGCGAATGAATGCACTCTTGAGCCTTGCCATACCGTTGGCGGCAGGCCTGTTGCTGGGGGCATTCTTCTTCGGCGGCCTGTGGTGGACCGTGATCAAGGGGCTGGCGTCGCCGCAGCCGGCGCTTTGGTTCCTTGGCAGCATGGTGCTGCGGATGAGCATTTTGCTGGCCGGATTCTATTTCGTCGGGCGCGATGATTGGCGGCGGTGGGCGATGTGCCTGCTCGGCACGGTGCTCGCGCGCGCCATGGTGAAGCGCCTGACCCGAAATCCGCCCCGACCGCCGCTTGCACCCTCGGGTGTGCCAGAGATGGAGGCCCCTTATGCGCCTTAGTGCCGATCAGATGATCCTGTGGCAGTATGGGTTCATCAAAATCAACGGGACGATTGCCTTTACATGGGGCTTGATGGCCGTGCTCGCGGTCGGCTCAAAGCGCATCACCCGCCATCTTTCCACAGACCTGCAACGGTCGCGCTGGCAGAACCTGCTGGAGATCATTGTCACCGGCATCATGCAGCAAATCGAGGATGTCGGTCTGCGTTCCCCGGAAATCTATCTCGGCTTTCTGGGCACCCTGTTCCTGTTCGTCGCATCGGCCAGCATTTGCACCATTATTCCCGGCTATGAGCCGCCGACCGGTTCGCTATCGACCACTGCGGCGCTTGCGCTGTGCGTATTTGTGGTCGTGCCGTTTTTCGGAATCAAGGCGCAGGGGCTGGGGGGCTATCTCAGGTCCTATGCCGAGCCGACAATCATCATGCTGCCGTTCAACATTATCAGCGAACTGTCGCGCACGCTGGCGCTGGCGGTGCGCCTGTTTGGCAACATGATGAGCGGGACCATGATTCTCGCCATTCTGCTGACTATCACGCCGTTCATCTTTCCGATCGCGATGAGTGCGCTTGGTCTGCTCACCGGCATGGTGCAGGCCTATATCTTCAGCATTCTGGCGGGCGTTTATATCGCCGCCGCCACGCGCGGCCACAACACGCGCGGCCCAAAGGCGAAGCCGATACCGGCTGTCCAGCCATGAGCCACGGAAACAACAGGAGATACCATGGATAGCATGACGCTGATTGCCATCGCTTCAATCGTCACCGCTGGTCTGACGATCGCCCTGGGGAGCATCGGGCCTGCGCTTGGCGAGGGCCGCGCAGTCGCAACGGCCTTGAGTTCTCTGGCGCAGCAACCCGATGCGGCCACGACGATCACGCGGACTCTGTTTGTGGGCCTGGCGATGATCGAATCCATCGCGATTTATTGCTTCGTGGTCTCGATGATTCTCATTTTTGCCAATCCGTTCTGGAATTACGTCATCGCCCATTCCGCAGGGAAGTAATTCATGCTGATCGATTGGTTCACTGTCGGTGCTCAGGCGCTCAACTTCATCATCCTGGTGTGGTTGCTGAAGCGCTTTCTTTACAAACCGATCCTGGGCGCAGTGGATGCGCGCGAAAAGCGGATCGCCGCAGAACTTGCCGACGCTGCCTCCAGGAAGGCGGAGGCGCAAAAAGAGCGCGACGCCTATGAGCACAAGAACGCAGAGTTCGACCGGCAGCGCGCCGCTCTTCTGGCCAAAGCGACGCAGGAGGCAGACGCCGAGCGGCAGAGACTTCTCGATGAAGCACGCAAGGCTGCCGATGCCCTGGCCGCCAAGCGCCGGGAAGCGCTGCAAAGCGATGCCGCCAACCTGAACCAGGCCATCCGTCGCCGGGCCGAGCAGGAAGTGTTCGCCATCGCGCGCCAGGCTTTGGCAGACCTTGCCTCGACCAGCCTTGAAGAATGCATGGTCGACCTGTTCGCCCGTCGCCTGCGATTGATGGACGGCAAAGCCAAACTCGACTTCGGCGAAGCGCTCAAGGCCGCCACGGAGCCGGTGGTCGTGCGCAGTGCCTTTGACCTGCCGGAGGCGCAGCGCTCGGTCGTCACGAAAGCGCTCAAAGAGACCTTTGCAGCCGATATTCCGGTGCGGTTCGCAACCTCGCCCGATCTGGTCAGCGGGATCGAACTCACCGCGAGCGGGCAAAAGATCGGCTGGAGCATCGCGGACTACCTCGCCTCACTGGAACAGGGCGTTGGCGAGCTTGTGCAAGCAAAGGGGCAGTCTGAAGCCGGGCCAAAGGCGGAACCCGAACCCGCGCCGAAGCGGAAGGCCAAAAGCGCCTCCAGCCCGAAAGCGCCCAAGCCCAAAGCGGCACATTCATGACCGCCAAACCCGAAAGCCTGGCAAATCTCTTCGACCGCACGTTTGCCGGCATGGGCGAGGCGCGCGAGGCCTTTACGCCGCAACTGACGCCGCGCGAGGTGGGCACGATCACCAGCATTGCCACCGGTATCGCCAAGGTTTCGGGCCTGCCCGGCGTGGGGTTTGAGGAACTGGTGCAATTTCCGGGCGGCTTGCTCGGCGTGGCTTTCAATGTGGACGAGGCCGAAATCGGCGTCGTGCTGCTCGGCGACTATTGGCATCTGCAAACCGGCGATCAGGTCACACGCACCGGGCGGGTCATGGATGTCATTGTGGGTGACGCTTTGCTCGGACGTGTCATCGATCCGCTTGGCCGGCCGCTCGATGGCCAAGGCCCGGTGCCTGCCAGTGAGCATCGACCGATCGAGCGCACGGCACCGCCTATCATGGATCGTGCGCCGGTTACGGTCCCGCTCCAGACCGGGCTCAAAGTCATCGATGCGCTCATTCCGGTCGGGCGCGGCCAGCGAGAGCTGATTCTCGGCGACCGGCAGACCGGCAAGACTTCGATCGCGATCGATACCATTCTCAATCAACGCGACAAGAATGTGGTTTGCATCTATTGCGCCATCGGTCAGCGCACGTCGGCAGTCGCAAAGGCTGTGGCAACGCTGCGGGAAAAGGGTGCGATGGATTACACCGTGCTCGTCGTGACCGAGGGCAACGACCCGCCGGGCCTTACTTACATCGCGCCTTATGCCGCGACCAGCATCGCAGAATATTTCATGGAACATGGCCGCGATGTGCTGATCGTTTATGACGATCTCACGCATCATGCCCGCGCCTACCGCGAATTGTCATTGCTGTTGCGGCGGCCCCCCGGGCGGGAGGCATTTCCCGGTGACATCTTTTACATTCATGCGCGCCTGCTCGAACGGGCGACGCATTTGCGCGAGGAACTCGGCGGGGGTTCGCTTACGGCGCTGCCGATCATCGAAACCGAAGCGCAGAATATGTCCGCCTATATTCCCACCAACCTGATTTCCATTACGGATGGGCAAATCTATCTCTCGCCATCGCTGTTCGAACTGGGCGTACTGCCGGCTGTCGATGTGGGGAAATCGGTTTCGCGCGTTGGCGGCAAGGCGCAGCGCGCCGCCTATCGCGCCGTGGCCGGCGACCTGAAGCTTGCCTATGCGCAGTTTGAGGAACTGGAAACGTTCGCCCGTTTCGGTGCCCGGCTGGATGAGGACACGCGCAAGATCATCGATCACGGGCGCCGCATTCGCGCCTGTCTCAAACAGGCGGAAGGCGCACCGGTGTCGGTTCCGGCGCAAATCGCGGTTCTGCTGGCCCTGACGGCGGACCTCTTTGCCCCCGTGGCGCTGGAACGCATGGCGGAGGCGGAGCAGGCGGTCAAAACGGCCGCAGCCATGATCCCGGCGGACGTGCGCGCGCGCTTCGAAAGCGCCGACAAACTGAGCGATGCGGATCGCGCTGCCATCCTTGAAATCGCCCGCCAGGCGCTCGTCTCTTTCCAGGCCAAACCGGAACCCGAAGCCAGACCATGAGCGACACGTCGGAGACTCTGCGCCGCAAGATTGCCAGTGCGGGCGACCTCCAGTCCGTTGTCCGCACGATGAAAGCGCTGGCGGCCTCAAGCATCGGCCAATACGAAAAATCCGTGCGTTCGCTGGCCGACTATTATCGGGCCGTTGAGCTGGGGCTTAGCGCCTGTTTTCGAGAACACAGGCCGGTATCAACCGCAGACGAACACGCGGGATCAGCCAAGACCCACGCCATCCGCGCGATCGTGTTTGGGTCAGACCAGGGATTGGTCGGGCAATTCAACGACGTCATCGCCGACTATGCCATCCAGGCGCTGGCCGCGCTGCCGGGCAAGGCACAAGTCTGGGCTGTCGGTGAGCGGGTTCATGCGCGTCTGGCCGAAGCAGGCGTGGCCCCGATCGGACTTTTTGCGGTTCCCAATTCCGTTCAGGCAATCGCGCCGCTGGTCGCGCAGCTCCAGATCGAGAGCGAAACGCAACGGCACGCCAGTGGAAACACATCGCTATGGGTGTTTCACAATCGTCCAAAAGCGGGGGCTCTTTACGATCCGGTCAGTCAGCGGCTGTTGCCGCTCGATACGCAATGGCAACGGAATTTGGCCAACATCGGCTGGCCATCCGGCAATTTGCCCGAAGTCATGGGGCCCCGCACCAGGACACTGCGTGCGCTGATCCGGGAATATCTTTTCATCTCGCTGTTCCGGGCTTGCGCCGAATCTCTGGCCAGCGAGAATGCAAGCCGTCTTGCGGCGATGCAGCGGGCGGACAAGAACATCAATGACCTGTTGAATTCGCTTCATGGCGAATTCAACCAGTTGCGCCAGAGCAGCATCGACGAAGAGCTTTTCGACGTGATCTCGGGATTTGATGCATTGGGAGGAAGCGATCTCCTTTAGCTTCAAACCACGCCCGGTTGCCGAAACTGTCGCGAAAGGGCGTGGTAGAGTTTGTGCCGGCAGATCAGGGCGCTTACCCAATCGGCGATCAGCGCCGTGGCAAACAGCGGCAGGATCATCATGCGGTCGTCGGTCATTTCCATCATGATGATGACCGCAGTCAGCGGTGCGCGAACCACGCCGGTAAAATAGCCGATCATACCGAGCAGCACGATCGCCCCGGGCGCATTGCCCGGAAAGAGCATTGCAACCAGTTGCCCCATGCCCGCGCCAACCGAAAGCGACGGCGCAAAGATGCCCCCCGGCGCGCCGCTCATCGCGGTTGCCAGCGTTGCGACAAATTTGGCGATGCCAAAAGTCGCAGGAGCCGTCTGGCCCGATAGCAAGGCGCGCGTGGTTTCATAGCCGGTGCCCCAGCTAAGACCGTCCGTTGCCAGTCCCGTCGCTGCGACGATGGCGCCACAACCGAGCGCCAGCAGCAGGGGATGAGCCCTGAGCTTGCCGAATACCGGCCAGTACGACCAGGCCTGCGCGATCAACGCACGCGAAAACAGGCCTCCAGCGATACCGCCCAGAACGCCGGCGACAGGTGCAACCATCAGCATGGATTTCAGGGGCATGCTCTGCGTGACCACGCCGAAATAGACATAGTCGCCATAGAGCCCCAGACTGACGAGGCCTGAAATCATCACCGCGGCCATGACATAGGCTGCGACACGCTGCTCAAACGCTGACGCCAGTTCCTCGATGGCAAAGGCAACCCCGGCCAATGGCGTGTTGAATGCGGCAGCGACCCCGGCCGCGCCACCGGCGATGATCACTCCTGTTGTAATCGGGACGCGCAGCCAACGGTGAACCGCCGCGACGACGGCGGCGCTGATTTGCACGGTCGGCCCTTCGCGTCCGGCGGATCCCCCCGCCAGCAACATCGCAAGCGTGCCAAGAAACTTGGCGGCTGCCGTCGGCAGAGACACCAGCGGGCCGGTTCCGCCGCGCGCCGGATTATGCCCGGCAGCCATCACTTGTGGAATGCCCGACCCGCGCGCTTCGGGAAACCAGCGGCGGGTGATCAGTGCCGTCGCGGCAAATATCGACGGCGTGACGACCGCAGGAGCCCAGTGATAGGCGTAATAGAGGCGCAGGAACTGCTGCTGCGCCCATTCCCCGCACCGCGCAAAAGCAATCGCCACGAGGCTGAGCAGAACCGCTCCTGCAATTGCGGCGAAGCGCGTGCGAAACACTCCGATCCGGGAGCGCCCGGCTTCGAACAACGTGCGACCAGGACTCATAAATCTCCAAACAGATCGGCTGGTGACGATCGGCCCCCACCCCCAAGGGCTGACGTTTGCCACTGGGTTTGGGCGATACCATCCGGATTGAGCGCTGAAAATCGCGATTGTTTGCAGTTATAATTTTGTATATCGAAATTGAAATGGATGTGCATCTCGTGCGAACTTTCATCGCCGCAGCCGAAACGGGCAGCTTCATCGCCGCATCGACGCGCGTGCATGCCAGCGCTTCGGCGGTTACCGAGCGGATCAAGCAACTTGAGCTCTTGCTCGGCGCACGCCTTTTCGAACGCGACAAGCGGGGGTGCCGCCTGACCCAGGCGGGGCACCGGTTCATGGAGCCGGCGCAGGCGATGGTCCGGGCTTGGGAAATTGGGCATTCCCGCGTGAACCTGCCCGCCCGTTACCATCACAGCCTGCGCATCGGAGGGCAGCACGCGCTGTGGCCGACGCTTTTGATCCCCATGCTGAATGAGCTGACACATGCCCGGCCCGATATCGCGGTTCGTGCTTCGGCCGCAGCGCCCGCGCAGATCAACCGGGCGCTCGCCGATGGCGAACTGGACATGGCCTTTCTGTATGACCCTGTGTTGCGCAATGGTATCCGCATCGAGCAGTTGGTTGCCGACCGTCTGGTCCTGGTGTCGAGCATGCCTGAGCGTGAGTGGCGCGATATTTTCGTGCATTTCGACTGGGGCGAAAGCGCCAATGCGGAAATTCGCGCAAGAATGGGCGATCTGCCCCCGACAGGCATCGAGCTTGAACTTGGCATCCTGTCGCTCGAATGGCTGACAAGCGCCGGTGGTGCGGGATTTGTTCCGGAACGCATGGCGACGCGGCATTTGCACGAGGGCAAGCTGGCCATCGTCGAAGGCGTTCCCAGCGTTGAATTTTCCCCGTTCATCTGCTGGCGCGCTTCGCTGGATGCGACGATATGCGAGGCGCTGATCGCCCTTGCGCGACGTCACGGGACGTAGCCTTCAGCCAACAGCGGATATTGGTCATCGCGGGTATCGGCGCAGCAGGCGCTTATTGATCAGCAGATCTGAGTGCGGTCGCGCAACATCTCCACGCACGGGTGATCATCGCCTGCCACCTGATCGGGCAGGGACAGAGCGCCAATCGTGGTGCCCCACCCGCCAAGCGTGCCTTTGCTTCAGGGCATGGACCAAGTGTCCACCTGCTTATCGGGATTGATCACTATCAATTTGTCATTATCACTATGTGTCAATATGGCAATGGGGTACATTGCCCGCAAAGGACAATTGATTGATGCAACCCGGCAGCGCGCCTTCCGTCAGCTTGACCGCACCTGACATGTCGCTGCGCATTGGCGATACCGTGCCCAATTTTGCTGCGCGCACCACGCAGGGGATGATGCGCTTGTCCGACTTTCGCGGGCGCTGGTTGATATTCTTTTCGCATCCGGCTGATTTCACTCCGGTTTGCACCAGCGAGTTCATGGCCATCGCGGCCGCTGCAGGCCGGTTCGAGGCGCTGGGATGCAGCCTGCTCGGACATTCGGTCGATAGTCTGTTCTCGCATCTGGCCTGGATCCGCGCGATCCGCGATGATCTGGGGGTGGTCGTGCCGTTTCCGATCGTTGAAGATCCGACGCTCGAGATCGCGCGCGCGTTTGGCATGGTGCACGCCGATGTGCGCCATGCTGCTTCCGTGCGCGCTGTCTATTACATCAATCCGGACGGCGTGCTGATGGCGACCACGTTTTATCCCATCGGTGTTGGTCGCTCGGTCGACGAAATGCTGCGGACACTGGCCGCACTGGTGCGGACGCATGACGGTACAGTCATGACGCCTGAAGGCTGGCAGCCCGGCGATGCAGTGCTGTCCCCCCCGGAATTTACGGCTGATGCAGTCTTTGCTGCCAGCGGGCCGACGAGTTGGTTTTACCGAAAGTCGGGTGAGGCATGAGCGCGGGTGACCAACCTCCCGTGGATACGGCTCGACTGGTCGAGGAATTGCGGCTGATCGGGCATCCCATGCGGCTGGAACTGCTCGGCATTCTTGCGCGGGGCGAGCGAGGCGTCGGTGAGCTTGTGGCTGATACCGGTCAGGGCCCCGCGCTGGTCAGTCAACAACTGGCGTTGTTGCGCAAGGCTGGTCTGGTGTTGACCCGCCGTGAGGCCAAGCAGGTTTTTTACAGTCTCGCCAGCCATCGGTTGGGTCGGGTGATGGCCAACCTTCACGACATTATCGGTCCGGCAGAGGGTATGGAACCGGAAATCCGAGTGCCGGAATCGAAGCCGGAAGCCTGCGGGATCAGCGCCGCGATGTTCGCCCGGGTCGAACCACGCGTTTAGATCGGCACGACCTGATCGGCCAGCATCGCCATTGCCGGACGATGGCTGATCAGCAGCAAACCGGTTCCCGTCTCGCGCAGCCATGCGTCAAGGCGGCCGATCAGATCGCTTTCGGTCGCTGTGTCCAACCCTTCGCTGGGTTCATCCAGGACCAGCCATGGCCGTTCGGCCAGCACCGCGCGGGCGAGGGCAAGGCGTCGCCGCTGACCGCCCGACAGGCGTGCGCCGTCGCCGCCGAGCCACTGGTTCAGGCCATCGGGAAGGGCGCGGACCATGTCGGCTGCACATGCGACGGTCAGTGCGTCCCACATTTCTGCAGGCGTGACGCCGGGCCGTGCCAGGCCCAGATTGTCGGCGACACTGCCCGCAATCATGGCGGCATCCTGCGCGCAGAGGGCAAAAGCTCCACGCAAGCCGACCAGCCCCCATGTCTCGGGTGGTTGCCCATTGATACGCAGATCCTGGGGCGCGTCATGCCGCAGGCCGAGCAGGGTTTCCACGAGCCGGGTCTTGCCCGCACCCGAAGCGCCGGCAATCAGCACCCGACTGCCCGGTGTGCATTCCACACCGCACAGACCGAGAACAGGCGCGTCGTGCATGAGCGGGTGAACTTTGCCACGGGTGGTGTCGCCGTCGAGCGCGGCGAGGCGCCGGGCGGCTTGTTCCACCTCTTGCGCCCGCAGATCGGACGCAGCCAATCCACCCCAGCCTTCGAACGCGGCCATCGCCGCCAGCAGGCCAAACGCGAAGGCCGGCGCCGGTCCGCGCCCCGTCAGCGTCATGGCGGCAATCGCTGTCGTGGCGACGATCGTTTGCACTGCCTGTATTGCCGCTTCTGCCCGGGCCAGCGCCATTCGGGCTTCGTCGTGGGCCTGTGCCGGGCGATCCAGCGCGCGAGTCAGTGCCGGGGCCAGGCCATAGACCATAATATCGGCCGAAGGGCCCGCCATGTCGGCATAATCGGCCTGAAGGGCAGCGTAAGCGGCGGCAAGCCGGGCTTGCAGCGGCGGCAGACGGTGGATGGCCATGCCTCGCGCCGTCACCCGCATGGCAGCCAGCGCGACCAGATAGACCGCGGACGCGCGCCAGCCCATCGCCAGCGCGCCGACCAGTCCGGCGGTTCCAGACGCCCATGCGCCGGGGCGCGAAATGCGACGGATGACCGAATCTTCCAAGGCATCGACATCTTTGCCCAGCCGCGTCGCAAGCTCTCCGGGACGGCCCGGAATGTTGCCGGCCAGCGCGCCGGCAGCCACGCGGCGGAACAGGCCGGTGCGCACTTGCGCCAGCGCGAACAACGCGGCGCGGTGGCCAAACATGCGCTCGCCATAGCGCGTCCCGGTGCGGATGATCGCTGCGGCGCGGATGGCCGCGCTGGGCAACAGGTAGTTGAACGCCTGCACTGCCGCGATGCCTGAGGCACCCGCAATGGTCGCTCCTGCCAGAAACAGGCCCGAGACGGCCAGCAATCCGACCGCCGACAGCGCCGCGAGCACCGCACAGGCAATCCCCGCCAACATGATCCGCCGTTGTCCGGCGAGCGCGGCTGCCACCAGTCCGATCAAGGCGCGATCTCCAGCACGGTATGGGCCATGGCAACCAGCTCGGAATCATGGCTGGCCGCGATCACCATGCGATGTGACGCCAGATTGTCCAGGACAGCGCGGATCTTGGCGGCGGTGTCTTCATCGAGGTCGGCGGTCGGCTCGTCCAGCAAGAGGATCGGTCGGCCCGACAGGATAGCGCGTGCAAGGCCAATCCGCCGCCGTTCGCCACCTGACAAGCCGGAGCCGCGATGATCGATCATCATGCTCAGCCCGCCGCGCTGCGCCAGCATCGGGCCAAGGCCCAGACTGTGCAGGCAGGCAGCCATCTCCGGGTCGTCGGCCTGGCCCATCGCCAGATTGTCGCGCAAGCTGCCGGGCAGCAGCGCCACCTGCTGCCCGGACCAGCCAATCGCCGCATTGAGTGCGCCCGGCACAAATATGGATTCATCGGTGGTTATTTCGCCCGCCACGATCGGCACCTGGCCGACCAGGGCGAGCAGCAACGTGCTTTTTCCTGCTCCGGTCGGGCCAGCGATCACGTGAAGACCCGGGCTCGACCAGCGCCAATCGAGCGGGCCGATCGTCGCGCCGCCGCGATGGGCAAGCGCGACGCGATCACCGGCGATGGTTGACGGTGTGGCGATCGGCTCGGTCGCCGCCGGTATTTTCGCCAGTTCGGTGGTGATCGCGGCCAAAGCCGCTTCGCCCTGCTGCTTGTCGTGATAGGCGGCGGCAAGGCGGCGCATGGCCAGATAGAATTCGGGCGCCAGTGCGAGCGTGTAAAAGGCGCGCACCCCGGTCATCGCCTCGGGCGCGGCAAACGGGAGCAGGCCCAGCAGGGAAAAGCCGCAATAGACCGCCACCAGCGCCACCGACAGTGCGGCAAAGAATTCCAGAATCGCACTCGATGCAAAGGCGATTGCCAGCACATCCATCGTGCGCCGTGCGACATCGGTGGCCGCCGTACCAAGATGGCGGGCAATGCGGTCCTCGGCAGAAAAGCCCAGAATCGTCGGCAGACAGCGCAAGCGGTCGACAAACAGCCCGGTCAGGCGGTTAAGCGCGACATGCTGGCTTTCCGCCCGGCGCGCGGCTGCGCCGCCGGCCAGCACCAGAGCCAGGACAAAAGGCATCAGGGTCACAAGCATGATCAGGCTGGAGACCCAACTGGCCGGTGCGACGGCCAGGGCAATAAACAAGGGGGACAAGCTGCTGGCTGCACGCAAAGGCAGGAATCGCGCGATTTGGCCTTCGGTCGCGATGATCGAATCCACCGCCAGGTGCATGTCCTGGCCAATCAGGCTGCTCCGGATCACCCGGCTGGGCAGCAGGGCCGGATGCACCAGCGCCCTGAGCCGGGCCTTGACGATCGTCGCGGCAGCATGGCCGGTGATGGTTGCGCGCCAGACCGCCGCTCCGCGAAACCAGCCGCCAGCGATGAGCAGCAAGGCGGGAACCGCCAGGGCGGGCAGGGGTGATCCTGCCCCTATCCGTGCATTCACCGCGAGCGCAATGCCTGCGGCCACAGGCAGGGCGCCGAGACTGTCCGCCAACCACCACACCGTTGTCGTACGGTTGGGGCGGATGCGGGCGAATGCCTGGAGTGTCGGGTTGACCATATTATGAAAATATCATATTTGATGAATCTGCAATTGGCAAGTGAGTCCCCTTTGGCTTCGCCGCTGATTGACCGGTCTACGCCCGATTGGCGTGTGCACCCATAGGAGCATGTCCGATGGATATGGCGATTGTCGAACTTTCAAGGCTGCAGTTTGCACTGACAGCGATGTACCATTTTCTTTTCGTGCCTCTGACGCTTGGCTTGTCCTTCATGCTGGTGATCATGGAGAGCATCTATGTGATCACCAAGCGCCCGATCTGGCGCGTGACCACCAGGTTCTGGGGCAAGCTCTTCGGTATCAATTTTGTCCTCGGTGTGGCCACGGGCCTGACCATGGAATTCGAATTTGGCACCAACTGGGCCTATTACGCTCATTATGTCGGTGATATCTTTGGTGCGCCATTGGCGATCGAAGGGTTGATGGCATTTTTCCTCGAAGCCACGTTTGTCGGTTTGATGTTCTTTGGCTGGGATCGGCTTGGCCGGGTGCAGCACCTGTTCGTCACCTTCATGGTTGCGCTTGGTTCCAATCTGTCGGCGCTATGGATCCTGATCGCCAACGGCTGGATGCAAAACCCGGTCGGCGCCAGCTTCAATCCGTTGACGATGCGCATGGAAGTGACCGACTTTTCAGCCGTGCTGTTCAACCCGGTGGCGCAGGCCAAATTCGTCCATACCGTCAGTGCCGGCTATGTCTGTGCGGCGACGTTCGTGATGGGCGTTTCGGCCATTTACCTGCTGCAGGGCAAGTGGACCAATGTCGCGCGCCGTTCGATGATGGTGGCTGCCGCGTTCGGTCTGGCCTCTTCGCTGTCGGTGGTCGTGCTCGGTGACGAGAGCGGTTATACCGTTTCCGACAACCAGAAGATGAAAATGGCCGCGATCGAGGCGATGTGGAAGACGGAACCGGCGCCCGCCGGCCTGACCTTGTTCGGCCTGCCCGATCTTGCGACCAAGCAGACGCTTTACGAGATCAAGGTGCCCTACGTACTGGGGTTGATCGGTACGCGCAGCCTGACCGGCGAAGTGACCGGGATCAATGATCTTGTGCTGCAGGCCGATCAACGGATTCATAGCGGCATTATCGGCTATGACGCTGTCCAGAAGCTGAAACTGAACAGCACCGACCTGACCGCGCGCGCAGCGTTCGAAGCGCACAAGCGCGACATCGGCTTTGCCTTGCTGGTCAAGCGCTACGTGGCCGATCCGCGTCAGGCGAGCGATGCCAAGATCCTGAAGGCGGCATCCGACACCGTGCCCAATGTGCCGGTGATGTTCTGGCTGTTCCGCGGCATGGCCGGACTCGGTTTTGGTTTCATCGCCTACTTCGCCATGGCCTTCTATTGTGCGTCGGCCTGCCACTTTTCCAAGCGGTGGTTCCTCAAGCTGGCGGTGTTGATGATCCCGCTGCCGTGGCTGGCGATCGAGAGTGGCTGGGTGCTTGCCGAAATCGGGCGTCAGCCATGGTCGGTCGACGGGGTGTTGCCGACGTTCCTGGGCGTTTCGTCGCTGACGATCGCACAGATCTGGACGACTATCGTGGGCTTTACCGCGCTCTATGGCACGCTGGCGGTGATCGAGGTCCGATTGATGATCGCCTCGATCCGGAAGGGACCGATCGAACATCACCAGCCGGCTCCCACAGCCATGTCGGCGTTTGCCGCAATCCCCGCCGAATAAGGGAGCAGACAGATGCATATCCCTCTCGATTATGAAACCTTGCGCCTGATTTGGTGGGTGCTGTTGGGCGTGCTGCTGATCGGCTTTTCGCTGACCGATGGCTATGACCTGGGCGTTGCCTCGCTGCTGCCGTTTGTGGCGCACGATGATGAAGAGCGCCGGCTGACCATCAACGCTATCGCGCCGCATTGGGAGGGCCACCAAGTGTGGTTCATCCTGGGCGGCGGGGCGATCTTTGCCGCCTGGCCGTTTGTCTATGCGGTCAGCTTTTCGGGCTTTTACCTCGCCATGTTCCTGGTGTTGGCGGCGCTGATCCTGCGGCCGGTGGCGTTCAAATACCGTTCCAAGCATGCCGATCCGGCGTGGCGCGCGCGGTGGGACTGGGCACTGTTTGTCAGCGGACTGGTCCCTGCGCTGGTCTTCGGCGTGGCGGTCGGCAATGTCCTGGTCGGCGCGCCGTTCCGCTTCGACAGCGATTTGCGCATGACTTACGAAGGTTCGCTGCTGGGCCTGTTTACGCCCTTTACGCTGCTGACCGGCGTGTTGTCGGTGGCCATGCTGGCGCTGCATGGCGCTGGCTGGTTGGCGCTCAAGATCGAGGACGGACCGGTTCTGGTTCGGGCTCGGCGGATCGGTTTTGCCGCCGGGATCGCTGCGATCGTGTTGTTTGCTGCGGGCGGCCTGATGGTGGCCAAGAGCGGCATGGGCATGCGTCTGGTCGGCGTCGTGGACGCGTCAGGGCCATCCAATCCCTTGATGTCGGGCTCTGTCGCAATGCCGGGCGCGTGGCTCGATAACTATGCCGCCCATCCCTGGATGCTGATCGCCCCGGCGTTGGGGCTGATCGGGCCGATGCTGGCGCTGATCGGGATTTTGTCACGCAAGGGCGTGGTGAACTTTGTCGGCTCTGCACTGGCAATCGTGGGCACGATCGCCACGGTCGGCTTGTCGATGTTTCCTTTCATCCTGCCCAGTTCGATCGATCCCCGGTCGAGCCTGACTGTGTGGAATGCATCCTCCAGCCATCTGACGCTGTTCATCATGCTGCTGGTGACGGTCGTGTTTCTGCCGATCGTGCTGATCTACACAGCGTGGGTCATGAAAGTGCTGGCGGGCAGGATCACCCTGGCCGACGTCCGCACCAGCCCCGATTTCTATTGATAAGGACAAACAGTCATGTGGTACTTTTCATGGGTTCTGGGGCTGGGCCTGGCCGTGTCGTTCGGCGTTATCAACGGGCTGTGGCACGAGTTCAATTCGCCGATCGATGACGATCCGGCGATTTGAGTGGCCTGACAAGGGGCGGGACTGACCTTCCAGAGGTGCCGCCCCCAAGGCCTTGGTGCACAGCGAAACCCCCGCAAGTCCGCTTGGGATCTGTGGGGGTTTCGTTTTTGGTAAAGCTAAGCGGACAGCGCCGCCCAACTGCGGTAAAGCATATAGATCGCCACCAGCACGATGCCGGCCGCGAACAGCATGTTGAGCTGCCCCTTGCGGGCAGAAAGACGCCGCGAGGCAGCAGTGCCCAGCACGGTGCCGCCCATCCCGCCTGCGATGAACGTGCCGGCCAGAGACCAGTCGACCAGGCCCGAAGCGGCGTAATTCGCAGCCGTGGTCAGGCCGAACGCGCTGACCGCGACCAGCGATGTGCCAATGGCCTGATAGATTGGCAGGGATGTCGCCGCGATCAGCGCGGGCACGATCAGAAATCCCCCGCCGATGCCGAAAAATCCGGAAAGACATCCCGTCGCAAAGCCAAAGCCGAGCACGCGTGGCAGGTTGCCGCGATGGCAGGTCACGCCGTCAATTCCGCTAGCGCTGCGCGATCGGAACATTGCCGCTGCGACCACGATCATCAGCAGGGCAAACAGAAACAGCAGCCGCTGGCCATTGATCGCCTTGCCCAGACTCGATCCGGCCAGCGCGCCGATCACACCGGCCAGGGCAAACGCTGCGCCGATCGGCCAGTTGACGTTACGCCCGCGCGCATGTCCCGCCAGCCCCGCCATGGCGTTGACGGCCACCGCAAAGGCGCTGGTGCCGATGGCCAGATGCGGATTTCGCACGCCGACGACGTAAACCATCAACGGCACCGCCAGGACCGACCCGCCGCCGCCCAACAGACCCAGCGTAAAGCCGACCAGACCTCCGCTCAGCAGCGACAGCACGGCATGCAGCAGGTTCATGATCAGAGCAGGTTGACCGGAAGCTTGAGATAACTGACGCCGTTGGCCTCGGCATCGGGCAGGTGCCCTGCGCGCATGTTCACCTGTACCGCAGGCAGCATCAGGCGCGGCATGGACAGCGTCGCGTCGCGGGCCTGGCGCATCGTGACAAAATCAACTTCACCGATGCCTTCGTGAACATGGATGTTGTGCGCCCGTTCGTCGCCGATGGTGGTTTCCCAGACGAAGTGATCGCGACCGGGCGCGCCGTAATCGTGGCACAGGAACACCCGCGTTGCAGCGGGAAGCTGCATCAGCCGGCGGATCGACCGGAACAGCATCGCCGCTTCTCCGCCGGGAAAATCGGCACGGGCGGTGCCATAGTCCGGCATGAACAACGTATCGCCGACAAACAGCGCGTCGCCGATGACATAGGCCATACAGGCCGGGGTATGCCCCGGCACATGGAGCGCAACGCCCGCAATCATGCCCAGGGCAAGGCTGTCACCATCGCCGATCAGGAGGTCGAACTGCGAACCGTCGCGCGCAAAGCCGGCGGGTTCGTTGAACAGATCGCCGAAGGTCTTCTGCACTGTGACGATATCGCGCCCGATCACGACCTGGCCACCCAGCCTCGCCTGCAACCAGGTCGCCGCCGACAGATGATCGGCATGGGCATGGGTTTCCATCAGCATGGCCACGGTCAGATCGAGCGCCTCGACATAGGCCGCAACCGCTTCGGCAGCGACAGTGCCGGTGCGGCCCGAGGCCGGGTCGAAATCGAGCACAGGGTCGATCACCGCAGCCTGACGGCTGACTGGGTCGTGCACGACATGCGTGGCGGTGAACGTGGCCTCGTCGAAGAAGCTCCGCACGATCGGGGTGCCGCCTGAACCGATGATGGTTTGGGCGCGGGCGAGCGCGTGGTCGGTCATGGCGACAGTGCGCCGGTCAGCGCGTTGAGCTGCCAGGCGGCGATCAGCCGCTGGCCCTCGGCCTCGATCATGGCAGCTTCGGCGGCCATGGCCTCGCGTTCGGCATCGAGCACCGCCAGCGTGGGCTTGGCGCCGACTTTCGCTTCCAACTGGGTCGAACGCAAGGCTTCGGCTGCGGCTGCGGAACGTGCAGCGGTGGCAGCCACCATGTGCCCGGCCGTGGCAAGGCCCGTCCACGCCGTGATCACTGCGCTGTCGACGCTGTCGCGGGCATCGCGGGCGCGCGCCTCGCTGCCGTCCAGCGTGGCATCGGCCTCGTGAATTTTGGCATTGGTCCGCCCGCCCGCCCACAGCGTCCAGTGGCCGCGAATGCCCACTGCGAACGCATCGGCCTGGTATCCGGGGAAGAACTGGTCGCGGGTGCGGGTCGCTTCGGCAAAGGCGCCGATCGTCGGCAGGCTTTCGGCTTTGGCTGCGCGCACGCCAGCGCGGGCGATGTCGATGCCCTTTTCGGCCTGCGCCAGCGCCGGATTGGCCTGATGCGCAGAATCGACCGCTTCATCGAGTGTCGGCGGTGTTGCCGGCAAGGCGGGCAGGGGAGCAAGCGCCCCGGCATCATGGCCGGTCAGGCGGCGAAACTGCGCTTCGGCGCTGATCCTTCGGCCTTCGGCGCCGGCCAGACCGGCATCGCCTTCGGCACGGCGAGCCGTGGCGGCGGCAAGCTCTGAGGCCGGGATTTCGCCGGTCTTGAAGCGTAAGCCGGCCTGACGTTCGACTTCGGTCAGTTCGCTCGTCAAGTGGCGAAACCGCGCCTCGATCCGGCGCGCGGTCAGCACTTCAGCATAAGCCGCGACGGCCGAAACGATAGTGCGCGCCCGCGCATCGGCCAGCCCCAGTCTGGCCATGTCTACCCCGCCATGCGCCTGATCGATCGCGGCGGCTACCCGGCCCCCGGCATAGAGCGGCATTTCGGCCCCTGCCTGCACCGCCAGCGGCGTGACATTTTGCGCGGTAAAGCCAAAAAAGCCGCCGTTGTCGATCCGGCCTGCGCCGACCTGGCCTTGCACCGACACCAGCGGATGCCCTTCAGCCCGGGCAGCGTCGAGTTTTGCGCTGGCGAGCGCTTCGTCCGATTGCGCCTCGGCCAGCGCAGGCGCGTGGCCCAGCGCATCGCTGATGGCGGTGGTCAGATCCTGTGCGCTGGCCGAATGCGCCAGCAGCAGGAAGGGCAAGGGCGCAAGGGGGCGAAGTCGGGCAAGGCACCAGCAGCGCATCACGGTATCCTTACTTGAAGGTGTTGCCGGGCCTGACACCCAGCGCCTTGAACACGATGGCGGCAGGGCAAAAGCGGGTAAAGCTCGCCTGAAACATGTTGGCGCCGGCAAACAGGGTCAACCAGATCCAGGCGGGATTGATGAAATGTGCAGCAAGAGCGCTGCCCAGAACAACAACACCGGCAAAACGCATAACGGCGGAATCAAGCGTCATCATGAAGCTCCTTTCGTGGTTGCCTTCAGCTTGCTGATGCCCAAGATTTGCAGCGCGAGCTTTTCATAGGCCGGCTCGCTGGTGCCCATCCGGACTTTGCGCAGGAAGTACTTTTCGAAGCCGACTTTGGCGAGGTGGACCCATTTGCCGTGGCTCGACCAGTTGACATTGCGCGGCGGGATCTGCGGCTGGGCGACAAATGCCACGCCGCCGTCGCCGAAATCCGCAAGGCACACGGCATTCCAGCTGGGGATGTCGGTCGGTTGCTTGCCATCGAGTTCCGCTGCGAGATTGTGCGCGACGGCCGTCACCATGGATTCGATCATGAACCCGGTCTTGGGCACGCCCACCGGCACCGGGGTCGGCCCGATCGGCGGAATGGCGACGCACACGCCCAGCGAATAGATGTTCTTGAAATTGGGATTGCGCTGGTACTTGTCGGCCAGAATGAACCCGCGCGGGTTGGTCAGGCCTTCGACCCCGAACACCGCCTTGATTCCGCGGAACGCCGGCAGGATCATCGAATAGCCGAACGGCAGGTCGTGGGTCTTTTTTACCGCGCCATCCTCGGCCACTTCCTCGACATGCATCATGCCGTCATCGACGCTGGTGATACGCGCGTTGGTCACCCATTTGATGTGGCGGTTGCGCATTTCGCTTTCGAGCAAACCCTTGGTGTCACCAACGCCGTCGAGCCCCAGGTGGCCGACATAGGGTTCCGAGGTGACAAACGTCATCGGCACCTGGTCGCGGATTTTGCGGCGGCGCAGCTCGGTGTCGAGGATCAGCGCAAATTCGTAGGCCGGGCCAAAGCACGATGCGCCCTGCGCTGCGCCGACCACGATCGGGCGCGGATTGGCGCAAAAGGCATCGAATTCATCGGCGGCGTGGCTGGCGTGATCGGTGCGACAGACCGAAACGGTGTGTCCGTCGGGGCCCAGGCCCTTGATCTCGTCAAAGGCCAGTTCGGGCCCGGTGGCGATGACCAGATAATCATAGGTCATGCTGCTGCCATCGCCCAGATCGAGGCGATTTTCCGTCGGATGAACGCGGGTGCAGCCCACATTGGTAAAGCCGATACCGCGCTTTTTCATGACCGGGGGCAAGTGAACACGAATGGCATCCGGCTCGCGCCAACGCACCGCGACCCACGGGTTCGACGGGACAAACCAGTAATCGTCGGTATCGGACACCACCATGACATCCGCGCGCCCTTTGGTCGCCTCGCGGAGTTCATAGGCTGCAATCGTTCCGCCAAGGCCGGCGCCAAGGACAATGATCCGGGGCAATGACATGGACTACTCTCCCTCAGGTTTTCATTAGGCACGGTCACGATAGATTCGCGCAGCGTTCCTGAATCGCGCTTGACTAATATGACTTACGCCGCATATAAGCAAGTGATGATTTTAGAGGGTGGCGCCGTCCGCATTGAAAGGGATCTGCAGCGATGGTCTTTGGTTTTGGAAAATCGGTGAAACACCGCGAGATTGGTGCTGATGCGCTCAACGCAATGATCAAGGCGCAACAAGCGCTGGTGGTCGATGTGCGCGAAGTGGATGAATTTGCCGCCGGGCATATTCCGGGCGCGATCAACATGCCGTTGTCGACCTTTCAGGCCAGCAAACTGCCCGATCCCAAGGGCAAGACCCTGGTGCTCAATTGCCTTGGCGGCAAACGGTCCGCTACGGCGCTCGACAAATGTGTCACGGCGCAGGCCGCTGTTGACACCCATCTGGCGGGCGGGTTCGGCGCATGGAAGTCGGCCGGCCTGCCGATCGAGCGCTGAACCATAACATCAAGACGGCAGGAGAGGCGTGATGCGCAAGGGCGTGGTTCTGGCAGCATTGCTGACCGGGGTGGTGGCACTGGCCGGATGCGGCAGCGACAAGCAACCGGAGGTGCCGGCAAAGGCGCCTTCCGGCCCGCGCATGACCGTGGCAATGAGCGATGCGCCCGATTGGCAAAGCGTTTCCGCCCAAGTGACGACGCGCGATCAGGCCCAGGTGCTTGCGCGGATTCCGGGCATACTTTCCAGCCTGTCGGTACGGGCTGGCGATAGCGTCCGCCGGGGACAGGCCATCGGACGGATCACCGACACGCAACTGGGCTTTCAGGCGAGCGCTTACGGTGCTCAGGCGGCTGCGGCCGGGGCTCAGGCCAGTCAGGCGAAGGCGGAGCTGGACCGTGTGCGTTTCCTTTACCAGAACGGCGTCTATGCCAAGGCACGGCTCGAACAAGTCGAAGCCGCGGCCAATGCGGCCGGGGCGCAAGTACAGGCGGCGCGGGCGCAACAGTCTTCGGTCAATGCGATGGCCGGGCAGGGCGCGGTGGTGGCGCCGTCCGACGGTCGCGTGCTGCGCGCCGATGTGCCCGCCGGTGCGCCGGTCACGCCGGGCATGGTGATTGCGGTGGTGACTTCCGGCCCGGTGCTGCTGCGGCTTGATTTGCCTGAAGGCCTGGCTGCCAAAGTGCTGCCGGGTGCAAAGGTACAGGTCGACGGCCTTGCCAATGAGGGCACGGTGACCCGCGTCTATCCCGCTGTGCAGGCTGGGCAGGTTTCTGCCGATGTGGCTGTCCCGGGACTGGATGCCCGGTTGATCGATCGGCGCATGTCCGCTCGTGTGGCCGCAGGGACGCACCATGCGATGTTGGTGCCCAAGCAGTTTGTGACCACACGCTTTGGGCTCGATACCGTGACTGTGGTGGCGCATGACGGCACCGCGATGCGCGTGCCGGTGCAGACAGCGCCGGCGCAGGGCGGCAATATCGAGATTCTTTCCGGCGTGAATGTCGGCGATACCCTTGCAGGTGGCGGGCAATGAATCTGGGCATTTCGGGCCGCATCACGCGCGCCACCATCGCTTCTCCGCTGACGCCGCTGTTTTTGCTGGCGGCGATCATGGTCGGGCTGATCGCCACGATCACCATCCCGCGCGAGGAAGAACCGCAGATCAGCGTGCCGATGGTCGATATCCGCGTGGCCACCCCCGGCCTTTCGGCGCCCGATGCGATCGAGCTGGCCGCCAAGCCGCTCGAAACGATCGTCAAATCGGTCGATGGCGTCGAGCATGTCTATACCCAGGCGCAGGACAATGGCGTGCTCGTGACCGCGCGGTTTGTCGTCGGGTCCAATCCGGAAGCCGCAGCAACCCGCATCGACGAAAAGATCAAGGCCAACGTCGACAGGATTCCGGTCGGGATTGCTCCGCCGCAGATCACCACGCGCGGCATATCCGATGTGCCGATCGTGGTCTTGACGCTGACCCCCAAACCGGGCGCGGTCGGGCAATGGGATGACCGCACGCTTTTCGAACTGGCGACCAAGCTGCGCAGCGAAGTCGCAAAAGTGGATGATGTCGGCATTACCTTCATCACCGGCGGCCAGCAGGACGCCATCCGCGTGATCCCCGATCCCGCGCGCCTGGCAGCTGCCCGCGTGCCGCTGTCTGCTGTCATGGATGCGATCGGTCAGGCCGGGCGCAGCTTTCCCGGCGGCACGGTGCGCGAAAACGGCGCCGCCATGGCGGTGACCGCTGGCCGGTCGTTGACCAGCGCCGACGAAGTGCGCGCGCTGACCGTGCGTTCAGCTGGCGGCGCACCGGTGCAGCTGGGTGATGTCGCGCAAGTCGTGACCGGCGCGACTCAGGATCAGGCGCGCAGTTGGCGCTGGGCAAGGGACGCGCAGCATGGCTGGACCTCTGCCCCTGCGGTGTCCATCGCCGTGGCCAAGCGCAACGGCGCCAACGCGGTCAATGTCTCGCAGGCGGTGATCGCCCGGGTCGAAGCGTTGAAGGGCTCACTGGTCCCGGCGGGCGTGGCCGTCAACGTCACGCGCAATTACGGCCAGTCGGCGGACGACAAGGCGAACGAGCTGATCTTCCACCTGGCGCTCGCCACGGTGTCTATCGTCATCCTGATCGGTTTTGCGATTGGCTGGCGCGAAGCCGGGGTGACCGCGATCGTCATCCCCACCACGATCATGCTGACGATGTTCGCCTCGCGCATCATGGGTTTTTCGATCAACCGGGTCAGCCTGTTCGCGCTGATCTTCTCGATCGGCATCCTGGTCGATGACGCGATCGTGATGATCGAGAACATCGCTCGCCATTGGGCGATGCGCGATGGCCGCAGCCGGCAGCAGGCCGCGATCGAGGCGGTCGCCGAAGTCGGCAATCCCACGATCATCGCCACGCTGACGGTGGTTGCGGCGCTTCTGCCGATGCTGTTCGTGTCGGGACTGATGGGCCCCTATATGGCGCCCATTCCGATCAATGCCTCGGCGGCGATGGTGTTCAGCTTCTTTGTCGCGGTGATCATTGCGCCCTGGCTGATGATCCGCTTTGCGCGCAAGGCGCTGACCGGGCACGACCACGAAATGGCCGGTGGCGGTCGGCTGGGCGCAATCTATGCCCGGTATGCCTCACGCGTGATCGCCACCCGTGCCAGCGCGCGCGGTTTTCTGATCGGTGTCGGGGTTGCCACGCTGGTTGCGTGCAGCATGTTCTATTTCAAGGCGGTGGTGGTGAAGCTGCTACCGTTTGACAACAAGAGCGAAGTGCAACTGGTGGTCGACATGCCCGTCGGCACCAGCCTTGAAGGCACCTCGCGCGTGTTGGAGGCGGCGTCGGCCGTCGCGCGGCAGATGCCCGAAGTCACCGCGATGGAAAGCTACGCCGGCACCGCCGCGCCGTTCAACTTCAACGGTCTGGTGCGCCATTATTTCCTGCGCGCCGCGCCCAATCTCGGCGATGTCATGGTCAGCCTCAAGCCCATGGGTGACCGCAGCCGGTCGAGCCACGCCATTGCGGTCGACTTGCGCGAGCGGCTGAAGGGGATCGCCCTGCCGGAAGGCGGCGTAATCAAAGTCGTGGAAACCCCGCCCGGACCGCCGGTGCTGGCAACGCTGCTGGCTGAAATCTATGGCCCGGACGAGGCGACGCGCCAAAAGACCGCGCTGGCGGTGGAACAGATCTTCAAATCGGTGCCGTTCATCGTCGATACCGACAATTCGTTTGGCCATGCCGTGCCCACGTTGCGGTTGGTGCCTGACCGCAGCAAGCTCGACCAATATGGCGTCAGCGAACGGCAAGTGCTGGACAGTATCGGCGCTTTGATGGGGACGCAGACGCTCGGCTATGCGCCGCGCGGCGCCGATCGCGATCCTTTGCCGATCGTGTTCGGGCTTGACCAGAGCCAGCGGCAGTGGAGTGGCGACCTGGCGGCAACGCCTGTCGCGATGGCGCCCTCCGGGCAATTGCTGAGCCTGGGTGCGCTGGTCGATGCGCACAGCGAACTGGGCGGGCAGGCCATGTTCCGGCGCGATGGGCGCGGTGCGACAATGGTCATGGCTGATCTTGCCGGGCGCTATGAAGCGCCGATCTATGGCATGCTGGCGGTCGATCAGGCGATCGATGCCTATGATTGGGCGGGCAAAGGCCTGGCCAAGCCCGTGATCCTGCTCCACGGCCAGCCTGACGATGAAAGCCATGCCAGCCTGTTGTGGGATGGCGAATGGGAAATCACGTGGGTTACCTTCCGCGACATGGGCGGGGCCTTCATGGTTGCCTTGCTCGCGATCTATGTGCTGGTGGTCGGGCAGTTCGGCTCGTTCAAACTGCCGCTGGTGATCCTGACGCCGGTGCCGCTGACGCTGATCGGCATCGTTATCGGCCACATGCTGTTCGGCGCGCCGTTTACCGCCACCAGCATGATCGGCTTTATCGCGCTGGCGGGCATCATCGTGCGCAATTCGATCCTGCTGGTCGATTTCATCCGCCATGCCAGCACCCCGGGCAAACCGTTGCGTGCGGTGCTGCTCGAGGCCGGGCGCATCCGCGTCAAGCCCATCGCGCTGACCGCAGCGGCGGCCATGATCGGCGCCAGCGTGATCCTGACCGATCCGATCTTTCAGGGACTGGCGATCTCGCTGCTGTTTGGCCTGGCCTCGTCCACTTTGCTGACGCTGCTGGTGATCCCCGCGATCTATGTTGTCTTGCGCGACGATGGCGTGCCACTATCTGTGGAGGCATCATGAAACCCGCCGACCTGACCGAGTTGAAGGCCAATGCCGGATATATGGCGCAACGCCTGAAAGTGATGAGCCATCCCGAGCGCCTGTTGATGCTGTGTCGGATGGATGAGAGCGAAGTCAGCGTCAACGAACTGGTCGCGCTGACCGGGTTGTCGCAATCGGGCGTGTCGCAGCACTTGGCCCTGCTGCGCGCCGAAGATGCGGTTTCGGTGCGGATCGAGGCAAACATCCGCTGGTACAGCCTGAAGGATCGCGTGGTATCGGGCATCATCCATGCCCTGTGTGGTCTTTGTTATGGCGGCGATATGGCCACGAGATCGTGTCCGTCGCAGTTATCGGCCTAGCGCAATCTTGTGGATTATGCGTGGTTGTGGCCGGCCACATCATGGACGCTCGAGTTCCGGGAACTCTTATGACGAGCAAGGTCTGCTTCCGAATACTTGATAGTGCCGCCTAGTGGTCCGATTCTGACATTTGCTACCGCTCTCGGCTAGGTGGTGCGCAAATGTCAGAATCTTTTTGGACCACTAGAAACATTTGATTCTAGTTGATTTTCCGTTTTTGATATTTGCGGCCGTGCTATCCGGATGGCGGGATGCAAATGTCAAAAACAATCCACTAGCGGCGGCTGTGGTCGTCATTGAGCGGCGCTGGCCGTCGGAGGAAATCATGAGCGAAATCGTCGTTTGCCCGCACTGCCTGGCGGGCAACCGGGTGCCACCGGAACGGCTGGCAGAGGCGCCCAACTGCGGCAAATGCCACCAACCACTGTTCACCGGCCATCCGCTGACGGCGGGCGGCACTGCTTTTGCAGCGCATATCGGCAAAGGCACTTTGCCGGTACTGGTCGATTTCTGGGCGCCGTGGTGCGGCCCGTGCAAGGCGATGGCGCCTGCGTTCGACCAGGCCGCCCGCATGCTGGAGCCACAGGCGCGTCTGCTCAAGGTGGATACCGAACAAGAGCAGGCGCTGGCCGGCGCGCATGGCATTCGTTCGATCCCCACGCTGGCGCTGTTTGCCGGTGGACGCGAAGTGAAGCGCGTGTCGGGGGCGATGGACGCCCGCCGCATCGTTGAATGGACGTGGGCATGACCGTGACCAACACACCGCACACACCGCAGAAATCACCCTATGACGTGCTTGGTGGCGAGACGATGGTCCGCGCGCTGGTCGCTCGCTTCTATGCGTTGATGGACATCCTGCCTGAGGCGGCTGCCTGTCGGGCGGTGCATCCGCCGTCACTGGTGCGCGCGGAGGAGAAACTGTTCGAATACCTGACCGGCTGGCTGGGCGGCCCGCCGCTCTACACCGAGAAATACGGCCACCCACGGCTCAGGAGCCGCCATTTCATGGCCCCGATCGGATCGATCGAAGTCGAGGGTTGGCTGTTGTGCTTTCACCAGGCGTGGCATGAGATCGTGCCGCCATCGCCGGTCGCGGACGGCATTCTGGAAAAGATCGACGGGCTGGGTTGGCACATGGCCAACCAGCCCGCCGCCCGCTCAGGCCCGTGCTGATACCAGCCATGCGGCGTAGCCCATCATGACCCCCTCGCCGGGGCGGTCATGATGGGCGTAGAGTTCGCGCAGTTCGCTCGCCACCGCTTGCTGAACGCTGTCGGGATATTCAAGCAGCACCCGGCCGGTCGACAAGGCGTTGCGGGCAAAGGTCAGCGCGGTTTCGGGCGTGCTGCCCGGCCCGCCAACCGGAAGCAGGCCGGTGATCGGCACACAATTCACCGCGTGAAAGCCGGCTTTTGTCAGGATGGCGTTCAGATAGGCGGGATCGTCAAAGGCAAATGGGCCAGGTGCGCCAGGTATCGATGCAGGCAGATCGATATGGCGCCGCGCCAGCGCCACGGCAGCGCTCATCCAGGGATTGTCCCGCGGCGGCGCCCAGACGGCCAGATCGATCCGTCCACCCGGCTTCAGCGCCTTGCGCAGATTGGCGAATGCACCAAACGGATCGGCAAAGAACATGCTGCCAAAGCGCGAACACAAACGATCATAAGGCGCATCCGGCACAATCACATGGGCGGCGTCGGCACACACGAAGCGTGCATTGGTTACACCTTCGGTCGCGGCCCGGCGGGTGGTCGCGGCGACCAGATCGGGTGAAATGTCGATCCCCAGCACCTCGCCGCCGGGGGCCACGGCGCGGGCGATAGCCAGACTGGTCGCGCCCCCGCCAAAGCCGATGTCGAGCACCCGTTCGCCGGGGCGATAGCCGGCGTGGGTCAGCAGGGCTTCGCCCACAGGAGCGATCGTGCTTTCAAACCCCTTGAGATTGGCCAGCCAGCGTTCGCCCATTTCGCCCGCCCAGTCTTCCATGGTTATGGCTTCGGGAGAATGGGGGGAAGTGTCGGGCATCGAGAGGTCCTTTCTGGCGGAAGAGTCTCTGCGTATATGCGAAGGTACTAATATGGAAGGTGGCAGTTCAGGCAAGCCCACGATAAAGATCCATCAGCATCGGCTGCTCAAAAACATAATCGCCTTCAGGCGTGCGGCCAGTCTCGAACAAGGCTCGCACTTCATCTGTCTCGACCTGATCGCGGGTGGTGGCGTTGAAAGTCAGTCCCGTCACGCGGGCGACCATCGCCTCGAAGGAGGCATAGCGCGGATACTGGTCGAAGCAAAAGCCGGTCGCGTCTCGGAACAGGCTTCGAGCAGTGCGGGTGAGCGCGGCTTGCGCTTCGGTTCGTACCCGGGTCTCATCGTTGAAGGGGCGCATGACCGCAAAATGGCTGCCGGCCATGCCGGGCTCGACCACGCAGAGGAATCCATCCGGTTTGAGAATGCGCGCGGCTTCGGCAAGTGCGGTGTCCATGGCATCGATGGGTACATGATGGAGCGAGCGGAAAAACAGCACGCCATCGACCGAGGCACTTTCCACGGGCAGGCTTTCTGCCCGAGCTTCGATCAGTGTCAGGCCGGTCACCGGATTGGCCGCCCGGTTCTTGCCGGCCTGCACCGGATCGGGCTCGACGCCGAGCACGGTGGCACCGCGAGCGACCAGTTCGCGCGACGCGATGGCCGGTCCGCAACCGACATCCACCAGGCTTAGTCCTGCGACGTCCACCATTCGGCATACCGCAGCAAAATCGGGCAGCTCGCCCAGGCTTTTCCGCTCCAATGCCAAACCTGCTTCTCCCTTCACGGATATCATTGTTCGGGCCTTTCTCATGAATGGCGGAATGCAAAAGCGTCCGAGACGCAATGGCCGATATTTTGCGCTGTGTCAGCGTGTGCCGGGAGGCAGGCAGCTTAAATATTTTTTACTATGGTCGCAGGTGGCGTCTGGCATGGATGACTGAGGTACACCCTGTTCTGTCGAGCTGCGACGCAGGGACATGGCATGGCAGGCACAGCAATTGGAATATTCAATGCATACTGCTGACCCGAAGGGCTTGGGAATCGCGGGACTGACCGCAACCGAAGCGCGCCGGAGGCTGGCGCAGTTTGGCCCCAATACTATCCCTGAACCCGGTGAGCATGCGGTTTTCCAGCTTTTGCGCAAGGTTTGGGGGCCGATACCATGGATGCTGGAAGCGACGATTGCCCTGCAATTGGCGCTGGGCAAGCATCTGGAAGCGGGCGTGATTGCCGGCCTGTTGGTGGTCAACGCCGGGATTTCCTTCATCGAGGAGGGGCGGGCCAGCCGCGCGCTGGATCTCTTGCGCCAGCGTCTTTCGGCCAGGGCGCGCGTGCTGCGCGATGGTGCATGGCGGGTCATCGATGCCGATCAACTGGTGCCGGGCGATGTGGTGCATCTGCGTATGGGCGATCTGGCGCCGGCGGATATCCGAATTGCCGAGGGCTCTGTGCTGCTCGATCAGTCGGCGCTTACAGGTGAAGCTGCCGGCATTGAGGTTGGGCCGGGCGCCAACGCCTATGCCGCAGCGATCGTGCGCCGGGGCGAAGCCACCGGCGAAGTCACGGCCACCGGCGCGCGATCCTATTTTGGCAAGACCGCAGAACTGGTCCGCGATGCGCATCCAACCAGCCACCTCCAGACAACGGTCCTGCGGATTGTGCGGGTGCTGATGGCGATCGACGCGGCGCTGATCGCAGTGCTGCTCGGTTGGTCGCTCTGGACCCACCTGCCATTGACCGAAGTGTTGCCCTTTGCGCTGATTCTGCTGGTGGCCTCGGTGCCGGTCGCCTTGCCGGCGACGTTTACGCTGGCCACTGCACTTGGCGCGGCAGAACTGGCGCGATCTGGCGTTTTGCTTTCGCGGCTGACTGCGATTGAAGAGGCGGCCGGCATGGACGTGCTGTGCACCGACAAGACCGGTACGTTGACGCAGAATCGGCTGACTCTGGCCAAAGCTCGCCCAATCGCGGCGATCACCGGCAGCGAATTGCTGTGGCTGGCGGCGCTGGCCAGCGATCCTGCCACGCAAGATCCCATTGACATCGCCATTCTGGATGGCACGCGTGCCGAAATGGCTACGCACAAGGTCATCGATAAGCTTGGTTTTGAACCGTTTGACCCAGCCACACGCTATTCCATGGGGCATTACCGAGCCGGGGCGAACGAACTGTGGGTGGCCAAGGGTGCGCCAACCGCCATTTGCGGCCTGATTGCACAGGCTCCTGACATCTCGGCGCTGAGCGAGGAAATGGCCGCTGGCGGCAACCGGGTGCTGGCCGTGGCCTCGGGGCCCGATCGCGGCAGCCTTACCCTAGCAGGGCTGATTGCGCTGGAAGATCCACCGCGCAGTGATTCCGCGCAGCTTGTCGCCGGGCTTCAGGCGCTGGGCGTGCGGGTCATCATGGTCACTGGTGACAATGCCGCCACCGCGCGCTCGGTCGCCGCGCGTGTGGGCATAGCCGGGCCGGATGCTGGCGCGGCCATGCTGGAGCAGATGGACGGCGCGCAGGCGCTCGATTTCGGTGTCTATGCGCGTGTCTTTCCCGAACACAAGATCCGCCTGGTTCGGCTGCTGCAACAGGCCGGCCATGTGGTGGGCATGACTGGCGATGGCGTGAACGATGCGCCGGCCTTGCGTCAGGCAGATGTTGGTATTGCAGTGGCCAGCGCGACCGACGTCGCCCGCGCGGCGGCCGGCGTTGTACTGACCCAGCCGGGCCTGGTCGATGCGCTGACCGCAGTGCGCACCAGTCGGCAGATCTATCAACGGATGCTGACATACACGATCAACAAGATCATGAAGACGCTGGAGATCGCGGTTTTTCTGTCCTTGGGGGTGATCCTTACGCACCAGTTCGTCATCACGCCGCTGTTGATCGTGCTGCTGCTGTTCACCAACGATTTTGCCACGATGGCGATCGCCACCGACAATGTCGGCTATTCGGCCCGGCCTGATCGTTGGGATGTGCGGATGCTGATGCTGACGGGGGGCATGCTCGCGGGGCTGGTGTTGATACTGTCGTTCGCGGTATTCTTTTATGGCCGCACCATTCTTGGTCTGCCGCTTCCCCAGTTGCAGACGCTGGTGTTCGTGATGCTCGTCGCCACGGGGCAGGGTAATGTCTATCTGGTGCGCGAACGCGGGCATTTCTGGCGCTCGCGACCCAGCCGTTGGTTGATCGCCGCCTCGGTGCTGGATCTGTTGCTGGTGGCATTCATGGCCACGCAGGGCATGTTTATGGCGGCCATCACGCCGGTACTGCTGATCGCGCTGCTTGCTCTGGTCGGGGTCTGGCTATTCCTGCTGGACCAGATCAAGGTTCTCATCTTTCGCGGCATGGATCTGGTCGCCTGAGCGCGGCGCGATCGGCCGCCGGCGCGGAATTTCGGGCAAGGGAGTTGTGCGATGGGTAAACGGGAAGTCACGGTTGTCGAAAGCGGTGCGGGGCGGTTTGGCCAGTTCATAACCGCCGGCCATCATGTTTTGGGCGCGGACGAGCCGGAGCCATTGGGCGGGTGCGATACTGGCCCTGATCCTTATGAACTGCTGCTGTCGGGTCTTGGCGCCTGCACGGCGATGACTTTGCGCATGTATGCCGAGCGCAAGCACATGGCCCTCACCAAAGTCAGCGTTCATTTGCGTCATGTCGCCCGTGCTGCCGAGGGCAATGCATCCAATGATGCGTTCGAACGGATTATCACTCTTGAGGGCGATCTGAGCGATGCGGATCGCCAGCGGCTTTTGGACGTCGCGGATCGTTGCCCGGTGAGCCAGACGCTGCAACGCGGATCGCGCATTGCCTCGTCCTTGGCGCCGTTGTCTGCCGGCGCGGCGACGTAGCCGCTGGGGGTGATTTTATGGACGATCTTGCCACCGATGCGCACAATCGATCTGATGTTGCGATAAATATGATATGAATAATCCGTTGGAATGATGATCTTGGGTGCCTTAGTCGCTGTGCCATCGATCCGGGCCATCCAAAGGGGGATGGCCTCGCTGACAGGACCACGCGGGAGAATGCCGAATGTCCGCCTTGAAGGCTTTTCATCTGGGGCTCGGGCTTGTTGCGCTCGTGGCCGGAGGGGGTGCCATGCACATGGTACAGGACGGCAAGGCCGCCGCCGCGACGCCTTCATCGACAGTGGTCGAACCTGCGCCATGGGCTGTGCCCGATATCGCCAGCCTGCCGGATGATGAATGGGGCCGCACGGTGCGCAAGGGGCAGGATCTTGTCATGAAGACCGCCGCGTTGATTGGCCCGGGCGCGCCCGATCCGGCCCGACGCTACGCCGGCAGCGGGCTTGACTGCCAAAGCTGCCATGTTGACGGGGGAAGGAAGAAATTCGGCTTGCCGCTGGTTGGCGCCTTTGCCGCCTATCCCAGTTACCGGCCCCGTTCGGGCAAAGTGGGCACGATCGAGGAGCGGGTCAACGGCTGCATGACGCGCAGCCTCAACGGCAAGCCTCTGCCCGAAGGTGGCGCGGAAATGACCGCGATCGTCGCCTATCTCAAATTCCTGTCCACAGGACGGCCGGTCGGCGTGATGACCGAAGGACGCGGCCCGGGGCATATGCCCGAACTGGCGCGCGCGGCCGATCCCATACGCGGGCAGCAGGTCTTTGCCGGTCAATGCGCGGCCTGCCATGGCGAACATGGTGAAGGGCAAAGTGCGGGCGCAGGCGAACCGGGCTATGTCATCCCGCCGCTGTGGGGGCCAAACAGCTTCAACGACGGCGCGGGAATGGCGCGCCTGACCAACGCGGCGAATTTCATCCACAACAACATGCCCAACGGCACGACATGGACCGATCCGGCGCTGTCGGTGACCGACGCCTGGGATGTGGCGGCCTATATCGAAGCGCAGCCACGCCCGCACAAGGCCGACCTGGATCGTGATTTCCCCAACCGCCGGGAAAAGCCGGTGGATGCGGCCTATGGTCCTTATGCCGACGGTTTTCCCGCCAGCCAGCACAAATTCGGGCCTTATGCGCCGATACGCGCTGCCATCGATGCGCTGGTCGCCCGACACTAATTCAAGGAGGACGTCATGAGTGCCACTGATCGCAGACGTGTAATCCAGACCATGGCGATGGCCGCCGGGGCATCCGCTGCGGCATTGGGGGCAACCCCGGCCCGCGCAGCCCATCCATCCCCTGCCAAACCGGGGCCGGGGGCCGCCTCGCTCGATGATCTTTCTCGCCGCCTTGCCCATGCGCCCCGTCGCCGCGATTTCAAGACGGTGCCGATGATCCTCGATCATCCCGACCTGTGGGATCACGAAGCGCTGGACGATGTCCTGGCTTATGCCGGCGCGGTCAAACAGGCGTGGGATGTCAGCGATCTGGCCGGGCCATGGCTCAACGCCATGCGCAATGCGCTCAACGCCCAGGTCTATGCCTTTGGTCATCACGATTTTTTGGTGGTTTCCGCGACCCATGGCAGCGCCAATCTGGCACTGCTCGACCAGTCGGTCTGGGACAAATACGCGCTGGCCCAGATCGCGCCCAAGGGATTCGACCGCAACAACCTGATTCTGCCGCGTCTGGCCGCCAGCGCCGATCCACGCGACATCCAGAATCCGCATGGCGTCTACTCGGGCGAGAATACGTCGATCCCGGCACTGCAGCAACGCGGCGCGGTGTTCCTGTCGTGCCACAATTCGCTGTGGGAACTGGCGGCAAAGCTGGCGGCGGCGGGCACTAATCCCGACAAGCTGTCGGTCGATGCGCTGGCGGCGGATCTGACCAATCATCTCGTGCCCGATGTCGTGCTGATGCCCGGTGCGGTCGCCACTCTGCCCGAACTGCAACGCGCGGGGTTCGCTTATGCACGCTAAGATGCTCTCGCTCCTTGGCGCTGCGTGCCTGATGGTGGGCCATGGTCCAGCCATGGCCCAGGCCCAGGGGGACCAGTTTGCCCCGCCGTGGCAGCACGGCACCAACAATGACGCGGTGAACAGAGGAGTCGAATTCACCGTCCCGCAGATCGACGTGCTGGCCGATTTTCACGGGGATCTGACCGATCCCCGGCTCGTGCTCTATGTCGGCGGCAATTACTTCTTTGTGATGGCGCCACTGGTCAAGGCATTCGAAGAGGCCAACCCCGCCTACAAGGGCAGGCTTTATTGGGAAACGATCCCGCCCGGCCTGCTGGTCGAACAGATCAAGGCCGGCGGCCGGATCACCAGCGGCAACATGACCTGGACGGCGCGGGGCGATGTCTATTTTGCCGGGCTCGGCGCGGTGAACCGACTGATCGACGAGCATCTGCTCACCGGCCCCGCGATCCCTTATGTCACCAACACGCTGACCATCATGGTGCGCAAGGGCAATCCCAAGGGCATCGCGTCGCTGGCCGATCTGGCGCGCAGCGATGTGCGGCTCGCCATGCCGAACCCGGCGTTTGAAGGCATTGCCCGCCAGATCCGGGAAGCGCTGGTCAAGGCTGGCGGAGAAGCGCTGGCCAAGACGGTTTATGACGCCAAGGTCGCCGATGGCAGCGCCATGCTGACACACATCCATCACCGGCAGACGCCGCTGTTCCTGATGCAGGGGGTGGCCGATGCCGGGGTCACCTGGCAATCGGAAGCGCTGTTCCAGGAACAGGTCGGCAATCCGATCGCCCATGTCGATATCCCCTCGGCCGGAAATGTGACCGAGACTTACGGCGGTGCGATGATTGCCGGGGCGCCGCATCCCGAGGCGGCGCAGGCATGGCTGACCTTCATCCGTTCGCCGCAAGCCATGGCCATTTTCGCGCGCTATGGCTTCAAGCCCGTCGCGGCGGCCATCTCGGCGGCGCCATAGCCGGGGCCATTTGCGACCGTGCTATCCGGATGGCGGGATGCAAATGTCAAAAACAATCCACCTAGCACCACTTTGGCAGATTATTTGATGCGGGCTTGGCGAAGAGTTTATCGCAGTGGGGGCATCGGCGGGGTGGTGGTCGGATGAAGAGGTCGAGAATGGCTTGTCGGAGGGCTGGCATCGTCGGCTGAGGCGGTGGTCCCCCGACTCTTTTTTTCCGTCCCGCTGCTTTGAGGCGGCGGGATTGGAGAAAAGCGAAGGCGATCATCGCCATCAGACAATGTCGGTGCAGTCCGGTCCATGACCTGCCTTCGAAGTGATCAAGCCCAAGCTCTTCCTTGAGTTGCTGATGTGCCTGTTCGCAGATCCACCTTGCCTTGATGGCCGCGGCAAGCATCTTGAGAGTGGCGTCGACGGGCAGGTTTGACAGATAGTATTTCTGTTCCCCGGTTGTTGTAGATCGATACCAGGCGCTGAACTGCTGTTCAGAGCAATTCTGCGGTCGCCAAACCGGAGTCGCGACAGGCCCATTCGGAACGAACCGCACCCTGAAGTGCAGAATGAACTGCGGAACGCTGTGGATAACTATTTTCAAAGGGCATTTTATGCTTTTAAAGCAATTGGCTGGGGCGGCAGGATTCGAACCTGCGGATGCCGGTACCAAAAACAGTTGCGAATTGCGGATGTCTGCGGGTTTCAGTGCGGAATGCGGTGTTTTCCCACAGGCGGATATCAATGGGTTAGAGGAAAACTGCGGAATGCAGTCGGGGCAAGTACGCCCCTTATCTGACCGAAAAATTCGGTGGCCCCAAGCCCAATTTTACTGCGCTGAAACTGGGTTCCACAGTACGAACTCGACCCGTTCGCGCAATGGCCATGGACCTTGCGCCGGAGCAATCTGATGAGCGTCGAAACCATGGGATGGGCCAAGCAGCAAGTCTGCGGTTGCCCCTACGCCAAGGCGGTGCTGATCGAACTCGCCAACTGGGCCCGTGCCGACGGGATCTGCGAATTCCGGCGGGTCACTGACATCGCCCGTGTCGTCGAAATATCGGAGCGCTCCGTGCAGCGCGCGCTGCGACTGCTGGAAGCGCCAAAGGCCGAAGGCGGGCGCGGGCTGATCCGGCGCGTTGCCCGATTGCGGCGTGATGGCGGCCAGCAGGCCAATTGCTTCGAATTGGTCGGCTTCATCTACCCGGGTGACCAACAGTCACCCCCCTCCCGAATTGTCGAGTCAATCGGCGACACACAGTCACCCCCGGGGTGTCCAATGGGCGGGGGCGGGGGTGACCACCCAGTCACCCCTTATAGAGAACTAGAATTAAACCTTATAGATTCCCCCCAAAGCCCCCCGCGGCTTGATGTGCAGCGCAAGCCGATTGCGGAAGACTGGTCAGCGCCCGCCATCGATCAATTACCGTCAACGGCTTGGGAGCTTGCCGAGCAGTGGCCCCATGGCGCCTATGAAGCCGAAGCCGAGGCGTTCCACCAGCATTGGCTGGGCAGGGGGGATCGTCGGGCGAACTGGGATGCGCAGTGGTCAGCGCGCATCCCGTTGCTGCATCCCTCGGTGATGCGCGCAGGGAAGGCCGGCATGCGGTTCTGTGCCAGCCTGCCATCTTCCGGGCAGGGATGCCGCGCCTTGCAGGATCACTCCCCGGTCAAGGCTCTGTCGCTGGAGACGGACCAGTCAGCGCAGCTGCGCAAAGTATTGCGGGCCGCAGTCTCCGATGGGCACTGGACAAACTACCTCTCCCCGGCGGCCTATCAGTTCGACGGGGCGCGGCTGAAGGTGGCCGTTCGTTCGGAATTCATGCGCAACTGGGTCGAAACCAACTTCGGCAAGGTCATCCTGGCTGCTGCACAGCGGCTCGACCCGGCCGTCAGTTGGGTCTGTGTCGAAGCCGAAGCGTCGTGGCCGCAAAAGCGGAATTGTGGTGTCTTGCAGCCGGCACAAACCCGCAGGGTGGCCGTGCCCGCGCATAACGTCAACGCACATATTCCTGCAAGTGCTGATGACCACACACGTGAACATGTGAAGGATTGAACACGCCAACCATCGCGATTGTGAGCCAGAAGGGTAGTTCGCGTAAAACCATGCTCACAGTGAACCTGGCGGCTGCTGACGAGGTGGCGGGCCAGATAGCCGTGATCGTCGATACACCACCGATAGCGACAGCGCTGCGATCCGTGCGGTCGAGATCGCCGACCTGGTCCTGATCCCATGCTGCCCGAGTGCGTTTGACCTTGCGGCAATCCGGACGACCGTCAGCCTGATCCCACTTTCCCGCTCGGATCTGACATTGTGCGGGGCCATAGCGCGCGAGCGAAGCCTGAGGCCCTCGCGCGGGATCGCAAGCATCGCACGTGTGCATCGCATCTTTGGCTTTGGCGAGAACGAGGCACTAACCAATCGCGGCGGTATGGCGCGGCCATGGCCGAAGGGCACGTGGCGCCCCGATGGCGTGACGATCCAGGCGCTGCCGGCATCGTGCGGCAGCGAAGTTGTGGGCTTGCGCGATACTCCGCCACCAGCCTGTTTCAGCCAGCGAATGGCAGATCGCCGGTCTTTGCCGGTTTCAGCCCCACACTACGTGCAGCGCATCGGGGCCGCGCATGTTCAGCCCGCGAATTTCAGGGTGCGGGTAGGCGGGGTCAAAGCGCAAGTTCGGCAGGTCGAGCACCGCATCAAGCGCGACTTCCATTTCGGCCAGCGCCATGTGCATGCCCATGCACATGTGCGGCCCAAAGCCAAAGCTGAGCAGGGGGCGCATCGGGCGTTTCAGCCACAGGCGATCAGGGTCTTCATAAGCTGCAGGGTCGCGGTTGGCGGAGGCGATCGACAGCAGCACGGCTGTTCCTTTGGGTACTGCCACGCCGCCGATTTCGAGGTCGCGCGCCGCTACGCGCGCGACTGCGCCAGCGGTGGGATCGCGGCGCATGGTTTCGGTGACGGCCTTGGGGATCAAGCTGCGGTCGGCGCGAACTTCGTCGAGAACATCGGGATTTTCAAGCAATTGCACCATCATGTTGGCAAAACTGCGGGTGGTGGTTTCGCCCGCTGCCAGCAGCAGCATGCGCAGGAACAGCGTGATTTCCTCGTCGGTAAAGCGCTGGCCGTCGTGTTCCACTTGCATCATGTGGCCCAGAATATCCGCGCGAAATTCGCCGCGCCGGCGATAGGCCTGCACAATCGGCAATACGGTGTCGTACATCGACTGTCCGGCAACCATCGACTGCGGCACGGTGATCGCGGCCAGCGCCGGATCGCTTTGCGGCGCGGCGACGACCTGGATCGCCCAACTGGCCAGATTGGATAGCAGGTCCTTGTCATGCGGAAAGCCGAAATAGGCATAGATCGCGCGGATAGGGAAAGGCAGCGCCAGTTCGCGCACCAGGTCGGCCTTGCCGTTGGGGCGCAATTTCTCGACGAATTCCTTGACCACCACCGGGCGGATCAGCGTGTCGACCAGTTTGCGCACTTCGCTGCGCATGAACGGCTTTTGCAGCGTCTTGCGGAACTTGTCGTGCGCTTCCCCGTCCATCGCGGTCAGCAGCATGTTGTCCACTGCCGCGCCAAACCCGTCGCCGACGATATAGCTGAGCCAGTCCTTCGGGTTCATCAGAACCGCATGGATATCGTCATAGCGGTACAAGGTGAGCGTCGGACGCCCGGTCATCATGTAGTCGGCCATGCTGGGGATCTGATGCTGTTTCAGCAGATCGCCCTGCATCACCGGGCACTTGCTGCGCATTTCGGCCAGCAGCGGATAGGGATTGGCGGGAGCATTGCCCGAATAGCCGTTGGTGACCAGCGAATAGTCGGCAACCATCTGGTCAAGCGGGTCAAGGGTCTTTGTGCTCATGCATCGGCTCCCGGCATGTGGACGTCAATCTTGTTGTTGGTGACAGCCTATGCGACTTGCGCACCTGTCTGAAGGTATGATCGTTTTACGGGCGTAAAGCCGCCCGTTCACCAGACGAGCGGCAATGCCAGCGGCTGGATCATGCCAAGGTGGAATTCCACCTCGGTACCCGGGGCCAGGCGGAACTGCGGGATTTCCCGCAAGAATGCATTGATCGCAAATGTCAGTTCGCGACGCGCCAGATGCAGGCCAAGGCACAAGTGCGGCCCGATGGCAAAGCTGATATGGTGCGGCTTGCGATCGAGGCGGACTTGCGTCGGGTGGTCCCACGCTGCCGGATCGCGCCCGGCCAGAGTGGTGGACATGATCACCTTGTCGCCGGGCATCATCGTTGCGCCCTTGATCTCCACCGGATGGGCCACGGTGCGAAAGGTCGATACCGCAGCATAGGCGCGCAGCATTTCCTCGATTGCATCGGGCACCAGGTCGGGATTGGCGCGCAGCCGGGCCTGATCTTCCGGATGCGTGGCAAGGTGCCAGAATTGCAGGCCGAGATTGGTGGAAACTGTGTCCAGACCGCCGATGAACAAGTTGAAGGCAAAGCCGAGCACTTCGTCATCGCTCATCTTCACGCCATCGACTTCGGCGTTGACGCCGAATGTCAGCAGGTCTTCGCGCGGCGCGCGCTTGCGGTCTTCGATCTCTGCGCGCAAGTAGGCAACCACGCTTTTTGTCGCGGCCGCAATGGTTTCGAGATCGTGGCCGTGAAGCAGGTCGGTTTCCCAAGCCATGAATTGCGCCGTCATGTCCTGCGGCAGGCCGATCAGGTCGAGGATCACCTTGATCGGAAACTCGAACGCGAATTCGCGCATGAACTCGCAATGGCCGCGGTTCCTGAACTGGTTGATGTAGTGATTGGCATAAGCCGCCACTTTGTCTTCGAGCGAGCGCACCGCCTTTGGCGTGAACAGCGGAAAAATCATCGCGCGATAGCGGCCGTGGCTCGGCGGGTCCATTTCCGCCGGCACGAGGTGCCACGTTTCGCCGCTCAGCATGGCAAACGGCGCAAAGCCCATGTTGAGGAAGTTCACGTTGTCCTTGTAGATCGCCGATATGTCGTCGAAACGGCGCACCACCCAGGCCGGCTGTCCGCCCGGATAGGCGTCGCGCGTAAAGAACACATCCGGATAGTCGGCATGCACCGGGTCGACCAGGTCGGTATAGGGATTGCCCTTGTACGTGGTGCCGAACTGGAACGGCCAGTCCCTGATCAGATCCTCGGGAACATGGGCGGGAATTGATCGGTCGATCACGAGTTCCAAAGACATCGGAACATCCTCTCGCAAATTTTTGTTTTCAGAGAAAAATGGCGAAGTTCGGCATGCCGAGCACGACCTGATCGAGCAGGATCGACCGGCGCGCCAGCTTGAAACCGCTCTTGGTCATGCGCAGACGGTCATTCCGCTCTGCGCTCAATTGCTTGTAATTGTCGGCCTCGGCCCGGTTGCGCGTGAGCAGGAGATAGCTTGATACTTCGTATTCGTCGGGCACGTCGGTTTCCCACACCGTCGCGTTGGAAACAAACCGGCGCACCCGGCTGGCGGGGTCTTCGGACCAGGCATTGGTGGTGGTGATCAGCCGGGTGATGCGGACCTGCATCGAGTTGTAGTCGTCGTCGAAATGGCCCATCGTGCCAAATTCCTGATCGAACTGCTGCACGCGGCGGGTGATGCGCACCGGCGCCTTGTATTCCAGGTCTTCGGCCAGCAATTCGCCCCAGGCCTTGATATCGCGGTGATCGAGCAGGCGTGCTTCGTGGATCAGAAAGCCCATGATCGAATTGTAGACCGGCGAGCCATAGGGCACTTGGTCGCGGCGCTGATCTTCACGGGTGTAATTGACGGTGGCGATGGTGACAGACATGTCGCGCCCCTTTCATAGATGCGGTTGAAACCAATCAGGCGTTGGCGGTCATCAGCTTGTGATAGGCCAGCCACCATTCCCACTGGGCATCGTCCTTGCCGAACCCTTCATAGACCTTGGCTTTGTCGGGCCAGTCGGCGGGACGATTCTCGCCCAGGATTGCTTGATATTTCAATGTCTCGGTGCGGCCGATCACGCCCTTGGCGGATTCGGTCATATGCGGCCAGGTGTCGCTGTCATCCTGTTCGATGATGCCCGAAGTGCCGGTGCCGTGGGTAGCGGCTGCGCGCATCATCACCTTGATGTGTTCGGGGGTGCCTTTTTCGGCGAAATAATACGTCGTCCATTCGAAATGGTTCGGCCCCTTGGGCATGATCGAATGGAGCACCAGCGCGGCCCCGAGTGTGCCGTCGCGCAGCGGGCTGTAGATGAACAGGATATTCATGTTGGGGAACATCCCGCCCACCACCGGCGGCGCCTTGGCCAGCACGTGAAGCTGTTCCGCGCTCATGTTGCGGCGCACTTCGGGCAGCAGTTCGGGCGTGATGCCCGGCGGTGGAAACGCCTCCAGCCGCTGGTCGGGGGTCAGATCGCCCTTGCCATGGGCCAGCGCCCAGCTGGTGTCGGCAGCGATGCAGCGCAATGAATGGCCGTTGCCGGACAAGTTGATGCCGTACATCGCCGGGGCGCTTTCGTGCTCGGTGTTGGCTTCGCCGCCCATTGCGCCGATGTCGATCACCGATCCATGCAGCGTCAGCGTGTGAAATCCGTCGCAGGCGGATTGTTCGCCCGCCGTTTTCCAGTTGGCGTCGATTGTCAGCCGCTGCGGCGGGCCGAGCACTTCCAGCCCCTTGTCGGTGCGGCAGAACAGCATGTCGTAATAGAACTTCATGTCGCCGAACCATTCGTCGAGGCTGGGGCCGTCATGGTTCCAGGTGGCGAATACGAGCCCGCCGTAAAGCTGCACGCGGGCCTTTTTCAGCCCCAGCTGTGCCTTGGTCCTGATGTTGCCGTGCATCTGCTCCTTTTCGATCGGCGCGCCGATAAAGCTGCCGTCGGGACGGAACGCCCAGCCGTGATAGATGCATTTGTGCACGCGCGCATTGCCGCTGTCGGCCAGACAGACATGCATCGCGCGGTGTGGGCAGACATTGAGCGAGACATGCACTTGCCCGTCGGCCGCGCGCGCGACGATCACCTGATCCTCGCCCATCAGACGCACGACATAATCGCCGACATCGGGGATTTCGGTCTCGTGGCCGATCATCAGCCAGGCTTTGGCGAAAATCCGCTCCAGCTCCAGCTCATAAAGCTCCTGATCGTGCAGCGCGGCGACCGAAACCTCCCGGTTTTCAAGGTCGATGAACTGCGACATGGCTTCTTTCAGATAGTCCTGGCGTGCTTGCAGACGCATGGTCTTGCTCCTCTCAGCGATGGTTCTGATTGCGGGGATCAGATGAAATCGGGCAGGGCGATGTTGGGCTCGACCCCGAGCAGGGATTTGCCGAGAATTTCGTATCCGACGTATGGCAGGTTCGCGACGTGGCGCATGGCGAACGAGGCATCGCGATAGAACCGCTGGATCGGGTTGGCGTCGGCATAGGCGCTCGATCCGGCCAGAAACATCAGCTGCTCGATCGCTTCGTTGAGCAGTTCCACCGCCAGCGAGCCTTCGCCTTTGCTCAGCGCGCGCTGTTCGGGGGTCAGGCGTTGATGCGCAAGGCCCGCCGCATCGATCAGATCGCAATTCTTGAACGTCAGAGCCTCGGCGGCAGAGATCCGCGCGGCGGCCTTGCCCAGTTCGCCCTGCATCATGACTGCGTCCGCCTGGCGGGTGTACGAGGTGTAGAGGATCGGCCGCTTGTGCGAGGCCTCCATCACGCGTTCCTTGATCGCGGCTGCGGCGCCTGCCACCACGGCATGAGCCGTGGCGCGCAGAAACGGCATGAACGGCCAGAAATCCGAGGGTTCGCCGACATGGCGCTTGCCGGGTTCGTGCCCGCCGATGCCCAGCTTTGCCACATTGTAGAACTGTGCGGCGGGAATGAACGCGTCCTTGACGACAATCGTGTCGGACCCGGTGCCCTTCATCCCCATCATGTGCCAGGTTCTGTCGATGGTATATTGGTCGCGGCGCACATAAGCAAAGCCGCCGCCGTGACTGCCGTCCTTGGCAGTGGTGACCACGCCGAGCTGCGCCCAGCTGGCATGGGCCGAGCCCGAGGCATAAGGCCAGCGGCCATTGAGCACATAGCCGCCATCGACCTCGACCAGCGACCCGGGCGGGTTGGCGATCCCGCAGATCACCGGATGGTCGGCGCCATCGCCAAAGATGGCTTCCTGCAATGCATCGGGGCCGAGGCTGGCAACCCATGTGGTGCCGTGCAGCACGGTATAGACCCAGCCGACCGATGGGTCGGCCTTGGCCAGTTCATAGCCGACCAGCGACATCGCCCGCGCGCTGGTGCCAAGCCCGCCCCAGCGGCGCGGCGCGGCCATTGCCCAGAAACCGGCATCGGTCAGCGCGGCAAACACATCGGGATGGAGCGTGCCATGCTCATCGCCATAGGCGGCATGTTGGCGCAGCAGCGGTTGCAATTCCTGCGCGCGACCGACCATCTGTCGCTCCGCTTCGAGATTGTAACCGGTAAAATCGGTCGTAGCGGCCGATTTGAGCAGCGTAGCCATGATGTGTGATCCTTCCCGGGCAGCGTTTTTCGAATCAACCGTTTATACAAATTATGTCTTATGTGTATAAATAAGCAGATTTTGCGGGCAGGGGATTTGATCCAGATCAAACTCGACAATTTGTCGAATTAAATTGCCCACCCTATCGTTCAGCAGGGTGCGGGCCTTGCGTCCGGTGTTAGCGCCTTGCGCAGAACAACAATCATGTGCGGAGAGTTTCAATGCTGGGCATGCAAGTCACCGAGGCCCCGGCGCACGTTCCCAAGGAACTGGTGCTCGATTATCCGATCAAGATGGGCGGGCTGGTCGATGAAAACCCGTTCGATACGGTGATCCCGCATGTGCACCGGACAATGCCGCCGGTGTTCTATTCGCTCGATGCCTATCCGGGCGGTACGCCGGCCTGGATCGTTCGCCGTGTGGCGGATCTGGAAAAAATCTATTCCGACACCGAGCATTTCTCGAACAAGGATTTTGCGCCGTTTGCGCTGCTGGTGGGGGAAAGCTGGAGTTCGCTTCCGGTCGAAACCGATCCGCCGATGCACGGCCTTTATCGCAAATTCATCAACCCATTGTTTACACCCAAGGAAATCAACAAGCTGGACGGCAAGATCCGCCAGTACGCGCAGGAATATTGTCAGGCGATCCTGGCCAAAGGGTCATGCGAATTCGTCCACGATTTCGCGTTCGAATTCCCGATCAAGGTATTCCTCGAACTGATGGGCCTGCCGCAAGACATGGTCGCACTGTTCCTCGCCTGGGAAATGGACCTGCTCCACACCAACGACCTGCCCACGATTGCGGCGGCCACACGCAATGTAGTGACCTATCTGCGCGAACAGATCGCCGACCGGAAAGCCAATCCGCGCGAGGATCTGATCAGTTATGGCGTGATGGCACAAGTCGATGGCCGCCCGCTGACCGATGACGAACTGGTGGGCTTTACCTTCAACTTGTTCATCGGCGGGATGGACACCGTTTCGACCAACATGGCGTGGCAGTTCCGCCATCTGGCCACGCATCCCCAAGACCAGGCGCAATTGCGCGCACATCCCGAGCAGATTCTTGATGCGATCGAGGAACTGATGCGCGCCTATCCTGCCGTCACCACGTTTCGCACATGTTCAAAGGAAGTGACAATTGCCGGGGTGACGTTCCAGCCGGGCGACAAGGTCGCCATGCCGACCTGCCTCGCCGGGCGCGATCCCGAAGCGTATGACGATCCCGATCACGTCAGGCTGGGGCGCAAATCGCGCTATCTCAGCTTTGGGTTCGGCCCGCATCTGTGCGTCGGCATGCATCTGGCGCGGCGCGAGATGCGCATTGCGCTCGAAGAATTCCTCAAGACCATGCCGCCGTTCCGCATTCAGGATGGCTATGTCGTCAAGACGCATACCGGCGGTATCCTGCAACCTGACAAGCTGCCGCTCGTCTGGTAATCGCTTCGGCCGGTTTCGATCTCAAGGCGCGGATGGAAGCGGAAGACCTGACCGTGCCGGCTTATACCAAGGTGCATTGACCAGAACTTATCAAACCCCTCCCCTGAAGGAGAGGGGGGAAGAGTCGCCATCACCGCACCTTGGTATTAGCACTACTTTGGCAGAAATATAATTTCGGCGGTTAGGAGCGTTGCCCCACAGTGTGGGCAGCAGGCCGGGGGCGGTTGCGACAGGCGGTCAATGATGGCCCGGCGTATCGCCGGAAGGCTGGGTTGAGGTGGTGGTCCTGCGATTCTTTTTTTTCCGCCCCGCTTGAGCGAGGCGGCGAGTTTGCAGGAATGCATAAGCGATCATCGTCATCAGCGCGTGGCGATGAAGGCCTGTCCATGATCGGCCTTCGAAGTGGTCAAGGCCCAGTTCTTCCTTGAGTTGCTGATGGGCCTGCTCGCAGATCCATCGGGCTTTGATGGCGCTTGCCACGTCCTTGATCGATGTTTCGGCGGGTAAATTGGACAGATAGTATTTCCGCTCGCCGTTCGAGCGATGCTCGCCGACCAGCCAGACTTCCTCGCCGGGCATGTGTTGCGCGCCTGCGTTTCCTATGCGTTGGGGCGCGCCATCGGCGATCCGTACGCGCATGACGGCGAAACGCGCAACCAAGCGCCCCTTGGTTCCCCGGCGCCAACTGACCTGACGCCATTTGGCGCTGTCCAGCATGACATGGGCCGCCACCGATTTAACGTCGGGCACATGCCGCAGACGTGGCCGTCCGCGCTCGGCGACAGGAAAGATCAGTTGCACGTCAGACGGATAGACCTTCTGGTGCCTTGGAATGCCGACCGCCCAGGAAAGCCCGCGAGCGCTCAAGGCCTGACGAAACGGGGCCGACAGACCATAGCCCGCATCGGCAAGGACGCAGCCGAAACGGACCCCGGCGGCGGCGATCCGGTCAATCTCCTCGATAGCCAATTCGAGCTTGGTTCTGGCTTGCCGGAACGGCTCAGGTACGCCCGCCTTGATCATGCGGGCTTCGTTGCTCGTCCAGCTTTCCGGCAGAAACAGCCGCAGGCTCAGCATGAGCGGTACTTCGCCCGATGCCAGCGTTACCGATACAAGCGTTTGGCAGTTCGCGTTTTTCCCCAAGGCAGACGCGTATTGAGGGGCAACCCCGACAGACGCGTTGCCCTTCTTCGGCAAAGCCGTGTCGTCGATGATCAGCCATGCCTTCTCCCCGCCCACGAGAGCGTCGGCCTGCTGCCACAACGTCGATTCCAGCGGTGCACTGTCCCACAAGCCCGCGCCTATGAAATGGTGCAATCGGTCGTAGCTGATTGCGTCGACACGCGCCGCCATCGGCTGGATACTCTTGCGATCACCAGGGCCAATCAAACCTGCGATATAGGCAGGGCACATCCGCCGCCGCGTCTTGTTGCCAAGCGCATCAAGGTAGGGAGCAAGCCAGCGCTCCAAATCGCTTTGCCAATCTGCATCCACCGCCAGCCTCCATCAAAGCTGGCTCCCCATGAATCACGCTTTTGGCGTCTAGGGAATCCTAAAAATCAGGCTTCTGCCAAAGTAGTGTTAGGGCGTAAACTCATAAACCACACCATCGGTGTGGTTTATGAGTTTACGCCCTAATCGCTTTGCCACCAATCACGCTGCACGTGATCGATGAGATCGGGCAGCCGACGGTTCAGGCGCGCGACGAAATACCGGCATGATTGCGCGCGCGCCTGATCCCCGATCAATAGGCGCCGGGCGGCGAGATCATGTCGCCACCGGCGATATTGCGGCCATAGATTTCATAGCCGATCGTCGGGATGTTCTGGATGTGGCGCAGCCCCATCGAGACGTCCTTCCAATACCGGCTGATCGGCTTGTCGAGCGAAAAGGCCGACGATCCCGCCAGAAACATCAGCGATTCCGACGCCGAGTGGATCAGCTTGATCATCTGCGCGCATTGTGCGCGATGGCGCGCCTTTTCTTCGAGCGTCAGTGCGCCATCGGTCAGCCCGACGCGGTCAAAATCGCCGACCAGATGGAACAGGATCAGCTTGGCGGTATCGATCGCCGCCGCCGCTTCACCCAGATCGCGCATGTACGCGCCCGATTTGACGCGCGGGCCGATAATGGTGGTCAACACGGGCTTGGTCGCGGCCTCGGCGCGCACGATTTCGAGCATCGCTTCGACCGCGCCGATCAATTGCGCAATGCCCGTGGTGCGCACCACCGGCACCACCGGCAGCACGTCGGACGGCGCGCCGAAATGCCGCTTGGTGCGGTCGATCTGCCCGGCGCGTTCGTCCATCAGCACCATCTGGCCTTCGGGGATGAACACGTCCTTGGCCACGCTGGTGTCGGAACCCGTGCCCTGCATGCCGGTGACGAACCAGCTGTCGGTGATGGTCAGGTCGCTGAACGGAATATAGCACATTGAAATGCCGGGAACGACGGGGCCGTCATAGCCTTCGAGCACGACGCCCTGCTGCGCCCACTTCGACTGACGCGATCCCGAAGTATAGGGCCAGGCGCCGTTGATGATCCAGCCGCCATCGACTTTGCGCGCCTTGCCCGGAGGATTGTAGGCGCCGCACACCGTGGTCGGCCCATCCCCGAACACCGCGTCCTGCACGGAGTCAGGCGCGAGGCTGGTCACCCAGCTGGTGCCGTTGATGATCTGTACCACCCAACTGATCGAGGGATCGCCTTTGGCAATTTCGATCTGCATGCGGCAGAAATCGGTGAACGAGAGGCCGACCCCGCCCAGCCGTTTGGGCAGCATGGCGCAAAGGATGCGGTTTTCGAACAGCGCCTGTTCGACCGCCTTGGTGGGCGAGCGCTGCTTTTCGCCGGCAGCGGCCTCGGCCTGAAGCAGGGGGCGCAATGCGATCGCCTTGGCGACCATCGCGTCGGCTGTTGCCTTGTCGGCGAAAGTTGCGTGGTCGGGGATCTCGACCTGGAGTGCGGTTGCCATCCTGATGTTCCTTTTTGCTGATTCTAATTGCGTGCGGCAGCGATCGTCAGCGCCCATTTGCGGACACGGTCTGCCGAGCCGTTCCACAGCTGTTTCCATTCGTTGTCGGCGGGGATCAGCAGCGTGCTGAGCTGGGTTCGCACCAGCAATTCGGCAAAGGCGTCGCGTTGGAGCGGTTCGCCCAGCAGTCGGTCGAGATAATCGAACGTCGGATCAAGCGCGTCGAGCACAGCCTGTTTGTAGCGGCCAAAGCGGCTGCGGAAAAAGGCGAGATGAAATGCGGGTTCCACTTCGAAAATGCGGCCCGGTGAATTCTCGTCGGTATAGCGGTCATAGAACTGCATCACCGCGCGCAGCCGTTCGATCGGGTCGTCGATACCCTTGCCGGCTTCGCGAATGCCGCTCTCGAACCCGGTGCAGACAAATTCCGCGACTGCGGCCAGAACCTGGTCCTTGTTGGAGAAATACCGGTACAAGGTCCCGCGCGAAACGCCGCTGGCATCGATGATATCGCTCATCGACAGGCGCTTGGTGCCGCGCGCCGCGATTGCATCCAGCGCACCGCTCAGGATGCGGATCACGCTGGGCGAAAGCTCCGCCTCGGGCAGGGCGGCTTCGTCAATCCGGGCGTCGGTCAGCTTCATGCAGAGCCTTCTTCCATCTCTTTGAGATTGTGCGGGATGCTGACGTAGCCGGGCAGATTCTGCCCGCCATCGACATTGATCATCTCGCCAGTGATGAAACGCGACATTTCCGATGCGAGGAACACTACCACCGGGCCGATATCCTTCTCCGGATCGCCCGCGCGCTTGAGCGGATTGGTCGATGTCGCCATGTCGAGAAATCCGGGCACGTCCTTGACCAGTTGGGCAAACACCTGGCCCATGCCGGTGGGCGCAATGGCGTTGACGCGGATGTTGAACCGGCCCCATTCGACCGCCGCGCTGCGCGTCAGGCCCAGAATGCCCATCTTGTTGATATTGTAATCCGAATGGAGCCACGCGCCGGTATCGGCATCGATCGAATAGAAATTGATCACCGTGCCGCCGCCGCGCTTTTGCATATGCGGAAACGCGGCGCGCATCGCCCACCATGTGCCCCAGATGCCCACGGCCAGCGTGTCGGCGAGCATTTCGTCGGTCTTGTGTTCGAGCAGGACATTGGGCGACAGTTGCGAGGCATTGGTGACCAGACTGTCCAGCCCGCCGAATTCCGCAACCGCGCGTTCGACCATCGCCTCCACTTGCGCCTTGTCACGCATGTCGGCGGCGATGCCGACCGCGCCGGTGCCAAATTCGCGGCGGATTTCGGCCGCGACGGCTTCGGTCGCTGCGCCGTCGCGCCCGGTGATCAGCACCGATGCGCCCTCTTTGGCCATCGCGCGTGAAATCCCGTGGCCGAGCCCTTTGGCCCCGCCGGTGACAATGGCAACTTTTCCGTCGAGCAGTCGGCTCACACAGTCTCTCCCGATTTTGCGCCCATTTGGGCGTCCATAGTCGTGCGTTGTTCGCACTTGTCGTGGGTCAGCACATAGCCGCGCAACCGGCCCTCGGCGTCGGTGAAAACGTGCTTCGAGCCTTGCGCATCGTCTTCGATGCAGCGCCATTCGCCCACCGCATCGCGCGGCGGCGGCAGCAGGTTGATCGGCAACAGCGTGGTCTTGACCTGCACCGACAGCGGCGGAAAGCGGATTTCGGTCGGGGTGCCGAGCGCCGACGGGGCAATCGCGCGCGCGGCCGCCATGATCGGGGTCACATAGGCCGACAGCCCGTGCGGATATTCGGCGCAATCGCCGATGGCATAGATATGCGGATCGCTGGTTCGGCCATGGGCATCGACCTTGATCCCGAGCCCGACATCGAGCCCGGCCTCTGCGGCGAGCGCGACATTGGGGCGCAAGCCCACCGCCGACAGCACCAGATCGGCCTCCACAATGGTGCCGTTGTCGAGCGTGGCGACATAGCCGGGGGCAGGGGCCTTGTAATCGATCGCCACGACCTTGCGGCCAAGGTGCCATTCGACCCCTTCGGCGGCCAGCGCATCGCGGACTTTTTCGCCCACTGCGGGCGGCACCAGTTGGGCCAGCGGCAGCGGCAGCATGTCGACCACCACCGGGCGATAGCCGGTCTGGATCAGGTCGTTGGCAAATTCGGTGCCGACCAGCCCCGATCCCATGATCAGCACGCGCGCGCCCACCGGCAACTCGTCGCGAAAGCGTGCATAATGATCGAGCTGGTTGACCGCGATCGCACGATGCGCCGCATCGCCTTCGATCTGCGGCCGCACCGGCATGGCGCCGGTTGCCAGCACCAGCGCATCATAGGCCACGGGCCCCCCGGTAGTCAGCAAGGCCTTGCCTGCGCGGTCGATCGCCTCTGCCGCGCGGCCGATGCGCGCGTCGAGCCGAAGCTGGCTGGCCATTTTTTCCGCCGTCGAAGTGATCAGCGTTTGCGCGGTCTTGCCTTTGGCAAGCGCAGTCGACAGCGCGGGCTTTGAGTAAAAATGCCCGTCTTCGAGCGTGACGAGCGTCAGCCGGGCTTCTGGCGATACCTTGCGCAATTCGCGCAGCACGCCGAACCCGGCCAGCCCGCTGCCGACCACGACAATCGAGGGGGGAGCCGAAGTGCCCATCGCGGTCAGAGGAAAACCGCGAGGTTGGACATGCCGAGCACCGATTGATCGACAATGATCTCGCGCCGGGCGAGGGTAAAGCCGCCTTCGCCTTCGCGCCACACGTCGCGGCGTTCGGCGGTCAGCGTTTCATTGTGCGGGTTGTCGCCACGGCTGCGTTCGAGGAACAGATAGCTGACCGCTTCGTATTCGTTGGCGATCTCGCTTGCCGCGACGCGCACATTGGTGACAAACCGGCGGCAACGCGACGGCGGATCTTCGGCCCAGGCGCTCTTTTGCAGGCGACCGGTGCGCATCAGGATCGAATTGTAGTCTTCGTCGAAATGGAACATCGTGCGCATCACGTCGCGATCACGGTTCGGGCCGGTGCGCGTGATGCGGATCGGCGCCTGATAGATCAGGTCTTTGGCCAGCAGCGCAACCCAATCGTCAAATCGCCGTTCATCGAGCGCGGCGGCTTCGTCGTACAAGGTTTCGAGCAGGCGGTTGTAAAGCTCCGAGCCCAGCGGCACGCGATTGCGCGAGGTCAGCCCGCGCAGGATCGTGGTGGAATCGGGCGCGGCGGTCGATTTGGTCACCCAGGTCATGTCGTTATCCTCAAAGGCTTTGTGGTCGCATCGTTTTTGCAAAAAGCCGGTTCCCGCATTTTCGCACGATGCTCAGGCTGCGCTCATCAGGTCATAATAGGCGAGCCACCAGTTCCACTGGGTGTCATCCTTGGTAAAGCCGGGGTAGAGCAACCCGCCGCCCTTCCACCCTTCGGGGCGTTCGTGGCCGTGCAGCGCCTGGTATTTCAGCGTGATGTGCTTGGATACCGCGCCGCGCGCGTTGCGCATGATCACCGGCCAGACATCGGCGTCATCCTGTTCGATCGTGCCCGAGGTGCCGGTCGCCTGGATCGAGTTTTGCAGCATGTCGCGCTTCATCTGTTCGGGCGCGTCTTTTTCGGCAAAGATGAAATTGACGAATTCGACGTGATCGGGTCCCTTGGGCACATAAGTGTGCAGCGCCAGCGCGCCCGACGATCCGCCATCGGTGCGCGGGGCAAAGATGAACGCGATCAGCACGTTGGGGAACATGCCGCCCACTTGCGGCGGGATCGTCGCCAGCTGTTCGACCTGATCGGCCGACAGGTTGTTGAACAGTTGCGGGATCATCTCCTTGGTGATGCCCGGCGGGGTCAGCAGGTTGAGCCGTTCGACCACCGATTTGCCCTCGAACGGCACGTCGGCAAACATCTTGAAGGTCTTTTCGGCCTCCAGACAGCGCAGCGAATGGCCCTGTGCGCACGACACATCGACGCCATACATCCCCGGCGCCTGATCATAGATCGTCTCGGCAGTGCCGCCCATCACGCCGCCTTCCATCAGTGACCGGTGCAGCGTCAGCGTGTGAAAGCCGTCGGAGCCCGATTGCTCGCCCGCCACTTTCCAGTTGCACGGCACGATGAAGCGCTGTGGCGGGCCGAGCAGTTCCAGCCCGTTGTCGGTGCGGCAGAACAGCTGATCCATGTAATATTTGATGTCGCCGAGATATTCGTCGAACGACGGGCCATCGACATTCCAGGTGGCGAAAATCAGCCCGCCATAGAGATGTGTGCGCGCCTTTTTCAGGCCGAGCGTGGCCTTGTCGATATCGTTGCCGTGCATCTTTTCCTTTTCGATCGGCGCGCCGATGAAGTCGCCGTTCGGGCGGAATGCCCAGCCGTGATAGATGCACTGGTGGATGGTCTTGTTGCCCGCTTCACCCAGGCACACGCGCATGCCGCGATGCGGGCAGACATTGAGCGAGACATGCACGTCGCCGTCGCGACCGCGCGCAACGATGACATTGTCTTCGGCCATGTCGCGAACGATGAAATCGCCCGCCTTGGGGATTTCGCTCTCGTGCCCCAGCAAGAGCCAGGTCTTGGCGAAAATCCGCTCCATTTCATGGGAATACAGCTCTTTATCGGTCATTACGCGCAACGACACTTCGTTGCTGTTGCGCATGACCAAATCGTCGAGCGTGGTGCCGTCGTTCAGGACCAGGCCTGCATGTTGCAGCATGGCACATTTCTCCTCGGGGTTTTTATCGTTGATTCGCATCATACATATTGAATGAAATGTGTTCAACATGTAAGTTCGCGTCAGGAAGAGGATGACAGGAGTTTTTCGATGTCCGAACAGGGCAAACCGGTACAGGGCAAACTGAAAGTGGTGATCAACAAGCCGGCATGCTGCGGCTATGGCGTCTGCGCCGAAATCTGCCCCGAAGTGTACAAGCTGGACGGAAACGGCATCGTCTATGTCGATGATGAACTGGTGCCCGAAGGTCTGGAAGATCTGGCGCGCGAAGGTGCCGATGCCTGCCCGCAGGCGGCGCTCAAGCTGGTCCCGGCCTGACGCCCTGCCGCCCAGACACCCTGCCGCCCAGACACCCTGCCGGCCAGACACCCTGCCGCGCGACAGGTGGTATCCCCCGCTGATGCGAGGAAATCCTGCGCGGTAACGGTGCGAGGATATCCATGCGTGATCAGTTAGAGCCCTTGTTTACGCCCTTTGCCTGCGGCTCGCTGACCATGGCGAACCGCTTCGTCATGTCGCCGATGACTCGCAATTTCAGCCCGCACGGCGTGCCGGGGCCCGATGTTGCGCGTTATTATGCGCGCCGCGCACCCATGGGGCTGGTGATTACCGAAGGCGTCGGGCCCGATCATCCGGCAGCGCTGGGCGATGGCACCACCGGCGGTCCGGCGCTGCCGCTGATGCACGGCGAGGCGGCGCTGGCCGGATGGCAAAGGGTGGTCGATGCGGTGCATGCGGCAGGCGGGAAGATTGCGCCGCAATTGTGGCACATGGGTCCGATCCGGCTGGCCGGGACAGGGCCGCATCCAGAGGCCGTGTCGGTCAGTCCTTCGGGCATTTGGGGGCCTTTCGATCGGGCTGCGCTGCCGCCTGCCTATCTTGAAGCGGTTCGTGCGCCCACCGGACCGGCCAGCGAATCCGATATTGCCGACGTGATCGCCGGCTTTGCGCGCAGCGCCGCCAATGCGCATGCGCTGGGCTTTGACGCGATCGCGCTGCACGGCGGGCACGGCTATCTGCTCGACAGCTTTTTGTGGGCGCAGACCAACCATCGCACCGATGCCTGGGGCGGCGATCCGCTGCGGCGCACGCGTCTGGCCTGCGATGTGGTGCGCGCGGTGCGGCGCGTGATCCCGGCCGACAAGCCGATCATATTCCGCCTGTCGCAATGGAAATTGCAGGATTACGGCGCCCGACTGGCGCAGACCCCGCAGGAACTGGGCGTTATCACCGGGGCGCTGGTCGATGCGGGCGTTGATATTTTCGATGTCTCGACCCGCCGGTTCAACGAAGCCGCGTTCGACGGATCGGACATGGGCCTGTCCGGTTGGGTGCGGCAGCTCACCGGAAAAACGGTGATGACGGTTGGCGGCATCGGCTTTGACAAGGATCTGCAAAGCTCGTTTGTCGAGTCCACGCACACGCTCGACAATCTGGACGAAGTGGCCCGGCGGTTTGCTGCGGGCGAATTCGATCTGGTCGCGATCGGGCGCGCGGCGCTGATGGATGCCGACTGGATCGGCAAATTGCGCCGGGGCGAGGCGTTCAAGCCGTTCGATCTGTCCGCTTATGCCCGGCTGGACTGATCAGAAGCTCTCTGCCGTGGCATAAATGTGGATTCGCGCGGCGTTGGCGTTGCCCGACTGTTCGCACATGAAGGCCACTGCCCTGGCGATGTCATCGGGCGCCAGCGGCGGGATGAATTCGTCCCACCCGGGCTGACCTTTGGCTTTCATGTCGCCAAAGATTTCGGTGGTGGTGGTTCCCGGGGCGACCAGTCCGACGCGCACGCCGCTGCCCGCCAGTTCGATCCGCAGCACATCGGTAAAGCGTTCGAGCGCTGCCTTGAGCCCGCCATAAACGCCTGTCCCGGCGGCAGTCAGGCTGGCGCCGATGCTCGAAATGTTGACGATCTGGCCGCTGCCTTGTGCCTTCATCACCCGCGCAAACAGCATGCTGGCGCGCACCACCGCCGTGTAATTGATCGCGATCAGCGGTTCGAGTTCGGCAAGGTCAAATGCGTCGACATGGCTGGTGCGCAAGATTCCGGCGTTGTTGACCAGAATGTCGATGCGGCCCAACCGTTCGACCGCCGCATCGAGCATCGCCTGCGCCGCCTCGGGCGCGGAAAGGTCGAGCGCCAGGGTGGTGGCTTTCGCGCCGATATCGCGGGCCAGCGCGTCGAGCCGGTCCTGGCGTCGCGCGACCAGCAGGACTTGCGCCCCGGACTGCGCCAGCCGTTGCGCGGTGGCGGCGCCGATCCCCGCCGATGCGCCGGTGATCACGGCAGTCTTGCCGGTCAGTGTCATGCCAGGGCTCCAACCTGATCGATCAGCACGACGTTGAACTGCCGGCGGGCGATCTGCCAGCCATTGGCGGTGCGCGCGAACTGGTCGTCATAGGTGCCGATGCCGCGATGGATCGGCCCCCCTTCGATTTGCGGCATCAGCAGCGCGTCGACATAGCTGCGCACGTGGACGCTGCCATTGTGGCTGCGGATGTCGATATTGGTGATGCGGTGCAGTGTGGCGCCGCAGATGGCATGCGCCTCTTTCATGAACGCGGTGATCGCATGGGCGCCGTGCCAGTGGCCGAACTGGCCGTAATCCGCCTCGCAATCAGGCGTGAAGCACGAATGGAACAAGCGCCAGTCGCGCTGATCGATGCCGCTGGCATAGGCGACGAGCACCGCTGCAATCGCGCGTTCGTCCTGCGCGCTGAGGCCGGTGCCCGCATTGCCGAGCTGGTTCATGTCTGCCTCCCCCGTCTTGTCGGGAAAAGACTAGCCCAGGCCGGCGACGCTTCGCCCTCCTTTGGGTAGGGGGATGGCAGGTGCATCGGCCTTATCCCGCCAAAAAAGGCAGGTAAGGATAAGGGCATGCTGGTTTCAAGCCTGTGCATGACGGGATACGACGGACCGGCGCCGGGCCTGGAAATCTGGCCTGCGGAACCACACTATTGCCGGCGCGACCTTGCCGCCGCCGCATTTTCGCATAGCCTGGCGATGGCGCGCCGCGCCGATACGCTGGGGTTCGACTGGGTCAGCGTGTCGGAGCATCACTATGCCCCCTATATCCTGACCCCCAATCCTTGCGTCATGGCCGCCGCGCTCAGCCAGGTGACCAGCCGTGCCAAAATCGCGCTGCTCGGGCCGCTGGTGCCGCTGTGCAACCCGGTGCGCCTGGCCGAAGAACTGGCGATGGTCGATCAGCTGTCGGGCGGGCGCATGGTGGTGCTGTTTCTGCGGGGCACACCCAACGAACATCGCACGTATGGCAACGATCCGCAGACCACCCGCGCGATGACCCAAGAGGGCATTGATCTGATCATCAAGGCGTGGACGAGCGACGAAGCGTTCGCCTGGTCGGGCGCGCACTATGACTTTGGCACGGTCGCGGTCTGGCCGCGTCCGCTGCAGGAACCGTATCCGCCGATCTATGGGTCGGGAAACAGCGAGGAATCGGTGCGCTTCGCTGCCGCGCGGGGCATGGGTATCGCCTTTTCGTTTGCGCCGGTGGATGTCGTGGCGGGTTGGGTAAAGCTCTACCATGCCGAAGCCGCCAGGGCCGGCTGGCAGCCTCGCCCCGATCAGGTGATCTATCGCGGTATCGCCTATGCCGCGCCAGGCGATGCGCAAGCGCAGGCCGACATGGGAGCGTTCTTTGGCAAGAAAGCGGCCGAACAGGCCCGGATTGAGCAAAAGACCATGGGGGGTCCGCCAATCGTGCCGTTGGTGACCGAACCCTATTTTGTCGGCGGACCAGAAACGCTCAAAGGCCGGTTCGAGACATTGCGCGATTGCGGCGTAGGCGTGGTCGATCTGGCCTGGGGCATCGGCGACCCGGCCCAGCGCGAAGCGGCGATGGACTGCTTCGCCGCCTCGATCCTGCCGGTAGTACAAACATTCTAGTGTGGTGGATTTGAAATTCGCCTCATTAAGCGGCCAGGTACGGAGCGAATTTCAAATCCTTAAACCACACTAGAATCAAATGTTTCTAGTGACCCTTTTGAATCTGAAGTTCGCACCCACCCAGCCTCTTGGTCAGGCGAACTTCAGATTTGGGTCACTAGCGCCCGATCGGGTAGAACACCGACTTTTCGTGCTGGTATTCGCGCATCCAGTTGGGGCCGTATTCGCGACCGATCCCCGATCGTTTGTACCCGCCGATCGGGGCATAGCTCATCGTGCCGGTTCCACCGTTCAGTGCCACGCTGCCCGCGCGGATACGCAGCGCCATGGCATAGCCGGTGGCAGCGTCGGCTGTCTCGATCGCGCCATTGAGGCCATAACGCGATGCGTTGGCAATGGCGATTGCCTCGTTATCGCTGTCAAACCCGATGATGCAGCCGACGGGGCCAAAGATTTCGTCTTGCGCGATCGCCATGTCATTGGTGACATCGTCGAACAGCGACATCTCGATGAAGAAGCCACTTTCCAGCCCCGCCGGTCGTCCGCCACCGCACAGCAGGGTGGCGCCCGCCTGCTTGCCCAGCGCGATATAATGTTCGACTTTGGCGCGCTGGCTCTCGCGGATCAGCGGGCCCATTGTCACGCCGGGGTCGGAGGCATCGCCCACCTTGATCTGCGCGGCCACGGCCCTGGCAATCTGCGCGAACTGGGGCCGAATGCTGTTGTGCACCAGCAGGCGGGTGGGAATGGCGCAGCCTTGTCCGGCGTTGACTGACAGGAACCCCACCGCCATGGCCGCCGCGCGCGCGACGTCGGCGTCATGGCGCACGATCATCGCCGATTTGCCCCCCAGTTCGAGATGGACTTTCTTCAAGGTGGGTGCGGCCTGCGCCATGATCGCGGCGCCAACGCCCTCTGACCCGGTAAACGTTACCATGTCCACGCGCTCATCGGTGCACAGCAATTGCCCTTCGGCGATCCCGCCCGTGACGACGTTGAGCACGCCCGCCGGTAAACCGATCGCGTCGGCAATTTCGCCGAACAGCAGCGCCGAATAGGGCGTGAACTGCGATGGCTTGAGCACCAGGGTACAGCCCGCGAGCAAGGCGGGCGCAATCTTGGCAAGGTTGAGCAGAAACGGAAAATTGTAGCCGGTGATCGCACTGACCACGCCGATCGGTTCGCGCACGACAGTCGTGCCGCCGATGGATTGCGGCCCGCCGGGGACGAACATGTTGGGGGTCACGTCGATCGGCAGGCGCTCGGGCTCGTCACGGCGGGCGTATTTGATCGCCGCCTCCAGATGGCTGATCGGATTGGCGACCTGCATCGCGTGGGTAATGTGCTGGGCACAGCCGACTTCGGCAACGATCAGCGCGGCGATCTCGCTCTGCCGCGCGCGCAGCTCTTCGACCATGCGCTGCATCACGTCGGCGCGCTGGTCCATCGACAGCGCGGGCCAGGGCCCCTTGTCGAACGCGTCGCGCGCGGCGGCAATCGCGGCATCGACCTGGCGCAGGCCGGCTTGCGGCGCCTGGCCGATCACGGCGCCGGTCGCCGGGTTGATCACCGCTTCGTGGCCCGCTTCGGGCGCCGCCCATGCGCCGTTGATGTAGACGTGGTCGATGTGGGTGAAGGGGATCGTCATCGGGCTGGATCTTTCGCAAGGATGATGTCGGCGGCGTTCATGGCCAGTGCCATCGCCGGGGCATTGGTGTTGCCGGACACGAGCGTCGGCATGATCGAGGTGTCGCAGACACGAAGGCCGTCGACCCCGCGCACGCGCAATTGCGGATCGAGCACGCTGGTTTGGGCGCTGCCCATCGCGGCGGTGCCCGCGATGTGAAAACTGGTGCCGCCCAGTTGCAACAGGTTGGCGAGGATATCGGCATCGCTGCGGATATCCGCGCCTTTGCCGCATTCGCGCACGATCCACCGCGCCAGCGCGGGTTGTTCGCCCAGCCGCCGCAGCCATTTGAACAGACCGAGCGCGGTCTGACGGTCGATCTCTTCGGCAAAGTGGTTGGCGTCGATCCGCGGCGGGAGCGCCGCATTGGCAGACGTGATGTGCGTCGATCCACGGCTTTCGGGCCGGGTGAAATAGCCGAGCATGCGCAAGCCCGGAAAGCTGTCGAGCTTCACCTTGCCTGCCGCATCGATGCCCATCGTCACCAACATCGATCCCACTTGCGCGTCGGGCCGGTCGAGCCCGGGACGGGTCTTGATGAACCCGCCGACTTCGTGCGCGGCATCGGTCATCGGGCCCTTGCGGCCAAACAGATAGCGCAAGACCGAAAGCAGCAGGTTCACCCCCTGCAACTGCTGGTTCGAGCTGTGCCCGGTGACTTGCCAGTCAACCGCGACATAGCGATGTTCGCGCAAGTTTTCGCCCACCAGCGGGCTGTGCACCAATGGCTCGATGCCCAAGGCACGCAATCGCGCTGCATCGCCGATGCCCGACAATTCGAGCAGCTTTGGTGATTCGACCGCGCCCGCGCTCAGGATCACTTCGCCCCGGCAGGCGATGGCATGGCCGTCGAGCACCACGCCGCAGGCGCGTCGTCCTTCGAACAATACGCGTTCGACGCGGGCGCCCGTGCGGATCGTCAGGTTGGGTCGGCTGCGCACCGGATCGAGAAACGCGCGCGCCGCGGAAAACCGCTCGCCGCACCAGATCGTCGCGGTTTGATAGCCCATGCCCTGATCGGCGACGACATCGGTGTGGTTGACATCCTCGACTTGCGGCACGCCCGCTTCGCCCGCCGCATCGAGGATCGCCTGCGCCAGCGGATTGCCCTTCGGATAGCGCGAAATCTTCAACGGCCCGCCGACTCCGCGCCACCGATCGGCGCCCAGCACGTGGTCCTCCAGCGCGACATAGTGCGCGCCGATCCGGTCCCAACCCCACCCCGTGCATCCCGCGCGCGCCCAGTCGTCATAGTCCTGCGGGCTCCCCCGCATATAGACCATGCCGTTGATCGAACTCGACCCGCCGACCGTTCGCCCTTTCAGCCACAGTTCCTGCGGCTGGTTGCCCGCGGGGCTGACCGGATAGGCAAACACATGCGGATTGGCCGGATCGAGCAGCTTTCCCAGCCCGCGCGGCATACGGATCAGCGGGCTCTTGTCATCGGGCCCGCATTCGATCAGCAGCACGCGCGTCCCCGGATCGGCGGACAGCCGGTTGGCCAGCACGCATCCGGCAGAGCCCGCACCAACCACGATGAAATCAAAGATATCGGTCACGGTTCTGCTTATCCGATCAGATGTCCGCCGTCGGCGACGAGCGTCTGGCCGGTGATATAGCTCGCCGCGTCGGAGGCCAGAAACAACACCGCGGCGGCGATGTCGTCGGGGCGTCCCGGTCGGCCCAGCGGCGGCATGAATTTGGCAATCACTTCGGGCGGGAAACCGGGGCCGCCTGCGCTTCCTTGCCCCGGGGTGGTGGTGTTGCCCGGGCACACCGCATTGACGCGGATGCCCTCGCGGGCGAGTTCCATCGCCGCCGACCGGGTCAGCGAGACGACCCCCGCCTTCGATGCGGCATAGGCCATCAGGCTGGGGGCCATCGGGTGAAACGCGCTGTTCGAGGCGATGTTGACGATCGTGCCGCGCGTTCCATCGGCGCGCATCACTGCCACCACTTCGCGGATTGCCAGCATCACCCCGCGCAAATTGATATCCAGCACACGATCCCAATAGGCCAGATCGGTGTCTTCGAGCATGCGGCGATCCTGCACCCCGGCGTTGTTGACCAGAATGTCGATGCGTCCGAATTTCGCCCGCGCCGCTTTGACCAACGCCACCACGTCGGCTTCGCTTGCCATGTCGGCGGCGACGGCATGGCCCCCGATGTCGTTGGCCACCGCGTGCAGGCGATCCCGGCTGACATCGGCCAGCGTGACGTGCGCGCCGATCGCGGCAAAGTGCCGGGCGAACGCCTCGCCCATGCCTTGTGCCGCGCCGGTCACGATCACCGATTTGCCGGCGAGATTGTACAGCTGGTTCAGATCAAGCGTCATCGCGGCATCTCCCTTCTGCGGTGAATTGCCGGGCCGACCGTTGTCTGCCCCCTATCCCAAGACGGGTGAGGCCGCATTTCGGCATCCTACCCTGCGGCGATGATGACAGCTGAAGATATGCTTGCCGACGCTGGACTGGTCGGAGAAATGGCCGATGGTACGCGGCCCGGGCTCACCGCTGCGCTCGCCGCGCTGGCCGGGGAATCGGGCCTGTCCGCCGAGGGGCGAGCCCGCGCGCTGGCGCAGTTCCGCGACAATCTGGCGCGGTTGGCGGCGATCGTGGCCGACCGCGCGGCGCATCCCGCCATCGCCGATGTCGCGATCGATCGCCCGGTGTTCATCCTGGGCCTGCCGCGTTGTGGAACATCGATCCTGCACGCGCTGATCGGTGCCGATCCTGCGGTGCGCACGCCGCTGCAATGGGAAGTAGCAGCGCCGTCGCCACCGCCCGATGCCGCGACATTTGCCAGCGATCCGCGCGCGGACGGGTTCGACGCCTATGTCGCCGCCAATTTTACCGGAGCCTGGGCCGACGTGCTGAAAGCCCACCCGATCGGCGCGCGTGTGCCGCAGGAATGCGGGATGATTCTCGAAACCGCATTTCAGGGGATCAACCCGACGATGCTGTTCAGCCTGCCGGGCTATTACCGCTGGTATCGCGACGCCGACACGCGCTTCGGCTATCGCGTGCATAAAATGTGGCTGCAACATCTGGCATGGAAAAACCCGCGCGATCGGTGGGTGCTCAAAGTGCAGGAACACGCCTTTCACTTGCCGGAACTGTTCAGCGTCTATCCCGATGCCGTGCTGGTGCAGCCGCACCGCGACCCGGTGACCGTGATGGCGTCCATTTCGCGGCTGATCGAAGTTATCCGTTGTGTCAGTTTCGGCAAGATCGATCGCGCCGCGCTGGGGCAGGAACTGCTGCACTTGTGGCACGATGGCCAAGTTGCCGCGATGGCCTTTCGCAAGGCGAATCCACAAGTGCGCGTGCTGGATCTGCGGTTCCGCGATCTGGTTGCCGATCCGGTGGCGGTCGTGCGGCAAGTGTATGATCATGCGGGCATGGACTTTACCGAGCAGTCGCAAGCCGCAGTGCGCCAGTGGTGGCATGACAATCCCGCCGACAAACATGGTGCACACCGCTACGAGCTGTCCGACTATGGCCTCACCCGCGATCAGGTCGAAAGCGTCTATGCCGACTACATCGCCGAATACGCGGACTTCCTGTGAGCGATTGGCAAGATTACCTCGCCACGCTGGGCGAAGCGGCCAAGCTCCTGCCGCTGCTCGCCGATCCCGCCGATCCGGCGCAAGTGGCCGAGGCCGAACGGCTGTTCTTTCTGACGCTGGCTTCGGGCTGGTTCACCGCCTTTGCCGATCCCGATCGGCCCGATTTCGTGCCCGCAGTGAACACGCATCTCAACTGCGTCGGCACCAATCCCGATTTCATCTATGGCACGGCGTCGATCGACGGGGCGGGGCATTATCTGCTGACCGGCGAACGTGGCGATGCCTTGTTCCTGCTGATGGACATCGCCGCAGGCGGGCTGGGGGTGATGGACCGTCCGGGCCCCTCGTTGGGCACGATCGATTTCGACCGGCTGACGCTGAAGGCCGGGCGGTTCGCCTTGCTGCTCAGCGCCGAGCGCCCGCCCGACTGGACCGGTGACTGGCACCGGCTCGACCCGAGCGCGCGCTCGCTGTCGCTGCGGCAGGCGAGTTACGAGTGGGGGGCGGGACGCGAGGCGCGGATCGCGATCGAGCGCACCGATGCGCCGCTCCGCGCGCGCAAGCCCGACGCCGCCGAAATCGTCGCGCGGCTGTCGGCGCTGGCGGGCTATCCCGAACGGCTGGCCGGTATGGCGCTGGGCTTTATCGCCGCCCAGCGCAAAAAGGACCTGTGGAACCGGTTCGAACACGATGACTGGGCCGGGCGCGGCGGTTTGCAGGGGCAGCATTACTATCAGGGCCTGTTCCGCCTGGAACCGGGCATGGTCCTGCTTGTGGAAACCGCGCTGCCCGACACCGTGCGCTACTGGAACGTGCAGCTGTCCGACATGCTGTGGAACAGCGTGGACTGGATGAACCACCAGTCCAGCCTCAACGGCGGGCAGGCGCGGCTCGATGGCGATGGCAAGTTCCGCGCGGTCATCGCGCTTGACGATCCGGGGGTGCCCAACTGGCTCGATCCCGGTGGCAACCGCGAAGGCGCGATCATGCTGCGCTGGACCGAGGCGAGCAGCGGCCCCGCGCCGACGTTACGTGCCGTGCGGCAGGATGAATTGCGTGTGCATCTGCCCGCCGATACGCCGATGGTCACCCCCGATGCGCGTCGTGAAGCGCTGACACACCGCCGTCGTGCGGTGCAAATGCGCCGCCGTTGGTAATGTTCAGGCCGCGCCGAGTTTGTCGGCGCCCGCAGTCAGCACACGGTCGCCCATGCGCAAACGGGCCTGCTCTTCAGCGGCCAGCCCCTCTGACGTCGGGTTCTGCACCGCATCCTTGGTCAGCCGGGCGGTCAGCCAGTCCCAATGTGTCACGCGCATGCCGGGCTCGTCGATGAACGGCGATTGCACCCCGTCTTGCCATGCCTGCCAGGCTGCCTTGTCATTGACCTTGTATATTCCCACATAGTTGTGCCCCGGCGTGGTCGGGATCATCTGGCCATGGCTGCGAAACACGCCAAGGCTGGCCGAATGGACGCCCGGACGGCGCATGGCCTGCGGCAGGTATTCATCGATATACCAATCGCGGAACCGGGCATCCTGCCCCGGCGCGGCGTTCAATTGTTCGAGGATCACGCCGCCGGTATGCGGCACGTCCGGATCGTTGTCGCGAAAGGCGAGGGGGTAATAGTGGTAATCCTCCAGTACGCTGTCATCGATCGCGTCGGTTACCATCATCCGCGTGGTCAGCGCGTTATCCCAATGTTCGCGCGAAAAACGCGCCGCATCGAACACATCGTACAGCGCCAGATATTGCCAGTCGAACGCGGGCGGCAATGTGGTGGGCTGATCGGCGCTGCGCGCGAAGCGTTGTGCGGTGATCGACCCGCGAAAGCGCAAGGCATCGCGGATGTGGATGTTGGTGTACCAGTCGTCGAGATCGGCCTCGCGGCCGGGCCGCGCCTTGGTCAGAACGACGAGAACGGCCTCGATCATGCGGAAGCTCCTGTTGAAGAGAAGGGCATGGCGGGCGCGCCCATGGTGGCGCGATACGAAATCGGCTGCTTGCCGTCGGTGTCGCGGATGCCATAGCGGGTGCCCAGTTCGGCGCCGATCAAGGCTTGCCCGCTCAACGCCATCAGCGAGGGATCGCGCGCCAGCGCCTCGATCACCAGCCCGGTGAATTCGGGGGTTTCCCAATTGGGCAATTGGGCGCGCAAATCTTCGGGGATATATTCGGGCGGCATCGCGCGCACCGCATCGGTCAGGATGAAGCCCGGCCACAGCGCCACCGCCGATACCCCGTGCGGAGCCAGATCGACCGCCATGTCGGCCATCATCTTGTCTGTGCCTGCCTTGGCCGCGCCATAGGCCGGGCCGTGGAAATAGGACACTGCGCCATAGAACGAGATGCTGACGATCAGGCCTTTGCCCGCCGCGACCATCATCGGCGCCGCATGCCACGCCGCAACATAGTTCGAGCGCAGCCCGACATCGATCATTTCGACCAGCTTGAGCGGCTTTTCCCAGAACCCGCCGGGCGCGATCAGATCCTGCGCATGGACCGCCGCGGCATTGTTGACGAGAATGTCGATCCGCCCGAGGTCATGCCTGATCCGGGCAAAGGCATCGGCAACTTGCGCGTCGTCGCCATGGTCGCAGGCAATCGCCCGCGCCGTTCCGCCCGCCGCTGCGATTTCCCGTGACACGGCGGCAAGGTCATCCTCGTTGCGCCCGGTCACCACGACCGTGGCCCCCTTGCTCGCCAGCCCGCGCGCGATGCCCCGGCCAAGCCCGCGCGTTGCGCCAGTCACGACAGCGACAGTGCTCATGCAATTTCTCCCTATTGTCTGGGCAGGGCAAAGGCGATCAGCCGATCGCTGTATCCCGACAGGATACCGGCATGCCCCCCGGCGGCGATGACGATGAACTGGCGCCCCGATTTGCTCGACCAGTACGAAATCGGCGTGGCATTGCCCCCTGCCGGCAGCACGCCCTTCCACAATTCCTGTCCGGTGCGGATATCGAAGGCGTGGAGGCGGTGTTCCTGCGTGGCGCCGATAAAGGCGATGCCCGATGCGGTGATCACCGCTCCGCCGATATTGGGCACCCCCATCGGGATCGGCAGCCCGGTGCCCATCATCAACGGGCCGCTGTCGCGCGCCGTGCCGAACGGTTCTTGCCACAACAGCCGGTGCGTGTTGAGATCGACCGCGCTGATCAGGCCATAAGGCGGCTGTGTGCACGGCGCGACCAGCGGCGACAGAAACGGCGAAACCGATACGGCATAAGGCGTGCCCGCCTGCGCCACCGGCCCGGCGACATTCTCGAAGCTCGGCTTGGCCACCGGCTTCAGCCCCATCGCATCGGCCTGCGCGCGCGGGATCAGCCGGTCGTAATTGAGCACATGCGACGAATTGACAATCGCGATGCCATGCACCGGGTCCACCGCCACGCTGCCCCAGTTCATGCCGCCCAGCGCGCCCGGCCAGGCAATCGTGGCGCGGTCGGTGCCGACCGGGGTCATCGCCCCGTCAAAGCGCGCCTGTTTGAAGCGTAACCGGCACCATGCCTGATCGACCATCGCCAGGCCCCACATGGTGTGCTCGCTTGGCCGGGGCCCGGCAAAACCGGGCAGGCCGGTCGAAAACGGCTGCGTGGGCGAAGAGCGCTCGCCGGGCACGGTGCTGACCGGAACGCGCTGTTCGGTGACTTGCGCGATCGGCTGGCCGGTGCGGCGGTCGAGCAGGAACAGTTCGCCGCGCTTGGTCGGCTGCACCAGCGCGGGCCGCCCGTCGGCGAGGTTGACCAGCACCGGCTGGGCGGGGACATCATAATCCCACAGATCGTGGTGCGTGGTCTGAAAGCTCCAGCGCGGGCGTCCGGTCGCGACATCGAGCGCGACCACCGAATTGGCGTACTTTTCCATCACGGGCGTACGCTGCCCGCCGTAATAATCGGGCGTCGGGCTGCCGGTCGGGACATAGACCAGCCCCAGCGCTTCGTCGGCGCTCATTACGCTCCAGCTGTTGGGCGTGCCGGGGGTATAGGTTTCGCCCGGGGCCGGTTCGCCACTGCGATCGGGGCGCTCCATGTCCCATGCCCAGGCCAGCTTGCCGGTCACCGCATCGAACGCGCGGATCACGCCCGACGGTTCGCCGATCATCTGGCCATCGGTCACCCAGCCGCCGATCACCAGCTTGCCCGCGACAACGGCAGGCGGCGACGTGACATGGTAATAGCCCTTGGGCGCGGCAGACATGCCCTTGAGCAGGTTGACCGAACCATGCTCGCCAAAACCCTCGCACGGTTTGCCGGTGGCGGCATCGACCGCGATCAGGCGGCTGTCGATGGTCGCGGTATAGACTCGCGCTGCGCACACGCCATTGGCCGCGGGCTGCCGGTAATAGCTGACCCCCCGGCACGTCTGGCCGAAAATGCCATAAGTATCGGCATGCGCCTGATAGCGCCAGACTTGTCGCCCGGTTTCGGCATCGATCGCCACGATGTCATTATAGCCGGTGCAGAAATACAGCGTGTCGCCCACTTTCAGCGGCGTTGCCTCAAACGGCGCGTGCTCGCCATTGGGCTCCTTGCCCAGTGTATAGCTCCACGCCGGGGTCAGCGCGCCGATATTGGCCGGGGTGATCTGGGCCAGCGGCGAATAGCGATTGCCGCCCGGGCCGTTGCCATAATTGGCCCATTCGCCCGCCGCCGGGTCGGTCGGGCCGCCCGCCAGATGCGAAAGGTCGGTCCCGCCGGTAATCCGGTCGTTCCAGAAAATCCACGCCGTGCCACCCACCAGCGCGACCAGCGCAAGGGCCAGCAGTGCCTTGCTCATCGCGCTCGAACGCGGCAACCCCAACGAATGCCGCACCCAGGGGCTCAGCAGCCACAGCCCGATCCCGGTCAGCAATCCCAACCGCGCAGCCAGCGCCCACCCGTCGAGCCCCGATTCCCACAGCGCCCAGACCAGCGTGCCCAGCCACAACAGGCCGAACAGCAGCACCGCCCCTGACGATTGCCGCCACAGCGCCCGCGCCGTGCCCGCGAGCATGACTGCCGCCACGACATAATACGCCGATCCACCAGCCAGCAGCAATTGTCCGCCGATCCAGACCAATCCGGCGGCAAGCAGCACCAGCAACAACGCGAGCAGGCGATTGAGAAATGTCATTGGCAAGGGTCTCGGCAATTTTGGGAAAAATCAGGGAACCAGCGCACTCGGCCCGCCAAACAGCAGGCGCCCGATCATCGGCGGCAACGTGTTGAACGCCAGAAAGGTCAGCTGAAACAGCACGATCATCGCCACCAGCCGCCGCATCTCGCGGTGCCAGCCGGCCATCGCCGCGCTCACGCCCAGCTTGCGTTCGTACCACCGCAAGCCGTCGGCATCGGGCCGCGCGAGGAACGCGATAAACGTCGCCGCCCATAGCCCGAGCGTGAAATCGAAGATCAGCGGCAACCGCCCGCGCGCGCTTTCGATCGCGGGGCCAAGCACCACGTCATAGCTCCACCAGCCTTGCGCCACCGCGCTGCCCTCGGTCTGGATCTGATAGGCGGTGAACAGCGGAAACGCGATCACGAACGCCCAGCCCGTGGTCGACAGGACGGGAAAGCGCCGCCCCAGCCACATCGTCAGCGAGACCAGCAACGGGATCGACAGCGCAAACCACCAGCCCCAGCTGAAGGGAATGAACAGCGGTTTGACCGGCGTCGTATAGGCGCTGATCCCCCATAGCGGCAGGCGCGCAAAGGCGGGGTTCCAATGGTCATAGGCGCCCCAGTCGCCATAGAATTCCTGCCAGAAACTGCTCGTCGCCGCGATCAGCACCAGCCCGAACAGCGGTAGCCGCCGTTTGAACAGCGTGACCAGCACGGTCGCCGCCAGCAGCACCGACCAGAAGATGATGCTGCCGGTTTCCATCACCCACGGATTGACCGGTGGGCCCATCGGCGCCTCGCCAGCGGTGGCAAGGGTGAGCAACGCCAGGCTCATGCCACCATCGCCTTGATGTGCTCGGGCAGGTTGTGGTTAAAGGCCTTGCGTTCGTACAGACTGGCAATCCGCCACCCGGCCTGCGTGCGGCGGAACGTGTGGATATACCACAGCCCGAAAAAGATCGTCTGCGGCGCGCCATCGTCGCCTGGCACCACCATGGGATTGAAACACACCGTGCGCGTCTCGGCGGTATCGCCGGCGATCTTGTACTGCGTGGTATGCACCGCGTGCTGCGCCATCGGGATCGGGCCGAGGCTGGCGCGCAGGAATTCCTTGGTCTGCGCGAGATTGCCCTTGAACCCGACCATTTCGCTGTAATCGATCACCGCATCGTCGGTGAAGCAGGCGTCGAGCGCGTCGAAGTCCTTGTCATCCACCGCATAGCAATAGCCGACCAGCAAATCCTGGATCTCGAACCGATCCGACATTTCCTGCATCGAGAGCGTCATCGTCCCGTCCCGTCCTGTTTTTGCCTGGAGCAATGGCTAACGATCGCATCGTGGCAAGGGCCTGTCCGAAGGTAGGTTGCACCAACGCATCCAACCGGGAAAAGCGGGTCGGACATTCAACATACCGCAACAGGGCGGAACATATTGGAGATGGAACATGGCCGGACGTATCCCGCCCTTTACGCTTGACGATTTCAAACTTTCGCCCGCCAAGCGCGCCGAAATCACCGACGGCCTGACCGCACGCCAGGCGTTCATGGTCAACCAGTGGATGAACCTGCACGACAAGCTCAATGTCGGCGACTGGACCGGGTTCGACGAATTCCTCGACACGTCGAAGATGACATATGACAACCCTAACCGCCCCGATCTGGGCTCGTTTCAGGAATGGGTCACGTCGCCCAAGGCGCTGTTCGACACGTTTCCGCCCAGCGTCTATCGCACGCTGAAGGCCTGGGGCAGGGGCGACGACGAAATCTGCGTGCTGTGCCACCACCATGGCAAGCACACCGGCGGCCCGTACATGGGCGTCAAGCCGACCGGCAACCAGCTCGACGTGCTGTGGTTCAGCTGGATCAAGTTCGAAGGCGACAAGATCGTCCACATCTATTCGATCTCCGACGTGCTCTCGATGCTGATCGACCTCGAAGTGATCGCCGCCCCGCAACCGGTCGATCCCTACAAATAAGTTTTTTGCCGATGTTCAGGGGGAGGGGGGCGACCGCAGGGCCGCCCCCTTTTTTACAGGCTGAACCCGCCATCGACGATCAGCGTTTGCCCGGTGATATAGCTTGCCCGGGGCGAGGCAAGGAAGGCGACGGCTTCGGCGATGTCGTTGCCCTGGCCGAAGCGTTGCAGGGCCACGCGTTTGCGTTGGCTCTCCCAGATTTCCGAAGTGTAGAGGCCTTGCAGGAAAGTGGCGCCGAGGCCGGAGTCAATGATGCCGGGGGCGACCATGTTGGCGCGGATACCGTAGCGGCCTTCTTCCTTGGCGACGGCGCGGCCGAGCGATTCCATCGCGGCCTTGGGGACCGAGGACAGTGCGTCGCCGGGGGGAAAGGCATAGTTGGCGACCGAGACCACGATCACGAAATTGCCGCTGCGTTGGGCGCGGAACAGGGGGAGGGTGGCCGATATGACGCGGGTCAGGCCGATCAGTTCGGTTTCGATCACTTCGCGCCATTGGGCTTCGCTGATCTGGCTGACGAAGGGTTGGGCGATGGCGACGCCAGAGGCGAAGACCACGGTGCCGATGCTGCCGAAATGATCGACTGCGCTGGCCAGCGCGCGCGGGATCGAATCGGCGTCGGTCAGGTCGCAAGGAACCGGCAGGCCGGTGCAGCCCGTGGGCAGTTCCTCGGCCAGGGCCTGTGCCGCATCGCGGCTGGTCCGGTAGGTCAGCGCAATTCCCGGCCATTCGCGCGCCAGCGCCAGTGCCGAGGCGCGGCCGAGACCGCCGGTGGCGCCGATCACGAAAGCCGCAGTCATGGCAACGCTCCTTCGGGTGTTTTGGCCAGCCAGCCCAGCAGTTCGGCGGCAAACGCGTCGTTGCGGTCGGCAGTGAACATATGACCGACGCCTTTGGCTGTCACCACACGCAATTGCGGGGTCAGGCGCTGGAATTCGGCAACGCCCGTATCGGTGAGCAGATGGCTCAATTCGGCGCGCACCAGCACAATGGGCGATGTGACGCGCGCGGCGGCGGCCAGCACCGCCTCGCCCTCGCTGGGCGGGTGGAGGAATTCGGTGCGACCGGTGGCGGGATCCCAGCGCCAGTGCCAGCGCCCCGCAGCGTCCTGCCGCATCGATCGCGCCAGGCGCGACGCATCGCCTAAGCGCGACTGGTCCAGATTGCGCGCCAGTGCCTCGGCAGCAGCGTCGAGCGTGGCAAAGCCTGCCGCGCTTTGGGCGAAGAACGCGCGGATGCCGTCAACGCCGTCATCGCGCATCAGCGGCGCGACATCGGCCAGCATGATCAGGCGCACGCGATCGGGGTGGCGCGATCCGCCGACCAGCGCGGCCTGTCCGCCGCGTGAGGCGCCGACCAAAGTGACCGGGCGGTCGAACCGGGCCAGCAGGGATTCGACATCGCGGCCAAAGGCATCGAGCAGATAATCTTCGTCGGACGCCCAGTCGCTGTCGCCGTGCCCGCGCAAGTCGAACGTCACGCCGTAATACCCGGCCTGCGCCACGGTGCGCGCCGATCCGCGCCACGCGCTGCGGCTTTGCCCGCCGCCATGGAAAAACAGCACGGGTGCCGCTGCCGGATCGCCATAGGCTTCACCGGCAAGCGTCAGCCCATCGCCTTGAAAACGGCGCAAGTTCAGGCCGACAGCGGCACTGTTTCGGCGTGGCTGGGGTGTTCACCCGGCCCCTTGTAGGCGAATTTGCCCGGTGCGTGATACCATCTGCCGTCGTTCTTGCTCTGATAGGGACTGGCGACTTCGATCAGGCAGCCGTGGGTGCTTTGCGCACCGACCCAGCTCCATTTCTGCCAGGTCATATCCTGATCGTTAAAGGTTTCGCCGTCGCCCGGCAGGCTGATGCCCTCGGCTTTCAGCTTGGCCATCGCGGCCGGAACGTCGTCGGTGGTGAAGCACAAGTGGTGCACGTGTTCGCCCACTTTGTCGAGCCGGCGGCCCATCGGGGTGCCGGGGGCGGGCTGAATGAACTGGATTTCGGTGCCGTGATCGTTGACGAACGTCGCCCATTTCATCCCGGCATCGTCGCCGCTGGAAAATTCGTCGTATTTGACCAGCCGCTGTTCAAGCTGGCCGGGTTCGAGCACGCGCAGGATCTTGGTCCAGTCGACAATCGCCTTGTCGAGATCGCGCACCACCATGCAAACATGGGCAAACGGGCTGCTGGGCATTTCGGTTCTCCTTAAATTGCGATTGTCGCGGTGCCGCTGTTGACTGTGCCGCGACCATCGACATCGAGCGTGAAAGTGCAGGAAACGCGGTTTCCTTCGACGGCGGTTACCGTGCCCGTTGCCGTGACCCGGTCGCCTTCATAAACATTGTCGAGAAAGCGCGAATCCATCGCCTCGATCCGGCCGCCGGGGAACGCCGCCAACAGCATGTTGATGACATAGGCGACGTTGATCGGCCCCTGGTTGATGCGTTTGTCGCCCAGCCCCTTGGCCCTGACCGCCTCGACATCGAGGTGGATCGGATTGGGATCGGCCAGGAACACCGACCAGTCGCGCATTCCCTCGGGGCTGATGCGCTCGATCGTGAAGGGGGGCAGGCTATCGCCCACGGTCACGCTCATGCCGCCAGTTCCTTGCGCGGAAGCACCCAGACATTGTCGGTTTCGAGCAGGGCCGGGCCGCCGGTGGCCGGATGCAGGCGCAGGCGATAGGTCAGCACGTCCATCACGCCCAGCTTGCGACTCTGTTTGCGCACCAGGCTGAGGATTTCGCCGGTTACCTTGTAGCTTTCGCCGACCCTGAGCGGCGCGGTGAACCGCACGCCTGATGAACCCATCATCGGTCCGTCATCGACATCGAATTCGCAGGTTTCGCACAAGCCGGCGACGGTCTTGCCCATCGCAACTTGCGTGGCGATGTAATAATAGATCGGGTGTGCGCTGCCGTCGGCGGCGGGTTCGACCCCGATCGATCGGCACAGCGCGGCGTTTTCCCCGGCGCTGATCGTGAACACTTTGATGCCGTCGAGCGCGGTGCCGGCGACATCGGGGGCAGGGGGGAAATCGCTCATCGCGGGTGCCTTTTCAGAACGACGTCTTCAAAAGGATCGGGGCAGGCCGAGGTTTTCGGCAATGGTGTTGCGCACCATCTCGTTCGAGATCGGCGTCATGCGCAGGATGCGGTGGTCGCGCCAATAACGCTGCATGTCGGTTTCCGCCGAATAGCCCATGCCGCCCAGGATCTGGATGCCAAGGTCCGCCGCTTTTACCGCGTTTTCGGTGGCAACCATCTTGAGCATGTTGGCCTCATTGCCGCAGGGCATGCCATTCGCCTGCATCCACGCGACATTGTACAGCAGTAGTTCGGTCAGTTTCTGCGAGGTAGCGATGTCGGCGACGTAATGTTGCAGGATCTGGAACTGGCCGATCGGCTTGCCGAAAGCATGCCGCTGCATCATGTAGGCGAGCGCATCTTCCAGCACGCCGTCGATCGCGCCGAGGCATTGCGCGCCGACCATGATGCGTTCGTTGTTGAGGCTGGGCAGCATCGCGCTCCACGCCTGATGCGGCGCGCCGAGTACGTCGCTGTCGGGCACGAACACGTTGTCATAGCTGACCGAACAACTGCCCATCGCGCGCATGCCCAGTTTCGGCAGTAGCGTGGCGGTGATGCCCGGCGTTTTGGCATCGACGAAAAACGCGGTCAGCCCGTGGTGTTTCTTGGCCGCGTGGCGATCCGACCGGGCCAGCACCAGCAGGCGGTCGGCTGCCCGTGCAGCGGTGGTCCACATCTTGGCGCCGTTGATCACCCAGCCGCCATCGACTTTGTCGGCAAAGGTCTTCATCGCGCCCAGCACGTCGGTGCCGCCGTCGGGTTCGGTCATCGACAGCGATACGCGCAAATTGCCTGCCGCCATTTCGGGCAGCCATTTGCGGCGCTGTTCCTCGGTTCCCGCCACGGTCAGCGTCTTGGCGCCGCCAAACGAAGTCAGGCCCCACACCCACAGCAAGCCCCCGGCGGTGCGCGCCATCTCGCGGGCAAAGATCATCTGCATGACCACATCGCCGCCCAACCCGCCGTATTCCTCGGGGATGCCGATGCCGAAAAAGCCCTGTTCCTTGAGCTTGTCCCAGATCAGATAGGGATAGTTTTCCTCGTCGGCCTCAAGCTTGCGCATAAGGTCCTTGGGCAATTCGGCATTGACCCAGCGACGCACGATGTCGCGGAATGCTGCCTGTTCTTCGCTGAGCTGGAAATCCATCGGTTTTGAACCTCTCCTGCCTTCGCCAATCGGTCGTGGCAGGCGCTTCATCACCTGTCGAACGGCAGGGTCAGATCGACAGTCCGCCTTCGACCGGGATGACCGAGCCGGTGACGTAGGACCCGGCGCGCGAGGCGAGATAGATCGCCGCGCCCGCAACGTCTTCGGCCAGCCCGGTGCGCCCGCGCGGAACCATGCTTTCGACCATTTTGCGCATCGCGTCGGACGTGATCACCGTCATGTCGCTCTCGAAAAAGCCCGGCGCGATCGCGTTGACGGTGATGGCGTCGGCGGCGAGTTTCTTGGCCAGCGACTTGGTCAGCCAGTGGATCGCGCCTTTTGATGCCTGATAGCTGTAGACTTCGCGCGGGCCGATCTTGAGCGCGCCGACCGAGCCGATGTTGATCACCGACGCGGGGCGATCGGGCAAAGCCCCGGCGCGCAGCAGCGGCAGCAGCTTTTGCAAAAGGAAGAACGGTGTCTTGAGATTGAGGTCGAGCACGCTGTCCCACTGCTCCTCGCTGAACGTGTCGATTGGCGCATCGCTCAAGGTTCCGGCGTTGTTGACCAGGATATGCAGCGCACTTTCGCGCGCGGTCAGGTCAGCAACCAGCGCTTCGATCCCCGCCAGCGTCGAGACGTCGGCGGGCAAGCCGATCACATCGCCGGGCAGCGCCGCCGCCGCCGCTGCTACTTTGTCTGCATTGCGCGCGCAGATGTAGACCCGTGCGCCCGCGTCGGCCAATCCCTCGGCGATCATCCGGCCAATCCCGGCGCTGCCACCCGTAACCAGGGCGACGCGGCCCTTGACCGAAAACAGTGTCTGCGTGTCCATCAGCCGACAATCTTCAAAATGATGTCGCTGACCCCTTCAGGGTCGCCGACGATAAAGGCGTGGTCGCCCGGGTGGTTATGCACCGGCCAGCCCAGCGCGCGCGCGCGATCGTGCATCGCGGTCATGATCGTGTGCTGCGCGGCGACATAATCGACCGGGTGGCGGATCGATTCGGCACCCACAGCGATCGCGCATGTGGTCGCGCGCATCGGCTGATCGGACAAGTGGTCGAGCAACCATTGTTCGCGCGCCGGGTCCATCATGTGCGGATGCTCCCTGGCGGCAGCGCGCTGCATTTCGTCCACGCCCGAGCCGATCGGGCCTTGCCCGGCCTCCAGCATGGCATCGAGCCCCGCGGCCTCTGCCTCGGTTGCAAAACCCATCAGCGCTGCGATCCGTTCCCCGGCTTTGGCGATGATCGCATCGAGATAGATCACTCGCGACACACGCTCACCCGCTTGCGCCACAACGCCCGGCGCCACCGTCCCGGCATAGCTGTGGGCGACCAGCACGACATCGTTCAGGTCTTCGTATTTGAGCACGTTGACAATATCGAGCACATGCGTGGGATTGCCAATGTCGCGACCGATCAGATGCGCGCGCTCGCCAAATCCGGTGAAGGTCGGGGTATAAACGCGATGGCCTTTGGCTTCGAGCACTTCGCGCACGAATTTCCAGGTCCAGCCGCCCATGCCGCCGCCGTGCATCAGAACAAATGTCGTCATGGCTCAGGCCTCCGCCAGTTCAAAATTATCAATGAAGCCTTCGGGCAAGTCGGGGCCCCAAAGATAGAAGCTGTCCGCCGGGTCGTGATTGGCGTTGGCCGGCCATTCGCAAGTCGCCGGGATATAGTCGATATCCGCCGAATATTCCGCATGGCTGCCCCATGGATCGGTGGCATAGTAGAAGTAGTTGGCGCCCAGCACGTGGCGGCCGACACCCCAGCCTTTCTTGTACCCGGCGCGCAGCATCTGCGCCGAGCCGAGGCCGATTTCCTGCACCGATCCAACATCCCAACTGCAATGGTGCAGCCCGCGATGCGACGATGCCACCAGCGCGAGCAAGTGGTGATCGCTGCCGTGCGCGCCGTGCAGAAACGCCACGACGGCCCCGTTGCCGTCGGCAAGGCGCAGGCCGAGCACGTTTTCATACCAGGCGGTCGCGGCGATCACATCACTGGTAAAGATCGCAAAGTGCGACAGGTGGCGCGGGCGGGTCTTGGGGGCGACGGAGTTGAATACTGCCGCGCTTTCGCCGTCGCCCGCGCTGACGCATTCGAACGGGCTCTTGGTGTCCGGGGTCACTTTGGGCGCAACGCGGATGTTGAGCGGCAGTCCGTCAAAACCTTCGAACCACACGCCCGTGGCGTCGGCCCCTGCGGGCGGTGCGATCCGCTTTACGCCATGCGCGGCGAGATGCACGGCGAAGGCGGCCTCGTCCTCGGCGAATATGCCGAAGCTGATGTAATGCAGCCGCTTGGTCGGCGCCTTGAACAGGCGAGCCCAGCGGTGCGGATGGCCATGGGTATAGAGCGCGAGGCCCCCGTCCTCGTCGCGCACATCGAGCCCGAACGTCTCGTAGAAGCGGCGACCTTCGGCAAGATCGGGCACTTCGAGCGCGAAATGATCGATCGAATGAATGGCAAGGACGTTGGGGCGCTTCATTACACTCTCCTGCGCTTGTGCTTTATTCCGCGACGATCGGGTTGCTGAGCAGGCCCACGCGCTCGATCTCCACTTCGCACACGTCGCCGGCCTTCATCCACACTTGCGGATTGCGCGCCACGCCGACACCGCCCGGTGTGCCCATCACCAGCACATCGCCCGCTTCGAGCGTCATGAAGCCCGACAGCAGCGCAATCGTCCGCGCCACGTCGAAAATCAGGTTGCCGGTGTTCGAACTCTGCATGACCTGACCATTGACCCGGCATTCGATCTTCAGCCCTGCCGCGCCTGCGGGCAGTTCGTCGGGGGTCACCAGCCAGGGGCCAAACGCGCCGGTATCGTCAAAGTTCTTGCCCGCGGTCCATTGCGGCGTGCGCAGCTGATAATCGCGGATCGAGCCGTCGTTGAACACCGAATAGCCCGCGACATGGCTCAGCGCGTCGGCCTCGGCGATGTGCTTGCCTCCCTTTGACAGCACCACCGCCAGTTCGGCTTCCCAATCCAGCTGGCTCGACACTTTGGGCAAGATGATCGGCGCGCCGTGGCCGATCAGGCTTGAGGGGAAGCGCGCGAACAGCACCGGGAATTCCGGAATGCCAAGCCCGGATTCTTCGGCATGGTCGCGGTAGTTGAGGCCCAGGCAAACAATTTTCGAAGGCCGCACCACCGGCGGCAAAAAGGTGAGCGACGCGATGTCCACCGCTTCGCCGCCCGCCGCTTGCGCGCCTGCCTGCGCGAGTGTGCCTGCCGCGATATGCCGGTCGAGATCGGCAGCGGCCGCGTCCCACACCACGGTCGTGGTGTCACCGGTCTTTGCTGCAAGGCCGATCCGGCCGTCTTTGATCACTCGTGCAAGGCGCATGATTTGTCTCCCAAATTAGCTGCTGGCGCGCTGGCCGGTTCCACTGCCGGTGGCGGGCATCAGGTTGTTGCTCATTCCGCCATCGACCAGAATGTCGATGCCGGTAATATGGCTGGCCTGCGGGCCGATCAGGAACACGATCGCGTTGGCGACGTCCTGCGCCATCCCCAGCTTGCCCAGCGGGATCATCGCCTCTCGCTGGGCGCGGCGTTCGGTATCGTCATAGCCGGCTTGGGTCATCGGCGTATACGTCGGGCCGGGGGACACGGTGCTGCAGCGAATGCCGTCGCGCCCCCATTCAAGGCTGAGCTGGCGGATCAGCATGATCAGCGCCGCCTTGCTCGATGAATAGAACCCGAGTCCCGGCGTTGGTTGCGTGGCCGACAGCGACGCGGTGGCGACGAGCGCGCCGCGACTGGCAACCAGATGCGGATGCGCGGCTTTGGCGATCAGCCAGGTGGCGCGGGTGTTGATGGCATAGATCCGGTCGAACTGCTCGATCGTCTGATCGACCAGTGGCGCGCCCGCGATGATCCCGGCGTTGCTGACTACCGCATCGATCCCGCCCATGTGCGCCAATGCGGCTGCGACCAGCACATCGCCGCATTCGGGGTCGCCGAGGTCGGTCACGCAAGTGCCCGCCGCCGAACCGATCGCATCGGCGACTGCGCGCAATCCGTCCGCATCGCGATCGGTCAGCATCAGCCGGTGCGCCCCGGTGCCCAGCATTTCAGCCACTGCGCGGCCAATCCCGCTTGCCGCCCCGGTCACGATTACGCGCATCGCCGCTCTCCTCAATCCGCCAGGCCGAGTTCGGCCATCAACTGCTGGCGCAGCTTGAACTTCTGGATCTTGGACGCCGACATCGGCCATTCGTCAACAAAGCGTACGTGGCGCGGCACTTTGAACGAGGCAAGGCGATCGCGGACAAACGCGATCAACGCGTCCGGATCGACACTCTGGTCGCTGTGCAGCTTGATATAGGCGGCAGGAACTTCCTCCAGCCGGGGGTCGGGAATGCCGATCACTTGCGCCAATTCGACCGCCTCGTGCGCGCTCAACACCGCTTCGACTTCGGCGGCAGCGACGTTTTCGCCGCCGACCTTGAGCATGTCCTTGAACCGGCCATGAAAGCGCAAATGGCCGTTGGCGTCGAGCGAGCCGATATCGCCGCTGTGGTACCAGCCATCCGCATCCAGTGCCTCAGCCGTCTTTTGCGGGTCGCGGTAATAGCCGTCGAGCATATTGTAGCCGCGAATCCAGATTTCGCCGCGCTCGCCCACGGGCAAGTCGGCCCCGGTCTCCAGATCGACGACGCGCAGCGAAACGCCTTTCAGCGGGTAGCCCAGCGCCTCGAAGCCGAGTTCCGGGTCCATGTCATAGCCGCCGGTGGTCACCACGCCGCAGGCTTCGGACATGCCGAACGTGCCGACTTGCAGTGCATCGGGCATCTTGGCGCGATAGGCCTCGCCAACCGCCCTGGGCATCTGGCTGAAACAGGAATTCATCAGCCGCACCGAGCGCATGTCGGTCTTGTCCCAGTCCGGATGCGCGATCATCGCCTGATGGAACGTGACGAACGGCAGGAACACCATCGTCGCCTTTTCCGCCTCGATCTGGCGCAGGCTTTCGCCTGGATCGAAATGCGGTTGCCCGATATACGTTCCGCCGACCTCGATCGCGCCGAGCATGGCCAGCATCGCGGCGATGTGGAACAGCGGCATCGGCGACCAGACGCGTTCATCGGGGCCGAATGCCCAACGGTTGCGCGCCAGATTGCTGACTTCGCGACAGATCGCCTCGTTGCTCAGCAGACAGCCCTTGGGTTTGTCCGACGTGCCCGAGGTATAAAGGATCATGCACGTATCGCGCAGCCGCACCGCCAGCCGCATTTCGTGCACCGCCGCTTCGCTGGTGCGTTCGGTCGCCCTGTCGAACGCGGCCTGGTTGGTAAAGCCCGGCGCGTGCTTGCCGCCGTGCAGGATCAGCCGCCGCAATTTGGGCGCATCGGCCAGCACCGGCGCATCGTCACATTGCGCCAGCGCGGGAAATGCTTCGGTCATGCGCGCGACGAAGTCGACGAATTCATCCGCCTCGCTGTTGGTGACAACCGCCACGAGATCGGCATTTTCGACCACGTAACGCACTTCGGGCGCGCGATAGCGGGCGTTCATCAGCACCGATACGCCGCCGACCATGGCCACGGCGAACAGTGTTTCGATGAATTCGACGCCCGACGGCAACAGGATGCCGACATGATCGCCGGGGGCGATGCCAAGCCCGATCAGGCCACGCGCGCGCCGCAACACCGATTGCACGACATCGTCATAACTGCGCCGTCCGGTCGGGAATACCAGTGCTTCCTTGTGCGGCACCCGGTCCCACGATTTCAACAGCATATCGGCCAGCGGGCTGACGCTGATGCGCATGCTGGCGGGAATTTCGCTCATGCCTGACAAAACGCCACTCCCCCTCGACCGTATGTCATGCCGGTGTGACAGCCGGGCGCGCGCCCCTGTCCTTTCCGCCGATAGGGTCGCCGCTCAGCCACAGCCGACCAGCCCGCCATCGACCGGAATTTCGGCCCCGGTGATGTAGCCCCCGGCGCGCGAGGCAAGGAACACGATCGTGCCCGCGATTTCGTCGGCGCGGCCCATCCGGTGCATCGGAATATGTGCCAGGACTTTGGGATCGACGTCTTCGGCATCGCGCATATGCGCCGTCATCCTGGTCGGGAAAAAGCCCGGCATCACCGCGTTGACATTGATGTTGCGCGCCGCCAGATCGCCGGCCAGATCTCGGCTGAGCATGTGAATTGCCGCCTTGCTGGCGGAATAGGAATAGGCGCTCAATCGCTCGGTGACTTTGCCCGCGACCGATCCGATATTGATCACCCGCGCCGGATCATCGGGCGTGGCGGCGGCTTCGAGCTCGGGCAGCAATTCGCGCAACAGCGTGAAGGGCGCCTGGACATTGACCATCATCACCCCGGGCCAGGCCTTGTCGGGGAAAGAATCGACCGGTCCGCCCCAGGTCTTGCCGGCGTTGTTGACGATGACATGCAATTTTCCGCCACACGCGGCGCGCACGCGCCCCGCCAGATCGACGGCGGCTTCGGGTGATGACAGATCGCAGGGCAGCGCGATGCAGCGACCGAGCGCGGCCATTTCCGCCGCCGCCGCCTCGCAGGCATCGGCCTTGCGCGAGGTGATCGCGACTGTCGCGCCCGCGCGCAGCAACCCTTCGGCGATCATCCGGCCAAGTCCTTGCGCGCCGCCCGTTACCAGCGCAAACTTGCCCGACAGGTCGAACAGCGCGCTCATACGGTGACCACCACTTTGCCAAAGCTGTGCCCGCTTTCGAGGTAGAGCAGCGCCTCGGGCGATTGATCGAGCGTGAAAGTCTTTTCGATCACCGGCTTGATGCCATGCTTGTCGACAAACGCCAGCATGTCGCGGAAATCCTGTTGGTCGCCGACCTGACTGCCGACAATGCTGGCGCTTTTGAGGAAGATGCCGGTGGCGGTGACTTCGAACTTGTCGCCGGCGGTGGAGCCATAGATCACGATCCGGGCGCCCGGATTGATCGCGCGGACGTAATTGGCATAGCTCGGCGCGGGGGCGCCATCGAGCACGACGTCGATCCCGCCGGTCAGCTTGCCGACTTGCTTGCGCCAATCGGGATCGGTGTAGAGCAGGCCGCCCAATGCGCCCATCGCCTTGGCGCGGGCCAGCACATCCTCGTTTTCACCGGTGACATAAACCTTGGCGCCGTGGGCGACGGCAAAGGCCAGGCCGAACGTGGCAACGCCGCCGCCGATGCCGCTGATCAGCACGGTTTCGCCGGGCTGAAGCTGCCCCTTGAACATCAATGCGCGCCACGCGGTCAGCCCTGTGAGCACGGTCGCTGCGGCCTCCTCCCAGGTCATTTTGGCGGGCTTGGGGGCAAGGTTTTCGGCGGGGACACAGATGTATTGCGCCATGGTGCCGTCAAACGGCATGCCGAGCAGGCCGAATGCCGCCTGCGGGGCATGGCGGTTGGGCCCCCAGTTGCGACCGGGATAGATCACCACTTCGTCGCCGATTGCAGCGCCGGTCACGCCTTCGCCGATCGCATCGACCACGCCTGCGCCGTCGCAGCCGAGCGTGGTGGGCAGCACCATGCCCGGATAGAGCCCGCGCGCGATCCACATCTCGCGATGGTTCATCGACGCCGCCTTGATCGCAACGCGCACTTCGCCGGGCTTTGGCGTGGGGGTTTCGACTTCGGCAACGCGGACCGATGAAGGGCCGTCGGCCGTTTCGAGCAGGAGTGCTTTCATCTGGGGCTGTTCCTCAATCTGCAGGGGATCAGAACGAACGCGGCAGGCCGAGCGATTCCGCGATGCCGTTCTTGACCATTTCGTTGGTGATCGGGCCGATCCGCCACAGCCGACTGTCGCGCCAATAGCGCTGCATGTCGGTCTCGGCCGAATAGCCCATGCCGCCCAGGATCTGGATGCCCAGATCGGCGGCGCGGTTGGCGTTTTCCGACGCCATCAGCTTCAGCATGTTGGCCTCTGTGCCGACATTTTCGCCGCGCGCCTGCTTTGCCGCGCAGAAATGCAGCATCAGTTCGGTTGACGTCCGCATCGTGGCAATGTCGGCGATGTAATGTTGCAGGATCTGGAACTGGCCGATGATCTTGCCGAATGCCTTGCGCTGCCTGACGTAATCCAGCGCGTCTTCGAGCACGCCGTCGATCACGCCGAGGCAGAACGCGCCGACCATGATCCGTTCGTTGTTGAGCGTGGGCAGCAGCGTGTACCAGGCGCGGTTGGGCTCTGCCAGCACGTCCTCATCGGCGACGAAGGCATTGTCATAGACCACCGAACAACTGCCCATCGATCGCATGCCCAGCTTTGGCAGCGGGGTGATCGTGATGCCCGGCGCCTTGGCATCGACCCAGAACAGCGTCAGGCCCTGATGCTTTTTTTCGACGTTCCTGTCGGTCCGCGCGATGCACAGCAGGCGGTCGGCGACATGCGCGGACGAACTCCAGATCTTTTCGCCGTTGATCACCCAGCCGCCTTCGACTTTGGTGGCGGTCGTGGTCATGGTCCCCAGCAGATCAGTGCCGCCGGCAGGCTCGGTGAACGAAATCGCCGCCTTCAACTGCCCCGACGCGATCAGCGGCAGGTATTTGTCCTTTTGCGTGGGTGAGCCGTAAAGGCCGATCGATTTCGATCCGGCAAACGAGGTGATGCCCCAGATCCACGCCAGCCCGCCGAGGCTGCGCGCCAGTTCTCGGGCCAGCAGCATCTGCATCAGCACATCGCCACCCTGGCCGCCAAAGGCCTCATCGATGCCGATGCCGTGAAAGCCTGCCTCGGTGAATTTGTCCCACAGCGCGTGCGGATAGTTGTCTTCGTCCGCTTCGAGCTTGCGCGCCCAGTCCTTGGGGCATTCGTTGTCCACCCAGCGGTGGATCATGTCGCGAAAGGCGCGGTGCTCTTCCGGCAGGTCAAAATCCATTGCAGCGCAGCCTCTCTTATGCCGAGCCGTTGTGTGGCGCGATCAGTCAGCCTGCTCTGGCTCCAAGAGGGGTCGTGAAAACCTATCTGTGGATAGGAGATCGTTGTTGCACGGGGCGGCTTGATGCAGGATAAGCGCTGACAACAGGACGGGCCCGAGCCCGTTCGATCAAGGGTAGAGGTTTGTGAACATGGGCGTAGTTCCCACTACGATCGTGGCGCCGCGCGCCGCGCATCGCTATGTTCGGCGGCAGGCCATCGAAGATCTTGCCGAAACCGTCGGCGCGGCGCGCGTTGTCACGGTCAGCAGCCCGGCGGGTTTTGGCAAGACGACGGCGATGCTGCGTTGGGCAGAGCTGCTTCGGGCACAGGGGCGTCCGATCCTGTGGATGGCGGCGCGCGCGGGCCTCGATACGCTCGAATCGTTTCTTGCCGCGCTCGAACAGGCCTTGCTCGATGCGGGGCATTGGCTGCCCCGACAGCATGCGCCGACCGACTTGCGCGGCTGGTTGAGCGGTCTGGCGGCGCTGTCCGGGCCGCGTCCGGTGCTGTTTATCGACGATGCGCAGACGCTGCCGCGCGATATCCGCGAATTCATCGACCAGATCATTGCCAGCGCGCGCGACGGGTTGACCACGGTGATTGCCTCGCGCGGGGAGCCGGGCGTCAATCTCGCCCGTTTGCGCTCACTCGGGTACCTTGTCGAAGTGCGCGTGCGGCACCTCAGCTTCAGCGCGCAGGAAGCCGACGCGCTGATCCGTCAATTGCTGGGGCACGCGGTGCCTCCGGTAGAGATCCAGCGGATCGTTGCCGATACCCAGGGGTGGGCGGCGGGGCTGATTCTCGCCGCCGATGCCTGGCAGCGCGACACCGAAGAAGGCCATCCCCCGGCGGGTGGCACAACCGGTCTTCGCCATGAATTCGCCAGCTATTTCCATGAGGAAGTGGTTGAAGGTCTGCCGCAGATCCTGCGTGACTTTATCATCGATACCTCGATTCTCGGCGAACTGACGCCATCGGCCTGCGCGGCGGTGGTCGATACCGACGATGCCCGGATGATGCTGGAGGAAGTCTTTCAGCGCGGTCTGTTCCTGACCGAACTCGATCGCGAATTGAGTCGCTATCGCTATTATACCCTGTTTCGCGAAATGGTGTTTGGCCGGCTGATGAAACGGGCGCCCGACCGGGCGGCGCGGCTGCATCGGCGCGCAAGCCTCTATTATGCGGACAACGGCGATCTCCAGCTTGCGCTGGATCATGCCGAGCAGAGCGGTGACCGGGCGTTCCTGGCCGACCAACTGGAATTGTTGGCCGAGCCGATGATCTATGGCGGATTGCTGTACCGTCTGGATGAACTGGCGAGCCAACTGCCATGGGAATTGCAGCACACGCGCCCGCAGCTGTTGCTGGCGATGTCGTGGCGATGCAGTCGGCGGCTGGCGTTCAAATCGGCCGAACGCCTGATCGAGGCGGCGGCGGTGGCGATCGCTGCCAAAGTCGAAGGCGGCGAACTCGATGAATTTGCGGCGACGCAGATGGGTTTCCGGGGGCGCCACCGCCGCATCATGCTCGAAGCGGCGCGCGACAACATGCCCTGTGTCGAGCGCGAATCCGAACGCCTGCTTGAAGATCTGGGCGATGATCACCCCTATCTCAGTTGCACGCTGCTGGCGCAGTTGCTGTCGGCGCGGCGTGAACTCTATCACTTTCACGACATGCTGCGGCTGGAGGCGGAACTGCGCAAGGCGCTGGGGCGGCCAGGTTCGGATTTTGCCTCGATCGCGCTCAAATCTTCGGTCGCGCCGACGCTCGTGGCCCAAGGCAAGACGCAAATGGCGCGCCAGTTCCTGACCGAAGCGCACAAGCTTGCCGTCGCCATCGAAGGGCGGATTTCGGGTCTCGCCGCCTTGCCCGCGCTGCCGCTGGCCGAACTGCATTACGAATGCGGCGAACTGGAGGAGGCAGCGCGATTGGTCGAAGGCTATCTGCCGTCGATCCGCCAATGGGGCTTTGTCGATCAACTTGCCTCGGGCTTTCTGGTGCGCGCGCGGCTGGCCGCCGCGCAGGGCGATCTGGCGAGCGCGTTGTCCGGGCTGGAAGAGGCGCATCTGGTCGCGATCGAATGCGGGCTGGACCGGTTGCGCGCGCTGGTCATTTCCGAACAGATCCGCATGCTGGTCAAAATGGGGCAGCTCGATCAGGCAGAAAAACTGTTCTGGTCCAGCGATCTGAAATTTGATGGCGAGCCGGTGCCCACGCTCAATCCGACGCGGCTCAATGAATGGATGTCGATTGCCTGGCTGCGCCTGGAAATGCACCGTTTTCGGCTGGTCCGGTCGCGCAAGATCGCGCAGCGCTGGCTGGAATTCGTGCGCAAGCGCGGGGCGGTGCGCTCGGCGGTGACGTTCGAGTTGTTGCTGGCGGAAATCGCGGTGCTGTCGGGCAACCGTTCGGAAGCGCGCCGCGCGCTGCGCTCGGCGGTCGAACTGGCCGAGCCGGGCGGCTGGATGCGCCCGTTTATCGACGAGGGAGAAGCGATCGCGTCGCTGCTGATCGAATCCTATGGCAGCGGGCCGGTACTCGATACGCCCGTAGACCGCTTTGCAGCGCGGCTGGTGTCGATGCTCAAGGGCCGACCGCAGATCGAGGAAGAAGATGAAGACGAAGATTTCGGCCTCGGCAGCGGCCTTTCGCAGCGCGAAGTGGAAATCCTCACGCTGGTCAACGGCGGCTTGCGCAATCGCGAGATCGGCGATCGGCTCGGTCTGACCGAAGGCACGGTCAAATGGTACATGCAGCAGATTTATGACAAGCTGGGCGTGCGCCGCCGACCGCAAGCGGTGATCCGCGCACGCCAGTTCGGCATTCTCGCCTGATTGTCGATCCCTATCGAAGGACAGGGTGCCGCGCGCAGCGGACTTTCTAACACCGAACCGGAAATTGATAATTCGGCAGGAGCGCAGGCCATGGCCAAAGGCAAGGTAATCATCAGTTGCGCGGTGACGGGGGCCATCCATACCCCGTCGATGTCGCCCTATCTGCCGGTCACCGCGCAGGAAATTGCCGATGCGGCGATCGGTGCGGCACAGGCGGGCGCGGCGATCATCCATTTGCACGCGCGCAATCCGGTCGATGGGTGCCCCGATCAGAACCCCGATCTGTTCGAACCGTTTCTGAAAGTCATCAAGCAGCGCACCGATGCTGTGATCAACCTGACCACCGGCGGCCATCCGTCGATGACGCTGGAGGAGCGGCTGCGTCCGGCGACCCGGTTTCAGCCCGAAGTCGCCAGTCTCAACATGGGGACGATGGGCTTCGGCCTGTTTCCGATGCTGAACCGGTACAAGGACTGGCAACACGACTGGGAACCACACGTGCTCGAAGCCTCGCGCGATCTGGTGTTCAAAAACACCTACAAGGATATCGAGGGTTTGCTCGCGCTGTTGACACCGCTCGGCACGCGGTTCGAATTCGAATGCTACGACACCGCGCATCTTTATAACCTGGCGCATTTTCTCGATCGCGGGCTGGTGAAGGCACCGCTGTTCGTACAGACCTGTTTCGGCATTTTGGGCGGGATCGGCAGTCATCCCGACGATGTGATGCATATGAAGCGCACAGCCGACCGGCTGTTTGGCGACCAGTACGAATGGTCGGTGCTGGGCGCCGGGGCCAAGCAGATGAGCGTTGTCGCGATGGCGGCCTCGATGGGTGGCAATGTTCGCGTCGGGCTTGAAGATTCGCTGTGGGGCGGGCCGGGGCGTCTGGCGCAGACCAATGCCGAACAGGTCGCCACGGCACGGCAGATCATCGAGGGGCTGGGGCTGTCGGTCGCCACACCCGACGAAGCGCGCGCAATCCTCGACCTAAAGGGTGGTGATCGGGTCGAAATCTGAAGCTTGGGGAGGATGCGCGGTGAAGCTTGGCCATGACCTGATCGTGGTTGGCGATTCGCCCGCCTGGACCCGCTCGTGACCATTCGCGGCCTTGCCGCCGCAAGAGGGGGGCTATAGCCGATGGACCAGTGGTGGGATCCCGAAGACGCACGCGATTGGCTCGATCGGCTGGAATCGCGTCCGCTTGCAAGACTGATGGCCGAGGCCGAGGCGCTGACTCTGTCCGGGCACGGCACGGTCGTCACGTATTCGCGCAAAGTGTTCATCCCGCTGACCAGGCTGTGCCGTGATGTATGTCATTACTGCACGTTTGCGCAGCGGCCGAGCCAGCTTCCTGCGCCCTATCTCGACCTTGACGAAGTGCTGGCAATTGCCCGCGCGGGCGAACAGGCCGGGTGTCGCGAGGCGCTGTTCACGCTGGGGGATCGGCCCGAAGATCGCTATCGCGTGGCGCGCGAATGGCTCGATGCGCGCGGCTTTGCCAGCACGCTGGACTATGTTGCGGCGGCCGCGGCGATGGTCCTGCGCGAAACCGGCCTGCTGCCGCATCTCAATCCCGGGCTGATGGACGCAGCCGATTATGCGGCGTTGCGTCCCTTGTCGGCGTCGATGGGCCTGATGCTGGAAAGCACGGCCGAACGCCTTTGTGCCAAGGGCTTTGCACATCACGGATCGCCCGACAAAGCGCCTCGCGCGCGGCTTGAATCGATCCGGCTGGCCGGCGAGGCACGAGTGCCGTTCACCACCGGGCTGTTGATCGGGATCGGCGAAACGCGCGCCGAGCGGATCGAGGCGCTCCTGGCGATCCGCGATCTCCACGCGCGGTATGGCCACGTGCAGGAAGTGATCATTCAGAACTTCCGCGCCAAGCCCGATACGCTGATGGGCCAATATGGTGACTTGCCGCTCGACGAGCACTTGTGGACGATCGCCGCCGCGCGGCTGATCCTGGGGCCGCAGATGACGATTCAGGCGCCGCCCAATTTGCGAGCCGGCGAACTGGCGGGGCTGGTGCGTGCAGGGGTCAACGATTGGGGCGGGGTGTCACCGGTCACGCCCGATCATGTCAATCCCGAAGCGCCCTGGCCGCATCTGGTCAAGCTGGAAACCGAGACCGAAGGCGCGGGCCGCCATTTGCGCCAGCGTCTGGCGATCGGCCCCGCGTTCGCCCGCGCTGTCGAAACCTGGGCCGACCCGGCGCTGCAAACATGCATCCGCCGCGCTGTCGATGCGCGGGGCCTGCTGCGCGAAATCGATTGGCATCCCGGCACCGGAGCCGTGGCGCCCGACCTGTTGCCATCGCTGGTCACCGGTCGCGATCCGCAGATTTCCGTGGCGCTGGGTCTGGCCGAACAGGGCGAGGAACTGACCGGGCGGCAAGTTGCACGGCTGTTCACCGCCGAAGGACGCGATTTCGACGCGGTGTGCCGTCTGGCCGATGAACTGCGTCAGGATCGGGTCGGCGATGCAGTCACCCACGTCGTCAACCGCAACATCAACTATACCAATATCTGCCTCTACCGCTGTGGCTTTTGCGCCTTTTCAAAAGGCAGCACGCGCAGCGAGCGCGGCCCTGCCTACAACATCGACCATGCCGAAATCACCCGCCGCGTCGTCGAAGCGAGGGAGCGTGGGGCCAGCGAGGTGTGCCTGCAAGGCGGCATCCATCCCGGCTTTGACGGCCACACCTATCGCGGTATCGTTGCGGCGGTGAAGGCGGCGGTGCCCGATATGCACGTCCATGCCTTTTCACCGCTGGAAGTGCACCACGGCGCAACGACGCTGGGCCTGTCTTACGAAGACTATCTTGCCGGATTGAAGCAGGCGGGGCTGGCGACTTTGCCGGGGACGGCGGCGGAAATCCTGTCCGATGACATTCGTCGCCAGATCTGCCCCGACAAGATCATGACCGACGACTGGCTGGCGGTGATGCGCGCAGCGCACAAAGTCGGTCTGAAATCGACCGCAACGATCATGTTCGGCCATGTCGAGACCTATGACCACTGGGCGGTGCACTTGTTGCACATTCGCCGGCTTCAGCAGGAAACCGGCGGCTTTACCGAATTCGTGCCGTTGCCATTTGTGCATATGGAAGCGCCCAACTGGCGCAAGGGGCAGACCCGGTCGGGCCCGACATGGCGCGAAACGGTGCTGATGCACGCGGTCGCGCGCATCGCGCTTGATGGCGCGATTGCCAATATCCAGGCCAGCTGGGTGAAGCTTGGTCCCGATGGCGCCGCCACGATGCTGCAATCGGGCGCCAACGATCTGGGCGGCATATTGATGGACGAATCGATCACCCGCGCGGCGGGCGGGGTCAATGGTCAACTCTTCGGCGTTGCCGAGATGCGCGCGCTGGCCGGGCGGATCGGCCGACCGCTGGTTGAGCGTACCACGACTTATCGGCTGAAGGTCGAGCCGGTGCATGATTTGGAGAATGTATCTTGATCGATCAGACTTTGGCGGTGGTCGGCGGGACCGGCCAACTTGGTGCCGCGCTGGCGTGGCGGCTCGCCCGCGCCGGGCACAACGTGGTGATCGGGTCGCGCAATGCCGCCTCGGCACAGGCCAGGGCCGCCGAACTGGGCCACGGGCTGACCGGCATGGCCAACCGCGATGCCGCTGCTGCCGCAGATGTGGTATTCGTAACCGTGCCGTTTGCGGCACAGGCAGATACACTGCGCGAGATTGCGCCAGTGCTGGCCGGAAAGCTGGTGGTCGACACCACCGTGCCGCTGGTCCCGCCCAAAGTCATGCGCGTGCAATTGCCGCCCGAAGGTTCTGCGGCAGAGCGCGCGCGCGGCGTGCTGGGCGAGGGCATCCGGCTGGTCAGCGGCTTTCACAATGTCGCGGCGCACAAGCTGGCTCAGGATGTGGCGCTCGACTGCGACATTCTGGTGTTTGGCGACAGCAAGGATGACCGCGCGGCGATCGTCGAACTGGCCGGTCGGATTGGCCTGCGCGGGGTGCACGGCGGCGCACTTGCCAATTCGGCTGCTGCGGAGGCGATGACGTCGCTGTTGATTTTCATCAACAAGTTCTATGCTGTCGATGGCGCGGGTATCCGCGTAACCGGGAACTTGCTGGCCTGACGATGCTTGAAATCATTCCTGTAAGCGGGTTGCCCGAAATCGGTCCGGGCACCGATCTGCCCGCGCTGCTGGCGGATTGCGGCGCGAGGTCGGGCGATGTGCTGGTGGTCACCCAGAAGATCGTCTCGAAGGCCGAGAACCGGTTTGTCGATCCCGCGACGATTACCCCGTCGGCAAAGGCCATCGCGCTCGCCGCCGAAGTGCGCAAGGATGCCGCGCATGTCGAACTGATCTTGCGCGAATCGACCGAAGTGGTGCGCAAGGCGCCTCATGTGCTGATTACGCGGCACCGGCTCGGCCATGTCATGGCCAATGCCGGGATCGATGCGTCGAACATTGGCGAGGGGCGCCCGGGCCAATTGCTGTTGCTGCCCGAAGATCCCGATCGCAGCGCGGCGGCGATCGCTGCGCGTCAGGAGCCAGGCGTGGCCGTGGTCATTTCCGACAGTTTCGGCCGCCCCTGGCGGATCGGCACGGTCAATGTGGCGATCGGACTTGCGGGCCTTGCTGCCGTGATCGACCAGCGCGGCGAGACCGATCGCGATGGACGTGTGTTGCAGGCCACGCAGATTGCACTGGCCGACGCGGTTGCGGCGGCGGCGGGGCTGGTGATGGGCGAAGGTGCCGAGGGCTTGCCGGTGTGTATCGTGCGCGGGTTGCGCAAGGGCTCGCCGCCGCAGACTGCGAATGCCTTGCTGCGGCCGGTGCACGAGGACTTGTTCCGATGAGCCCGAAAGTCACGGTCCTGACCGGCGGAGTGGGTGGCGCAAAGCTGGTCGAAGGGCTGGGCGCGATCCTCGCACCTGCCGACCTGACTGCGGTGGTCAACACCGGCGACGATTTCCGCCATTTCGGGCTGGCGATCTCGCCGGATATCGACACTTTGCTCTATACCCTGTCGGGCAAGGCCAATCGCACGTTGGGCTGGGGGCGCGAGGGCGAGACATGGTCGTTCATGGCGGCGCTGCGTTCGCTGGGCGGTGAAGACTGGTTCAATCTGGGCGACGGCGATCTCGCGCTGCATGTGCTGCGCAGCGCGCGGCTGGCGGGGGGCGAGCCCTTGTCACGGATCGTCGGCGATTTCGCGCGCCAGTGGGGGCTGGGGCTGACGATCTTGCCGATGAGCGAAGATCCGGTGGAAACCCGGGTCGATACCGATCAGGGGTTGCTCGCCTTTCAGCGCTATTTTGTCGAACACCAATGCCGACCGGCGGTGCGCGCGGTCGACTTCGTCGGCGCCGAAACCGCTCGTCCCGCGCCGGGTGTGATCGAGGCGATCGCCTGTGCCGATGTGGTGCTGATCGCGCCGTCGAACCCGTGGCTGAGCATCGATCCGATCCTCGCGGTCGCGGCGATCCGTCAGGCCCTGATCGACACGCGCGCTCCGGTAGTGGTCGTCTCGCCGCTGGTTGCAGGCAAGGCGGTCAAGGGACCGACCGCCAAGCTGATGGCGGAACTGGGGCTGGCGGTGAACAATCACACGATTGCCGCCCATTATCAGGGCTGGATGGCAGGCATGGTCGTCCACGGCGAGGATGCCGCGCCGGGCGATGTGCCGGTCGCACGCACCGATACGCTGATGCATGACCGGGGCGATCGCGAGCGCGTTGCCCGCGTCGCGCTGGCGCTGGCGCTGGACTTGCGATGACCGGCTGGCGCGCGGTGGTGCCGATCAAGCAGGGCGCCCTCGGCAAGTCGCGCCTTTCGCCGCTGTTTGATCCGGCACAGCGCGACGATCTGGTTGGGCGCATGGCCGATCATGTGCTGCACACGCTGTCAAAGGTTTCGGCACTGGCGCAGATCGATGTGCTGTCGCCGCGGCGCATCGCGGGTTGGACCGGCGCATGGCAGCGCGATCTCGGGCGCGGCCTCAACGCCGAATTGCAGGCATGGCGCGCCTCGGTCTGGCCATCGCCGGTGCTGGTCGTTCATGCCGATCTGCCGCTGCTGGGCGCGGCAGATATCGATGCGCTGTTGATGGCCGCGCAACAGCATGGCGTGGCGCTGGCGCACGATCGCGCAGGCCTTGGCACCAATGCGCTGGCCATCGCCGATGGCCGTGATTTCCACTATTGCTTCGGGCAGGACAGCTGTCGGCGGCACCTTGCGCAAGGTGCCGACATGGCGCTGGTTGCGCGCGAGGGCCTGATGATCGATCTCGACACGCCCGACGATGCGCTGGCGCTGTGCGCCCTGGGACTCACGCTCTGATCCGACCTTCCGTCGGGCAGGCCCGTCAAGCCCGAAAACCTTCGAACGTGCGGCTGTAACGGGCTGAGCAAGAGGGAATCGGCATGAAACTCAACGTGGGTGTGCCCAACAGCATGAAAGTCGCGGCGCTGACCCAGCCATGGGAAGGTGCCTTGAGCGGCGCGGATGTCGGTCGGCTGATGACTGCCGCCGATACGCTCGGATTCAACAAATGCATGCTGGGCGAACATTTCATCATCCCGCGCGACCATATCGCGCTGTCGGGCGACTGGTATTTCCACACCGTCGTGGCGCTGGGTTTCATCGGCGGGCAGACGAAGAATCTGCGCCTGTCGTCGTCGGTGTCGATCCTGCCGCTGCAAAACCCGATCGTGCAGGCCAAAGCCTGGTCGACGCTCGACTGGCTGACTGGCGGACGCGCCGAGGCGCTGTTCGGCGTCGGTTGGCTGGAGGCCGAGTTCGACATGCTGGGTGTGCCGTTCGCCAAACGCGGGCGCATGGCGGACGAATATGTCGCGGCAATCATCGAACTGTGGACCAAGGAAAATCCCGAATTCGAAGGCGAATTCGTCAGCTTCAGGGATTGCGGCTTTGCGCCCAAGCCGGTGCAGAAACCGGGCGTGCCGATCTGGTTCGGAGGCGATGCGCAAGCCGTGATGAAGCGTGTGGCGCGGTTCGGCAACGGCTGGTCACCGTTTCGCACGCCGCCGGAGAAATTCCCCGAATGCATCGATTTCATCACGTCGCAGCCCGAGTATGACGGGCGCCCGCTGGAATTCTTTTTCGCGCTGGAAATGCTCAATGTCGGCGCGCATCACGAAGTGATCGGCGATCCGCGCGCGCCGGGCACACAGGACAAGCAGAAGATCCTCGACCAGATCGGCTGGTTGAAAGACCTGGGCATCACCCAGACGATCGTGCCGCTGCCCAAGGGCATCACCGGCGAGCAGGACTGGCTCGATCGTCAGCAGTGGGTGGCCGAGGAAATCATGCCCCTCGTTTAGGGCCTGGTGACCCGAATCTTAAGTTCGCCTGACCAAGAGGCCAGGCGGGTGCGAACTTCAGATTCGGGTCACTGGAAACATTTGATTCCAGTGTGGTTCAAGGATTTGAAATTCGCTCCGTACCTAGCCGCTTAATGAGGCGAATTTCAAATCCACCACACTTAGGCTTGCGCGGCGGCGAACATGTCCATCATGTCGGCATAATGCGGCTGATGATGGCAGATCCCGCCATCGACCGAGATGATCTGGCCGGTGACAAAGCCGGCCAGATCGGACGCCAGCCAGGTAACCGCCCCGGCGATGTCGTTGGCGACGCTTTCGCGCGGCAGCAGCACGTGCCGCTGGATCATCGCGAGTTGCGCCTCGGTCATCTGTGCCCGCGCCACCGGGCTCAGCACGAGCCCCGGCAGGACGGCGTTGCAACGCACGTTCTGCCGCCCGAATTGCGTTGCGGTGTTGCGCGTCAATGCGTTGACCGCCGCTTTTGACGCGCTGTAGGCGGGGTTGAGCACATCGCCGAGCAGCGATACGCCCGAACTGGTGTTGATGATCGATCCGCCGCCCGCTACGATCAGGTGCGGCACGGCATGCTTGGTCATCAGCATCGTGCCGCGCGTGTTGATGGCAAAAGCGGCATCCCACACGTCCTGCTCCATCGCGGTAAGAGCGCCGTCGCGGTTCATCTGCCCCGCGCCGGTGTTGGCGGCGTTGTTGTGCAGTACGTCGAGCTTGCCGAAATGGGCGATGGTTGCCGCGATCAGCGCGGCGATGCTGCCCTCGTCGCCAAGATCGACGCCATGCGCCAATGCCCGGCCACCTGCTGCGGTTATCTCGTCTGCAACGCGATGGGCGCCAGCCACGTTGATATCGGCAATCACCACACTTGCGCCCTGTGCGGCGAGCATCTTTGCGCAAGCCTCGCCGATATTGGCTCCGGCGCCGGTAACGATCGCGATTTTGCCTGCAACCAATCCCATCTCTATTCTCCCAACAAGCCCCAGGTGCCGTAATCTTCGGCAGCGGTGAAAAAGCGTTCGTTCATCGGCACGCCGTTCTGGCCCCAGGCGTCGAGATTGGCGACCCAGGCCTGAATGCCGTACATGACCCACAGCCGCGTCTGTTCCCACGCTTCATCAAAGCTGGGCACGCCCTGTGCGCCGGTGGCGATCAGGTAGTCGCGGTATTGCTTCACCATGTCCTTGTGATGGTGGCGGCGTTCGTCGATGCTCAGCGCGCCGATCACGAAATAGGTCAGATCGCGCCAGGGGCGGCCGCGCCGCACCAGTTGCCAGTCGAGCCACAGCCGGTTGCCGTCGGGCAGGATATAGGTGTTGCCCTGATGGCAATCGCCCAGCACGATGCAATAGGGCGTGGTCTGCGCCCGCTCGATCTCGCCCAGTCGGTCGAACGCGCGTTCGACTTTGCTCGGATCGGCAAGGTAATGTTTTGGCGCGATGGCGCAGAACGCCGGATCTTCGAGATTGAGCGCGATCCATTGCCACATGATGCGCACCTGATCGCTGTCGACCGGGGTATCCATCTGCGTTTGCAACCAAGGGGCATTGGCCACGCTGATCTTGTCGCTGCCCCACAGGCTGCCGTGCAGCCCGGCCAACCCTTCGAGGTTGCTCATGATCATGTCGACGCCGTTGGCATTGGTGCTGTGGCCGAATTTTCCGCCGCGCTGAACCAGATCTTCGAGCACGACAAAGCCATGCGCGCTGCCATCGTCGTCCCAATCGGCATAATAGCAGGTGGCGGTCGGCACTTTCATTTCGTGGACCATGAAATGATAGAACCGGGCTTCGACCGCATGGATATCAACGTTGTCGAACGATCCCGACCAGTTGGCCTTGAGACACAGATTGGCAGGCAGCCCGGCGGCCACCCCGGCTTCGTTCCAATCGACTTTTACGCGCCATTTGGTGGTGTGGCTGTTGAGCAGTTCGACCGATTCCATCGATCTGGCGACTACGCCGGGGTATTTGTTGCTCATGATCTGGCCGAGCCATTGCGCAGTCACATCGTCCAGCGAAGTCGGCAAATGGCCGGTGCGCGCCGGATAGGGGCGGGGCACGCAATTGGGGTCGATGACCGGATTGACATATTCGGGCTTGGCGTGGGGATCCATCGTCGTCTCCTTTTAATAAGCGTCGGGCGCGGGTGCGTGCGCCCGGATCTGGCATGCGGCGAGCATCAGGAACACGCCGCCGAACAGGCAGAAGATCATCGCCGCGCCAATGCCCCAGGCTACACCGTTCCTGCCGCCGACCACATCGCTCACTTTGCCGATCAGCCAGGCGCCAAGGCCCACCCCGATCAGGTTTGCGCTCGTCTGTACGCAGGCCACGGCGAGCCCGCGCAATTGCGGCCCGGCTTGTGTGACGATCATCGCGTTGACCGGGCCGTTGTAGGCCGCGCTGAACATGCCGGCGGCCATGATCCAGGCCACCGCAGCGCTGCTCGATGGTGCCGAAACGGCGGCCAGTCCGGTGATTGCGGTCACTACGGGAATGCCGGCACCGATCCACGCCGTGCGCGCGGAATCGAATCCACCGGCGCGCGCGTGCACCCGGTCCACGCCCCAACCGGCCCCCAGCCCGCCCACCGATCCGAGCAGGCCATAGGCGATCGCCACGATCATTCCGGCACGGGGCAACGACATCGCATGGCTGTCGACGAGGTACGTGACCAGCCAGGTACTCATTCCGTAAATGCCGGTGGCGATGCAGGTGATCGCCAGAACGCCCCAGGCGATGCCGGGGCGGGCAAACAGCAGCCGCAGCCGGTGGGCGAGCGTTTCTTTCGAGAGCGTGCCCGCAATGCGATCGAGTGCGCCGCGCCGGGGCTCTTTCACTGTCAGGAACACCAGCGGGGCAACCAGCAGACCGGGCAGCCCCGCCACCAGAAAGGTGATGCGCCAGCCATGATTGGCGACAATCATGCCGCCCACAAAAAAGGCCACCGCAAAGCCGATGCCGGAACTCAGATACCAGATGCCGATCGCGGTCGATCGCCGATCCGCGCCGAAATAATCGGACAGGATCGACAGCCCGGTGGGCGAGCCCCCGGCTTCAGCCAGGCCGACGGCCGCGCGCCCGCCGAGCAGGCCGGCATAGCCGCCGGTCATCGCGCACAGCGCAGTCGCCCCGCTCCACGCCAGCAAGGCGCCGGTCAGCAGCGATTTGCGGGTAAAGCGATCGGCCGCATAGCCGAACGGGATCGCCGCCAGTGCAAACGGCAACCCATAGGCCAGCCCCGCCAGCAGGCCCAATTGCGCACCGGTCAAATGGAATTCGCTGCCGATCGGCTTCAAGACCAGACCGATCACCGCGCGATCGAGCCCATGGCAAGTCTGCGCCAAAGTCAGCGCGGCCAGCACGTACCATCGGTATCCTGATATGACAGTGGTGTGGGTCAAGCCCCGATCTCTCCCTTATGCAGCGGTCAACATCGCACGCGTCGTCTGCGCGCAACCTGTCCGAGGGAAGGCGTGAAGGCGCGCGCTCTGCCGGACAACGTCGCCAGCAAAGGGGATCAGGGATGCAGGACTCGCAAGCAAACAAGGCCATCGTCCGCCGCTTCCTCGGCGCGATCGCATCGGGAGATATCGACGTGATCGAGGCGTTGCAGGCGCCTGATTGTGACTGGTGGGTGATCGGCGGGGGCGCAATCTCGCGGCAATCCTATACCGATCAGGTGAAAGCGATGCTGCTCGCCGCCGATCGGCGCAAAGTCGAGATTATCGGCATGATTGCCGAGGGCGATACCGTCACGTGCGAGGTCCGTTCGGAAATCCATTTCGGCGAGCGGATCTATCGCAACGAATATCACGACCTGTTTGTGGTACGGGGCGGGCTGATCGTTCACGGGCGCGAATATTTTGACACGGGTAAAGTCGCAGCGTTCTTTGCCCCGGTGAGCGATGCCGAACAGATCGTGCGTGATTTTCTGGCGCTGTTTCACACAGATAGGCTCGATGGCCTGGCGCTGCGTGGTTTTCTGGCCGATGATGCGCGCTATCAGCCGATCGTGCCGCTGGCTCCGGTGCGCCACGGCGCCGATGCCATCGTGGCGGAGCTGGAGCGCCAATATCTGCTCTACGACGAATGCGCTTGCGATATCCTCCATGTCGCGGTCGCGGGCCGCACCGTGTTTACCGAGCGGGTGGATACGGTGCGCCAACTGGCCACTGGCCAGCGCACGACGACGCATGTTGTGGGCGTGTTCGATCTCGACGAAGCGGGGCGGGTGACCTCGTGGCGCGAATATTGGGATGCGCTCGATTGTGCCGGGCAACTCGGCATCGATGACAAGACCATGCGTGCCCTGATGGGCGTGGGAGAATGATGCGATGAACTATGACGTGGTGATCATGGGCTCGGGCGCGGCCGGGCTGACGGCGGCGCTGGTCGCGGCGAAGGCCGGGCTGAAAGTCGCAGTGCTGGAAAAGGCGGCGCATTTCGGCGGGACGACCGCGATTTCGGGTGGCGGAATCTGGATTCCATGCAGCCCGCAGGCACGCGCCGAACGCGTGGACGACACGCTGGACAAGGCGCGCGGTTATGCGCTGGGCGTGGTCGGAAACCGGGCGGAAAAGGCGCTGATCGACGGCTATATCGACAATGGCCCGGCCATGGTCGAATGGCTGGCCGCCAAAACCGATGTGCAGTTCCTTTTGTCTCCGCCGTCGAGCGATTGGTATCCCGATGTTGCGGGCGCGATGGATCACGGCAGGTTGCTGGCGCCGACCGAATTCGACGGCAGGCAACTGGGCGCCGACTTTGCCCGCCTGTCGAAACCGCGCGAGGAATTCAACGCGCCGGGCGGGATGATGATCGACTTGTTCGATCTGCCTTATATTGCACGGCTGCCCGCGCCCGGTGCCTTGTGGCACATGGCCAAGATCGCGATCCGCTTTGCGCTCGACAAGCGCAAGTTGGGCCGGGGTTCGCGGCTGACGATGGGCACCGCGCTGGTCGGGCGCCTGTTTCATTCGGCACTGAAGGCGGGGGTTGCGTGCCACGAAAATGCTGCGGTCGAGTCGCTGGTGGTCAACCAGGGCCGGGTGACCGGCGTGCGCGCGTTGATCAACGGCGCTCTGGTGGAAATCGGCGCGAACAAAGGCGTGGTGCTCGCGTCGGGCGGGTTTTCCGCCAATGCCGAGATGCGCAAGGCCTATATTCCCTTTGCCGAACAGCACGTTTCGATCCTGCCCTATGAAAACACCGGTGACGGCATCAATGCGGCGACTGCGGCTGGCGCGGCGATGGGCGCGGAAAACCACGTCAACGCGGTGTGGGCGGTGGTGTCAAAGCGCCGCCGCGCCGATGGCTATCTCGAACGCTATGCGCATCTGATCGACATGTCCAAACCCGGCTGCATCGCGGTGAACCGGCAAGGCCGGCGCTTTGCCAACGAGGCCAGCGTGCATTTTGTCGAGGCGATGCATGCAACCGGCACGGTGCCTGCACATATCATCGCCAATGGCGCCTTCGTGAAGAAATACGGCATGGGGCTGGTGCTGCCCGGCGGTGGCAAGATCAAGGAACTGGTGGCGGACGGCTATCTGAAGACCGCGCCGACGCTGGCGGACCTCGCGGTGCAGATCGGGGTCGATGCCAAAGGGCTTGAAGCGACCGTCGCCAAAGTCGCCGCCGATGCCGCCACTGGCAAGGACACCGCATTCGGCAAAGGCGATACCCGCATCGATGCCGAGATCGGCGATCCCAAACATCTGCCCAATCCCTGCTTCGGGCCTGTGGGTGACGGGCCGTATTATGCGATCGAAATTTTTCCCGGCGATGGGTCAACCACGGTTGGCGTGCGGATCGACAGCCAGTGCCGGGTAATTGGCGCGGACGGCGCGCCGATTGCGGGCTTGTGGGCCGCCGGGCTCGATGCCAATTCGATCTGGCAGGGCAAATCCCCGGCGCATGGCTGCAACGTTGGCCCGGCCATGGCGACGGGGTTCATCGCAGGCAGGTCTATCACGGCATGAAAACCATCGTCATCACGGGCGCCAGTTCCGGCATAGGTCTGGTCGTTGCGCGCGAATTGGCCAGGGCCGGCTGGCGGGTGATTGCGCAGGGGCGCGATGCGGCGCGCGCGGCGACTGCGCTCGCCGCGATCAGGTCGGCAGCGCCATCGGCAAAGGTCGACATGCTGTTGGCAGACTTGTCGACCTTTGCCGGAATGGAGCGTCTGGCCGATTCCGTCGCGGCGCTGACCGACCGCATCGATGTGCTGGCCAACAATGCCGGGTTCATTCCCGCCGCGCGGGTGATTACCGCAGACGGGCTGGAACACGGCTTTGCCACCAATCATCTTGCCCCGTTTGTGCTGACCAATCGGCTGTTGCCCCTGTTGCGCGCGGCAGCGCCGGGGGCGCACGTGATCAACACTGCATCGGTGGCGCATCGCTTTGTAAAGGACATGCTGTGGGACGATCTGCAGCAGACCGGGAAATACAGCCCGGGCAATGCCTATGCCCAGTCCAAACTGGCCAATATCCTGCACGCGCGGGCGCTGGCCGAACGGGTCGCCGCCGACGGCATCCGGGTGAATGCGGTGCATCCGGGGCTGGTCGCGACCAATTTTCCGGCGCACGGCAACTGGCTGGTCAAGGCGATGTATCGTTTTTCCCGGCCATTTCAGCTCTCCCCGGAACAAGGGGCGGACACGATTCTGTGGTTGGCGCAAGGTGGCGCGCCCGATGTGACAGGCGCGTATTTCGCGTCTCGCAAAGTGGCCAGGACGACACTCGCCGCGCAAAGCCGCGAGGGGGCGGAACGGCTGTGGGCGATCAGCACGGCCCTCGCGACGCGTCCCGGCCTATGAAACCTGGCCCGCGCGGCGTTTGGCCTCGGCCACCATGGCGTAGATGGCGGTGTTGTATTGGGTCAGTTGTTCCATCGACAAATTGCGATAGGGCGTCATCGGGCAAAGCGAATCCACCACGCCCCAGAACGGTTCCAGCTTGTCGAGCACTTCATCGACCGAACCGCATTTGACGAAGGCTTCGACCATGTCGTCGCTGACATTGTCGATCACGCTGTCGACATTGCCGTGTTCACCGGCGGCCAGCTGGCAGGCGCGGGCCATGTCGCCAAAGCCGATCGCGTCGAAGAACGGTTCGTATTCCTTGTATCCGGCATAGCCCGCCACTGTGGCGCGACTGTCGTTGATGGCCTGCTGCTTGTCGTCGTTGATCGCGACCCAGGGCCAGGCGTTGACTTCCACATCGCTGCGCCGGCGTCCGAAGCGGGCAAGCTCGCCTTCGATGAAGGCCTTTTTCTGCACGGTGTAATCAACCGTCCATAGCGCGTGCACCATCAACCCGTCGCCGACCTCAAGCGCCAGACTGGTCAGCTTGTCCTTGAGCGCGGCCACCCAGATCGGAATGGCTTCGCGCACCGGTGGCGGGGTCAGCATCATTTCGGTCCATTCGGCGTTGAAATATTCGCCGTGGATCGGCTCCATCCCCTTGTGCGCATTGGCGTTGATATAGCGCACCGCCGCGATCACTTCGCGCAAGTGCGACAGCAATTTGCGTTTGGGCTCTCCGTAAATCCCGCAGATCGCGCTGTGCAGCGAAGTACCCAGCCCGAGCACGAAGCGGCCCTGGCTGATGCGGTCGAGTTCGATCGCGGCAAATGCGGTTTCCACCGGGCTGCGTGTTCCAGCCACGGCAATCCCGGTCGATACCTTGAGCGTGTCGGTCAGCGCGGCGACCGCTGCCATCGGCACGAACGGCGGGCCATAGATCTGCAACGAAAAGCAGCCTTCAAATCCGACTGCCTCCATCTGCTTGGCGATGCCGCCCATCATCGGGGCGGGCAGGACAGGCATGACGCCCCACCAGCGGCGTTCCCCGCCTGTGGCATTGGTCAGTGTGGTCATGGTTTTTGGTATCCAATAATATCGCTGCAATCGGCGCTGACATTATCGCGATAGGCATAGTCGCCGCGCGCCTGTCTTTCGGCCAGTGCCAGCATCAGAACGCGATATTTCTGTCCGGCCTCGTCGAGCGGTGAATGGAGATCCTTGCGCTTTTCGGGATGCATGTAGCGTGGGCTTTGCGGGCTGGTCATGGTGCTGTCCTGCCGCGACACCTTGTAGCTGGCCTTGGGCATCAAATACCGGAACAGATTGGTTTTTTTGACGTTGGTGGTGTTCATCGCATAGTCCAGCCGGGTGCGGTCCCGCGTTTCGGGCACGCACGGGTGAAACAACTGGACATTGTCGCCGGGGCTGAAACGACCATAGGCGATCGCGGCATGGCTGCGCAGATAGATGCGGATCACCTGGCGCACTTGCTGAACGTCGGATTTGACCCCGCCAAACCACTTCATGATCGGCGCAACCGACTTGTTGACGCACGTGCGGACCATCGTGATTGTTTCGCTGTCGTGGAACACTTCGACGGTTTCCTTGTCCATTATCTCGTCGCCCACGACATCGGCGTGGAGAAAATCGGCATGGGTAAGGTCGATCAGGTTTTCCAGACTGAGCGGGGCGGTGCAGTCGAACCGCACCGTGCCCAGCATATGCAACGGCAATCCGCCCTCTTCGGGCAGATAGGGCAGGCTGGGCACATGTTCGGGCGCGGCATTGGCCGGATTGCCGAACCAGCCCCAGACATAGCCGTATTTTTCGATCACCGGATAGCGACCGGCGGCATCGGAAAACGTGCTCTTGGCGCCGATCAGGCCCGCAGCGGGGTGAAATTCCGAGGCGAGCGCCACGCCGTGTTCGCGCCACAGGAAATAAGGCTGCGAATAGACCGCGCGGCGCACCGGTTTGGCGGTGACGGCAAAGCTGTGGGCGAGGGGGAACCATGCATCCTTCAGCACGATATCGTGCGGCACCCACGCATTGACCTTGGCGGCGAATTCGCGCGGATCGGACGGGATAGCATCGCCGTGATCATCGCTGCTCGAAGGATGTGTGACATCAAGCATCGTTGCCTCCTCAGGCTGCGCTGGATTGCTGGGCACGCGCGGTCAGTTCCGCACGCAGCGCGGCGGCGTGGATCGAAGCCGAGGGTTTGAGCACCCGCAACGCGGCGCCGTCGATCGCCGAACGCAGCGTGAAGGGCGTTCCCGTTCCCATCGCTCTTGCCATCAGACCCGATCTTTGCGGCGCCAGTCTGGCCCGCCAGCGCACTTGCGTAACCCCTCTTGCGGCAGGGACCGGCGCGATGCGTGCGGTCAGCACCGGGCGCAGCATATCGTCGCGCAAGGACAGTTCGCTCTCACCGGTCAGCGGATCGGTGGCGATGCGCAGGCTGATCGGGAAATCCGAACTGAACGGCGCAGGCCAATGCGGTCCGGCCCACTGGCACGACCGTTCCATCACCAGCAGGCCCTGCTCGACGATCAGTTCAGTCGTCAGATAGGGGGTGAAGCGTACGCCACGCATCGCCAGAACCAGTGCGGGATCGTCGAACAGTGCGGCAATGTACTGGTCATGATCGAGCGCAACATTGACCGTGCCCGACAACGGCAAATTCTCGTTGGTGGCAACCGGCGCGGTGGCCTTGGCATTCAGGCAGACCCTTACGAACCCGGCGCTTTCCGCGACGCCAAATGGCGTCGCGCGATAGATCGGCGGGAATTTGGCATCGCTTTTCAGATTGGGAATGTTCTTGAGATGGCCGGTTTCGCCATCGAATGTCCAGCCGTGATAGCCGCACTGGATCATGCCGTTGCCCAGCACGCAGCCCAGCGACAGCGGCGCCCGGCGATGCGGGCAGCGGTCTTCGAGCGCGTGCGCTGCGCCGTGCTGGTCGCGCCACAGCACCACCGGTTGATCACCGATATCGACGTTGATCGGCTTGGCCGAGGTGACTTCTTCGGAGCGGGCCACGGCCCACCACGCGTCTTGCGCCATTGCGAATCATCCCCAGGAATTGTGTTCTTCGGATAAAATTGACAGATGACAATTTAATTGTCAAACCTGCGACGATGAACAGGCCGGTCGAAATGGTTGTCGATGATGCGATCAGCCCGCGTCGGCGTGGCCGACCGCCCGCCAATTCGGCGGAACCGGTGGGCGAAGACAGGCTGTTGGCGCTGGCCTTTGCCCAGTTTGCCGAGCGCGGCTACGACGCGACAATGGTGCGCGATCTGGCCCGGCAATTGGGGATCAGCCACAATCTGCTCAATGTCCGCTTTGGCAGGAAATCCGACTTGTGGAAGGCGGCGGTCGAATGGCGGCTGGCCGGCGCATCGCGCGAAGTCGAACCGGCATTCGACAGCGACGCCACGGCTGAAGAACGGCTGATCGATCTGATCGAACGGTTTTGCCAGTGGGCCAGCGTCCATCCCGATATCGTCGGCATCTGCTATCACGAGGGCCAGCGCCCCGGCTGGCGGCTGGATTTCATCGTCAACCGTTTCGTTCGCCCGTTTCAGGCGCGGCTGGACAGCCTGATCGACGATGTGCGGCAGACGCGCCCGGTCTCGCCGATTGCCACCGGCGCGCTGCTGGCACTGCTGGTTCACGGGGTCGGCTCATATTACACGCTCAAGCCGCTGCAGGCCATGCTCGCCGGTGCGGCGGGCGAACAGGATCAGGGCAGGATCATGGCCCGGTTCCTGATCGCCGGGGTGTTCAACGGTCAGGTGTAGAACAGATCGGCGATGCGCCGGCGGTAAATCGCGGCCTTGTCGGGCGCGATGCCGAATTGTGGCACGACCGGGGTAATCGAATCCGCAAAGGCCGCGCGTTCGGCGACCAGTTCGCGCACTTCGTCCGCCGAGCCCAGAATGGTGATCGCGCGGACCATGGCATCGGGGCAGGCGCGCGCCATCGCCTCGTAATCCTGCGCTGCAAATGCCGCCTGGATCGCCTGCGCTTCGGCGCCAAAGCCGATTTCGGTGAAATAGCGCAAGTACTGCGGCGATTGGGTGTAGAAGGCGATATTGGCGCGCGCATCGGCGATCGCTGCGGCACGGTCGGGGTTGATCACGGTAAAGATCATCAGGTTGACATCGACCTGGTTGCGGTTGCGTCCGGCTTGATCGAGCCCCGCCTTGAGCGACGGGATTGCCCGGTCGCGCAGCCAACCGGTGGTCCACAGCGGATGCCCGAGCAGGCCATCGGCAATCGCGCCGGCCTGTTCGCAGGCTTTTTCGAACACTGCGGGCAGATAGACCGGGATCGCGCTGCGATGCGCCGGGCGGACCAGCCGGAAATGCGACAAATCGAGCGTGTGATAGGCGCCCTCCAGCCGCTTCAGTTCGCCTGTATGCCCTTGCGCGATCACCGCGCGCACCTGGCCGACCACTTCGCGCATATGTGCCAGCGGTTTGCCATAGGTCATGCCGAAGCTGCCCTCGATTTGGCTTTGGGCGCTGGAACCAAGACCGAGCACGGCACGACCCTGGCTGATATGATCGAGATCGATCGCGCTGCACGCGGTTTCGAGCGGGCTGCGGGTAAAGGCGAGCGCGATGCCGCTGCCCAGTTTGATGCGGCTGGTCACTGCCGCCGCCGCCGCCAGCACGGTGAACGGCGCGCCGAAGATCTGCGGCGCCCACACCCCTTCAACCCCGGCGGATTCCCAGCCTTGCACCAGCGGCACCAGGTCTGCGGCGGGCAGCACCGGCAGTTCGGCCCACACCGGCTTGCCAGCAAACACGCTCAGAATCCTTTCGCGGTGTCGAAGTAATCGCGCCACGACACGATGCGGGGCCCATCCATCTCGAACCGGCCCATCAGCACGATCGAGACGAGCAGGTTGCCGTCCTTGTCATGAAAATTGTCGGTGCGTTCGGTCAGCACGACATTGCCGACGGCGGCGGCGTGGTGGACGATCACTTCGCCGCTTTCGATCGGCCTGATCTGCGCAAAGCCGTCCATGAAGGCCTTGGCCTCGGCAAACCCGACCGTGCGCGACACGCCGTGGTTTTCCCAGACCGTCGTGTCGGTAAACCGCCGCTCCATCGATGCGAGCATGTCCGCCAGAGTCGGCTTCCACTCGTTGAAGAAGGACAGGACTTCGGTCAGGGGATCACTCATGGTCAGTCCTCCGTGGCGATGGTCACGATTGCACCATCGAGATCGGGCGAGATCATGACCTGGCACGACAGACGGCTCAGCGCGTCGCGGTGGTCGGAACTGTCGAGCAGATCGTTCTCGTCATCGCTCGGCGCGGGCAGCCGGGCAAATGTCGCGGCGTCGATGTGGACATGGCAAGTGGCACATGAACAGCATCCGCCGCACAGCGCGAGCAATTCGTCAAAGCCGTTGTCGCGGATCGTTTCCATCAGCGAAACGCCGGGTTGGGCCTCGACCGCCGTGCTGGAACCGTCGCGCTTGATGATCGTAATGGTGGTCACTTCAGGTCTCCTGAGATGGATCATTTCACTTCACGTTCGACCGGGAAGCGATCGAAATAGAACTGGAATTGATGACGGATATCGTCGGCGGTGATGGCGAAATCGCGTTCGAGGTTGAACACCACCCGCCCTTTTACGCCGGGGTCGTGATCGGCATGATACCGGTGCAACGTCGCCAGCGTTTCAGCATCGAGCGGCAACCCTGCCTTGGCGTAAATCTCGCCAAGGATCACATCGGGATCGGCGATCCACTGGTGGAAATAGACATCGACGGTCTGTTCGGGCGGCAGGCAATCGTGATCATCGACACAGCGTTGCAGCAATGTGCGATAACGGTCGATCCAGTATGCCTTGGGCTCTTCCGGATCGGTTTTTGTGCGCAATATGCGTGAGGCATAAAGCCACATCGACAGCGTCGAGCGGATCGAGGCGACCGGATCGCGGTGCGTGATCACATATGTCGCATCGGGGAACGTCGCGCGCAAAGTCGGCAACTGTTCCATATGCTGCGGGCATTTTATCACCCAGCGGTTCGGCCCCTTGAGGAAGGTCAGAACCTGCAGGCCCTTTTTGAGATAGGCATACGTCCCGCTCTGATCGTGGCTGAGGTAATAGTCGCGCCATTTCGGCACCAGGGCGAGCCATTCGAGCAGGTAGGACGAGAAATCCAGCGCCTGCAATTCGATGTCCTCGCTGACATGATCGGGCGAGAATTCGTGCATGTATTTGAACAGCGGCATCATCGCGTCCTGCTGTTCCCAGCCCGCCGCCGCGCGCGTCCGGCGCGGATTGGGATCGTCGGCGGTGGGCTGGTCGGCAAGGGTCGGGACCGGCGCGATCGCTTCCCACCACGGCAGCGAACGCAGCCGCGTATCGGCCGACAACAGACCCAGCAGGTGCGTCGTGCCCGAACGCGGCGGGCCCGCCACGATGATCGGCCGGTCGATGACGATGTTCAGGATCTCGGGATGGCGCTTGCAGATGTCTTCGACTCGCAAGCGGTCCGAGGCATAACGCACGAACATCGTCCACAGCGCGGCGTGCGAGATTGGCGACAGGAATGTGTCATCCTTGACGCACTGGCACCACAGTTCCAGCCGTTCGACAAAGTCCATCGCGCCGAAATCATCAAGCCCGGTCTGTGCCCTGGCCGCGCCGAGGACGGCTTCTGCCGAGAAATCGAACACGGCTTGTGCCGCGCTCGCCAGCGCCGCCTTTTGCAGGTCGGTGAGCACCGGATGAAGCATATCGTCGATATGGAACACTTCGCCCCGCTGTCCGTCTTTGGCCATCGACATACCTCCCGTTTCGTGTGGAGCGAGATAGAGAGGCAGAAAAACGAACCTTGCCCTACCGGAAGATATGCGGCCCCACTCCATAGCGGGGATAGCCATCGCCACAGAACACAAGACAACCCGGGGATGCATGTTCGACATGGCACAGAATCTGTTCGACCTGACTGGCAAAGTGGCGCTTGTAACAGGCGCCAATTCGGGGCTCGGCTACGGTTTTGCCGAGGGGTTGGCGCGTGCGGGCAGCGATCTGGTGATCTGGGGGCGGCGGCAGGATGCCAACGAACGCGCGGCGGAAAGGCTGCGTGCACTGGGTGCCAAAGTGCATGCCCAGTCGGTCGATGTCGCCGACGAAGGATCGATCGTCGCGGGCGTGGCCGAAGCGCTGCAAGTCATGGGCCGGATCGATACGGTCGTTGCCAACGCCGGGATCGCCAGCCAGAAGCCGTTCATCGAGATGGACGCGGACACTTATCACGCGCTGATTGACGTCAACCAGCACGGCGTGGTGTTTACGCTGCGCGAGGTTGCACGGCACATGGTGGAGCGCGGCGGGGGTGGATCGCTGATCGTGTGCGGCAGCGGCTCGATTTTTCAGGGCGTGCCCACGATGACGCATTATGGCGCGGCCAAAGGCGCGCTCAACGCGCTGGCCAAGGGCATCGCCGCCGAACTCGGGCCGCATGGCATTCGCTGCAATGTGATCGCGCCGGGCTTCATCATCACCGAAATGACCATGGCCGACCCTGTCGTCGGCAAGATGATCGCCGACAGCGTTGCGGCCAAGGCGCCGATCGGCCGCGCGGGGCAACCCGACGACCTGTGGGGCGCGGTGGTCTATCTTGCCAGCGACCTGTCGCGCTATCACACCGGTGACACCCTGATCGTCGATGGCGGCAAGATCGCCAACAACTGAGGATTTCGGCCATGTTTCCAAGCCTCAACGCGCGGCATAGCCAGATCGCCTATGTCACCACCGACCTCGACCGGGCGCTGGCGGTGTGGCGCGACCAATTCGATGTGCCGTCATTTTATGTGTTCACCAATGACATGCCGGGGCTGGAATCGTCGCACCCGTTTCAGCTGAAGATCGCGCTGGCGCATGTCGGCGGGGTCGAGATCGAATTGATCGAGCCGTTGCACGACAGCGCGCCGCTGCATGCCGCGCCGCTGCCGACCGATGGCAGCTTTGCCATGCGGTTTCACCATGTCGCGATGCGCGTCGAGGGCAGTCTGGCCGATTTCGAGGCGCATATGGCCGGGCTTGATCCGGCCCTGCATCCGGTTGTCTGGTCGGGGCGCATGGGCGATCTGATGCGCTTTGCCTACACCGATGAACGCGCCACGCTTGGGCACCATATCGAACACGTATGGTTCGATGCCGGTTTCTACGGGCAACTGGTCGCTGCGATCCCCGTCTATCCGGAGCGCTGAGAATGCCGGTCTCAAGTCTGAATTTTCGTGATCTTGGCGGTCTTCTTGCGACGGGCGGGCATATTCGCCAGGGCGTGCTGTATCGCAGTGAAGGTCCGCGCAATTTCGCGCCCGCGCAACTGGGGGCGCTGCAGGATATCGGCTTTCGCACGATCGTCGATTTGCGCTCTGCGGGCGAACGTGCGGATATGCCGCATGAATGGCATGGTCCGGAGTGTCGCTGGCTGGGGCTGGACGTCAACGCCGATTTGCGCGTGTTCGGCGAGGATGGCCGGCATCGCCTGTTGCAAGGGCCCGATCTCGAGATCGCGGTCTCGACGATGGTTGAAACGTATCGCGAGATTGTCGGCGCGCTGTTGCCGCACTGGCCGGCCATTGCCGAGGTTCTGCTGAATGGTGCAGTGCCGGTCTTGTTCAACTGCACCGCCGGAAAGGATCGCACCGGGGTCGCGATCGCGCTGCTGCTCGAAATGGCGGGCGTGCCGCGCGATGTGATCATGGCTGATTACTTGCGCTCTGCGGTGTTCGGCGAAAACATGGCGCGTGATGGTGAAATCGAGCCGGGCTTCATGGCCAGCTATGGCTTCATGCCCAGCCCTGATCAGGTGCAGGCCCTGATCGGCGTGCGCACCGACTATCTCGAAGCCGCGTGGGATGAAATCAATCGCAACTGGTCGGATGTCGCGGACTATTTCGTTGCGGCGGGGATCGATCATCCAACCCAGCGCCGGATCGGCCGCATTCTGGTGAATTGAAGGAACATGGACATGAAGACAGGTGGAGTGATCGGGCTTGGCGGCATTGGCGGGGGCGTCGCGCAATGTTTGCAACGGTCCGGGCAACTGGCGGCGATCTATGATGTCCGCGCCGAGGCGGCGGCCAATGTGCCGGGTGCCCCGGCGATGTCGGCCAGCCCGCGCGATCTGGCGGCAGCGTCGGATTGCGTGCTGATCGCGGTGCTCAATGGAGCGCAGACGATCGCCGTGCTGTCGGGGCCCGACGGGGTGCTGGCGGCAGGCAAGCCGGGGCAGACGGTGATCCTGTTGTCGACGATTGCCATGTCCGATCTGGCTGCGGCGCAGAAACTGTGCGCAGATGCCGGGGTCACATTGATCGATTGCGGCGTCACCAACGGGCCAAAGTCCGGCCAGAACGGCCTGATCTGCCTGGTCGGCGGCAGCGACGCCGATATCGCGGCGGCCAAGCCGATTTTCGACGGCTTTGCCGGATCGATCATTCACATGGGTGGCCCCGGGGCCGGCATGGCGGCCAAGATCGCGCGCAACACCACGTATTTCGGGTGCATCCGCGCGGGCTATGAAGGCGCAGTGATCGCCCGCAATTATGGCGTGGACCTGGCGCAGATGGCCAAGTCGCTGGCCGGTGATCCTGCGGCTGGCGGCGGGCTGGAAGGCGCGATGATGCTGCAACTTCGCCCCGATCCCGAGGGCAATGCGCAGGAAACCGCCGCGCGCGAATACCATTACAGCCTGATGCTGAAGGATCTGGACGTCGCCATTGCCGAGGCGGCCAAGTTTGGCGTGCGTCTGCCGATGGTCGAACTGTTGAAGGAATATGGCCGGTCGTCGGTCGGGCTGGAATATCCGCTTGGTCAGCCGATCGAAGGCTGAAACCGCACATTCGGGAGAAACGGGATGAATGAGGAAAATTGGGCCAAGGGTCTCGAAGTGTTCGATGCGGTCTATGGCCCGGGCATGTCGGCGATGGTCGTGCCGTTCAAGGATACGCCGTTCAATCAGGAGATCGTCGGCAACCAGTTCGCCAATCTGTGGGGCAATCCGGCGTTCACCATCCGCGAAAAGCGGCTGATGGTGCTGGGCGCAACGGCGATGCTGGGGCGGCAGGATCTGGTCGAAATCCAGATGACCGGCGCGCTGATCAATGGCGAATTCACTGACGAACAACTCGAACAGATCCCGCTGTTTCTGCTGTTCTATGCCGGTGCGGGCAATTGCACCGCGCTGTTTCGCGGGATCGAGGCGGCGAAGGCGCGCGTCGCCGCGATGAAGAAGGACGCCTGACCAATGCGCCCGCTCGCCCGGCTGCCGCTTGATCCGGCGGCATTTCGCGAAAAATTCGGCCCATGGGCAGTGATTGCCGGGGCTTCGGAGGGCACGGGTGAATGCTATGCACGGCAATTGGCGGCGATGGGCATCAATCTGGTGCTCGTTTCGCGTCGGCAGGCCGCACTCGATGCCTTGGGGGCGGCGCTCAAGGCCGAATTCGGCATCGACACGCGCGCGGTGGCGCAGGATCTGACCGAACCTGGCGCGGGCTTGCGCATTGTCGAGGCGGCGCGCGATTGCGACGTCGGGCTGTATATTTCGAATGCCGGAGCCGACGGCTTTGCCAGCTTTTTCGAAGACAGCCCCGAGGCTGCGCATCGGCTGGTGCGGATGAATATCTCGACTCTGATCGACGCTGCCAACGGTTTCGGCAAGCGCATGCTCGCGCGCGGCGTCGATGGCAAGGGAAGGGGCGGTATCATTGTCATGGCCTCGGGCGCGGGGCTGGGCGGGCAACCCAATCTTGCGCTCTATTCGGCGACCAAGGCGTTCGAGATCAATTTCGCCGAATCGCTGTGGGCCGAATACCACGAACGCGGCATCGACATTATCGGCATTGCCGCGCCGATCATGCGCACGCCGACTTTGCTGCGCATGGTGCCCGAAGGGTTCGACACCACCGACGTCTATGATCCCGCCGATGTCACGCACAACGCGCTGGCCGGACTGCTGGCGGGCGCGCCGCTGCAGATCGTCCCCGACGGGCCGGGGCAGGAAAAGCAGCCGCAAGTGCAGGCTGACCGCATCGCGCGCCTGATCGGGTTTGTCGAATTCAACAAGCAGTTTACCGCAGGATGACCGGCATGGGGCGATTGACAGGCAAAGTGGCGATCGTGACCGGCGGCGGCGGCGGAATCGGCTCGGCGGTGGTGCGCAGGTTCGTTGCCGAAGGTGCGCGCGTGGCAGTGGCCGACGTGTTTCTGCCATCGGCGCAGGCTGTGGCCGAGCCGCTGGGCGATGCCGCGCTGGCCGTGCAATTCGACGCAGCGAGCCCTGCTTCGGTCGAGGCGCTGGTGGAAACCACCGTTGCTCATTTCGGGCGGCTCGACATCCTGCACAATAACGCCGCGATGACCGATCCGGCCAAGCATCCGCTGGATACCGATGCGGTGACCATTCCCATCGAAATCTGGGACGAAATCATCGACATCAATCTGCGCGGCTATCTGCTGGGATGCAAATACGCGATCCCGCATATGGTGAGCGGCGGCGGCGGGTCGATCGTCAACACCGCCTCGAACAGCGGGACGGCGGGCGATCTGGCGCGGATCGCCTATGGCGCGTCGAAAGGCGCGATCATCACCATGACCAAATATATCGCCACCCAGCACGGGCGGCAGAACATCCGCTGCAATTCGGTGGCGCCCGGCGTGGTGCTGACCGAGGCGCTCGACAAGACCGTGCCGGGGCTCAAGGAAATCATCAAGCGCCATGTGCTCACCCCCGAATTCGGAACGCCTGACGACATTGCTGCGCTGGTCGCGTTCCTCGCTTCGGACGAGAGCCGCTATATCACCGGCGAAAACATCTCGATTTCGGGCGGCGCGCTGTCGCACCAGCCGCACTATGCCGACCTGCTGCAATTGATGGAGGCGCATCTGTCATGACCTGCGCCGCTGACTGTCTCCGGCATGGAACAAGCGGCGCGAGACACCACCGGCCTTGACGATTTCGGGCCCGACCCGATCCGTCCGGTGGCGCGCTTGGCGGAGTATGCCGGATAGGGTCACTAGAGCTTGGTGCTGCCCATCGCGGCAAACAGCTTCTGGAAATCGGCATAGCTCGGCTGGTGCGCGGTTACCCCGCCATCGATCGGGATCGCCGCGCCGGTGATGAATTTGCTGTCGTCGCCGGCAAGGAACGCGACGAGGTTGGCAATATCCTCGGGCTGCCCCAGTTGCGGGGTCAGGTGGTGCGAAAGCAGGATGTCCTTGATCACGTCGGGGGTCGTTTCGACTGCGAGCGGGGTCAGCACAAAACCGATCACCATGCAGTTCGACCGCACGTTCTGCTTGCCGTATTGCGTGGCAATCATGCGGTTGAGCTGGATCAGCGCGGCTTTGGACGAGCCATAGGCGGTCAGCGTCGATTCGCCCTGTACGCCAAAGCCCGAGGCGCTGTGGATGATCGAGCCGCCGCCTTGCGCGATCATCTGCGGGATCACATGGCGGCTCATCAAAAGCGCGCCGCGCACATTGACCGCCATCGCCATGTCCCACGCCGCGAGGTCGAGATTGACGACGTCGAGGTCTTTCTGGCGCTGCGCGTCGTTCTGGATCGCGGCGTTGTTGTGCAGCACGTCGATGCGGCCGAATTGCGCGATCACCGCCTCCGTCAGCGCCTTGACCGAAGCCTCCTGCGTCAGGTCCACCGGAAGCGCGACCGCGCCGGGAATGCCGGCTGCGGCCGTCTGCGCCGCGCGGATGTCGATATCGGCCAGAACCACTTGCGCGCCATCGGCAGCAAGGCGCCGGGCCGAAGCCGCGCCAATGCCACCACCGGCACCGGTGACCAATGCGACCCGTCCATCCAGCTTGCCTGCCATACCCATATCTCCCATGTTGGCGCCTTGGCGCCACAGCGCCAGCGCGTCGTGACCTGTCGATGGGCAGGTCTACGCGCACAATCCCGCCGTAGGCTGTTCGGCCAGCGGGAGCGAGAGGATTGGCATGAAGCGGTTTTCGGCACGAGACTGGTGGTTCGTCGGCTTGCTCGGCGCGATCTATATGGCCAATTTCATCGACCGCATGATCATTTCGGTGGTGGGTGAGCCGATCCGTCGCGAATTCGGGCTCAGTGACTTTCAACTCGGGCTGATGGGCGGGGTGGCCTTTGCGCTGTTTTATGGCGGCATCGGCATCCCCATCGCCCGGCTGGCTGAACGGGTCAGCCGTGTCGGCATTGTCGTTGTGGCGACCGGGCTGTGGTCGGTGATGACGATGATGTCGGGCATGGCGGGCAGCTATGCGCAATTGTTGCTGGCGCGGTTGGGGGTGGGTATCGGCGAGGCCGGTTTTACACCACCGGTCGTGTCGATGATTGCTGACCGGTTCGACGCCGACAAGCGCGCCACGGTGTTTTCACTGATCGCGGTCGGGGTGTCGGTCGGCGGAGCGATCGGGGCGATGGGCGGGGGCTGGATTGCCCAGACCCACGGCTGGCGCGCGGCGTTTCTGGTGATGGGCGGGCCGGGGGTCGTGCTGGCGGCGCTGTTGTGGCTGACCATTGCCGAGCCCGAACGCAGCCACGCAGGTGCTGTCGCGCCCAGCCTTGGCGACGTGTTGCGGCAGGTCGGGCGATCACCGTCATTTGTCAGCTTTACCGTGGGCAGCGGTATGGTCGCGCTGGTCGGGTTTGGGCTTAACTTGTTCCTGATCCCCTTGCTGATCCGGCGTTTCGGTTTCGATGTAAGGCATGCCGCGCTGGTGTTTGCGCTGACGTTCAGCATGGCGACGGCAAGCGGCGGGGTGGTCGGCGGGATGCTGTCCGACCGGTTCGCCACCCATCACCCTGCGCGGTATGGCTGGCTGCCGATCGGGGGCGTGGCGCTGGCGCTGCCGCTCTATCTGCTGGCCATTTTCCAGGATGACTGGCGTATTCTGGCGGGCCTGTTATTTGCCGCAACATTCAGCCTCTATGCTTTTTTGCCGACGATCATGACCGTAACGCAACGGCTGGTCGAACCGCGCATGCGCGCGACGGCGGCGGCGATCCACGCCTTTGGGCAGACCGTGTTCGGCATGGCGCTGGGCGCGGCGTTTCTGGGGCTGATGAGCGACCGTCTGGCCGCGCGCGCCTATGGCACGGGCTATGCCGCCGCGTGCCAGTCAGCCCACCTGCATCCAGGTCTCGCGTGCAGCACGGCATCGGGCACCGGGTTGCAACAGGCGCTCATGCTGCTGGGGCTGTTCCTGCTGCTCGCAATCGGCTGTTACGCGATCGCGGCGCGGTCGATCGCGGGCGAAATTACCGCCGTCGAACGATCATGACGTGCGGTCGATCCAGTCGTTGAGGCGTGACCAGTGCTGCGCACGCGTCCCGGCAAAATTCTGGCAATGCGCGGCCTTTTCCAGAATGTGCAATTCCACGTCTGGCGACGCGCGGAAATATCCCGGCTCCTTGTCGGGCGCCGGGCTGGTGTCGATCATGCTTTGCACCACCAGCACCGGCACCGCGATCCGTGCGGCGGCCTCGTGCACGATCCCCGGCGTCAGCGCATCCCGGCCCATCGTGGCGGGCGTGGTCGAGCCTTGCGCCTCGTCCGCCGTGATGAATGACAGCGGTACGTCGTCCCAATAGAACAGCTTGCGCATGGGCACGCGCGGGGTGGCAAGATAGCCGCTCGGGATCAGGCCCGCCTGCAACGTGGCGACATCGGTATCGCCCAGCACCATCGGTTCGTTGGCCCAGCCGATGACCGCGACGCGGTCCATCTCGGGGTGGGCGGCGGCCTGCGCGATCACCATCATTGCGCCCATCGAATGCCCAACTCCGGTGACGCTGACGGGGCCGCGCCATCGCGCGGTGATCTGGCGCAAGGCTTCGGCATGGGCGGCGGCGATGATTGCCTGGCTCAGCCGACTTTCCGGCTCGGGTCTGCTGCTCTGGCCCATGCCGAGCATGTCGATCGTCAGCACCGCCTTGCCATGATCCGTGAACCAGCGCGCAAAGCTGTAGCTGTTATCGGCAAACGTCGGATGCCAATAGGCGCGGTGGTAGCCGCCGCCATGGATGGCAAAGATCAGGTGCGGCGGCGTTTCCATGTCGTCGGGCAGGTGCAGCGTCGCGGCGATGAAAGTCTGTTCGCCAAGGTCGGTGGCCGAGGTTACGTCCAGCATCATGTCGTTTGATTTCATCGCGCGTCGATCCCTGTTGCAGGCGGCAGCATGGGCCGGGGTCTGTGCCGTCCACCTGTCGCCCGACAGGTTGCTGGCGGCGCAGATCGGCAAGAACGGCGCGATTGGAACAGGGATGCCTGAAATGCCGAGCGATGGTCCGAGTGATGGACTCGAATGGGAACGACTGATCGATGGCTTGCGTCCGCTGGGCGATGCGATGCGCGCCCGCGTGCCCGAACGACTGCGCGGCGATCCGCAGGTCATGGCCGAATCGATGCGCCTGTTGCTGTCGGGGCTGACTCGCGCGATTCCCGATGCGCTGGTCGGCGATCGGCGTCACCCGCTGTTTGTGCCCGAGCTCAATATTGCGCAGAACATCTTTCAGCCCAATGCCGACACGATCTACAAGGGGTGCCTGATCGAACGTGGCGGCAGCTATGTGATCAAGGGCGATCGCGGCACCGTGCGCATGGTCATCCTCGCGCAGATGGGCCCCGATACGTTGCGCACCGGCAAGCATCATCCGCTGCTCGGACAGATCGATTTCGACAGCTTGACGCTCGATGCCCAGGGCCATTTCGAACTGGTGATTTCGCCCGAGCGGCCGGCGGGCTATGCCGGTGACTGGCGTGCGCTCGATCCCTTGTGCGAAAAGTTCATGGTCCGCGTGGTCGGGTGCGACTGGGGAGTGGAGCGTGAACCGCGCTTCGGCATCGCCCGGCTTGACGTCGATAACGCCAAAGGCCGTCCTTCGGCCGATGCGCTGCATCATGGCTTTGGCGAAATTCCCGGCATTGTCGCGGTTTGTGCGCTGGCGTTCCCCACCCATGTCGAGGAACTGCGCGCGCAGGGCCATATCAATGCGCTCAAGATCTTTGACGTGTCGCAGATGTCGGGCCTGAGCGGGCAATTCTATTACGAGGGCGCGTATGATCTCGCCGATGACGAGGCGCTGATCAGCGAAGTGAAAGTCCCCGCGCGCTATCGCTACTGGTCGATCATCCTGACCAACGAACTGTATGAAACGACCGATTGGTACAACAATCAGGCCAGCCTCAACGACAGGCAGGCGGTGGTCGATAGTGACGGCGTGTTCCGCACGGTGATCAGCGCGCGCGATCCCGGGGTGCACAACTGGCTCGACACAGCGGGCTATCCCTCCGGCGCAATCCAGGGGCGCTGGTTCGAGGCCAGTGAAAAGCCCATGCCCTCGATCAAACGAGTCAAACTGGCGGATGTGTCGCAGCATTTGCCCGTCGATACCCAGCGTGTAACCCCGCAGCAGCGCGCCATCGCCTTGCGCAATCGCCGTCTTGCCGCTCAGATGCGCATCATCTGGTAACCGGAGCCTTTCGCATGACCACCCAGACACTTCCGCCGCATGTTCCCGCCGACAAGGCCGTGCGCCTCGCGTATTTTGCGCGCGAGGTGGTCAAGGATTGCCCGCAGGAAACGCTGATCCCCGAAATGCATCGCACGCTCGGGCCGATCACGTATGTCACCAACATCTTTCCGGGCGACAAGCCGGGCTGGCTGCTGACCGGCTTTGACGACACCATGGCAATGCTGCGCGATGCGGACAACTATACCAAGAACGGCATGGGCCAATGGTCGCAGAGCATCGGCGAAAGCTGGCTGGTGGTGCCGACCGAAGTCGATCCGCCGATGCACACTTTCTATCGCAAGGCGCTCAATCCCAGTTTTTCGCCGCAGAAAATGGCCGCGCTGAAGGACGATCTGCGCCGCCGCGCCACCGATCTGATCGACAAGTTCAAGGATCGCACCAGTTGCGATTTCATCAACGAATTTTCCGAGCGCTATCCGATTTTCATCGTGCTCGATCTGCTGGGGCTGCCGCAGGACAGGATGGCCGAGTTCCTCGTCTGGGAAAAGCAGATGCTGCATTCCAACGACTGGGAAGTGCGCAGCGACGGCGTGCGCAAGGCGGTTGATTATCTGAAGGCAGAGATCGCCGATCGCCGCATCAATCCGCGCGATGACTACATCACCAAGCTGTTTGATCTGGAGGCCGAGGAAGGCCGCAAGTGGAACGACGAGGAAGTGCTGGGCCACTGCTTCAACCTGTTTCTCGGCGGGCTGGACACGGTTACCACGATGCTCGGCAACATTTTTACCCACCTCGCGCGCTATCCCGAACAGCAGCAGGAACTGCGCGAAAATCCCGATCGGATCGTGCTGGCGGTCGAGGAATTTCTGCGTGTCTATGGCCCGGTGACGGCGTTTCGCATTGCCGCGCGCGAACTGGAAATCCACGGGCAGAAGATCATGCCGGGCGAATATGTCTCGGTCAGCACGCCGGTGGTCAACCAGGACCCAAAAATGCACGACAACCCGTCGCAAGTGCGCTTCGATCGCAAGGCGGCGCATGTCGCGCTGGGCGGCGGCATCCACAAATGCCTCGGCATGCACCTTGCCCGGTTCGAGCTGCAAACCGCGTTGGAGGAATTCCTCAAGGCGATCCCGCCGTTCCGCCTGAAAGACGGATTCGAACTGGGCTACTTCGTCGGCAATATCACGTTCGTGCCCAAGCTGGAGCTTCAGTGGGGCTGAGGATGCATATCGACATGAAAGCGTGACAGGCGCAGGGCGGCGATCTTCCACACGCCGCCTTCGCGGCGATAGCTTTCGTGATACTGGCCATAGCCCGTGATCGAGGCGATGCCGGAGACGGGCGATTGGCCCTGCTGCCACACCACCCGGTCCTGCATCGCCCACACTGCGTGCGCCGTGTCCGGGCTATCCAGTGCTATTTCGGGCGTATGGACCTGATGGCTGGTCGCGGCGTGATCGACAGCGAAGCGCACTTGCGCGATGATCGCGGGAATGCCGCTGATCGGCGGGTTTCCGGTATCTTCGCGCACGTCCATCACCGCATCGTCGGTGAACAGCCGCGCAAACCCGTCCCAGTCTTTGGTGTCGAGACAGCGGCAATAGCGCGCCTTTACCGCGCGGATGTCCTCGATTGCCAGCAAGGTTTGCAGCGCATCCATGATGTTCTCCCTTTGCGCAACGTGTGCCCGCGAACGGGTGTTGCGGCACCCTGCCATCGGGCAGGTTGATTGCATGGGTCGTTTCGTGATGGTGTCGGCAATCGCGATCAGCGCGCAAGGAATTGACTGATGACACAAGAGCCGGGTGCACAGGCCCTGTTTGACAAGTTCGGCACCTATATCCTGCCAGGCCGGGTCGATGATCCGCGTCGGGGCATCGAGGAAGCGCTCGAAGCCGAACGGATCGGGCTTGGCGCGGTGTGGATTTCCGAACGCTTTGCGCTCAAGGAACCGGCGGTGCTGGCCGGCGCGGTAAGCGAGGCGACCTCGCGCATTCGCATCAATGCCACGTTTTATGCCACCATGCGCCATCCGCTGGTGACCGCCAGCATTGCAAACATGATGCAGGCGATGAGCGGCGATCGGTTCGGCGTGATGTTTGCCCGCGCGGTGCCCGCCTATATGAAAATGATGGGTGCGCCCGCCATCACCATGGAACGGCTGGCCGATTATTTCAGCATCTATCGCCGGTTGTGGGTGGGTGAAGCGGTCAGCTACGAAGGTCTGCTGGGCACATTCCCGATGCTCAAGTTGACCGATTTTTACGATGGACCTAAGCCGCCGATCATCTTCACCGCGATCGGCCCCAAAAGCCTGGAATTTGCCGGGCAACATTGCGACGGCGTGCTGCTGCACCCGTTCGTGTCGCCTACCGGCGTGCGCAACAGTGCAAAGATCGTGCGCGACGCGGCGCAAAAGGCGGGGCGCGATCCGGCTTCGGTGCGGATCTATCACAATATCATCGTCGCCCCCGATCTGCCGAAGGACGAAGAAGACGCAGTGGTGCGCGGCCGCGCCATCACCTATTTCGAACTGCCCGGATTTGGCGATCTGATTGTCGAGATCAACGAATGGGACAAGTCGGTACTCGACCAGATCCGCGCACACCCCAAGATCGCCTCGCTCAATGGCAAACCCGCCGATCAGGCCTATACCCGCGCGCAACTCGTCGATGTCGGGCAATTGTTGCCGCAGCACTGGATCGATGAAGGCGCGGCGGTCGGCACGGCGGCACATTGCGCCGATCAGTTGATGGCCTATCTCGATGCCGGTGCCGATGAAATCCTGCTCCACGGCGCCGCGCCCAGGGACATGGGGCCGCTGACCGCAGAGCTGAAGCGCGCGCTGGCGGCACGGGGACTGTAACCATGGCACTGACGGCAGAAGACGTGCGCGCGCGGTTGCGCGACTGGATCGAGGCCCATGTCGAAGGTTGGCGCAATGTCCGCTTGCGACCGTTGGAGGTGTCGCCGGGATCGGGCTTTTCGGCGGACATCTTCTTTGTCGATGTCGATTATGACGATGGCGCAGGTGCGCAATCGCGCACGCTTGTGGTGCGTCGCCAGCCCGCCGATCTGGTGGTCGTACATGCCTCCAGCCTGGCATTGCAGGGCCGGATGATGGCCGCGCTCGACCGGCTGAAGCTGGCGCCCGTGCCCGACTGGATCGGCATGGAACTCGATCCTGCCGTTCTGGGCAATCCGTTCCTGATCATGGGGCGGGTCGAGGGCCAGTCGGCCACGCAGAACCCCAATTACAACACAACCGGCTGGGTCGTCGAGATGACTCCCGCCCAGCGCGCGGCGACCTGGAAAAACGCGATCGAAGCGTTTGCCAAACTGGGCAAGATCGATTGGCAGGCCGATGGTTTCGCCTTTCTCGCGCAAGCCGAATGGGGCCAGCCGGGGCTCGACCAATACCTCGGGCACATCGAATCGTGGTATCGCAGCTGTCGCAAGGACCGGGTCATGCCCCATGTCGATGCGGCGATCGCCTATATTCGCGATCACCAGCCCGGCGACACCGCGATCAATGTGCTGTGGGGCGATGCCACACCGTCCAATGTCATGTTTCATGCCGATGGCACGGTCAGCGGGCTGATCGATTGGGAACTGGCGGCCCTGGGGCCGTCGGAGCTCGATCTGGCGTGGTGGCTCTATTTCGACGACTTGTTCACCCGCCGCTTTGGCGTGGCCAAGCTCGAAGGCTTGCCCACCCGCGAGCAGACCATCGCGATCTGGGAAGCAACTGCGGGGCGCGCGGCGCAACATCTCGATTATTACGGGGTGGTGGTCGCGCTGCGCATGGCGCTGGTGGCAGTCGGCGCGTTCGACCGGCAAGTGGGCATTGGCAATATTCCGCCCGAGAACAAATCGCTCAACGCCAATTTCATGACGCTGACGCTGGCCGAACGGCTGGGCATGGCGCCACCGGAGCTTGGTCCCGATTTCTATGCTTTCATGCGCAACATGACCCCGGTCGATCAGAACAAGGATTGATCCGCGAGCCCGTTGTCGATCACCCGCACAGCGCGTTCCACCACGTCGGCGCGGAAATGCAAGGCGGGGCCGTCCTGCCAGATCTGCGTGCGGATGGTTTCGCCGGGATAGACCGGCGCGGTAAACCGCAGGGCGATTTCGCGCAAGGCCGCAGCATTGCCCGCGCAGCACGCATGGATCAGCGCGCGCGCGACCACGCCCATGGTGGAAAGCCCGTGCAGGATCGGCCGGTCGAGCCCTGCCGCGCGCGCGGTTGCGGGATCGATATGCAGCGGATTGCGATCACCCGACAAACGGTAAGTCGCGGCTTGCGCGCGTGAGGTGGGGAGCACGATTTCGTAATCGGGATCGCGTTGCGGCACCGGCGGCAGGCTTTCGCCGGGCAAGTCCCGCGCGCCTCCAAATCCACCGGCTCCGCGCACGACCCACGTTTCGCTCGCTTCGGCAACCAGCGTCCCGCCGGGCGTGCGGACCTGTTTGGCCGCACGCACCAGCGCGGCCATGCCCGGTCCCTTGTCTGCCAGATCGGTGACGCGTGTCTCGCCAATCAGGGTGCCGTCAGGGTCCAGCGGTGCAAACAGCTTCAACCGTTGCTCGCCATGCAGGATGTTCGGCCAGTCCAGCCCCGATTTCGGGTCCATCGGCCAGAATCCCGGCGTGCCGAGCACCAGTGCCATCGTCGGCAAGGCCTGCAACCGGCGCTCGAACAGAAAGTTGGTCTCGTCGATCTCTGCGCTCAGCCCTGCGCCGACACCCAGTGCGTAGAGTATGACATCACGCGGGTCATAATCGTCACGCGCGACAGGGATGGCATAAGCCAGCAGGGTTTCGCGATCGAGCGGGCCAAGCCGTTCGGGATCAACAAGGTGGCGTGTGGTCATGGCGCGGAGCTATCCTTTCGGCGCGCCGGGTATCCCTGTCGTACGATAGGCCTGTCGTGCGACAGGCCGTCAACCGGCGATTACGACGTCATAGGGTTAAGCCAGCGGTTCCTCGCCCGAACGATGGCGCGAATGTAAACGCAAACGCCTCGTGCGCAACAAAACGCTCCATATTGTATAATTAGGGCGTAAACTCATAGACCACGCCATCGAGGTTTGAGGCCAAAAGGCCCATCGCAGCGTTGGATAGGTTTGAAATAGAACCACTATTCCTGCACCTATCCGCCTCGCGCTGGGCCTTTTGGGTCAAATCCCTGCGGGACGGCAAAATGGCTTCCATCTCGAACGGAAATGCGCTTGCAAAGGCAACCAGCCTTCGCGGCGCGCATTTCCGCTCGATATGTTCGCCATTTTGCCGCCTCGATGGTGTGGTTTATGAGTTTACGCCCTAATCGACTTGCCGCAGCCCGTTCGCCATTGCAAGACCGTGGTATGGCTCTGGTCGATACCAAGGATCGCAAAACACATGCGGCACCGCGCCGTCGCGCAGGCCGCCCCTCGATCCACGAGGCGCAGATACTTGAGCGCGCGGTGCTCGACGCGGCGCTCGCGGAATTTCGCGTCCATGGCTATTCCGGGGCCTCGATCGAGCGGATTGCCGCGATGGCAGGGGTCACTCGCAGCGCGGTCTATCGCCGTTACGGCGGCCGACTGGCGCTGTTTCAACTGGTGCTCGATTCGCAGATTGCCCTGTTGCAGCGCCAGGCGGAAGGACTGAACCGCACCGCGACCGATCCGGTCGAAGCGCTGCGGCGGACCGCGCAGGCCTATTGCCGGTTTGTGGTGTCGCCGGTCGCGCTCGATCTGCAACGGATCGTCATCTGGGAGGCCGCCGCATCCGACCTGTCGGCGATACCGCGCGTGCCTGCGCTGCCGATTGACCTGTCCGATCCGATCGACCGTCTGATCGCGCAAGCGCAGGCCTGCGGAAAATTACCGACCGGCCCGGTGGACTTGTGGCGCGATACCTTGCTGCGGCTGGTCGCCGAAGGGCCGCGCTGGCAGGCGCTGACCAGCGGCATGGCGTGGGATGATCGCGCGTTGATGGCGGATTTCGACCGGATGTGGGGGGTGTTCATGACCCTGGCGGAAAACGGCCGAAATGTCTGAAAAAGTGCGTCATTCTTCTGCCGCCACGCTGGAGCGGATACTTGCGGCAGCGCGCGACGCCTTTGCCGAACACGGCTTCGACCGAGCCCGGCTGGACAGCATTGCCAAGGCCGCCGGGGTGACCAAGCAATTGGTCTATCACTATTTCAAGACCAAGGAGGAACTTTACGGCGTCGTGCTGGATCGCGTGTCCGACGAAGTTCGCGCGATGCTCGATGATCCCGACTTTGACCGCATGCCACCGGTCGACGCGGTCGGTGTGCTGATCGAGCGGATCATCCAGGCTTATGTCGAGCGGCCCTATATCATCGGCATGACGATCGATCAGGATCTGCATGGCGGCGAACATATTTCGCGCCGGTCCAAATATATGCCGACCTTGCGCCAGTTTATTGCCGAACGGGTGGCGCCGATGCTGGAACGCGGCAGCGCCGAGGGGGTGTTTCGCCCCGGAATTGATCCGCGGCTGTTCTATTGGTCGATCTTTGCGCTGGCGTCGGCTGCGTTTACCCAGCGCTGGGCCATGTCGCAAAGCAGCGGCATCGATTTCGCGGGCGAACAGGGCATTGCGCTGTGGCGCGAGCATGTCCGCACATTCGCCCTGCAGGCCATTTCTCCACCCGCTTTACCGGGTTAAAAAATCCGCGCTTCCCGTTCGGGCCGGCATCCGTAGCCTGTCCGTCAAGCCGTAAACGGTATTGATGGAGAGGACGAAGATGGCATCCTATCTTGTCGGGGTGGTGACCAAGCATGATCTGGCGCGCTACCAGGACTATGCGATGGCGGGGTATCGCCTGATCGACGGGGTCGAAGTCGAGGTTGCGCTGGCCGAACAGCCAGAGGTGCACGAAGGCGATTTTCCCGGAACATCGATCATCATCATGAAGTTCGCCGACGATGATGCGGCGGCCAGGTGGTACCGCTCCGAAGGGTATCAGGAAGTCATCCCGATCCGCCATGAGGCCGCCGACACGCATTTCGTGATCACGTTTCAGGCCTAGGGGGAGGGGCGCCCATGTCCAAATTCAAACATCTGTTCAGCCCGTTCAGGATCGGCTCGCTTGAGCTGCGCAACCGCGTGTTCATGTCGCCACACGGCATGGTCGGGCTCGGCATCGGCAGCGATGCGCAAGTCGGCTATTTCGAAGCCCGCGCCAAAGGCGGTTGCGGGTTCATGGTAATTGCCAGTTGTCAGGTGGTGGCGGCGCCGCTGGTGCCGCCGGGCTGGTTTATCGAGGCCTATAACCGCGATCATATTCCCGCGATCAGGCGGATCGTCGATGCCGTGCACAAACACGACACCCGCATTGTCGTTCAGGGCGTGTGGATGCAGGCCAATCCCGCGCATGGACAGGCCTCGGGCTTTGCGCCCCACACGGTGCTGAGCGACAGTCAGCCGCGTTCGATGACCGTGCCCGAGATCAAGGATCTGATCGAGGCGCACATCGTTGCTGCCCGGCATGCCGAAGAAGCCGGGGCGGACGGCTTTGAATTTCCCATCGGCGGCGGCGCGGGGCTGCAAAGCTTTACCTCGCCGCTCTACAATCATCGCACCGATGCCTATGGCGGAAGCCTCGAAAACCGCATGCGCATGGTGATGGAAATCATCGACGGCATTCGCGCGCGCTGCCGTCCGGATTTTGTCATCGGTCTGGCGGTCAACGCCGATGATACCACGCTGGGCGGCGACGGGCTGAGCGAAGGGCTGGCGATCTGCAAGCTGCTGTCGGACAGCGGCAAGGTCAATTGGCTGCGCATCACCGCGCGCGGACAAAAGCCGCAAATGACGCATTTCCATTACCCGTCATCGTATATGAGCGAAGGCACCCACGTCTATGCGGCGGCCGAGGTGCGCAAAGTCGTTGATATTCCGGTGGTCAGCGGCGGGCGCATCCTCTCGGCCGCTTATGGTGATCAACTGATCGAAGACGGCAAGCTGGACATGATCTTTGTCGCGCGATCGGTGATTGCCGACCCGGAATGGTCCAACAAGTCGCGCGATGGCCGCAATGCCGAAATCCGCTCGTGTATCGGCGATCTCGAGGGCTGCTTCATGCGTTCGTGCATTGGCCAGCCGGTCGGCTGTACCGTCAATCCCGAAATCGGCAGCGAGCATCTGCCGCCGCTCGTCCCGGTGGCGCGGCCCAGGCGCGTGGTCGTTGCCGGAGGCGGGCCGGCGGGGATGCAGGCGGCGCTGGTCGCGGCGCAGCGCGGCCATAGCGTCACTTTGCTGGAAAAATCGGGACAGCTTGGCGGCCACGTCACCTTGCAGGCCAAATTGCCCGGACTGGAGGATCGCAGCGAAATTGTTCGCTGGCTTACGCTGCAGCTCGGCCAGCACAAAGTCGATATTCGCCTCGATACCGAAGCGACCCCGGCGTTGATCTCCGAACTGGGGGCAGACGCGGTGGTGGTGGCGACCGGCGCGCGCTATGCCCGCAACGGCGTCAGCAAGAACCAGCTGTCCGCGATTCCCGGTGCGGATTACGCGCATGTGCTGACACCGGAGGACCTGCTGCTGGACCATGCGCGAATCGGCAGGCGCATCGTGGTCTATGACAACACGTCCTATGAAGTCGGCCCCGGCATCGCCGAACTGCTGGCCGATCAGGGCAGGGACGTCATCTTCGTCACCATCGACAGCGGCATGGCGATGTCGGTCACCGAAATCGGCATCAACAAAGTGCTGTCGAAACGATTGCTGCCCAAGGTGACATTCATGCCGCAAACCGCGATCGTCAAAATCGATCCCGCCGACGTGACTGTCGAAAATGTTTATACCGGGGAACGGCACGTGATCGCCAATGTCGACAACACCATCCTGATCACATCCAAACCGCCGGAAGAGGCGCTTTTCCACCAGTTGCAGGGCGCTGGTCCGGAATTGCATCTGATCGGCGATGCCCGCGAAGCGCGGTGGAGCGTGTTTGCCACCGACGAGGCGATCAAGGATGGCCGGCGGGCCGGTCTGGCGTTGTAGGCGCCAATCGGCGACAAGGTCGTGGCCGGCACGGTATCCGATCCGCAACATAATTTTTTCCGGGCGGGTCGGCCTGTCAATAGATAGGTGTCGATAGGGGGTCTGGCAGGACAGCAAGATGGTGAGCAAAGTGCTCGGGCCGACGGAACGCACAATGTTCGCGGCAAATATTTGACGGCAAGGCGCTTTGCACCCTGGGCCGCAATTATTGGGAGGGAATGGAATGGGAAATTTCCGCGGGCGCAAGCTGCTATGCACTACGGCGGTTCTGTCGCTAGGACTGATGGCCGGTGCACCTGCCTTTGCCGATACGCCGGCCTCCGGTGCCGCTACTTCCGCGACCGATCAGAATGGAGTCTCCATCGCAGACATCGTCGTCACGGCACGCAGGACCAGCGAGCATCTCCAGACGACGCCGGTTGCCATTACGGCGCTCGATGCAAAGTCACTCGAAAAGAAGCAGATCGCCAGCGTTTTCCAGATTGCCCAAGCCACGCCCAGCCTCTCGGTGCAGTCGGGCGGGACCGGCAATGCCGCGCTGATCTATCTCGCCATTCGCGGCAACGCCCAGAATGCGCCGAACTCGGCCTCGGACGCAGCGGTCGGGATCTATGTCGATGGCGTCTATTACGGGCGACCGATGGTGGGCAATATGGGTCTGCTTGACCTTGCCACCGCCGAAGTGCTGCGCGGCACGCAAGGGACGCTGTTCGGGCGGAACACCACCGGCGGCGCGCTCAACATGACTACGGTCCAGCCGGACGGCACCTTCGGCGGATATGTCCGCGCCACATACGGCAATTACAATCTGGTCTCGGTCGAAGGCGCGGCGACCCTGCCTGTGCAGGGTGATGAACTGTCGCTGCGCGTGGCTGCCCGCTATACCTCGCATGACGCCTATGGCAATGCGCCGTTCGAATCGGTCGGACCGGCCGAATTGAAATACGACGTTTCAGCCCGTGCGACGTTGAAGTATGCGCCGCATGCCATCCCGCTTACCGTGACGATCAGCGGCGATCTTCTGCGCACCAAGGACAGCTATAACGATATTGCGCTGATCGGGGTCAATCCGGCCAGCGGCGCCGCCGCTCTTTACGCCAGCAAGAACCTCACGCAGTATCTCAACAATCCCAACAGCTTCTATACCACCTACAGCCAGATCGTGTCGCCGAACGACACGCCCTATCCGAGCATCAACGATCCGTTCAACGGCAACAAGGCCAACGGTGTCTACGGAACGGTCGTCTATGATCTGGGCGGGGCGAAGATCAAGTCGATCACCGCATACCGCGATTCGGACACGCACGACCGGTCGGATATTTCCGCTACGCCGACCGGAATCATCGGCTACCGCTCAAACTATGTCCAGAAACAGTTCAGCGAGGAACTGCAGGTTTCGGGAAAGACCGACCACCTCGACTGGATCGTCGGGGGCATGTATTTCCACGAGCATGGTACCGAACTGACCACATCGTTCCCGTTCTACGGCACCGATCTGTCAGCGCTGTCGGCGTATTTCGGACCGAACTATGCTGCGGGCCAGATCGCGCCCTCGGCCATGAGCTATGCCGATTTCCACGCCACGTCCAAAGCGCTGTTTGCACAGGTCAACTATCATCTGACCGACAAGCTGCGCGTGACGGCCGGCCTGCGCTATACGTGGGACGATCGGGCGATCAACCGGCACGGTGTCAACAACGTCGAGAACGTGCCGGAATATATCATCACTCCTGTACCGCCGGCATTCGGCTATACCGTCCTTCAGCCCAATACCTGCGCCGTTGGACCCAATGCCGGGGTGGTGAACCAGCCCGGGCTGTGCAACGATCCGCACAGCGCCACGTTCAAGTATCCAGCCTGGACTTTCGGCCTCGACTATCAGCTTGCCCCCGGTGAATTCATCTATGTCAAGACCGGCGGCGCGGCGATGGCCGGTGGCTTCAACACGCGCACTGTGCCGCCGGGTGCAGACTCGTTCCAGCCGGAAAGGGTCAAGGATGTCGAAGCGGGGTTCAAGGGCGATTTCCTCAACCGTCGCCTGCGCACCAACATTGCCGTGTTCTATGACTGGCGCAACAACGCCCAGAATATCATCAATGCCTATTTCGGCGGGGCTTTGACCCAATACACCCAGAATGCCGGCAACATCCGCGCCTATGGCATCGAGTTCGAGGGCACTGCGATTCCGTGGACCGGGTTCGAACTCAATGTGTCCGCTTCGCGCCTTTGGGCGCATTACCAGGCGGGCTCGTTCATCGAACAGGGGCTCAACGGGGCCTACGATGCGAGCGGGCAGCCGGTTGAACAGGCGCCGAAGTACGTGGCCAACATCGGCGGGACCCAGACTTTCCCGATCAGGGGCGGCGAAATCAGGGCCAACGTCAACTATGCCTATACGTCGTCGCGCAACCTCGGCGCGGATACGCCGGACCCGACCAATCCGGCAACCAATGTCGCGACCTACGCCGCATACGCCATTTCCAACCAGTTGGCCACCGTCGGCGGCTATGGCCTGCTCAACGGCAAGCTGGGTGTGGTGTTCGACAATGGCCTCGAAATATCGGTCTGGGGCAAGAACATCGCGCAGACGCATTACTTTTCGAGCGTGTTCAACGGTTATCTGACGTTGGGTACCGCTGTTGGCTTCCAGGGAACGCCGCGTACCTTCGGCGGGACGATCGGTTTCAAATTCTGACGAGACGCCGTTCGGGCAATTCGTATCGACTTGGCCGCCCCTCATGCGGGGGGCGGCCATAGTCTTTTTGACGGGAGCAGATTTTGGCACAGGGCCCACTGGCCGGCATTCGGCTGATCGAAATGGACGCAATCGGCCCGGTGCCGCTGTGCAGCATGATCCTGTCGGGACTTGGCGCGGACGTGATCCGCATCGGGCGCCACGGCGGGCAGTCGGCATGGAGCGATGTCGGCGAAGCGGTATTGCTGCGCGGCCGTCGCAATATCACGCTCAATCTGAAATCGCCCGATGATCGCGACCGCCTGCTGGCTCTGATCGAGCGGGCGGACGGGCTGATCGAAGGCGCGCGCCCGGGCGTGATGGAGCGGCTGGGGCTCGGGCCGCAGGACTGCCTGCAGCGCAATCCGCGTCTCGTCTACGGCCGGATGACCGGTTGGGGACAGGAAGGGCCGCTAAGTCTGACGGCGGGGCACGACATCAATTATATCGCGATGACTGGTGCGCTTCACGCGATCGGGCAGGCGGGGCAAGTGCCGACCGTGCCGCTCAATCTGGTGGGCGATTATGGCGGGGGGACCATGTTCCTCGCGCTCGGCATGGTTTCAGGCCTGCTGTGCGCAAAAACCACCGGGCAGGGGCAGGTCGTCGATGCGGCGATGATCGATGGTGTCGCCACTCTGCTCAGCCTGTTTCACGCGTATCTGGGCACAGGCCGGTGGCAGGATCGACCGGCCTCCAATCTGCTCGACGGATCGGCGCCGTTTTATCGCTGCTATGCCTGCAAGGATGGTGGCCATGTTGCGGTGGGCGCGCTGGAGCCGCAGTTTTTTGCGCTGTTGTTGTCCGGGCTGGACATTCCGGCGGATCGTTATGACCAAAACGATCAGGCGCAATGGCCCGCGATGACTGCCGATTTCTCGGCGGCTTTCCTGCGTGAAACGCGCGATGAATGGGAACGCCGCTTTGCCGGGACCGATGCCTGCGTGTCGCCGGTACTGTCGTTGCGCGAGGCGCAAGTGCATCCCGCCAACACCGCGCGGCACGTGTTTGCAGACCATGCTGGTGTCCCGCAGGCCGCCCCGGCGCCACGGTTTTCGGCGACCCCGGGGCAAGTGAGCGACAGCAGCACGATGATGATCGACGAGGCCATTGCCGACTGGTCGCGCCCTATCGCAGGGTAGGTGTGGACTTGGCTTGGCGTCCGACAGGGAAGCATGCGCTGTCGCGCTTCGCCAGGCGTGCGCGGCAGTCACACTACGATGTCAGGAGTTATCCACCGATGCGCGATGTCTTCATCTATGACCATGTCCGCACCCCGCGCGGACGCGGCCGGCCCGATGGTTCGCTGCACGAAATCCCCGCGATCGAACTGGTCACGCAGCTGTTGCAATCGGTGCAGGCGCGCAGCGACCTCGATACCGCGCTGCTCGACGATGTGGTGATCGGCTGCGCGCAACCGGTGGGTGAACAGGGCGGCGTGCTGGCGCGCGGGGCGGTGCTGAACGCGGGCTATGCCGACACTGTCGGCGGCCAGCAGGTCCACCGCTTTTGCGGATCGGGGCTGGAGGCGGTCAACAATGTGTCGGGGCAGATCGCATCGGGCATGGCGATGGCCGGGATCGGCGGCGGCGTCGAATCGATGAGCCGCACGGTGATGGGCTTTGACAGCGGGGCATGGTGCGCCGACCCGCGCGTGGCGCTGCACAATTATTACACGCCGCAGGGTATCGGGGCGGACCTGATCGCCACGCTCGAAGGCTATAGCCGCACCGATGTCGATGCCTATGCCGCCGAAAGCCAGCGCCGCGCCGCAGTTGCCTGGCAAGAGGGGCGCTTTGCCCGCTCGATCGTGCCGGTGCGCGACGTGCTGGGCGAGGTCATTCTCGACAACGACGAATTTCGCCGGCCGAACACGACCGTCGAATCGCTCGGCGCGCTCAAGCCTGCATTTGCCGGGATGGCGGCGCTGGGCTTTGGCCGGGTGGTGCGCGAACGGTATCCGCAAGTCGAAGAGATAAACCATGTCCACACCGGCGGCAATTCCAGCGGGATCGTCGATGGTGCGGGCGTGGTGCTGCTCGGCAATGCCGAATTCGGGCAGGCCAGCGGGCTGAAGCCGAGGGCGCGGATGCGGTCGTGGGCCTCGATCGGTTCCGAACAGACGATCATGCTGACCGGACCGGTCGCTGTTGCCCAAAAGGCGCTGAAGAACGCGGGTATGACCGCAGGCGAAATCGATTTGTGGGAACTGAACGAGGCCTTCGCCAGCGTCGTGCTGCGTTTCATGGATCACATGGACATCGATCACGCCAAAATCAACGTCAATGGCGGCGCGATAGCTATGGGCCATCCGCTCGGTGCGACCGGGGCGATGATTTTGGGCACTGTGCTCGACGAACTGGAACGGCGCGATCTGAACACCGCCATGACGTTGCTGTGCGTCGGCAATGGCATGGGCACTGCTGCCATCATCGAACGGGTCTGAACTGATGCGACACCTTGCAATCGAAACCGGCGCCGATGGCGTCGCCGTGCTTACGCTCGACAATGCCGTCGAAAGCATGAACGTCGTTTCCGACGACTGGCTTGACGAGATGAACGCCGCCATCGCGCAATTGCGCGACGATGCGGCAGTAACCGGCGTGGTGATTACGTCGGGCAAAAAGGTGTTCATGGCCGGGGCGGACCTGAAGGCGCTGGTCGATGCCTATGGTACGATGACCCCGCATCAGGCCTATGCCTTCAGCCAGAAGGCCACCGCGATGCACCGCGCGCTCGAAACGATGGGCAAGCCGGTGGCTTGCGCGATCAACGGGCTGGCGCTGGGCGGCGGTTTCGAACTGGCGCTGGCGTGCCACTACCGCGTGCTGGCCGATGACCCGAAGGCGGTGGTCGGCCTGCCGGAAGTCAACGTCGGCCTGTTGCCCGGCTCGGGCGGCACGCAACGGCTGGCGCGGTTGATCGGCGCCCAACCCGCGCTCGATCTGCTGCTGACCGGGCGTTCGCTCGCCCCCGCAGAGGCGTTGCAGGCGAAAGTGGTCGATGCGCTTGCGCCCGCCGGCGATGTCGTGGCCGTGGCCAGGGCATGGCTGGCAACCAACCCTTCGCCAGTGCGGATCTGGGATGTAAAAGGCTATGCCGCGCCCGAACAGCGGATGATGATCATTCCCGAAGTGGCGATGGGCTTTTCGGTCGCCACCGCCAAAGTGGTGGACAAGGCCGGCTATAATCTGCCGGCGCCCCCGGCGATCCTGTCGACGGTGTTCGAAGGCATCCAGTTGCCGTTCGACAAAGCGCTGTCGGTCGAAAGCAAGTATTTCGCCAAATTGCTGACCGATCCCGTGGCGCGCAACATCATCCGCACCACGTTCATTTCCAAGCAGGCCGCCGAAAAGGGCGCGCGCCGACCCGCCGGAGTGCCAAAGACCCATTTCACCAAAGTCGGCGTGCTGGGCGCGGGCATGATGGGCGCGGGGATCGCGCTGGTTTCGGCGCGGGCCGGGATCGATGTCGTGCTGATCGACCGTGACACCGCCACCGCCGAAAAGGGCAAGGCCTATAGCGCGAACGCGTTTGCCAGGCAGGTTGCGCGTGGGGGCATGACGCAGGATGCCGCCGATGCGATCCTCGCCCGGATTGCACCGACCGATGATTTCGCGCGGCTTGTCGGTTGCCAGATGGTGATCGAAGCGGTGTTCGAGGACGTCGCAATCAAGGCCGAAACGACGAGACTGGCCGAGGCGGTGCTGGGCTCCGACGCCATTTTCGCCACCAACACGTCGACCCTGCCGATCAGCCAACTGGCCGAAGCCTCGGCGCGCCCCGACCAGTTCATCGGCACGCACTTCTTTTCGCCGGTCGATCGCATGGGGCTGGTCGAAATCATCAAGGGGCAAAAGACGTCACCGGCCACGCTGGCCAAGGCGGTGGATTTCGTTGCACAACTGCGCAAGACGCCGATCGTGGTGCGCGATTCCCGCGGCTTTTACACCAGCCGCGTGTTCCGCATGATGATCTTCGAAGGCGTCGCCATGCTCGAAGAAGGGGTGGAACCCGCACGCATCGAAAACGCCGCACGATCGGTCGGCTTTCCGGTCGGCCCATTGGCGCTGCTCGACGAGGTGACCATGGAACTGCCGGTCAAGATCCTCGACGATGCCGCCGACGCACCGGGCAACACTTATACCATCGAAAAGGGCTATGCCGTGCTCAAGCGGATGATCGCGCTGGGACGCGGCAGCCGCAAGGCCGGTGGCGGGTTTTACGACTATCCCGCAGGCGCGCCCAAGCATTTGTGGCAGGGCTTGGCCGAGGAATTTCCGGTTGCCGGCGAACAGCCCCCGCAAGCCGATCTCAAGGCGCGTTTTCTCTATGCCCAGGCGATCGAGACCGCCCGCTGCATGGAAGAAGGCGTGATCGAAACCGCCGAAGATGGCGATCTGGGCGCGGTCTATGGCTGGGGCTTCCCGGCGTGGACCGGCGGCACGCTCAGCTATATCGATACCGTCGGTATAGCCGGGTTCGTGGCCGAGGCGGATCGCCTGGCGCAATTGTATGGCGCGCGCTTTGCGCCGTCGGCGTGGTTGCGCGACAAGGCGGCGAAGGGCGAAACATTCTATCCCGCGAAGAAGGGTTAAGCAGCAATGCGCCGGGTGATCTTTGAATCCGAACACGAACAGTTCCGCGACTCCGTCCGCCGTTTCATGCAGACCGAAGTCGGCCCCAATGCCGATCGCTGGCGTGCGGCGGGCATGGTCGATCGCGAAACGTACCTCAAGGCCGGGGCGCAAGGCCTGCTGTGCCTGTTTGGCGAAGAGCGGTTCGGCGGCGCGGGGATCGAGGATTTCCGCTTTGACCAGATCGTGATCGAAGAAAACATGCGCCACGGCGACATCGGTTTCTATATCAATCTGCACAGCGATCTGGTCGCGCCCTATATCCACAAGTTGGGCAATGAAGAGCAAAAGGCGCGCTTCATGCCCGGGGTTATTTCGGGCGAGACGATCCTTGCCGTCGCGATGACCGAGCCCTCGACCGGCAGCGATCTGGCAGGCATGAAGACGCGCGCCGTCAAGCGCGGCGATCACTGGATGCTGAACGGCGCCAAGACCTATATCTCGAACGGCATACTGGGCGATGTGGTCGTGGTGGCGGCGCGCACCGATCCCGACCGGCCGCACGGCATCAGCCTGTTCCTGGTCGAACGCGGCATGGCGGGGTTCGAACGCGGGCGCAAACTCGACAAGATGGGGCTCAAGAGCCAGGACACCGCCGAACTGTTTTTCAACGATGTGCAGGTGCCACAGGCCAATCTGCTGGGCGAGGCGGGGCAGGGATTCAAGTACCTTGCACAGATGCTGGCGCAGGAACGGCTGGTCGCCGCGATCGGCTTTATTGCGACGGCGCAGACCGCGTTCGACCTTACACTGACATACGTCAAGGAACGCCGCGCGTTCGGCAAGCCGATCGGCGCGTTTCAGAACACCCGCTTCAAGATGGCGCAGATGCGCGCCGAACTCGACATGGCGCAGACCTGGGTCGATCAATGCGTGCTGCTGCTCAACAGCGGCGAACTGACCGCAGAAGATGCTTCGGCGGCCAAGTTGCTGACCAGCGAACTCGAAGCGCGGGTAATGGACACTTGCGTCCAGTTCCACGGCGGTGCGGGCTATATGGAAGAGTACCGTATCAGTCGCATGTATACCGACGCACGGATCAGCCGGATATTCGCCGGAACCAGCGAAATCATGCTCGAAATCATAGGTCGGGGCTTGGGCCTGGACGAGCGCAAGATGAATTGAATCGCAGTCATGGGCTTCCATCCCTGTCATCGACGAGATATTATTGCCTGAATATCTCCTGGATGATTTCGCGTTTAATCTGCAGTATAGCTCGCTGCCCCGAGATATTTTGAGAACTCGTTTGGCGAGTAGAATTCGCAGCTTGAACCGACAGCCTGCCAAAAGTCTTCGACGGTGCGCGCTTTGGCCTTTCTTGGGTGCGCCTTGAGCTTGGCGAAGGCCATTTCGATGGGGTTGAGGTCTGGGCTGTGGGTGGGATTGACGTGACCGTATGATTTCCATCCAGGAATTATTTGAGTCCGGCCCAAGGCAGGACGGACAGGTGAAGCGGACGCGGTGTACCGGAGAGCAGATTGTCGGCGTAGTGAAGGACGCTGTGGCGGGCACGAAGACCGCCGCGCTTGCGCGCAGGCACGGCATTTTCGAGGCGACCCTATACAACAGGAAGGCCAAATATCGCGGGTTGGAGGTGTCGGAGGCCAGGCGGGGTTGCACGAGAAGCTGCTCGATCCGGCGCATCAGCGCCGCCGGTTCGGCTATCGCCGCCTGCATATCCTGCAGCGGCGCGACGGCATCACGATCAACCGCCAGAAGACCCAGCGGCTCTATCGCGAAAACGGCTCGGCCATGCGACGGCGTAAAGAACGCAAACATGCGATTGGGAGCAGCGCAACGGCACCTGTTTCTGGCACGTCGATTTCGGGCAGGCGGATCGTGCGCGAATTGAACGACCTGATCGTCCGGCGCGGCAAAGATCGTGTGGCATTGCACCACCCCAGACAGGGCGACCCGGAACGCGTTCGTCGAGAGCTTCAACGGACGGATGCGCGACGGGTTGCTCAACGACACGCTATTCACCGGCTTTGCCCATGTCCGCGAGAAGATCGCGGCCTGGAGCGACGATTACAACACCGGGCGGCCGCACTCTTCGCCGGGATACGCCGCCCCGGCGGCATTCGCTGCTCACCCGAAAAAGCAAGGGGCTGCTTCACTTCGCATAGCCGGTGGCTACGCTACGCAGCCCCTTGCTTCACCCACGCTCTCGCGCAACAACGATGCCGGAGTTGTAATCGCGACTGGCTAAGGGGGGAGGTCACGTCATTCCATCAGAATTTGACCGAGAGCTCGCCGCCGATGGTGCGGGGTTCGCCCGGATATGCAGTGTTCAGGCCACTGGAATTGCCCAGTGCGTAGCCCGAGATATAGTACAATTTGTTGGCAACGTTGCGTACATAGACCGCAGCAGAAACGCGGCTGCCCTTGATTTCCTTCCAGTTCAGGCGAAGTCCGACGGTCGAATAGCCGGAAAGTTCCGTGCCCGGCGTAACCGTGCCGTTGGTGCTGGAAAAGAAGGTGTGGGTCTGACCATAATAGTCTGCGCGCAAATCGACCTTGCCCAGGCTTTCGGGGACTGGGAACTTGAAGTCCGCCCCGACCGAAGCTGACACCTTTGGACTGTCGGGATACGTGTCGACCGTTACCGGGCTACCGCCGGGGATCGGCACGAGGCCATCGGTGTATTTGGCATCGGTGTAGGCAAAGTTGAAGTTGAGGTCCAACCAGCTGGTGAGACCGACAGCGCCGTCGACTTCGATACCCTTGGTCACCGATTCGGGGACATTGACGGTAAATCCGGCCGGCTGCCCCCCGACAATTGCGTAAAGCGCATGCTGGGCATGTTTCACGATCACGTCATAAGCTGCAATGTTGAATTGGACCGGCGCGTCGGCAATCCGGCCGTTGAATTTGTAGCCCAGTTCGAAATCGTGGACATATTCGTTGCCGAACGAGTTTGCGCTTGGCGCCACCGTGCCATTGAAATTGCCCGAGCGGAAACTACCGCGCTGTGAAAAATAGACCATATTGTGCGGATCGACCTGGTACTGCACGTTGAATGTCCAGGCCGGTGCCGAAAGGTTTTTGTGTTCCGCAGGGACCGAGCCGCCCGCCAGAAGATTGAACAGGCTGCCATTTTCTTGGGAAATGCCCAGCGATTCCCACGTGTACCGGCCGCCGAGGGTGGCAGACAGCTGGTCAGTGAATTTGTAGGTGCCCTGGGCGTAGATCGCCTTCGAGATTTCCGTGTTGCGATAAGCGTAATCGATGTCCGCAATCGGCGCCGGCAGGCCGAGATCGTTGCCGATCGTGATCGGAATGATTTCGTGCCGGATCTGGCTCGAATAGAATGCCCCGGCAGTGTATTCCAGTTGGCCGCCCGAAAGCTTGCCCTGGATCTGCACTTCGTCGCTGAATGTCGTCGAATGGAATACTTCGCCGCCCGGAGGGGTGCCCGAAAGGCCGGTGGCATTGTTGGGCTCGTTAAACAGCCACAGAGCGCCGAATGGTCCGCCGGCCAGGTTGCCCGGTGTTACCGCATAGCCCTGCATATAGCTGAACAGGTTTTTCAGCTTGGTATCGCTACCCAGATCGACTGTGGTCGTGTTGGATACGAACGTGTTGGTGGCGTAGTGTGGCAGATCGTATTGCAACCAGATCTTGTAGGGATTGGCCCGTGACCACGCGGCATACCCTTCGACTGCGCCGGGGAAGAAGCCGGGCGCGGCGGGGCCGTTGTTGTTGCCATAGATCGCCGCCAGCGTATCGGTCAGGTACCCGCCCGAGGTGTTGGGGGAATGGGTAATGCCGTTGCTGGTGTACTGGCTCGCCGCCCCGCCCTCTGCGGTCGGTGCACTGTTGTAATCCCACAGGTTGCCTTCGCCTTCGGAACCCTTGACGTGGCTGTACTGGACAACGGTCACGTTCTTGACCGAACTGCCCGGCGTGAACACGAACGTGCCGCGCACGGACTGGCTATCCTTGTCGCCAAGAGTGTTGCCGGTATTGACGTTGGTGATGTAGCCATTGCCCCGGGTCGCATCAAAGGCGATCCGTGCGACGAACAGGCCCGGCGCGATCGGCAGATCGATGGCGCCCTGAACCTGATCGAAATCGCGCTGCGCAACGCGCGCAATCAGAAATCCATCGAATTGGTCGCCGGGCATCGGCGTTGAATAGAGCACCGCACCGCCCGTCGCGTTGCGGCCAAACAGCGTGCCCTGGGGCCCCTTGAGTACCTGCACCGATCCCAGATCAAAGAACTGCGTCGCGGTGTTGCCGGGGTTGTACGGCGCTTCGTTGAGATAGGTCAGCACCGCAGGGCTGGTACCCGAAAACGGGTCCAGAGTCTGACCGCGCATGCTGAAGCTGAGCTGGTTGGAATTCTGGCCGTTCTTGACCTGCAGGCCCGGAACGAGCGTGCCGATGTCCTGTTCGCTTGTGATGTTGCGGGTTTTGAGTGCTTCTGCGCCAAACGCGACCACCGAAACGGGAACTTTCGACAGTTTTTCTTCCTTGCGCTGCGCGGTCACGATGATTTCCGTCGTGAGTGCGGGCGACGCCGTGCTGTCACTTTCGGCAAAGGCCGGTGTGGTGACCGCAGCGGAAGCAAATAACGAAATGCCTGCGAGAAGCGAACAGCGCAGTGCCAACGGTTGTTTGCCAGTCATGGTAATAATCCCCTCCGATTCCGGCTTGTTTGAGCTCGGCATCAAATTTCTTTTTGGTTTGTTGGTTTCGGAACCGTCAAAAACAGCCTTCCGATGCCGGGCGATTCGAAAATCTCAATTTTGGCTTTGCACCACCAAGCAGCTTGCAGTTGGGGGTGTCGTCTTGTTTGCCGTCACGTCACGAGCAAGGCCTGCAAGCTGTTGATTTTCTGGCGACACAGTCCCCTTGCTTGGCATCCATCTACTCCCGCTTCGAACTTAAACAAACGTTCGTTAGGTCGATTGGGTAAATCCTTGCGGCGGATTTGTCAAGTGTTCGGCGTGCGCCGGCACTGCCATTGCGCAAAGACAAGCGAATGCCTGATTCTGGAGCGCGGCATTTTTCCCGGAGATCGGCATTTGCTGATTTGGGATTGACCAATTTCGCATCAAATGACGAGAGACGGGAAACGCACGTCGCGCCGCTGCGGCAAAACAGTGCG
>NZ_KQ954292.1:131754-187852 GCF_001519055.1 Novosphingobium sp. Fuku2-ISO-50 | reverse complement strand
CCTAGGCGAGGACAAGGCGGGCTTTAAGGCTACGCGGGGGCGGCTTGCCCATGTGGTTGAATTTGTCGCCGAAACCGATCCGAACATCACCGTGCCGCAGGCCGACCAGCGTTTCGTTGATCGATTTCGCAATTGGCTGGCCGAGCGGCCGGTGGTCAGTCCGACCGGGGCCAAGCAACGGCCGCGCTCGTTGGGGCATATCGAGGGATGCGTCCGGCAATTGGCGGCGGCGATCAACGCCACGCGCGGGCAGACCGCGCAGTTTCGTGCCGAGCAGCCGCGCGATGTCAGTCGGTCGCCGTCTTATCGCGCCGATGTGCCGACCATCGCGGCGATGTTCCGCTTTTGTATCGATCCGCCCCCGCCAGAGGGACGCGACTGGAGCGACAAGGAGCGCGCCATGGTCGTCGCCACGCGGGTCGAACTGTTGCGGTTTCTGCGCGCAGCTGTTGCCACTTGGGCGCGGCCCGATGCAATTTTCGACATCAAGCCGAATCAGTGGTTTCCGTCTGCGCGTGTGCTGGATCTCAATCCGGTTGGGCGTCGCCAGACGCGCAAGCATCGCCCGAAGATCCCTGTCGCCAGGCAGTTCATGCCTTGGCTCGACGAGATCGTGCCATCAAAGGTCAATCCGGGGCGCACGACATATCTGGCCAATGCCACGGTGCGCCATGGCTGGGACACGATGCGCGCCTATCTTGGCCTACCCGAGGAAGGCGAGGCCGGGCAAAAGCTGATCCGGCGGAGCATGGCAACGATTGTACGCAAGCGGATCGGTGAGGCCAACTGGGCGCAGGGCAAGATGATGCTCGGGCACGTCAAATTCGACGTCAGCGACATCTATGCGATCCCCGATCCGGCCAACCTTGGCCTTGCCCTGGCGGCGACAGAATCAGTCATCGATGAGATCGAAAAACTGTGTCCCGGTGCATTCTACCGCGAAAATACCGCGAGCGATGCAGCAGAATCCCCATCAAATGGAGGCTTAAGTGTTTGAATTTATTGATGGAGCGGGTGAAGGGAATCGAACCCTCGTCGTAAGCTTGGGAAGCTTCTGCTCTACCATTGAGCTACACCCGCAAAATCAAGCACATAGCTGATCTGCGATCCGCCGTTTTACAGGCCGTTTTACAAACCTGCCCTGCGGAGGCGGTTGCCCATTGCCACGGCGAATGCCTTGCCGTCAACATACCGCTTTCGTATTTCGCTTACCTGCGCCTCGCTCCAGCCCATCAAAGTTGCAATGTCGCGGTCGGAAAGCGGCTGTTCGGTGGGCGTGGTCATCACTTTGGTAGCGAAGGTTCCGCGCAAGTCGTGCAGGCGCTTCGCGATCCGTTGCTCCTTGCCGGTTTGCGGATCGCGCTCGACATACCAGATGCCCTGACCGCAGTTGGCCTTGGCGCGGGCATCGTGGAAGCTGCTTGCAAGGCCGTCGCCAGTCCAGCTTTTGCCATGCGAGTTGACGAGAACCGTTTCGACCCCATCCCTGCGCGGGCGGCTGCGCAGCACCTCCAGCAGTCCATCAAGCTGGGCGAGGGTGGGGATGGTTACGATGAACCGCTTGCCCCGAGAACGCTTCGACGCGACCCGGTGAATGGCGCTCTCACCAACCTCGTCCCATCGCAATGCAACAAGGTCCGCACGGCGCAGCCCCGTCAAGCTGGCCAGAGCCAATGCGTCACGTAGCGGCTGATCTGCGACGGCATTGATCGCGGCAAGGTCTTCATCGGTCCAAATTACGGCAGCGCGGTCGGTGCGCTGATAGGCGTTGGCGATTTTTGTTCCGAGGCCATGCGCGACAAGACCCTCGTCGAACGCCCAATCGAACACCTTCGACAGAACCATCGCTGCGATGTCCGCGCCTCGGGCATTGGTCTCGGCAAGGCCACGGTGCCACTTGACGATCTTGGGCCGGGCAAGCGGATCGGCAAGCACTGGCATCGGCACATCGGCCCATTTTGCCTCGATACGGTCAAGTGCTACGCCCCATGTCTTGCGCGTATTGGGTGCAAGCGAAGCCCAATAGGTTGACCGGCGAAACCCGGCGATGCCAGCCGCGACCGTGTTGCCCGGTGTGTCCGGTGCGGTCTGTTCGGCCCTTGCCTTTGCCACGGCCTCGATGTCGGCGGTCGATAAACGAGGCCGGTTCGGCTGGGTGTAGACGTTTACCAGTGGGCCGCCACGATAGGCATAGACGTACCACCTGATTGGTTTGCCGGGCCGCACCGCTTTGACCGGGTGAATACCCTTGATCACAACTTGTCTTTCCACTGGTCGAACAGACTGGCTGGCTGCTCTGCTCCGGCAGTGAAGATGCGGATCGTGCCATCTCGCGCCACCTCAATGCTGCTGGTCACGAAACCAGCCTTCGCCGCCGCCGAGATGGCTCGCGCAAGGTCCGCCTTCTTGAACGGCGCACGCCTCTGCCTGCGAGGCAAGTGTGGCGTTTGCGCGGGTTCCGAAGCTACTCGCCTAATACGCGCAGGAGGATTGATGCGTTTCGTTGATGTTGCATCCGCCCGATGCTCGGAAGTATTATTATCATCCATGACCGTTTCTCAAACTAGAGGCGATCTTGAACAATAAGCACGAATTTCGTCTTGACAACAACTATCGATTGCAACCCGTTGCAAGCCTATCTGGTTACATTTGTAGGTATCAGTTCCATTCGATCACCGAAAACTGCTGACACTGCGCGTAGCCCACCAGTTATTTACGAGATGCGGATTGGCAGTTGCTTGATCCCGGATTGAATGCGTTTATCTGCAAGCCGGTGTGCGCCGCCACAGGGCGCGCTGGAGTGCGCGGGGCTTTGACAGACGGGGACACCAAGAGCGGGAGCATCTTGCTCTCTCGGTTGAAGATCAGAGAGAACCGAGGTTCTTGGGGTCGTGGTCCACTGGCCATCTACAGATGCTGTGACCGGGCGAAGACTGACAACCAATGCCGCGTTTCGTTGGCAGCAAGCTGACTGATCTTTCGTCAACTCCGTCAGGCTGGTTCGATGCCAGCACCTTATTGATGACGCAATCGAAATTGGCCTCGGCGGCAGTCAAGAGCAAAGTCGTGGACATACCTCTAGCGAAACAGTCGAAACACAGAAAAGACTGTCTCAAAAACCGTCGCGCGCACCGCAGTCCGCGCGGCAAGCTCGCCAAGTCCCATCCGATTGCTGCGGGTCTGGATATGGGGCGGAAGCCCAAGGCGGAGTATCATGCCTCCGGGGTTGGCGTTATACTCCTTGAGCATCGCAGATCGCTTTTTATCCACAGCCAGAATAAAGTCTAACCGCTGTTTTGACGGCATTAGTGATGCCTTGGCGACAACCTCTTTCTGGAACTTTTTCCTCACAGCGGCACCCGCCCGCTTTCCTTGCTGTAAGTGCGCCGTGAGGTATGTTCGCATGAATTGCTCGACCATAAGGGTGATTTGGTCGGTCGGGGGTGTGATTGCCGCCATAGCAATAGCTGCTTTGTCGGCGGCGGCGGCTCGGCGCAGTACTTCCGGGTCCATGAGATCATCCTTTTTGTGCCACGCTTACTAGGCGCGGTAATGCCGACCATTGGCCTGACAGCCCGGCAGTGGTCGAACTTATGCAGCCAGCCTGTATGACGCGACCTGACCCCACCGGATGGCCTGTTCGCCCTCTGCCGTCTGGATCGACACAAATTCGTTCTCAAAGCTGACAAGCCGATTGGTGGCGGCGACCGTGACGCGCCCGCCCTTCACGTCATGCTTGGACAAGCCCTGCTCCCGAAGGAACTTGGCCCGCCGAAAAAAGTCCACTTCGCCCATTTTCACTTCGGCTTGGCCTTCTACCTCACCGATCCACGAGTGAGGTTCCGGCAAGTGAATGTTCGTTATGGCGCAGGTGTCCACGTAGGTCGCCCCGGCGATGACCTCGGCGCGCCTCTTCTCCGCCTGCTTGAGCAGCGCCCGCGCCTTCTTGGTGCGACTGTTGGCCGTCATGGCTCCAAGGATGCCCAACGCAACCGCGCCGCCAAGCGCCCACTCGGCATCGCCGATAAACCCAACACCGACACCGCTGCCGCTATACCCCAGAACTGCGCGGGCATTGGCCGTCAGTGCCTGATACTCGCGAACTGGTGCCTCGGGATACAACAGGATAGCGGTTGCCGCGATCTCCTGTCCGTTGACGCCGATGATGCAACGGGTTGCAGCCCTTCCAAATGTCATGGTCTTGCAGTCCTCGTGATTTGCGAACCGATCAGCCGGTGACGCGACGGTCAGCGCCGTTGCCACGTCAGAACTTCCGGCAATCATCGACACATAGCCTCTGTTTATTGACAAAACGTAGACGATTGACGACGAATTGCAGACGATCTCCTGTTCCAGCCAAGAGGCCATAAGCCGATGCTGTGGTCATGGACGACGAAGACATCCGGCATCGCTTCGCCAAGAATGTTCGCCGCCTCCGGCGTGCCAATGACATCTCGCAAGACGCTTTCGCTGATATGGTCGGCGTGCATCGAACCTATGTATCGGACATCGAACGGGTGAAACGAAACCCGTCGATCACCGTGGTCGATCAGTTCGCCAAGGCGCTGGGTGTTACGCCGGGAAGCCTACTGGATTAGTGGCAGGGCCTTATTGGGAGGGTGCGGCGGCGGGCACCGGGCCAACTCGGTCTCAATCGCCCACGTTGCCTATGCCATTTCAGTCCGCCGATTTGTTGTCAACGGGCTGACGGGTCCAGTGCAAGAACTGTCCATCTTATCAATGAGAACCTGCACTCGGGGATGACCCTACAACGTCAATGCAGCGTGTTGGCAACGCTTTGCAGGTTAGGCCCGTTTCAGGCCCAGCCGTTTAGGAGATCGTAACCAAGCCCCGCCAGTATAGAACGATGGCATCGGCCCCACCAAGACATGTCCCCGGAACGCCGATAGCGTCGGTTGGTGCAGCCGCGTATCACAATTTTGCGCGCCGCTTTCCGGCCTTCGTCGTCCATCTCCGGGAGTTGAAGGCTCAACGCAAGCACGCATTGGACGCATTAGAAAACCTCGGTTTCCGCGCCCAGCGCAGCAAGCTGCGGCAACTGTTGCACGAACGCGAGTTTGCCGTGTTCGATGCCTATCGCGGGGTACTCAAGGCCGGGCGTATCGGCAACGCGACCCCACAGTCCATAGAGGAACTGGCAGCGTCGCTCGACCCATCTTCGCCGACCCATGAAAGGGTTGAGCAGCGCGAAATAACAACCAACGCGCGCCAACGCGAAGTGCAGGCATTCGGACCTCGCAAGCGCGCCCTCCAGTTATTCGTCGCGGACCTGATCCGCGCAATCCATCCTCCCCGTGCGAACCAGTATTTGTTCCACGGTGGGATACCGGCAGCCATCGCGGCTGTCGAAGCGGCCTACCAACGTGGGATGACACATGCCGTGGAACTGGACGTGAAAGCGTTCTACGACAGCATCCCGTTCGCGTTCTTGGCCGATGTCCTGCGCCCGCTACCGAAAGCGGTAGTGCGTCACGTGGTTTTCGACGAGACGATCAGGGTTCGACCCCTGTCGGCATCAACGACTATCATACGGCGTGCAATGGTGCCTGCTCCCCTCAATGAAACCCAAGGCATTCCATTAGGTGCCGCTACGTCTCCCATCGCCGGTGAAGTGATAGTAGGCCAACTGCTGGCCGCCCACGAGATCGATTACGGTCCCGACATCATCACGTATGCCGACAACCTGCTCGTCCTCGGGCGATCAGAATGGGAGGCGTCTGCGCGAGCAGAACACCTTACGGATGTAGCCGCAAGGCCAGCCTATGGATCATTGAGGTTGAGGCTGAAAGAACGGGGTCACCTGCTGCCCAATGGCACGTCATCTGGCGGCGGTTTCTCGTCGGGTGTTATATTCGCCGGTCAGTTCGGTTCCGTAGACGCGCGTGGTGTTTTCTCGTGGGAACCCGCTCCAGATCGGCGCTTGCAACACCAAATCGCTGACGGCGAAGTTTGCCCGACAGCAGAGCAAATCGACAAGGCGCTTCGCCGTGTTTCTGCCTTTCACCGCGCCTATCCGAAATGGCGAGAGCGGGAGCAGCGCGAGGCCCGCGACCGCGCAATGCTGACCAGCGCGCGCTACTTGCGCCTAGCGACACCGGAAAACCTTAGCGTGGCGACGCGCGACATCGCGCTGGCCTGCCTTCTCAATAGACAGTCATCCGACATTCCAGAACTGGTTCCCGATTATGGCCCTATGTACGATGGAAAGCGCCAACGCCTGTTGACCGAGGCAGGCCATCTACTTGACCGCATTTTTGCGCAGGACACCGCTGCCGAGCAAGCGGCCTAGCGCGATTGGAGTTACCGGGATAGCCTTGGGAGCGCCAGCATGTTGTCGGGTAACACGACTGCGATGGCGTCCGGCAGAGACATTATGGGTGATCTCTCGATGTCAGCAACACGCCAGCCCCACCTGTGGCGTAGGTGGCCCGCGATGTCGATGCTGTGCCGGGGCGTGAGCGCGAACCACTCTTCTCCCGTGATCGCTGACGCATCAACGATCTTGCGCCACGCATCCCACTGCCAGAAGCGAAGATGAATGGCGCGATGACAAGCACGACACAGGGCCGGATCGCTGGGCACGTCATAATAATTTTCTCCGTGCTGCGCGATTGGTCCGGGGCTGGCGCATATTTCGCATCGCTCCGGTAACGTCAGGCAACCAGCAGCAATAAGCCAATGCCCGAGTTGCCCGGCCCGCCTGCGCTCCGTGCCAGTGAAACCGTGATAATCCTTGAGCAACGGATAATTCCACACTTGGTAGCGCGTCGGCGCATTGGGTCGGGGTGCTGAAAGAACGCGCCGGGGAAGTGCCTCGATGTATGCGTCGATGTCGAACGGCGCAGCGCGATCAGTCATGCGCGTCGCCGAGCCGTTGATTGATCTCGTCCACTATGCCACCCATCGCCGCGATTGCCATCCGAAGGTGGCAGGCAAGCGCACGTTGCATCTCGGGCGGGTTGTCGCGGCGCTGGCCCTCTGCGGCGATAGATGCAAGGTCTTCGGCGCGTCCCGTGCAGTCGGCGAACAGGTGGCGTAGTGACCTCATGACACCGTGCCCTCGGCAACGATGCGGTGCACTGACGCACGGCTGATCCCCAACCGTTCCGCGATGGCGGTCGCGCCGACGCCGGAAGCGCGCAACTCACGGACCTGCGGCGCAAGACGCCTTGCGGTCGGTGCTCTGCCCCGGTATTTTCCATCGGCCTTTGCTTTGGCGATCCCGATAGCTTGGCGAGTTTTCATCGTCGCCAACTCCCATTCAGCCACAGCCGCGAACATCACGAGTAACATCCGGCCTGTGGGAGATTTAGTGTCAACTTCGGTCCCGCCAAAGTCGAGGATGCGCAGGCCGACGCCCTTCGCCTCCAGCTTTGCAACAATGGCCAGCAGGTCGGCAGTGGACCGGGCAAGGCGGTCGATCTTGCAGACCACAAGCGTGTCGCCCTCGCGCACGTAGTCGAGCGCCGCCTCCAGTTGGTCCCGCTGTGCCACGCTGGAAACCATCTCGCCAAAGACTTTGGCGCAACCCGTTGCAACCAGTTGCACGTGCTGGTTTTCGTATCCGGCGATTTGTTCGCTAGTCGATGACCGCCGATAGCCAACTTGTGTAAGCATCTGATAAACCTCGCTTTTCTCACATAGGCAATGCCAGAAAATGGAGGCTAAGTCACCGAAATAGTGAGATTTTTTGTCAAGCGAAGAGCAAGGAAATGTGCCGCGTGACTATCTTGGACAGCGCCCGTCTCGCCTATCAGGCCGTAATGGACCGGCGGCCTGACGCCGTGAACGGGTGCTGGGGTAACAGCGACACTGCAATCCGGGCGGACTGTCGCACATGGCTCTATGGCCCTGCGCGCCAGTGTCGCACTGCGCGTCGGACCATTTCAGTGAGGCACCGTTTGCGCGGTTTTCGCCCGTCTCAATAGAGACGCGCTAGGGCAAGGCCGTGTGAGAGATTGATTGACCGAACTCCACTGGCGCGGCGAAACGATATGCGACAAGTACGTGGGCGAATACTGCTGGCGGAGGGATCAAGATAGTGGCGAAAATCCGGGACGTATATGGAAACACGCCGGTTTCGGGCTACACCCGCAACTTCTTCTCGGACAATGCAAAGGGCGCAAGGGAAGCATACCTAGCCAGCCCGTTCTTCACGACGTTTGAACCGATCAGTACGCTGACTGACAAGGGCTGCGCGGTGCGGCTTCTGGTCCGGCTCTGTTCGATCACACCACCGAAAATCGTTCGGCAAGCATTGGCTGATCCGAACGTCACATTGCGCTATTACACCAGCCGCGACTTTCACGCGAAGCTCTACATTATCGACGACATCGCGATGGTTGGTTCAGCCAACCTCACAGAAGCGGGCCTGACGACCAATCGCGAAGTGTCGGTGGTCTTGCGCAAAGATCGCGATCCGGGGTTCGATGATCTGCCCGGCATGTTCAACATGTTCTGGGAATATGCCAATACGATGACGTCGGAGATTTGTGGTCAGTACGAGCAAGCATACAAGTTGATCGGCAATCCCAAAGAGGATGCTGCGTTTCAGGCACAACTTGAGCAGTTTGTCCCTGCCGCAACGCCTCCCAGCGCGATGGTGGGAAGCGACCGCGTTTCAAAGCGCCGTTCGTTTATTCAGGGCCTTCGCCGTAAGTATGACGAACAGTTGGTCCCGGCATTTCATGAGGTTGCCGAGGTGTTCGAGGAACTCGGTCAGCGTCGTCCTGAGTTCGGAGATGCTGATCGTGAGATCGAGCTTGGCCGGTTCCTTGGGTGGTTGCGCATCGCCCGCGCGCCGGGCGACGATTGGAAAGCAACTCCGCTCTTGGACAAGGCGCAGCGCAAGCCGCGCATTGTCGGCTATCTCAACGATTGGAACACCACCGACAACACTGCGGCTGGTGACATGTTTCAGGCAGAGCATGAGGTGGCCACCATTCGCCAGTTGCGCACAGCGTTTGCGTCACCTGACACAATTGGCAAGCTCACTTACGATGAGTTGTTCGACAGCCTGATCGGCGTCCATGCGTTCTATGACCGGCTGCGTTTCGTAAGCGGCGGGCTTGAGGGCCTTCGCGTCGATTTTGCTCAACGCAACACGCTCGCCGCGATCAAGGACACGCTGACATACCTGTTGCACGGGCCGGGCACCTCGCTCGAACGCGCATACGACTGTATCTATGACGAAAAGCGGCGGCTGGGCGGATTTGGCGAGGCTTGCGCGATGGAGCTTCTTGGCTGGCTGGATCAAAACCGCCCGCCGATCAACGGTCGAACAATCAAGGCCCTGCGGTTCTTGGGGTTCGACGTAAAGGATTGATCGCTCACAGCGGTGGCGTCGCATTGTCAAACGAACCAACCCATGTGAAACGCTATTCCTGCTTGCTGTCCAACTTCGACATTTCCGCAACCCATTCCTCTGGAAGTTTCGATCCCCAAGCAAGAAGGATCGGCGCGAACGCGAATAGCGATGGGTTGTCAACGGCGACTGTCGGGCCGAGATGCGCCCTCGTCTTGTTTCTTCTGATCTCGGCACTCAAGTGCCTTACAGGTCCATCCCGCTGGACCAGATCAGCGGTCAGAAGTTCTCGCCGGTTGGGTGCATCGACGGCGCGACGGTATGGCTCGCGAGGGTCGTATTTCGCAGTCCACACTTCGTTTAATTGGATGATCGCATCGCCGCCCATTTTTTGGACATCGGCAGCGAGCTTCCTCATCATGAGGTATTTATCCTGCTGATTATCTGGACGAAAACCCCGTATGTCGATCAAGTTCCGGTCGCGGAATATGAACACCATGCTGTCGTGATACTGATCTCGCTTGAAAATGGAACGCGCCGTCTTGAACAGCGATGCCAGTGTAGCCTCGTATGGCTCTCCAGCCTTGCCGAAAATGTCTTGCGCGTTCTTGAACCCGTATTTCTTGGCTGCCGTCTCGGCCTTCTTCCGTGTGACCGTTATCGCCTTTTCCTCAAAGCGCAGAACACGACCATCTTCGATGCTGACATGGATAGAACGCGACGTGCCGTGGTCGATCATACAAGGCGGTCGATTGGTTGGCTGGGGCTGGATTACCTCTCCAGTTCGATGGTCGATGGTTTCGGGAGCGGCCAGACCAAGGTGGCGATGGGCATCGACTACCAGTTCAGTCAATCGGGAATACGCAACGGCGGCAGCCTCCAATAGTTCGAGGTCTGGAAGTGTATTCTCAACCCACCGCCGTTCCACCTTCAAGATGCCATGCGTCGCTAAATGCTTTCCGACCTGCCCTGTCGGAAGACCTTCGATCAGCGACTTAAGCCCATCAAACAGATTGGCTGGAACCTCGACCCGAGGCCCTTCTTCGAGGTAGGACGCAATGACCTCGGCGCGAACGAAGCTGTGAAGCTCAAGGTCACCCTGCTTCTCAATGCGGTTCCGCGCCTCGACCATCCACCGCATCAAAGGGTCCGCCTTTAGGCGTTCTTGCCAACCACCATACCATTGGTCAAAGTCCGGAATATCGCTCTTCATGCTTTGCAACATGAAGGTCACTGTCCGCAGAGTTTGGATCACGCTCTGTATGGAACGTCGAAACTCCTCCGGATCGAAATAGCCTTCGTCAGCCGCGTGCCATTGGCGATGGGCATCCTCAAGCCGCCGATCCACCTTTTCGAGCGGGCACTTAGCATCTTGTTCAGCCATGCCGCCCCTCATCTCCACCTACCAAGCTATCGGCGAATTGCCCTTCATGCAGGTCGTGTGCGACCCGTTCAACGGCGCAGGTCATTCAAGATCGTATCCCTTGCAGCCCTCATAGCGCCCAACACGTGCTCGGCGGCATCGATTGCCGCTTTCGGCGGATCACGGTCAGGTCCGTCTTCAAAGAACTTTTCGGATGCTGCCTCCGAACGGGCGCGTTCAATGCTTTCCCGAACGGTAGCACTGATGGCAACGGAGTGACGCTCAAGGTAGTCTTCGAGCATCGCTTCGACGGTTCCAAGGCGTAGTGCGACATCCTCACGCGCATCGTGCCACTCCATCTCGGGACGAGAATACTGCGGCCACAGCTTCCGCCAAACAGCCATGAAGCTATCTGCTGCCTCCAGTTCACGGGCGAACAGCAACTCCTGTCTTTTCAACGTCAGCTTGTGAGTTTCGGTTTCTCTTGAAAGCGCGGCTTTGTGTGTTTCCAGTGCCTCATCCAGCTTCCCTTTGTTCGCTTGCAGCCAACTCTTCGACGCATGGTCGGAAACGAAATGCGCCACCGCTCCAGCAACTACTGCTACGCCCCCGAGCGCCCCGACTGCCTTCAAGCCAACCGCTACCGTTTCATTCCAATCAATCACAGGCCATCATTCCTTTCGAGGCCGTGAGAAACTCCGCCGACAGCCCCGACTGATGCTTATCTAGCCAAGCCTTCGCTGCCTCCCAACCCGGTGCCAGCGTGGCAACGTAATCCCAAAAATCGCGTCCATGCGACCGATACCGAAGGTGGGCAAGCTCATGCGCCACCACGTAGTCCAGCACCTTCCTCGGCGCGAAGATCAGATGCCAGTTGATAAGCACATTGCCTTCCGGCCCGCATGATCCCCAACCATTTGCAAAAGCGGCAACGCGGATGGACCGGGGCACAAGGCCATGCCGCTTGCCGTAATCGGCGGCGATCTCGTTCACGTCGCGCCGGGCGCGTTGTTTCAGCCAATGCTTCAACTCGCTGGCGACAAGCTGGTCGGGATCGTCGCCGGTCCAATGTGGCAGATCGACGATGAAGCCATTTCGGTAGGTGATGTTCGCCCGCTCGGCATCGGAGCGCCGGACGGTGAGCGGCATGTTTCGGCCCCGGTAGGGTATCTTTGATCCGGTCATGAACCGGGGCACGGCATGGCGACTGGCGGCGATGCGCTCCATGTCGCGCATGGTGTTGAACAGCCACTGCCGCTTGCGGTCCAGAAAGCCCGCGATGTCGCCGTCGCTGTCACTGGTGAGCGCCATCACCTCGACATGGCCGGGCGTGACGGTGATGCGCCGTTCGGCTGCCGTTGCGCTGCGGCGAAGTTCATAGGCGATCTCGGCCCGGCCAATCTGGATCGTGGGCATCAGGCCCCGGCCCCATAGGCATGGATGGCAAACTCTTCGACCTTTTCGCGTATGGCCTTGGTTTCGCCGATGTCGTGTTCCGTCAAGATGCGGCGGACCTGTTGGCGCAAGGACCGCAGGTAGGCTTCCATGTGGGCAAAGGCGGGCTGGGTCGCGGCGGCACCGGAATAGACCGCGCCAATGGCAATGGCGGCGGCCTGCAAGGTCTCGTGGTCGGTGTCCGGGGCGATGGTCTCCATGATCCGCAAGATCGAGAAGGCGTTTTCGTCCATGCCAAGGTCGGCGTGTGCACCCTGTTCGGCCTGAATGTCGCCGGTCAGGCCCTCGAAGTCTGCCAAGCCATCGGCGGCGGCGACCTGCCCTTGCTCGAAGCGGCGGATGATCTCCAGCACTCGTTCGGAGAACCGGCCATACTGCGCCGGGTTCTTGTCAACCAGTTCGCGGGTGACGCGGCGAAGCTCGGCGGACTTGCGAACGAACGCCTCCTGTAGCTCGGCCTCGGATTTGTCGTCAGTGGCAAAATCGTCGGCGAAGTTCGGGTCGGTGATGTTGCGCAGCCGGATGGTCGTGGACAGGCCGGTGACGTGGACGTGCTCTTCCAGCATGTCCCTGATCTTGCCGCTGTAGCTGCGGTGGTCGAGGCTTTCGTCCTTGGCTATCGCCTGTGTGGCGAGGCGCAGGAACGCCGCCGCCCATTTTACTTCGGCGGTAAAAGCCAGAATGGCCGAATCGGGTGACAGATCGGCATAGACCTTGATAAAAATCCGGGTCAGGCGCTGGAGGTCGAACCATTCGTCCTCGCGGCCCTCGGCAGCGATGCCAGCGGCGGCATAGGCAGCGGCCTTCTCGTCCATGCCCTCCAGCCTCATGGCGCGCTTCTGCGCCCGGTAGCGGGCATGGGCTTCCTTGAGGTCGTTGCGCAACACGGCGATGTCGCGCAGCGCGTTCGCGACATCGTCGGCGCGGTAGGACTTGAGCGCCTCGTCCAGATGGTTGGTGACGCCGATGTAATCGACGATCCGGCCATTGGGTTTGGCGATCTCGCCGCCATCGGGCAGCTTGATCGAACAGGTGCGGTTGGTCCGGGCAATGGCTTGGAGCAGGTTGTGCTCCTTCAATGGCTTGTCGAGATACATGACGTGCTCGATTGGCGCGTCGAACCCGGTCAGCAGCTTGTCGCATACGATCAGGAAGCTGGGTTCCTGCCCATACGCCTTGAACCGCTTCTTGGCGTCCTTCTCGCCCTCGGCGTCGAGATACTCGGCTTCCAGCGCGGTGCGCAGCGCCTGCACCTCGGCGTTCTCGCTGGGCTTGTTGTCCTCTTGGCTTTTCGAGAACACGCAGGCGATCATCGCGTCGGCCTGTTCCTGCGCCGCCTCGGCATCCATGCCGCCCTTGACCAGATCGGCGGCGATCACGCCGGACAGGGCGGCGCGGTAGAGCACGATGGCCTCGCGATCCACCACCACGATCTGCGCCTTGAAGCCGTCCGGCTGACACACCGCCTTGAAGTGTTCCCAGATGTCATAGGCGATCAACCGGATGCGCTCGGGATGCTTGGCGATGGTGGCCAGCGTCAGGCCCTTGCGTTTCAGGTCCTCGCGCTTGTCGTCGGGCAGATCGACAAACCAGCGGTCGAACAGGATGTCGATCTCGGCCTCGTTGATCGACCAGTCGGCCTTGCGGCCTTCATAGAGGATCGGCACGGTCGCCCCGTCGCGCACGGCGTCGTCGATCCCATACTTGTCGAGGTAGCCCTCGCCCGCGACGCTGAACCGGGCGTAGGTGTCCTTGTCCGTGGATTTGATCGGGGTGCCGGTGAAGCCATAGAAATGGGCATCGGGCAGCGTCGCTTGCAGGAACGCGCCCAAGTCCTTTTCCTGTGTGCGGTGGCACTCGTCCACCAGCACGATCCAGCCCGCCGAGTTGGGGATCGGCACCTTCGATCCGGCGAACTTGAAGATCGTGGACAGCAGTATCTGGCCATTGCCGCCCCGGTTCACCGCATCGCGCAGCGCCGCCACTGATCCGCATTGCGCCGGGTTGGGCAGGCCGCAGGCGACGAACGTCTTGCTGATTTGATCGTCGAGGTCGATCCGGTCGGTCAGCACAAGGATGTTGGGGTTGGCCAGCGTCGGCGCGTCGAGCGTCAGGTGCGTTTTCAGCTTGAGCGCGAGGAATACCATGGTCAGGCTCTTGCCCGAACCCTGCGTGTGCCAGATCAGGCCCTTGCGGTGCTCGCCCGCTGCAACCCGTTGCACCGCCTTGTTGACGGCGCGAAACTGCTGATAGCGGCAGACCTTCTTGATCTTGCGGCCCGTTTCCGGGTCGATCTCGAACACGATGAAATGCGCCAGCAGGTCCAGCAAGCGCGACGGCTCGCACAGGCACCATAGGTCTTTGGCCAAAGGGTTAGGAAAGTCGGCGCGGTCGCGTGGCCATGCGTCGGGCCACGGAGCGTAGAACTGCGAGGGCGAGCCGGTCGCGCCGTATTCGGTGCGCATCCCATCGGTCAGGATGTTGTAGGCGTTGGGGTAGAACAGGCGCGGAATGTCGCGCTCGTATTGCTTGATCTGCTCAAACGCCTCGTCGCCGGTCGCGGTGCCCTTGAGCGGCGACTTGGCCTCGATCACCACCAGCGGGATGCCGTTCACGAACAGCACGATGTCGGGGATGCGCGGGCGCTGTGCGGCGACGCGCAACTGGCGCACGACGTGGAATGTGTTGTTGCCGGGCGTCTTGAAGTCGATCAGGGCAATGGGCCGGTCGCGGTTTTCGCCGGACAGTCGGCGCGAGTAGCCACCGCGCAACTTGCGCTGCCATTCCTCGTTGTCGGACAGGGTGGCAAGGTCGTTATAGACCGCCTCGGCATCGCCCGCGCCAATGCCGTTGAGCGCCTGCAACGCCGCGATCAACACCGGCTTGAGGATGACGCGGTTTTCTTCCACCCGCATCGCCAGCGCCGCCTCGGGCGCAAGCGGCAGGTAGCCCAGCGCCGCCAGCACTTCCATCGCGGGCTTCTCGGCGAGGCGATACTCGCTCATGCGGGCACCCTGACTTGGCCGGAGAGCAGGTCGGCGGCGACCATGGCCTTGCTCTGGCGAAGTTGCCCCAACGCATCGGATTGCGCTTCTATAGCCAAGTCGAGATCGCGCATGGACTGCGCAAATCCCTCTTGCTCCGATTTTGACGGGACGGGGATCATGATCTGCCCGATTGTCCGTTGGTTCACCGACGGCACAGCGCCGGGCTGGACGTAATCTGCCATGTCGATGGTGCAGAAAGCATAGTAGAGAAACCAAGGGTCAATGCTGGTGGCAACCGCACCCATGACGTTGTTATCGACCAGCATCTCGACAGCAGCAATGCGGCGCTTGTTGGTCAGCAGCGTTGCGCCGACCTTCGGAAAGAAGGTCGTGCCGACAGGAAATGTCTTTGCCTTCAAGGCCCGAAGATCGGCATCATCGACATAGTTCTCGGCATAACGCATCAGCACCTCGTTGCCGGGCCGGTTCATGTCCGAGACCTTAGCAAATGGATAGCGGCCCGATGACTTGCCCTGATGCTTGATCGGGAACCCGTTGCCGCCGCTCAACCGACAGACATCTTCGATCCGCTTGTATTCGCCCGGAAGGGCCATGAAAGCATCGAGCCGATGACTGCGCACCTCGCGCAGTTGAACGATGACGTCCTGCGTTGCCGTAATCGCCTCGTCCACCGACCGCAGCACCTCGGCGATGCGCCACTGCTCTTCGAGCGGTGGCAGCGGTATCTCGGTGGTGCCCACGAGCGACGAGTTGAGGTTCCGCTGTGTTCCCGGCTGGCTTTGGGCCTCGAAGTGAAGGGTCAATCCTTGGAGGACGAAATAGAGGTAGGTCGGATCAAGCCGCGATCTGTCTATTTGCTTGAAGGCGACGAAGCCGTCATGGATGCAGGCATGGATGCCAGAAAACAGCGGGCGTCCGATTGTCGCGCAGATGCTCATAATGAGATCGCCGGGAATGATCTCAACGGATGCGGCACGACCAGCGTCGGAGAGGTATTGGGTGGTCTGGAGAAGCACCCGGTCTGACGCTGTGACATCGCTGATGCGAACCCATCCGTGCCCTTCGTCCGAAAACCACTTGGGGTCTTGGATGGGCCGGGGCGAAGCGCCGCGCTTTACTCTTGCGAGAGAGCCGAGCGCGACGAGTGGCCAATCATGTGGCGCATCACTCGACATAGCCGAGCCTCCGCAGGTGGCCAAACATGACTGCCTCTGCGTCATTGCGCAGGGCGATCAGGTCTTGCAGCTTGGCCACTTCCGCAGCGACATCGACCGCCTCGGCGTCCGCGCCGGTCTGCACATAGCGACTGATGTTGAGATTGTGCCCGTTCGCGGCGATCTCGGCCACCTGCACCACGCGGGCCAGCTTGTCGATGTCGGCAAAGCCATGCACCGCATCGGCCAGCGCGTGGACGTGCTCGTCAGTCAGGAAGTTCTGCGCTTTGCCGGGCTGATAGGTGGCATCGCCATTGACGATCAGCACCATGCCCCGCCGGTCGGCGGGCTTCTTCTTGCGGCAGATCAGCAGGGCGGCAGGGATGCCCGCTCCGTAGAACAGATTGGGCGCAAGGCCGACGACCGCCTCGATCACGTCTGCGGCCAGCATGGCCTCCCTGATGCGCCCCTCGGCCCCGCCACGGAACAACACGCCGTGCGGCACCACCACCGCCAGCATCCCGTCATCCTTGAGGCTGGCGAGCATGTGCTGGACAAAGGCAAGGTCGCCATAGCCCTTGGGCGGGCAACCAAAATCATCGCGCCCGAACGGGTCGCCGTTCTGCCATACCTCGTAGCCCCACACCTTCTCCGAGAACGGCGGATTGGCGAGCACCCGGTCATAGGCCCCGATGCCCTCGACAAACTCGCGCGCCTTGGGATCATACCGCTTTGGTGAAAGGATGGTGTCGCCTTTGGCGATGAAGGCGTCGTCCACGTCGTGCAGGAACAGGTTGATCTCGGCGATGCCCCACGTCGCGAAGTTCTTCTCCTGCCCATAGAGCGACAGGCTGCGGGCATCCTCGCCGCGATCTTTGAGATATTGCACCGCCTCCAGCAACATGCCCGCCGATCCGCATGTTGGATCGTAAACCGACATGCCGGGGCGCGGGTCGATGATCTCGACCATCAGCCGGACGATGGACCGGGGCGTGTAAAACTCCCCGCCCTTCTTGCCCGCGCCTTCCGCGAACATCTTGATCAGGTAGAGGTAGGCGTCGCCCAGCATGTCGGCTGGCGCATCGGCATTGCGCAGCCGGTGCTTCTCGAAATGGGCGAGCAGCTTTTCCAGCAAGGCGTCGGAGAAGCGATCCTGATTGGCAAAGTCCACCGAGTTGAACACGCCGCGCAACCGCAAGTTGGCATCTTCGATAGCCGCCAGCGCGTTGTTCAGCCGCTGACCGATCTGCGTGGACTGCTGGCGCATCGCATCCCAGCGGTGCTCGGTCGGAATGTGGAACCTGTGTTCGTCCGGGTCAGCGGCTTCCTCCCGGTCGCCCGTTTCGGCCAAGAGCTTTTCGTACTCTTCCTCCCACACGTCGCAGAGGCGTTTGTAGAACAGCAGGCCGAAGATGTACTGCTTGTAGTCGCCAGCATCGACCGTGCCGCGCAGGATGTCCGCCGCGCCCCACAGGTGGCGCTCAAGTTCTTGTTGCGTCAGCTTTGCCATTGATACCCCGAATGCACCGCCCGCGCCCGCGCACGAGGCGAGTTGTCCGGGCCGGGCCGATGCCTGTCTATGCCGGACGGCGGCGGGGATCAACTTTTGTTGGCCCGGTGCAACGGGTTGCAGGGCTATCGCGGGACTGTCTTTCCAGCCCGGATTAGAAGCACACCCGTTTTACGGCCCGGTCGCAACCCTTTGTTTTTACAGGAGTGGATTTTGGCCCGTTTTACAGCAAGAATGGCGAAAGACGGCCAAACAACGGGGCTTGGGAAGCTTCTGCTCTACCATTGAGCTACACCCGCCCGGGGAAGGGGCCGCAGAGTCTGGCGGGCCGGCTTCGTAAGGCAGGCGCGCCCGATGCCATGGGCGCGGCGGCGCGTCAAGTGGTGGATTAATGGGCACCTTCGGCTGCGGCCGATGCGGCGCTTTGGCCGGTGGGGCGCGCGCCGGGCTTGACCAGCAGGAGCAGCGGTATCGCCGCGATGCAGCCCAGGCTCATCACCAGGAAATCGTCGAGATAGGCGATCATTGCCGCCTGTTGGTTGACCATGGCATCGACGACCCCGAGCACCGCGCCGCTGATCGGGGCAAAGGCGGAATTCATGTCGCCGGCAAATGGCAACAGCGCGGACGTGACATGGGTGCCGATTTCGGCGTGGTTGAGCTGCACATTGCGCGACAGCAGGACCGAGGCTGCGGCGATCCCCACCGATGATCCCAGATTGCGCAACAGATTGCTCAATCCCGAAGCATCGGTGCGAAACTGCGGGGATAGTGTTGCAAACGAGATCAGGTTTACCGGCATGAACGAAAAGCTGAGGCCGACGCCCTGGATCAGCCCGCTGATCACGATCGGCAGGCGCGGCATGTCGATCGACCAATGCGCCATCAGCCAGAGCGACAGCGACATCAGGCCAAGCCCGAGCGCGAGCAGCGCGCGCGGATCGACCCGCGTCATCCATCGACCAAACAGCGTGATCGAGATCAGCATGCCGACCCCGCGCGGCGCCAGCAGCATGCCCGACTGGAACGGGCTGTAGCCATAGATCTGCTGCAACAGGCCGGGCAACAGCGCCATGACCGACATCATCACCAGCCCGATCAGGCCGATAAACACCAGCCCGATGGAGAAATTGCGATCGGCGAACATCGCTGTCGGAAACAGCGGCGCTTTTGCCGTCGACAGGTGAACCACCGCCATCCACAGGCACGATGCGGCGACGATCGCCTCGATCACGATCTCGCCCGAGGCGAACCAGTCGCGGTCTTCGCCGCGATCGAGCACGAGCTGCATCGCCGATACCGCCGCCGCGACGAGCAACCAGCCGAACAGATCGATCCGTCGTTCGCGGCGCGGCGTATCGGGCAGATAGAGCAGCAGCAGCGCAAGACACCCGATCCCCACCGGCAGGTTGACGTAGAACACCCAGCGCCAATTGAAATTGTCGGTCAGATAGCCCCCGATGATCGGCCCCGAAATCGGCCCCAGCATGACCCCCTGGGTATAGATCGACATCATCCTGGGCCGTTCCGCCATCGTGCTGGTGTCGAGGATCACGGTCTGCGCCAGGGGGGCAAGGAATGCGCCGGCAAGCCCCTGAAGCACGCGAAACGCCACCATCTGGTCAAGACTTTGCGCCGCGCCGCACAGCATCGAGGCGATCGTGAACAGCGTGACCGAGCCGAGCATCAGCCGCCGGATGCCGACGCGATCGACCAGCCATCCGGCCAGCGGCAGCACCACGGCCGACGCCAGCACATAGCTGGTCAGTACCCAGGTGATCGTATCGCGCGTCGCGCTGAGCGAGGCCGACATGTGCGGCAAGGCGACATTGGCGATGGTCGTGTCGAGCGTTTGCATGATCATCGCCGCCATGACCCCGGTCAACAGCAGGGGGCGGTTCCTGACGCGCATCGGCGGGGTATCTGCGGGGCTCATCGAGCCGCTCAGTCCTTGCCGGTATAGACGGTTACCGACGAGCTCAACCCTGCGATCAACGGGCGGTCGGTGTGCGCGTCGATGGCGATCCGCACCGGCACGCGCTGCACCACCTTGACCCAGTTGCCGGTCGCGTTCTGGGCGGGCAGGACAGAAAACTCCGCGCCTGTGCCCGCGCCGATCGAATCGACATGGCCTTTGAGCACGAGGCCCGGATAAGCGTCGATCGTGACCTCCGCGCGCTGGCCGGGGCGGATATGGCCAAGGTCGGTTTCCTTGAAATTGGCCTCGACCCGCGTGCCCGCATCCTTGACCACAGAGGCCATCGGAACGCCGGGAAACACCATCTGCCCGATTTGCAGCCGGGTGACCTGGGTGGCGATACCGTCGGCCGGCGCGCGGACCACGGTGCGCGCGAGATCGAGCGCGGCCCTTGCCCGCGACGCGCGTGCGGCGGCAACGCCGGGGTTCTGGCCGGGCACCTGGCGTCCGGTGGCGAGCTGGGCCTGCGCACGCTCTGCCGCCGCCTGGAGCGAGGCGAGCTTGTCGTGCGCTGCGGCCACGGCATGCTGTGCCTCGTCCATGGCGGCGCGGGTGTTGAAACCGCGCTCCATCAACTGTTTGCCGCGGTTGTAATTGGCCTCGGCCAGCGCAAGATCGTCGCGTGCGCTGGCGATGTCGACGGTGTTGGCGCGCACGTCGGCCTCGAGCGCGGTGATTCGGGCCTGTGCCGTCGCGATCTGCGCATCGGCCTGTTCGACCGAGGCTTCGAAATTGGCCGGGTTGATCGTGAACAGCACGTCGCCTTTGTGGACATGCTGATTTTCGCGGACCTGGACCGAGGTGACCTGCCCGGAGATTTCCGCCGCGACCGAGACGATGTCCTGTTTGACATAGGCATTGTCGGTATCGATCTCGCCGGGCCGTCCGAACCAGTACCACAGCGCGCCGCCGATCAGCACGACCGGCCCGGCGATCATCAGGATCGCCCGCCAGCGTCGTGTCTGCGTGCGTCTGACGTGCTCGCCCGCCGCAGCGGTGGCCTGATCGGCGCGGAAGGGGTCGGCTTCAGCCATTGGGCATGCTCTCTTTGGGCCCGGGCGTCCTGGCAGGCGGCGCTTCTTCGGGCATGTTTTCGGACAAATTGGCGCGCACGCGGTCGAGCAGCGACAGCAGCATGGCATGTTCGGCTTCGCTGAATCCGACCAGCGCTTCGGCAAAGACCTGATCGGCAAAGCCGGACAGGCGATCCATCTGGCGATCGGCCTCGGCGGTCAGGAACAGCCGCCAGGTGCGTCGGTCGTCGGGATCGTCGCGACGCACGACAAGGCCCGCCTTTTCCAGCCGATCGACCATGCGCCCGGCGGTGATCGCCTCCACTTCGAGCCAGGCGGCGATTGCGCACTGGTTGATTCCGGGGGTGCGGCGGATCGCGGCAAGCATGCGCCATTGCGGGCCCGTCACGCCCAACTGGCGCGCGGCGACGTTGAACCGCTTGCGGAACAGGCGACCGACATCTGTCGCCAGAAAGGCCACGTTGCTCGACATGACGTGGCGATAATAGCGATGCTTACTATCGTCAAGCTGTGCATCGGCAACCTGAACCAAAGAACAGGTTCGCAATGGCCTTGACCATGGCGCCCGTGAGCGGGCACACCCATGGCCACCACCCATAACGGAGAGGGTTTCATGTTCAGTCATGTGATGATCGGGGCGAACGACATCGACGCCGCGAAGACGTTCTACGATGCCACTTTTGCCGCGTTTGGCGGAAAAGCGGGCGTGATCGATCCCAAAGGTCGGCTGGTTTATCAGCACAACGGCGGGATTTTCATCGTGACCAAGCCGATCAACGGCGAACCGGCATGCGGGGCCAACGGCGGCACGATCGGCTTTGCGATGACTCCCGAACAGGCCGATGCCTGGTGGGAAGCGGGCAAGACCCATGGCGGCACGGCCTGCGAAGACCCGCCGGGGCCGCGCGAAGGCAGCCCGTACTATCTCGCCTATCTGCGCGATCCGACCGGCAACAAGCTTTGCGCGCTGAACGTGCTGGGCTGATCGGGTACCAGACAACGAGTGACGGGGGGCAGGGTGCGTGGCATACGCATCCTGCCCCGCGATGATGCGCGGGGAGCAGACCTTGAAAACCGTTTCGACTTCAAAGGCCCATGGCGGCACATTGGGCGTCTATACCCACGCTTCGACCGCTACGGGCACGGCCATGACCTTTTCGGTCTATCTGCCCCCGCAGGCGGCGAGCGGGGCAAAGCTGCCCGTGCTGTTCTATCTGTCCGGGCTGACCTGCACCCACGCCAATGTCACAGACAAGGGCGAATATCGCCGCGCCTGCGCCGAATTGGGCATCGTGTTCGTCGCGCCCGATACTTCGCCGCGCGGTGAAGCGGTCGCCGACGATCCGGCGGGGGCCTATGATTTCGGGCTTGGCGCGGGGTTCTATGTCAATGCCACGGTCGCGCCCTTTGCGCGCCATTATCGCATGTGGGACTATGTGGCCGACGAATTGCCGAGGCTGATCGCGGCCAACTTTCCGGTCGATCCGGCGCGCGCGGGGATTACCGGGCATTCGATGGGTGGGCATGGCGCGCTCACGCTCGGGCTGACCTATCCCGACCGGTTCCGCTCGCTGTCGGCCTTTGCGCCGATTGTCGCGCCGGGGCAGGTGCCCTGGGGGCACAAGGCGTTGGCGGGGTATCTGGGGCCGGACGCTGCGGCCTGGCGCGCGCACGATGCGGTTGCGCTGATCGAGGACGGGCGACGTCCGGCGGGCGACATCCTGGTCGATCAGGGCGAGGCCGACGGGTTTCTGGCCGAGCAGCTGCGCCCGGACTTGCTGCGCGCGGCGGCGGACGAGGCGGGAATTGCACTGACGCTGCGGCTGCAGCCGGGCTACGACCACAGCTACAATTTCATCTCGACGTTCATGGAAGATCACATCCGCTGGCACGCGGAACGGTTGTGATTTTTCGCCCTTTTGGGGGTTAACGGACGTCCTTGGCCACGGCGTCGAGCAGGCCGTTGACGAATTTCGCCTCGCGCGCGTCGAAAAAGGCATGGGTGACGTCGAGGTATTCGTTGATCACCGTGCCGACGCCGATGTCGGCGCGTGCCAGCAGTTCCCAGACGCCTGCGCGCAGGATCTGCAGCATGGTCTTGTCGAGTCGGGCGATCGACCAGCCTTCGGCAAGCCGGGCGGTCAGCGTTGCATCGATTTCCTCTTTGCGCGCGGCAACACCGCGCACGATGTCGTCGAAAAAGGCGACATCGGCATCGAGGTATTCGACATCCTCGATCTCGCGACCCAGCCGATGACGATGGAATTCGTCGATCAGCACGGTCAGCTCGGGCGTTTCCATGTCGAGTTGATAGAGCGCCTGGACGGCGGCGAGGCGCGCGGCCGAACGGGCTTTCGCTTCAATACGGCTCATATTCCCAATCTCACTTCGATGGATCGCGCGTGCGCGGTCAGCCCTTCGGCATTGGCGAGTTCGATCGCGGCGGGGCCGACGGCATTGAGGCCCGCCTCGCTGACCGCGATGAACGAGGTACGTTTCATGAAATCCAGCACCGACAGCCCGGAGGAAAACCGCGCGCGGCGTCCGGTCGGCAGGACGTGGTTGGGCCCGGCGACATAATCGCCGATCGCTTCGGGCGTCATCCGGCCCAGAAAGGCCGAGCCCGCGTGGCGGATATGGGCAAACAGGCTTTCGGGCGCGTCGGTGGCGATCTCGATGTGTTCGGCGGCGATGCGGTTGGCGAGCGCGGGTGCTTCGTCGAGCGAGCCGACGACGATCACCGTGCCATGGCGGTCCCAGCTTTCGCGCGCGATCTTTGCCTTGGGCAGCAGCGCGATCTCGGTCTCGACGGCGGCGATCACGGCATCGGCAAAGGCGGCATCGTCGGTGATCAGGATCGATTGCGCGGCGGGATCGTGTTCGGCCTGGCTGAGCAGGTCGACGGCGATCCATTGCGGATCGTTGCGCGCATCGGCGATGACCAGGATTTCCGAAGGCCCTGCGACCATGTCGATCCCGACCACGCCGTAAAGCTGGCGTTTGGCTTCGGCGACCCAGGCATTGCCCGGGCCGGTGATCACGTCGACCGGGCGGATGCGGTCGGTGCCATAGGCCAGCGCGGCGATGGCCTGCGCCCCGCCGATGCGCCAGATTTCATCGACTCCGGCCAGATGCGCGGCGGCAAGCACCAGCGGATTGATGTCTCCGCCCGGCGTCGGCGTGGCGATGACCAGCCGTTCGACGCCCGCCACTTTCGCCGGAATCGCGTTCATCAGCAGCGACGAGGGATAGGCCGCGCGCCCGCCCGGAACATAGAGCCCGGCGCCATCGACCCCGCGCCATACCGCGCCGAGGCGAATGCCCTGTTCGTCGGTATAGTCGCGGTTTTCGGGCAATTGCGCGATGTGATAGGCGCGGATGCGCTGCGCCGCCAATTCGAGCGCGGCGCGCAGATCGGGAGTCAGCGCGTCAAAGGCTTCGCGGCAGGTTTCGGGCGCGATCCGCCAGTCGGCCTCGCTTTGCGGCACGAAGCGGTCAAAGCGTTTGGTATAGTCGGCCAGCGCGGCATCGCCGCGCGCGCGCACATCGGCGATGATCGCGGCGACATCGCGCGCGACATCGGCATCGCTTTCGCGGCGATCGTCGACCATCTGGCCAAAGGCGGCGGCAAAGCCCGGATCGGAAGAGACGAGACGCAGCATCAGGCCGCCTTTCGCCGCGCGACCAATTCGCGGAAGGCATCGACCAGCGCGCCGAGGCGCGCGCTGTCGGTCTTGAGCGCGGCGCGGTTGACGATCAGGCGGGCGGAAACCGGCATGATCCGGCTGGTTTCGACAAGCCCGTTTTCCTTGAGCGTGCGCCCTGACGAGACGAGATCGACGATCCGGCTGGCAAGGCCCAGTGTCGGCGCCAGCTCCATCGCGCCGTTCAGCTTGACCACTTCGGCCTGCACGCCCAGCCGTTCGAAATGGCGGCGCGTCAGATTGGGGTATTTGGTCGCCACGCGGGCATGGCTTTCGTGCGCGCTCGCGCCGCTTGCGACGAGGCCTGCGGGCTCGGCCACGCTCAGCCGGCAATGCCCGATGTCGAGATCGACCGGGGCATAAAGGTCGGCATAGTCGAATTCGTCGATGACATCGGACCCGACGATCCCGGCCTGCGCCGCGCCATGCGCGACAAACGTCGCCACGTCGAACGCGCGCACGCGGATCAGGCGGACATCGGGGCGATTGGTCGCAAAGCTCAAGGCGCGCGAGCTCTTGTCGAAGAACTCGGGCTCGGGCACTACACCTGCCTGTTCGAGCAAGGGCAGAGCCTCGTCGAGAATGCGGCCCTTTGGCAGGGCAAAGACGAGAGGCTGAAGTGAGGTCGGGGACGCGGTCATGGCCCACGCGCCCTATGGCAAAGGGCCGGAAAGGGCAACCCAAGTGGAACCTGTCGCGGTCAATCCCCCCAAAGTCCCCAATCAGAAAGTCATAGAGGCGATCCTCTGGCAGGCCGATTACACCACGCGCAGCCAGGCGCCGATCACCGGGCGGGTGGTTCGCGCGCAACTGGCACTGCTGGAGGGGCCGACTCTGGTCGGGCGGCGACTGGCGAGCTGGCCCGACAGCGCGATGGAAGATGCGCTGCCGCTGCGGTTGACCGGCGGGCTGCACGCGCTGCACCTGACCGGGCGCGATGACCGGCTGGCCCCGATTTATGCGGGTGAGCTGACCGATCAGGGCGCGATCGACGCGGTGGTGGGAGCGGTGGTCGCCGATCATGACGCCGATCTCCTGCGCTGGCTCGACGGCCCGCCGCAGACCAACGAGGCGGGGCGATCGGCCAGCATCATGGCGGCGCTGTTGTGGTTGTCAGTCCGACAGGGGCCGCGCTTTGAATTGAATGAACTGGGCGCCAGCGCGGGGATCAATTCGATGCTCGACCGGTTTTTCTTCGACCTTGGCGGGACATGCGTCGGCCCTGTCGATTCGCCGATGCGGGTCGTGCCCGAATGGAAAGGGCCGCCGCCGCCCGCCGCGCCGGTGATCATCACGGCGATTCGCGGCTGCGACCGTGCGCCGGTCGATCTGACCGATCCGGCGCAGGCCTTGCGGCTCAAGGCTTATGTCTGGCCCGATACGCCTGAGCGCATGGCACGGCTCGATGCCGCCGTGGCGCTGGCGCGGGGCAGGCCGCCCCGGCTCGATCGCGCCGATGCCGGCGACTGGACGGGCGCCCGGCTGGCCGCGCCGCAGGATGCCGATACCACGCGCGTCGTGTTTCATTCGATCGTTTGGCAATACTTGCCCGAAGCCACGCGCGCGGCGATCACGGCGGGGATCGAGGCGGCGGGCGCCCATGCGACCCCGGCGCGTCGGCTTGCCTGGATACGCCTCGAAACCAATCGCACGACATTTCGCCATGAACTGAGCGTGCGCACCTGGCCGGGCGGGGGCGAAGAGGTCGTATTGGGCACGGCCCATGCGCATGGCGCCTGGGTCGAATGGTTCGGCGTTCAATAGATCGGGGGCACTTCGTAGGCGGCGGGCGCCGTCAATCCTGGTTATAGGCCCCGACGTGCCAGGCGCTCGCGCCAGCCGCCATGGAACGAGCCCCATTCCCATACCGCAACGACAAGCAGCGCGCCGTCGCACAGCGCGGTAAAGCCGGTCGCGGACCAGTGCGCGCGGCTGGCCAGGACAATCAGCAAGATCAGCATGATCAGCCCGACCAGATGGCTGAGCGGCAGATTGCCAAGCGGGCTGGAAAACCGTTTGAACAAGCCAAGCCCGGCCAGAAACACGGCCAGTCCGCCGCCGCATGCCGCGATCAGCGCTGGGGTCGCAGTTGCGCCGGGCGCTGCCATCAGCAGGGTGTCGGCCACCGCCGAGGCGATCAGGCTGGCGATGATCGGCATGTGCAGGTACGTATAGGCGTTGCGCGCAATCCGCCCGACTTGCGCGCTTTGCGTGATATGGCGCGCGCCCCGCTCGGCGCCGATGTCGAAATAGATCCACCACATCAGCACCGATCCTGCGAAACAGGCGAGGAAGGCGCAGGCGTGCATGGCGTCAGGTGGTGTGTCGGCAAAGGCCGCGCCCGTCACCACGATCCCTTCGCCCAGCGCGATCAGCACGAACAGGGAGGCGCGCTCGGCCATGTGACTGCCCGAAATGTCCCAGTCCGCCCCGGTCGAGCGGCCAAGGCCGGGCGTGCGGAAAAAGGCAAACGGCCCGCTGTATTCGATAGCCAGCGCCACGCTCCACAGCGCGACTTGGGCCTCGCGCGATGTAACGAGCGCGCCGGTGAGCCATAGCGGGGCGGTAAACGCGAACCATGCCGCGATGCGCAGCATATTGCGGCTGCCCGATGGACTGTCGCCGGCCATCGCCCAAACCATGAACAGGCTGCGTCCGAGTTGCAGCAGGCAATAGGTCAGCGCGAAAATCAGCGCGTGCTTGTCGTCGTCGAACGCGCGGGGCAGCACGGCGGCCATGATCAGGCTGGCCAGCATCGCCACGATCAGCATCAGCCGGACCGGGACGGTGTCGGGATTGGCCCAGTTGGTTGTCCAGGCGGTATAGATCCAGGCCCACCACATGGCGAGGAACAGCAGCCCTGCCTCGCCCAGCCCGGCAAAGCCGGAATGCGCGCGGACGAACTGTGAAATCTGGGTTATCGCAAAGACATAGACGAGATCGAAAAACAGCTCGATATTGCTGACCGTGGCATGGCTGCCACCGTGCGCGCGCAACAGACCGCGTGTCACGGGATCAGTCGCCTTTCGCCATTCGTTCGGCATAGCCGACGGCGAGCGTGGCGATCTGGTCGAACAGCGCGTCGGGCGTGCGGCGCAATTCGGCCATGGCCTGTTCGGCGCCGGTCGCGATCACGATTTCACGCTGACCTGCGGCCACTTGCGCCAGGATTTCCTGGGCCACGGCATCGGGATCGAGCCCGTTGTCGATCGCGCGGTCGCTGGCCCCGCGTCGCGAGCCGTCGGCTGTCAGCGCATTGCGCGAGACATCGGTGCGGACCGAACCGGGGGCGACGACATGGACGGCAAGCCCCGCGCCCGAGACTTCGGCGCGCAAGGCATCGGCATAGCCGACAAGGCCGAATTTCGCCGCGCAATAGGCGGTGCGCATCGGCACGCCGACTTTGCCCGCAACGCTCGAAATCATCATGATGCGCCCCGATCCGCGCGCCACCATGCGCGGCAACAAGGCTTGCGTCAGCGCGATCGGGGCGAGCAGATCGACCGCGACGATGCGTTCATAGACGGCATAGGCGGTATCGACAGCCAGCGAGCGCTGCGAAATCCCGGCGTTGTTGATCAGCATGTCGATCCCGCCGCTGCGCGCCGCCGCCCAGTCCCACGCTTCATCGGCTGCGGCCAGCATCGCCGCCTGATCGGTGACTTCGAACGGCAGGATCAGCGTTTCCCCGCCCAATTCTGCAGCGAGCGCATCGAGCGCCGCGCGATTGCGCCCCGACAGCACCAGATGGGCCCCGGCTTTGCCCAGCGCGCGCGCCAAAGCCGCGCCGATCCCTGACGAAGCGCCGGTGATCCAGGCGACCGTTTGTGCAAATGGCATCCTCATTCCCCCTTGTTCGTCGCTGTTATGGGATCATTCCCCGGGCGCGCGGGCCCTTATGGCGAGCGCGTGAACGCGTTGTCCGGGGATGTCGCCGAGCGCGGCGATGACCATGCGTTGCCGCTGCAGACGCGATTGCCCGGCAAAGGCGGCGCTTTCGATCGCAACGGTGAAATGCGATTCGCCCGTGCCGTCATGGCCTGCATGGCCGCGATGGTGATCGCTGTCGTCAATCACGTCGAGGTGATCGGGGGCAAAAGCGGCGGTGAGCAGCGCGGTGATCTCGCGGGCAATCGATCCTGTCATGGCTTCCATCCTAGCCAATCACGCGGCATGGGGAAGCGAAATGAAACAGGATCGATTCCATGGCCGGACGCAAGGGACCGGCCGCCTGTGCGAAGCGCCCGGCTGCAACGAGCCGGGCGAATTTCGCGCGCCCGGCGAACGCGCGCCGGGGTTTGACGGGCCGGGCGCCTATCGCTGGTTCTGCCTCGACCATGTTCGCGCGTTCAATCAGGGCTATGATTTCTTTCGCGGGATGACGCCCGAAGAGATCGCGCGCGCGCAATCGCCGTTGTCGGGCTGGGCCGGCGAAACCCGCGCCTTTCGCCCGACGGCGGGGATCGACCAGACGCCGCGCTGGGCCGATTTTCCCGATCCGCTCGATGCGATTGCCGCCCGTGCAAAGCTGCGGCGCGAGGATGTCCGCAAGGCGCAGGATGCGATGCGGCGCGGGCTGAGCGTTGCCGACCGGCAGGCCTATGACGCGTTGGGGCTTGATTTCGAGGCCGATCGCCGCAGCTTGCGCGCGCGCTATTCCGAATTGGTCCGCCGCTATCACCCCGATCGCAACGGCGGCGACCGGACCCACGAGGCGCGTTTGCGCGAAGTGGTCGAGGCTTATCAGCATTTGCGGCGCCTTGCGGCATTTGCCTGAACGGGCCCCGGAAAAAGAGGGCCCCTCTCCCCAAATCGGGGGACTGCGAGGAGAGGGGCGGGCGCGGGGGCTGGAGGTTGCGCCCAGTCCGTCACGGCGGATCGAATCCTTTTCCGTCACGTTCGCAAGACACAACGCTGCAGCGTGGCGGACCTTTCCCGCCGCCGACAATTTTTTTACGCGGGAACGGCGTCGGATTCTATCGTGCCTTGCGCGTGATGCGGGGCAAACCGGCCGAGCAGAGCGATGCACAGTCCAAACCAGACGAGACCGAGTACCGTCGCGACAATCACTGCGCGAAAATCCTCGCTCTTCTGGAGGGCCGGGGCGTTGAACACGGTGACATAGAGCATCGTGGCGGCATTGCAGAACAGCGGCAGCCGCCCGGCAATCACCAGAAACAACGCCACGACCATCAGCCCCAGCGCGCCGAGGATCAGCGGGACATTGCCCATCGCCGCGCCCGTTTGCAGCATATAGCTGAGCGCGGCGCCGGTAACGCCGCCGACCACCGCCGGGGCAAGCGCGCGCAGGTCGGAATTGCCGACCGATGTCCAATACCACAACAGCAGAAATCCGGCGTAGACCGGCACGATATGCAGTGCCGCGCCGATCGCGACAAAGCCCGCGATCAGCACGACGGCGATGACCGTGATGACCAGCGCGGTCATCAGCGGCTGAACCGGCGGCGTGCCGGGGGGCGGGGAATCCGGACTGATGGTTTGCATGAACCTCTCCATTGCCGACCGGGCGATACGTGCCGCCTGGCCTGGATCGAAAGCGTCCGATGGAGCGGGCGACTTGTCAATCGGCAACCCGGCCTGTTTCGTCGCCCCATTTCGTCGGCCCATTTCGTCACTGGGTCTGCTCTGCTAGTGGTCCGGCATGATTGCACAGCTGGAACCGTTTCACGCCATGGCCGTTTCGAGCCTGGCGCACCGCCTTGCCGCCGAGGGGCGCTCGATCATTCACATGGAATTCGGCCAGCCGTCTACGGGTGCCCCGGCGGCGGCGATCGCCCATGCGCACGAGGTGCTCGACGGCGATCCCCTGGGCTATTGGGAAAGTCAGGCGCTCAAGGTGCGGATCGCGCGGCATTATCGCGAACGCGATGGCGTCGAAATCGATCCTTCGCGGATCGTGCTGACGTGCGGCGCTTCGCCGGCGCTGGTCATGGCGCTGTCGCTGATCGGTGGGCCGGGCGCGCGGGTGGCCTTTGCCCGGCCCGGCTATGTCGCTTATCGCAACAACGCCCGCGCCTTGTTCATGGAGCCGGTGGAAGTGCCTTGCGGGCCGGACCGGCGGTATCAGCTTGATGCGGCGGCGCTCGCCGCGCTCGATCCGGCGCCCGACGCGGTGATTTTGGCCAGCCCGGCCAACCCGACCGGCACGGTCATTGCCCCCGATGAACTTGCGCGCATCGCCGACGTGTGCCGGGCGCGCGGCATTCGCCTGATCGCCGACGAGATCTATCACGGCATCACGTTTGAGGGCCCCGCGCACAGCGTGCTGCAGGTCATGCCCGATGCGCTGGTGGTCAACAGTTTTTCCAAATATTTCAGCATGCCTGGCTGGCGTCTGGGCTGGCTGGTGGTGCCCGAAGATCTGGCGGCGCAGGCCCGCGCGCGGATGGGCAACCTGTTTCTGACCCCGCCGGTGATCAGCCAGAAGGCCGCTCTGGTCGCGTTTGACTGCACCGACGAACTGGATGGATACGTTGCGACTTATGCGCGCAATCGCGATCTCATGCTCGCCGCGCTGCCCGATCTGGGGCTGAGCCGCATCGCGCCGCCCGACGGGGCGTTCTATATCTATGCCGATGTCGGCCATCTGACCCGCGACAGCCTCGGTTTCGCCATGCGGTTGTTGCGCGATACCGGGGTGACGATTGCGCCGGGCATCGATTTCGACCCCGTCGAAGGCCATCGCTTCATCCGCATCAGCTTTGCCGTGGCGACGCCGCTGGTCGAGGAAGCGATTGCCCGGATGAAACCCTGGTTTGCGGCGCAACCTTTGCTCGAAGCATAACCGCTTGAATTATAACAGGGCGCCCCTGATCGGGGACAAGAAAAGGGTAGGGCACAAAAAAGGGGCGGGCAACGCATGGTTGCCCGCCCCTTTTTTGAAAGCGACTTCGATTACAGCGCGATGCTGATCGAGGCGCGCACGCCATAGGCGACGCCCTTGTCGGCGCCGCGTTCGATGTCGGTGCCGATCTTCCAGGTGTAGTCGAGCCCGCCCTGCATGATGCTGAGCTGACCGATCCAGGCCGAAGGCAGGTGCCCGCCATTGATGCTGAACGTGTCGCCGGTTTCGAACGTCGCGGTGGTCGTGCCGATGTTGCCGGCAAGCCACGAGCGGCGCCCGGCTTCGAGTTCGACCGCAAACGGACGACCTTCGTGCGTGCTCGGGCCCGAGCTCCACTTGGCGGCCAGTGTGGTCGTGGCAGTGGTCTCGGAATTGGTCCGGCCCGCAACGCTCAGCGCGATCGGCGTGTCGCCGCCTTCGATATAGGCGTTTTCCTTCAGGTGATCATATTCGACGACGCCGCGCGGACGCAGGCTGAAATGATCGCCCAGCGGCACGGTATAGGATGCGCCCGCCGTCAACGCGGCGGACCAGCCTGCCCAGTGACCGGCGGCACTGTAAGTGAAGTTGGTGGTCGTTACCGTGCTCGTCGTCGACGTGGTGTATGTGCCGAAGAAGGTCCGGGTCGAATTGAACGATTCGCGACCGAGGTTGCCGCCGGCCCAGAGATAGAGCGGGCCGCTCGATTTGCGCCAGAACAGGCCGAGTTCGAATGCGCTGGTCTTGACGCTCTGGTACGTGCCGGCCTTGGCATCGCCGGTCAGCCAGGCGAGCTGGAAACCGACGTTGCCGACCGGGGTGACCTTTTCATAGCCCGCCGACAGACCGCCGCCGGTGGTCTTGAAGCCCGCCGTATCGCCAAAGGCGCGCGTGCCGCTGAACACGATCGGTTCGAGCCAGGCCGAGCTGTCGCTGATCGAGAACATCGTCGTATCGTCGTCGAAATGCTTGTTGGCGAGCCGCGTGGCGCGGCTGACGATGTCGAACGTGCCGCCCGAATAGTTGGGCAGCATTTCGTTGAACCGACCGCGCAGCGTCGGGGTGTCATAGATCTGCAGCAACGTGTTCTGGATATTGGTGTTGGCCGCCGCGTCGTTGATGATCGCCCCGTAAGCAGCCGTCTGCGCTGCGGTCAGGCCGAGTTGCGCCGCAGTGGCGCGGGCAATGGTGACATAGACGTCGCTGGTGCCTGCGGTGGTGTTGGCCCCCGTGCTGACCGATCCGCTGAACAGGACCGGCAGGTTGAGCGATGAACTGGTCAGCGTGCTGGCCCCGGTCAGCGTGGTTGCGCCGAGCACGTCGAACGTGCCCAAGGGGTTCTTCAACGAATTGACCGTCACGGTAATCTTCGCGCCGCTGGCAAAAGTCGCGGTGTTGGCCACCAGCTTTGATGCTGTCCCGCTCGTCCCGTCGACAAAGACGCTCAAAGACCCACCCGAAGCGACGGTCAGCGACTTGAGTGTGCTCGTCGTGGCTGCATTGGCACCGAATGTTCCGCCGTTGACGACAACGTCGAAATTCGAACCATCGTAGATCGAACCGAGGAAGATCGCCGAATTGTTGATCGTCAGCGACCCTGCGTCGTTGCTCAGTTCGAGGTTGCCGTTGAACTGGGCATAGTTCGACATTGCGATCGTCTGCGTGCCACCGGCGCCGAATGTGATGTTGCCGACCCAGCGGGTGGTATCGGCCATATCAACCGTATTGCTGCCGCCGGCGCCGAAAACGGCATTGCCGTTGACGGTACCGCTTTCGATATTGATCGTGTTGTTGCCCGTGCCCAGCAGGATGTCGCCGGTAATTCCGGCATATTCCGTGGCGGTATAGGCGTTGTATCCGGCTGTCGACTGGTCGGTCGATTCGTTGGTCAGGTTGGTCGACGTATAGCTCTGCGTCAGAGTGACGCCGGTGGTGTTTTTCGACAGGTCGATGGCAGCGGTCGTGCCGCTGGTCGTGCCGCTGGCTGTGATATAGCCCTGGTTGGTCAGCGTGGAGACTGTGCCCGACAGATCCTGAATGGCATAGATATTGCCGGTCGATTCCCCGTTGCTGACCGCCTTGATCGTCCCGGTATTGAGAATCGACGCGACTGTCGCATTGGAATTGATCAGGATCGCGGTGGCCGAAGCGTTCTGCGTCGTCGCGCTGACCGTGCCGTAGACTTCCATCCCGTTGGTCAGCGTGACGGCGCCGCCGCCCGCTTTGCCGATCACCACGGCATAGGCATTCGTGTTGCTCTGAGAGGCGGTCGCCGTCACGGAGCCGTCGATGCCCAGCGCATAAGTGCCGTTGTCGGTCGTGCCCGCGCCGATGGTGATGGCGCTGGCCCCGCCGATCTGCAGCGCGGGATTGTTGCCGTAGGCCGAGATCGAGCCGCGGTTGGTGTCGGACGATGTCGACGAAGTCGGCGCATTGACCAGGATGCCGCCGGTAACACTGCCGTCGATTTCGACGATCGGCGTCCCGGTGTTGATCCGCGCCAGCGCCAGCGTGAGCGATGTCCCGCTGGAGTCGGTATAGCCGGAGGAGTTCGAGATCGCGCCGTCGATCAGGATCTGGCCGGCGACGTTGCCCGCCTGCAGATAGCCTTGCGCGGCCGAGCCGGTCACCGTCACGGTGCCGCCGATCGTCACATTGCCGGTCACGTTCGCCAGCTTTACGCCATAGCTGTTGTCACCGAGCACAGTGATCGTGCCCTGGGTGTTGAGCGAGCCGTTGAGCGTGCTGTCGATCTGGATCCCGGCGGAATTTTCACCATCGACATAGATCGCGCCGGTGTTCGAGATCGCCGCATTGAGCGTGCCGCCCGCAGCGCCATAGATACCGTATCGATTGCTGACCCCCGACAGGGCGCTAAAGACGACGGTGCCATTGATCGTTTGCGGGGTGAAGTTTTCCAGCACAGAGATCGTGCCGGCGTTGGTGAGCGTTGTCGTCACGCCGGGATTGGCCAGAATGCCGATATTGCCGGTGAGTGGGCTGGACGCCGTCCCGGCATAGAGCGTGCCGCCCGAATTGACCGTTGCGGTATTCGACGAATCGACCGTGATCACGGCGCCCGATGCGCCGGTCAGCGTGCCCGTGCCAGAAACTGTGACATTGCCGGCGGTCGACGTGTTGTACGTCGCGGTCGTGCCGGAGTTGACGGTCGTGTCCGCATAGGCGGGCGCAGCGGCCATAAGGCCCGCCGCGACACCAAGGGCAACCGGAGCGGTCGAAGCCAGGAACTGCGAAAATTGGCGCTGCATCAGCATTCTGTCATCCGGCAATGGGTCGAAAGGCATCGAGCCCTTCGGACCGTGGTCTGGATGGCGGTGGGATGGCAAGACCGGCCCTCCGCCCGTTGAAAAAGCGTGACCCTCGGGCACATTCATTCCGGCAAGGCGGAATGCGCGCGCGTGAGGGCTCGAACGGCTAACGTGGATAGTCGGAAAACCCTGCAAGGCAAGCCGGACAAATAAAGAACTTGGTTCGCTTCGCCGTAAATTTCCCGTTCATGCGCAACCGGGCAGCAGTTTGGGCGGGCTGGAATTCAAATTGTCGGGGATTGGTGGAGCAAACCTCGTGCGCGATGGATCAGGCCTGTGACTGTGTTGGGCGGCAATGCCGCGATTGGGCTTGGCGGCAGTGCCGCGATGGAGAGCCCCGGCCATACCACATCCGGCGACGATCCGGCCAGCGCCATCGCGCAGGCCGGGCGGGCACGTATCGCGGGCAGGCGCAGCGCGGCCGCGCGCGATCTGGCCCGGCGCGATGATGCGGCGCTGGTCGCGGTTGTCGGCGAGGGGTCGGTTGCGGCCTTTGCCGTTCTGGTCGATCGGCATGGCGGCGCGCTCTATCGCGTGGCGCTGCGCATGCTGGGCGACGGGCACGAAGCCGAGGACGTGGTTCAGGACGCCTTTGCCCGGCTGTGGCAGAATGCCGCGCGCTGGACACCGAGCGGGGCGGGCCTTGTCGGCTGGCTGCACCGTGTCACGCTCAATCTCTGTTTCGATCGCAAACGCCGGTTTCGGGTGATCACCACGCCCGATTTGCCCGACATCGAAGACGATGCGCCGCTGGCCGACCGCTTGATCGAGGCGGATCAGGCGCGCGCGGAAGTGGTTTCGGCGCTCGACGCGCTGCCCGAACGCTATCGCGCCGCGCTGGTGCTGTGCTATTTCGAGGGCTTCTCCAATGCGGCGGCGGCGGACATGCTCAATTTGAACATCAAGGCCATGGAATCACTGCTGTTCCGCGCCAGGCGCCAATTGCGCGAAGTGCTGTCCACGCGTGAGTTGGCTTGGCGCGATCTGGTCATCGCGGGCGAAATCGAGCGGAGCCACGCGCTATGATTTTTCGCACGCCGTTCGATCCGGACCCCTCGTTGCCTGATGACGCTTCCGCCGATGCCGCGCTGCGCGCCCGGATCGCCGCTGTGCCGCCGCCGACGCTGCCGCCGGGGCTTGCCGAGCGCATCGTGCGCGAAGTGCCGCGCCTCGCCCAGTTGCCCGCCCCGACACAGGCTGTTTCGGGCCGGACTGCTCCGGAGATTGCGCATGTGCCGATTTCGGCTGTGCCGATGGCCCATGCGGTCGGTGGACAGCCCGCGCGTCGGGGCAAGCCGTGGGCCGGTCTGGCCGCGCTGGCGGCGGGCATCGCCGCCGTGGCGCTGATCGGGCAGCAAGCCATGCCTGTCGGCCCTGCGGCCGTGCCGCTGCGCATGGGGAAGACGGCGCCTTTGCGCCCGATTGCGCCGGGCCCCGTCGTGCTGGCGAAAGCGGCTCCCGCGCGCGCGATCCCCGGCCCTGTCGCGCGCGCGCCGACAGCGGTGGACATTGATGACGGCGGGGATGACGGCGGGGACGACGGCGCGCAGGTCGATCCCGCACCTTCGGTTGAGCCTGCATCCGCTGACCCCGCATCGGTTGGCAGGGCAGGCAGGGACCATGGCGATGATGCGGCAGGCGTTGCCGTTGCCGCCGCCGGTCCGGCGGCGGGCCCGGCGGACACGCCCAGCGGCGTGCCGACGGCGCTGGGCGCGCATGGCGTGATGGGGCCGACGCTGCCGCAAGGCTATGGCTTTACAGGCGGCGATTTCGGCATGGCCTATCCCGGGGCGACGGGGGCGGGATCAAGAGGGGCAGGGCCCGGACCACACTGATCGGACTCTATCCGCGCCCGCCCGAAACCAGCTTGATTACCGCGCCGACCGCAAAGAATCCGCGCGGGCCCTGCGGGCAGGCGATATAGCGGCTCTCCCAGGTCGGCGCGAATTTCTGCTTGTAGAACAACAGTCCGGAAAAATTGTAGACCGATCCGCCGAGATGGTAGAACCCGCGCGCCAGGCGGGCCCAGAACGGCGCGAGCCGACCGCCGGTAACCCCCGACAGCGGGGCGAGGCCCATGTTGAACCGTCGGAAGCCGCGCTTGCCAGCCAGGTCGATCAGCTCGGTAAACAGGAGGTCCATCGTGCCGGGCGGGGAATCGCCGCGCTGGCGCATCAGATCGACCGACATTTCGCCGCCGTCGCCCGATTGCCAGATATTGGCAAAGGCCATCGGTTCCTCGCCGCGCATCACCACCGCCATTTCGCCATGGGAGAGATAGTCGGCATCGAATCGGCCGAGGCTGAACCCTTTTTCCGAGCCCCGGTGCAGCGCCAGCCACTGGTCGGACAGCGGTTTCAGGCGCGGCAGCCACTGCGGTATGTCGGTTTTTGCAACCAGCGTGACGGAAAGCCCTTCGCGCAAGGCGCGGGCCCGGCTGTTGCGCAGGCCCTTTATGCGCGGCCCCGCCAAGGTAAAGCGGGCCGGATCGACAATCGCTTCTTCGCCGTATTTCATCACCGACAGGCCCAGATCGACCATCAGCGGCAAAAGCGCCTCGCTCGCCTGGTAAAAGCACAAGGGTGCGTTGGACAGGTGGGCCAGCCGGCGCAGTTCCCAGATCAGTCCCGACCAGCGTTCGCGCGGTCCGACCGGATCGCCCATCACCACCCAGGTCCGTCCCTGTGGCCGGAACATCACGAACGCATCGCCTTCGTCCGCGATCAGGAAGTGCTTGTCGCCGGTATGAGCCAGCATCGCGTCGCTGCGCGGGCAGGCGGCGATCGCGCGGGCCATCACCTCGGCGGGCAGCACGCGGACCCCGCCGCCCCCGCGCGGCTGGGTCATCCATTCGCGCAAGGCAAACGCCGTCATCAGCACGCCCGCGCCAAAACTGGCGCGCAAATAGCGCGGCCCATCGCCATAGAGCGCAAAATGCCACCACACGTCCGACCGGAACGTCGCGGTTTCGTAAAACATCGCCCCGCTGGCGCACGTGATCGCCACCGCGATCATGGCGGCGATCAGCCAGCGCAGATTGTGCGTCGAAAAGGCGCCGGTGCGGCCGCGATAGAATGCCGGCGCGGCCAGTTGCAGAAAGCCCGCCATGACCAGCATGACCGCGGCCTCTTCGTAATCGAGCCCCTTGGCGAGCGAAAACAGCGCGCCGAGCACAAGCAGCGCGCGCGCCGTGCGCATCCCGCTGGCCAGCCGCATCGACAGCGCCGGGGCGACCAGCAAAAGCGCGGTGCCGACCAGGCTGGCGGCGAGGTGCGAGGTTTCGATGAACGGCAGCGGCAAGAGCATGATCAGGCTGCGCATGCGGTCGTGTTCGGCAGGCAGCGCGCCCGACAACAGCAGCACCAGCCCGCCGGCAAAGCTCATCGCGCCAAACAGCATCGGGCTGGCATCGAGCAGGACCGCGCGAGCCGGCGCGGTGACCCGGCGCGCCATCGGGGCAATGCCCACCGCCTCGATCGCGCCGTTGAGCACCAGCGCCAGCGAAAACGGCACAAAGTAATAGATCACGCGATAGGCGATCAGCGCCGCTATTCCGGCGTCGGTCGCGCCTTCGGGCAGAGTCGACAGGATCACCGCTTCGAACACGCCGAGCCCGCCGGGGATGTGGGTGATCAATCCCAGCGTGATGCCCATGGCATAGGCGAGCATGAACCGCGCGAAATGCCACTGATCGTGCGGCAGCAGGAGATAAAGCGCGAGACTGGCGCAGGCGAGATCGACGGTCGAGACGACCGCCAGCGCGATCGCCGTTTGCGCGCCGAGCGTGCCGATGATCGGGCGCAACGGTTTCAATACGTCGGGGCGCAGCGCGGCGATCGCGACGAGCGCGGCGATCGCGCCGAGGATCACCGTGCCCGCGCCATGCGCGGCTGCCGGCTCGATCGTGGTCAGGCCAAGGTCGAGCGGCGTCCGCAGCATGGCCAGCGCGATGCCGCTGGTCACGCCGACGCCGATCCAGAACGATACCCCGGCAATCACGATGATCCGCGCGACTTTTGCAGGCGGCATGCCGATCCGGCCATAGATCCGCAGCCGCGCCGATCCGCCGGTGATCGCTCCAAAGCCGAGCGTGTGCGACAGGGCATAGCTGGTAAAGGCGGCGCGCATGGTCAGCGCGATCGGCGCGCGCACGCCGACGATCCCTTGCGCCAGCATGTCATAGACCGTGAGCAGCGCATAGCTCGTCGCTGTCAGCAGCACTGCGCCCACGATAGCGCGCGGCGGGATCGCGGCAAGCGCGGCGAGCGCGTCGGCAGGGCGAAAATCATGCGCAACGTGCGCCAGCGAACGCCACGCAATCGCCCCCACCAGCGCAACCAGCGCGCTGATCAGGGCAAACCGGATCAGGGTGTGGCGAACCGGGGGCGGCCCTGCCGCAGCGTTCATACGCGTTGCCAGATCTGCGACTGGCACAGGAACCGACCAAGCAGGCATCCGGCAATGCGCGCATGTGCACGGTCGACCAGCACGATGTGCGAGGCAAAGCGATGGCCAAGGTCGGGCACGAAGACTTCCCCGCTCCAGTGGTTGGCGCCATCGCGGCGATAGCTTTCGAACAGTTGCGCGCCGATCAGGCGGTCGGTGCCGCCGTCTTTGGCATCGGCAATCGCATCGGAGCTTGCCGCAGTGACCCAGCCGCACAGGCGGGCGCCGCATTCATCGATGCGGATCGTTACCGACCCATCGGGATTGCGCCATGACCCGCGCAAGGGGTCGGGCTGATGGCTGGCAAGCGAAGCAGCGGCGCCAAGCGCCAGGACGAGATTGGACAGGCAAAACACCACGGCCTCATAACGCAATTTGGCGTCAAGACCATGTCCGACGTAGCGTGAAAATGGATGGCGGGATCAGTCGATGCCGCACCGAAGTCATGGTCGCGGCGGGGGTAGCGGCAGGAGCAGCGGCGGGGGCGGATCGAGCGCGGCGCGCGCGGTTTCTTCGGCCAGGCGGCGATAATGGCTGAGCATGAGATGCCCGTCGGGGATCTCCACGCGCCGGGCGCCGGCCAGTTCGCGCGCGCGGCACAGGCTGTCGGCTTCATCGCGACCATAGATGCATGTCACCGGCAGGCCGCGCAGCGCACGCACGGTCTGGCGCGGGTCGCTGTCGGGAATGCCCGCATAGAACAGCCCGGTGGGATTGGCGTGAAAGAACACCTGGGTTCCCGGCACGATCAGCACGACGGCGGCAATCCGCCGGGAAAGATCGGGCGGCAACGCGCCGATGCCGGTGCCGATCACGTCGGCGCCAAACGATCCGCCCATGATCACGACCTGGCGCGCGCCGCTTTCGGTCAGCGCGCGGCGCAAGGTATCGGCGACCAGCGCATCGACATAGGCGCGGCTTTGCGCCTTGCGGAACGCGAGCGAGCAATTGACCGCCAGCACGGCGATGCCGTCGCGGCGCAGCACGCTCAGCGCGCCTTCGCCCAGTCCGACCGACAGCCCCATGTCGCCGGAAAAATAGACCGCGACCAGCGCCGGTCGATTCGGGCCCGTCCGGTTGGGACCCGTCGCCGGCAGCCAGCGCGTCGCGTGACGGTCGAAATAGCCGCCGATGGCCATGATCGCCAGGATGAGCAGGGGGATCAGCGAGAGCCAGCCAAACAGCTTGCGGCCCGGGAAGCGTGAGGGCATGGTGGTGAAATTCGCGAAGGGTGCCCGGAACAGGGGCCGTTGAAGGGTGCCCGTGGGGCGAATGGCAAGTGTTTGCAACGGAAAGAACGCGAGTGTCAGCCAGAATCCTGCTGATCGAGGACGATACCCAGATCGGTGACTATATTGCTCGCGGGCTCGATGAGGAAGGCTTTGTCGTCGACCGCGCGGACAACGGGCGCGACGGGCTGTTCATGGCCACCGACAGCCAGTTCGATGTGGTCGTGCTCGATCGCATGTTGCCCGCGATGGACGGGTTGTCGGTGTTGAAAGCGATGCGCGCGGCGGATGTCGATACCCCCGTGCTGATGCTGTCGGCGCTGGGCAGCACCGATGATCGCGTTTCGGGACTGACCGCCGGTGCCGACGATTATCTGGGCAAACCGTTTTCGTTTGCCGAGTTGCTCGCCCGCGTTCAGGCGCTGGTGCGCCGTCGCACGGGCGCGACCCGCGCGCAGGACACCACGCTGCGCTGCGGCGAGCTTGAGCTTGACCGGCTGACGCGGGTGGTGCGCCGTGGCGGGCGCAAGATCGCGTTGCAGCCGCGCGAATTTCGCCTGCTCGAATACCTCATGATGCACCAGGGCGAAGTGGTGACCCGCACCATGCTGCTCGAAGCGGTGTGGGATTATCATTTCGATCCCGGCACCAATGTCATCGACGTGCATATCAGCCGCCTGCGTCGCAAGATCGACGATGGCGAGGAACGCGTGCTGTTCCATACCGTGCGCGGCGCCGGATACCGGCTGGCGGCGGATTGAACGCTATGGGCGCCCTGCCGATCCTTCCGGGGCCGGGGAGGATCGCGCGGACAAGCAATCCGCGTCGCCTGTCGCCGACCATGCTGTGGCTGGTCGCTGCGGTGTTCGTGCTGCAATTGCTGTCGAGTGCGGCGGCCATTTTCTTTCTGCGCGGGCAGATGCTCGACGTGGTGCGCGCCGATCGCGTGCGCCAGGTGCTCGACGTGCGCGACGACTTGCTGGCGACGTATCTCCAGGGCGGTCGCCCCGCATTGGCGCAGATGATCGTCCGTCAGCAGGGCAGCGCCGCCGATCCGACCGTGTTCATCGCGTTGACCGGCGGGGCGCCCCCGCTGCTCAGCAATCTGGCGCGCGTCCCGGCGCTTGACATCGCGCCGCGCCCGCGCCCGGTGATGGTGCATCTGGGGTCCGATATTCCCGACATCGAGGGCATGGCGATCGCCGGGCAATTGTCCGATGGCGAACGTCTGATCGTGGGGGTGATGGGCGCGACCGAAAGCCGGTTCAATCTTGCCTTTGCCACGGCGGGGGGGCTGACCATCCTTGTCGCGGTGGCGCTTGCCACGGCCAGCGCACTCTTGCTCGGAGTCGAGATCAGCCGGCGCACCCATGCCATTGCCGAGACTGCCGCGCAGCTCGCTTCGGGCAATTTCGGCGCGCGTCTGCCCGAATCGCACAGCGGCGACGGGTTCGATCATTTGCGCCTGCAGATGAACCGCATGGCCGAACGCATCGATACGCTGGTGTCAGAGCTGAGCTCGGTCTCGGCCTCGCTCGCCCATGATTTGCGCTCGCCCGTGGCGCGGCTGTCTGCGGCGATCGATACCGCGCTCGACCGGGTCGAAGAGCCGGTGGCGCTCGAAGCCTTGCAGGCGGCGCGCGAAAATGCCGACGGATTGCGGCACATGCTCGATACCGCGCTGGAAATCACCCGGCTGGAAGGCGGGGCGGTGGCCGACCGGCGGCTGCCGATCGATCTGGCCCGGGTGGTTGAAGACATGGCCGAATTGTATGAACCGCTGGCCGAACAATCGGGAGTCCTGCTCGAAACCCGGCTCGAGCCCGTGGTGGTGACGTGCGATCGCGAACTGCTGTCGCGGGCGATCGCCAATCTTATCGACAATGCGCTGAAATACGGGGCGAGGCGCGTAGTCTTGAGCACGTCGGCCGGGCCCGGCGCCGGGGCGGGGCCGGGAATGGCCGGGATTGCAGTGCTCGACGATGGCCCGGGCATCCCGCCGCAAGACCGCGACCGCGCGGTCGAACGCTTTATCCGGCTCGACAACGCGCGCACGCTGCCGGGCGGCGGGCTCGGGCTGGCGATGGTCCAGGCGGTTGCCAGGCTCCACGGCGGCGAATTCACGCTGGCGGACGGCGATGGGCCGGGCAGGCGTGGCCTGCTCGCCACGCTGCACCTGCCGCGTTAAAGCGTGCTGCAACAAATCTGCACCACGCTCCAGCCCGATTACCCTTGCGTGTTGACGCGCCCGGTGCGTTCCAGCTTGCCCCAGCCGATGCCGAGCCCGGCAAAGGCCGATCCGACCGCGCGGATCACCACGCCGTACATCAACTGGCGATAGACAAAGCGCTGCGCCAGCAACAACAGCGCGGGATAGTGCTTTTCGCGAACGTCGAGGCGATAGGCGACCCACCCGCAGGCGACATCGATGGCGGTGAAGCCGATCCAGTAGATCCCCATGCGCAAGACGTCGGACTGGGTCTGGGCCCAGCCGTGCTGCGAAATGCGCACGATCGTGCCGATGATCGAGACCGCGAGTGCGAGATCGATCAGCGGCGAAATCATCGCAAAGACGATCTGGAACAGCCAGGCCTGCGGCATGCCGACAAAGGCAAGCCCCGAAGGCGACCGCTCGCGCAGCACCGAGCGGTGCTTCCACAGGCATTGCAACGTGCCATAGGCCCAGCGGAAGCGCTGCTTGCCGAGCGCGCGCAGCGTTTCGGGCGCTTCGGTCCAGGCGACGGCATCTTCGTCATAGGCGATTTTCCAGCCGTGGCGCTGGATCGCGATAGTCAGATCCTGGTCCTCGGCCAGGGTGTCTTCGGGATAGCCGCCGACATCTTCCAGCGCGCTGCGGCGCCAGGCGCCGACCGCGCCGGGCACGACCATGATCGCGTCAAACCGGGTCAGCGCGCGGCGTTCGATGTTTTGCGCGGTGATATATTCGACCGCCTGCCAGCGGGTGACGATATTGACCCGATTGCCGACTTTGGCATTGCCCGCGACCGCGCCGATGTCCTCCTTGCCGAACCAGCGCACCAGTCGGGCGATCGTCTCCGGCTCGAACTGTGTATCGGCATCGAGCGCGACAATGATTTCGCCATTGGCTTGCGCCAGCGCGCGGTTGAGCGCGCGCGCCTTGCCGCCGTTGACCATGGTCATCAGGCGCACACTCGGGTTGTCGCCGAATGCCGCCGCGACGATTTCGCTGGTGCGGTCCTTCGATCCGTCGTCGGCGACGATCACTTCGATCGGGTGATAGCCGCTGGCAAGGATGCGACGCACCGAGCTTTCGATCACGCGCTCTTCGTTGAAAGCGGGGATGATGACCGAAACCAGCGGGCGGCTGGACGCGTCCCCGTTCCCGTTCCCGTTCCCGTCCCCGTTCCCGTCTTCGACCGGCGGCTGCATGTCTTCGTCGCGATCGGCAAACAGCGCCAGCGCGGTCATTCCCAGCGCGCGGATCACGCCGAGCGCAATGGCAAAGAAAAACATCCATTTGAGCCCGGACAGCAGCGTCGCCAGCACGGCGAAGATGCCGACGTCAACCCGCACCGCGACCAGATCCCAGCCTTCGACTTTGGGCATGACCGCATCGCGGTTGAGCCCGGCCAGCGCCGAAGCCGGGACAAAGGTATAGCCGTCGGCGCGCAGCTTTTCGATGATACGGGGCAACGCCAGCACGGTCTGGCTGCGGTCGCCGCCGCCGTCGTGGAGCAGCACGACATTGACCGTGCGGTCGGGCGTGGCCTGTTCGACGGCATTGACCGTGCGTTGATAGATGTCGTCGGCCGTGCGCTTCTGCCAGTCGCCTGGATCGCCGTGCAGGCCGACGATCGTATAGCCTTGTTGCTGTGCGATCAGCGCGGGGCCGAGTTCGTCGGGCGTGCTCGGCTCGGCATCCCCGAAATAGGGCGCGCGGAACAGGCGGGTCGATCGTCCGGTATAGGCCTCGATCAGGCGCTGGGTGGCGTTGAGTTCGAGCCGGATTCCGGTGTCGCTGACATCGGCCATGTTGGGGTGGGTATAGCTGTGGTTGCCGATCTCGTTTCCATCGGCGACCGTGCGTTCGAGAATCCCGCGGTTTTGCACCCCGTTTTCGCCGATCACGAAGAACGTGCCGGGCACGTGATAGCGTTCGAGCACCGACAGGATCTGCGGCGTATATTTGGGATCGGGGCCGTCGTCGAAGGTCAGCGCGATCTGCTTTGGCTTGTCGCCGGTCCGCCGCACGACATAGGGCATCGGCAGCTGATCGTAGGCTTCGTTGAGCACCAGAGCCGAATGCGGATCGTAATTCAGCGTGCGGTTCCCCGCCCGCGGCACGGCATCGACGCGCAGTATCTCGCCATTGCCTTCGATGTCGACGTTGGTCATTTCGCGCAAGGCACCGAGATTGGGCAAAGGCTTGCCGCCGCGCCCGCCGCCCTGGCGCCAGCTTGAAAGCGCGGTCCAGAAGCCCGGATCTTCCGAGCCCAGCCGCCACAGCGCGACCGAATTGATGCCCATCTGGCCGAGCACCTGCATCTGGTTCCAGCTCGTCGCGGCATCGAGGATCCAGACGTCGTGGCGAATGCCGGGGGTGGCGGGATTGGCATCGTTGTCGTCGTTGAAGGCAAAGCCCGCGTTGCCGCTGTTCTTGTCCCAGAACGGGCGGGTGCCCGAATCGAGCGCCGAGAGCCAGGCTTCTTCGACCGTCAGCGGGTCGGCATCGCCGCCGTGCCAGTCATAGGCATAGCTGCCCAGCGCAACGATCACCTTGTTGGCCGGAACGCCCTTGAGCGCATCGCTCATGTGGCTGACAAACCAGGCGTTCGATGCGATCGGCCCGGGCGTGCCGGTCATGTAGTGTTCGTCATAGGCCATCAGCACGACTTTGTCGGCGACCTGGGCGAACGAGCGGACATTCCATGCTTCGTCGTCGATCGGCACGGTGACGCTGACCAGCCGGTGCTTGGGCGCCAGCCGCGCGTGCAATTCGCCAAGGAACTGGCGCAACACCGCGATACCTGCGGGCGGCATCGCCTCGAAATCGATCATCACCCCGGCGTCGTTGTTGGCGTCGAGCGCGGCATCGATGCTGCGGACAAGCGAGGCGCGCTGTACCGGATTGGCCAGCGCGCGCGTCGTGGCTGGGCCATCCCAAATGCCGTTTGCGACGTTCTGCACGACATCGACGACCAGCGGGCGGCGCACTTGCCCCGCCAGCACGCGGCGCATCGGCGCATTGTCGCCGGCGATGAAATTACCCTGGTGATCGATCGACATCAGCGTCGGGGCGATCCAGTCGAGTTGGCCCACCTGGCGCTTGAGGCTTTCGATCGCGCCTCCGCCAAACGGGGAGTAGAACCCGACCGTCAGGTTCTGCGACTGGGTCACGGCGCGAACGCTGCGCCGACCGAACAAGTTGGAAATGCTGCGCGACAGCCGCCCGACCTGGGTGCGCAGCGGCAAAGGCTGCGGTCGTTCGAATCCAAGCTTGAGCGGCTGGGAAGCCGGAACCGTGGCGACCGTGGTGGCAAAGGCCAGCGCCGTGATGATCAGCAAGGCGATTGCGGCAAAGATGGCGCGGCGTGTCCAGCGGCGGCGGCGGCCGGTGGGATCGAAAAAAATCGGACGTTGCACACTGGTCCCCGGTTTGGTCTGGCCGGCCTATAGCATCAACCAGGTGACGATGGACAGCCGGGAACGAATCGTAACAGGGGACCGTCACGTCGCGATCGAAAGCCGACTGCCCATCGCCGACCGGCACGGGTAGGTGTGCAGATGCGAACAGGCGGTGAGCATTTCATTACCGATTGGCCATTTACGGAAAATGCGCTGCAAACCGTCGCCTCGTTTGCGCGCCTTGTTCGAATATCTGGAATGCGCCCGTGCAAGACTTTCCAACTGCCCTTGTCGGCGCAGTCGCGCTAGACACCCGGCATGACCAAACGCCAACCCGTTTTCTTCCTGTCGCACGGCGGCGGCCCCTGGCCGTGGCTCGATGGCGAATTCCGCCGCAGCTTCGACTGGCTCGAAGCCTCGCTCAAGGCGCTTCCGGCGCAATTGCCCGAGCCGCCGCGCGCGGTTCTGGCAGTATCGGGGCATTGGGAAGAGCCGGGCTTTACCGTGTCGAGCGCGGCAAAGCCGGGCATGGTCTATGACTATTACGGCTTTCCCGAACATACCTATCACATTTCCTATCCCGCGCCGGGGTCGCCCGAACTGGCCGCGCGCGTGATCGACCTTGGCCGTGCGGCAGGCATCGCGATCGGCAACGATCCGTCGCGCGGGTTTGATCACGGCACCTTTTCGATGATGCAGCCGATGTATCCTGATGCGCAGATCCCGGTGGTCAGCCTGTCGATGCGCCATGGCTATGATCCCGATGAACACATCGCGCTGGGCGCGGCACTGGCGCCGTTGCGCGACGAAGGCGTGGTGATCATGGGCTCCGGGCTCAGCTATCACAATCTGCGCATGTTCGACCCGCGCGCGGCGGCGCCCTCGGCGGCCTTCGACGCATGGTTGCGCCGCAGTTTGACCGGTCATGACCCGGCGGCGCGGATTGTCGCGCTGGAACATTGGGACGCGGCCCCGGCCGCGCGCATCGCCCATCCGCGCGAAGATCACCTGATTCCGCTGATGGTCGCGGTCGGCGCGGCGGGCGCCGATCCGGCGACGTGCATCTATTCGCAGGCCGACTTGCGCGGCGGGGTCACCGCGTCCGCCTGGCGCTTTGGCGAAGACACCACGCCGACCGGGTTTGACCGGCTGGGGATGGTCGCCGCCTGATTCTAGCCGTCGAGCCGTCGGCCGAACGTGGTTACGGCTTGCGGCTCGTAGCCGAGGCTCTGGTAAAATGCCGCGACGGTCGCATTGTCGCAGCGCACCATCAGCATGGCTTTGGGGCAGCCGACCGCGGTCAACCAGTCTTCGCCCGCACGCACCAGCAGGCGGCCGATACCCTGCCGCTGTGCTGCGGGCGCGACGGCGAGGTAATAGAACCAGCCGCGATGGCCGTCATAGCCGATCATGACGGTGCCCAGCGCTTGCCCCAAACGCTCGGCGAGCAGCACGCGTGCCATGGGATGCGCGACGGCCTTGGCAAAATCGCTGACGGGATCGTTCCACGGACGGGTCAGTCCCGCCGCCTGCCACAGGGCGATCACGGCAGGCGCGTCGTCGGCGGTCGCTGTGCGCAAGGATGCGGGGTCGTCGCTCATGCCATGGCGATGGCAGCGGCCCCGATCCCTGGCAAGATCAGCCGACGTTCGAATCCGCAAAGGCGGCCTTGCGTTCCGCGATGAACGCCTGCAGCCGGGCATCGATGTCGGGGTCGATTGCGGGCGCGACATAGTCGGCCAACATGCGTTTATAGAGCTTTTCGGCGCGCGCTTCGGCATCGAGCGCGCCTTCGTCGTGCCATTGTTCAAAGCTGTTGGCGTCGGAAATCGTCGAGCGATAGAACGCGCTCTTGAAATTGGCCTGGGTATGCGCGCAGCCGAGGAAGTGCTGCCCCGGGCCGACTTCGCGCAGCGCGTCCATCGCCTGGCCGTTTTCGCTCATGTCGACGCCATGGGCATAGATCGCCATCATCGCCGCCTGATCGACATCCATGACGAATTTTTCATAGCCCATGGCCAGCCCGCCTTCGAGCCAGCCCGCCGTGTGCAGCATGAAATTGACCCCGGCGATCAGGCCCTGTTGCAGCGTGTTGGCCGCTTCATAGGCGGCCTGCGCATCGCCGACCTTGGAACTGGTAAAGCCGCCCGCCGAACGGAACGGCACGCCCAGCCGCCGCGCCAGCGCCGCGCCGACATTGATGACCAGCGAAGCTTCGGGCGTGCCGAATGTCGGCGCACCCGACTGCATCGACATCGACGAGACGAAATTGCCATAGATCACCGGCGCGCCGGGCCGCACGAGCTGCGCCAGGGCCATGCCGACCATGCCTTCGGCCAGGCTCTGCGCCGCGACGGCGGCGACAGTGACCGGCGACATCGCGCCGGCGACGATGAACGGGCTGATCATCGTCGCCTGATTGTGCCGGGCATAGACTTTGAGCGAGCCGAGCATCGTCGCATCGAACGTCAGCGGCGAATTGGCATTGATCAGATTGACCAGCACGCAGTTGTTTTCGACAAAATCATCGCCGAACACGATCTTGCACATCGCCACCGAATCCTCGGCGCGGTCGGGATGCGTCACCGAGCCCATGAACGCCTTGTCCGAATAGCGGATATGCGAATAGATCATGTCGAAATGGCGCTTGTTGACCGGCAAGTCGACCGGCTCGCAGATCGTGCCGCCCGAATGGTGCAGCGAATCCGCCATGTAGGTCAGCTTCACGAAATTGCGGAAATCCTCGATCGTCGCATAACGCCGCCCGCCTTCGCGGCTGTAGACGAAGGGCGAGCCGTAGCTGGGCACGAGCACCATGGCATCGCCGCCGATCTGCACATTGTTGGCCGGATTGCGCGCATGCTGGGTAAAGATCGCGGGCGCGCTGGCGCGGATGATTGCGCGGCACATGCCTCGTGGAAAGCGGACCCGGTCGCCCGTTGCGCTGGCGCCCGCCGCGACGAGGATCGCGATCGATTCGGGATCGTCCTTGATGTCGATGCCGATCTCTTCGAGAATCGTGTCGGCGTTGTGTTCGATGATCGCCAGATCCGCTGCGCCCAGCACTTCGTAGGGCGGAATGCGGCGGGTGATATAGGCCGCGCGCGGGGCTGCGGCGGCATCGCTGCGGGCACGGCGGCCGCTGCGGACGGGTCTGGTCATGGCTGGACTCCTCTCTGGGTGCTGCGCTTTGTCCGCCCCGCTGTGGTCCGTCCCGCTGCGGCAGCGGGTGCGGTCGGAAACGGCATGGCGGCAACGAAATGCCGCTGAAACAAGGGTTCGGTCGCGGTTTCTACTTTTTCGATCGCGCGTGTCGCGGCGATGATCCGCGCCTTTGACGGGGCATGGGTCAGGCACGTCGCCGCGCCCATCCCGGCGGCATTGCCGATGATGCGGATCGTTTCGGCCCGCGCGCCGGGCACGATCCCGATCGCGGCGACATAGGCCGGGTCGAGATGCGTGCCGAAGGCGCCCGCGAGGAGGACTTCATCGAGCGCGGCACAGCCGAGATGATCGGCGAGCAATTGCACCCCCGCCGACAGCGCCGCCTTGGCCAACTGCACCGCGCGCACGTCGCGTTGGGTGATGCAGATCGGCTTGTCCGGGCGGTCGATCAGCACGTATTTGCGCAAGCGACCATCTTCGCCATCGGGAATGAAGCGATCGGGCGCGGTTTCGGGGCGCAATTTGCCGCTGCGGTCGATCAGGCCAGCCTGGGCCAGCTCGACCAGCGTTTCGAAAATGCCCGAGCCGCAGATGCCGCCGATCCGGGCAAGGTCGGCATCGCCCTCGTCGATCCAGGCCTCTTCGCCGATCAGCTTGACGCGCGCGCGACCGGTCGCCGGGTCGATCCGCACGCGCTCGATCGCGCCCGGCGCGGCGCGCACGCCTGCGGAAATCTCGGCGCCCTCGAACGCGGGGCCGGTGGGGGACGAACACGCGGCCACGCGCCCGCCATGGCTCAGCACCACTTCGGCATTGGTGCCGATGTCGATCAGGACCACGCTGCGCCCGGCCATGCGGTCGATCTGCGTCAGATACGCGCCTGTCGTGTCGGCGCCGACATGCCCGCCGATCAGCGGCAAGGCCTGCACCCGCGCCGCGCGGGAAAGGCCGAGATCGAGCGCGCTCGCGGGCAATTCGACCCATTCGCGCGTCGCCAATGTAAACGGCGCCTGCCCCAGTTCGACCGGCGAAATCCCCAGAAACAGATGGTGCATCACCGGATTGCCGACAAACACCAGTTCGAGCAGATGATCGGCGTCGATCCCCGCCTGTTTGCAGCCTGCGGCCAGCATCGCGGCGACGCCGCGCCGCACCGCGCCGGTCAGGTGCGCTGCGCCGTCGGGATTGAGCATGGCATAGCTCACCCGGCTCATCAGGTCTTCGCCATAGCGGATCTGCGGGTTCATCGCCGCGGCCTGATGCACCAGATCGCCGCTCGACAGGTCGTAGATATAGAGCGCGAGCGAGGTCGAGCCGATGTCGAGCGCTGCGCCATAGACATGCGCCACGCCCGGCGCCCACAGATCGATGATCAGGCTTTCATCGCGCAACACGACGATCAGCGTGCGCTCGTTTGCGGCGAGGAGGGGCTGCAATCGGGGCAGCACGGTCGCATCGATCTGCGCATCGATGCGCAGCGCGGCGATCAGGCTTTCCGCATCGGCGGGATTGTCGTCCAGCGCCGGGCGCGGCACGGTGACCATGATCAGCCGCACCGAAGGGATCAGCGGCAGATCGATCGCGGTGCCCGCCTTGGCCATGATCGCGCCGTGGACCTGCGAATCGGCGGGCACGTCGATCACCACGTCGCCCAGAATCTGCGCCCGGCATGCCAGGCGGCGCCCCGCGTGGAGCACGCCGCGCCGCGCGGCCCGCGCTTCGGCCTCGCCGGGCGCAGACAAGTGCGCTTCGCAGGCGGTTACTGCAAACTTGGCATGGGCGCCGCTTGCCACTTCGATCTGGCACCGCCCGCACAGCCCGCGCCCGCCGCAGATCGATTGCAAATCGACCCCGGCGCGATGCGCGACATCGAGCACGGTCTCGCCCGGCCCTGCGACGGCGCGCAGACCCGAAGGCGTAAAAATGACGTTGTGCCCGGCTGTCATCGATCAGCCCCGGCGCCGTCCGCCGCGCCGCCCGCCGCGCCCTTCGCCCGAAGGTTCCGCATTCGGATCGCGATTGGCGCGAATCCACGCCATGCAGCTGGGATCGACCCCGTTAAGCACGTCAGCCGCCTTGATCGAGGCGACCAGCCCTTCGTGCAGCGGATTGACGATCGCAGAGGTCATGCCTGCCGCTGCGACCATCGGCAGGAAGGCGTTGTTGATGCCGTGGCGATTGGGCAGGCCAAAGCTGATGTTCGACGCGCCGCAAGTGGTGTTGACTTTCAGCTCTTCGCGCAACCGGCGCAGCAGGTAGAACACGTCGCGCCCGGCCGAATTGATCGCGCCGATCGGCATGACCAGCGGATCGACGATCACATCGCAGGCCTTGATCCCGTGATCGGCGGCGCGCTGGACGATCTTTTTGGCGATTTCGAAGCGGTCGTCGGGGTTTTCGGAAATGCCGCTGTCGTCGTTGGAAATCGCCACGACCGCCGCGTCGTATTTCTTGACCAGCGGCAGCACGCGCTCGAGCACCTCGTCTTCGCCGGTCGTCGAATTGACCAGCGCGCGGCCCTGATAGACCGCAAGCCCGGCTTCGAGCCCGGCCACCATCGAGCTGTCGATCGCCAGCGGGACATCGGTGATCGATTGCACCAGCCGGATCACTTCAGCCAGGATCGCCGGTTCGTCGGCGAGCGGAATGCCGGCATTGATGTCGAGCATCTGGGCGCCGGCGGCCACTTGCGCCAGCGCGTCGGCGATGACGCGCTCGTAATTGCCTTCCTTCATTTCGGCGGCGAGCAGCTTGCGCCCGGTTGGGTTGATGCGCTCGCCGATCATCACGAAAGGCTGGTCAAAGCCGATCACGACCTCTTTCGAGGCCGAGCTGATCACCGTTCTGGTCATGCGGATGTCCTTTGTTCGAAGGGAGGGGAAGCGGGGGACCACGGGCGGCGGTCGCCGAGGACGCCTGCGGCGGCGATGATTTCGCCGACCCATTCTTCCTGGCGATAGGCCATGACATGGACTCCGCTGACGCCCGGCGTTTGCGCCAGTTGCTGGATCATCTCGACCGCGATCCTGCGCCCTTCGGCGCGCGGCTTTTCCGCCTGTTCGAGGCGGCGGATCGTCTCGTCGGGGATATGGACGCCGGGAATCGCCGATTTCAGCCATTTCGCGGTCTTGGCGCTGGCCAGAACGCCCACGCCCATCAGCACGAAGCAGCGTTCGAGCAGGCCCCTGTCGCGCGCGCGGTTCAGGAAATCGCGCGCCATGGCGATGTCGAAGCAATATTGGCTCTGCACGAATTGCGCGCCGCCCGCGATTTTCTTGGCCAGCTGATGCACGCGCGCGTCGGCGGGCGGGGCAAACGGATTGATCGAGGCGCCGAGGAACAGGCGCGGCGGGCTGTCGAGCCGCCGTCCCGACAGGAACCTGTGCTCATCGCGCATGACGCGCGCGGTATCGAGCAAGGATACGCTGTCGAGATCGAACACCGGCTTTGCCTCGGGATGATCGCCGACGCTGACATCATCGCCCGAAAGGCACAGCATCGAACACACGCCCAGCGCGGCGGCGCCCAGAATGTCGCCCTGAATGGCGATGCGGTTACGGTCGCGGCAGCTGACCTGAAGGATCGGCGAATAGCCCGCGCGCGTCAGGATCGCGCAGACGCCGAGGCTCGACATGTGGCAATTGGCGCCCGAACCGTCGGTCGCGTTGATCGCATCGACGACGCCGTCGAACTCGCGCGCGCGGGTCAAAACGTCGGCGGGGTCGGCGCTGTCGGGCGGGGCCAGCTCGGTGGTCACGGCAAACAGCCCGGCGCGCAGCACGCGCTCGAAACGTCCGGGCGAGACATGGCCCGGCAGGATCGGCAAAGGCAGGCCGGGGTCGGCGGGATCGCCGGGGTGCCACAGCGGGCTTGGATCAGTCATCGCGCGCCATCCGCAGCCAGCTCGACGTGCCAAAGCGGCGATGATCGACCGCCACGGCAATGTCGCGAATCGCGTCGCCGTGCCGCATCTGCGCCGCGCCGCGCCAGGCCTGCGCCCAGACGCAGGCCATTTCGGGGCGCACTTCGCACATGCCGTTTTCGCGCACGCCGCCGCACGGGCCGTTGCGCAAGGTCTTGGGGCAATTCATCGGGCAGCTCATGCCCGTGCGCGAAAGCTGGCAATCGCCGCACATCCGGCAATCGAACATCAGCCCTTTGGCCGCGCGCTCCAGCGCGGTGACAGGCCGGTCGATGCGCCGCCCGAATACCCGATGGGCGCGGCGCAGCGCCGCCACGATCAGCGGGTTGCCCATGCGATAGACGCTTTCGAGCAGGCGGGCATGGCGCACCGACCACAAGCGCAAGCTATACACGATCGTCCTCCGTCACTGTGGCGAGCGCAGCCGTCAGGTCGCCATGGCCGACCGGCAGATGCACGAATGCCAGCCCGAGCTTTTGCGCGGCGGCCTCGGCGCGGGCGCGCAAATCGACATCGTTGCTCTGCGCGAGATGCACGAGGCGGCGATAGTGCCCGAAATAGACCGGCAAGAGGTGCGGATGGCGGTCGAGCCCGAGCCCTTGCCAGACCAGCCGGTCGAAATGGCGGGCCAGGAAATCGGTCACGAAAAAGCTGCCGATGTCTTCTGCGATGATCGCTTCGAACCGGTCCGCCCCGGCAAACAGCGCATAGCAATGGGCATGCGGCAGGCGCGTCGCGTCGTATTGCGCCAACACCGCATCGAGCGCGCCGCCGGTGCCGCATTCGCCATAGGCAACCAGCACGCGATCGAATTCCCCCCGCCTTGCCACCAGCACGTCGCCCACGCGCGGGGCAATCGCGGCGGGCCGATTGTGCAGCTCGGCAGGAAGGCACTGCACCGTCATCTCCGCATCGGACAGGCCCAGCGCGGCCTTTACCGCCAGCACCTCTTGCGCCAGCGCGCCGCAGGCCAGAACAAGGCATCGGCCCATCGTCGCGGCCCCGCGCCCGCCCGCGATCAGTGGTTCTGACCGACCAGTGCGCGGGCCAGCTCCGCGCTGACGGCGGCATCGCGGCCATATTTCGTGGCGCCGATGGCGTCGGCAAATTCCTGATTGAGCGGCGCGCCGCCGACCATCACCGGCAGGCTCTTGAGAATCCCGCGCTTGTCGAGTTCCTCGATCACCACGCCCATATAGGGCATTGTCGTGGTCAGCAGCGCCGACATGCCGAGTACGGCGGGCTGATGCTGATCGATCGCGGCGAGATAGTTGTCGACCGGGTTGTTGATGCCCAGATCGATCACTTCAAAGCCCGCGCCTTCGAGCATCATGCCGACAAGGTTCTTGCCGATGTCGTGAATGTCGCCCTTGACCGTGCCGATGACGAATTTGCCAAGGCTCGCGCGGCTGCCGGTGCTGGCCAGGATCGGGCGCAGCAGTTCCATGCCGCTTTTCATCGCGCCCGCGCATTGCAGCACTTCGGGCACGAACAGCGTGCCGTCGCGAAAATCGATGCCGACGATGCGCATCCCTTCGACCAGCGCCTGCGACAGGATATCGCCCGCCTCCCAGCCGCGCCGCAGCAGGATCTGCGTGCCTTCGCGCACTTCGGCGGCCATGCCGTCGTAAAGATCGTCCTTCATCTGATCGACGAGGTCTTCGTCGGAAAGATCATCGAGGATCACGTCGTTTTCGTCGCTCATGGATTGCCGTCCCGCCTGATCAGCCCCCACCGGCTGCGCTTTCCCGCGCAGAATGGGGCCCGGCGGCGGCCCTTGTCTGTCGCAAAGCCGACGGTTATTGTCCCAAAAACGACGAAGCTCTTCCTCTTTGGACCAGCGCCATGGCCAAGCCCCTGCCTGAGTGTTCCCCGCGTCGTTTCCTGTTCGTGGTCGTGCCCGAATTCTCGATGATGCCTTATACGGCGGCGATCGAGGCGCTGCGTGCGGCCAATCGCGAAAGCGGCGCCGATCTTTATCACTGGCAGACGGCAACCATCGACGGCGATGTGGTCGCCGCAAGCAATCGCACCCGGATCGCGCCCGATTGCGCGCTGGCCGAAGCACAAGCCGCCGACGTGATCGTGGTCTGTTCGGGGCTCAATGCCGAACGCCATGGCAGCCCCGCGCTGTTTGCCGCGCTGCGCCGGGCCGCGCGGATGGGGGCGATGCTCGGCTCGGTGTGTACCGGCACAGTGCTGCTGGCGCGGGCGGGGCTGCTGGAAGGCTATCGCTGCACGATCCATTGGGAGGATGTCGCCAGCTTTGCGGAAAATTTCCCCGCGCTCCATGTCACCACGCGGCTGTTCGAAATCGATCGCGACCGCTTTACCTGCTCGGGCGGCACCGCGCCGCTCGATCTCATGCTCCATTTCATCGAACGCGATTATGGCCACGACCTCGCGCTGGAAGTCGCCGAATTGATGCTGCACCATGGCATGCGCGTCAGCGAGGAACCGCAACGGCTGTCCTTGCGCGAACGCACCGGGTTGGCCCATGCCAAGCTGCTCGATGCCTTGGCGCGCATGGAAACCGCGATCGAAACCCCCGAACCGATCGAGGCGATCGCCGCCGCCGCCGGGCTGTCACCGCGCCAGTTCGAACGCCTGTTTCATGATCACCTGGCCACAACGCCCTCGCGCCATTACCTGCATTTGCGCCTCAAACGCGCGCGCCACTTGCTGCAACACACCAGCGCCCCGATCATGCAAGTCGCGCTGTCGACCGGCTTTGCCTCCGCCGCCCATTTCGCCAAATGCTACCGCGAAGCCTTTGGCCACCCCCCGCGCGTGGAACGGCGCAGCGACAAAGTGGAGGGGGTAAAAGCCTGATGCCTGGTGCTGTCGCCGCAATGGCGCATTCCGCCCCAAAAGCGGCTCGTCGCGCTCTTAAATCGGATCGCGGAAAGCGGTCGTTCGTTCACAACATCGTCTTGCGCAACGTTCCGTCCACCCGTCTTCCCGGCCTTGAACCGGAAACCCGCTTCTTCCTTGCTGCAATTAGATATACTGTCCCCGGAACTCC
>NZ_KQ954292.1:0-131086 GCF_001519055.1 Novosphingobium sp. Fuku2-ISO-50 | reverse complement strand
GAATTTTCTTGCGTATTGCGTCCCCCGAATTTTCTTGCGTCCCCCGAATTTTCTTGCGGGCCAAAGCCGAAGGGCGAAGGCATGTTATCGTGACGAGATGCGTATTGCGTCCCCCGAATTTTCTTGCTGAGATCAATTGGATATTGCGTCCCCGGAACTGGGGATATTTTGCGTCCCCGGAACTGGGGATATTGCGTCCCCGGAACTGCAGATGTGGTCTCGACTTTTTCGGTGCCGACAATGTGGTTTTTGCCAGTGATTGCCCGTTCGACCCCGAAGGCGGCCCGATGTTCATCCGAGAGACCATCAAATCCATCGAGTCGCTGGGGCTAAGTGAAGATGTGAAGCGCAAGATCTATAGCGAGAATGCGCGCCGCCTGCTTAGGCTAACGGTTGAGCAGGGGCTGGCGGGCTAATCGGTGATGCCGCGGAACGCCGCGTCGACTAGCGCCTCGCCGAAGGTCTGCGTGAGAGGGGCAGGGCGTATCAAGAGATAGAAATAGATCGGGCCGAACAAGGTATCAATGAGCAGCGTGGTATCCAGTTCTGCCCGCAGTTCGCCGCTCGCTTTGCCGGCTTCGATTTGGGTTGCTGTTGCGGCGCGGGCGGGACGAATGTGCCGTTCATAGAGTTCGGTAAGGATTGTCGGGTCGCTCTGACCTTCGGCGATCAGCTCGGCGAGAACCTTGCCGAACTTGCCATTAAATGCATCGATCAGCCGGCTCACGCGCAAGCGGATCGTCTGTTCTGTGGTCGCCGCGTCGAGTGGTTCGCGGGCGGCCGCAATGCGCTCGCTGAACATGTCCAACACGAGCGCGGCCTTGCTCGGCCACCATTTATAGAGGGTGGGTTTACCGACTTTCGCCTCCCGTGCGATCATTTCCATCGTGAGATCACGAACCGACCGATCTCGCAACAGCTCGTAAACCGCAGACATAATTGCCTCGTGGGCATCTGCGCTCTCGCGTCGCGGCCGACCGACCGGCCGATTGGGCTCATGTATATGCTCCATGGCGGAGAAATAGCGAAACGCAACGTTAAGTCAATTGACTTGCAATTTATGTTACGATACGTTCAGTAAATTAAACAATGGAGACTTTTGTATGTCCAGCCCAAATCAAACAGCAACATCCGGCCTGCGCCACACCTTCCATCCGGCAACGCCAGGCGACGCGCAGGCGATCGCCGGATTGCGAGCGATGGTCGAGCCCATGCGCGGCAAGCTGAGCGGTGCTGCAGCACGTCCGGCCTATGACGGCATCATGGCCCGGGTTGTGTGCCCAGAAGGCGTAACCTTCGAGGAAGGCGTAGTTGGCACGGTCCCCGGTTGGTGGGTGCGTCCGGCCAATGCCCAGCCCGATGTCGCACTTGTCCATTTTCATGGTGGTTGGTTCAATTTTGGCTCGGCGTTTGCGTTCCAGAATCTGGTGGCACATATCGCGGTCGCGGCTGGCGCAGCCGCCTTTGTGCCGGAATATCGGCTCGCGCCTGAGAACCCTTTCCCTGCGGCGCCGGATGACGCGCTTGCCTGCTATATCGGTCTTGTCGGTCTCGGTTTCCGACGCATTGCGCTCGTGGGCGATTCCGCGGGTGGCGCGCTGGCGTTGGTGACACTGGCTACCGCGCACGCACTTGCTGGCGTACCCGAGCCAGTGGCCGCGGTCGCTTTGTCGCCCGTCACCGACCTCACCTTTGCCGGCGAGAGCTGGACTACGAAGTCTGATGTTGATCCTTATTTCACGCTGCCGCAAGTCCATGTGCAGGCTGATGGCTATTTGGCGGGTCATGATCCGCTTGATCCTCGTGCATCGCCGCTGTTCGGTGATCTCTCGGGGCTGCCACCCATCCGGATCCATGTCGGAACCGAAGAGATGCTGTTCGATGACTCGAACCGCTATGCTGAGCGTGCCGGCGAAGCGGGCGTGGAAGTCGAGCTCCATGTTTGGGAAGGCATGCCGCATGGATTTCTCAGCGGTGCTGGCCGGCTTGCGGCAGCTGCCGGTGCGCTAGACTCTATTGGTCATTTTCTCCGAGATTGCCTCACTGCATAGAGTGGGGTGTGGGCAAGCCGATCTTCCAAGCATCCACATTAGCTTGGTGGTCACTCTGTTCAACGGCCTGCCCGAACTCACAGGGAGGCTGTAAACCCGTGCCTCAGGGCTGCGCGCACCAGCGTAACGGCCTAGCCTAGATGTGGGGGCGGTCCTGCGGGGCTTGGCGCGTCCAAGCGCGCTATGGCCGGGCTGGTGTCTATGAATTCTTGGGCGAACGCGCCGGAAAGAGCTAGCAGATCAACGCCGAAAGTTGCGCCGGTTGCAAAACCTGCGACATCAAGGGTCCAGCGCGCAATATCATATGAACCAGCCCAGAAGGACCAGATGGGCCGAACTATCCCAATATGTGAGAATGTCGCAGCAAGAAATTACATTAATACATCCACCCTGGGCGGTGTCAAACGTGAAGTGCAACAGCATGGCCATTTGAAGCGTTGCTGGCTACCAGTTGGGCGAACACCTCATTGGGTGTCATGAAGTCGAGAACCTTGCGCGGTCGATTGTTGAGTCGTTCAGCGATCACGTTGAGCTCATCCTGGGTGAAGGGACTGAGGTCGGTTCCTTTGGGCAGGTACTGGCGGATCAGGCCGTTGGCGTTTTCGTTGCTGCCGCGTTGCCACGGGCTGTAGGGATCGGCGAAGTAGACCTTGATCCCGGTGTTGTGGGTGAGATCGGCGTGGCGGGCCATCTCTGTGCCGCGATCATAAGTCAGCGTCTTGCGCAAAGGTTCAATTACCGTGACAGGTGCGAAAACCACTAAATACTTTTAGGCTTCGGTCCCCGCTTTTTGGGAATGAGGTCAAGCCCGGTACGCGCTTCGATATCGACCAGCCATTCGGGTGATCCAATCGGTCGGCCCAGACTTTCGGCCTTGCGCAGCGCGGCATAAGTGAACGATTCATCGAAGGCCTCTCCCAGAAACGCGCGGAAATCGCCTGTCCGCTCAAGCGCAGGACTAACCCGGACGACATGGTCATCGCATCCGGCATAATGCGCGCGGACGCTGGACCACGGCCAGTCTTCGGCGCGCTTCACCTTGCCGGCACGCACGGGGAGTTACGGTGACACTTGGGAGTTGCGGTGACACTTGGGAGTTACGGTGACACTTTATAGTTACGGTGACACTTTACTAAATAACGAAATATAAAAATCCCCGAACCGGATTCGGATGCAGTCGAGCGACGATAGCGGAACAAGCCGGGGCATGATGGCGATCACCGCCATCATGCCCGCCGGAAATCAAAGGCCTGCCAATCAGAACTTGATGCGCAACGTCCCGCCAAACGTGCGTGGCGCACCGAGGAAGGCATCGAGCACGCCGGTCGCATTGGTCGGAACGTTCTGGAACCCGGAGTTGAATGCAACCTGCTTGTAATTGGTGTTCAGCAGGTTTTCCGCCCAGACTTCGAGCGCCCAATGTTCATCGCGCGGGCTAAAGGCGATGCGCCCATTGGCCAGGACATAGCCGTTCTGGTACTTGCCGGGATCGAGATCGGACCCGGTGTTGTATCCGGACGAATATTTCGCCCCGATGTTGAACCGCATTTTGTAATTGTCGCCAATCGGCTGCGTATACGTCGATGAAAGCGAGGCTGACCAGAACGGGGCCAGCGACAGCCGCGAATTGGCCGATCCCAGGAAACCGGTCTGCGCCTGCAGCGTCGCAAGCTGCGCAGCGTTCAGATTGTAACGGGTGTCGGAATAGGTAACGCCGCCCTGGATGCTCAAATCGTTGGTCGCAATCCAGACAAAATCGGCATCGATGCCTTTGCTGATGACCGACGGAACCGACGTGACGACGAATACCAGCCCGTTAAACGTATTGAGCTGGAAGCCCTTGTACTTCTGATAAAACAGTGTCGCGTTCAGCAGCAGCTTACGGTTGAACAGAGTCGCCTTTTCGCCGACTTCGAACGAATTGTTGGTTTCATCACCAAATTGCGTGTTGTTGATCGGCGTGATGGCAGCCGCACTACCCGGCGCGCAGCCCGTCGTGCCGACGGTGCATTCAACCCGGTCGAGGTTGAACCCGCCCGCCTTGTACCCGCGCGCATACGATGCATACAGCAACAACTCGCGGCTGGCGCGATAGACCAATTTGGCCGTGCCTGACAAAACGTTTTCAGATTCGGCCTGATTGTTGACGTAATTGTTATAGCCGGGGCTGAGGAACGGCAGACACATCGTGCCGTTGACTGCGGCCAGCTGGCTTGCGGCAGCGGGGTTGACCGTGTTCAGGATACCGAACGCCGCGTTGGCGGCGGCGCAGCCGGCGCCATTGCCGATATTGTTGCTGTTCTGGAACAGTGTCTTGTCGTCAAACGTATAACGCAGGCCCGCATTGAAGCTGAGCTTGTCGGTAAAGTGGAACGTGTTGTCGGTGAACAGCGCATAAGTCGAATCGCGCTGATGATATTGATCGACCGAACCCGAACCCGCCGCATAAGAGACACCGCCGACATACGGGAAGGTCAGCCCGGTCTGGAGGAAATTGGGATCGGGCTGACCCGTAACCAGCGACGAAAACAGCAGGCTGAGATAAGGTGTAAACTGGCTGCCAACCAGGATGCTGGTGTTTTGTTGCAGCGTCTCTTTCGACAGGAAACCACCGATCAGGTAATCGAGCTTGCCGGTGGTGCCGGCATAGCGCAGTTCCTGGCTGAATGTCCGGAATTCCGACGAGTTGCTGTTGTTGAACGGCAGATAATCGATGTCGGCGGTCGAAAAGTCGGCGTCAAAACCGGCCGTGTTCTTCCAGTCGCGATAGGCGGTGATCGAGGTCAAGGAACCGGGGCCGACTTTCCAGTCGATCTGCATCGAAATGCCGCTGTCATCCACTTTCTGCCCATCGGGCTGATTGGCATAGCCGGTGCGCGCATAAGGATTGGCAGCGTTGCCGTCGTTGCCGCCCAGCGCGGCAACCAGACTGTTGGCGAAATTGCCTTCGCTGGCGCGGGTGATCACCGCCATGCAGCACAATTCATTGCGATGGGTATGATCCGCGATAATCCGCACTTTGAAATCGGTGGTCGGCACGATCAGCAATTGACCACGGACCGTGTAGAAATTGCGATTGGTATCCTGGGTCGCGGTATTCGGCCCAGAGCCATTGTTGACGCTGAAATACCCGTCGCGATGACGGTCGGCAAAATACAGGCTGGCGGCGACGGTATCGCCCACAATGGGCCCGGTGACCTGAACCGCGCCGCCAATCGCGCTGTAATTGCCCACGGTCAGATCGGCATTGACGCCGAATTTGAACGATGGCGCAGCGGTCAGGATGTTGATGACGCCGGCGGTCGCCGATTTGCCAAACAGCGTGCCCTGCGGACCTTTCAGGACTTCGATCCGCTCGACATCGCCAAGGTCGCCAAAACCGACGCCATTGCGCGGGCGATAGACGCCATCGATAACGATACCGACCGATGATTCCAGACCGGCGTTATCGCCGACGGTGCCGACACCACGGATGCGCGCCGTGGTCGACCCTTCGTTGGTGGTCGATGTCACGAGCAGGCCCGGCGTCAGCACGGCCAGATCCTTGATATCCTTGACCCCGGTATCCTGCAGCAGCTGGCGGCCCACGGCGGTCACGACGATCGGCACGTTTTGCAGACTGTTGCTGCGCTTTTGTGCGGTCACGATAATTTCGTCGACGTTGTGTTCCGGCGTGGGTGTCGCGGCAGGCGTTGCCGGAACAGGCGCGGCGGATTGGGCCACGGCAGATGTCGCTACCAGCGACAAGGCAATAGCGATCGCGGAAAAAGAGGTGCGAACTTCGCGCATAAAAGCAAAACCTTCCCGAAAGTTACCGGTTTTTATGAGCCTTGCGGCCAGCGGTATTCGGAGTTTTGTCGCTTGACGCAAACGTAATGTCAACCGCGCAGTTAATCGGCAGGGCCTCTGGAGGGGCGATACGCAATTGCCCATTAGGGCCAACGGGTTGTCCGGCTCACATGCTACGCGAAACCGGGCCTCTATCGTTAGATGGGCACCCGGTTCAGCCGCAGCGCATTGGTCACCACGCTGAACGAGGACAGCGCCATGGCCGCCGCCGCGATGGTGGGCGATAGCAGCGTGCCGGTAAACGGATAGAGCACGCCTGCCGCGATGGGGATGCCGGCGGCGTTGTAGACAAAGGCAAAGAGCAGGTTTTGGCGGATATTGCGCATCGTGGCCCGGCTCAACCGGCGGGCGCGGACGATGCCCGACAGATCGCCCTTGAGCAGCGTGACATCGGCGCTTTCGATCGCGACATCGGTGCCGGTGCCCATGGCAATGCCGATGTCCGCCGCCGCCAGCGCGGGCGCATCGTTTACCCCGTCGCCGGCCATGGCGACAATGTGCCCCTCGCTGCGCAGCCGTTCGATCACCGCGCCTTTGCCGTCGGGCAGGATGTCGGCCTCGACTTCGGCGATGCCGAGGCGGCGGGCGACGGCTTCGGCGGTAATGCGGTTGTCGCCGGTCAGCATGACGACGCGGATGCCCTCGGCACGCAGCGCGGCAAGCGCGGCTTGCGTCATGGCCTTGATCGGGTCGGCAATGCCGATGACTCCGGCAACTGCCCCGTCGATGCCGACGAAAACGGCGGTGGTGCCATCCTCGCGCAAGCCGTCCGCCGCTGCGCCGAGCGGCGTGACATCGAGGCCGCCATCGCCCAGAAAGCGCGCCTGGCCGAGCCTGACGCGCTTGCCTTCGACGGTGGCTTGCGCGCCTTTGCCGGTGCGCGAATCGAAGTCGGCGGCGGCGGGAATCGCCATCCCGCGCGCCTTGGCCGCATCGACGATGGCGCGCGCCAGCGGATGTTCGGACAGGCTTTCCACCCCTGCGGCCAGCCGCAGCACATCGGCTTCGTTCCACCCTGCGGCGGGAACGATCGCGGTGACGGCGGGATGGCCCTCGGTCAGCGTGCCGGTCTTGTCGACGACCAGCGTGTCGACTTTTTCCATCCGTTCGAGCGCCTGCGCATTGCGAATCAGCACGCCGAGGCCCGCCCCGCGCCCGACGCCGACCATGATCGACATCGGTGTCGCCAGGCCCAGCGCGCAAGGGCAGGCGATGATCAGCACCGCGACCCCTGCGACCAGCCCATGCGCCAGACGCGGCGCCGGGCCCCAGATGGCCCAGGCGCAAAAGGCGAGGATCGCCAAGGTCACCACTGCCGGTACAAACCATCCCGCGACCCGATCGGCGAGCCGCTGAATCGGTGCGCGCGACCGCTGCGCCTCGGCCACCATCTGGACGATGCGCGCCAGCATGGTCTCACGCCCGACTTTGTCTGCCCGCACGATCAGCGCGCCGGTCTGGTTGAGCGTGCCGCCGATCACCCGGTCGCCGACTGTGCGCGTGATCGGCATCGATTCGCCCGTCACCATCGATTCGTCGAGCGACGATCGGCCCTCGATCACTACGCCGTCGACCGGCACGCTTTCGCCCGGACGCACGCGCAGGCGGTCGCCGATCGAGACGGTATCGAGCGCCACGTCTTCGTCCCCGCCATCGGGCATGATGCGCCGCGCGGTCTTCGGGGCAAGGCTGAGGAGCGCGCGGATCGCGCCCGAGGTGCGGTCGCGTGCGCCGAGTTCGAGCACCTGACCCAGCAGCACGAGCACGGTGATCATCGCGGCGGATTCGAAATAGACCGGCACCATGCCCATGCTGTCGCGAAATGCCGCCGGGAATGCGCCGGGCATCAGCAGCGCGACCATGCTGGTCAGCCAGGCGACGCCCGTCCCCATCGCGATCAGGGTAAACATATTGAGATGGCGGGTTTTCAGCGAAACCCAGCCGCGCACGAAGAACGGCCATCCGGCCCACAGCACGACCGGCGTCGCCAGCACCGCCTGCACCCCGTGCGAGGTTTCCGGCGCGATCAGGCGCGACAGTGCGGGCACGACATGGCTGCCCATTTCGAGCACGAACACCGGCGCGGTCAGCACGGCGGCGATGGCGAAACGGCGCCGCATGTCGAGGTATTCGTCGCCCGGCCCGGCATGGGCCTCGGCCAGCTCCGGCTCCAGCGCCATGCCGCAGATCGGACAGGCGCCGGGGTGATCCTGCCGCACTTGCGGGTCCATCGGGCAAGTCCAGACGGCATTGGTATTGGCCGGAGCCGGAGCCGACGCTGGGGCGGGTTCAAGGTATTTGCGCGGATCGGCGAGGAATTTCGTGCGGCATCCGGCGCAGCAGAAATGATAGTCGTGCCCGTCAAGGCTGGCATGGTGCGCCGTGGTGGCCGGATCGACCGTCATGCCGCAAACCGGGTCGCGGACCGTAGCCTGCGAGGCCGGGTCATGGTCGTGGGTGTCGCAAGTGCTCATCGTCAAAGCTTTTCCCTCACGGCCCCCGATTGCTCAGCCCGCTCCGCTCCCGGTATCGGCGGGCTGGTTGGCCATGTGCCAGCCCAGCGCGTCGATCTTGTCCAGTATGGCATCGGCCAGCGGCGAAGGCGGCACGTTTTCGTGCCACGCCTGATGAAAGCACAAGAGCCAGCCCTCGATTTCGGCGCGGCCGATGGGGGCTATGAAATGGCGGCTTCTGAGACGCGGATGGCCGTATTTGTCGGTATAGAGCGGCGGGCCGCCGAGCCAGCCGGTCAGGTATTCGACCAGTTTCTCTTCCGCCTGTACCAGCGAAGGGGGATGAATGGCGCGGGCCGCCGCCGCCTCGGGCAATGTGTCCATCAAGGCATAGAAACGGGCAACCAGTGCGCGGACCATCGCCTCGCCGCCCAGCGCGGCATAAGGCGTTACGGGCGTTTCGTCAGGTGTGGTCATCGCTCGCGTCCCGTCGTCGCCCTAGGGGTGAATGTAAACGAAGCCAAGACCTTGCAATCGTGCGATTTCGGCGACGCCGCTGGGCACCAGATCATCCTCTTTTACACCATAAAGGTCAGCCGGGGTCAGCTTCATGGCGCGCAGCGTGTTGCTGCAAATGAGGAAACGGACGCCCTGGCTGCGCAAGCTGTCGATCGATTTGGCCAGGTCCGCATCGTCGCGCGCCATCACGAAAAGCTGCACGCCCGCCGCGAAATCGACCACCCGGATTTCCACTTTGCCGTCGGTGGCCGCGATATGGGCGGCAAGGTGGTGCAAAAAGCGCTGAAAATAGGCCTTGTTGTCGGGCCAGCCACCGTCGTTTTGATAGACGACTTTTTGGAATGTGTAATAGCCACCGCTCCCAGCCGCCGTGTCGGGCCCATGCGCCTGCGCCGTCGTTGCCAGGACGAGGCCGAGCCCGAACATTGCCGCCCAAAGGCCGCTGCGGAGGGCGCGCGCGCTCATTCCCACTCGATCGTGCCGGGCGGCTTTGACGTGTAGTCGTAAACGACGCGGTTGATGCCTTTGACTTCGTTGACGATGCGCGTGGCGACGCGCGACAGGAAACCGGCGTCGAAGGGATAGACATCGGCGGTCATGCCGTCGGTCGAGGTCACCGCGCGCAAGGCGCAGACCGAATCATACGTGCGGAAATCGCCCATCACGCCGACCGTGCGCACCGGCAGCAAGACCGCAAAGGCCTGCCAGATCGCATCGTAGAGGCCCGCCTTGCGGATCTCGTCGAGATAGACCGCGTCGGCCTTGCGCAAGATGTCGCAGCGTTCGCGAGTCACTTCGCCGGGGATGCGGATAGCGAGGCCGGGGCCGGGGAAGGGATGGCGGCCGACGAACACGTCGGGCAGGCCCAGTTCGCGACCCAGCGCGCGGACTTCGTCCTTGAACAGTTCGCGCAAGGGTTCGACCAGCTTCATGTTCATGCGGTCGGGCAGGCCGCCGACATTGTGATGGCTCTTGATCGTTACCGAAGGCCCGCCGGTGAACGACACGCTTTCGATCACGTCGGGATAGAGCGTGCCTTGCGCCAGGAAATCGGCCCCGCCGACCTGGCGCGCTTCTTCCTCGAACACGTCGATGAAAGTCTTGCCGATGAACTTGCGCTTGGCCTCGGGGTCGGTGACGCCCGCCAGGCCATTGAGGAACAGCGTCGAGGCGTCGCGGTGAACCAGCGAGATGTTGTAATGGTTGCGGAACAGGCTGACGACCTGTTCGGCCTCGCCCAGCCGCATCAGGCCGTGATCGACGAACACGCACGTCAGCTGATCGCCGATCGCTTCATGGATCAGCACCGCGGCAACCGCCGAATCGACTCCGCCCGACAGGCCGCAGATCACGCGGGCATCGCCGACCGTCTCGCGGATTTCGGCAATCTTGGTCTTGCGGAATTCGGCCATCGTCCATTCGCCGTGGCAGCCGCAGACATGGCGCACGAAATTGGCGATCAGCTTGCCGCCGTCGGGCGTGTGGACGACTTCGGGGTGAAACTGGGTGCCGTAATATTTGCGCTCGTCATCGGCGATGACCGCAAAGGGTGCGCCATCGGACACCGCGACGATGCGGAAGCCGGGGGCAAAAGTGGTGACCTTGTCGCCATGGCTCATCCACACCTGATGCCGTTCACCGACTTGCCACAGCCCGTCGAACAGGACGCAAGGCTCGGTCACGGTCAGATAGGCGCGTCCGAATTCGCCCGAATCGCCGGGTTCGACTTGTCCGCCGAGTTGCTGGCTCATCACTTGCTGACCATAGCAGATGCCCAGAATCGGCAGTCCGCTGTCGAACAGCACTTGCGGAGCGCGGGGGCTGCCGTCTTCCGGCACGCTGGCGGGCGAGCCCGACAGGATGATGCCCTTTGGCTTCATGCGGGCAAATGCCGCTTCGGCCTGGGTATAGGGGGCGATTTCGGAATAGACGCCGGCTTCGCGCACGCGGCGCGCGATTAGCTGGGTCACCTGGCTGCCGAAATCGACGATCAGGATGGATTCGCTGGGCTCGATGCTCATGGCTGGCGGATAGAGAGGTGGGGGCCGCCTGTCCAGTCTTGGGGGAGGGTGTCCGGCAACTCTGCGGACCAAGCGATTGTTGAATCTGCAACTGTCAGCGCTTTATGATCAATTGTCATATACGCCAAATGGCGTATTGGCGGCCTCGTTCAGTTGCTCCTGCATTACACCCTGCCGGCGCGCCGAACTTTGGGAGACGCCTGGAAGAGCCTCATAATCAGGAGGACACCATGCGCAGCATTACGACAATCGTGCTGCCGATCATCCTTGCCGCTGGTATCAGCGGCCTGATGTTCACCGCCACGCTCGTTTAAGCGTTTTGGCCAGCAAGGGCCCGGTTTTTGCCGGGTTGGCCAGATGTTTGACGATTTGCGTGATCCGGTTCGGCAACCGATCTTCCCGCACAGCGGCTGGCCCGGGGGGCTTTGTACTACCCTTTGGGCCAGTCGTTTTGCATTTATACGTCGTTTTGCATTTTTGCGCTGTGCGTTCCATATCGGCGTCGTGACCGATCCGATTACCCGTTTTGCCCCCAGCCCCAATGGGCCGCTGCATCTGGGCCATGCCTATGCGGCGATCGTCGCGCATGATCGCGCGCGAAGCGGAAACGGCGAATTTCTTCTGCGAATCGAAGATATCGATGGCGCACGCAGCCGCCCCGAGCTTGCCGACGAATTCCGCGAGGATCTCGCCTGGCTGGGCCTGACCTGGCGCGAAGTGCCGCCGCAATCGAGCCGTGTTCCTCATTATCGCGCCGCGCTCGATTCGCTGCGGGCGATGGGCCTCGTCTATCCGTGCCGCTGCACCCGCGCCGATATTGCCCGAAACGCGGTCCGCATGGGTCCCGATGGCCCGATCTATCCCTCGACATGCCTGCACACGCCCATCGCGCCCGGCCCCGATGTCGCCTGGCGACTCGACATGCAGCGGGCGCTGCCGCTGACGGGAGAACTGACCGGAGAGCTGACCTGGCGCGATGAACGGCGCGGATTGCAGGTCGCCAATCCGGGTTTGTTTGGCGATGTCGTGCTGTGGCGCAAGGATGCCCCGGCCAGCTATCATCTGGCCGCGACGCTCGACGATGCCGCCGATGGAATCAGCGTGGTGACGCGCGGGGCGGATCTGTTTGACGCGAGCCACGTCCATCGCCTGCTGCAGGCCCTGCTCGGCCTGCCCGTGCCCGTTTGGCATCATCACCCGGTGCTGATCGAAGCGGACGGGCGCAAGCTGGCCAAGCGGCGCGGCGCCCCCGCGCTGGCCGATCGGCGCTGCGCGGGCGAGAGCGGGGCGGCGCTCGCCGCAAGCTTGCGCGCTGCCCGATTTGACGCTGGCATTTCCTTGTCCGAATACGTAGACATGGCGGCATGATCCTTATCCTCACCCCCGTCCTGCTCGTCCTTATGGGCCTTGTCGTCTGGTCGCTGGGGCGGGGCATTTATGCCTTTATGCAGACCACGCGCAAAGGGCTGGAACTGGGCGATGCGGGCATCAAGGACATGCAGCTCCTGCAGAACCGGATGATGATGAACCGCATCAAGTATCAGGGGCTGGCGATCGTCGTGGTGGCGATTCTGCTTGCCGTCGGCGGGCACAAGTAACCGGCGCAAGAGGCGGCTTTCGTGGTCAAGCTCAACAAGATCTACACGCGTACCGGCGATGACGGCACGACCGGCCTCGTCGATGGCTCGCGCCGCGCGAAGTATGACGCGCGCATGGTCGCCATTGGCGAAGTGGACGAACTCAACAGCGCGCTCGGTCTTGCCGTCCTGGCGGTCAAGGCGGATATCGCGGGCGAGCTGGAGCGTATCCAGAACGACCTGTTCGACCTTGGCGCCGATCTCGCCACGCCGCTCGGCGCCTTTGATACGCCCGATTTTGCGCCGTCCGACATGGTCTTGCGCATTGTGCCGGGGCAAGTCGACTGGCTGGAATCGGCGATAGACCGCCACAATACCACCTTGCCCCCGCTCAGGAGTTTTATCCTGCCCGGCGGCAGCGAACCGGCGGCGCGGGTCCATCTCGCCCGCGCGATCGCGCGCCGCGCCGAACGCGCGCTTGCCGCGCTGGCGGTGGCCGAGCCGGTCAATCCCGCTGCGCTGACGTATCTCAACCGCCTGTCGGACTACTTGTTCGTGCTGGCGCGTGCGATCAACGCCGGGGCCGATCCGCTGTGGGTGCCGGGCGCCTCGCGCGCCTGAATAGCGCGCAGGATCAATGACGAGGCGCTGTCGTTCAGGCAGAGGCAGCGCGTATTGGCGTTTGCAAAGGAGTCCGCGATGAACAAAGTTGGTGTGATCGGCGCAGGCCAGATGGGCGCAGGGATTGCCCAGGTCGTGGCGCAGGCCGGGGTTTCGGTCTTGCTGTGCGATGTCGACATCGCGCTGGCCGAAAAGGCAAAGGCGAAAATCGCCAAGGGCCTCGCCCGGCTGGTCGAAAAGGAAAAGATCACCGCCGCCGCCGCCGACAGCGCGCTCGCGCTGATTCAGCCGGTCGCCGACTACGCGCCGATGGCCGAAGCCGATCTGATCGTCGAAGCGGCGACCGAGCGCGAAGAGATCAAGGCGCGCATTTTCGAAGCCGCGGGCAAAGTGCTCGGCCCCCAGGCCATTCTCGCGTCGAACACCAGCTCGATCCCGATCACCCGCATGGCCGCCGGCACAACCGATCCGACTCGCTTTGTCGGCGTCCATTTCTTCAACCCCGTGCCGGTGATGAAGCTGGTGGAGATCATCCCCGGTCTTGCCACTGCGCCCGCCACGATCGAGGCGGTGCGCGCCTTTGCCGCCGATCGGCTGGGCAAGGAAGTCGTCTTGTCGCAGGACGAGCCCGGCTTCATCGTAAACCGCATCCTCGTGCCGATGCTCAACGAGGCGTGCTTTGTCCTCGGCAGCGGCACGGCGAGCGTGGCCGACATCGACAAGGGCGTCCGCCTCGGGCTCAATCATCCGATGGGCCCGCTCGAACTGGCGGATTTCATCGGGCTCGACACCTGCCTCGAAATCGTCCGTGTGCTGCTCGCTTCGACCGGCGATTCGAAATATCGCCCGGCGCCCCTGCTGGTCAAATATGTCGAAGCCGGCTGGCTCGGCCGCAAGACCGGGCGCGGGTTCTATGATTACAGCGGCGCGGAGCCCGTGCCGACCCGCTAAGCAATCACCCCGAGTTGCGCGGGGCAGGCGGCGATGAGACCTTTCGCCTGCTCCGCGCGCTCCATCGCGCACCCCAATTGCCCGTCGCCCTGGGCGCGCGGAGTTCCTTTTCCCCGCCCCACTGCGTCCCGCCGGGAAATGCCGCTTGTCCGCATGGACTTGCCGCCCCATGTCTGCGCATGATTTCAGCCTGCGAAAGGCCCTTCGTGCAGACCATTCTCCTGCTGATCGCGTCCAATACGTTCATGACCACGGCCTGGTACTGGCATTTGCGCGGCGGCATCGTCGTTGCAGAGGCGCGGCCTTTGCCGATGGTGATCGCGATCAGCTGGGGCCTCGCGTTTTTCGAATATTGCCTCGCCGTGCCCGCCAACCGCGCGGGCTTTGCCGCCGGATGGAGCGCGGGTCAGCTCAAGGTCGTGCAGGAAGTGATCGCGCTGGTCATTTTCGGCGTATTCATGGTTGTGGTGCTGGGCGAACCGCTGCACTGGCGCCATTTTGCCGCGTTCGGCTGCCTGATCGGCGCGGTCGGCTTCATGTTTCTGGGGCGGTAACGTTCCCGTCAGTGCGCGGCGCCCCATGAGGCGCCGTGGCCGATGTCGATGCCGAGCGGGACCGACAGCTTGACTGCCGGTTCGGCGGCCCCTGCCATGATCCGTTCGATCACCGCGCTGGCGGCGGCGACATCGGCTTCGGGCAGTTCGAACACCAGTTCGTCGTGGACTTGCAGCAGCATGCGCACGTGGCCGAGGCCCGCTGCGGCGAGCGCGGGCTCCATCCGGGCCATCGCGCGCTTGATGATGTCGGCGCAGGTGCCCTGGATCGGGGCGTTGATCGCGGCGCGTTCGCTGCCGGCGCGTTCGGCCTGGGTTTTCGACGCGATGCGGGGAAACCAGGTCTTGCGGCCGAACAGCGTGGTCGAATGGCCGCATTCGCGGACTTGTTCGAGCGTTTCGTGGATATAGCGCTGAATGCCGGGAAACCGTTCGAAATAGCGGTCGATCATCGCTTGCGCCTCGTCCGCCGTGGTGCCGAGCCGGGTGGCGAGGCCCCAGCGGCTGATGCCGTAGAGAATCGCGAAATTGATCGTCTTGGCGCGGCCGCGCGTATCGCGGTTGACTTCGCCGAACAGCTCCATCGCGGTGCGCGCGTGGATGTCTTCGCCATTGGCAAAGGCTTCCCTCAGCGCCGGGACATCGGCCATGTGCGCCGCGAGCCGCAATTCGATCTGGCTATAGTCCGCCGAAAGCAGGACATGGCCGGGCTCGGCGACGAAGGCATCGCGAATCTGGCGGCCGATTTCGGTGCGCACCGGGATGTTCTGCAGATTGGGATCGGTTGACGACAGGCGCCCGGTCTGCGCGCCGACCAGTGAATAACTGGTGTGAACGCGCCCCGTCATCGGGCTGATCGCGGCCTGCAGCGCGTCGGTATAGGTCGATTTGAGCTTGGACAGCTGGCGCCATTCGAGCACCAGCGAGGGCACTTCGGCGCCGTCTGCGGCAAGCGCTTCGAGCACCGACTGATCGGTCGAATATTGCCCGCTCTTGCCCTTCTTGCCGCCCTTGTAGCCGAGCCGGTCGAACAGCACGTCGCCAAGCTGTTTGGGGCTGCCGATCGTGAACGGGCCACCGGCCTTTTCGTGAATCACCGCTTCGAGATCGGCGATGCGCGTGGCGAATTCGCCCGACAGACCGGCCAGCCGCTGACGATCGACCTTGATTCCGGCGGCTTCCATCCGCGCCACCACCGGCACCAGCGGGCGGTCGACGCGTTGGTAGATGCGTGTCCCGCCTTCGTCGGGCAGCCGGGGCGCGAAGACCTGATGCAGCCGCCAGGTCACTTCGGCGTCCTCTGCGGCATAGCGGGTGGCATCGGGCAGAGCCACTTCGGCGAACGAGATCGCCTTTTTGCCGGTGCCCGCGACCTCCTTGAAGGTGATCGTCCTGTGGTCGAGGTGGCGTTCGGACAATTCGTCCATGCCATGGCCCCAGGGCATGGTGTCGCCGCGCCCGGCATCGAGGCAGAAGCTCATCACCATGGTATCGTCGATCGGCGCGACGGTGAGGCCATGGCGCGCCAGCACGACCAGATCGTACTTGATGTTCTGCCCCACTTTCATCACTGCGTCGCTTTCGAGCAGCGGCCTGAGCAGGCGGCAGGCGGTGGCGCGGTCGATCTGGGTCGGCGCCTCGGCAAACATGTCGCTGCCATGGTGGCCCAGCGGGATGTAGCAGGCCTCGCCCGGCCCGGTCGCCAGGCTGATCCCGACCAGATCCGCGCCGACCGCGTCGAGCGCGCTCGTTTCGGTATCGATCGCCACCACGCCTGCGGCAAAGGCGCGCGCGATCCACGCTTCGAGCGCGGGCACGTCCTGCACGCACGGATAGGCGGCAGGGTCGATCGCGGGCCATTCGGGCAGCGGCTGGCGGCTGCCGATTGGAGCGGGGGCGGTCGCGGCGGGATCGTTCGCCGCAGCCGGGGTCGTAGCCACCGCCGCCGCAGCACGCTGGCCCAGCTTTCTGAGCAGGCTGGTAAAGCCATGTGTGCCAAGGAATGCGGCAAGCGGCTCGGGGGGAATCGGGCCGAGCTCGAAATCGTCGAGCGGGGTCGGCAGATCGCAGTCTTCTTTCAGCGCGACCAGCTTGCGCGACAGGCGCGCCATGTCGGCTTCGGCAATCAGGCTTTCGCGCAGCTTGCCCGGCTTCATCGTCGGCGCGCTGGCCAGCGCCGTTTCGAGATCGCCGTTTTCCTGAATCAGCTTGGTCGCGGTCTTGGGCCCGATGCCGCGAATCCCCGGCACATTGTCGACTGCATCGCCCATCAGCGCGAGCACGTCGCCGACCTTTTCCGGCACCACGCCGAACTTTTCGACCACTTCGGGGATAAAGATGCGCTGATTCTTCATCGTGTCGAGCATGTCGACGCGCGATCCGTCGGGGCCCTCGCCGATCAGCTGCATCAGATCCTTGTCCGACGAAACGATGGTCACGTCCCAGCCGCGCGCCGAGGCCGCGCGGGCATAGGATGCGATCAGATCGTCCGCTTCAAGCCCCGCCTCTTCGATGCAGGCGAGGCTGAAGGCGCGGGTCGCATCGCGGATCAGCGGAAACTGCGGCACCAGGTCTTCGGGCGGGGGCGGGCGATGGGCCTTGTAGGCCTCGTACAGCGCGTTGCGAAAGGTGATCGAGCCTTTGTCGAGGACGACCGCCAGATGCGTAGGCCCTTGTGCTGCATGGAGATCTTCGGCCAGCTTCCACAGCATCGTGGTATAGCCATAGACCGCGCCGACCGGCGTGCCGGCCGGATTGGTCAGCGGCGGCAGCCGATGATAGGCGCGAAAGATGTAGGCCGATCCATCGACGAGATAGAGGTGATTGCGGGGCTTGGGCTGGGCGTCCATCGGCTTTCTGTTAGAGGCTGAATCAAAATTGGCCAGAGGTCATTTGCCTGATCGTGCCGAGCGGCATCAACGGTTTGGCTCTCATGCGCGTCGGCCTGTCGCTGGCGCTGCAACTGCACAAAAAAGCCTTGGCTTCCCACGCGATATGACAAGGGTGTGGCCGAAGATGCGTTGAACGCTTGCAACGCGATGAATTGCCGATTAATTGGGGCGAGAAGTCTATCGCCAGAGTAGGCTTTGCGGCGGGCTGCTTGCCCGGCGCGGTTCACTTCAATCCAGGGATTGTAACGCATGCGCAAGCTCATCCTCGCCGCTGTCGCCGGCACCGCTTTTGCTCTCGCGGGCTGCTCGGAGAAGGCTCCGGAAGCCACCGAAGCCTCTGTTGAAGCCACCGACACCGGTTCGGCTGACGCTTCGGACGTCGCTGCAGACGCCAGCTCGGCCGCAGCCGCCGATTCGAGCACTGCCGCCAAGATGTAATCCTTGCCCGCAAGGGCAGGTTACCGGCGCCGTCTGCTCGACGGAGTATAGGAAAGGGAGTCTGGCCGACGGGCCGGGCTCCCTTTCTTTGTGCGCTGTTCGCGTGTCGGCCCTGCCGGACATGAAAGCCGGACATGAAAAAAGGCGCCGGAAAGCGCCCTTTTTCCCGTTTGCCGGACCTGCTTTCAGGCCCCTGCTTTCAGGCCCCTGCTTTCAGGCCCCGGCTTTTAGATCAGTGCGAAAATCAGCGGCGGTTTTGCGTTGGCTGACCGTGCGGCGCGCCGCGTACATAGCCATCGGCCCGCGCATACGCGGTGTCTGCCTTGGCATAGCCGTCATAGAGGGCGCGGGTGATGTCGGCGATCATCATGGCGTGGCTGGTGTGGCTTTCGGGCCCGGCGATAAAGATCGCCAGAGCGAGATGACGGCCGTCGGGCAGGCGGATGATCCCCACATCGTCGGTCACGCCGGCCAGAGTTCCGGTCTTGTGCGCAAACACGGTGCCGTCGGGCAGGCCGGCGCGCATGCGATTCTTGCCCGTGCTGGTACGGGTCATCGTGTCGAGCAGCACCGCGCGCGATTGCGGGCTGAGCGCGGTGCCCCGGTCGATGGCGGACAGCAGCGCCAGCATCGCGCGCGGCGTGCTGGCGGTGCGGGTGTCGATCGTCTTGGCCGGATTGACGTGTCCGTCATCGCGCACAAGCGTTGCCATCGTGCTGTCGAGATGCTGGCCGACGATCCCGTTCCTGGCCAGCCAGGCATTGACCGTGCTCACCCCGCCGACCGCCGTGATCAAGCCGTCGGTGGCGTTGTTGTTGCTGCGCGTGATCATCAGTTCCATCAACTGTTGCGCCGACATCACCGGCCCGGCGCGCAACGGGGCGGATGAACCGCGTTCGCGGCGTTCGGCCACGGGCATCATCATCGGCAACGACTGGTCGAGCCGAAAGCGGCCCTGTTCGACGCCGGTCAGGAATGTCCCGGCGACCGCGATCTTGGCCGTGCTGGCCATGGGGAAAGGCATGTCGCCGTTGATCAGGACCTGGCCGCCGCCATCGAGATCGGCCGCCGCGACGCCGATTCGGCCATGCGCGCGCGCGGTAATCGCCTCGACCGCTTGCTGGATCGCCATGTCGCGCTGATCGGGCGCAGTGGCCGGGGCCCGGCTCTGCACTTGCGGTATCGTGGCAAGGAGCGCGGGAACCGCCGCCAAGGCGACGGCAGCCAGCGAGAGCTTTTGAATACGAAACTTGCGCCCCAACATAGCCGCCCCTGGTATCGCGAAGCGGCCCGGCCGCCACGCATGGAAAGGTGTTACTCGAAACTGGTTTCTAACCGATTGCGATTCCCGGCGAAAGACCTTGGTAGTCATCCGGACGCGGCTGCGGGGCGACTGGCCGGACCCGCCACAAAATCCCCGCTGGACTTTAATCAAGCGATTAAGGATAGTCGATCGAACTCGGCACGACCGGCTCCGGCGAGATCGAGTTGTGGAGGATGCATGAATCAGGACAGCGGCGAGCTGGCCGGGGCGCTTGGCAAGGCCTTGGCGCGCGCCGGGCATCATGGCGCGGTGACCGGTCTGACCCGCCTGTCGGGCGGCGCAAACATGGAATCGTGGCTGTTTTCCTGTGGCGCGGACCGCTTTGTGCTGCGCCGCGCGCCGTCTGCCGACTGGCTCGCCGGGCGCGCGCTCGATATGGCGGGCGAGGCAAGGGTGATTCGCCTGGCCAAGGCAGGCGGCGTTCCGGCGCCCGAAGTGGTGCTCGAACTGGTGCCCGAAGACGGGCTGGGCATCGGCTTTGTCATGGCCTGCCTGCCGGGCAGCGCCGATCCCGAATCCGCGCTGTCCTCTCCTCCTGTGCTGGCGGCCGAAATCGCAACGGCCATGGCGCGAATCCATGCGCTCGATCCGGCCGGGGCGAATCACTTGCCGCGGCTCGATTCGCGAAGCGGTCTGGCCCGGCTGACCGCGCAATTCGAAGCGGCGGGCGGCGATCGGCCGATCATTGCGCTCGGGCTCGCCTGGCTTGCAGCCCATCTGCCGCCCGACGTGCCGCCGCGCGTGGTCCATGGCGATCTGCGCATCGGCAATGTCATGGTTCACGACGGGCATCTGTCGGGCGTGCTCGACTGGGAACTGGCGCATCTGGGCGATGGGCACGAAGATCTTGCCTTTGGCTGCATGACCGTCTGGCGCTTTGGCCGGCTCGACAAACAGGGATTTGGGCTGACCGACGTAGCGAGCCTTGCCCGCGCCTATGAGGCGGCGGGCGGAGAGCGGTTCGATCCGGCGCGGTTCCGCTTCTGGCTGATCTATCGCACGGTGTGGTGGGCGCTGGGCTGTCTTGAAATGGGCAAGGCCTGGCGTTCGGGTGCCGATCGGTCGCTGGAGCGGGTGGTGGTTGCCCGGCGCGCGCCGGAGCAGGAGCTGGACTTGTTGCTCCTGCTCGAAAGCGACGCGCCCGAGGCCGAGCGCGCCCGCGCCCTGCCCCCTGCCGCGCAACCGGTCAGCGTGGGCGAGGGCGAACCCGATGCCATCGAGATTCTGACCGCAGTCGGCGAATGGCTCGCCGCGACGGTCAAGCCGCGTCTCGACGGGCGCGAACGCTGGGAACTGGCCGTGGCGCAGAACGCGCTCGGCATTGTCCGGCGCGAACTGGCCGGGCGCCCGGCGACATCGGACGCGGCGCTCGCCCGCGCGATCATGGCAGGCGAGGTCGGGCTGACGACCCCCGGCCTGCTTGCCGACCTCAAGCGTCGCGCGCTGGCGACGCTTGCCTGCGACATGCCGAAATACCCGGCGTTGGCGGTTGCCCGCGCCCGATGGGAGCACGCCTGATGGACTTTGACCTGCCCGCCGATCTTCTGGCCTATCTGGCCGAACTTGACGCCTTTATCGAGGCGGAGATCAAACCGCTCGAACAGGCCGACGACAACATCCGCTTTTTCGATCACCGTCGCGAATGGGCGCGTACCGATTTCGAAAACGGCGGTCTGCCGCGCCACGATTGGGAAGACCTGCTGATCAAGGCGAGCCTGCGCGCCGACACGGCGGGGCACTGGCGCTTTTCCGCGCCGAAGAAATATGGCGGCAAAGACGGTTCGAACGTGTGGATGGCGGTGATTCGCGAGCATTTCGCCGCAAAGGGTCTCGGCCTGCACAACGATCTGCAAAACGAGCATTCGATCGTCGGCAATTTCCCGTTCGTTGCCATGTTCGAACATTTCGGCACCGAGGAACAGCAAAAGGAATTCATTTTCGGCGGGTTTGAGCGCACGCGCCGCACGGCGTTCGGCCTGACCGAGCCCGATCATGGCTCCGATGCGACGCACATGGAAACCCGCGCGCGGCCCGAAACGCGCGACGGCGTGGCGGGGTGGCTGATCAACGGCGAAAAGATGTGGACCACGGGGATGCACGTGGCGACGCATTGCGCGACATTTGCCCGCACCAGCGGGGCGGACGGCGATGCGCGCGGGATCACCTGTTTCCTCGTTCCAGCCGCGACGCCGGGGCTGGTGGTCGAGGAATACTTGTGGACGTTCAACATGCCGACCGATCACCCGCGCGTGTCGTTTACCGATGTCTGGGTGCCCGAAAGCGCGATTCTGGGCCCCGTCGGCGGCGGGCTCGCCATCGCGCAAAGCTTTGTGCACCAGAACCGCATTCGCCAGGCGGCCTCATCGCTTGGCGCGGCGACGTACTGCATCGAGGAAGCGGTGCGCTATGCGCGCACTCGCAAACCGTTTGGCGAGGATCTGGCGCGCAACCAGGCGATTCAGTTTCCGCTCGTCGAACTGGCGACGCAGGCCGAGATGCTGCGCCTGTTGATCCGCAAGACTGCGTGGGAGATGGATCGCATGGACCATCGCGCGATCGAGCGCGAGCTGTCGGACAAAGTGTCGATGTGCAATTACTGGGCGAACCGGCTGTGTTGCGAAGCCGCCGACCGCGCGATGCAGGTGCATGGCGGCATCGGCTATTCGCGGCACAAGGCCTTTGAACACATCTATCGCCACCACCGCCGCTATCGCATCACCGAAGGCTCCGAAGAGATCCAGATGCGCAAGGTAGCCGGATTTCTGTTCGGCTATATGGGCCCGAAAAAGGCGCAATACGCCTGATCCTCCCCCGCACGGACGGGGGGAGGATCAGGAAAAGAGGTCAGACCCCCGCAGCGGCCTTGAGGTCTTCGACCAGGTCGGTGCGTTCCCAGGGGAACAGGTCGCCAACGGGCTTGCGGCCGAAATGGCCGTAGGCTGCGGTCGGCGAATAGATCGGCTTGTTGAGGCCCAGCGCGACGCGGATGCCGCGCGGGGTCAGCCCGCCGAGGCGATCATGCGCGACTTTGGTCACGGCTGCTTCGATCGCTTCGTCGGAAACCGTGCCGGTGCCGTGGGTGTCGATATAGAGCGACAGCGGCTGCGCCACGCCGATGGCATAGGACACCTGGATCGTGCAGCGGTGGGCAAGCCCGGCGGCCACGACGTTCTTGGCGAGGTAGCGCGTGACATAGGCGGCCGACCGGTCGACCTTGGTCGGGTCCTTGCCCGAAAAAGCGCCGCCGCCGTGCGGGCTGGCGCCGCCGTAGGTGTCGACGATGATCTTGCGCCCGGTCAGCCCGGCGTCGCCGTCGGGGCCGCCGATTTCAAAGCTGCCGGTTGGATTGATGTGATAGACGGTGTTTGCAGTCAGCAGGTTCGCCGGGATCACTTTGGCGATCGCGGCTTTGACCCAGGCCTTGAGTTCGGCATCCTTGGCGCCTTCGTCCCAGCCGGCCTTGTGCTGGGTCGACACGACGATCGCGGTCGCTTCGACCGGGCGGCCGTCGACATAGTGCAGCGTGACCTGGCTCTTGGCATCGGGTTCGAGGAACGGCGCGGCGCCCGAATGGCGATCGGCGGCGAGCTGTTCGAGGATCTTGTGGCTGTAATAGAGCGTCGCCGGCATCAGATCGGGCGTCTCGTCGCAGGCAAAGCCGAACATGATGCCCTGATCGCCGGCGCCTTCGTCCTTGTTGTCGCCGGCATCGACGCCCTGCGCGATATGCGCGGACTGCGGATGCAGGTTGTTTTCAAAGCGGAAGGTCTTCCAGTGGAACCCGGCCTGTTCATAGCCGATGCGGCGCACGGTTTCACGCACGGCCTGTTCGACTTCTTCCGGAACGCCGGGGGCCCAGTTGCCCTCGGTATCCATGATCCCGGCGCCGCGGATTTCGCCGGCCAGCACGACCAGCTGCGTCGTCGTCAGTGTTTCGCAGGCGATGCGCGCTTCGGGGTCTTTGGCGAGGAACAAGTCGACGATCGCGTCGCTGATCTGATCGGCGACCTTGTCGGGGTGGCCTTCGGAAACGCTTTCGGAGGTAAAGAGGTAGTCGCTGCGCATTGCCACACCACATATAAAGGTTTCTTTATGTGGGGGCCTTTAGCGAGCCTTACGCCGCGTTGCAACCAGCGCTGACACAAGAACTGCTACGGACCAGGCAAGCGACAGCATATTGCCAAACCGCGCAAACGGCGTGGGGGGCAGGGCCCCGGGCACATAGCCGTCGACACGCGCCGCGTTTCCGCGCGCGATAAAGCGCCGCACGCCGCCGCCTGCGTCGATCACCGCGCTGATTCCGGTCGTGGTCGATCGCAGGACCGGCAGGCCTTCCTCGATCGCGCGCAGCCGCGCCTGGGCCAGGTGTTGCGGCGGGCCCCAGGCCCCGAACCAGCCATCGTTCGAGGGGTTGAAGATATAGTCGGGCCGATCGGCGCGATCGGCGACATGGCCGGGAAAGATGATTTCATAGCAGATCTGAAAGCCTGCCCGCCCCCAGGTCCCCGGCGTGCCCAAACTTTCAGGCGCAATCGTGCGCGGGCCCGGACCGGACTGAAAATCGAGATCGCCCGAAACCAGCCGCGACAGCCCCAGCGGGGTCAGCCATTCGCGAAAGGGCAGGTATTCGCCAAAGGGCACGAGATGCGCCTTGGCATAGCTGCCCCGGATCGTACCGGCGGGGTCGATCAGCGTGATGACGTTCCAGGCGCCGGTCACTTGGCGATTGGTCAGTGTCAGGTCGGTGGCGCCGGTCATCAGCAGGCTGCCGGGGCCGATCACGTCGCCCATGCGTCTGCGCGCCAGTTCGGGATCGCCGCCATAGGTCGTTTCGGCATACCAGATCGGGTCATAGCCGGGGCGCAGGTAATCGGGCACCGCGCCTTCGGGCCAGAGCACGATTCGCGGGCCCGATCCGTTTTCGGGCAGGCGCCGCGACAGGCTCGCCAGATTGCGAAACTGGCTTTCATAAAGGCGCGGGTTGTTGATCTCGTCCTGCTTGAGGTTTGGCTGGACCAATGTGTAGGCGAGCGGGCTGTCACCCGGCGCGCCGCCCAGCGGTACAAGCAGCAGCGCGGGCGGGATCAGTCCGGCCAGCAGCGCCGATGCGCGCCGACCCGCGTGCGCCTGTTGCCAGGCCCAAAGCCACAGCCCGGCCAGCAGCACGACGACGCCCGACAGCGCATATGTACCGCACCACGCGGCGATGCGGGCAAGGCCGGGCCGGTCGAACGGACCGAGCGCGACCGCGCCGAGCGGATTCCAGGGAAAACCGGTAAACAGCCAGCCGCGCAGCCATTCGGTGACGATCCAGCTTGCCGCCAGCGCGGGCGCGAGGGCCATCCCGGTGCGGCGGCGCAAGGTCCATGCTGTCAGCGTCGCCAGCGCGGGATAGACCGCGAGATAGAGCGCCAGAAGCACGACCGCGATCCAGCCGAGCCAGGCGGGCATCTGCGCCTGATAGGTAAAGGCGGTGGCGATCCAGGTGTTGCCGAGCGTGAAATGCCCGACCCCGAACAGCCAGCCGATGCGCGCCGCATCGCGCGCGCGCGGGGCCGGATCGATCAGCACCAGCAACAACGCGAGCGCTGCCAGCGCCGCGGGCCACAGCATCAAGGGCTGAAACCCGGTGGCCGATGCGGCACCCAGCAGCAGGGGCGCCAGCCGGCGCAGGAGAGGTTTGGGGATCATGCCCATGCGCCCGGCATGCGCGGAACCGGCGGGATGCACGGATGGATCGTCATGCATTCCGCCGGTTCGGCCCGGATCAGCCTTCGGCGTCTACTTTGGCTTCGGGCAGCGGGTTCTTGCGCGGGCGACCGCGCTTTTTCGGCGCGGCGGGCGTTTCTGCCGCTGCTTCTGCGGCAGGAGCAGCGGCTTCCACGGCGCGTGTTTCAATGGCGCGTGTTTCAATGGGAGGGGCCGGAGCGGCAACCGGCTTTGGCGCGCGGATGCGCTCGGGCCGGGCCGGGGCTTCGATCACGCTCTCGGTGCGCACGCCGATGGCGGGCGGCAGGCTGGCGGGATCGAAAAACGGCGCGGCTTCGGGCGCGCGCTCGGCTTCGATACGGGGCGCATCGGCACGGGGCGCATCGGCACGGGGCGCATCGGCACGGGGCGCATCGGCACGGGGCGTATCGAAGCGGGGCGCATCGTTTTCGGCACGGCGACCGCCGCGGCGATCGTTGCGGCCGCGCGGACCACGGGGCCCGCGCGAATCGCGGGTAAAGGGATTGTCGGCGACCGGTGCAATCGGTTCGCCTTCATCGACGCGCACGCCTTCGATCGGAACCGGGGCTTCGGCGGCGACCGGCACGGGCTGGCGCTGGTCACGGTTATCGCGCTGGCCGCGATATTCGCGCGGTTCGCGGTCTTCGCGGCGGGCCTGATCTTCACGACGGGCCTGATCTTCACGGCGGGGCTGTTCTTCGCGGCGCTGTTGCGGGGCGCGTTCGTAGGGCGCGAAATTGGCGTCCATGCCGAATTCGAGCGCTTCGTCTTCGCCGTCTTCGTCCTGCCAGCGATCGCCGCTGACGCTGCCGCCGTTCTGGTAGCCGGGGGCGCCGCTCTGGCCGCCGTTCTGGCGCAGGCGCTGTTCTTCCAGACGCACGCGGGCATCGGCGGTCACGCGGAAATAGTGGTCCGCAAACTGAAGATAGTATTCAGCCTGAACGCGGTCGCCATTGAGATGGGCATCCTGCGCCAGCTTGCGATATTTCTCCAGAAGCTGCGGGGCGTTGCCCCGGGCGCGGCTGTCGATCCGGTTAACCTGTTGACCGCCGCCCGGCGCACGGTTGTTGTTGCCGCGCCCGCGCCGACGGTTGTTGTTCCCACGATTGTTGTTCAACTCAGGCACGTCCTTGTTTCGGTGGGCTATCGTCAGGGGCTTGTCCGATCATTGCGGGATAGCCCAGATGCAGCGCAACCTTTGCCTACGCTCCCACGCCGCGACGAGGCGGGCGGGTTATTCCCAGCATCTGCCTTGTTTCGACGGAAGGCCGAGCAAGCATCGCAAATGGTGGAGCAGACCGGGGCGGGAAGCGATCATCCGTCCCCCTGTCTGCGCCGCTAATTAGTGGCGCGACTTCGCCTTGCCAAGCGAAATATTCATTCAATTTCCCGGAATTTGGTCAATTTCGATGACAATTTCGACAACGCGGGGCCTTTGCGCCAGATCGGCATGGACGCGCGCCGTCATGCCGGCCTCGCGGGCCAGCGCGCAGACCGCCTCTCCTTGCGTCCAGCCGATCTCGACCAGCGCGACCCCGCCGGGGTTCAACAGGCGTTCAAGCTGCGGAAGGATAACGCGATAATCGTCCAGACCCTGCGGCCCCGCAAACAGCGCGCCGTGCGGTTCGTGAGCCGCGACCGAAGCGTCCAGCGCTGCGCCGCTTTCGACATAAGGCGGGTTGGCGAGCACGAGGTCAAAGCGCCCCAGCCCGTCGGCCCACCCTTCTTGAGTCCAGTCGGCGGCGATCATCCGCGCCCGGTTGCGCAAAGCCAGCGCTTCGGCATTGGCCCCGGCCACGGCCAGCGCCGCCTCCGACCGGTCGATCCCGATTCCCGTCGCCTGCGGCCAATGGCTGAGCGCGGCGAGCAGCAAGGCGCCCGACCCGGTGCCCAGATCGATCACCCGCGCGGGCGGGCGATCGCGCAGCCGGTCGACGGCGACCTCGATCAACGTTTCCGAATCGCCGCGCGGGATCAGCACCGCCGGGCCGACGGCCAGGTCGAGCCCCCAGAATTCCTGATGCCCGGTGATATAGGCGACCGGCTCGTGCCCCAGCCGCCGTTCGATCAGCGCGGCAAAAGCTGTCGGCACCGGATCACGCAGATGGCGCAGGATCAGCTCCGACCGGGTCACGCCGAGCGCATGGGCCATCAGCACTTCGGCATCGAGTCGCGCGGTGTCGCTGGTTTGAGCGAGGCGCCGGGCCGCGTCGGCCAGCCCTGCGGAAACGGTCATCACGCGTCCATCGCCGCCAGCCGCTTCGCCTGATCCTCGGCGATCAGCGCATCGATCAGTTCGCCAAGGCCGGGCCCGGCCAGAATTTCGGGCAGGCGGTGCAGCGTCAGGTTGATACGGTGATCGGTGACGCGCCCTTGCGGAAAATTGTAGGTGCGGATGCGTTCCGAGCGGTCGCCCGATCCGACCATCGCCCGGCGCGCTTCGGCTTCGGCGCCCTGCGCTTCGGCGCGGCGCATGTCATAGACCCGCGTGCGCAGGACTTGCATCGCCTTGGCGCGGTTCTTGTGCTGGCTGCGCTCGTCCTGCTGGATCACGACGATGCCGGTGGGCAAGTGGGTGATGCGGACCGCCGAATCGGTGGTGTTGACATGCTGCCCGCCCGCGCCCGAGGCGCGATAGATGTCGATCTTGAGATCCCGGTCGTCGATCGAGACATCGACTTCGTCAGGCTCGGGCAGCACGGCGACCGTCGCCGCCGAAGTGTGGATGCGCCCCCCGCTTTCGGTTACGGGCACGCGCTGGACGCGGTGGACCCCGCTTTCGTATTTCAGCTTGGCGAATACGCCTTGCCCCGCGATATGCGCGACGACTTCCTTGAACCCGCCGATGTCGCTGACGTTGGCGGAGATCATTTCGACGCGCCAGCCCTGTTCGGCGGCATAGCGCTCGTACATGCGATAGAGATCGGCGGCGAACAGCGCGGCTTCGTCGCCGCCTGTTCCGGCGCGGATTTCAAGCATCGCCGGGCGCATGTCGGCGCTGTCGTGCGGGAGCATGGCGAGCGCCAGCGCGTGTTCGGCCTCGGGCAATTCGCTGCGGATGCGCGCGGCTTCCTCGTCGGCCAGCGCGCGCATTTCCGCATCGCCGTCGCCCAGCCCGGCGAGCCCGGCCAGCTCTTCGCGCAAATCGCGGACATGGCGCGCGGCATGGGCCACCGGCTCCAGCTCGGCATAGTCGCGGCTGGCGGCGATGAACGCTTCGCCTTCGAGCGTGCCCGAGGCAAGCCGTGCCTCAAGCTCGGCAAAGCGCGCGCCGATCTGTTCCAGCCGGGTATCGGCGATCGTCATGCGGCAAGGATGGCCCGGAATCGCGCCTGCGCCGCATCGTCGCCGCGCAGCCGCCATTGCGGCAGGCCTTCGACCAGCGACAGCCCGGCGATCACTCTGGCCGGGATTTTCGTCGCCTTGTCATAGCGTTTGCGCGGGCTTCCCGACGAGACGATGTCACCCGACAGGCCCGCCCGGCGCAAGGCGGCCAGCGCGCGCAGCCCGGCATCGAGCGCGGCATCGTCTTCGACCGCGATGACCACGTCGGCGGGGGCTTCGCCTTTCGCGCCGACCAGCATGGCCAGCCGCTCGATTCCCGCCGCCCAGCCGACTGCCGGGGTGTGCGGGCCGCCGAGCGCTTCGATCAGCCCGTCATAGCGTCCGCCGCCCAGCACGGTGCCCTGCGCGCCGAGCCGGTCGGTGACGAATTCGAACGCGGTGTGCCGATAATAGTCGAGCCCGCGCACCAGTGCCGGTGCGCGCGTCCAGGCGACACCCGCCGCATCGAGCCCGCTGGTCACCCGTCCGAAGAAATCCTGCGCTTCGCCCGACAGGTAATCGTCGATGCGCGGCGCATCGGCGGTAAACGGCTTGTCGCGCGGGTCTTTCGAATCGAGGATGCGCAAGGGGTTGCGTTCGAGCCGATCCTGCGAATCCTCGCTCAGATCGGCGCGATGATCGCGGAAATAGCCGATCAGCGCGGTGCGCCAGGCCTCGCGGCTAGGGGCATCGCCCAGCGTGTTGAGATGCAGTGTCACGCCGTCGGCAATGCCGAGTTCGCCAAGCAGGTGATCGGCCAGGCACAGCAGCTCGACATCGGCCTGCGGATCGGCCGAACCGATCACTTCGGCATCGAGCTGGTGAAACTGGCGATAGCGGCCCTTTTGCGGGCGCTCATAACGGAACAGCGGCCCATGCGTGGCCAGCCGCACCGGCGCGTACTGTTGCCAGCCGTTGGTCAGATAGGCGCGGGCGATCCCGGCGGTGAATTCGGGGCGCAGCGTCAGCGATTCGCCGCCGCGATCGTCGAACGAATACATTTCCTTCGACACGACATCGGTGGTTTCGCCAAGGCTCCGCGAAAACACCTGGGTCTTTTCGAACACCGGCATCTCGGCGCGGCGAAAGCGATAGAGCCGGCGCACACGGTCAAACGTCTCGACGACGTGGCCAAAGCTTTCCGCCTCGGGGCCGAAGATGTCCTGCGTTCCGCGAATGGCCTGGGGCGTTTCCGTCCGGGCGCCGGTTTGGCGCGCGCTGTCTTTTGGATTGCTCATGACCCGCGCGCTTAGCGGAACGGCGATCACAAGAAAAGGCGGCGGAACGTGTCGGCAGGTGGTTGCGCGACGGCGCCGGGCTGGGCATGGTTGGGTGATGAACAAAATTTCTTCGCTGTTGAGCGGGGGAGCACTGCTTGCCTCCGCTTTGATGTCGCCCGCTGCCGATGCGCAGGTTCAGCCCGCCACGAACAGCTTTCCCACCGCGATTCCGGTCGCCCGCGCGCTGCCCGAGCCGCGCGATGTCGCCTATCCGGGCACGATCGTGCTCGATGTCGATGCGACCGATCTCGCCACCGGCGCGACGCGCGTGACCGAAATCGTTCCGGTTGCCCCCGGCGCGACGCAACTGACGCTGCTGCTGCCCGAATGGATTCCGGGGCATCACAGTCCCTCGGGCAAACCCGCCGAACTGGTCGGCGTCCATTTCACTGCCGATGACAAGGAGCTGAGCTGGCATCGCGATCCGGTCGATGTCTATGCCTATGTCATCGATGTGCCCGCCGGCACGCGCGAGGTCACCGCGCATCTGATCCAGACCCCGGCGCTGCACGAAGAGCCGGGCGACCGGGTGACGACCACGCGCGAGATCGTCAATCTCGAATGGGACAAGTTCGCGCTCTATCCCGCTGGGCACTATGTCCGTCAGATCAGGATCAAGCCGAGCGTGACGCTGCCGGTCGGCTTCAGCGTGTTTACCGCGCTCGACGGGCGCGCGACGAGCGGCCTGCGCACGACATGGGATGTTACCGATTACGAGACGCTGGTCGATTCGCCGATCTTTGCGGGCAAGTATGCGCGCCGTTTCGCGATCGGCGACAACGTGTTCCTCGACGCGATTGCCGACAAGGAAGAGCAACTGGCGATCGCGCCGGAAAATCTCGAAACCTATCGTAATCTGGTGAAAGAGGCGGATGTCGCATTTGGCGCGCGCCATTTCGATCATTACGATTTCCTGCTCGCGCTGACCGACCGGATGAGCGGCGTCGGGCTCGAACATCACCGCTCGAACGAAAGCGCCTATATCCCCAAGGCCTGGACCGACTGGGCGGGGTCCGACTGGGCGCGCAACGTGGTTCCGCATGAATATTCGCATTCGTGGGACGGCAAATACCGCCGCCCGGCGCGGCTGTGGACTCCCGATTATCGCCAGCCGATGATCGATGACCTGCTGTGGGTCTATGAAGGCCAGACGCAGTTCTGGGGGCTGGTGCTCGCGGCGCGTTCGGGGATTCAGTCAAAGGCGGCCGTGCTTGGCCAGTTTGCCAGCTATATCGGTGCGTTTGGCGTGACGGCGGGGCGCGAATGGCGCTCGGTCGAGGATACCACCACCGATCCGATCTTTGCCTCGCGCCGACCCAAGCCATACGCCTCGATGTCGCGCGGAGAGGATTATTATACCGAAGGCGCGCTGGTCTGGCTCGAAGCCGATCAGATCATTCGCGACGGGACGGCGGGGCGCCGGGGCCTCGATGACTTCGCCCATGCCTTCTACGGCATGCGCAATGGCGACTGGGGCGTGCTGCCATATACCCGCGCCGATGTGGTTGCCACGTTGAATGGTATCTATCCCTATGATTGGGAAGCGTTCTTCAGGGCGCGGATCGACAGCGCGGGTCAGCCGGTGCCGACCGGCGGGATCGAGCGCGGCGGCTATCGGCTGGTGTGGAAGGACACGCCCAACCCCTATGAACAGGGCCGCATGACCGAGGCCAAAGTGCTCAATCTGGCCTATTCGCTGGGCCTGACGCTCGATCGCGAGGGCAAAGTGGTGTCGACGCTGTGGGGCGGGGCGGCGTTCAAGGCCGGGGTCGTGCTGGGCGTGCAAGTCATCGCGGTCAATGGCGAAGGCTATGACGCCGACACGCTCAAGGCGGCGATCACGGCAGCCAAAGGCACCGATCCCAAAGGTAACGGCAGGTCGATCGCCCTGCTGATCAAGCGCGACAATCACTATGACACGGTGACCATCGCCTATCACGACGGGCTGCGCTATCCTTGGCTCGAACGCGCTGGTGCGGAAAAGGCGGATTCGGGCGCAAAGGCAGTGGCCGGGCTCGATGTCCTGCTGGCGCCGCATCGCCCGGTTGCCCGGCGCTGATGACTTAAAGGGACGCTTGCGTGAATCAACAGGGCGCCGTTGGCGCGCGTTTTGCCGAATTGGGTGCCTGGCTTGCGCCGCCGCGTTTCCTGGTGTTCTGCGTGCTGTTTCCGGCCGGAATCTGGTTGTGGCACGCGCTTGGCCATAGTCTGGCCGATGCGCTGGACCTGGGGTTTGACGGCGCGGCGCTGGTGTTTCTGGCCAGTCTGCTGCGGATGTTCCTGACCCGGTGCGACAGCGCGTCGATGCGCGAGCAGGCGGCGCGCAACGATGCCAATCGCCTGCTCGTGCTGGCGATCACGTCGACGCTGACCGTGGTGATCATGGCGGCGATCGCGGGCGAATTGCCGCATGTCGGGCATGGTGACGCAGGGGGCGGCGGTCACAGTGCGCTGATCAAGCTGATCGGCACGCTGATCCTGACCTGGATGTTTGCCAACGTGATCTATGCGCTGCATTATGCGCATCTCTATTATTCGCCCGGAGACATCGCTGGCGAAGATGCGCGCGGGCTCGACTTTCCCGGTCGCGAAGATCCCGACTATCTCGATTTCGTCTATTTCGCCTTTACGCTCGGCATGACCTTTCAGACCGCCGATGTGGGCATTACCGGACGACCGATTCGCCGGATCGCCATCCTGCACGGCTTTGCCGCGTTCGTTTTCAACATCGGTGTGATTGCCTTTACCATCAACGCGATCGGCGGCAGCAGCGGCAGTTGAGCGCGCTTTACCATTAAGTCCTGTTGCGATGCACAAGTGGTCAAGCTAGAGCCGGCGCCACCACAAGCAACCGGACCATGAGCGGTCCATGCAGCAAGGGCAGAGCATGCGTATCGAAATGATTCCCACCGGGGAAAATCCGCCTGAAAGCCTTAACATCGTCATCGAAGTGCCGGTCGGCGGCGAACCGGTGAAGTACGAATTCGACAAGGCGTCGGGGGCCCTGTTTGTCGATCGTATCCTGCATACGCCGATGCGCTATCCCGCCAATTACGGCTTTGTCCCGCATACGCTGTCGCCCGATGGCGATCCGCTCGACGCGCTGGTGATCGCGCGTTCGCCGTTCGTGCCGGGCTCGGTCGTGCGCGCCCGCCCGATCGCGGTGCTCAATCTCGAAGACGAGCATGGCGGCGATGAAAAGCTGGTTTGCGTGCCCGACGACAAGACTTTCCCTTATTACACCGACGTTGCCGAAAAGGACGATCTGCCGGAAATCATGCTCCAGCAGATCGAGCATTTCTTTACCCACTACAAAGACCTGGAAAAGGAAAAGTGGGTTCGCGTCGGCACCTGGGGCGGCGCCGAGGATGCGCGCCGCATCACGCTCGAAGCGATCGAACGCTACAACGCGGATAAAGCCGCCAAGTAATATCGGCATGTCGGCGGGGGGACACCCCGCCGACATGGTTCAATCTCCCGCGACGATCATCCCGTCGATGCGCAGCGTCGGCACATCGATGCCGTGGATCAGTTCCAGGTCATTGGCCGGGATCAGCGCGGCAAACATGTCGATCAGATTGCCCGCCACGGTGAATTCGGCGACCGGTTCGCCGATCACGCCGCCGCTGATGCGAAATCCGGTCGCGCCCCGGCTGTAATCGCCGGTCACGCCGTTGACGCCGCTGCCGATCAGTTCGGTTACATAGACGCCTTCGCCGATGTCGGCGATCAGCTCGGCCGGGGTCAGGGCTCCGGGGTCGAGCGTGACGTTGCCGGTGGTGACATGCGGCGCGCCCGATCCGCCGCGTGCGGCATGGCCGGTCGGGGCCATGCCCAATTGCCGCGCCGAGGCGCTGTCCATCAGCCATCCGGTCAGGCGCCCCGCGTCGATCAGCGCGCGCGGCGCGGTTGCCAGCCCTTCGCCATCGAACGGGCGCGAACGCAGCCCGCGCCGCACATGCGGATTGTCCCTGATCGTCACGGCGCTGTCGAACAAGCGGGCGCCGTCGCGATCGAGCAGAAAACTGGCGCGGCGGGCAATCGACGATCCGGTCATCGCCGCGATCAGATGGCCGACCAGCGACGCGCCGACGCGCGGATCGAATACCACGCTGATCGGGCCGCTGCGCATCCGTCCGGGGTTCAGGCGGCGCGTCGCGCGCTCGCCCGCCTCGCGCCCGATCGCCTCGATTCCGGGCAAGTCGGCGGCATGGCGCGCGCTGCGCCAGGCATGGTCGCGCTGCATCGTGCTGCCTTCGCCCGCGACCACGCCTGCCGAAATTCCGTGGCTGCTGGCGGCATAGGCGCCGGTGAAGCCGTGACTGGTGGCCAGCGCAAAGACCGATCGACCGCTGCTTGCGCTGCCGCCGTTGCTGTTGGTCACGCCGGGCACGGCCAGAGCTGCCGCCTCGACGCTTTCGGCCATGCGGCGCAGCGCTTGCGGCTCTGCCTCGCCGCCGTCGTCGAGATCAAGCTCGGGCGGCGCCTCGCGCAGCAACAGCGCCTCGTCGGCCAGCCCGGCAAAAGGGTCGGGCGGGGCCAGCCGCGCCATCGCCACCGCGCGCTGGGCCAGTTCGTCGAGCGCGGCATCGCCAAGGTCGGTCGATCCGATCGAAGCGGAGGCACCGCCGACAAAGACGCGAAGCCCGATATGTTCGGACTCGGAGCGCTCGACGTCTTCCAGCGCACCAAGCCGGACGGTCACGCTTTGCGAGGCATGGGCGAGGTAGAGGGTATCACCTGCCTCGGCGCCAGCGGCCTTGGCCCGGCGCAGCAGCGCCTCGCAACGTTCGCTGGCATCTTGGGGAGAAAGCATCGGCGGTCCGGCTCCACTCTGGCTTGGGAGAAAGTCCGGCGCATAGAGCATCGCGCAAAAAAGTGGGAACCGGTTTTTTGCAAATCGCGATGCGACCACGAAAACGCGCATCGCGCAAAAAAGCATGCCCTGAGCGAAGTCGAAGGGTGGGAACCGGTTTTTTGCAAAAAGCGAAGCGATCACAAAAACGCGCAGAGCATCTGTGACCATCAATCCATCGCCGGATCAGCCGAGCAACGATCCGACCGCCTTGAACAGCCCGGTTACGGCAAAGGGCAGGCCCACGGCAAACAACCACACCGATAGCTGATCGCGCCGGAACAGCGGCTTGTGCAAAGGGTCTGCCGCGGCGACATCGTCGAGCCCTTCCCAATGGCGTTCGTAATGACGAAACAGCGGGATGATCGCGCAAACGAGCACGACGAGTGCAAACAGCGGCAGCATCGAGGTGGTATCGCTCGACAGCGCGTGGATCGTCACGACGATCTGCAGCGCGGTGTAGACAAGCAAGGCATAGGCGACGGTGTCGCTCATCCGTTTGCGCCAATCGAGCTGGCGCACCTGAACGGTTCGCCTGGGCTCCGGTCCCGTGATCTGTCCGTTCCCTCCGGCGCCGTCCCTTTCGGTGGCAATCCCGGCAACGGACTGTGCTGTGGCTTTGGCCATCGTGTCAGTCCTTTACTCCCGTCTTGCACTAGATCATGGGCCGCGCGGCGTGGCAAGCGCGTTGGCTTGCCGGGCACGGTTGCGCACAAATCGTGCCAATTCGTGCGCCGTGGGCTTTGCCGCCGCGCGATCAGGGGCTATGGCACGGATCGCCTGCGGGAAATCGCAGCTCCACACCACGTTTGCGCGAGACGAATGACTGCCATGGGGACAACCATTGCCGACACGGCATCTGCCCAGACCGCCGCAATGGCGGAAGCCGAGCTGATCGCGCGCCAGGGGGGGCTCGAGGTGATCTCGATCGCCAAGTCCTATGACAAGCGCGCGGTGCTGGCCGACATTTCGCTGTCGGTGGCCAAAGGCGAAGTGCTGGGCCTGCTGGGGCCCAACGGCGCGGGCAAGACCACCTGTTTCTATTCGATCATGGGCCTCGTTCGCCCGGATTCGGGTCGTATCCTGCTCGATGGTGTCGATATTACGCGGCTGCCGATGTACCGCCGCGCGATTCTCGGGCTGGGCTATCTGCCGCAGGAAACCTCGATCTTTCGCGGGCTGACGGTCGAACAGAACATTGCCACCGTGCTCGAACTGATCGAGCCCGATCGCGATACCCGCGATGAGGAGCTGGAACGCCTGCTTGACGAATTCGGTCTGGTCAAACTGCGCAGCAGTGCGGCCATGGCGCTGTCGGGCGGGGAGCGCCGACGCTGCGAAATCGCGCGGGCGCTGGCGGCGCGGCCCTCGATCATCCTGCTCGACGAACCGTTCGCCGGGATCGACCCGATGTCGATCAACGACATCCGTCATCTCGTCAAGGATCTGACACGGCGGGGCATCGGCGTCCTGATCACCGATCACAACGTCCGCGAAACGCTCGACATCGTCGATCGCGCCTGCATCATCTATGGCGGGCAGGTGCTGTTTACCGGCAGCCCCGAAGCGCTCGTTGCCGATCCCAATGTTCGCCGGCTCTATCTGGGCGAGGGCTTTACGCTCTGATGACGGCGGCTTTCGTGTCATTGGGAGGGGGCTGAGGCCATGGCGCTGGGACCAAGGCTGGATCTTCGCCAGACCCAGTCGCTGGTGATGACGCCGCAGTTGCAGCAGGCGATCAAGCTGCTGACGCTGTCCAATCTCGAAGTCGAAGCGTTCATCGGCGAAGCGCTCGATGCCAACCCGCTGCTCGATATTGCCGAAACGGGCGGGGTCGAAACAGGTGCGGGCGGGGCCATCGCCCTGCCCCTCGAAGACCCCGATCATCGCCGCACGCATCTGGAAACCTCGCCCGTCGATCAGTTGGTCGGCGAAGGGCGCGCCGCCGAAGACCGCCCGCTCGACATCGACCCGACCGCGCTCGATGGCGACCGCGATACCGGTGACAGCGATAGGGGGGATGGCGATGCCGGGGGCAGGGATTTGAGCGCCGGGCCCGCCGACAGCGGCGACTGGAGCGCGGGCGACTGGAGCGGGAGTGGCGGGGGCGGCGATTTCGAAGGGCCGGGAATCGAATCGCACAGCGCCGCTGCGGCCAGCCTTGCCGACCATCTCCATGCGCAGATCGGCGCGACCACGCGCGATGCACAACTGGTGTTCGCGGCGCGCTGGCTGATCGATCAACTGGATGAGGCGGGCTATCTGATCCAGCCGCTGCCCGAGGTGGCGCAGATGCTCGGGCTTCCGCTCGAACGCATCGAGGCCGCGCTGGCGCTGGTTCAGGCGCTCGATCCGACCGGGGTCGGCGCGCGCGATCTTGGCGAATGCCTGGCGCTTCAGGCGCGCGAGGCCGACCGCTATGACCCGTGCATGGTGCGTTTGCTCGACAATCTCGATCTGCTGGCGCGCGGGGAACTGGCCCGGCTCAAGCGCATGTGCGGCGTCGATGACGAGGATTTCGCGCAGATGCTGACCGAATTGCGCGGCTATGATCCCAGGCCCGGCCTGCGGTTTGGCGGCAGCGCGGGCGAAGCGATCATCCCCGACATCCTGGTGCGCGAGGCGGTTCTTGAGGACGGGGCTGCGGGCTGGGACATTTCGATCAATCAGGCGACTCTGCCGCGCCTGATCATCAATCGCAGCTATTATGTCGAAATGCGCGGGGCCGGCGTCAGCAAGGATGCACGCGCCTGGCTCAGCGAAAAGCTGGCCGATGCCAACTGGCTGCTGAAAGCGCTCGATCAGCGGCAGAAGACCATCCTGAAAGTTGCAGCGGAAATCGTGCGTCAACAGGACGGCTTTTTCCGCCACGGCGTGTCGCACTTGCGCCCGTTGACGCTGCGCACGGTGGCCGAGACGGTGTCCCTGCACGAATCGACCGTCAGCCGGGTGACTTCGAACAAATACCTTTCCTGCGCGCGCGGCACGTTCGAGCTGAAATTCTTCTTCACGTCGGGCGTTGCCTCGTCCGATGGCGAGGGCGCGGTTTCGGCCGAGGCGGTCAAGGCCGCGATTCGTCAGCTGATCGATGCCGAAGACGCCAGGGCGGTGCTGTCCGACGACACTTTGGTCGATTTGTTGCGCGAACGCGGCTTTGATCTGGCGCGGCGCACGGTGGCCAAGTATCGCGAGGCGATCGGGCTTGGCAGCTCGGTGCAGCGGCGGCGGCAAAAGGCGCTGAATCAAACGGCGGGCGGGCGGCCGCGATGAAACGGGTCGCCAGATTGTCGATTATGCCGGTATCGCTGGCCGCGTCGCTTGCAACCCGGTCGGGCTCGGGGATATGCCCCAACGATCTTGCATTGGGGAACGGGTGATGACTGAGGCCGAACCGGCCGATCGCGGCGCGGGGATCAGCTGGCGCACGGCGCTGCTGCGCGTGGGGGTTGGCGTTGCGGTGGTCGCGGCGATTTCGCTGTCGGGCGTGGCGATCTATCGCAATCAGCGCGACCGCGCCGGGATGCCGGTGGCGATGGTGCCGATCCCGCGCGAAACCCGGGCGGCCACGGTCGAGGATGTGATCACCCGTCTTCAGCGCGATGTGAGCCAGACGCCCGACGATGCCGACACCTGGCGCACGCTCGGCTGGTCCTATTTCCAGCGCGGCGAATTTGCGAAAAGCGCCGATGCGCTGCGCGAGGCGACCCGGCTCGATCCTACCAGTGCGCGGACGTATTCGTTTCTCGGCGAAGCGCTGTTGCAGGCGCACAAGCCCGAACGGCACATGCAGCGCGAGGCGCGCGCCGCGTTTGACAAGGCGCTCAAGCTTGATCCCAAGGATGCGCGCGCGCGTTATTACCGCGCGGTCGGCTGGGATCTGGCGGGGCAGCATCGCCGCGCGATCAATGCATGGTTTTCGCTGCTGAAGGACACGCCGGCCGACGCGCCTTATGCCAGCGACATTCGCGCGGTCATCCGCACGGTGGCGGCGCGCCACCATATCAAGGTCGAAAAGCGGCTGGCCGAAGTGCAGTTTGCCCCGCCCGTGAACGGTCAGCCGGGCAGCGCCCCGGCGCAAACAGCGCCGACAAAGAGCGCGCAGCCCGGCAAGGCGACTTTGCCCGGCCCGGCGGGCGATCGCATGCGCGCGGTCGAGGGCGTGCCGCGCCCGGTGCATTCTGCCGCAGCCGCCGGCGATTGATCCCGAGCGATGGAATCGGGGTGATCGAGCGGTGTGATAGCGATCGCAGTTATGGCCGAGGTCACTTTTACGAAGTTGAAACGGGAACACGTTTGACGAAAAATTAACCTTTCATGTTCATAGCTCCTATGGTTAATGAACGGCGCGTCCCTCTGACGGGGGTTCGAAGCCATTCGGGGGTAATGGCAAGAAGGGATTGATCGATGCGGGTTCTGCTGATCGAGGACGAGCCGACAACTGCCAAGGCGATTGAACTCATGCTTTCTGCGGAAGGCTTCAACGTCTATTCGACCGATCTCGGGGAAGAAGGCCTCGATCTCGGCAAGCTGTATGATTACGACATCATCCTGCTCGACCTGAACCTGCCCGATATGCATGGCTATGACGTGCTCAAGAAGCTGCGCGTCGCCAAAGTGCAGACGCCGGTTCTGATCCTTTCGGGCATTTCGGAAATGGACAGCAAAGTGCGCTCGTTCGGCTTTGGCGCCGACGATTACGTGACCAAGCCGTTCCATCGCGAAGAGCTGATCGCCCGTATCCACGCCGTGGTGCGCCGGTCAAAGGGCCATTCGCAGTCGGTGATCCGCACCGGCAAGCTGTCGGTCAATCTCGACGCCAAGACGGTCGAAGTCGATGGCGCACGCGTGCATCTGACCGGCAAGGAATATGCGATGCTGGAACTGCTCTCGCTGCGCAAGGGCACCACGCTGACCAAGGAAATGTTCCTCAATCATCTCTATGGCGGGATGGACGAGCCGGAACTGAAAATCATCGACGTGTTCATCTGCAAGCTGCGCAAGAAGCTGGCGCATGCCTGCAGCGGCGACAATTACATCGAAACCGTCTGGGGCCGCGGCTATGTGCTGCGCGATCCCGACGACATGACCGCGATCGAAGCCGCGTAAAGGCCGGTTTGGCCGGGGCGCTGGCACGTCCCCGACCCGACTTATCCCTGGAAAATGACCCGCCTTCCGGCGGGTCTTTTTTGGGCATCAATGCGCGGCGATGATGTCGGGTTCGGCATCCGCTTGCGCCGGGGCGGGGCGGGGTTTGGGGCGGGGGGCGAGCCAGATGAAGCATGCCGCCGCCGCCAGGATCACCCCGCACCCGACGAACACCATGTTGGTCGCCAGCGTGACCGCTTCGGTATTGACCATGCGGTCGAGCATCATCCGGCCCATCAGCCCCTGGCTCATCATGTCGGCGGGCGGATGGATCACGCCGACCAGTTCGGCATGGGCATATTTGGTTTCGCGGTCCCACATCGTCATCGAAATCGACGTGGCAAACGCGCCCGAGAGCGTGCGCATGAAATTCTGCAGGCCTGCCGCCGAAGCGGTCTGTTCGGGGCGAACCGAACTGAGCGCCAGCGCGGTCGTGCCGACGAAGAAGAACGGCATGCCGAATCCTTGCAGGAATTGCGGCAGGGCAATGCTGAAAAAGCCCATGTCGGTGACCCAGGCGCTGCGCAAAAAGGCCATCGACGCCAGCCAGGCGACGCCGAACGAGATCAGCAGGCGCACGTCGAATTTGCCCGTCAGCTTGGCCACGATCGGCGACATGACCACCGCCAGCACGCCCATGAAGCCCATCGCCTGACCCGCGACAGTCGCTGTGTAATCAAGATTGGTCTGCAAAAACATCGGCGTCAGCACGACCATCGCAAAAAATGCGGCGTAGGACGCGCTTTGCGTGATCACCGCGATGGTGAACCCCCGCATGCGAAACACGCTCAGATCGACCACCGGATGGCGATCGGTCAATTCCCAGATCAGGAAAGCGACGAACACGACTGCCGCGACAATCCCCAGTGTCGAGATGAGGTCGCTGGCAAACCAGTCTTCCTCGCGCCCCTTGTCGAGCATGACCTGCAAACTGCCGACCCAGACTACCAGCATGGCCAGCCCGACGAAATCGATCGGCGCCTTGACCGTCGGCGTTTCATAGCGGGTGATCAATTGGCGGGTGACCACCGTGCACAGCACGACGATCGGCAGATTGATGAAAAAGATCCAGTGCCAGCTCCAGTTGTCGGAAATCAGCCCGCCCAGGATCGGCCCGGCAATCGGCGCGCAGACCGTGGTCATCGCCCATAGCCCGAGCGCGGCAGGCGCCTTGTTTGGCGGGAAAATGCGCATCAGCAGCGTTTGCGACATCGGCATGATCGGCCCGCCGCACAGCCCCTGCATCACGCGAAACGCGATCAGCGCCTCAAGGCTGCGCGACAATCCGCAGAGCAGCGAAAACAGCCCGAACCCGATCAGCGAAAGCAGGAACACGCGCACCGCGCCAAACCGCGCCGCCAGCCACCCGGTCAGGGGCACGCAGATTGCCTCGGCCACCGAATAGGACGTGATCGCCCAGGTGCCTTGCGTCGGCGAGACGGCAAGGCTGCCCGAGATATGCGGCACCGAAACGTTGGCAATGGTGATGTCGAGCACGACGACAAAGTTCGACAGCGCGAGTGCAAAGGCGCCAAGCGCCATCGCCGCCCCTTTCAGCGGTTCGGCGCTGGGCGGGGCAAATGTGGGGGCGGGACCGGCCATGGCAGTGCCCTTCAGTTGCCGCGCGTGTCGATCGTGGTGATCATCGACAGGCCGAGCCGCAGCGGATGGTCTGCCAGCTCGCGCCGGTCGAGCGCGATCCGCACCGGCAGGCGCTGCACCACCTTGATCCAGTTGCCGGTCGCATTCTGCGCCGGGATCACCGCCAGCGCCGATCCGGTGCCGCCCGAAAAGCCGACCACCCGGCCATGATAGACGACTTTTCCGCCATAGATGTCGGCGGTCAGTTCGACCGGTTGGCCCGGGCGCACACTGCGCAACTGGCTTTCCTTGTAATTGGCATCGACATAGGCCTCGGTCACCGGGACCACGGTCATCAACGTGGTGCCCGCCGCCACGCGCTGGCCGACCTGGACCGCGCGCTGCGTGACGACGCCGTCGACCGGCGAACGGATCACGGTGCGATCAAGGTCGATCCGCGCCTGATCGAGCCGCGCCTTGGCGGCGAGCACATCGGGATTGGTTTCGGGCGTGGTGCCGGTGATCAGCGCGTCATTGGCGGCTTCTTGCCCATTGGCCGCGCCGCGCGCGGCTTCGGCCTGCGCCAGGCCGGCACGCGCGGCGGCAAGATTGCCCTCGGCGGCGGCGAAAGCGTTCTTTGCGCTCGACAGTTCCTCGCCCGAAACCCCGCCGTCGGCGGCCAGCGCTTCGCGCCGGGTCAGATCGATCCGCGCGCGGGCAAGATCGGCTTCGGCGATCGAGACTTGCGCTTTCATCCGGCCAATGTCGGCAACGCGCTCGCCGACCTGGGCGCCGAGCGCGCTGCCGGTGGCGATGGTCTGCCTGATCTTGCGCACGGCGCTGGCATAATTGGCTTCGGCGGCGGCCAGCGCGATGCGCGCATCGGTCGGGTCGATCACCACCAGGACATCGCCTTTATGCACGCTTTGCGTGTTGCTGACGCGCACTTCGGCGACCGGGCCGCCGGTCAGCGGGGTGACGATCGCGATTTCGGCGTTGACATAGGCATCATCGGTTTCGACGTAGCGCCCGCCTTCGGCCCATTGATAACCCAAATAGCCGATCGCGATCACGGCGAGCGCTGCGCCAAACAGCAGGAACGACCGCTTGCGCGTGGAATTTTGCGAATTGGTGGCGTCGATGTCGGCCATGGGGGTCTCACATCCTGGGAAAATGGGGAAAATCGGGGGCGCTTTGCGAGGGGGATCAGGCCTTGAAGCCGCCGCCCAGCGCGCGGATCATTTCGACCCGCACGGCCAGCACGCGGCCTTCGCAATCGGCCAGCAACTGACGGTTGCGCAACAAGGCCTCTTCGGCGGACAGCACCGAAAGATAGGGCGACAAACCGCCGACATAGCGCCGCTTGGCGAGATCCCATGCTTCCTGACTGCGGGCCACGGCGTCGTGCGCAGCGGTCAGTTCGATCGCCAGCGCCTTTTGCCCGGCGGCGGCATCGGCCACTTCGCGCACCGCCTGAACCAGCGTGTCGTCATAGCGCGCTACCGCTTCGTCATAACCGCCGCGCGCGGCGCGGTAAGCGCCAGCCAGCGCCCCGCCCGAAAACAGCGGCAGGTTGATCGCGGCTTGCCCCTGCCCGGCTTCGGACCCGACGGCGGTCAGATTGGCGAGACCGAGCGACTGCGCGCCGACAAAGGCCATGAGATTGATGTCGGGAAAATAGGCGGCACGCGCGCCGCGAACGCGGGCGGCGGCGGCCTCTGCGCGCGCCCGCGCGGCGGCGATGTCGGCGCGGCGCCCGACCAGATCGAGCGCAAGGCGCGGCGGCAGCGGGGTGAGCGCAAACCGGCCCGGCGCAGGCGGGGTCAGGCCCGAGGTGCGGTCGGGGCCGGCGCCTGTCAGCGCGGCGAGCCGGTTGCGCGTCAGTACCAGCGCCTGCTCGGCGGCGGCGAGATCGGCGCGCGCGACCGGCACGGTGGCTTCGGCCTGGCGCTGTTCGGCGCGGGTGTCGAGCCCGTTCAGGACGCGATTGGCGACCAGCGCGGCGGTCTCTTCGCGCACCTTGAGCGCAGCGGCGGCGACATCGCGCAACGCGGCATAGCGGCCCAGATCGGCATAGGCGGCGGCGACCCCGGTCGCGATGGCCAGCCGCGCGGCGCGCGCCTCGATCGCGGCGGCGGTGCGTTCGGATGTTGCCGCGCGCAGGGCTGCATGGTTGCGGCCAAACAGATCGAGATCATAGCCGAGGTTGATCTGCGCCGAACCGTTGTCGTTCCACCCGTGCGGCACAAAGGCCGGGGGAATGCCCTGGTTGTAGCTTTCCTTGATCGCGCCCGCGCTGCCGCCAGCCGACGCATTGGGCATGAGCGCGGCGTGAGCGCTGCGGGCATAGCCTTCGGCGATGCGCAGGCGCGCGCCCGCCTCGGCGAGCGCGGGCGAGCCCTTGACGGCCTCTTCGATCAGCGTCGTAAGCTGCGGATCGCCATAATCGCGCCACCAGCTTTCATCGGGCCAGGGCGCGGTCTCGGGGCCGTCGAGACTTTTCGCAGCGACTGTATCGGGACTGCGCAAGGCGGGCGTGGCGCCCATCGGCGGCGGCACGGCACAGGCGCCAAGCAACAGGAAAAGAGCCGGCGCGGCAAGACGCGCGCCGGATCGAAGGGGCGGGGAAAGGAGAGGCATTGCAGGCTCCGGGGGGATCTGTACCGATCGGTCACTATTGGGGTGTCACGCTTGACCCGAAGCTGTCAAGCGCTATCTGTACGCAATGGTCACTAAGTGCAGGCTAGCCCGTTCCAATCCTGATGATCGGCGCGATCACATCATTGCCGTTGCTGCGGACGTGTTTGCCGAAGAAGGCTATGGCGCCAGCTCTATGTCGACGATCGCGGCGCGGCTTGGCGGATCAAAAGCGACGCTTTACAAATACTTCTCATCCAAGGAGCACTTGTTCGAAGCGGTCATGGAACAGCGCTGCCAAAGAGTGCTGGCGCCTTTGCGCGATCTGCGCAGCAGCGATGATGATGACCTCGAATCGCTGCTGACCGGGTTTGGCGCGCGCTTTCTGGTCAAGATCTATGAGCCCGGCGCGCTTGACGTACACCGCCTTATTCAAAGTGAGGGCGCGCGCTTTCCCGAACTGGCGGCAGCCTTTTTTCGGGCTGGCCCGGACGCGGTGCTTGAGGAATTGCGCGCCACGCTCGAACGCTTTGTCATCAGCGGGCACATCGTGTGCGAAGATCTCGAACTGGCGGCCGGGCAATTCCTCGGCATGTTGCGCGGCGATCGGCACTTGCGTTTTTCCACCGGGCTGTTGCCCGCGCCGGACATCGCCGAAATCGGATACCATGCCCGCCATGCCGCGCGGATCTTTGTGCGCGGTCTTTTGCCGCGCCAGGCCATCGATTCATAATCGTTGACCGAAGGGCTGCGGTTTGCCATCGGCCCGCCGCATGACTGCCATCAAGCCCGGCGACCCGACCACGCTCAACCGTCTCTATGGCCGCGCCAAGGGCAAGCCCTTGCGCCAGAGCCAGCAGGGGCTGGTCGACCGTCTCCTGCCCCAGATTGCCGTGCCGGACGAAGACCCGGTGACGGCCGAGCGGCTGTTTGGCCGCGACTGCCCGCTCCATTTCGAGATCGGCTTTGGCGGGGGCGAACATCTTGCCTTTCGCGCCGATCTTCTGCCCGATCACGGCTTTATCGGGGCCGAACCGTTTCTGAACGGCGTGGCACAGGCGCTGACTCACATCGAGGGCGAAAGCGGGCGCAACGCACCCTTGCGCAATGTGCGGATTCAGCATGGCGATGCGCTCGACGTGTTGCGGCGGATTCCCGATGGATCGCTATCGTTCCTCTATCTGCTCCATCCCGATCCCTGGCCCAAGTCGCGCCATATCAAACGGCGGATGATGAACGACGGCCCGGTCGAGCTGTTTGCGGCCAAGCTGAAGCCGGGCGGCGAGTTTCGTTTCGGCACCGACCATCCGGTCTATCTGCGCCATGCGCTGATGGTCATGCGCCGCCATGCCGATCGCTTCGAATGGCAGGCGCAGACCCCGCGCGATTTTCAGCAGCGCCCGGGCGGCTGGCCCGAAACCCGCTACGAGGCCAAGGCCCGCGCCCAGGGGCACGAAGTGTGGTATTTCCGTTATCGGCGGCGGTGAACCGTTCAGGCCGACGCGCGGTGTGTCCATGCGTCGCCGGCCGGTGAATCGCTGCGGTCGAACGGGCGCGCCACGGCCATGTAGATCAGCCCCAGCAGGACCACGGCCGCAAACGTCAGCACCATCGCCCAGGATTCGTACCACACCGCGCCGTCTGCCGGGCGCAGCATGATCGCGATGCCGCCAAGGCCCCAGACCATGCCGGCAATGTTGATCGGCCAGGCCCAGGCGCCAAGGCGGAACCGGCCGCGGGGACGCCATCCGCGCAGACGGGCATAGGCCGCGCCGATCACCACCATCTGGAATCCCGCGTAGATCCCGACCACGGCAAAGCTGACGATCGTGGCCACGGCATCGGCAAAGAACATGCCGAACACCAAAATCACCGAAGCGACCAGCCCCGACAGCACCAGCGCATTGGTCGGCACATGATGTGTGGCCGACACTTTGCGCAACCATCCGCTCGCCACCACCATGTCGTCGCGGGCATAGGCATAGACGAGGCGGCTGGCGGCGGCCTGCAGGCTGAGAATGCACGACACGAACGAGACCAGCACGACCAGCACGACCAGCTTCGACCCCACCGGCCCGAACGCGGCGAGCAAGGCGTCTTCGATCGGGTTGGCCGAACGGCCATCGATCACGGCGCGCACATCGGGCAGCGAGAGGATCAGCGCCAGACAGACGAAGACCGAGGCCGACATGCCGACATAGATCGTCGATTTCATCGCCTTGGGGATGGCGACGCCGGGGTTGGGGGTTTCTTCGGCGACATCGCCGCAGGCCTCGAAACCATAACACGTGAACAGCCCGGTCATGGCCGCTGCCATGAATGCCGGGAAATAGGTGCCGCCCCGGTTCACCCCATAGCTGTCGAATACCGCCGTGATCGGCTGGTGCCGGTGGAAAAGCAGCAGGAAGATACCGACCGCGATCGCACCGAGGATTTCACAGGCAAAGCCGAACATGGCCACTCTGGCCAGCGTCTTCGTCCCCGCCAGATTGGTCAGGGTCGAAAAAACGACCAGGGCGATGGCGATCACGCCTGCCAGCACCGGGGTCGATTTGAGACCGAGCAGGGGGGCGACAAACGGCGCTGCCCCGGCTGCCACCGCGCTGATCGTGGAAAACAGCGCCCAGCCATAGATCCAGCCGGCGATCCATGCCCATTTCTTGCCCACGAGCCGTCGGCACCAGGGGTAAAGCCCGCCCGAAATCGGATATTGCGACACCACTTCGCAAAAGGTGAGGCAGACGATCATCTGGCCCAGTGCCGCGATCAGATACCACCAGATCATCGGCGGCCCGCCGGTGGCAATGCCGATACCGAATACCGAATAGACCCCCACCACCGGGGAAAGATAGGTAAAGCCGAGGGCGAAGTTTTCCCACAGCGACATGCTGCGATCAAACTGGGCGGTATAGCCCAGTGCACGCAGTTCCTCGTCGTCGAGGCTGGCGCCCTGATCCATGGTGCTTCTCCGTGATCGGGGCGGTTCATTCGCCCCGGTATGGTGTTTTTTGGAAATTTGCGACGCCGATGCGGGCCGGTACAAGACCTGTCGACAGCGCAAGGCGATGCCCCTTGCGCACAATGTCTGATCCGGGGTCCGATCCGTGGTCCGATCCGGGATCCCGGCCATGGCCGGAATCCCGGAGGATGTTTCAACCGCTTAGAACTTGTTGGCCCAGACGAGGCCAAAGGTGCGCGGCTGGTTGGTGGATACGCGCGTCAGCGACGGGGTAAGCCACGCGAAGGACGTGTTGTTGACTGTCAGTTGCGCGCGCACATTGGTCAGATTGCTGACGTAGAACGTCAGGTTGCGTGCGTTGTGAGACAGGACAAAGCGCAAGTCGACGAGATTGTAGGCGGGCAGACGCTGCTGGGTATAGGCGATGTCGTACGAGCGCCCCACATAGTTGTCGGAAACGCGCGCGGTCAGCGTCAGATCCGGCTGGAAGTGATGCGTATAGGACAGCGACCCGTTGAGCGTGGTGGCCGGGATGTTGAGAATCGGCTGACCGTTTACGATCCCGACGGCGCCGGGCGCCACCGAGACGATCTTGGCCGTGGTGATCGAGCCGCTCAGGCTGGCCACCACATCCTCGATCGGCCGCACGCTCAGTTCGGCCTCGGGACCATAGGCCCGCGCGGTTCCGGCGTTGGTGGTATAGGGGTAGCCGCAGGGCGGTGACACGACCTGTTGCACCCCGGTCCAGTTCATCACGTAAAAGTCGGTGTTGAGCGACACCTTGCCATCGGCAAGCTTGGCCTTTTCGCCGACTTCGTAGCTCCACACCGAATCCGGCCCATACGAGACCGGTTGAACACCGCAGGTCTGCGGCGGGGCGGGCAAGCTGACGCCGCCGGGGCGGAACCCCTTGGCGACAGTGCCGTAAATCGTCAGGCGCGGATCGGGAATGTACGACAGGTTGAAGCGCGGGTTGACGCCGCTGGCCGTGGTATCGACGCCGAGCGCGGTGGGCGTGGCATTGCCGCTGGCGGTGCCGATGCCTTGTTGCCACATGTCGACGTGAGTCTTGAAGTAGTAATAGCGCAGCCCCACCGTGGCCTTGAGCGCGGGCGTCAGCTTGTACGAGGCTTCGCCAAAAGCGGCGAACTGCTTCATGCGATAGGGGTTGCTTGACCGATAGACGATGCCTTCGGGGTTTTCCGCAGCGCCCCCGACGGAATAGTCGGCATAAGCTGTTGAAGCGTCGTTGTCGGCCCAGGTCGATACCAGATTGCTGTAAAACACCCCGCCGACCCACTGGAACGGGCTGGATGTCTTGGAGGCAAAGCGCAGTTCCTGGGAAAACTGCTTGGAGGTATCGCGTTCGGTAAAGCCGATCGGGCCCGGATAGCTGCCCAGGGCGAGCAGGTTCTGGACCAGTTCGGTCGCGTCCATGGTCTGCTGTTCGACGCGGTGCCAATAGGACGTGGCTGCCGTGATCTGCACGCTGCCGGCGTCATACTTGATCGTGCCCGCGCCCAGCCAGAACGTGTCGGCAAACGGTTCGGCGAAATCATAGGGCTGATAATGCGCCAATTGCGACGCACCCTGATCATATTCGCTGTAGCCGCCCGAAATCGTGCGCTGGAACATGCCGTTCAGGGTAATGCTGAGATTGCTGTCGGGTTGGAACAGCAAGGTTCCGTGCACGTTCGATCGGCGTGCCCAGTTGACGTCTTTGGTCACCTTGCTGACCGAGGCCGCATCGACATTGCCGCGCACACAGCCATAGCCGGCCCACGTGCCGCTGGAATTGCCGCAGCCGGTGCCGGTTTCCAGCGGGAAATCGGCGCCACCTGCGATACGGTCGATCCAGCCGCCGGTGTACTTTTCGGTCCCCACCAGGCGCAGCGCCAGCGTGTTCTTGATCAGCGGCAGATTGATCATCAGATCGCCGCCGCCGCTCATCGAACCGGCCTGGGTCGCGCCGACATTGATGTCATACGAGCCTTCGAGCCGGTCGAGCTTGGGCTCGTTGGTGATCAGCTTGATCGTGCCGCCCATCGAGCCCGAGCCATAGAGCGTGCCCTGGGGCCCGCGCAGCACTTCGACGCGGTTGAGGTCATAAAGATCGGGGTCGATGACCACTTTGCCGTTCAGCGCGGCAGCGGGCGGCGACAGCGGAACTTCGTCAAGATAGAAGCCGACCGTGGGTGACGAGCCGCCCGAAGAGGCGAGGCCGCGCATTTCCAGTTCGGTCTGGCCGGCGCCGGCGGTGCGCATCGAAATGCCCGGCACGTCGCGGACCACCGCCTGCAAATCGGTAACGCCGCGCGCTTCCATCTGCGCGCCGCTCAGCGCGGTCATCGAAATCGGTGTGCTTTGTACCGTCGAATTGCGCTTTTCCGCCGTGACCACGATTTCGCCGGAAGCCGGTTCCTGAGCCCCGGAGCGCTGCGCGGTATCGGCAAGAGCCGGGTGGATGGCGCCCCCCACACAGCAGGCGCCGGCTAGCAGGGCGCCTACAAATCGCTCGCGCCGAACGCGGGCAAAGTTCGCAACAAATCCCGTGTTACCCATAAAATCTCCCCGAATTGCAGCGTTGGTCGCCGGCACCCACTTATCTGTGAAAAGATACATGCATGAATTGTGCCAAATGCCGAAGCCCGCTGATAAGCGAGATTTTTACGTCGTAAAGCGCTTTGTTGCGCTTTGTTGCGCCATTGCAGGAACGCACCATTGTCGCATAAATGCAGCATTTGCCGATCGGGTGGCGGGCTGCCCCGGAAATGCTGGCGCGTGCCTTTGCTGCAAATTTGAAGCAGGGCGGCATTAATGCAGCAAAGCCGGATGATTGTCGGCGCGATGCCGCTCTGTCCGGGCCGGAGCGCGATCGGAATTTCCCGCAATTTCGCGAAATCCGAAAATTGGCACAGCTATTGCTTAGCCCTTGCTCAGAGCAATTTGACCCTGAGAGTTTGCGAGGTGAGCGATGTCGGTTCCGGATTCAGCGCAGGTGCCAGATTCCATGCAGGAAATTGACGCTCCTTTTCTCAACGTGAGCGACCCGCATTTCTCGATCCGTTCGCAAGAGGTCCGCCGCGCACGGGATCAATCGTGGTATGCGCGCACGCCTTATGGCTATGCGGTGCTGCGCTATGGCGAGATGAGCCGGCTTATCACCAACCGCAAGCTGCGTCAGGGCAGCTATGCCTGGCCGGCGCTCAACGGGGCCGGCGGCTCCTTTGCCGATTGGTGGAGCCGGATGCTGCTGTCGCAGGAAGGCCAGGATCATACCCGGCTGCGCAAGCTGGCGGCTCCTGCCTTTTCGCAAGACCTGATCGTCTCGCTTCAGCCAAAGTTTCAGGCGCTGGCAAACGAATTGATCGATGCCTTCATCGCCGATGGCCGATGCGAATTCATGAGTGCCTTTGCCGAGCCTTATGCCGCGCGGGTGGTGCTGACCCTGCTCGACCTGCCGCACGATCAGTGGCGCGAATTCACCGACATCGCGGTGGAAATGGGTCTGGCGCTCGGCGTCACCTATCGCCAGGATCTCGAGCGCATCAACGCGGCCACCGACCGGATGTTCGGCTATGCCCGCCAGGTCATTGCCGAGCGGCGCAAGCGCCCGCTTACCGACGATTTTCTGAGCAGCCTGATCCGCGCGCTTGATGAGGGCGAGGGCAAGGTGAGCGAGCTTGAGCTGTACGACCTCGTCGTTCTGGCGATCTTTGGCGGCATCGATACCACGCGCAACCAGTTGGGTCTGGCGATGGAAACGTTCATTCTCAACCCCGATCAATGGCGCCTTCTCGCGCAGGATCCCGGTCTGGCGCCGGGCGCTGTCGAAGAAGTGATGCGCGTGCGTCCGACCGTTACCTGGGTCACGCGCGAGGCGGTCGAGGAATTCGAGTTCGAAGGTCTGGTCATTCCCAAAGGCTGCACGGTACACTTGTTTTCGCAGTCGGCGGGCACGGATCCGCGCGAATTCCCCGAAGGCGTATTCGACATCACGGCCCAGCGGCGGCGCCATTTCGGCTTTGGCGGCGGGGTTCATCACTGCCTTGGCCATTTCATCGCGCGCGCCGACATGAGCGAGGCTCTGGCCTTGCTGTCCCGGCGGCTGGCCAACCCGCGCTTTGACGGCACGCCAGAATTCCTGCCCGACAGCGGCAATACCGGTCCGATCACGCTGCCGATCGCGTTCGACCCGGCCTGAAGATCGGCCCGTGCGCGGGTCTTGCCAAAGTTCATAAGCGTATAATGGGGAGAAATTGTATGGTGTCTGCGCAATTGCAGGCGCAGCTCGAGGCGCAGGCCATTGAGGTCCTGCACGTGGGTCAGTTCGACTATGCCGGCGTGTTTCGCGAACGCCGGCTGGGGCGCGCGCAATTCGAAGCGTGGGCGCGCGCGCCGCGCTTTGCCAACACCCTGCCCAAATGGGACTGCGCCGACAATCTGTTCGCCGGCGGGCCCTATCTGACCGAGACGGTGGCGATCGACGAGGCCTCGCTGCGGCGGTATCCCTTCGAAGCGAATGCCGGGCTGATCATCGCGGATTTTTCGGGGGACAGCGCGTCGCTGATGCCGCGCGCCGTGCTGCGGCGGCAAATCGAACGCGCCGCCGCGATGGGCTTTGCCGTGCAGGCAGCGTTTGAATTCGAAGTCATTTTCCTCAACGAGACGGCCGAGAGCCTGCGCGCCTCGCAATATGCCGCGCCGCGCCAGTTTGCCCCCGACAACAAGTGCTGGTCGGGGCAGACCGCTGCGGAAAAGGCCGGTTTCGTCGGCGATCTGGTCGATCTGATCGAAGCGCACGACATCGCGCTGTTCGCGCTGGCGGGCGAGCTGGGGCCGGGCTGTTTCGAAGCGACACTGGGGGCCGTCGACGGTTTGCGCGCGGCCGACAATGCCGGGCTGGTGCGTCAGGCGATCCGCGCCTTTGCCCGCGGTCGGGACATGACGGCCAGCTTCATGCCCTATATCGGCCCCGGCTATCCCAGCATCGGCGGACATATCAATCTGTCGCTGGCGGATGCCGCGACGGGCGCAAACCTGTTCACCGATCCGCAGGGACAGACCAATGAGCTGGCGCGCCGGTTCATCGCCGGGATGACGCGGCTCGTGCCCGAAGCCTTTGCCCTGTGTGCGCACACCGTCAATGCCTATCGCCGGTTTGCCCCCGGCAGCTGGGCGCCCAAGTCGCTGACCTGGGCCGACTGGACGTTTACCACGGCGGTACGCTCGGCGCCGTCGGCATTCGACGATGCGCGGCTCGAATTCCGTCTGCCGGGCGCCGATTGCAATCCGCATCTGGCGCTGGCGCTGATGCTCGGCGCGGGGCTTGACGGCATCGAGCAGCAATTGGTCGCGCCCGATCCCACGCCGAATCTGGGGCCTGACGACATTCAGCCCGGCGCTGCGCGTTTCCCCGCCACTCTGGCCGAAGCCGCCGATCGGCTTCAGGCCGGCGCGGATGCCGCGCGCGTGTTCGGCCAGGGCTTTGTCGACCATTTTGCCGGCGTCTGCCGCGTTGAAAGCAACAGCCTGGCCCGGGCGGTCAGCGCGGCCGAGCTGGCCCGTTACATCGAGGGCTGAACAGCCGTCTTTTGCGAAATCTGACGATCAAAGGATACACCATGAGCGATGCAACCAAAGTTCAGACCGACATCGAGCGGACGGTCGCCGATCCGGCGCGCCAGGATCTGGTCCGCCAGGTAAGGGCCAGGATCGACGCGCTGGGCATCCGCCACGTCTATTTCCAGTTCGTGTCGGTGACCGGGCGCGTGATGGGCAAATCGGTGCCGTCGGCGCATTGGGAAGCGATCGCGGCAAAGGGCGTTCAGCTGTGGTACGGCGCCGTGGCCGATGTGACCGCCGACCGCCGGGGCAACTATATCGGCTATTCCTCGAACGCGGCCGAACTGATCGCGCTGCCCGATCCCGAGACCTTTGTGCAATTGCCGTGGAACAAGCAGGTGGCGCGGGTTTTCTGCACGCTGTTCCGCCATCGCGAAGAAGACGAGAATCCCGGCGGTTTCCTGAGCTCGGATTGCCGTGGCAATCTCAAGCGGATCCATGCCGATTTCAAGGCGCGCCATGGCCTCGAACTGCGGCTGGGCTGCGAGCCGGAGATGATGTGGCTCAAGCGTGGGCCCAATGGCGAGTTTGCGGGCGGCACGACCAAGCCGCTGGCCTATCACATCGACCAGTTCGAACAGCTGTCGCCGGTGATCATGCGCGTCCATGAATATGCCGAGGCCATGGGGCTGGACATGATCCAGGGCGACCACGAAGACGCGCCGGGTCAGCTCGAACTGAACTTCATGTATGACGATGTGCTGCGCACCGCCGACCGGCTGACCACCTATCGCCAGATCTGCGCGCAAGTGGCGCGTGAATTCAACCTTATCGCCACGTTCATGACCAAGCCGTTCCAGGGCGTGTCGGCCAATGGCTGCCACCACAACGTCTCGCTGTGGGAAGGCGGCGAAGATGTGGTCAACAAGCTGGGCCATGACAGCCTGCCGGGCGGCGACGCGGTGTTCACCTATCGCAAGGGCGGTCGCAACGCGTTCCTGCGCGAAACCGGTGAATGGTTGCCCGATACGATCGGTCTGCAATGTATCGGCGGCCTGATCGAGCATTTGCCGGCGCTGACCGCGATCGGCTCGTCGACGGTCAATTCCTATCGCCGGATGAGCGACACCGGCTATTGGGCGCCGATCTATGCCGATTGGGGCATGCAGAACCGCACCGTCGGCATTCGCGTGTCGGCGCCGGGCCGCGTCGAATATCGCGCGGTCGACAGCCTGGTGAACCCCTATCTGATGGGCGCGGGCCTGCTCAAGGCGTTTGACGACGGGATCGTGCGCGATCTCGACCCCGGTGCGCCGGAACAGCGCAACATCTATGAAGCGCTCGAAGCGGGCAAGGAAGTCCGTCGCTTGCCGACCGACTTGCGCGACGCGCTCGATGCGCTGGCCGTCGACCCGGTGATCCTTGGCGCCATGCCCGGCGATATGGAGCGCTGCTTCTTTGAGCTGAAGCGCGACGAATGGGACCGCTTCATGGCCACGGTAACCTCGTGGGATTATGACCGGTTCCTGGAATTCCTGCCCTGATCGCGCCGGGACTTTGACGACCATGACGACACGCGTGAAGCCCCGCCTGCGGCTGGCCTATATCGCCCAACTGGCCGTGCCGCTGGGGGTGGATCGCCGCGCCTTTTCCCGCCTGCGGGGTGGCGATGACGAAGTGGAGGCGTTTCGGGGCCTCCTCGAAGGTCTCGGCCTGGAGGGGGCATTCGACCTGATCGGCGTCCATGCCGATCGGGGCGAGGCCCCCTCGCTCGACTATGATGCCGTCGTGCTCGGCGGCAGTTTCGCTTCGGTCAACGATCACCATCCCTGGCAGACGCGGATGATCGAGTGGCTGGGGCGCTATCGGGCCACCGGGCGCCCCTTTCTGGGGATTTGCGGCGGTCATCAACTGGCCTGTTCGGCGTTGGGCGGCGTGGTCGACCGGCGCGAAGAGGGGCTGGTTTTGGGGACGATGGGCGTCGAACTGACCGATGCGGGGCAAGGACACTGGTTGTTTGACGGCATGGGCGCCGAGCCGCTGTTCCAGTTTGCGCATTTCGACCATGTGACGCAGATGCCGCCGGGCGCGGCGGTGCTGGCCAGATGTCTGGGCACGGTGGCGGCGGCCGATCTGGGCGGGGGCTGGGTCACGACACAGTTCCATCCCGAAGTCGCCTGCGACCGGCTGGCCGCCTATTATCACGCGCTGGTCGAAGACCGGGCGGTACGCTTTGGCTATGTGACGGGTGCAGAACAGTTGATCGGCAATTTTCTGCGCCGGGCCCTCGCTGACCAGACGGGTGCCGACGAGGCGCGTTCGGCATGAGTTTGCCCCTCATCGCGCTGGTCAGCGATCTGGGCGAGGTCGATGGCATGCCCTATCACCTCGTCGGCGACAAATATGCCGCCGCGATCCGCGATCATGCCGGGGGCATTCCGATGGGGCTGCTGCCGACGGCGGTGGACAGCGAGATCGAGCAGATCGTCGCCGCGTTCGATGGCTTTCTGTTTACGGGCAGCGCCTCGAATGTTCATCCCGATACCTATGGCGGGGCGCAGGCGGTGCCGCCGTTCGATCGTGTGCGCGACAGCTTTGCCCTGACGCTGGTCCGCAAGGTGATCGCCCGGCACAAACCGGCGCTGTTCGTGTGTCGCGGCTTTCAGGAATTGAACATTGCCCTGGGCGGTACGCTGCTGCCCGATCTGGCGAAGCAGGGGGGCGCGGTGCGGCATCATCCCCCGGCGGGCCTTGCCTACGAACAGCGTTATGCGCCTGCGCACGACGTGGTGCTGGTCGAAGGGTCGCGCTTGTCAGACGTGTTTGGCGCGCGCACGTTCGCCGTAAACTCGTTGCATTATCAGGGGCTGGACCGGATCGGCGCGGGGCTTGCCGTTCATGGCACGGCGGCGGACGGGCTTGCCGAAGTGATTGCGGTCGACGGGCATCCGTTTGCCGTCGGCGTCCAATGGCACCCCGAGTATCGGCCCGAAGACAATCCGGCCAGCCGGCGCCTGCTCGCCGCCTTTGGTGAAGCGGCAAGGACAGCGCGGGCGAGCGGAAATCGCGGGGCCCCCACTCGCCAAACGCCCGGCGTTCCGTTAGCTTTTTGAGCAGGATGACGCCCGACGGCGAAATTCGGGGAAGGGCGGCGTCATTCAGCCTTGGGTTCGGAGAGCAAGATTTGACCGATGTTCTCTTTGATGTGGTGGCCGAAGACGAAAGCGTTTGTCAGATCAATGACCGGCAAATGGATCTGCTCGGTCTGGAATATCACAGCGCGGCTCGAAAGATCGGAAGCATCTATGTTCCGGAATCCTGCCTGAAATTGCGGGAATTGCTGGCTCGCCCGGTGACCGAGGGTTTCGAGGCGACGCTTGAATTGGCGCTGATCGGGCGTGGCGGTCAGGAAATCAGGACCATCGCGCGCTGTTCGTGTGTGCGGGTGGGGGCGCTGCGCGGTTTTGCCGTGTCGAAAATCCTGCTCGGGGCGCTGGCCGACAGCCTCGACGATCTGAAGAACGACAATCTCGTCTTGCGCAAGATCATCGACGAGGCCCGCGAGGGGCATTGGTGCATCGAATTCCTTGAACCGATCGACGTCAATCGTCCGGACCATGAAGTCGTCGACCAGATTTTTGAAAACGCATCGATCTGGCGCGTTACCAACATGGCCATGGCGCGGATCTACAATTTGCCGATGGGGCAGCGGATCGGCGCCCATGACGTGCGGCTGCATTGGCCGCGAAACCCCGAAAACGAACGCTTTGTCGAAGAAATCGTCGCGTCGGGCTATTTTATCGACAATGCGGTTTCATCCGACCTTCGCCACGACGGCACTGTCATCCATTGTCAGAACGATGTCAGGGCGGATATTGAAAACGGCTATATCAAGCGGATCTGGGGCAATTGCCGGGATGTGACCGCGATGCAGGCCCAGGCCGATCGCAGCAAGGCCCAGATCGCCACCTTGCGCAATGTGATCGACGGCATTCACGATCCCATCGTCGTGTTCGATCCGGGGGCGGACCAGATCATCAGCAACAACCTGGGTTTTCGCAGGATGTTCCCCGAAGGCAGTGCGGCGGCCGCGCTGCTGGGCAGGCAGGTGCGGCGGTGGAGCAACACGGATCGTCGCAAAGTCGTCAGTCTGCCGGTCGCTTCGGGCAATCAGGTGCGGTTTCAATGTCTGGTGTCGAGCATCGAAGGGCTGGGCGGACGACCATGGTGGGTCATCACGCTGCAAAAGGTGCGCGCGCCGCTTCCCCAGGCGCGGCGGTCATGAGCGATGCCCCGCGCATTCCGGTGATGAATTTCGGCCGGGCCACGCAGGCGCCCGTCACGCGCGCGCAACTCGATGCCATGCTGCGCGAACCGGCGTTTGCCGCTTTCGTCGCGATCTTGTCCGAAGCGGTCATTGTCGTGGATTGCGACGACAATATCGCCTGCATCAATCCGGCGGCCGAGCGCCTGTCGGGGGTCAGCCGCGAAGATGCCGAACAACGGCCCTTTGAAAAATTCCTGCGCCGATCCGGGCTGGATCTCGATGCCTGGCTGTCGGTGGCGAGCAAGGGGCGTGTCGAGGCCACGCTGGGAAGCCTCGACGGCAGCCGGCGCTTTCTGGCCAGTCGGCGCGTCATCCCCCTGCTGGACAGCAAGCGCGGCTATGTCGTCCTGACCTTGCGCGAGGAAAAGCGCGGTGCCGACACCGCGCGCGCGGGCGCGCCGCCGCGATCGGGCCATCGCGGTGCGGGCCTGATGTTTCCGGCGGATCTGAACCGTCAGATCGAGCGCGCCATTCGCGCGCACGAACGCAAGGTGCGGGTCATCCTGTTGGGCGAATCGGGGGTCGGGAAAACGGCCGTGGCCGATTTCATTCATGGCCGATCGAGCCGGGATGGCGCGCCGTTTGTGCATGTCAATTGCGGCAGCATTCCCGAAACCCTGTTCGAATCCGAGATGTTCGGATATGAACGGGGGGCATTCACCGGCGCGCTGCAGGCGGGCAAGAAGGGCTTTATCGAAAGCGCTGCGGGAGGGACGCTGTTTCTTGATGAAATCGGCGAAATCCCGCTGACCAGCCAAGCGAAATTGTTGAAATTTCTTGAGGATGGGACGATTCAGCCGATCGGTTCGGCCATGGTCCGCCGTGTCGATGTCAAAGTCATTTCCGCCACCAATCGCGATCTGGCGCAAATGGTGCAGGAAAAGCAGTTTCGCGCTGACCTCTTTTACAGAATATCGACCTTTCCGGTCACCATTCCCGCCTTGCGTGAAAGGACGGATCGAGGTGAATTGATCGACAGTTTTCTGGAAAGAATCAATTCCACAAGGAAAACGCCCCTGGTCCTTGCCAGGGAATGTCGGGAAGCGATCGTGCAATATCACACGCCCGGAAACATACGCGAGTTAAAGGGCATCCTGGACTATCTTGATATTATCTCTGACGATGTTGCCGGGTATGAAGAATTCGCGAGTTATGGCAACAGGTCTTTGGTAAAATCATCTGACGTGAATTTTGATTCTGTCCTTGATTCTTGCGGCGACGAGAAATTGAAGCACCACGTTGCCGAGTTCGAAAAATCCATCATAAACAGAACTATAGAGAGTTTGGGGTCAAAGCGGGCGGCTGCCCGTGCGCTTGGCATCGATATTGCGACATTGATCCGAAAGCAGCAAAAGACCTGATCCATAAACTTATAAGCCACGCCATGGGCGGTTTGCCCGGTTAACCATTTAACCGCCCGCTAACTATCGTGCGCTAGGGTTTGTGTGGGCGGTCGGTCGACGCAGCGAATGGCCACATATCCGGCTCGCCCAGGAGCATCGCCGGTCATGTCGTACAGCCCAAGTGCACAGCTTATTCTTGCCGAAATGCGTGAATTTGCGGGGTTTTCCTCTTGCGAACAGCGCTACATCAGGCGCAGTCTGGATGTGGGGCTTGGCCGGGGCGATGCGTTTCGCCTGTGGGCGCGCAATGGCGAGGAAACCGCTTCGATTCGCGCGCAATATGTCGTCTATCAGGATCTGAAACTGGTGCGCCGCGCGCTTGAGACGAGTGACGGCGGCGAAGGGCTCGATGCGATCGAAGTGCTGATGGGGCCGATGTTGCGCGTTTCGACATTCGATCTGGCGCAGGAACGGCTCGGCGGCTTTTGCGCCTATCGCTTCCTCTATGAACGGCTGCTCGGCGCGGCGATCCGCCCGTGGCTGCCGGCGGCGTTCTGCGGCGCGGCGGCGCTGCCGCAGATCCGTCCCGAACGGCGCAAGGGCTTGCTCCAGTCGATCAGCGAGGCTGCGGCGACTGCTCCCGGCTGGTCCCTGCGCGAACCGACGTTCCTTCCCGAATTCGTCGAACTCGAAGCGGCTTGAAATCGGGAGGCGGCACCGGCCCGCTCCCCCACCCGACCACCCAACGAAAGTACCCTGTGGGTGGTCGGGTGGGGGAGCGGGCCGGTGCCGCCTCTACCCCCGATAAGCCTTTACCCCCGATACAGCGCATCAATGCGCGCGCCATAGCGTTCGCGGATCTTGTGGCGGCGAATTTTCATCGACGGGGTCAGTTCCTCGTTGTCGATGGCAAACGGCTCGTCGGCAAAGGCGAACTGGCGCACTTTCTCGACCACTGACACGTCTGCATTGACCCGATCGATCGCCGCGCGGATTTCGGCCCGAAATGCCGGCAAATCCTGCAGCGCGGCCATGTCGAAGTGTTCGCCCGCCTCGCGCGCCCAGTCGAGCGCCCATTCCGCATCGGGAACGATCAGCCCGACGACATAGGGGCGCTTGTCGCCGCTGACCATCGCCTGGGCGATTTCGGGCTGAAGCGTCAGCATGCCTTCGATCTTCTGTGGTGAAATGTTGTCACCCTTGTCGTTGACGATCATGTCCTTCTTGCGGTCGGTGATGACGATCCGCCCCGCCGCGTCGAAATGGCCGATGTCGCCGGTGTGCAGCCATCCGTCGCGGATCGTGCGCAAGGTTTCGACTTCGTTGCGCCAATAACCGTGCATGACCAGTTCGCCCTGGACGAGGATTTCGCCGTCTTCGGCGATCTTCACGGTGACTTCGCGCATCGGCGGTCCGACCGTATCCATGGCGATGCCCGCGCGCGGACGGTTGACCGAAATCACCGGCCCGGCCTCGGTCTGGCCATAGCCTTGCAGCAGGGTCAGGCCCATCGCTTCGAAAAACACGCCGACTTCGGGATTGAGCGGGGCCCCGCCCGACACCAGCGCCTTCATCCGCCCGCCAAAGCGTTTGCGGATCTTCGGGCGCAGCGTGCGTTCGATCACCATGTCGAGCAACCGGTCGCTCAACCGCATTTTTCCAGAGGCGCGGCGCGCGGCAATCGCCAGCGCCTGATGCATCAGCGTGGCGGGCAGGCGGCCCTGTTTTTCGATCTGCTTCATGATCCGCGTGCGCAGGACTTCAAACAGGCGCGGGACGACGACCATCAGCGTCGGGCGCACGTCCTCGATATTGGCAGCCAGCTTTTCGAGGCTTTCGGCATAATGGATCGTGCCGCCCATGCCGATCGGCAGGAATTGCCCGGCGCTGTGTTCATAGGCGTGGCTGAGCGGCAGGAACGACAGGAACACTTCATCGCCCCAGCCGTAGTCTTCGGCCACGATATGCGCGGCGCCATCGACATTGCGCAAGATCGCGCCGTGATGCTGGCGCACGCCGCGCGGGGCGCCGCCGGTGCCGCTGGTATAGATGATGCAGGCAAGATCATCGCGCCCGATCGTTGCCGCGCGCGCTTCGGCTTCGTCGCGGGCGGCGGCGACGTCGCCGACAATCAGGTCGCGCCAGTCGTGAAAGGTCAACATGCCCGACTGCATGCGGCGCAAGGGCTCGATGCCGATGACATGTTCGGCATTGGGTGCGCGCATGGCGGCTGCGAGCAGCGGCTGCGCCAGTTTCGGCGTCGAGACGATGATGGCCCGCGCGCCCGAGTTTTCGAGGATATGGTGGTGGTCGCGTTCGGTGTTGGTGGTGTAGGTCGGCACTGTCACCAGCCCGGCGGCCATGATGGCCAGATCGGCGATGCACCATTCGGGCCGATTTTCGCAAACCAGCACGACCCGGTCGCCATCCTTCAGCCCGATCGCGCGCAGCGAGCGCGCCAGCACGCAGACCCGGTCCGCCACCGTCGTCCAGTCGAGCGCGCGCCAGGCGCCTTCGTGTCTGGCGACCAGCATCGGATGCGACCCGCGCGTGCGGGCGCGATCGAGGAACATCGCCACAAGGTTGGGGTAGCGGTCGAAATCGGTGAGCTGCACGGCCTGTCGCGATCCTCTGCCATGGGCTTTGGAGCCCCTGTCACGGTACGTAGGCCCGTCGTGCCGCTACGGCAAGAACACCGCTGGTCTTGTCATGGTGAGACGCTGGCGCCTTCGCTGCGCGGATCGGCGGCGCCGCGCCAGCCCTCGGCAGTGCGCTCGATCGCATTGGCCTTGAGCCGCAGCGGCAGGGCGATCACATGGCCATGGCCCAGCGCGGTCAGCGCCGGGATCATCGGTTCGAGCGCGGTGCCCGCCTCGACCGCGATGCCGTCCGGGATCGGCATCACCACACCTTGCGCGATGGCCGCGCGCGCATCGAGCCCCCAGTCGAGCGTGCCGATCAGCACGCGGATGACCTGCACCGGGATCGTCGCGCCGCCTGCCGCCCCCGCGACAAGGCGGATGTGGCCCGCGCTGTCATAGACCACCACCGGGCTCATCGAGCTGCGCGGGCGTTTGCCGCCTTCGACGCGGTTGGCGGTCGGCTTGCCGTCGCGGTCGGGATCGATGTTGAAATCGGTCAGTTCGTTGTTGAGCACATAGCCATTGACGATGAGGCCCGAACCGAATCCGTTTTCGATGGTCGAGGTATAGCTGGCGACATCGCCGTGCGCATCGACCGCCACGAAATGCGTCGTGCCGTGTTCTTCGATCGGGGCGGCCAGCGCATAAGTGTCGCTGGCGCCCGCAGGCGCGCCGGGATCGGCCTGCGGCAATGTGCGCCCCTCGCTGATCAGGGCCGAACGCGCGGCGATATAGGCAGGGTCGAGCAGGCCTTTGACCGGCACCGAGACAAAGCCGGGATCGGCGACAAAGCGGTCGCGGTCGGCAAAGGCCAGCCGTTCCGCCTCGGCCATCAGATGCCAGGCGACCGGCGAGGCGGGGCCGAGCGTCCTGATGTCAAATCGATCGAGCATGCCGAGCACTTGCAGCACGATGATCCCGCCGGCCGACGGCGGGCCCATGCTGCACACTTTCCATGTGCGATAGGGCGCGCAGACCGGCGGCAGCGCGCGGGCCTGATAGGCGCCGATGTCGGCGATGGTCATCGGCGCGGGGTTGATCGGGCTGGTCGTGACATGGTGCGCGATCGCATCGGCATTGGCGCCGCTATAGAATGCGCGCGGCCCCTTTTCGGCGATACGCTGGAGAATCTGCGCCAGCGCGGGGTTTTTGACCACGGTGCCGACCGGCAGCGGCGCGCCATCGGCGTCGAACCACAAGGCGCGCCCCGCCGGATCGAGCCCGGCAACGCCCTTGAACAAGGCGAGCGAGGCATTCAGCCGGGGGGTGATCGCATAACCGTCGCGCGCCAGCCGGATCGCCGGGGTGAACAGCCGCGCCCAGGGCAGGCGGCCATGGCGGGCATGCGCGAGCGCGGCCAGCGCCAGGTTGCCCGGCACGCCGACGCTGCGCCCGCCGGGAACGGCAGCGCCATGGTCGAGCGGGCGGCCATCGCGAAAGAACCAGTGCGAATCGGCGGCCTTTGGCGCAGCTTCGCGCCCGTCGAAGCTGTCGACCTGGCCATCGGCGCTGCCGGTGAGGAGAAAGCCGCCGCCGCCGAGCCCCGAGCTTTGCGGTTCGACCACCCCCAGCGCCAGCATTGTCGCGATCGCCGCGTCGGTTGCGCTGCCTCCGGCGCGCAGGATTTCGGCGCCTGCAGCCGCTGCGCGCGGGTCGGCGGCAGAAACCACGCCGTGATCGGGTGCCGGTGGCGCAGCGGCAACCGTTGCAATTGGCAGTGCTGCGGCGATTAGCAGCGCAGCGCTGAGCGAGAGGCGGGCGAAAACCTTGCGGCGGGAGGCGTGGTGCATTGCGGCAGGCTATTCGCTGCCGACGGCTTCCGCAATGCTTCCCATGCCTTCGGCGCGGGTTCGTTCGGCCAGGCCCTTGACGATGCGGCGCACCAGCCCCGGGCCTTCGTAGACCAGCGCGCTGTAAAGCTGCACCAGACTGGCGCCCGCGCGAATGCGGGCCCAGGCATCGTCGACCGTGGCGATGCCGCCGACCCCGATCAGCGGAATGCCCCCGCCGCTTGCCTTGCGGAAATCGCGCAGGCGCTGCAACGCGAGATCGCGCAAGGGTTCGCCCGAAAGGCCGCCGCTTTCCCCGGCGAGGGGGGACAGCAACGGCGGGCGGCTGATCGTGGTGTTCGAAATGATCAGCGCGTCGATGCGGCGGTCGATCGCGATGCGGCAGATCGAATCGATGTCCGCATGGCCGAGATCGGGCGCGAGTTTGAGGAAGATCGGGGTCGTGTTGCCCCCCCGCGCCATGATGACCGCGTCGAGCAGCGCGGCGAGCGCGCCTTCGTCCTGCAAATCGCGCAGGCCCGGCGTGTTGGGCGAGCTTATGTTGATCGTCAGATAGCGGGCCAGCGGTGCCATGATCCGCGTCATGGTCGCATAATCGGCAATGCGGTCGGGCGAATCCTTGTTGGCGCCGATGTTGACCCCGATGATCCCCGAGGGCGAGTGGCCGGGCGTGCCGGTGCGTTCGTGCAGCCGCCGGGCGACCGCTTCTGCCCCGTCGTTGTTGAATCCCATGCGGTTGATCACCGCGCGATCCTCGACCAGGCGGAACAGGCGTGGGCGCGGGTTGCCGACTTGCGGACGGGGAGTCACCGTGCCGACTTCGACAAAGCCGAAGCCCAGCGCCAGCATCGCGTCGGGCACTTGCGCATTCTTGTCGAAACCGGGGGCAAGGCCGACCGGATTGGGAAAGGGGATGCCGGCAACGCGCTGGATCAGCGTGGGGGCCATGTCCAGCTGGCGCGACAACGGCACCGCTCGCAAGGCCGCGACGGTTAACCGATGGGCCGTTTCAGCCGGAATTTTGAACAGCAGGGGGCGCAAAAGGCGGTAGAGCATCGGTAAATGAATATCGCTATGTCGGTGAATGGGTTGGGTTGTGGCCGGTCCATCTTTGAACCTCGGCTTTGATCCTTGGGCGAGCGGTGATCCGGAGCCAAGAGGGAAATAGCGCGAATTCAAAGAAAATTTCGTAATTTGGGCCAAAGCATCAGGTGTGTTGCAAACCGGACACCGATTTTGTCGAATCCATACAATTCACGAATCGCGCGATAGCCTAGCCGTCGTCTTGCGACCCGAAGGGCTTGGTGCAGCAATGTATCGGACCCTCGACTTCCGGGCGGTCGGAGCCAAAGGCCCGGCCGCCCTTTTTTTGTCCCGCGTCGTCGGCTGGAGTGTCGCGATACCTCCCCTGTATTATGTCCGAAGTGACAGCTATTTCCGGTATTCGTGAGCGATGTGCTTGACACGCGTGCGATTTTCACTTCCGCTGGGCTTGTGCTTGTCGGGGTGGCGCAAGGTTTGCCGCAAGATCTGCGGGGGCGGCGATAATGATCATCGGCAATTCGAGCGCTGAAGTTGTCGGCGGAACTGGCCGGGACAGCGAAACTGGCGAGGCCGGGGAGGCCGCGCCGTTCCTCTTCGACTTCCTGCCGCCGCCGCCCGATGTCGAGCCGTATGTGACGACCTATTTCAGCTTGCGTTGCGACAGGGCGCGGATCGACGATGTGCAGCCCGCAGCGGTTGCTCTGTTTCTGGTGTTCCTCAAGGGCGAGGGGCGGATGCGCACCGGCGACGGCGTGATCCATGTCTCGCATCGCACCAGTCTGGTCACCCCGTTGTCGGCGGCGGCGGAAATTACCGTCGAAGGGCCATGGCATGCCTTTGGCGCGGCGATCGGCCCGCTCGGCTGGGCCGCGCTGACCGGGCGGCTGTCGGCGGCGAAATGGAGCGACCGCATGGTCGAAGCGGGCTCGCTGCTCGGGCCAGAGGTGACCCGGCTTGGCGAAAACCTGATAGACGGGCATCGCGCGGGCACGCTGCGGCCGCAGGACATGGTGGCGATGGCATCGCGGGTGTTTGGCGCGCGGGCGATGCATATCCCGCCCCGGCACGAAGATCTGATCCGGGCGGTTGCCGAATGGCTGGGCGCGTCGCTGTCGCCCCGGCTTGAAGATCTTGTCGCCACGACGCCCTATTCGCCCCGTCAGTTGCAGCGACTGGTCGATCATTATTTCGGGCTCAGCCCCAGCCAGCTGGCGCGCAAATATCGCGCGCTGCGCGCCGCCGCCCTGCTGTGCCATCCGGGCACTCCCGCCGACCAGATCGCGCATGTCGAAGAACAATTCTACGATCAGCCGCACATGATCCGCGAGATCCGCCACTTTACCGGATGCACGCCGGGGCGGCTGGCGCGGACCAATCAACCGCTTCGGTCTGCTTCGGTCGATCTGAGGAACTATGTTGAAATCAGGCCCAAAGTTGCCGCGATGCCATCGGGTCTGGGTCTTTTGTCCCATGGGCATCTTGCCATGCCGAAGCGCGATACCTAGATACCGGATCGAATCGGTCTGATTTACGGCGCCGGGTCAATCCGGTCGGTTGAAGGGTTTTGTGCAATGCGTCTGTCCAGCATGGCCGATTATGCCGTGGTGACCATGACCGCCGCCGCACGGCGTTGCGGGCATGCGCGCATTTCGGCGCAGCAGCTCGCCGATGAAACCGGCCTGCCCGCACCGACCGTGCAAAAACTGGTCAGCAAATTGTCGGGCGCGGGGCTGTTGCGCGCGGTGCGCGGTGCGCGCGGCGGGCTGACGCTGGCGCGTCCGGCGGCGGCGATCTCGCTTGCCGACATCATCGAAGCGGTCGAAGGGCCGATCGCCATGGCCGCCTGCAGCGATCGGCTGCGCAATGAAAAAGGCCGCCACGACTGTTCGCTCGAAAGCGCCTGTTCGATGCGGCCGCACTGGCCTGTGGTCGACGCCGCCTTGCGTGGCGCGCTGGCGGGGGTTTCGCTAAGCCAGTTGGCCAGTCCTGATTTGAGGGGGCCTGATTTGAGGGGGCCTGATTTGAGGGGGCCTGATCTGAGGGGGCCTGATCTGAGAGGCCCCGATGTGTCGGGGCTTGCTTCGCGGGCGCCGGCAGTGCAGGCGCCCGCCACTTCTGCAACATTCGAGGTTGAAGCATGAGCGACGAGCTGCACGCCCCTGTTGTCGGTGAACCGGCAGTCAAGGATGAGGCCGCGCGCGAAGCTGCGGCGCGCGCCGCCGATTACGAATATGGCTGGTCGTCCGACATCGAGCAGGAATACGGACCCAAAGGTCTGTCCGAAGAGACCGTCCGCTATATTTCCGCCAAGAAGCAGGAACCGGAATGGATGCTCGAATGGCGGCTCAAGGCCTATCGCCATTGGCTGACCATGCCGATGCCCGATTGGGCCAAGCTGAATATCCCGCCGATCGATTATCAGGCGGCCTATTACTGGGCCGCGCCCAAGACCAGGGACGGGCCCAAGAGCCTTGACGAAGTCGATCCGGAAATCCTGCGCATCTATGAAAAGCTGGGCATTCCGCTGGCCGAACAGGCGGTGCTTGCCGGCGTCGAAGGCGCACGCAGGATTGCGGTCGATGCGGTGTTCGATTCCGTCTCGGTGGCGACCACGTTCCGCAAGGAACTGGAAGCAGCCGGGGTCATTTTCCGCTCGATCAGCGAGGCGATCCGCGAATACCCCGACATGGTTCGCCGCTGGCTGGGCAAAGTCGTGCCTTGCCACGACAACTTCTTTTCGGCGCTCAATTGCGCGGTCTTTTCCGACGGGACGTTCGTCTATATCCCCGAAGGCGTGCGCTGCCCGATGGAGCTGTCGACCTATTTCCGCATCAACGCGGAAAACACCGGGCAATTCGAACGCACGCTGATCGTCGCCGACAAAGGCTCATACGTTTCCTATCTCGAAGGCTGCACCGCCCCGCAGCGCGATGAAAACCAGCTTCACGCCGCCGTGGTCGAACTGGTCGCGCTCGACGATGCCGAGATCAAGTATTCGACCGTGCAGAACTGGTATCCGGGCGATGCGCAAGGCAAGGGCGGGATCTACAATTTCGTCACCAAGCGCGCGCTGTGCCAGGGTGCGCGCAGCAAAGTTTCGTGGACCCAGGTCGAAACCGGATCGGCCGTGACCTGGAAATACCCGAGCTGCGTGTTGAACGGCGAAGACAGCGTCGGCGAATTCTATTCGGTCGCCGTCACCAACAACCATCAGCAGGCCGACACCGGCACGAAGATGATTCACAACGCGCGCGGCACCCGCTCGACCATCGTGTCGAAAGGGATCAGCGCGGGGAAATCGAACAACACCTATCGCGGGCTGGTGCGCGTCGCGCGCAATGCCGACGGCGTGCGCAATCATACCCAGTGCGACAGCCTGCTGCTCGGCGCCGAGTGCGGCGCGCATACCGTGCCCTATATCGAAGTGAAAAACCCGACCGCGACGATCGAGCACGAAGCGACCACGTCGAAGATTTCCGACGACCAGTTGTTCTACGCGATGCAGCGCGGCCTTGGCCAGGAAGACGCGGTGACGCTGATCGTCAACGGCTTCGCCCGCGAAGTGCTGCAACAATTGCCGATGGAATTCGCCGTCGAAGCGCAAAAGCTGCTCGGCATCAGCCTGGAGGGAAGCGTTGGCTAACCTGACCTCCCAACAAGACGCCCAACGCCTGAACTCCCCTCCCCTTCAGGGGAGGGGCCGGGGGTGGGGCCTCTCGGCTATATTCCTCGCTGAATTGAACAGCCGGGCGGCGGACATGCGCCGCAACCCCACCGAACCGGAAAAACGCCTGTGGCGCGCGCTGTCGAACGGCCAGATCGAAGGCCACAAGTTCCGCCGCCAGGCAGTGATCGGCCCCTACATCGCCGATTTCCTGTGCCCGCAAAAGGCGCTGATTGTCGAAGTCGATGGCGAGACGCACGACGCCGAACAGGACCGGCAGCGGGATCACGCCTTGGCGGGCTATGGGTTCACCGTCCTGCGGGTGACCAACCGGGATGTCATGGACAATCTGGACGGGGTTCAGCGATCTGTCCTTGCGGCTCTGCGACAGGCGCCGGATCGCTGGGCCGTGGCCGAAGGGCGTGAAGAATGATCATGCCCGCATCGCAACCATCCCCCCTCCCCTTCAGGGGAGGGGCCGGGGGTGGGGCCTATAGGCTGCGCCCCACTGGGCGATTGCATGGCCGAGCATTCAACCTGGGCACGTTTTGGCAAGCGTCGGAGCGTTGGGCGAGGCCCCACCCCAACCCCTCCCCTGAAGGGGAGGGGCTTTATGACGGCGAGGCGCAGAAGCTGCTCGGCACCCACTCTTTCACACGGAACACAGTCTGACATGTCGCTGCTGACCATTACCGATCTTGCCAACGAAGTTGCGGGCAAACCGATTCTCAAAGGCTTGTCGCTGTCGATCAACGCGGGCGAAATCCATGCCATCATGGGCCCCAACGGCGCGGGCAAGTCGACGCTGGCTTATACCTTGGGCGGTCGCCCGGGCTATGACGTAACCGGTGGCAGCGCGACGCTCGATGGCCGGGATCTATTGGCGATGGCGCCGCACGAGCGCGCGGCGGCGGGGCTTTTCCTCGGGTTTCAGTACCCGGTCGAAATTCCCGGCGTGTCGATGGTGCAATTCCTGCGTGAGGCGCTCAATGCGCAGCGCAAGTCGCGCGGGGAAGAGCCGCTGTCGGGCGGCGCGTTCCTGAAGCTGGCGCGCGAAAAGGCGGCCTTGCTGAAACTCGATCCCGACATGTTGAAGCGCCCGGTCAATGTCGGCTTTTCCGGCGGCGAAAAGAAGCGCGCGGAAATGGTGCAGATGGGCATTCTCGACCCGAAACTGGCCATTCTCGACGAGACCGATTCGGGGCTCGACATCGACGCGCTGAAAGTCTGCGGCGAAGGGATCAATGCGATCATGCGCCGCCCCGACAAGGCGGTCTTGCTGATCACGCATTATCAGCGCCTGCTCGATTATGTGAAACCCGATTTCGTTCATGTTCTGGCGGGCGGGCGCATCGTGCGCTCCGGCGGGCCCGAGCTGGCGCTCGAACTCGAAGAGCAGGGTTACGAGGCACTCGTCGCATGACCGCGCTGCTTCCCACCCGGCATGACGAGGCCTGGCGCTATGCCGACCTCGCCGCGCTCGAAAGCGTTTGGCCGGTCGCGCCCGAAACGATCGTGCTGGCGCCGGGCGAGCAGGGCACGCGCACGCTCGTCATTGACGGCGCGGCGGTTCACGACATCGCGATCACGCTGGGCGAAGGCGCGCAGTTTGCGTTTCACGTCCTCAACGCCGCGAAAGGCTATGGCCGCGTCGCCTTGCGCGTGACTCTGGCGCGCGGCAGCCGGTTTCACCTCGGCGCGGCGCAAATCGCGGGCGGCGAGCAGACGGTCGAGATCGTGACCGAAGTGATCCATGCCGAGCCCGACGCCGTTTCGCGCCAGGTCGTGCGGCAGGTGCTCGCGGGGCAGGCGACAGGCAACTATCTGGGCCGTGTGGTCGTGGATCGCGGCGCGGTCGGCACCGATGGCGAACAGTCGATCCGCGCCATGCTGCTCGACCGCACGGCCACGGCCAATGCCCGGCCGGAGCTGGAAATCTTTGCCGACGATGTCAAATGCGCGCACGGCTGCGCGATCGGCGAACTCGATGCCAATGCCTTGTTCTATCTCGCCAGCCGCGGGATTCCGCCGATTTCGGCCAAGGCGCTGATGCTTCAGGCGTTTCTGGCAGAGGCTTTCGTCGGGGCCGCCGATGAGGAGCGGCTGACCGCAGCGGCGGTGGCCGCGCTGGAGACTGTGTTGTGAACGCCCCCGACGCCTTTCCCGGCCTGCTCACGCGTGACGGTGCGCGCTGGCACTATCTCGACAGCGCGGCGACGGCGCAAAAGCCCAATGTGGTGATCGACGCGGTCGCGCGCGCGCTGGGGCCGGATTATGCCACGGTCCATCGCGGGCTCTATGCGCGCTCGGCGGAGATGACGTTCGCCTATGAAGCGGCGCGGCGCGATGTCGCCGACCTGATCGGCGGGGCCGAGCACGAGATCGTGTTTACGCGCGGCGCGACCGAGGCGATCAATCTGGTCGCGCAAAGCTGGGGCGTGGCCAATCTTCGCCCCGGCGATCGCGTGTTGCTGTCGCTGCTCGAACATCATTCCAACATCGTGCCGTGGCAATTGATCCGCGAACGCACCGGGATCGTCATCGATGTCTGCCCGCTGACCGACGACGGGCGGATCGATCTCGATGCGGCCGAAGCGATGCTGACCCCGGCGCACAAGCTGGTCGCCTTTGCCCATGTCTCGAATGTGCTGGGCGGGGTGCTTGATGTCGCGCGTGCGGTCCGGCTGGCGCATGGCGTCGGCGCGCGCATCCTGATCGACGGATGTCAGGCGGTGGCGCGCGTGCCGGTCGATGTCGCGGCTTTGGGCTGTGATTTCTATGCCTTTTCCGCGCACAAGCTCTATGGCCCGACCGGAATCGGCGCGTTGTGGGCAAAGGCCGATCTGCTCGATGCCATGCCCCCGTGGCAGGGCGGCGGATCGATGATCGACCGCGTGACATTTGCCGAAACGACCTGGGCCCCCGCGCCGCAACGCTTCGAAGCGGGCACGCCGGCGATTGCCGAGGCGATCGGCTTTGCCGCCGCCGCGCGCTTTGTGCGTGGCAAAGGTCTCGACGCCATCCACGCGCACGAGACCATGCTGGTGACGAAGGCACGAGAGGCGCTGGGCCGGATCAACGCCGTGCGCCTGTTCGGCCCCGACGATAGCGCCGGGATCGTCAGCTTTGCGCTCGAAAGCGTCCATCCCCATGATCTCGGCACGATCCTCGACGAGGAAAACGTCGCCATCCGTGCCGGACACCATTGCGCACAGCCGCTGATGGCGGCACTGGGCGTGCCCGCGACCGCGCGGGCGAGCTTTGGCCTGTACAATGACGAAACCGATATCGCCGCGCTGGTGCGCGGGATCGAGCGCACCTTGAGGATTTTCGCATGACCGAGGACCGCAAGTTCACCATCGAAGAAGTCGACGGCGTCGAACCGCCGCCCCGCGCCTTTGTCGAGGATGTTGTCGAAACGCCGGGCGACAAGCTCGCCCGCAAGCGCGACTATCTCGACGGGTTTCTGGCGGAAACGCCGCAGGGGATCGGTCCGAACGAGCCCGGCGGCGATACCTATGAAGGCGTGATCACCGCGCTGCGCGAGATCTATGATCCGGAAATCCCGGTCAATATCTATGACCTCGGGCTGATCTACGGCGTCGAGATCGATGGCGATGGCCATGCCGTGGTGTCGATGACGCTGACCACGCCGCATTGCCCGGTTGCCGAATCGATGCCCGGCGAAGTCGAACTGCGCGTCAGCGCGGTGCCCGGCGTGCGCGATGCCGAAGTGAATCTGGTCTGGGATCCGCCGTGGGATCCCCAGAAAATGAGCGACGAAGCCAAGCTCGAACTGGGCATGTTGTAAGGATACGCGATCCGATGGTCACCGTCACCAAACAGCGCCCCGTGCGCGAACGTCCCGCCGCTGTCGTGCTGACCGAAGCGGCGCAGCGGCGCATTGCCGCGCTGATGGCCGATGCCCCCGCCGGATCGATCGGCGTACGCCTGTCGACGCCGCGCCGGGGCTGTTCGGGCCTCGCCTATTCGGTCGATTATGTCAGCGAAGCCATCGCGATGGATGAACGCATCGAAACGCCGGGCGGCACGCTGTTCATCGACGGCGCCTCGGTGCTCTATCTGATCGGCAGCACGATGGATTGGGTCGAAGACGATTTTCAGGCAGGCTTCGTCTTCGCCAATCCCAATGCCAAAGGCACCTGCGGCTGCGGCGAAAGCTTTACCGTCTGATCAGAGCAGGCCGACCAGCGGCGAGCGGCTTTCGGACAGGATCGCATCGATGCGGTCGGCGGGCAGGCCACAGGTGAATTCCGCGCCGATGCGCATGTCTTCGGTCCAGCGCACGATCGCGCGGACGGCTTCGCGTTCGCCGGAAAAGCCCAGCCGGATAAACTGACCGGGCCGGTATTCGGTTGTGGCGGCAAAGCGGAGACAGCACCCGTGCGTCGACAGGTCGACCAGCCGCACCGCCTCGGTGCTGTTGGCCGGGGTCATTGCGCGGCGGGCGCGGGTGCGACGCTCGCTGTCGACCGACTCCGCGGCGGCGGCCTCTCTGGCCGTGCGCGCGGCGGCTTCGCGCTGTTGGCGGGCGGGCTGGATATTGCGCTTGCGGTCCATCGCGATCAACCTTTCGCCTCGCGCTCTTCCTGCAAAAAGGCGAGCAGCGCCTGTTCCAGCGGATCGAGTTTGCCATCGGCTTCGATCCGGGAATCAAGCCATTGTTTTTCAACGGGGGTCACCGCGTAATCGGCGCGTTCTTCGGCCACGATGTCGCGCGCGGGTTGGCGACGGCCAAACCCGCCGCCGCGCACTGCCGACAGCAGGCCGTTGGGGCTGGTGCGGACCATGGAGCCCAAAAATCCGCCAATCCCCGGATCGCGCGCCGCCAGAAAGCGTTCGTGCGCCAGTTCCTGCTCGGCGGTCGGCAGGGCCAGGCCCTGCCAGCCTTGCAGATAATTGGCGATGCCCTGCACAAACAGCGTTTTCCACTCGGGCGCATTGTCGCCGTCAAGCGTTGCGTCCTTGATGCGAAACAGCATTTCCGCTTCTTCGGCGCTGACCCGTGCAGGGCCAAAGCCGCCGGGTGCAAAGATCACCCGGCGCAGCAAGGCGCATTCCTCCGCGCTGATCTCGCCGGCTGCGGGCGCCCAATCGCCGCCGCGTGTCGGCCCTGCGCCAAACACCACCGCGCGTTCGATCTGCACGAGAATATAGGCCTTCATGCGGTCGGGGGTGGCGTCCATCTTTTCGAGCAGATGGACCAGCAGTTCGAGCTTGGCGGGCGAATCGAGCCGCCCGTCGCGATCCATGCGCAGAATGAGCCAGTCCGCCTGCGCTTCGGACAAGGTTCCGCGCGGGTGGCTCGTCGCGTGCAGAAATTCGGTCACCGCTTCGACAAAAAAGGCAATCCACGCCGCGCTCGGCCGGCGCACATCCTCGTTGATCGCAAGGATTTCCTCGACTTCGGCCGCATCGACCAGACCGTCGGGCCAGATCTGCCGCCGCAGCGCAAGAATCGCTTCGTCGCTGATGTCTCCGTCGACCAGTCCATCTGTCGGCAGAAAGCGAAATTGCATTGTCATGCGCGAATCCACACGGTTGCCCCTAAGTGGAAACGCTTATGACCCCGGTCGGTTTAAGACTGCGTTACGCGGCTTTTTTCAAAATTCGCGAAAGGGCGAATTTTGAAGGCGGGACCGGCCCGCTCCCCCACCCGACCGCCCAGAGTGTGCTTCCACAGGGCGGTCGGGTGGGGGAGCGGGCCGGTCCCGCCTGTCAGGGGCGCAGATCCGGTGCCGTCGCTTCGGCCTTGAGCAAGGCGATCGCTTCGGCCAGCGGCACGACTTTCTGTTGCTGGTCGCCAAGGCGGCGAATGGCAACGGTGCCTTCCTCGGCCTCGCGCTTGCCCACCACCAGCAGGAAGGGCACCTTTTGCAGCGAGTGTTCGCGCACTTTGTAGTTGATCTTTTCGTTGCGCGTATCGGTCTCGACGCGGATTCCGGCGGCGGTCAGCGCGGCGACCGCTTCATGGGCATAGGCGTCGGCGTCGGAGACGATCGTGGCCACCACCGCCTGCACCGGGGCGAGCCAGGTCGGCAGACGACCGGCGAAATGTTCGATCAGGATGCCGATGAAGCGTTCGTAGCTGCCGAAGATCGCGCGGTGCAGCATGACCGGGCGATGGCGTTCGCCGTCTTCGCCGATATAGCTCGCATCGAGCCGTTCGGGCAGGACGCGGTCGGATTGAATCGTGCCGACCTGCCAGGTGCGGCCGATCGCGTCGGTCAGGTGCCATTCGAGCTTTGGCGCATAGAACGCGCCTTCGCCGGGCAGTTCTTCCCAGCCGTATTCGGGCGTGGCGAGGCCTGCCGCAGCGACCGCATTGCGCAATTCGTCTTCGGCCTGATCCCACATTGCTTCGCTGCCGAAACGCTTTTCGGGGCGCAGCGCCAGCTTGATCGAATACGTAAAGCCAAAGTCCTTGTAGATCCGGTCGGCCAGCGCGCAGAAATTGCGCACTTCGTCGACGATCTGGTCTTCGCGGCAAAAGATATGCGCATCGTCCTGGGTAAACTGGCGCACGCGCATCAGCCCGTGCAGCGCGCCATGCGGCTCGTTGCGGTGGCAGCAGCCGTTTTCGTAAAGGCGCAGCGGCAGTTCGCGGTACGATTTGATCCCCTGGCGGAAAATCAGCAAGTGCGCCGGGCAGTTCATCGGCTTGAGCGCCATCCACTGCGCATCGTCGGAGACCAGCGGGCCTTCATCTTCGACATTGGGCACTTCGTCGGGGATGACGAACATGTTTTCGCGATATTTGCCCCAGTGGCCCGAAGCTTCCCACTGGCGCGCGTCCATCACTTGCGGGGTCTTGACCTCGCGATAGCCGGCGGCGTCGATCGCGCGGCGCATATAGGCCTCCAGCTCGCGCCAGATGCGATAGCCCTTGGGGTGCCAGAATACCGAGCCGTGGGCTTCGGCCTGAAGGTGGAACAAGTCCATCTCCGCGCCCAGCTTGCGGTGATCGCGCTTGGCCGCTTCTTCGAGCCGCGTGAGATGCGCGTCGAGCTGCTTCTTGTTGAGCCAGCCGGTGCCGTAGATGCGGCTGAGCATCGCATTGGCCTGATCGCCGCGCCAATAGGCGCCCGACACGCGCGTCAGCTTGAACGCCTGGGGATCGAGCTTGCCGGTCGAGGCGAGGTGCGGGCCCCGGCACATGTCGAACCAGTCGTCACCCGACCAATAGACGGTCAGCTCTTCGCCTTCGGGCAGTTCGCCGGCCCATTGCGCCTTGAAGGTTTCGCCGCTGGCCGTCCAGCGCGCGATCAGGTCGGCGCGGGCCCAGGCTTCGCGGCGCAACGGCTTGTCGGCTGCGATGATCGAGCGCATTTTCGCCTCGATCGCGGGCAGGTCGTCCTCTGTGAAGGGGCGGTCTTTTGGCGCGAAGTCGTAATAGAAGCCATCGTCGGTCGACGGGCCAAAGGTGATCTGCGTGCCGGGAAACAGCGCCTGCACCGCTTCGGCCAGAACGTGGGCATAGTCATGCCGCACGAGTTCGAGCGCATCGGCTTCATCGCGGGCGGTCACCAGCGAGAGCTGCGCATCGCGGGTCAGCGGGCGGGTGATGTCATACAGTTCGCCATCGACGCGCGCGCCGATCGCCGCCTTGGCCAGGCCCGGCCCGATTGCCGCTGCAATCTCCGCCGGGGTGGTGCCGCACGCGACTTCGCGCGTCGAACCATCGGGCAGGGTGATCGTAAGCATTTCGGACATGGGACTGAAACTCGCCTTTTCGCGGTAAGGCGGTCGCTTTGGCAGAAAGCGCGCGGTTTCGGAAGGGGGCAGAAGGCGTTTCAGGCGCGGACGCGGCGCGACAGCCAATCGGCGACGAGCCAGCCCGCGATCAGGCAGACAAACGGCATCGCCGGATAATGAAACCGCGACTGCCCCGAAAAGACCACCGCGATCGCGGTCGGAAACAGCGCGACGACATAAGCGACCATCCACCAGTCGATTACGCGGCGGCCCTCGCCATGCCGCAAGGCCACAATGCGCCAGGGCGCTGCGGCAAAGGCGATCAGCAAAAGCCAGTACCACACCTGATTGGCCGCGCGAACGGCAAGAAAGGCATGCGGCGCGGCGCGGAACGCCCACGATCCGGTTTCATAGGCCCATTGCCCTTCGCCATCCGGGCCCCACAAGTGCCAGACTTTCAGCGGTGCCAGCGCGGCAAACCGCGCCGGATTCGCCTTGATCCAGTCGGTGCCGAGCCGCCGCGCCTGTGCGTCATAGGCCACTTCGTCGGTGTCTTTCAGCGGATCGAGCCGATGCACCAGCGGATCGTCGGGGGTATAGCCGCCGCGCGCGCTGTCGTTGTTTCCGGTCAAGAGGGTGATCCCGCCGTTGGTCGAAACCGTCACCCACGCGCCCAGCTCGCGATGATTGCGCAAGGTCCACGGGCCAATGACCAGCGCGGCGGCAAGCAGGACGACCATCCCCCGCGCGGCGACCAGCGGCATGCGGCGCCACACCTGCCCCTCGCGCAAGAGCATGATGAGCAGGATCGCCGGCACGATCACCAGCGTCTGCGCCTTGACCAGCGTGGCAATCCCGAAAATCAGCCCCGCCGCGCCCGTCGCCGCCCAGTCGCGCCGCGCGACCATCAGCCAGATCCCGGCCATCAACAGCGCGGTATAGGTCGTTTCGGTCAGTGCGAGCGGGACATAGAGGATGGAATTGGGATAGACCGCCAGCGCCAGCAGGCCGATCCGCCCAGCCAGTTCTGACCCGCCCAGTTCCGACCCCGTCAGTCGTCGCCCGAGATCGAGCGTCAGCCATGCCGTCAGCGCCGAGGCAAGCCAGTTGATCGCGCCGACCGTCCAGATCGATACGCCCAGCACGCGAAAGCCGAGCGAAAGCAGCCAGGGCCAGCCCACCGGCCAGAACGCCGTCGGCATCCCGCGCCCGTTGAGATAGCCCAGCCCATGCGCCAGCATCGCGCCATGGCCATAGTACCAGTCGGCATCCGACGAAGGCGTCACCGCGCAGGCGATCATCACTGCGCGCGGGACGAGGAACAGCGCAAACAGCACGGGCAGCGCGCGCGGCGCCATCAGCAGGGCGACAAACCGGTTGGCAAGACGGTCAAGCATGGCGGGGCTATACACCGACGGGGGTTAATTGCGGGATAAGTCCCTTTTCGCCGCCGCCCGGCACGACTACCACGGCGCCATGGTCACGGATCCTTGCGCGCCCCATTCGTTCTATACGCTGCCCGATGGACGGCGGCTGGCCTATCGTCATCTCGCCGGAACCGGGCCGACAGTGGTGTTTCTGCCCGGGTACATGTCGGACATGGGCGGAACCAAGGCGGGCGCGGTGTTCGATTGGGCGGTGCGGCGGGGGCATGGGTGTCTGTTGCTCGACTATTCGGGCTGCGGGCAGAGCGATGGCGATTTTGCCGATGGCACATTGTCGCGCTGGTGCGGCGAAGTCGCGGCGCTGATCGATCATTGCGGGCTCGATCGCGTCGTGCTGATCGGATCGAGCATGGGCGGCTGGCTGATGCTGCTGCTTGCCGAGGCGCTGGGCGCGCGCATTGCCGGGCTGGTGGGGATCGCCGCCGCGCCCGATTTTACCGACTGGGGGCGCGATCCGGCGGCCAAAGCGGCGCTGGCGGCGGGCCAAGTGGTCCATGACGAAAGCCCCTATGGCCCCGAACCGACGCCGATGTATCCCGCGTTCTGGGCCGATGGTCAGGCGCGTTGCCTGCTTGGGCGACCGATTGCCTTCGACGGGCCGGTGCGCCTGCTTCAGGGGCAAGCGGATGCCGATGTGCCGTGGGCAATTGCCTTGCGCCTTGCCGCCGCGCTTCGTTCAGCCGATGTGCAGATCCACCTGATCAAGGACGGCGATCATCGCCTGTCGCGCAATGCCGACATGGCCTTGTTGCTGGCCACGCTGGCGGGGCTGGTCGAATCGGATGCCAAAGGAAGTGCCGCATGATCGTCTTGCTGCCGATTGCCCTGTTGATGCAGATCGGGCCGGATATTCATTCGTACAATCAGGCGCCGCTCCCGGTGATCACGCAACAGCGGCGCGATGCGGCGAAAACCGCTGCGCCGCCGCTCCCTGTCGACCCGCTGGGCGAATGTATGGCGCGTGCGCGCGCCGATTCGACGATCGGCCTCGCTTATGCGCGCGACTGGCTGTCGCGCGCGACGACGCCCGAGGCGCGCGCGCGGGCCGATCAGTGCCTTGGCCTGATCCTGTCGGACACGGGTGATTTCGCCGGGGCACAAAGCGCCTTTGCCGATGCCGTCGCGGCGATCCCGGCCGGGCAGATCGCCTCGGCCGTGCCGCTGATGGCAATGGCGGGCAATGCCGCGCTGGCCAATGGCGATCCGGTCCATGCGCTGGACTGGTTCGACCGCGCGCTGGCCGTGAAGGATTATGACGAGGCCCCGGCGCGCGGGGCGATCGAGGCAGACCGCGCCCGCGCGCTTGTCACGCAAGGTCAGACGGCACAGGCCGCGACCGCGCTGGCCGAAGCGCGGCGGCTGGCTCCGGGCGATGCCGGGGTGTTCCTGTTGTCGGCCACTCTGGCGCGGCGGGGGCATGATCTTGCCGGCGCGCAGGGCTATATCGAAACCGCGGCCACGATCGATCCGCGCGATCCCGCGATCGGGCTGGAAGCAGGGGTGATCGCCGAACTGGCCGGGCACGAGGCGGCGGCGCGCAAATCGTGGAATTCGGTGATCGCCACCGCGCCCGACAGCGTCGAGGCGGGAACCGCGCGCGGCTATCTGTCGCAACTGGGCCCAGACACGTCGGCGCCCCTTGATCCGGCCCTTGATCCTGGGGCCTCCCGCCCCACATCGAGCCCTACACCCTAGAAATATAGGCGATAACGCGATGAAACTCTCGGTGCTCGACCTCGTCCCCGTGGTAGAAGGCGGCACTTTGGCCCGCGCCTTTGCCGATGCCGCGCTGTTGGCGCGCGCTGCCGAAGAGGCGGGCTATCATCGCTATTGGATCGCCGAACATCACGGCATGGAAGGGATCGCGGGCGGGGCGACAGCGGTCGTGCTGGCGCATGTCGGCCATGCCACGCAGACCATCCGCATCGGCGCGGGCGGGATCATGCTGCCCAATCACAATCCGCTGGTGATCGCCGAACAGTTCGGCACGCTCGACGCCTTGTTCCCCGGTCGTGTCGATCTTGGCCTTGGCCGCGCGCCGGGGGCGGATCAGCGCGTTGCGCGTGCCTTGCACAAGGACGTGAACCGCTCGGCCGAGGATTTTCCGGGCGATGTCGTCGAATTGCAGGCGCAATTTGCCGGTGATCCGCGCCTGCCGCTTCAGGCGAATCCCGGCCTCGGCGCGCATCCCGAGCTGTGGATCCTGGGATCGAGCCTGTTCGGCGCGCAGCTCGCGGCGATGCTCGGGCTGCCTTATGCCTTTGCCTCGCATTTTGCCCCCGATCATCTCGACGCGGCGCTGACGCTCTATCGCGAACGGTTTCAGCCTTCGGCGACGCTTGATGCGCCGCATGTCATGGCCGCGATCAACGTGCTCGCCGCCGACAGCGATGAAGAAGCCGTCTTGCTGGCCAGTTCGATGGATCAGTCGTTTGTCCGCTTGCGCAGCGGCACCCCCGGGCGTCTGCCGCCGCCGGTGCCGGGCTATCGCGACAGCCTGCCCGCCCCGTCACGCGCCATGCTCGATCACATGCGACAGGTTTCGGCGATCGGTTCCCCGCGCACGGTTGCCGACCGGCTGGCCGCGTTTCAGGAACGCACCCGCGCCGACGAACTGATCGTGGCCGGCGCGACATTCGACCCGGCCTTGCGCCGCCGCAGCCTGGCCTTGACGATGGCGGCGGTGCGCGATCTGGTCGGCTGACCATGCCTGTACGGATATGTTGGCCGGATAGGCAAAGCCACGAGTGGGGGGCTGCAATCACAGGTTAATGCGCGGACGTTAGGGATTGCAGGCCTGAAGAGGCTTGCACGTCTTGGCGGGTGCGGATAGCTCTATTCGAATAATGCGTAGCTATGTAATATAATAATAAGCATCTCCAGTGAGGGCAGGCTGCGCGGGGAAGGAACATTATGGCCACGCTGACCGATACCGCATATCCCGATCAAGTGTCCGGGCTCTCGCTCGAAGCCACGCTGGCGCAACGGTTCGCCGATTCGCTGCTTCCGTCCGAAGCGGCCGACTTCGATGCCGCCCGACTTGCCGAGGCGGCGCGCTTTACGCTGCGTGCGGCGGCGCGGCGCAAGGGCGCGGAGCCTTCGCTGGCGATCGAAAGTGTGGCCGGGACCGATGCCAGCCCACGTTGCCTGCGCATCGCGGTGATCAATGATGACATGCCGTTTCTGGTCGATTCGGTCTGCGCCACAGTGACTCAGCATGGTCTGGCGATCGATCGGCTGGTCCATCCGGTGCTGGCGGTGCGCCGCGACCCGGAAGGGCGGCTTTGCGCGCTGCCCGATGGCGAAGCGATCGGCGAACTGCGCGAATCGATGATCTATCTCGAAACCGAGCGAGTCGATGCCCGCGCCCGGCGCGCATTGGTCGAGGACATTCACCGCACGCTGGCCGACGTTCATGCCGCCGTGGCCGACTGGTCGCAACTGCAGGCGGCGATGCTCGACGATGCGCGGACATTGCCCGATGCCGAGGCGGCGGCGCTGATGCGCTGGTTGGCCGATGGCATGCTGACCCAGCTGGGCCGGGTGGTGTGCCGCCGCGACGGGAGCCCCGAAGGCCGGCTGGGGATCTGTCGCGCGAGCCATGCCCCGTTGCTGAGCGAGGAATCCTACGCGCGCGCCTTTGCCTGGTTCGACGGCGATGGTCAGGGCGCTCCGGCCCGTGTGCCTCTGGTGGTCAAGGCCAACCGGCTGGCGCGGGTGCATCGCTTTGTCCCGCTCGACTTGTTCATCGTGCCGATAATGGAAAAAGGGCAAGTCGTCGCGCTGTCGGTCCATGCCGGGGTGTGGACCAGCGGGGCGCTGTCTGCCTCGCCCGATCGCGTTCCGCTGATGCGCAGTCAGCTTGAAAGCCTGACTACCCGGCTCGGTATTGCGCCGCAGGGCCATGCGGGCAAGGCGCTGGTCCATGCGCTGACCGCTTTGCCGCACGACTTGTTGATCAGCTTTGCCGATGACGATCTCGAACGCATCGCGACCACGATGATGAGCCTGCTCGATCGGCCTCGCCCGCGTCTGGAGCTGGTCCAGGCGCCGCTCGCGCGGCATCTGTTCGCCTTTGTCTGGCTGCCGCGCGATGTGCAATCGACCGAAGTGCGCCAGCGGGTGCAGGCAATGCTCGAAGATGCCGCCGGGGCGCCGGTGATCGACTGGAGCCTGCAAGTCGATGGCAATGCGCTCGCCATCATCCGCTTTGTGCTCGATATTCGCGACGGCAGCAGCGAACTCGACGCCACCGCGCTCGATCACGCGCTTCAGGCGATGGTGCGCGGCTGGGAAGTCGGGGTCGAGGCCGAATTGGCCAAGTCCGAAGATCCTTCGCGCGCGGCGGCGATCGCGGCGCGCTATGCCGACAGCTTTCCCATCGGCTATCGCCATGCCTATGGCCCGGCGGAGGCGGCGGACGACATTCGCGTGCTGCGCGTGCTTCATGGCGGCGGCGCGCCGCATCGTGCGGCGCGGCTGCACCGGATGGGCGCCGAAGAAGGCTTGCGGCTGAAACTCTATCAGCGCGACGGCGCGATCGTGTTGTCCGACGCGGTGCCGGTGCTGGAAAACTTCGGTTTCAAGGTCATGCAGGAAGTGGCGACTGCGCTGGCCAAGGGCAAGCTCGGCCATATCCACGATTTCCTTGTCGCCGCGCCCGCCGATACCGATGGCGATGCGCTGCTGGCGCGCAAGGGTGAAATCGAGGACGCGTTGGCCGCCGTGCTCAATGGCGGGGCGGAAGATGATAGCTTCAACCGCCTGATCACGAGTGTTGGCCTGTCCCCGCGCGAGGCAAACTGGCTGCGCGCGTGGTTCCGCTATCTGCGTCAGACCGGACTGTCGGCCAGCCTGGCGACAGCGGTTGCCGCCTTGCACCACGCCGCGCCGGTGACGCGCGGCTTGATCGATCTGTTTGTCGCGCGCCACGATCCGGCCTTTGTCGGCCATCGCGACGAGGCGGCTGCGGCAGCCGAAAGCGCGATCCGCGCCGGGCTCGCGCAAGTCGCGGCGATCAGCGACGATCGCCTGTTGCGCGCATTTCATGCGGCCATTGCGGCGATCTTGCGCACCAACGCCTTTGCCCCCGCCGGGCAGGAAGCGCTCGCGTTCAAGATCGATTCCGCAGATGTCCCCGGCCTGCCGCGCCCGGTGCCGTGGCGCGAGATCTTTGTCTATTCGCCCCGTGTCGAGGGGATTCACTTGCGCGCCGGGCCGATTGCGCGCGGCGGCTTGCGTTGGTCCGACCGGCGCGACGATTTCCGCACCGAAGTGCTCGGCCTGATGAAGGCGCAGCGGGTGAAGAACGCGGTAATCGTGCCGACCGGGGCCAAGGGTGGGTTCTATCCCAAGCAATTGCCCAATCCGTCGCGCGATCGCGATGGCTGGCTGGCCGAAGGGCGCGGCAGCTATCAGGTGTTTATCCGCGCGCTGCTGTCGGTGACCGACAATCTGGTCGCAGGCGCGGTGGCTCATCCCGAGGGCGTTGTCCGGCGCGATGGCGATGATCCCTATTTCGTCGTCGCGGCCGACAAGGGCACGGCGACCTTTTCCGATGTCGCCAATGCGATTGCCGAAGCGCACGGCTTCTGGCTCGACGATGCCTTCGCCAGCGGCGGCTCGAAAGGCTATGATCACAAGGCGATGGGCATTACCGCGCGCGGGGCGTGGATTTCGGTGCAGCGCCACTTCCGCGAACTGGGCGTCGATGTGCAGACCGACCCGGTGCGCGTCATCGGTGTGGGCGACATGTCGGGCGACGTGTTCGGCAACGGCATGCTGTTGAGCCAGGCGATCCGGCTGGTCGCCGCGTTTGACCATCGCCACGTGTTTCTCGATCCCGCTCCCGATCCGGCGGCGGCCTGGGGCGAGCGCGCGCGGCTGTTCGCCTTGCCCCGGTCGAGCTGGGACGATTATGACCGCGACCTGCTTTCGCGCGGCGGCGGCATTTTTCCGCGCAGTCTGAAAGCGATTCCGCTCAGCGACGAAGTGCGCGCGATGCTGGGGCTCGCACAAGCCGAGATTGACCCCGAATCGCTGATTTCCGCGATCTTGCGCGCCAAGGCCGATCTCTTGTGGTTTGGCGGTATCGGCACCTATGTCCGCGCTTCGAGCGAAAACAACGTCACCGTGGGCGATCCGGCCAATGACCCGATCCGCATCGCGGCAAACGAAGTGGGCGCGCGCGCGGTCGGCGAAGGCGCCAATCTGGGCATGACCCAGGCCGCGCGGATCGAGTTTGCGCTTGTCGGCGCCGGTGGTGCCGGCGGGCGGATCAACACCGATTTCATCGACAATTCCGCCGGGGTCGATTGCTCGGACAACGAGGTCAATATCAAGATCGCGCTCGCCGCTGCCAAGCGCGCGGGCAAGCTGGACGAGGACGGGCGCGTCGCGCTGTTGTCCGACATGACCGACGCGGTGTCGGACCTGGTGCTGGCGGACAATCGCCTGCAGACTTTGGCGCTGTCGGTTGCCGAGCGCGGCGGCGCGGCGGCGGTGCCCGCGCTGTTGCGGTTGATCGACGTGCTCGAAGATGCCGGTGAGCTCGATCGCGCGACCGAAGGGCTGGCCGAGGCGGAGGAGTATGCCCGGCGCGCGGCCTCGGGCCATGGCTTTACGCGGCCGGAACTCGCCGTGGTGCTCTCGACGGCCAAGCTCGCCTTGCAGCGCGCGCTCGAAGAGAGCGATGTGGTCGATGATCCGGTGCTCGAAAGCGAGCTGATCGCCGCCTTCCCCCCGGCGATGCACGAGGATTTCGAGACGGAGATCGTCCACCATCGGCTGCGGCGCGAAATCATCGCGACAAAGCTGGCCAATCGTATCGTCAACCGGCTCGGCCCGGTGCATCCCTTTGAACTGGTCGAAGAAGAAGGCTGCAGCCTTGCACAAGTCGCGGCGGCTTTCGTTGCTGCCGAGCGACTGCTTGATTGCGACACGACCTGGGCTCTGCTCGATCGGGCGGACATGCCCGAAGAAGCGCGTCTGGCGATGTTCGACCGTATGGCGCGGGCCGTGCGCGGCCATATCGCCGATGTCCTGCGCGCCGGGCACGGGACCGAAGCGATCGATGATCTGATCGAGGATCTGGCGGGCGGGGTCGGCCTGTTGTCGCATACCGCCGCCGAACTCTTGCGCGGCGAGGCGCAGGCCGAAGGGCGGCGGCTGGCGGCGGAACTGGCCGGGGCAGGCGTGCCCGCCGAGATCGCCGCGCGCGTGGTGCATCTCTATGACCTCGATGGCGCGATCGGTCTGGCGCACCTTGCCGCCGAGCGGAAAGTCGATGCGACCGCGCTGACCGGGGCCTTTGCCGACCTTGGCGCCGCGCTCGGGCTCGACTGGGCGCAACAGGCGGCCAGCAAATCGAGCCCGTCGGACCCGTGGGAGCGCCTGCTGGTCGCGGGTCTCGCGCGCGATTTTCAGCAGATGCGGCTGGAATTTCTGGCTCGCGCGGGCAGCGCCGATCCGGCGGTCCATACGGCGGCCTGGCTCAAGACCCATGCCGGGGCGATTGCGCAATTTCGCGCGCTGATCGCCCGCGCGCAGGCAAGCGGCGGCGTCGCTCCGGCAATGCTGGCGCAATTGGCAAGCCAGGCGCGCACGTTTTTGATGCGTTAGGTCTGTTGCGTCAGGCGGCACCGGCCCGCTCTCCCAACCCAACCACCCACAAGGTACGATCGTCGGGTGGTCGGGTGGGGGAGCGGGCCGGTGCCGCCTGCTTCGTGCGAGAACGCAATAAAATTTGCCGATCGCGGCCATTTTTGAAAGCGATCGGTTGACGCGCGGCCCATTTTCCCCAAATCCGGCGCTTCGAACGAGTTTGGGTCGAACGAGTTTGGGGCAAGAGGCACGCAATGGCAGATGTGGTGATCGTGGGGGCAGGACATGGCGGGGCGCAAACCGCCATCGCGCTGCGCCAGAATGGCTTTGCAGGGTCGATCGAAGTGATCGGGCGCGAGCCGGAATTGCCTTATGAACGCCCGCCGCTGTCCAAGGAATATCTCGCCCGCGACAAGACCTTTGACCGGATCATGATCCGCCCGGCGGCGTTCTGGGCGGACAAGCAGGTGACTTTCACGCTCGGGCGCGAAGTCGTCAGCGTCGATCCCGTGGCCAAGAGCGTGACCACCGACGATGGCGAAACCCGCGCCTATGGCTCGCTGGTCTGGGCGACAGGCGGCGATCCGCGCCGGTTGACGCTCGACGGGCATGACCTCGGCGGGGTTCACGCGGTGCGCACGCGCGCCGATGCCGACCGGTTGATGGCCGAACTCGATGCCGGGGCCAAGCGCGCGGTGGTCATCGGCGGCGGCTATATCGGGCTCGAAGCGGCCGCCGTGCTGACCAAGTTCGGCGTGCATGTCACGCTGCTCGAAGCCTTGCCGCGCGTGTTGGCGCGCGTTGCGGGCGAAGCGCTGTCGGCGTTTTACGAGGCGGAACATCGCGCCCATGGCGTCGATCTGCGCACCAATGTCGCGGTCGCCGCGCTTGAAGGCGCCGACGGCAAAGTGACCGGCGTGCGGCTGGTCGATGGCGAAGTGCTGCCCGCCGAGATCGTCATTGTCGGGATCGGCATCATCCCGGCGACCGCGCCGCTGATCGCCGCCGGGGCCAAGGGCGGCAACGGGGTCGATGTCGACGAATATTGCCGCACCAGCCTGCCCGACATCTATGCCATCGGCGATTGCGCCGCGCATGCCAATGACTATGCCGACGGCGCGGTGATCCGGCTCGAATCGGTGCAGAATGCCAATGATCAGGCAACTGCCGTGGCCAAGGGGATCACCGGCAATCCGGTCGTCTACAAGGCGGTGCCGTGGTTCTGGTCGAACCAGTATGACTTGCGGCTGCAGACGGTCGGCCTGTCGATCGGCCATGATGCCACCGTCACGCGCGGCGATCCGGCGACGCGCAGCTTTTCGGTGATCTATCTGAAGCAGGGCCGCGTCATCGCGCTCGATTGCGTCAACGCGGTCAAGGACTATGTCCAGGGCAAGAAACTGGTCGAAACCGGCGCCGTGATCGCGCCCGAACGGCTGGCCGATGCCAGTGTCCCGCTTAAAGAAATGATCTGAGCGCGATCACGGCACCGGCAGCACGGGGACCAGGCGGTCAAGCGCCCAGTCGGCGGCATCGGCGACCGCCGGATCGGGGTCGCCGAGCAGCCGCGTGACCGGCCCGAACAGCGCGGGATCGCCGCTGTTTCCGGCGGCATAGAGGCAATTGCGGACAAACCGGTCGCGGCCGATGCGCTTGATCGGCGATCCGGAAAACAGCGCGCGAAACCTCGCGTCGTCGAGCATGAGCAAGTCGGCAAGGCGCGGCGCGGTCAATTCCGCGCGCGGCAGAAAGGCGCGGTTGGCCGCCGCCGCGCTGGCGAACCTGTTCCACGGACACACCGCCAGACAATCGTCGCAGCCATAGATGCGGTTGCCGAGGCTCGCGCGGAACTCATGCGGCACCGGCCCTTTGTGCTCGATCGTCAGGTACGACACGCAGCGCCGCGCATCGAGCCGATAGGGCGCAGGGAAAGCCCCGGTCGGGCAGGCGTCCTGACAGGCCCTGCACGATCCGCAGCGGTCGGCGTGCGGCGCATCGGGCTCCAGCGACAGCGTGGTAAAGATCGCGCCGAGGAACAGCCACGATCCGTGTGACCGGCTGACGAGATTGGTATGCTTGCCTTGCCAGCCGATCCCGGCGGCAGCGCCCAGCGGTTTTTCCATGACCGGCGCGGTATCGACGAAGACTTTGACCCCGGCGCCGGGCGCTTCGGCAACGATCCACCGGGCCAGCGCCTTGAGCGCGCGCTTGACCACATCGTGATAGTCGGCGCCCTGGGCATAGACAGAAATGCGCGCGTGATCGGGTGTCTGGGCCAGCGCGAGCGGATCGGCGGCGGGGGCATAGCTCATCCCCAGCGCGATCACGCTTTGCGCCTCTGGCCACAGGCCTTGCGGCGACCGGCGGTGCTCCAGCCGCGTCGCCATCCATTCCATCGATCCATGCGCGCCTTCGCCCAGCCACTGTTCCAACCGGCGCGCGCGCAGCGGATCTTCGTGCGCCGGGGCAAAGCCGCAGGCGACGAAGCCCAGAGCCAGGGCCTCGTCCCTGATTCGTTGGGCCAATCTCCCTCGGGCAAATCCTGATGCTCCGTTAACCAAACTTGCTGTCCCGTCCATTCATCGCTTACGGTTAATGCGCGGTTCCATGCGATACGAACCAGCAGCAAGCTTTGTGGGGGAATTGGCCGCGATGGGCAAGGAAGCCGACGTCCCTCAAAATGATCCGCCTCAAGATCTGGCAATCGAGGCGCGCGGTCTGGTCAAGCGATTCGACGGCACAATTGCAGTCGATGGCGTCGATATTTCGGTGCCGCGCGGGGCGATCTATGGCGTGCTCGGGCCCAATGGTGCGGGCAAGACCACGACCTTGCGCATGTTGCTCGGCATTATCGATCCCGATGCGGGCTATCGCCGTGTGTTGGGCACCGAAAACCCGACCGAAGTCGCGCGCCGCATCGGCTATCTGCCCGAAGAGCGCGGGCTCTATCCTTCGATGAAGGCCTATGAAGCGATCGCGTTTCTGGCCGCGCTGCGCGGGGTGCCGCTGGCCGAGGGGCGCCGCCGTGCGCGCCGGATGCTCGACGAATACGGGCTGGGCCATGCCGCCGACCGCCAGATCAGGCAATTGTCCAAGGGCATGGCGCAGCAAGTGCAATTGATCGGCACGCTGATCCACGAACCCGATCTGGTCGTGCTCGACGAACCGTTTTCCGGGCTCGACGCGATCAACCAGGGGCGGCTCGAACAGTTGATCCGGGGGCTGGCCGCGCGCGGGGCGACAGTCCTGTTTTCGACTCATGTCATCGCCCATGCCGAACGCATGTGCGATCAGGTCGCGATCATCGCCGGGGGCAAAGTGCCGTTTGCCGGGCCGGTCGATGTCGCGCGCGACCGCTTGCGCCCGCAAGTCCGGCTTGAAACGCGTGTGCGTGACGGGATCTGGCGCGCCGCGCTGCCCACCGATGCGCGCTGCGATGTCAAGGCGAGCGGCAGCGCGTTCTGGTATTTCACTTTGCCCGAAACCGGGGTCGAGCCTTTGCTGCGCGCGCTGATCGAAGGCGATGCGGGGATTCTCAGCCTGTCGATCGAACGCGCCGGGCTTCACGATGCGTTCGTGGCCATTGCCGGCGAGGCGGCGGCGCGTGCGCTCGAAGAACACCGCGAAGAAGCTGAAATTCTGGCCAAAAAGGGGCGCCGCTGATGTTTGCAGAACGCATGCGGGCCGTATGGGTGATTGCGCGCCGCGATTTCGTGGCGGTGGTCTTTTCCAAGGCTTTCATCTTTTTCCTGCTCGGGCCGCTGTTCCCGATCATCATCGGCTTTTTCGCAGGCGCGATCGGCGCCAGCGTGCAGCATGATCTCGATCGCGCGGTGATCGGCGTGGCCATGCCCGCGCGCGACGGCGACAAGCTGATCATGGCGCGCGATGCCATGGCCGATCACATGACCGGCGGTGTGCCCGACATGGTGGTGATCGACCGACTGCGCCCCGGCGAGCATTTCGATGCGCGCGCGATCTTGAAAAAGCGCCAATTGGCAGCGGTGGTGACGGGCACGCTCGACGCCCCGGTGCTGACCGCGACGCAAGGGCGGATCGACGACTGGCGCGGCATGGTCGCGCTGTTCGCCGCGCGCGCGCGGTCGAGCGAAGCGATCGCCTATCCCGATGTCCGTGCCGATGTCGTCATCACCAGCGCCGCGCACGAACACAACGGGCAAGTGGTGACCGCACAGGCCGGGCAATTGCTGCTGTTCTTGTTGACGATGCTGCTGGCGGGCATGGTGCTGTCCAATCTGGTTGAGGAAAAGGCCAACAAGATCATCGAGATTCTCGCCGCCTCGATCCCGATGGATGCCTTGTTCATGGGCAAGCTGTTTGCCATGCTGGCGGTCAGCATGGTCGGAGTCGCGGTCTGGGGCACCGGCTACGGCATGATGGTCCTGGCCGGGGCGCGCTCGATCCCGCTGCTGGCAACGCCCGCCGTCGGCTGGCCGCTGTTCCTCGCGCTCGGGTTCCTCTATTTTGCGATGGCCTATCTGCTGCTCGGGTCGATGTTCCTGGCGATCGGCGGCATGGCCAACACCGTGCGCGAAGTGCAGACGCTGTCGATGCCGGCGACGATGATGCAGCTGATCGTGTTTTTCCTCGCGAGCTTTGCGCTGGCGCGGCCGGGCACCTGGATCGAGACGCTGTCCGAAGTGTTTCCGGTCAGCTCTCCTTATGCCATGCTGGCCCATGCCGCCGAACATCCCGCGATCATGCCGCATGTCATCGCGCTCGCCTGGCAGGGGCTGTGGGTGGTGATCATGGTGCGCGGCGGGGCCATGCTGTTTCGGCGCACGGTGATGAAATCGGGTCCGGGGCGCGTCCGCAAACGGGCTGCGAACCGGGCGGGGAATCGGGCGGGGCAACCGGCCTGATTCGGTTATTGACATCAATGTAGGTTATCGGAATACTCCGGTCAAAGAGGGGGCGCGGATGACCCCCTTGTGGAGGATTCCAGATGGCCACCCAGCTCGCACCCGAAGCCGGTTTTACCTATCGTCGCTCGCCCACCGCCAACGAGGCGTTCGAGCAATGGCTCAAGTCCAATCCCCAGGCGAAGCCGGCGCATAGCCATCCCTGGGACGTCAGCCGGTCGTCGATCTATGTCAACGACACCTGGGGCCCGATCTTTGCCGAAATGCGGGCAAAGGCGCCGATCAACAAAGTCACCGGCACGCCTTATGGCGATTACTGGAATGTCACCACGCACAAGGCGGTGCTCCATGTCGAATCGCTGCCCGACGTGTTTTCCTCGTCATGGGAACATGGCGGCATCACCATCGGCGATCCGCCGGAAGGCGAAGATCCGGCTATCCTTGCCGAGCGGCAGTTGCCGATGTTCATCGCCATGGACCGGCCCGAACACACCGGCCAGCGCCGCACCGTGGCCCCTGCTTTCACTCCGGCGGAAATCGTGCGGATGGAAGGCGAGATCCGTCAGCGCACGGCCCAGGTGCTCGATGCCCTGCCGATCGGGGAACAGTTCGACTGGGTCGACCGGGTGTCGATCGAGCTGACCACCGGGATGCTGGCGATCCTGTTCGGCTTTCCCTGGGCAGACCGTCGCCTGCTGACATTCTGGTCCGATTGGGCGGGCGATGTCGAGCTGACGCTGGCGCGCGAACTGGCCGATGACCGCTTTGCCATCCTGCAGGAAATGGCGCACTATTTCGGTCGCCTGTGGATGGAGCGGACCGGCAAGGCACCGACGCCCGATCTCATTTCGATGATGATCAATTCCCCGGCGATGAATCACATGAGCCCGCAGGAATTCATGGGCAATCTCGTGCTGTTGATCGTCGGCGGCAACGACACCACGCGCAACACGATGTCGGGCATCATCCATGCGCTGCACACGTTCCCCGATCAGCGCGAAATCCTTGAAAACGAGCCTTCGCTGATCCCCAATGCGGTGCAGGAATGCATCCGCTTCGTCACCCCGCTGGCGCATATGCGGCGCACGGCGACCGCCGATGTCGACTTGCTGGGCCATCAGATCAGCGCCGGCGACAAAGTCGTCATGTGGTATCTTTCGGCCAATCGCGACGAGACGATCTTCGACCAGCCCGACAAGCTGATCGTGACGCGCGACAATGCGCGTCGGCACTTGTCGTTCGGGCATGGCATCCATCGCTGCGTCGGGGCGCGTCTGGCCGAGTTGCAACTGCGCGTTCTGCTTGAGGAAATGCAGGCGCGACGGCTGCGTGCCCATGTCACGGGCGGGGTCGAACGCGTGCGCGCCAACTTCGTCCATGGCTTCCGTCGCATGGAAGTCACGCTCGACCGCTATTGACGCAGGGCAGGGGGCATCCGGTCATCCGGCGTTCATCGGCGGGGCCCCATTCGGGCCTTGTCCCGCCGGTGGATGGCTTGCCCCCCCGACCCTGATCCCCTGCGGGACACCCCCCCTGAATCAACAAGATAGCATCAACAAGATAGCTAGGCGTGCGCGCGATTGTGTGGCAGGCGCCGCCGCGTGCGCCGTCTTGCCGTCATCCTGCTCGCGCTTGTCGCGATCCCGCTGGTATGCTGGCGCGATGCACATCCGCCGCCACCGCCGGGGCCGCGTATCTGGATTCGCGATCTTTTGCCCGGGCTATCCGTGCCGAGGCGCTATGGCCCGTTTGTCTTGGCGGGCGTGTGGCAGATCGGCGGGGATCGCGCGGCGATCGGCAACTATTCGGCGCTGGGTGTGCTGTCGGACGGGACTCTTGCCGGGCTCAGCGACCGGGGCACGCTGCTGACCTTTTCACGTCCGGACCGACCGGGGCCATGGTTTGCGCACAGTGCGCAGCCGCTGTCGCTGAACGACAGCTTTGGGCAAGCGCACAGCGACGGCGAGGCGATGGTGATTCTCCCCCCGCACGACGACGTGTTGCTGATTTACGAAGGCACGCCCGACCTCTTGCGCTTTACCCGCGATCTTCGCCATTTCCAGCGGATCACCGTGCCCGCGCTGTCTGCCTGGCCTGAAAACCAGGGGCCCGAGGCGAGCATGCGGCTGGCCGACGGGCGCATGGTCATGCTGGAGGAAGGCTATGATCCCTGGTGGGACGGGCGCGGCCACGAAGGGCTGGTGTTTCCCGGCCTGCCACGCACTGGGCAAGACCCCGCGCGGTTTCACCTGATCCTGCCGCAAGGCTGGCGCCCGACCGAATTGACGCAGGCGCCCGATGGCACGCTGCTGCTGCTGGAACGCAAATTTACCCTGACCGGATTTCGCACCGCGATCGCCGCCATCGATCCGGCGGCGATTCGCCCCGGCGCGACGGTGCGCCCGACCGAACTGGCGCGAATCGAAGACCCGCGCATTCGCGACAATTACGAGGGCATGACCATGACGCGCGAAGCCGACGGCGGGCTGGCGCTATGGATCATTTCCGACAGCAATGCGATGGTCTGGTTCCAGCGCACGCTGCTGCTCAAGCTTCGCATCATTGGGCCCGTCTAAACCGGGCACATCTAACACGAAAAGCCCCGCCGGGGCGGGGCTCATCATGATGTCTTGCGGCGCCCGTGGGCGCCGACAAGCCAAGTCAGGCGGCGACGGCCACCTTCTTCAGCTCACGCTTCACTTTGAGCGCGCGCGTGCTGAGCGATTCGTCGCTGGTCTTCAGCAGCCAGTTGTCGAGGCCGCCGTTGTGTTCGACCGAACGCAGGCCGTGGGTCGACACGCGGAACTTGAAGCTGCGGTCGAGCTTTTCCGACAGCAGCGTGACGTTCTGCAGATTGGGCAGGAACACACGCTTGGTCTTGTTGTTGGCGTGGCTCACATTGTGACCGACTTGGCGGCCCTTACCGGTCAGTTCGCAGATGCGCGACATGGCTTAAAACTCGCTTGTTTTCGTATGAAGCAATTCGGAAAGCGCGGCTCTTATCTATTCGGCGGGCGAAGTCAAGGATTCGCAACCACCGTATGCCCGTGCTAGCGGATCGGCATGACCAATCGCTGGCCCCTGCCCGAACCGATGGCCCGCGCGCTGGCCGAAGCGAAAGCTGCGACCGACAAGGGCGCTGTGCCGATTGGCGCGGTCGTGGTCAAGCACGGTGTGGTGATCGCAGCGGCGCACAACGGCCCGCGCGATTGTCACGATCCGACCGCGCATGCCGAAATCCTGGCGATTCGCGCGGCGGCACAGGCCTTGGCGCAGGACCGGCTCGACGGCTGCGACTTGTGGGTCACGCTCGAACCATGCGCGATGTGTGCGGGCGCGATCATCCATGCGCGGATTGCGCGGGTCTATTACGCCGCGCCCGATCCCAAGGGCGGCGCGGTCGAACATGGCGCGCGCCTGTTCGATCAGCCGACCGCGCTGCACCGGCCCGAAGTCTATGCCGGATTGGGCGAGGCCGAATCGGCAGAGATGCTGCGCAGCTTTTTCCGCGAGCGGCGTTGAATTGGGCGGCACCGGCCCGCTCCCCCACCCGACATCCCAACGATAGTACCCTGTGGGAGGTCGGGTGGGGGAGCGGGCCGGTGCCGCGACCTCACCGCGCAGGAGGAGTGATTCGCAGCATCGCGCTGTCGGGCGTACCGCGCACTTCGCAGGGCGCCGGGTGCATCGTGCGGTCGTGGCACAAGTGCACTTCCTGCAGCGACAGGCCTTCGCCGACCATCAGGCCGATCGATTCGCGGGGATAGCGCGGGTTGGCGGCGGCAAAGGCGGCGCGCAAGTCGCCTGCGGTCAGATGGGGGCGCCGTGCCAGCGCGGCCATGTCGGGAAAGCGAAGCGCATGAAACATCGCCGAGCCTTGCGCGAAATAGGCCTGGGGGCTGGCGGCCATGCAGGTGCCGTGCTTGGCCCATTCGTGCGCGATCAGCGCGGGCGAGGGGGTGGTGCAGAGCATCTGCCGCGCGACGTCGGCGGGAACTTGAGTCGTGACCGGCGGTTTGGCCGGGCACCATTGCGGCCAGGTGGCATTGTCGCTGTCGGGCCACAGGCCATGGAGCACAAAGCCGAACCGCGCGACCCTGCCCTTGCATTCAAGGTCATTGCCGGGATGGACGTCGCAGAAATCGGGCGCCCAGGTCAGCGCGAGCACGTAATGCGTGATCGGCAGCAGGCGGGTGGGGCCATCAGGGGCGGCCACAGGCGGCGCGGCGACTGTTTCGGGCGTGCGGCATGCCAAAGGCTGCGCCAGCGCCGGATGGGCCGCAATCAGCGCGACAAGCGCGAGCGCGCCGCGAAGGCTCATAGCGGGGTGAAATCCAGCCCGATGTCGGCGGCAGGCGCGCTTTGCGTCAGGCGTCCGACCGAGATGAAATCGACTCCGGTCGCGGCGATCGCGGCGATCGTGTCAAGCCGCACCCCGCCCGAGGCTTCGCACGGCACACGGCCCGCCACCAGCGCCAGCGCCTCGCGCAGCATCGGCGGCGCCATGTTGTCGAGCAGCAGACGCGTGGCGCCTGCGGCCAGCGCAGGCGCGATCTGGTCGATCCGGTCGACTTCGCAGATCACGTCGCGCACGCCCGCGCCCAGCGCGCGGCGCACCGCTTCGGCCACGCCGCCGGCCACGGCGACATGGTTGTCCTTGATCATCGCGGCATCCCACAGGCCCATGCGGTGATTGTGCCCGCCGCCGGTGCGCACCGCGTATTTTTCGAGCACGCGCAGTCCGGGAATGGTCTTGCGCGTATCGAGCAGGCGCGCGCGGGTGTCGCCCATGGCATCGACATACGTCCGCGTCAGCGTGGCAATCCCGGTCAGATGCTGCACGGTATTGAGCGCGCTGCGTTCGGCAGTGAGCAGCGCGCGCGCCGATCCCTCGATCCGCATCAGCGCGGTGCCGGCGGCGACTTGCGCGCCCTCGCTGACGATGAGGTCGATCTTGACGGTGGGGTCGAGCGCTCGAAAGAACGCCGCCGCGATCGGCAATCCGCACACGCTGACTGCATCGCGACTGTCCATCACCCCGGCAAAGCGCGCCTCGGCGGGGATCACGCTTTCGCTGGTGACATCATGTCCGCCGCCGGGCAGGCCCTGGCCCAGATCCTCGGCCAGAGTGCGCGTGACAAAGTCGTCAAGGTCGAATCCGGGCAAGGCAAAGCCGCGAAGCAGAGTGGTTGTCATGCCCGATGTCATAGCCGCTCACACGCTGCCGCGCCACTGTCAGGACATCGACCGATGGTGTGTTGCGCATGAATTTACACCGTTGCCATACCCCGGTCGTCACCCCGGACCTGTTGGGTCGGACGGCCCCGACGGCATCGCGATGTGCCAGGATGAGTCGTTGCAACTCAGACGAGGGGACCGTCCAGCCCAACAGGTCCGGGGTGACGGAAAAGGTGGGCCGGCGCGCATGGGGGCGGGCTGCGTGGTGAGCCCGGTCCCCGTGCCTTAGTGGACGAAGCGGGCGACCACGTCGCGGTACGAGCGGCTGACTTTCACTTCGGCGCCCGATTGCAGGACGAGGAAGCATTCGCCGTTGGTATGCGGGCGGACCTGGCGCACCTGGTCGAGATTGACGATCTTTGAGCGGTGCACGCGCTGGAACACGCGCGGATCGAGCCGCCGTTCGAGATCCTTCATCGTTTCGCGCAGGATCAGCGAATTGTCGCCGGTATAGATGCACATATAGTCGCCCGCAGCCTCGATCCGCTCGATCGAATCGACATCGACGCGAAAGATCTGGCCGCGATCCTTGATGTTGATCAGCTTTTCAAAGCGGCCCGCGACCGGCTCGGCATCGTCTTCCATCTCGGCGACGGCATCGGGCGCGACTTCGGCCAGCACGTGCTTGAGCTTTTCGACTTCTTCGAGCCCGCGCTTTTCGGCAAGCCGGGTGCGCGCGCGGTCGAGCGCATCGGCAAGGCGGTCTTCGTCGACCGGCTTGAGCAGATAATCGACCGCATTGGCTTCGAACGCCTTCAGCGCGTGTTCGGAATAGGCCGTGACGAACACGAACAGCGGCGGGTCGATTTCCATCACCCCTTTGACCACGCTGAATCCGTCGAATCCGGGCATCTGGATGTCGAGAAAGACGAGGTCGGGCTTTTCGGTCTTGATCTTGCGGATCGCCTCGCGCCCGTTGGAGCAGGTGTCGATGATTTCGACATCGGGAAAGGCGGCAAGGCGCAGTTGCAGGCCCTGAATGGCCAGTTTCTCGTCGTCGACAAGGATCGTGCGAATGGTCATGGCGTTTCCCTGGACTGGTATGAGCCGATCACCCTGCCACCGCGGGGTTTAGCGCAGGCTGAACGGATCGGGGCGGCCGGGGGGCGGCCTCGCGGACTTCAAAGGGCAATTCGATCGTGACGATGACGCCGCCGTCGGCCCCGCTGACGATGTCAAAGCGCTGGTTGTCGCCATAGGCCTGCACCAGCCGGTCGCGGATATTGGCGAGCCCGACGCCGGTCGATTGCGTGCCATGGCCCCGGCCCCGATCATGACCCCGATCATGACCCATGTCGTGATTGGCGCCAAACAGCTCTGCCGGATCGATGCCCGGCGGCAGGCCCGGCCCGGTATCGGATATCACAATACGCAGCACCGATCCGATCTGGTGGGCGTTGATCGTGATCTCCGCGCCTTCTTCCATCGGGCTGACCGCATACTTGATCGCGTTTTCGACCAGCGGTTGCAGCAGCAGCGAGGGCATCAGCGCGTCGCGCGCCGCGTCGTCGATCTGAAACTGCGTGCGCAGCCGTTCCTCGAACCGCATCAGCTCGATCCCGAGATAGAGTTTCAGCGTTTCGACTTCCTGCGCCACGGTGACACGCGCGGTCGGCTCGTTGATCAGCGTATAGCGCAGAAACGAGGACAGCCGCGACAGCATGGCATTGGCCGGCTCGGTCTGTTTGAGCAGCACCAGCGTCGAGATCGAATTCAACGTGTTGAACAGGAAATGCGGATTGAGCTGATAGCGCAGCATGGCGAGCTGCGCGCTGGTCGCCTGATTTTCAAGCTGGAGCAGCTGATGGTTCTGCTCTTCGACCTGGATATAGAAATTGATCGCGTAATAGAGCGCCGACCATGCCCCGAGCAGAGTCAGATCGAGGTAGAACACGCCGAGGAACAATTGGGCAAAGCTTGAATCGGCGCTGGTCCGATAGAGGCTGACCACCCAGGAATCGATGAAGGCATAAAGCCCCACCGCGATGGCCAGCACGACCGCCGTCACCCCCCAGGTGACGATCGCGCGGCGGTTGATCAATGCGCGATAGATCACCGACAGGATCAGCGAGATCGAAAACCCGGTGATCGTCGCGATGATCACGATGATCAGGAATGACCACGGCACCGCGTTGGCCAGGCTCGACATCGCGCGCAGCAACAGTGCCCCGCCCCAGCCAAGGAACTGCAGGCGCCAGAACGCGCGGTTCTTGTTGCCGAAAAACGGCGTGGGAGGCAGCGGCAACATCGCCATGGTGTCGAGCTTAGCCTGTCATGCGCCCGCGCGCCATGGGGCGATGGCGCGAGAGCGGAGCGGTTGGCGCATCAATAGCCCTCGGCCAGGCCCATCGGCAGGCGCGGATCGATCGCACCGAACAGATGCGCGGGCGGGATTTCGACGCCTTCGTCATCGACGGGCGGCGGCGTTGCCCCGGCAATGCGCGGAGATCCGGCGACGATTGCGGCGATGTGGTTGCCATGGCGGTGCTCGACCATTTTCTGCCCGCGCGCGGCCAGGATCGCCAGCGTGTCGGGCGACAGGCCATAGCGTTCGTAATAGGTCTGGTCGGGCAGCCATTGCTGATGGATGCGCGGTGCCTCGATCGCTTCGGTCAGGGTCATGCCGTAATCGATCATGTTCAGCATGACCTGCAACACGCCGGTCGGGATGCGGCTGCCGCCCGGCGTGCCGATGACGAGCGCGAGCTGGCCGTCCTTGGTCACGATCGTCGGGGTCATCGAGGACAGCGGGCGCTTGCCGGGGGCAATCGCGTTGTTGGGCCCTTCGACGAGCCCGTACATGTTGGTCGCGCCGGGCTTGGCCGAGAAATCGTCCATTTCATCGTTCATCAGGATGCCGGTGCCGGGCGCGGTGACATGCGCGCCAAACCAGTCGTTGAGCGTATAGGTCACCGAAACCGCGTTGCCGGCGGAATCGACGATCGAATAATGCGTGGTGTTGTTGCCCTCGGGACTGGCCGTCACCCCGCCGAGCGAGAGCGAGGGCGTCGCCTTGTCCATCGCGATCCCGGCGCGCAATGTCGCGGCATAGGTCGGCGAAATCAGCCGCGCGGTATCCAGTTTCACGAAATCGGGATCGCCGAGCAGCAGGTTGCGGTCGTGATAGGCGCGGCGCAGCGCCTCGATCAGGACGTGCGTCGCATCGGCGGAATGGAATCCCATCCGGGTCATCGGATAGCCGGACAGGATCGCCGTCGTTTCGCAAATCACCACCCCGCCCGAACTGGGCGGCGGGGCGGAAATGATGTGATAGCCGCGATAATCGCATTCGAGCGGCTTCATGGCGCGGACGGTGTAGCGAGCGAAGTCCGCCTTTGTGAAAATCCCGCCGTTCCTGCGGCTGGCGTCGATCATCGCCGTGCCGATCGGCCCTTTGTAAAAGGCCTCGGCACCGTGGTCGGCAATCGCCTTGAGCGAGTGGGCGAGGTCGGTCTGGACCAGCCGGTCGCCGGCATGCCAGGGTGCCCCGGAATTGAGGAAAATCGCGGCTGTGGCCGGATCCTTGCGCAATTCGCCCGCCGCTTCGGCCAGCATTTCGGCATCGCCCCGGTCAAGCACGAAGCCATCGCCGGCGAGGCGAATCGCCGGGGCCATGAGGTCTGCGCGCGGCTGGCTGCCCCAGTGTTCGCGCGCATATTCCATCCCCGCGACCGTGCCCGGAATACCAGCGGCGAGCCAACCGCGCGCCGATTTGCCGGGGATGACGTTGCCCTGTTTGTCGAGATACATGTCGGCGCGGGCGGCACCGGGCGCAGTTTCGCGAAAATCGAGGAAATGCGTGCTGCCGTCGGCCAGCCGGACAGTCATGAAACCGCCGCCGCCCAGATTGCCCGCCTCGGGAAACGTGACGGCTAGCGCATAGCCCACTGCCACGGCGGCATCGATCGCATTGCCGCCATGGCGCAAGACGTCGAGCCCGGCCTCGGTGGCCAGCCGATGTGCGGTGACCACCATGCCGTGATCGGCGGCAACGGGTACAGGTGAGGCGGCCAGCGCCATTTGCGCGGGTTGCGCGAGGACGAGCGCGCCCGCTGCGGCCATCTGCAACCAATTGCCCAATGCGCCCATCCTGTCGTGACCCCCTGCTTTGCCAGATTACGGCACAGGACTAGCAGGCGCGGGCGGATGGACAAGAGGGGGCGTTTGAAAGTCAGCCGTCGAGCGACTTGTCGGCAGCATCGGCGAGGCCTTTTGTCCAATAGCCCGATGCCTTGAGCCATTCGCGCGGATGACCGAGCGTGCCCTGCACATGGGCGCGCAAGGCCTTGGCCACGCCGGTTTCGGCGGCAATCCACACGAAGCCTTCGCCTGCGGGCAAAGCCAGCGCCTTGAGCGCGCCGAGCAGCGCGGCGGCCCCGTCGGCGGCATCTTCGGCGCCGTTGCGATGAACCCAATGGCCGCTCCAGGCCGCACGCGTGGCAAAGACCTGTTCGTCTGCCGCGCCATTGACGAGGCCAAGCGTGATGACCGGGGCGCCTGCGCGCAGTTCCTCGACGCGGCGGCCGATCGCGGGCAGAGCGCTTTCATCGCCGATCAGGAGATACCAGTCGAAATCGTCGGGTACGACCGTCGATCCGCGCGGGCCGCCGATGGCGAGCCGGTCGCCCACTTGCGCGGCGGCGGCCCATTGCGTTGCCGGGCCGGTGTCGTGCAGCGCGAAATCGATGGTCAGCGTGCCGGCCCCGGTGTCGAAGCGGCGCGGGGTGAAATCGCGCATCACGCTTTGGCCGCCTGCATCCTCGAAAAACAGCTTGATATGATCATCGGGCGAGGCGCTGACGAAATCGTGCAGTTCAGGCGAGGTAAAGCCGATCCGGCGCATGCGCGTGCCAAGCGCTTCGATCGTTGCGACGGTCAGCGTGCGGCGGCGCGTGTCGTGGCGCAGGCGGGCGATCTGGTGGCGGCTGATCGGGTTGTGGGGCATGGGCGGGGGCGTTCCTTGCTCGATGGTCATTGGACCTGCGGTTGCGGGCTCGATAAGACCAAGCCGGCGGCGCAGTATGGAGAGGCGGTTCACGGAGAAGCAGATCCTGACGATTGGCGTCAATGCATCTAAGATATATCTGCGAGTGCGAATTGCAAGATGAAAAGATATATCGTTTGTTGGCGCGTCATCGCATCCGGCCCGCGAAAGCCGCCATCGGGCCCGTCCTGATCCTTTGGCCCCGATCCTGTGGCGCAAGGGCCAAGGAACAGAAAAAACTGACAAAATGGTCATGTTTGGGGGCTTGTGTTATACTATAACATCACATAAACCGCCGCTAACGTTCTCCCAAGCCCTTCGGATATAAAGACAGTCGCATGATCATGTTTTCAGGACGCCTCTTGGCCGGGACCGCGCTGGCTGCGCTGCTGCTCGGTGCGACACCCGCCTTTGCCGCCGATCCTGCGCCGGCTGCGGATCCGGGGCAGGCCGATGCCGCCGCTGCGCCCTCGCCGATCGTGGTGACCGCGCGCAGGCTCGATGAGGCGCGCTCGGCAATTCAAAAGAGCCTCGGCGCCGATTCCTACGGCATAACCAATGCCGAAATTCAGGCCTTGCCCGGCGGGGACAACCAGCAGTTCAATCAGATCATGCTGCAATTGCCCGGCGTCGTGCAGGACGGCTTTGGCCAGTTCCATGTTCGCGATGACCATGCCAATCTGCAATATCGCATCAACGGCACGATCCTGCCCGAAGGCCTTGCGGTGTTTGGCCAGACGCTTTCTCCGCGCCTGATCGACCATTTCGACCTGTTGACCGGCGCGTTGCCTGCGCAATACGGCCTGCGCACGGCGGGTGTGATCGACATCCATACCAAGAGCGGCTTTAGCAACGGCGGCGAAGTCTCGCTCTATGGCGGCAGTCATGACACGATCGAGCCGAGCATCGAATATGGCGGCTCGACCGGCAAGACCAACTATTTCGTTTCGGCAGACTATCGCCACGACGCGCTGGGCATCGAAAACGTCAACAGCGCGCGCAGCGCGGTGCATGACGCCACCGACCAGTTTCAGGGCTTTGTCTATCTCGATCGCATCCTGTCCGACAGCGACCGGATCAGCTTTGTCGGCGGCTATTCGAACCAGTGGTTCCAGATTCCCAATCCGGTCGGCCTGACCGCGACATCGGCGATTCCGGTTGCCGGGCAGACCAGCTATGCCTCCGACGCGCTGAACGAGCGGCAATTGGAACGCACCGGCTTCGGGCAGATCTCGTTTCTGCACGACAGCGGGCCGCTGACGCTGCAACTGGGCGGCTTTGCCCGCTATTCGGGGCTGACCTATCGCCCCGATACGGTCGGCGAACTGCTGTTCAACGGGCTCGCGCAACAGGCGTTCAAGAACGACATGGCGCTGGGGCTGCAAGGCGATGCCTCATGGCGGGTGGGCGGCGGCCACACGCTGCGCTTTGGCGGGTTTGTCCAGCATGATCATACCATCAGCGACACGACCACGGCGGTATTTCCGATCGGAGAAGACGGCAATCCCAACGGCGCGGCGCAAACCATCGTCGACAACGGTACGAAAAGCGCCGTCATGTTCAGCGCCTATGTTCAGGACGAATGGCAGCTTTCGAGCAAAGTCACGGTCAATTATGGCGGGCGCTTTGACTATTACGACGCGTACCGTCAGGAAAATCAGTTCAGCCCGCGCGTCAATTTCGTGTGGCAGCCGGGCGCCAGCACCACATTCCACCTCGGCTATGCGCGCTATTTCTCGCCGCCGCCGTTCGAACTGGTGGCCAATACCAGCATCGCGCGGTTTGTCGGCACGACCGGCGCTTCGTCTTCGCTGATCGACACCACGCCGCGCGCCGAGCGGCAGCACTATTTCGATCTTGGCGTGCAGCGCAAGCTGGCGCCGGGGCTGACCGTGGGGCTGGACGGCTATTACCGCCTGTCGCGGCACATGATCGACGAGGGCCAGTTCGGCGCGCCGATCATCCTGACCCCGTTCAACTATGCCTTTGGGCGGGTTCGCGGCATCAATCTCTATGGCAATTTTCAGCGCGGCCCCTGGCTGGTCTATGGCAACTTCGCGGTGGCCAAGGCGCAAGGCCGACAGATCGAATCGAGCGAATTCTCGTTTTCCGCCGATGATCTGGCCTATATCGCCAGCCATTATATCTATGTCGATCACGACCAGACCTACACCGGATCGGCCGGTGCAAGCTATGCCTTCAAGGACGGCGCCCTCAGCGGGCTCAAGCTCGGGTCGAGCATGATCTACGGCTCGGGCCTGCGCGCGGATCTGGCTTTGCCCGATGGCAGCACCGTTCCCAATGGTGCGCGCTTGCCCGCCTATGCCCAGTTCAACCTTGCGGCGAGTTACAAATGGGCCAAGCCGGGGGTCGAGATCCGCTTCGACGTCACCAATCTGTTCGACGCGCGGTATGAAATCCGCGACGGCACCGGGGTCGGTGTCGGCGCGCCGCAATGGGGTCCGCGCCGGGGCTTCTTCTTCGGCATTTCCAAGGACATCTGACGCGCGCTCCGGCGGGCGTGCCCTGCGTCGCCTGATCGGCCAAGATCAGGGCGCGGGGTGGCTCGGGGTCGGATCGGGTGCCCAGGGCGATGTGGCCGGCTTGGTCTGGCCGCTGGGGGCGGTGCCGGCCGCTTCCTGATCGCTCTCTTCGCGCGAGGGCACGGTGCAATAAGCCGTCAGCAGCACGCCTGCGGCCCACAGCAGCGCCTTCCAGCGACTGGCAAAGAGCGTGTTGAGCTTGGGCCCGGGAAACAGCATGGCGGCTATCGTAATCGCCCGTGGTTAAGATTTGGTCTGTCCGCGCATGTGCGCGCGAAGCGGACAAAGAAAAAGCCCGGCGATGAAGCCGGGCTTTTCCCTTTCGCAGCAGTTGCGCGAAGCGTGAGAAATCAGCGCTTCGAGAACTGGAAGCTCTTGCGGGCCTTGGCGCGGCCGTACTTCTTGCGTTCCACGACGCGCGGGTCGCGGGTCAGGAAGCCGGCGGCCTTGACCGCGCTGCGCAGAGCGGGTTCAAACTTCGACAGCGCCTGGGCGATGCCGTGCTTGACCGCGCCGGCCTGGCCCGAAAGCCCGCCGCCCTTGACGGTGCACACGACGTCGTACTGAGCGTCGCGACCGGCAACCTGGAACGGCTGGTTGATCACGAGGCGCAGCGTCGGACGCGCGAAATAGACTTCCTGATCGCGGCCGTTGACGGTGATCTTGCCCGAGCCGGGCTTGATCCACACGCGCGCCACGGCGTCCTTGCGGCGACCGGTGGCATAGGAACGGCCCTGGGCGTCGACTTCGCGTTCGCGCAAGGGCGCGGGCGGAGCCGAGGGAATGACCGGTGCGAAATCTTCGGTTCCGGCAGTGGCTTCGGCGGGAGCCGCAGCGGCCAGATCCTTGAGGTCCGCGAGGCTGGAAACGGTATCGGTGTCAGCCATTATGCACCCACCTTGTTCTTGCGATTGAGCGACGCGACGTCGAGCACTTCGGGCTGATTGCCGGCATGCGGATGGTCCGTGCCGTTATAGAGATGCAGCGCGCGCATCTGCGCACGGCCAAGCGGCCCGCGCGGGATCATGCGTTCGACCGCCTTTTCCACGACGCGTTCGGGGAAACGGCCGCCGAGCAGCTTGCCCGCAGTCAGTTCCTTGATCCCGCCGGCATAGCCGGTGTGCTTGTAATAGATCTTGTTCTTCAGCTTGTTGCCGGTGAACTTGACCTTGTCGGCGTTGATCACGATGACGTGATCGCCGCAATCGACGTGGGGCGTGAAGCTGGGCTTGTGCTTCCCGCGCAGGTGATTGGCGATGATGACCGCAAGCCGACCGACCACCAGGCCGTCGGCATCAATCACATGCCACTTTTTTTCCACCTCGGCCGGTTTAATCGACCGGGTGACCTTGCTGAGCGCCTTCATGGGCTATGGGTTCCCTAGACATTGTTCCGGACGCCTGACCATCAAAGGCCCCGCGTCACGGCGAGTGATGGGGGCCTTTGTTGCATATGGCGCGCAGAGTCAAGGTTTCGGGCGGCTTTGCGGAGAGGTAAAATAATACCTCAACCCATTTCTGCGCTCAGGCAGCGCGCCGCCCGACGGCATGCGCGGCCCAGGTCGTCGCCACCACCAGCAAGGCCCCCGTCGCCTGGTGCAGCACCGCGATCGGCAGCCAGACCCCGCTCCACACGGTCGCGATGCCGAGCAGGACTTGCGTGCCGAAGGCGCTGTGCAGCGCGATCGAGGCCGGGCGATTGCCCGCAGACCGCACGCGCCGCGCCAGCACGACCATGGCGACGACCACCACCCAGGCCCACCAGCGATGGAGGAAATGGACGAGATAGGGATCGTGGCTGGCGGCAAACAGCGCGCCCTTTGTCCAGTCGATCCCTTCGGGCCAGAACCGGCCCTGCATCAAGGGCCAGGCGTCCCAGGCAAACCAGCCAGCGCCCGCGACAACCCCGGCGCGCAAGCCCGCAAGCCAGGCGCCGAGCACAAGTTGGATCACCAGCGCGGCCAGCGTCGCAGCGGCCAGCGGGCGCAGCCGCGCGGGCGCCTGGCCCTGTGCCCTGCCAACTTGTGCCCTGCCAACTTGGGCCCTGCCGACTTGTGCCGTGCCGACCAGATCGAGCGCGGTCCACACCACCCCGGCCAGCGTGGTCAGCGCCACCAGCAAATGCGTGGCGAGGCGGAAATGGCTGACTTTCACATCATGCGAAATGCCCGATTTGACCATCCACCAGCCGATTGCGCCTTGCAGCGCGCCGAGCGCGAGCAGCGCGGCAAGGCGCGGCTTGTACCCGGCGGGAATCGCGCCGCGCACCCAGAACCACACCAGCGGCAGGGCAAACACCATGCCGATGCCGCGCGCCAGCAGGCGATGGACCCATTCCCAGAAAAAGATGAACTTGTACGTCGCCAGCGTCATCCCGGCCGGGCCGTTGATGCGGATGAATTGCGGGGTGGCCCGGTATCGCGCGAATTCGGCCTGCCATGCGGCATCGGTCAGCGGGGGCAGCGTGCCCGAAACGACATTCCATTCGGTGATCGAGACGCCCGATTCGGTCAGCCGGGTAATCCCGCCGACCACCACGATGGCGATGATCAGCGCGGCGACAACCGCCAACCAGCGGGCCACAGCGAGTGGACGCGCGAGTGGACGGGCGAGCGGACGGGCGGTGTCGTTGGCAAGAGGCATGGCGCACGATCTGAAGGCGGATCGCGCCCGGCGCAAGGGCGAACCTCCGGTTACCCCGAAGGGGTCATGACACTTTGCGCAAACCGGCACCTTGCGTAATGATACATTGTTACATATATCGAGGCCATGCACGAGTCCCCCCATTCCACCGCTCCCCGCCATCATGGCCGGCTTGATCGCTTTGGCGTCATCCTGTCCGGCCTGTGCATGGTTCATTGCCTTGCCGGGCTGTTGCTGATCGGCGTGCTGGGGCTTGGCGGAGGCTTGCTGCTCCATCCCGCCGTGCATCGCATCGGGCTGATTCTGGCGGTGTTGATCGGCGCGCTGACGATCGGTGCCAATGCGCTGCGCCATGGCCACCGCCTGCCGCTGGGGCTGGGACTGTGCGGCCTGATGCTTATGGCCGGGGCGGTTCTTTCCGACCATGGCGCGGGCGAGGCGATCCTGACCATCGGCGGCGTTGCGCTCGTCGCCAGCGCGCATATCATCAACTTGCGCCGCGCGCCCTGCTGCTGACGCTCTGCTCGATCGGCGGCGTGTATAGCGGTGCAAAAGGCGGTAGGGCGGCCGCATGACAGAGCTTTCGCCTTTGCCGACCGCCAAGACCGGCACGATCCATGAGGTGTTTGCCGTCGCGCTGGGGCTTGGGCTGACTTCGTTTGGCGGGCCGATTGCGCATATTGGCTATTTCGAACGGGTCTATGTGCGCGAGCGGGCCTGGCTTTCTGCGGAGGAATTTACCGGGCTCGTGGCGCTGTGCCAGATGATTCCGGGCCCGGCGTCGAGCCAGTTGGGCGCGCTGATCGGGCTGCGCCGCGCGGGATGGGGCGGGGCGCTGGCGGCATGGCTGGGTTTCACGCTGCCCTCGGCGCTGCTCATGTTCGGCTTTGCCCTGCTGGCGTCGGCGCTGCACGGGCCGGTCGCGACGGCGGTGCTCCATGGGCTCAAGCTGGTCGCGGTCGCCGTGGTGGCGCAGGCGGTGTGGAGCATGGCGCGCACGCTGTGCCCCGATGCCGCACGGATGGCGATCGCGCTGGGCTGCGCCATGCTGGTTGTGCTGGCGCCGCATGGTCAGCTTGTGGCGCTCGTGATCGGCCTTGTCGGCGGGATCGTGCTGTGCCGGTCGATCGCGGCGCGGGGCGGCGTGCCACGGCTTCCCGTCGGCAGGCTCGGGGGCCTTGGCGCGCTTGGCCTGCTGCTGATCCTGCTGGTCGGTTTGCCGTTGCTGGCGCGTTTGCAGGTACTTGGGCGTTTGCAGGTACTTGGGGAGGGGCATTCGCTGATCGGCATGGCCGCCATTTTCATGCGGGCAGGGGCGCTGGTGTTTGGCGGCGGGCATGTTGTCCTGCCGCTGTTGCGCAATGCGCTGGTGCCGACCGGCTGGTTGCCCGACGATGTCTTTCTGGCCGGCTATGGCGCGGCGCAAGCCATGCCGGGGCCGCTGTTCACGTTTGCCGCCTATCTCGGGGCGGTCATGGTGCCGCATGGCGCCGGTCCGGGTGTCGCGGCGCTATGGTCGGCGGTCGCGCTCGTGGCGCTGTTCACGCCCGGCGCGCTGATCGCCGTGGCGGGCGTTGCGGTGTGGAACTGGGTGGGGCATCACCGGCTGGCGCGCGGGGGATTGGCCGGGATCAATGCGGCGGTGGTCGGCATTCTTGGCGCTGCGCTCTACGACCCGGTCTGGACCGGCGCGGTGACACGCGTCATCGACGCGGCGATCGCGTTGGCGGGCTTCGTCCTGCTGCAACGCTGGCGCGTGCCGCCGATCGCGGTCGTGGGCCTGACTGTGGTCGCCAGCGTGATCGCGCGCTGAATCCGATCAGTGCCGGTCGATGTAATCGGCCAGCGATTCATTGAAAAGCGACAGGCCTTCTTCGAGATAGTCGCTGACCAGCGGGATGCCGACGATCATGTCGGGGATCTGCGCGCGTCCGACATCGTTCGCCGCCTCGCGCGCTTCGCGCCATTGCGCCAGAGTGAAATCCCCGCGCCCGACCAGAATCAGTGCGACGAGATCGGCCTGTTCATCGTCGTTGAGATCGCTGATCGCCGAGACGAGTTCATGGCGCGTATCATCGTGGGCGCCGAATTCGAGCGTATCGACACCGTTGTCGTCGCTGGGGTTGGAGCCGCTGTCGGGGTCGCTTTGGGGAACCTTCACATCATAGAGGCGCGCCTTGAGCAGGATTTCAAAGGCGCTGTCGGGCGTGATCGTCAGTGTGGGCACGGCCGGGTCCTTTATGGGAGTGCGTCGTATCGGTGACGATGAGCATGCTGCACGGCATCGTATCGGCCAGCCGGGTCGCGACCGAACCTTCGAACCAGCGCGCCAGCATACCCTTGTGGTTATGGCCTGTCACGACCAGATCGGCCTTGATCTCGTGCGCATAGGCAACGATTTCGGCTGCCGGGTCGCCATCGCGGATGCACGTGGTGGCGATGAGGCCTTGGCGGGCAAGACGCTGCGCCGCTTTGTCCAGCGCCTGGTGCAGGCATTGCCGCTCGCTTTCCAGCAGATCGATCGAAACCGTCGCCGGATCAAGCAGCAGCCCGCCCGTGGTCACGACAATTGCGAGAATGTGCAGCCGCGCCTCGCACAAGCGCGCGAGCGCGGCGGCTTCATGCAAGGCGGCATCGCCGACTGCGGTGCCGTCATAGGCAATGATGATGGTCTGATACATGGGCATGTGTGCCGACCCGGTCTGGAAGCCGCGACGGTCGCGCTTCAGGGGGCTTGTTTATCGCCATGGGCAGGCTCGGGGCAGCTTCGGAAATTACCCATTGGTCCGGTGCGGCCGGTCGGATCATCCCCCGGTCAGTACCAGCTTTTCATCCAGACCCAGCCTGTCCAGGTATCGTCGGCGGGCAACGACTGCGCGGAAATGATCGGGTAAAAATAGATGAACATCGCGCCGGACAACGCGGTGAACCACGTCAGCACGCGCACGCCGCGTCGCCCATGGCTTTCCAGAAAGCTGGCAATGACCAGGCACAGCGCAATGGCCGAAGAATTGTAGTAATAGAAGAACCCGATCTGTTTCGGGATCAGGATCCACACCGCCAGCGAAAACACATAGACGCCCAGCGCCGCCTGAAGCTGCACGGATCGTCGGCGCAGCCAGCCGCTTGCCGCAACGGCGGCGATGATCAGCCCGCCCCAATAGATGACCGGGTTTCCGATCAGCAGCACCGCCTCATAGCGGCCATTCACTTTTTCAAAGAGATACCACATCGGGCGCAGCATCAGCGGCCATTGCCACCAGTCGCTCTGATAGGGGTGGGCCTGCATGTGGCCGCTTTGCGCATGCAGCATCTCGAACTGGAATCCCAAAAGATGGCCGGGCGTCATCGCATCGTGGGTATAGAAAAAGGCGGGCCAGAATGTCGCCAGATAGGTCAGCACGCTGACCAGGCCGAGCTTGGCCACATCGGGCAGGACATGGTCGATGATGGCGCCCGCCTCATGCGCGTGCGCCCGGGATTTCGACCATCCGGAGGCCGCGAAGAAAAGCGCCGCATAAGGAATGGCCAGCCATTTCGAACCGACCGCCAGCCCCAGCAGGACCGCGCCGGCATAGTCCCAGCGCCGCCCCCCTGCCGATGCGCGCGCGCCCTGCATCAGACAGCCCGCAGCAAGCAGCACGCATGCGGTCATCGGCATTTCGAGCATGGCAATGCGCGCCTGAATGAAAAACGTCTGATCGAAGACCACCAAAAGCGCGGTGAGCACGGCTGGACGCACCTTTTGGAACATCATCAGCGCGATCCAGAACACGGCCGCAATGCTGATCGAGCCCAGAAACGCGCTCGGCAGGCGCCACCCCAGGCTGTTGTCGCCGAACAGCAGGATGCCCGCTGCAATCATCGTCTTGGCAAACAGGGGGTGTTCGATATTGACCGGTCCGCCGTGCGTGATCAACGCCCGCGCGGCGGGGACATAATGGGTCTCGTCGAAATAGACCGCCGCCGGCTGACCGATGCGCCAGGCAAACAGCGCAAAGCTGCCCAGGCCGAGGAGCAAGGCGGCCAACAGGGCGTGAAAACGGCGTTGCGGGGCGGGGCGCTCAGTCATGGGAATACAGGCCTGTCACCGCGCCGGATGCTCGGCATAGCCTTTGTTTGGCCAGACGAAATTCGTGTGGGTCAACGAAATGCTGAAATCGAGCGCGGTCACCTGATGCCACCAGCCGATCGGGAGGAACAGCGCTTCGCCCGGCTCGATCACCACTTCGAGCAGGCGGACGTCCTTCAGTCGGGGATGGGCTGAAAGATCGAGATCGGGATCGGTCAGATCGCTGATTTCGCTGAACACGTGAAGGTGGTTGTACAGCTTGGGCGTCTCGGCCGGCGAGGCCAGGATTACCCGCTTGCGCCCTGCGATCTGCACCAGCAGATTGTTGGTCAGGTCGTGATGCAGGGGGGTGAATGTGCCTTCTGGGCCGATCCAGATCAGCCCCGGATTTTCTCCGGCCCGATGGTCGAGAATGCCCTCGAGCGCGCCGAGGTCAGGCGCCAGCGGCGCCAGCGCAAGGGCATTGCGTGCGGCATTATAGGCAGTCAGATAGGTGTCGTTGCCCGCAGACGATGTGATCAGATCGATGAATGCGTCAAAGGGCATGTCCCGCCCGTGGGCATCCTTGTCGAGCTCAAAGCGGGCATTGCCCTGCCTTGCGCCCTGATACGAAATCACGGCGCTGCCGATGCGCTCGCGCAAGTACCGCGGGGTCCATGTGTGCAAGGCCGGCCAGTCGGCGATGGCATCGCACAGGATGACCGGGCGGCCCGGCGCATAGAAATTGTCGAGAAATTCGTCGCCGGTTATGCCCGAAACGCGAAAGATGTCGCTGGCCGCGCTCGACAGCGCGCGCTGGCGCTCCATCGTTTCAAACAGCCATTCGTATTTCGCGATTTTCCAGTCGGCTTCGGAGCGTTCCGGCGGCGCGACCGGTACTGGCTCGGCCGGTCTTGCCGGTTCAACGGGGATCGCATCGGCAAATTCGTGCAGACGCAGTTTGGACTGGTGCTCGGCAAACGGACAGCCCCCCTCGGGCGGCAATCCGCGATAATACAGCTTCTGCCATTTGTCGGACGGCTTTTCCGGCGCAGTTTCGCGCACATGCTGCTGAAAGGCATCGCGCGAGCGCGACCATGCTTCAAACGATGCCTTGAGATCCGGGTCTTCGTTGATCGACAGGACGCGGGGCGTGATCGTCTCGATGACCTTGCGTTCGATCGGAAAGATATGCGCGATGACCTCGTTTTCCTCAAAGCGCACGACATGGCCGGGGCGCGTGAGTTTCCAGTTCATCGTGAAAGTATAGGGCGACCAGTCGGTTTCGATGATCCCGCTGAGCGGCGCGATGCCGTCCTTGGGGCTGTTGGGCGGGCCGCTGACCAGCATGTTCCAGCCCGGCGGGGTGCGGAACAGCCCCTGAATGTGAATGGTGAATGTGCCGAGGCCGAACAGCGCGACGGGGACTTCATGATCGCGCGCGCCGGGGTCCGGGCGCACCACGACATCTTCGGGCGCGATGCCGCCATTCCATTCAGCTTCAAAACCGCAGGGGGAAAGGATGTCCCAGCCATAGGAATTGGCAATGCCGAGCGGCAGGCAGCGATAGGGAAATGCTTCGGGCGCGGCATCCATCCATCCCCGCTTGGACGAGGCGGGGACGATGCGCGGCTCCCATCCCGGAAAAACGAAGCATTTCAAGTCCATGAAATTGTTCCAATCGTTCGCCGCAGCTTGTCAGGATGCCAAGAACAATTGCCTCCGGCATTGCGCTAAATCAACGCGTTTCCTTGGCTGCAATATGTAAGGTAGTCGACCTGTGTCAAATACGGGTGGCGCGGTACGGTGCCATGTTGCCATTGGCCGGAAGCTTTCGTATTTATGGCTGAAAGTCGTTTTGGTTTACTGAGATTCTTGGGGGAGGTTGTAATGTCACGGAAATTTGTACTTGCAAGCAGGGTTGTCACTCTGGCCGCAGTTTCATCGATGGCACTCGCGCCCGCCCTTGCGGCATCTCAGCAGGTTTCAGGCGATTCCCCGCAAGGCCAGACTTCCGATGCGGGCGCCAAGAAGCACAAGCGTCGCAGTGGCCTGTGGATACAGCTTCTGGGCTTGGCTGCAGTCGGCGGCGGGGCGGCTGCGATCGCCAGCAGTTCGGATTCGACGGCCGCGCCGACACCGACGCCCACGCCCACGCCCACGCCGACACCCACGCCGACGCCGACGCCGACGCCCACGCCCACGCCGACACCGACACCGACGCCCACGCCGACGCCCACGCCCACGCCCACGCCGACGCCGACGCCGACGCCGACGCCCACGCCGACGCCGACGCCGACGCCGACGCCGACGCCCACGCCGACGCCGACGCCCACGCCCACGCCCACGCCGACGCCCACGCCCACGCCGACGCCCACGCCGACGCCCACACCGACACCGACACCCACGCCCACTACGTTGACGAGCACGTTCAAGACGGTGAGCGCGACGCTTTCGGGTACGCAGTCGGCGCCCGCTGCAACGCCCAACACAAGCCTGTTCGGGGTAGCGGGGAGCAATTCGCAAACCACCGATTCAAGCTTGGCCGGCTTTACGGGAACCGTGAGTTTCACAACCCCGGGCGGCACGGTAACCGCGCAATACGGCGGATCGGGCAACTTCGCGCACGACGTCACCAAGCTGGGGCAAACCGGGGTGACGAAGGGTGACTTGACAATCACGAGCAGCACCGATTCTGCTGTGACGACAGCGGGAGGCGGCAGTTTCGAAGATTACGCCGGCGCGGTCGGGCTGGCTTACACCAGCTTTGGCGTGTGGAGCATTGCCCCATGCGACAACAATTCCAGCTGCCTGCCGAAATATGCGGGGGCTTTCGCCGGAGGGCAGCCCGGGCAGACGCCAACATCGTCGATGCCGACAACCGGCAGTGCAACCTACACGGGCGGCGCGGTTGGTTATGTGGTGCAGCCGAATGCTACCCACACCGCCGGTGAATTCTATGGCTCTTCGAGCCTTACCGCCAATTTCGGCACTGGCGGGATCACGGGATCGATTACCGGGATTACCGCTTACAGCACGAACAACAGCGGAAGTGGTGCTACGCAACTGGGAACGGTCAACAATATCGGGCTTACTGCCACGATCAGCGGCTCGAACTTCTCGGGCACTACGAACGTGACCGGCGGTGCCGGAACCGCGTTCAACATCGCAGGGGCCACTGGCAGCGTGGCCGGATCGTTTTATGGCCCCACTGCGCAGGAGGTTGCCGGCGTGTTCAGCCTGAGTGGCGGCACCAACAGCGTCGCTGTTTTGGGCTCGCTGGGCGCCAAGCAGGCGACTCCGTCCGACCGGCGGCTGAAGCAGGACATTGTTGCGGCCGGCACTTTGCCCAATGGGCTGAAGCTCTATAGCTGGCGCTACCTTGGCGGTGCGCACCGCTTCGTGGGCGTCATGGCGCAGGATCTTCTTGAGGATCGCCGTTTCAGCGATGCGGTAGAGGTCGATGCCGATGGGCTGATGCGGGTGAATTATGCCCGTATCGGCTATCTGCCGGCCGACATCGAGGCGATGCGGGGCGAAGGCGAAGCGGCGGTTGCCGCCTATCGCGGCACGCTGCACTGATCGTGCGGGGGTGGGAAGCGGCGGTTCGCTTCTCACCCCCGACGAATCGCCCTGACACTTCATGGCCTGAGAGATTTGGTGATCGGACTGACCGCGTGCATTCTGGCGCAAGCTGCTGTGGCTACGGCGCCTGCTGCCACGCCATCAACCGTCGCGCCGGTTGCGCAGCCAGAGCATCACGCAGACGACAGGCTGTTGCAGGCCGAGATTCTCATCACGAAGAATGCGTTTGACGAGGCCCGCAAAATCCTCACCGAGCTGGCCCAAAAGCCTTATGGCGAACGCGCCCGGGACAATCAGGTCCAGTTCCTGCTCGGGATGCTCGATATTCATGACCAGGATTACGACAGTGCGATCAGCCGGTTTCGCCGCATTCTCGTGTCCGAACCCGGCGCGGTGCGCGTGCGGCTGGAAATGGGCCGCGCCTATTATCTGAGCGGTCGTTACAGCGAAGCCGAGCGCCAGTTCATGTATGCCCGCGCCGGCAAGATTCCCAAGGCGGTGCGCGCCAATATCGATCGCTATCTCGGCGCCGTTCGCCAGCGCAAGACCTTTTCCTATGGCTTTGCCATCGCCCTTGCGCCGGATACAAATCTGAATGCCGGGCCCGCCACCAACGCGGTGACGCTCTATGGCCTTCCGTTTCAGCTTTCGCCCGGCGCCAAGGCGAACAGCGGGGTCGGGGTCATGCTCGATACCAATATGGAATGGGCCCCGCAGGTGGGCAAACGCGCAAAATGGCGCATCGGCGCGCAATTGCACCGTTCGCAATACCGCCAGACCGATTTCGATGACATGACGACAAGCATTTACACCGGCCCGCGCCTGACCTTGAAGCGATGGGATCTCAACTTGCTCGGCAATTTTGCCCGCCGCTGGTACGGCGACAGGGGCTATACCAAGGCCTATGGCCCGAGCGCCGATGCCACCTATTATGTCAGCCCCCGGTTCGGGGTCGGGGTCGGCGGCGCGGTCAACCGGGTCGATTACGATCAGAACCTGTCGCAGAACGGCCTCGGAAAAACGGTGAGCCTGAGCACATTTTATACCCCGACAACGTCAAGCTATGTCCGTGGCGCGATCACGGCGGGCTGGCAGGGGGCCAGGGATCCAGCTTATGCCTTCGATTCATGGCAGTTCGGATTGGCCTATATCCGCGAATTCCCCGGCGGGATAACTGCCAGCATCGCGCCGGCCTTTACAAAACTGGATTATGATTCGCCCCTGACAGCGTTTGAAACGGCGACGTTTTCAGGGATCAGGCGCGACAAGCAGTATGCGGTGCAACTGTCACTGTTGGAGCGACGCTTTGACTTTCATGGGCTGACGCCGCGCATTGCCTATACATTCATCAAGAATGACAGCAATATCAGCCTCTATACGTTCAAAAGAAGCCGCTTCGAACTGGGGCTTACCGCTTCATTCTGATCGGATTGCCAACGCGGCCTCGCAAATGCGGCCCAGCCTCGCAAGCCCGGATCGCGCCGCGATACCCGAGCGGCCCGCAAATTGTATATCGAGAAGAGCGGCCGTCACCATAAAGCCCCATGCTTGCGGGGTTTTATGGTGGGCGCGGCAGGGATTGAACCTGCGACCCCACCCGTGTGAAGGGGATTGGCGATTTCGCGTAAGTGATTTGAAATTACGCGATAAAATCAAGCCTCCAAAATTGCCGTGTACGAGCTTTGTACGAGAGCTTCTGATGTACGCTCTGCCTGCGTACGCAAAAGCCTTTGGTGGGTATTGTTTAGCACAAATCGCGCCTCGCGTCTTGTCCAAACATGACCCCGGCAAGGGGGCCTCGCCTGACAAACGAAAAACCGCTGGAAGGGCGGCAACCCTTCGCAGCGGTTGTTGGAATAGCTGTGCGGCTATAGCGGAATCTTATCGCTCTCAAGACTGCGTGACAAGCATCATTGGTGAGGAGGGGCGCCATGAGCACCACCCTTGCCCATAGGGGGCTACCAGCGGGCGTGGGGCGCTTCGATCTGCTGCGTCTGTTCGAGCAGGTGGCACGACCGGGCTTTGGCCTGTCCTCCACCGCCGTGGCGCTGGTGCGGCACTACGTCCTCAAGACCATGGACGGGGATTACCTGTCAGGCCGCATCTGCGCGGTCTGGACGCAGGCCCGCCGCTTTGCCGAGCAGCTAGGACTGACCCCGCGCTCGATCAATTCAGCTGAGCGCGAGTTGGAGCAGGCTGGCTTCATCATCCGCAACGCCGGGATAAACGGTGAGCGCGCTGGTGATCGGCAAGACGGGATCGTGGTCTGGGCAGCAGGCATCAATCTGGCCCCACTGGTCGAGCGCTTTGTCGAGATGCAGGCCAAGGCGGAGGCATTGGAATTGCAGGCCCGAGCCATCCAGCAATGCCGCGCTGAAATCCGTCAGTTGGGCCAGCGCATTCGTGAGGCGGGTGACGAGGGTCTGCGCGAGCGGGCCGAGACCATCCTGCCCGATGGTCGCACGGCACGGATCACCAGCATCGACCGCCTGATTGCCATCCGCGAGGCATTGTCCGCCATGCTTGCTGCTATCGAATGTCCAACTGAACCAGAGCCCCGTGCGCTAAAAACTTCCGACGCGCCGGAAGAAAACTGCGCACGCAATATACAAGACAAAAACTCATCACGAAGGCGTACCGCGCGGCCCAGCGATCCGCTTGAGCGCATCCGGCCCGCGACCGCGCTGGTCGTGGCCACCGAGAGCTATCGCGGCATCGTCGAGTCGCTGGGCGGGCCGACCTGGCCCAACCTTGTCGAGGCGTCGTGGCGCAGTTGCGGGCGGCTTGGGATTACCCAGAACACCTGGGGCCGGGCTTGCCAGCAGTTCGGGCGGGAACGGGCAGCGCTCAGCGTGTTACTGATCGACCGGAATGCCGAATTGCCGGTTGGCCATCGCTACCGGGTGGCATCACCGGCACGCTGTCTGGCGGGCATGGTGCGGCGGGCAGGCTCGGCAGGAGTGAACCTTGCGGGGCTTTTCCGGGCAACGGAGCGCAATGTCCAACATGTGCCGCCAGAGGCCACTTTACTTGTGGAGGCAGTCGAGCCCCAGGCTGGGCCTTTGGCCAATCTCGCCGCGAGGCTGGTGGTCAGCATGGAGCGCCGCGTCGCATCGGATAGTTGAACCTGTTCAGCATCTCACGCGTCCAAAGGTCCGCACTCTCACAAGCCCACACGTCCACATGTGAACGGGTAAGGAAATCACCATGACTATAATCGCCATCGTCAGTCAGAAGGGCGGCTCCGGCAAAACCACCCTGTCGGTCAACCTTGCCGCCGCCGCCGAAGCCACGGGCGCCGTCGCGCTCATCATCGACACCGACCCTCAGGCCACAGCGAGCCAATGGGGCGCATGGCGCGCGGACAAGGCGCCGGAGGTGATCGACAGCGCTCCGCCGCGTATTCAGGCAAAGGTCGATGCCGCTAAGGGCCAAGGCGCAACCTTCATCGTCATCGATACGCCGCCCCACGCCGATAGTGCTGCCAGCAGGGCGGTCGAGGCTGCTGATCTGGTGCTGATCCCCTGCCGCCCAAGCGCCTTTGATCTCGCAGCAATCAAGACTACGGTCAGTCTGGTAAACCTGTTCGACAAACCCGCCTTAGTGGTCTTCACCGCTGGCCCGCCTCACGCGCCGCGTATGTACGAGGAGGCCATCGAATTGGTCCAAAGCTTCGGGATCGATGCTTGCCCGAACATCCTGCCCGACCGTGCCATCTATCGCCATGCCAGTGCAGCGGGTGCCTCGGTGATCGAGTTCGAGCCTGCGGGCAAGGCTGCCGCCGAGATTGCCGCGCTTCACGAGTGGACCATCTCACAAGTGAACATGTCCACAAGTCCACAAGAGGGGGCGTGAGCAGATGAGCCGCTTTGCCAATCTTGCCGACAAGCCCAAGGCCAGCCCCAAACCGCAACACAAGCCTGCCGCGCCCGACAATGAAGGGGCGGTCGCAACAACAGTGTCTATTAGCGCGCCGCCCCGATCGAACAGTCGGGCCGGTCGCAAGGCCATCGCAGGCTACTTCTCGCTGGAAATGTCGCTGGCGATGCATGTTTGCGCCCGCAAACACGGCCTTAGCCTTCAGGAACTGATGGCCGAGGCATTTGATGATGTCCTCCGTAAATATGGACAAAGTCCGGTGGGGGAATGATCATGATTGGGACAAAGCTGTAATGCCTGTCCTGCTCGTCGAATGTCCGCTTCTTTTAAGATTGGGCATTCGCGTGTTCGGTTACCTTAGACCCTGAAGCGATCAACGCGGGCGGATGCGGACTGACAGCTTCTCGCGGCAAGACGAGTTGAGCCGCCGACGGATAAAGAAGCTCCCGAATGATACCAGCCCTGTGCAACACCAGAGGTACATTGAATTGCGCCAGGGCGGCAGGGTGTCGCGGTACAGGCTGACCGCAAAAAATGCGCACCGTGTGACGGATCACGATCTCACATTGTGACGCGCAAGGTTCCGATCAGGTCAATTTCCGAGATTTTTCCTTTTTGAATCAAATGCAAAATCGGATTGTCGAAAAAAGAGGACACATCCATATACGTAAGTTATTAATAGCGCTGTGTGACAGGCTGCCAACAGGTGATTTCGATGGACCCCATAATCGAATTTCTCGAAATCAACGGCCCTGCGCTTTCGAGCGACATTGCCCGTTATCTGGTTTGCGAGAAGGGGATGAGCCCGGTGGCAGCCCGGAAGCGCATCTCGCGTGGCGGGCAGGACGTGAAGCGGCTCCAAGGACTTGTCTTTCCTCACAAGGCGAGCTTGATCTACCTCAACCACCAGTTTGCCTCCTATGAATACTGGAACAACCTTGCCGACGCGCTGATCGTCACCAATTCCGCCTACGGCTTCGCGATCGCCGCATTGCGGCAGCGGGGGGGCATAATCTCTGAAAGACAGTTCTCGATCGTGTGCGGCTCACCGGTACGCCAGCAGCGACAACTGTCGCCCGAGACTATTCTGGTCCGGCTCAGGAACGCCAATCTCGTGCGTATCGAACCGGTGCCGGGGATCGGCGACTGCGTTGCGCTGATACAGCGCGACGGCGAGTACCGACCCGAACCTGAACTGATGCGTGCCCGGCTCATCACAGAGGGGATCATGCTCGCAGCAGTCAAGGACTGGCTGCGCAATCTAGGTATCGCGAGCTACGAGAAAGTCGCCCTGCGTACCGACAAGGAGCTTCCTCGAGTCGGAACATTCACGTGGGATCTCAGCGCTCCGTGCTATCTCGGACATATGATGCGCACCAAGGCGGACGGCACGCTCACGCCCGGGTTCGTTGCTTGCGACATCTATCACGGCGAAGAGATGACCGAAACGGGTGTCGCGCCGTTTATTCGCAAATGCACAATGCTGCGGGCGCTTCGCAAGGTGGGGCCGTGCATGCAGATCCTGCTCGCCGAGCGTTTCACGCCCGGCGCGTTTAGGTTGCTTAAAAGCTACGGCGTCATACCTGCGACCCCCAAGTCGCTGTTTGGCGAGGAGATCGCCGAGGCGCTTTCCGAGCTGACCAGCGTGTTACACCGTGCCGCGCATTCCGCCATCGATCCCGCCCGCTTCGAGATCCTGTTTAGCAAGCTCAGCAAAATTGACGGCGCTACAAACCAGTTGCGCGGAACTCTGTTCGAATTCATTTCCGGCGAAATTGCACGCCTGACGATCGCTTCCGATATACGTCTCAATCAGAACTTCCAGGCTCCGTCGAAGGAGGGGCAGCCGGATGCCAAGGCCGAGGCAGATGTCGTCGCCGTCAACCGGAACAAGCTGGTTACGCTGATCGAATGCAAGGGATACAGCCCTTGGGCAACGGTCCCGGAGGCAGAGTTCGACCGCTGGCTCGAGCATAACGTGCCGACTTGTTACGCCGCGCTGCGCCGCCATCCCGATTTCGCGAAGCTGGCCCTGCATTTCGAGTTTTGGGCTACAGCCGCGCTCAGCGATGAATCCCTTGCCAAGTTCGAGCGAGCCAAAGCGGCAATCAGGCCGACCCGTTACACCATTGATCTGAAGCTAGGACCCGAGGTGCGAAAGGCTATCAAGGGAACCCGGGACAAGGGCTTGCTCACCGCCTTCGACAAGCATTTCGTGCGGGACGAAATGACGCCCGCCCCAAATAGTGACCCGGACTTGTCACTTCTCGAACAGGACTAAAAGGCGGGGTGTGGGTCCGTTTCCTACCACGAGCCTTGCCGATCAGTTGGGTGCAACGACGCTGCGGACCTCGCTGCACAGGCCGCAGCTGTCCTATCGGCGACCGAAGCCTTTGATATTAATCAGTTGTTGGTCGCTGATAAATTTCGAAGCCGTCAGGAAGTGGTGCGCCGTTCCAATCAGTTGCGATCGCGACACTGTGGCGACCTCGTGTCAATGCCACATAGAACCGCGCCCTACTTTGCGACGCAAGCTTGCTGCTTTGGTTCTTTAGCCACGCCTTCATCGGCTGAGTTGGCAATATTATGACGTGATCGAAGCCGCGGCCCTTCGCCTCGCCGAAGTTCATCACCGGTGCATTCGGATCGACACCAACGCTAGTTGACTTGTCGCGCAGCTGCATCGGCTTCACACTGGCAATGTAATGAGCGTAGTCCGAAGGTTTGACGAGAAAGAGACCGCTGTTTGCCGGAGCGCCGGACCGGCACCTCTCGCATTCGCAGGCGGTGCTCGCCGGGAGTTCCGGGTAGAGTCGCGACGATGCCGTGCAGATTAGCGCACTGTTGCGATGCGAGCGGCCCAGCGTCGCTTCGTCGATAGCGAACGGGACGTTGCGAAGTTCGCTCTGCACGAACCTCACAATGCCGCCGTCAGAGTACTTCTTGTACTTTTTCTCGTGATGCGTGAGGTAGGTTACTTGCCGGGGATCGCCCACAATCAGCAGCCGGGCGGGGCTTCGCGCGAGAGCAGCCAAGATGTCGAGGTCATATCCCGCAAGATCCTGGACCTCGTCAACGAACACGTGCGGGAAGATGCGCGCTATGCGGTCGATGACAGAGCCACCGCTGTTATCGTTGCAGCGGATCATTAGCTTCGGGAGCTTGTCGGAGAAGACTCGGCCGACCCGGTCGAAAAAGTGCTTTCGAAACTCGGTCTCGGCATATGGGATGGGGTGTCCGTTCACCACGGTCTTGATACCGGACTGGGTCACCGCGAACACCATCCCCGCTACATCGAAGTTGAAGGTGCATCCTTGGAACGGCTTCACGCCGTGGGTGATCAGAAAGCTAAACCAAGTCATGATCGTCACGTGGGCGGGCACGCGCCCAACCATCTCGAAGAACTTCTGACGGATCTCCGCTTCATTGGATTCGGTATAGGTCGTGATCAGCACGCGTGCGTCGGTGACCTTCATCGCTTGCTCGATGAGGTACGTCGTCTTGCCGGATCCAGCTGCGGCAATGATGATCCTGTTGTCGCCGATCACGGCGCGAACGCCTTCAAGATGTAATCCGGGTAGGTAATCTTGTCGTCGGCGTTGAAGATGGCGAGCGCGGTCTCGGTCTTGTTCGACCGCATGTGAAGCCGGAGCTTATCCTCGGTGTCGAGGTCGACATCGAGGATCTTCTTCAGTTTCGCGAAGCTGTTCGACTTAAGCAGTTTCGGCTCGAGGGTATTGTAGTTGTACGGTTTCTTGCCCGCCATGAGATCGCCGCCGTCCTCAACATCGTCGAAACAGATCCGGATCGCCTTTGATCCCTTGTAGGCAGAGTACTTTTTTTCGACAGCCGCAACGTCGCCGTCGTTGTCAGTGACCACGGCGGTTGGAATCTCCAGCGCCTCGGCAATCTCGAGGAATCGAAGGAACGCCGTGCCGACAGAGATGACGTCAATGCCATCCTGGATCGGGAGCCGGCCGTCGTTCGCGTCCATGTAGGCTCGCTGCACGACGAGTTCGTCGGAATCGCCTTCGACCAGAATTGCCTTCTCCGCGAGTACAAGTCGGAGTGTGTCGTAGCCGGCGAGTTTCCTGAAAAAGTCGCCAGCCTTGATGTCGGCCATCCTAGCTAACGCGCCGGCGCGGATCACGATGAGATGGTCAAGACCGAGCTTGTTCGCAACGAAACTGCTGTGGGTCGAGATGATGATCTGCTTCGTGCCGTGCTCCTCTGTCAGGTCCTTGATTAGGGCGCTAAGCCGTGTGTGCGACAGGTGGTTCTCCGGTTCCTCCAGGAGGATCGCCGTCGCCTCAGCGTTCTTCTTGGTGCTAAGCGCCAGCTTCGTCTTAATAATGCACTGCTCACCCTTGCCGATATAGTGAAAGGGTATGAGGTCGATGTAGGTCATCAGGCTGCTCTCCCAGGCGTTCTGGGAGGAGAGGTCGACCGAGATGCTAACTGACTTTTTGCTGATCTTGGCAGCATCGGTGATCCGCTCGTTAATCAGCTTCAAGTTCTCGTCGGACACGAATGCCTCCCGCAGCTTCCGATGCGCCTGCGAAATGGACGCGCGTTCCTTCTCCTCGAGCGCGTCGCGGATAATGCGGGAGACGTATAGGTCCGATCCGTTTTGAAGCCGCGCGCTGGACGAGTCTATTAGGGCTGACTTTATCGGGATGTTCCTCGCGGTGATTCCAGCGCGGGCGAACGAGCGCATCGTCGTCGTGTAGTATTCGACCGGTATTGAAGTCAGGCTGCCGGTGTCTAGCAGTTTTGCATAAGGATCCTTGTAATTGTCTTCATCGAAAGCGATGCGGAACACGACGCCGGAGCACTTAGCTTTCTCAGAGTTTCCGTCCCCCTCTAGCGCGGCGAGTTCGGGGGAATCCCCCGAGAAGAACAACTCGATGGTGATTGTAGGAGGCGCCAGTGGGGCGGCGGTGCCAAGGCTTTTGACGTATTTGTCCTGCGCTGCGAGGTTAAATAGGTAGCTCGTCACGTCATTCTTCAACGGTCGTCCATGCAGAAGCCCTGTGAGGGCGAGATGGATCGCCTCGAGGATCGTAGTCTTGCCCGATTCGTTCGCGCCAACGATCACGTTCAGGCCTTCATTCAGCTTCAGGGTAAAGGTGTCCTCGTAGCACTTGAAGTTGGTAATCTTTACCTTCTCGATCCTCATCTGCCCCCCTCCGTGCTTAGCTCGCACGACGCCGCTATGACGTAACTCCGCTTGTGCCGACAATCCTAGATCGTGCTGCTGAATTCAATCATATCTGTCGTCGATCCGTGGATCGCCTGCCCGAATAGTGGTCTAAAAATCCATGATGAGTTCCTTTCTGTTTAAGGAACTCCCATGGTCGAACGGCAACATATTCCCGCCCAAAGCCTTTCAAAAACTACGCTACGTTACCCCAAGTGACCCTCCCGCGTAGCGCTGTTCGTGCTCTGGTCGCGATCGGTCAAACGGGAGTTATGTCGATCAGCGCCCTCCGAGCCGCATCGCGGCGATCGATCAATTGGCGGAGTTCATCGGTCTCCTGCGATGACAGATTTCCGCTCTTGCCCTGTCGATAGATCTCCAAGTGGAACTGATACCAGGCACAGTAGGCGTCCGCGAACTCCGTCAGTGCTTCCCGGTGGCCCTTGGAATGGGAGATGATCGCTACCGCATCGACAGGCGCGTACTCAACGTCATCACTTATTATCCCGAGTGACCGCGACGTCCGCCACACCGCCCAAGCCACCACCATCCGCAATTCGTCTTCTGTAAAGAACATTAGGCACTCCCAACGTGTCAACTGCCACCCTGCCCGGATTAATGCGTACAGAATCGATCGTCCTGCAACAGACAAAGGCGCGAGCAGCGGAAAGCAATCGCTTAGTACCTTTTGTAGGCAGCGTAATCGAGGCGTAAGTGAAGCGTCGGTGGCGTTCACCACGAGCACCACGTGCACACGCTTGGGTCGAAGGCAACGGTTGGGGAAGCATAGCGATAGCCGCTTCGACCAGCCTGATCAGCAGTGACCGACAAAATTGGACGGTTGTTGGAGCGGGTATGAATGGCCTGCTCTGGTCGTTAGACGTCAAAGTGAGAGCGGGAGGAAAGGCTTTCGAGTTCCCTGAACCCGAAAGGATTTCCTATGCCTCACTGCCACCAGGAGCCCGCAGCGTATGTGGGCCAGCTTGCTGAAGCCGCCAGCAGTTTAGTGCCGCATATAGCTGGGGGTGAGAAGGTCACCCGCAGGATGCTCAATTCGGCCATGGAGGCCGCTACTGGCTTCACTTCGGCCGTGGGGGCATGGTCCCAACGCGACAGCTTTCAGATGCTGGAAATGGCCGTAATCCGATGGCTTCAAGAGCAATCGATCCGGCTCTCTGTCCAGCAGGCACTCGCATTTTTCAACGATCTCCAAGCCCGCCTACCGACCCAAACGGTCCGCAGTGAAGAGCAGGTCGAGCATCAGCACTTCTCGACACCACTTGGACTGGCCTGGTTGGCGGCCCATATTGCAAACATCCAATCCGACGACGTGGTGCTCGAACCCAGCGCTGGCACCGGAATGCTGGCGATCTGGGCCAGACATGCTGCCAGCCTCCATCTCAACGAGATCGATCCAGTCCGTCAGGAGATACTGCGTCACTTGTTCCCCACCGCGCAAGTGACCGACTTTGATGCTGCGCGCATTGGCGTCCATCTGACGCAGCGCCCCAGCGTCGTGCTGATGAACCCGCCATTTGCGCGCAATGCCGCTGGCCTCGAAGATCCCACCACGGCAGCGCGCCATCTGGCAGCAGCTTTGGGTGTTCTGAAACCCGATGGCCGACTCGTTGCCATCATGCCCGATAGCTTTCAGCCCCAAGGTCGCCGAGCGGAATTGTTCCAGCGCGCGCTGCAAGGTGCGAGTGTGTCATTCCATGCCCGACTTGAAGGGGCCTTTGCCAAACAAGGCACTTCGATCCCGATCCGCCTGCTGGTGATCGACAAGCGCGCCGGCGCGATCGGTACCACAGTCATCAACCGAACGAACCTTGCAGACCTGCTTCCGTTCCTGTCCAAGGTTCCGGCGCGACGCCGCGTCGTATCCGAATTGCCGCTTGTGACCGCGCCACCGGCTCAGCCTTCCAAATCCACCGGGCACTTGCTTGGTGGATTCCGTTCCGCCGCGCCAACATTCCAGCCAGCCAAGCGGAGCAACGACGCCAACGGCGCCATCCCTCTCGCCTACACCGTCCGCGACACAATCGCCGACGCCGAGCAGGCCATCGGCGTCTATGTCGCCTATCGTCCGCAACGCCTGGTCTTTGGCGATGCAGCGGATCACCCGACGCAACTGGTGGAATCCGCAGCCATGGCCTCGGTCGCGCTTCCAGCGCCCAGCTACGTCCCCCAGCTTCCCGCCAAGGTGATCCGCGACCGCGTGCTAAGCCGCGCCCAGCTTGAAACGCTGGTCCATGCGCTCGATGCGACCTCATCCGATCTTGCTGGCCGTTATCGCGTACCGGAACGCGGGCTCGAACTGGTGCCCGATGCTGAAGGTGCCTGCTACCGACGCGGGTTCTTCTTCGGTGATGGCACTGGCGCCGGTAAAGGTCGCCAGCTTGCCTCGATCCTGATGGATCAATGGCTGCGGGGCCACCGCCGCCATCTCTGGATCAGCGAGAGCAATGCCCTGATCGAGGACGCCCGCCGCGACTGGCAGGCGCTTGGCGGCATCGCGCTCGACATTCAACCTCTATCCAAGATCAAGCCCGAAGCGAAGATTCGACAGGCCGATGGCATCCTGTTTGCCTCCTATGCCACGCTGCGCAGCGGCACCGGCGAGAAGACTCGCCTCCAGCAATTGCTCGAGTGGCTGACGCCGGATTTCGACGGCGTGATCCTGTTTGATGAGGCCCACGCGATGGGCGGTGTTGCCGGTGGTGAAGGACGGTTCGGCGCCACCAAAGGTTCCCAGCAAGGCATCGTCGGTGTCGAATTGCAGAACCGCCTGCCGCGCGCCCGGGTGATCTATGCCTCAGCCACGGGTGCGTCCGACGTGAACAATCTGGCTTATGCCACGCGGCTTGGCCTCTGGGGCGAAGGCACGGCCTTTCCCGATCGCACCTCCTTCATCGCGCGCATTCGCGAAGGCGGCATTGCGGCGATGGAACTGGTCGCCCGCGAATTGAAGGCCATGGGCGTCTATACTGCACGCGCGCTGTCCTATGCTGGGGTCGAGTACGACATCCTCGAACATGCGCTGACCCCGCGCCAGATCGCCGATTTCGACGCCTATGCCGATGCCTGGGCGATCATCCATCGCAACCTTGAGGCGGCACTGGGCGCATCGGGGGTCACCGATCCGCTTGAGGGCAAGACCCTCAATGGCAAGGCGCTGTCAGCGGCGCGCTCGCGCTTTGAAAGCTCGAAGCAGCGGTTCTTCGGCCAGCTTCTGCTGTCGATGAAACTGCCCTCACTGCTTCCCGCTATCGAGGACGCACTGGCCACCGACCACAGCGTCGTCATCCAACTGGTCTCGACCGCCGAAGCCTTGCTCGACCGGCGCCTTGCCGATCTCTCTGCCGAGGATCGGGCCGAGATACAGTTCGACCTGTCGCCCCGCGAGATCGTCGCGGATTATCTCGACAATGCCTTCCCGACGCGCGCCATGGAAAGCTACTGGGATGAGGACGGCAATGAGCGCTCGCGCCCTATGGTTGATGAGGCGGGCAATCCGGTTCACTCACAGGAGGCGCTGCGGATCAAAGCCGAAACGCTGGAACTGCTGGGCGCGCTGCCGCCCATCGTGCCCGCGCTCGACGCGATCATCTCCCGGTTTGGCACTGATGCGGTGGCCGAGATCACTGGCCGGACGCGCCGTCTCGTGACGTTGCCCGATGGCAGTCAGCGGCTTGAATCGCGCACCGCTAACCAGTCGCTGGCCGACGCCAACGCCTTCATGGGCGGGGCCAAGCGCATCCTCGTCTTCTCAGATGCGGGTGGCACGGGCCGATCCTACCATGCCAGCCTCGATGCAAAGAACCAGCAGCGCCGGATGCACTTCCTGCTGGAACCGGGCTGGCGGGCGGACCGCGCCATTCAGGGCCTTGGCCGGACCAACCGCACCCATCAGGCATCGGCGCCGGTGTTCCGCCCCGTTACCACCGATTGCCGCGGCGAGCGACGGTTCATCTCGACCATTGCCCGTCGCCTCGATGCGCTTGGCGCGCTGACGCGCGGCCAACGGCAGACGGGTGGGCAGAACCTGTTCGATCCTGCCGACAACCTGGAGAGCGATTACGCCCGTGAGGCGCTGACCCGCTGGTATCATCTGATGCATCAAGGCAAGCTCACCAGCATCACCTTTGCCGATTTCTGCGAGCGCACCGGCCTCCAGCTCGAGCAGGAGGGCTGCTTGACCGACAACCTCCCGCCCATCCAGCGCTGGCTCAATCGTATTCTGGCCCTGCCTATCGCGCTTCAGAACGCCGTTTTCGATGAATTCCTTGGGCTGGTCGAGGCACGGATCGATGCAGCGCGCAAGGCGGGCACTTTCGACGCGGGCGTCGAGACGCTGGTGGCCGACAAGCTCACCATCATCGAGGAGCGGATCTTGCGCGAGGATGCCAATGGCGCCTCGACCCAGCTTCTCACGCTCGAAGCCCAATGGGCGCCCAAGTTCACGCCGCTCGCCGAGATCGCCAAGCGCATCGGCCCCAAGACCCGGCTGCTGCGCAATGGCCGGTCCTCGCGCGTGGCGCTGCTGATCCCTGAGCGAACCCGCCTGATGGATGATGGCACGCCGGTCGCCAGCTTCACGCTGCATCGCCCCGGCGGGCGGAGTTGGATCACCGCCGATGAACTGGCCGAAAGCCACTGGGACGATTGTGAGCGCGAGGCTTTCGAGCAGGCCTGGCAGGTCGAAGCCGATGATCTGGCCACCAAGCCTTACACCGAGCGCTTCTACCTCGCGACCGGTCGCCTGCTGCCGATCTGGAACCTTCTGGGTGACGAGGCGCAGGTCCGCCGCCTTGTCACACAGGATGGCCGGTCACTGCTCGGCCGCATCGTGCCCGCTGAGGCGGTCAACATGCTGCTCGACAAGCTGGGCATCGGCGATCGCATCGCGCTCTCGCCTGATCAACTGGTGGAGGCGGCGCTCGCAGGCAAAGTGGTGCCTATCGATGCCTTGTCTGGCACGAGCCTCAAGCGATCGCGTGTGAATGGCGAGCAGCGGCTTGAGGTCGTGGGCTTTGATCCCCGCGCGTTGCCATCGTGGAAGGCCAAGGGCTGCTTCACCGAGATCATCGCCTATCAGACCCGGCTGTTTATGCCGGTGAACAATGCTCGGGAGATCGTTCAAGCGTTGGCGGCCTAGCGATAACTCAGAAGCAAGCGATCAAGCCGCGGCGTTGCGAACACCGCGCTTGATGCGCTTGTCGATAGGCGAGGGCGCACCCGAAGAGCGCGGATCCGGCGTCATCGCCTTTGGTGTCACCATGCGGAACGACCGCAGAGTTGCGACCTCCTCGGGATGACGGGCCAGTATCTCGATGAGGCCCACTGCCGCGTCACTTGGCGGCGTGCGGCCGCTTTCATACTTCTGGAAAGCCCGCTTACCGCCACCAATGATGACGCCAGCCTCTTCCTGGGTCAGGCCGAGCTTCTTCCGCACAGTCTTGATGCGTGCAGCATAGGCCTCGCGCAGTTCCTTGAACGCCTCGTCAAAGGCCTGCAGATCCTCGCCGCTATGGATGGCGTCCCCATCGCCATCAGGATACCAGCCCGGCACGTCGACGACGCGCGAGAGCGAGCCGACGCACACCGTCTGCGGGCGCGTGTCGCGGCGCAGTTCCTGGCCCGTCTCTGGGTGAATTCGCGTCTCGCTCATCTCAAACCTCCTTGAAGGATGTCAGCACGACATCGATCAATGTCTCGCCGGCAAACTTCAGATACAACCAGAGGCCATCGCAAGGGATGTTGTAGGTGTCGTGCCACAGCCGATGGTTCGGCGGGTTGTGCGCGGTCTCGGACTTGATGAAATCACCCGGTTCCAGCGCCTGCACGACATCGACAATATCCTCGAGCGAATAGCCGATCTTCTGGGCATCGCGAGCCGCCTTGCTCGTGATCTCAAGCGTGTCCACATCAGCAAACTTGGCCTGGATCGCTTTGAGGTCATGGTGCGGGGTCCGCTTTACCGGCATGTCTACTACACCTTAAAGGTCATTTTTTCAAGAGGCGCTTTTGCAAGGCTGAACGGGGGAATCGGCGATGCAAACTGTTCGGATCGCTGCCTTAGCGCCCCACGAGCCGTGAGGAAACAAACGCCCAGAGAAAAGGGGAAAGCCATGGGGGCGAGGCCCCCTGGAGGCGAAAGCGTCTCCATGATCCGGGCCTCTCGACCCCAGCGCGGGAGACCCTATCATGCAGTCCACCACCCTGACGCACGCCAAGCTGCGTCTTTCCGAGAGCAATGTTCGCAAGGCCAATGGCGACGCGGGCCTTGAGGCCCTGGCCGCCAGCATCGCCGAACACGGCCTGCTGCAACCCCTGATCGTCAGCCCCTCTGTGGGCAAGAAGACCCTCTACGATGTCCACGCCGGTGGCCGCCGCTGGCGCGCGATCGGCCTGCTGATCGAACGCGGCGTGCTGCCCAAGGATTACGCGATTGACGTGCGACTCTGCGAAAGCGAAGACGCTGCCGCGCGCGAGATCAGCCTTGCCGAAAACCTGATCCGTGAAGCCATGACGCCAGCAGACGAGGCACGGGCCTATCGCGACATCGTCGATGGCGGCGCCGACGCTGAAGCCGTGGCGCGTCGATTCGGCGTCACGGTCCGCCACGTCCAGGGCCGCCTGCGCCTCGCTGATCTGGCCGGGCCGATCTTCGCTGCGCTCGCCGCTGGTGAAATCACGCTCGACGTTGCCATGGCCTATGGCTCGACTGATGATCGCGAGCGGCAGGCGGCAGCGTGGGAGCGCCTGTCGACGAGTTGGCAGGCCGACAATCCGCAGGCGATCCGCCGCGCGATTGCCGAGGAAAGCCTCTCGGCCGATCACCCCATCGCCCGCTTTCTGGGCGAGGCCGAATATGTCGCCTGCGGTGGCCGGATCGAGCGCGACCTCTTTGCCGCCGAGGGCGAAGGCCGCTGGCTCGATGGCGATCTTGCCATGGACCTCGCCGCCAAGAAGCTGGCGCATGAGGCCGAGGTCGCCGAACTCGGCTCCAAGCTTGCTTGGGTGAAGCCGACGTTGGCGACCCATGTCACCTACGACGAGACCAAGGATCTGCACGCCTATTGGCCGCGCCGGGCCGAGCCCAGCCCCGAAGCTCAGGCCCGAATGGAGGAAATCTCTGACCGGATGACCGAGATCGCAGAGATCCTCGACGCACCCGATGAAGGCGATAATGTCGAGGCGCTGGAGTCGGAATACAACGCGCTCGATACCGAGCATGACCAGCTCGGCGACACCGACCTGCTCATCCCCGAAGAGGACAAGCCCAACGTCGGCACCTTCCTCGTGCTCGGCAAGGATGGTCAGCCGCGCCTGCTGGAAACCTATTACACCTCGACCAAGCCCACGCGGCGGCCCTCCGCATCGGGCGAGCCCGTGGGCACTGCCGAGACCGAGGGCGAGGAACCTGCGCCTTCGGCCAGCCTCCCACGCTCGCTCGAAGAGCAGATGTCCAAGGATCGCCGCGACGTGCTGGCGCTCCACATCGCCCATGATCCAGCGCTGGCGCTCGATCTGGCGATCTTCAGCCTGGCGCTTGGGTCTGCAGGGCATTTCGGCCACTCCGACACGGGCTGCACCATCCGCATTACCGACCGCAACGAGCCTTCGGGCCTGACCGGCATTCCGGCCAGCGCGGCGGTGACCGAACTCGAGCAGCAGCGCGCCAACCTGCCCAATGACTGGGCCAGCGAGGAGGACAGCTTCGCCTCCTTCCTCGCCTTCCGGTTGCTGGACGATAGCGTGAAGGCGGGCTGGCTCGCCTATGCCGTCAGCCAGAGCCTCAAGGCGAGCCTTGTCAGCGGCACACACGCCTGCTCCTTCCAGAGCCGCTTGGGTGCCGAGATTGGCATCGACATGGCCCAGCACTGGCGCCCGGGTGCCGAAAACTTCTTCGACCGCATCAAGAAGGCGCAGATCCTCAGCATCCTCGGGCAATTCGATCCCGAAATCGCCCTGCGCTACGCGGCGGCGAAAAAGACCGAACTGGCGACCGCTGCCGCGCGCCTGTGTTCGGGTGACACGATCATCGAGCCGGAGATCAAGGCCAAGGCGCTCGCCTGGGTGCCCGATGTGATGCGCTTTGACGGTGTTGCTGGCGACCCGCTCGACGGCGGGATGACCCTCGACGACGGGCATGCGGATGCCGAAGACCTGCCGCTCGACGCGGCCAACCAGAACGATGCCGACGACCCGCTCAGCCAAGCGGCCTGACCCTCAACCTCGAACAGCCACCGAACCCATCCTCCTTCCGTACCAGAGCGGGAGGAGGATGGCGAACCTGCGAGCAAGGCTCGGATCAGGAGGAGACCATCCCATGAAGCCCCGTCACGACATCTACGCCACCGTCACCACCCAGCTTGTCGCCGCGATCGAATCCGGCGCGGGCGAATGGCGGATGCCCTGGCACCATTCCGGCGCGCCGGTCATGCGCCCGACCAGCGTGGCTGGCCGGCGCTATTCCGGCATCAACCGCCTCGTCCTCTGGGCGACCGCCGATGCCTGCGGCTACGCCTCGGGCATTTGGGCAACCTATCAGCAGTGGCGCGCCCATGGCGGGCAGGTGCGCAAGGGTGAGATTGGCACCCATGTCATTCTCTGGAAGAAAGTCGAGCGCGGCGATGCGCCCGTCGAAGCGAGCGGCGAAGGTGACAGCCGCGCCCGCTTTTTTGCGCGCAGCTTCGTCGTCTTCAACCGCGATCAGGTGGACGGCGCCGAAGATGCCGCCGAGAAGGAAGTTGCGCCCATCACCACCTCGGTCGCCGATGCGCTGGCCTTCCTCGAAGGGCTCGGCGTCCCGGTCGAGTATGGCCTGCATGACGCCTATTACCGCCCCGACATCGACAAGGTATTCATGCCCGAGCGCACGGCTTTCGACCATGACCTCGACCTCGTGTCCACACTCGCACATGAGGTTTGCCACGCGAGTGGACATGTGGACAGGTTAGCCCGTGAGACGCTGCGCGACTACCATAAGGAACGCAGCATTCGAGCGCGGGAGGAACTGGTCGCCGAACTTGGCGCCAGCTACCTGATGGCTGATCTAGGGCTCGCCTACACGCCTCGGCCAGACCACGCCGCCTATCTCGCCAGTTGGCTGGGTGCCTTACGCCACGATCCCAAGGCGATCTTTAATGCCGCCGCGCAGGCGCAGGCCGCCGCCGACTGGATCCACGCGGCGCACAAGGCGGCGGTGGCGCCTTTGCCGCTGGCTGCATGAGGCGCGCCGTGGCCATCGCCTCCTTCTGGCCTGACGGCGCACAGGCTGCCTGCCGCATCATGTCCGGCATTTCGCCCGCTGACTGGTATCCGGCCTATCTCGATCTGGTGGCAGCGATCCGCACGAACATGCAGCGGGATATGCGATCCTTCGATCCTATCCACCGCTGGCGGGGGACCGCGCATCGGGTGCTTCTGCGCAATCCCTATGCCGACATCGGCCTGACCTGCCTCGACGGCCAAGCCGCCGTCTGGATCGGTGAGCGGATCGACCGCGATTACCGCATACGCTGCGAATGGAGCGATGTTTCCGGCCCCGCCCGCCGTTGGCTCACTAGCATCGCGCCGACTTTCGAGGCCTCCGCTGCGCGCCTCGGCTTTGCCCCTATCCATCAGCCTGTCGATCAGCCTTGGCTCGAAGCCGCCTGATCGTGCTTTCTCTGGAGATCATTATGTTCCGATTGCCCACCTCTGGCGAATGGCGCGAAGGCAGCCTTTGCCGCACCACCGCCGACTGGCCGTTCCATTGGGTTGCAGAGATCACGGCCATGGATCCAGTGACCCGCAGCTACACCTGCATCGGCACGGTCCGGCAGGCTGGAACCCGCCGTTATGATGAGGCACTCGCCAATCTGCGCCTTATGGCTCGGGCACCTGCTATGCTCCGACTCCTGCAAGCTGTCGCGCAGGTGCTGGACATGAGCGATCCTGACCACGATGCTTGCGTCGATAGCGCTGCGGATTGTGTCGACGCGCTACTTCAGCAGCAGGAATCGTTGCGGGATTTGCTGGGTCAGTTTGGGATGGCACCATGCCCTCCGCCTGTTCCAGCTAATGATCAAAATGGTGGCGAAGCGTCAGAGTGCGGGGGCCATTCGGTGTGAACAATGTCCCTACTAGGATTAGGTCCTGTTGACAAAGTGGGTTCCCCAAAGCGCTGATCTCT
>NZ_KQ954291.1 GCF_001519055.1 Novosphingobium sp. Fuku2-ISO-50 | reverse complement strand
CCAGCGGTTTGTCGCATCTATTGACAGGTTATCCACAGTTACCACACAGGATACCCTGCAAGTTGTTCTCACAGGATCGTTGGACGCGGCAAAAAATGCCGCTCCAAACTCCGGCAAGACTAAAAGATTTAATTGGCTATTTGGAACCGCATGGCACTCATGCGAATCAGGCCAGCAAGTCCGCCCATTCGGGGTGGCGCTTGAACGCGGCGGCGACGTAGCTGCATTGCGGTTCGATCGTCAGGCCCTTGTCGCGGGCATGGGCGATCAGCGCGTCGACCAGCCGCCCGGCAACGCCGCGTCCGCCGATCGCCGCAGGGACCAGCGTGTGGTCCGCCACCATGACCGATCCGCGCATGCTATAGGTCAGTTGCCCGGTCGCCGCTTCGCCGGGCACAGTCGCGACGAATTCGCCGCCCTGCGCGGTCGCGTGATGCGTAATGGCCATGTCGGACATGATTCCCTCTCCTCGGCTCGACCGGCGCAGCTTGACCAGCGCATCGGGGCGCCCCATTCGATGCCCCCATGAAGTTCTTCTCCGACAACGCCGCCTCTGTCCACCCCCGCGTCTGGGCCGCGATGCAGGCCGCCGATGCGCCCGATGCCGGGTATGACGGCGATGCGCTGTCGCAACGGCTCGATGCGGCGTTTGGCGATCTGTTCGCCCGGCCCGTCGCCGCGCTGTGGGTCGCGACCGGAACGGCCGCCAATTGCCTCGCGCTGTCGGCGATGGTGCCGCCCTATGGCGCCGTCCTCTGCCATCGCGAGGCGCATATCGAAACCGACGAAGGCGGCGCGCCGGGGTTCTATACCCATGGCGCCAAGCTGATCCTCGCCGAAGGCGATGGCGCCAAGCTCACGCCCGCAACGATCACCGCCGCCCTCGCGCCGATTCGCAAGGATGTGCATCGGGTTCAGCCGCACGCGATCTCGATCACCCAGGCCACCGAATATGGCCGGGTCTACACCCCCGGCGAAGTCGCCGCGATCGGCGCGCTGGCGCGTGAACGCAATCTGTGGCTGCACATGGACGGCGCACGCTTTGCCAATGCCGTCGCCGCGCTGGACTGCCATCCCGCGGCCATGACCGTCGAGGCCGGAGTCGACGCCCTGAGCTTTGGCTGCGTCAAGAACGGGGGGATGAGCGCGGAGGCGATCGTGTTCTTTGCCGACGACCTTGCCGAAACCGTGCTTCACGCCCGCAAGCGCGCCGGGCACCTGCAATCAAAAGGGCGCTATCTTGCCGCGCAGATCCTTGCCCTGATCGAAGACGGCCTGTGGCTGGAAAACGCGCGCGCCGCCAATGCCGCCGCCGCCGAAATTGCCGCCGGCGCGGGCGACCGATTGCTCCAGCCGGTCGATGCCAACGAAGTGTTTCTGGTGCTGTCCCCGGCAGAAGCGGCGGCGCTGCGCAAGGCCGGGTTCGATTTCTACGACTGGACCGCGCCCGCAGGCGCCCCGGGCGCGGCGCGACTGGTGACGGCGTGGAACAGCAATCCCGCGCATGTCGCCGCGCTGGCGCGCGCCATCGCCGCGCTGTGAGCACACATAATCGGAGCAGCGATCCGCGCGTGATCGCCGCCTTTGTGGTGACCGCGCTGGTCTGGGGATCGACCTGGCTGGTTATCAAGGGGCAGATCGGCCCCGTTCCGCCCAGTTGGTCGGTGACCTGGCGCTTTGCCGGGGCCGCGCTGGGCATGTTTGCGCTGGGGCTGGTGCGCGGCGACATTCGCCTGGGCGCGCTGGTCCCCGAACGCCCGGTGCTGATCCACGCCGGGCTGATCGGGGTAAGCCTGTTTTGCGCCAATTTCCAGTTCGTCTATCGCGCCGAAAGCCATCTGACCTCGGGGCTTGTGGCGGTGGTTTTTGCGCTTCTGCTGCTGCCCAATGCGGTGTTTTCGCGGATCTTTCTCGGCACCCCGGTCACGCGCGGCTTTGCGCTCGGATCGGCCATCGCGCTGAGCGGGATCGTGCTGTTGATGATCGCCGAATATCGCACCGCGCCTGTCGGCAGCGATGTGCCGCTGGGCGCGGCGATGACCGGGCTGGCGCTGCTGTGCGCGTCGACGGGCAACGTGTTGCAGGCGGCGCAAGTCGTGCGGCGCGTGCCGGCGGCAATGCTGCTCGCCTGGGCGTTTCTGATCGGGGCCGTGGTCGATTTCGGCGTCGCCTGGGTGCTGTCGGGGCCGCCGGTGTTCGACTGGTCGCCCGTCTATATGGGCAGCGTCGCCTATCTTGCGCTGATCGGGTCGGTGCTGACGTTTCCGCTCTACAACTTGCTCTTGCGCGAAATGGGGCCGGGGCGCGCGGCCTATAACGGCGTGGTCGTGCCGGTCGTCGCGATGCTGTTGTCGACCGCGTTCGAAGGCTATCGCTGGACCGGGCTCAATCTGGGCGGTGCCGGGCTGGCGCTGATCGGGCTGGTCGTCGCGCTGAGATCGCGCAAGCCTTCGCGGTAGGTCGGAAAAGCAGGGCGCCAGCCGAGAATGCGCCGCGCCTTGCCATTGGCGATGCGGCGATTTTCGGTATAAAACGCACGCGCCATCGGCGACAGCCCCGCTTCATCGAGCGGCACGAGCGGCGGCGGTTCGATGCCCATCAGCCGGGCCGCCGCTTCGATCACCGCATTCTGGTCGCAAGGTTCGTCATCGGCCAGATTGTAGACCCCCGGCGGCCCCGCCATCCCGGCCATCACGCCCCCGGCAATGTCATCGACATGCACACGGCTGAACACTTGCCCCGGCGCGATCAGCCGCCGCGCGGTGCCGTCGCGCAGCCGGTCAAACGCGCTGCGCCCCGGGCCATAGATCCCCGGCAGGCGAAACACCCGCACCCGGCTGTCGAGCGCCTGCCAGCCGCGATCAGCCTCGCTGCGCGCGCTACGTCGGCCAAGCCCGATCGCGGCGCTTTCATCGACCCAGGCGCCGCCGCAATCGCCATAGACCCCGGTCGACGAGAGATAGCCGATCCAGCCCGCCCGCGCCGCGCGCAAGGCTTCGCCATAGTGGTCCAGTACCGGATCGCACCCGTCGCGCCCCGGCGGCACGCTCGACAGGACATGCGTCGCCGCGCCCAGCGCAGCCCCGACCGCCGCCCGATCGTCAAACGCGATCGTCCCGCCGCGCCCGGTGCCCGCGACCTGCCAGCCCAGCGCCGCCAGCCGCCGCGCCAGCACCCCCGCGCTATAACCCAGACCGAAAACGAACAGATTCACGCGGCTAGTGCCCGATGGGATCGGGCAGCGGCGGCGGCACGACTTCGGTCGCACCGGGGACATGGTCCTTTTTCCACTGCATCGCCTTATGGACCCGTGTCTGCCCCGAAGGATGATCGTAAAACAGCGCTTCTTCGAGCGGCGGCGGCGCGATCTTGCGATAAGTCGACAGCTTCATCGCGGCCAGGGCAAAGCCATCGGGCTCGCGCGCGGTTTCGAGGCCAAAGCTGTCGGCCTGGCTTTCCGCGACGCGCGTGACGGTATTGGACAACGGCAGGAACAGCAGCGAAAGCAGCGACAGGCCCCCGATCAACACCGGCAGCGCCGCCGGATCGTCCAGCCCGCGCAAGCCATGGCGTCGCCCGCCCAGCACAATCGCCGCCGGGCCCAGCCGGGCCAGCAACCACAGTTCCAGCCCGGTCAGAATCGTCATGGCCACGATCGCGCGCCACACATGGTGCAGCACATAATGGCCCATTTCGTGCCCGACCACGGCGGCGGCCTCGGCCACGCTTGTCCGTTTGACCAGATTGTCGGTCAGGCTGATCCGCACGGTCGGCCCGATTCCGGAGACATTGGCCGAAATCCGGTCGCTCTGGCGCGAGGCGTCGAACACCTGGATATGGTCCGCCGGGATATGGTTGGCCCCCGCCATGGCCACGATGCGGGTCCGCAAGGGGCCGGCGGGCAACTCCGAATAGGTGTTGAACAGCGGCATGACGAACACCGGCGTGAGCAGGCTGATCACCGCAACCATCGCACCGACCACCCCGGCCCCGACCAGCCACCAGCGACGCGGAAAGGCGCGCATCACCGCGTTGATCACGGTCAGCCCCGCACCACCGACAATCAGCGTCAGCAGCGCGGCAATCGCCTGATCCCCCAGCCAGCCGCCAAACGACTGATTCATGAGCCCAAAGCGCCGTTCGCGGAAAAAATCGATGATGATCGACCAGGGCAGTTCGAGCACCATCAGGCAGGCAAGGAACACCACCGCCACCGCCAGCATGACCACCCACGGGCGCCAGCCGCGCCGCCGCATCGCATCGCGCAGGCGCACCAGCACCCCGCTGCGCAGGATCAGCCAGGATACCAGCACGGTCATCAGCGCGGACACGGCATTGAGCCACACATGGCCGTCAAAATAGGCATCCGAGCGGGCCCGCGCCGCCGGGCCGAGCGCCGCGAGATAGAGCGCGGTCGCATGATCGACATCGAACGTCGCCGCGCGGGCGAGCGAAGGCAAAAAAGCGCCCGACATCGCCATCGCAGACCCAATCTTGCGCACGCTGGTCATCCCCACCCCCGGTTTGTCGTTCCGGGGCATGGGTGCGGCGGCAGTGCGCTGCAAGTCAAGCCGAAAGGCATTTGCCATTGGCCCATGCCGACAGAGCCCCTACATTGCCCCCATGAACGATATGTCCAGAACCCCCGCCGCCGCCCCCGCCACTGCCCCCGCCACCGCCACTGCCCAGCCGGAAGTGATCAACCGCCTCGATTACAGCCCGCCCGACTGGCTGGTTCCGCAGATCGCGCTCGATTTCGCACTGTCGCTCGATGCGGCGCGGGTGCGTTCGACGCTGTCGGTAACGCGCGCGGCCGACGGCGCGCCGCTGCGGCTCAACGGCGACGGCATCGCGGTCGCCACGCTGCTCGTCGATGGCCATGCGCACAACGCCTGGGAAATGGACGGCAAGGATCTCGTCATCACGCTGCCCGGCGATGCACACGAAGTGACGATCGAAACAGTGATCAATCCCGTCGCCAACACGCAGCTTTCGGGGCTCTATGCCTCGGGCGGGCTGCTGTGCACGCAATGCGAGGCCGAAGGTTTTCGCCGCATCACCTTCTTCCCCGACCGGCCTGACGTGCTCAGCCGCTATCATGTGCGGATGAGCGGGGACAAGGCGCAGTTTCCCGTGCTCTTGTCCAACGGCAATCCGGTCGCCACGGGCGAAGGCGGCGACGGGACGCATTGGGCCGAATGGAACGATCCCTGGCCCAAGCCTTCGTACCTGTTTGCGCTGGTCGCGGGCGATCTCGTCGCGCAGCGCGACAGCTTTGTCACCCGGTCGGGCCGCCATGTCGATCTGGCCATCTATGTCCGCCCCGGCGACGAAACGCGCACCGATCATGCCATGCGCAGCCTGATCGCCTCGATGGCGTGGGACGAACGCGTCTATGGCCGCGAATACGATCTCGACTTGTTCAACATCGTCGCCGTATCCGATTTCAACACCGGGGCGATGGAGAACAAGGGGCTCAACGTCTTTAACACCCGCTATATCCTGGCCGATCCCGAAACCGCCAACGACGGCGACTACGACGCGATCGAAGGCGTGGTGGCACACGAGTATTTTCATAACTGGTCGGGCAACCGGGTGACCTGCCGCGACTGGTTTCAGCTTTCGCTCAAGGAAGGCTTTACCGTCCTGCGCGATCAGCAGTTCAGCGCCGATCGCGGATCGGCCCCGGTCAAACGCATCGAAGACGTGCGCGTTTTGCGCGCGGCGCAGTTTCCCGAGGATTCGGGGCCGCTGGCGCACCCGATCCGCCCCGATTCCTATCAGGAAATCAGCAACTTCTACACTGCGACGGTCTATAACAAGGGCGCCGAAGTGATCCGCATGATGACCGTGCTGGCCGGGCCCGAACGGTTCCGGCGCGGCACCGATCTCTATTTCGAGCGCCACGACGGCGAGGCGGCGACGTGCGAGGATTTCGTGCGCGCAATCGAGGATGGCGCGCAGATCGACCTGACCCAGTTCCGCCGCTGGTACGAACAGGCCGGCACGCCGCGCGTCGATGTCGCCATCGCGCATCACGGCGATACCGTTACGCTGACACTGAAGCAGACCGTGCCGCCCACCCCCGGCCAGAGCGAAAAACAGCCGATGGTGATCCCGTTGCGCACCGCGCTGTTCGACCGTGCGACCGGGCGCCATCAGGGCGAACACCTGGTCGTGCTGACGCAAGCGGAACAGAGCTTTACATTCACCGGCCATGCCACGGCGCCGGTGCTGTCGATCAACCGGGGCTTTTCGGCGCCGGTCGCAATCGGCAACCCGGCGCCCGATGCCGATCTGGTGTTCCTTGCCGCCAACGATGACGATCCCTTTGCCCGCTATGAAGCGATGCAGCAGCTGGTCGTGCAGCACCTTGTCGCCGCTGTCACCGATCGCCTGAGCGAGGCGCAGCGCGCTGCCGGACGTGCGGCGATCGGCGAAGCCTTTGCCAAGGTTCTCGCCGATCCCGCGCTGGACGACCTGATGCGCGGCGAATTGATCATCCTGCCGGGCGAGGCCTATCTGGCCGAGCAATTGAGCCCGGTCGATCCCGGTCGCGTGCGCGCCGAGCGTGAAGCGCTCAAAGCCTGGCTCGGCGCGACATTGGCCGACGCCTGGCGCACATTGCACGATCGCACGTGCGCGGTGCCCTATAGCCTCGATGCCGCCGCACGCGGCGCGCGCAAGCTCAAGACGCAGGCGCTCGTCTATCTCGCCCCGGCAGACCCTGCCGAAACGATCCGCCGCGCCGCCGCGCAATATGCCGGTGCCGACAACATGACCGACCGGCAGGGCGCGCTGATGGTGCTGTGCGGGCTCGAAGGACCGGAACGCGAGGCCGCGCTGGCCGATTTCCACCAGCGCTTTGCCGACAATGCGCTGGTCATCGACAAGTGGTTCTCGTTGCAGGCGGGATCGCTTCACCCGAACGCGATCGCGCACGTCAAGGCTCTGGCGCGTCATGCCGACTTTACCCTGACCAACCCCAACCGCGTGCGCGCGCTTTACATGGCCTTTGCCGCCAATACCGCCGCGTTCCACGATACAGGCGGCGAAGGCTATCGCATGATCGCCGACCTGATCCTCGCGCTCGATCCGATCAACGGCAATGTCGCGGCGCGCTTTGTCCCGCCGCTGGGGCGCTGGCGCAAGATCGAACCGGCGCGCGCCGCGCTGATGCGGGGCGAACTCGAACGCATCGCCGCGCAGACCGCCCTGTCGCGCGACGTGCGCGAACAAGTGTCGAAGAGCCTGGGCTGATGCGCGAACCGGTCGAAGTGCTCACGCATCCGGCGCTGGCGGGCGCCGCGCACGGCTTTCTGGGTCGGCGCGGCGGGGTCAGCACGGGGCTGCATGCCGGGCTCAATGTCGGCTGGGGCAGCGAGGACGATCCCGCTGCCACGGCGGAAAACCGCGCCCGCGCCACGGCGGCGGTCCTGCCCGGCGCGCGGCTGACGTGCGCCTGGCAGATCCATTCGCCCGCCGTGGTGACCGTAACCGAGCCCTGGACCGATGACGCCCGGCCGCAGGCCGACGCGCTGGTGACCGACAGGCCCGGCGTGCTGCTCGGCATTCTGACGGCCGATTGCGCGCCGGTGCTGTTTCATGATCCCCATGCCGGGGTGATCGGCGCGGCACATGCCGGGTGGAAAGGCGCGTTGACCGGGGTAACCGATGCGACGCTCGCCGCGATGGAAGCGCTCGGTGCGTGCCGCGACCGCATTGCCGCCGTGGTCGGCCCGTGCATTGCGCAGAAAAGCTATGAAGTCGACGATGGCTTCGAACGCCGCTTCGTCGAAGCCGATCCCGCCAATGCCCGCTTCTTTCGCGCCGGGCGCGCGGGCCATGCCTGGTTCGATCTCGAAGGCTATGTCGCCGAACGCCTGCGCGCGGCGGGCGTCGGCACGGTCGCGATGCTCGGCGAGGACACCTATGCCCAAGCCGACCGCTTCTTTTCCTTCCGCCGCGCCACGCACCGTGGCGAGCCGGGATACGGGCGCGAAATTTCGCTGATCGGGTTGGGTTGACCGCCCCCGCGCAACACCCGCTCACCCTGAACCCGTCGCAGGGTGCGCGCGACATCAGCCCTTGCGCGCAACTTCATCCTTGATATTCGCCAAGACCAAGGAGCATCGCGCATCCTTCGACAGGCTCTGGATGAGCGGGTCTTTGCTGTTTTGGCAGTGAGCGTCAGAGCAGTCCGCGCGCGACGAAATCGATCTCAAGCGCCGATGCATCGCCGGTGAAATGGTGCGCCTGCCAGCCAAGGCCTTGCGCCGCCGCGATATTGGCAGCGTTGTCGTCGATGAACAGCATGCGCGCCGGATCGTGGCCGAATCGCTGTGCGGCAAGGTCAAAGATCGCGGCATCGGGCTTGGCGAGATGTTCTTCGCCCGAGACCACGATGTCGATCATGTGATCGAGAATCGGGAACGTCGGGCGGAATAGGGCAAAGGCATCCGCGCCGAAATTGGTGATCGAAAACTGCGGCACCTTGCGCTGCGCCAGCCGTTCGATCAGCGGATGCGTCCCCTCGATCGGCCCCGGCACCGACAGGAGCCAGTGCGTCTTGTAGCGTTCGATCAAGGCGCGATGTTCGGGATAGCGCGCGATTCGCTCGGCGATCAGCGCATCCATCGATTCGCCGGCGTCATGGCGGGCATGCCATGCTTCGCTGACCACGGTCGAGGTAAACGCGGCACGCTCTGCGTCGTCGGGGATGACGTCCTGCCAGATCCGCGGGAAATCCCACTGCACCAGCACGCGGCCAATGTCCCAGACCACGACATCGACACGGGCCATCATCGCGCTCCCAAAAACGACCAAAACCCCCGCCTTTGGGGCGGGGGTATCAGGATCCCGTGACGGGATTACGCGCCGAAAACGGCGCGTATCGGATCAGACCCCGAAGGATCAGCCCTGGCGCGCCTTGAAGCGACGCTGGGTCTTGTTGATCACATAGGTCCGGCCGCGGCGACGGATCACGCGGTTGTCGCGGTGGCGGTCCTTGAGCGACTTCAGGCTGTTGCGAATCTTCATGACGAATCCCTTTGCCCGATGCGACCGGGCTCGAAAACGGAAGAGCGGCGCCTAGATGCGGCACCGGCGAAAGTCAAGCTTCGGAGCGGATCTCGGTCAGCCGCCGTTCCCAGGCGAGCGCATGGGCGACAATCGTGTCGAGATCGGCATGGCGCGGCACCCACGGCAGCGTCGCCTTGATTCGCCGGTTGTCGGAAATCAGCGAGGCAGGATCGCCTGCGCGGCGCGGCCCCATCTGGCGAACGATCGTGCGGTTGGTCACGCGATCGACCGCATCGAGCACTTCGAGCACCGAGAAACCCCGGCCATAGCCGCAATTCATCGTCAGCGAGCGCGCCGGATCGGCAATCAGCGCTTCGAGCGCAAGGACATGCGCGGCGGCCAGATCGCTGACATGAATATAGTCGCGCACCCCCGTCCCGTCGGGCGTGTCGAAATCGGTGCCGAACACCGCGACATGATCGCGCTTGCCCAGCGCCGCCTCGACCGCGACCTTGATCAGATGCGTCGCCCCGGCGGTCGATTGCCCGGTGCGCGCCTGCGGATCGGCCCCGGCAACGTTGAAATAGCGCAGCGCGCCGTAATTGATCGGATGCGCCATGGCCGTGTCGGCCAGCATGATCTCGGTCATCAGCTTCGACATGCCATAAGGATTGATCGGCAGTTTGGCGCTATCCTCGCTGACCGGCGAAACCTCGGGATTGCCATAGGTCGCGGCCGTCGAGCTGAAAATGAAATGCGGCACGCCCGCCGCAACCGCCGCCGCGATCAGCGACCGGCTCTTGGCGGTGTTGTTATGATAGTATTTCAGCGGATTTTCGACCGATTCGGGGACGATGATCGAACCGGCAAAATGCATGATCGCGCGCGTGCCCTGTTCGGCAAATATCCTTGCCAGCAGCGCCTCATCGGCAATGTCGCCTTCGTAGAACGGCACATCGTCGGGCACGGCAAAGCGAAACCCGGTAACCAGACTGTCGATCACCGCGACCGGCCAACCGGCATCCTTGAGCGCAAGAACCGCGTGGCTGCCGATATAGCCGGCGCCACCGGTAACGAGAACGGGAACCTTGCTCATGCTGCGCGAATCACCCCTGTTGCCTGTGCATTTTGGCCTAGTGGATTGTTTTTGACATTTGCTTCCCGCCATCCGGATAGCACGGTCGCAAATGTCAGAATCGGACCACTAGCAGGCGTTACCATAGAAGGAATCCCCCTAAGCATCCGTTGTAGTGTGACAAGGTCCGGGCTTAAGATGCCGCCTGCCCCTTCAGGATGACACCGATCATGCGCCATTCCCGCCTGTTAATTCCTTTCGTCGCCGCGCTGACACTGATCGGGCCCGTGCAGGCGCAGCCGTTTCCCGGCGGCTGGGGCGGCCATCGCGGCGGGCCCTGGCAGGAAGGGGGCGATCGCGTCGCCACGCAGGGCAATGCAGAACCGTCGAAAAAGATCGATGTCGAAACTTTTCGCGCCGCCGATGCCGCCGACCTGCTGGGCAAAGGGCGGATCGTGGTGACCGATGCACCGCCGCCCGCCAACGCCATGGCAGACGACGATGATGCCAACCAGCCCCCTGCCGGGCCGGACGAGAAACTGCCGGTCTATGAAGCCGCCGTGATCGATCAACTGGCGGGCAAAGGCTATGACGTCGCCCATGTCAGCGATCCCGGGCAACTGGTCGAAGTGGCGATCAGCAGGGACATCGTCGTGCCCGAAGAAGCGCCGCACAAGCCGGTCAGCGGCGAAGTGAGCGTCGGCGTGAGCAACCGGGGCACATCTTATGGCATGGCGCTCGCCGTCGATCTGTCAAAGCCGCGCAAGGCGATCACCGCCACCCGGCTCGACGTGCGCATACGCGACAAGGCGACGCGCCGCGTGCTGTGGGAAGGCCATGCCCAGGGGCAGGCCCGCGTGACCGATGGCGGCGATGATGACACACGTATGGCCGGACGCCTGGCCGGGGCGTTGTTTGCCCGGTTCCCCCAGGGCAAGATCGTGCAGCCCGTGCCCGGCGCAAACCCGCTGACACCGCCCAACGGCGCCGGGGAGTAAACCGACGGAGCGGATTGCGCCGCGCGCGGCGTTCGCCATAGTGCCGCGCATGTCACGATTCGCCCTCTTGCTCGTTGCCGCCGCACTCGTCGGCACCCCGGCCCTTGCCGATCCGGTCAGCGTCACCCGCTTCATCGCCGCCGATGCCGCGCCGACGCATGGCACGTATGCCGTAACCACCACACCGGGCATCGATCCGACCTCGCTCGAACAGCGGCCCTGGCTCGACGCGGTGGCGCACAGCCTTGCCGGCCTCGGCTTTACGCCAAGCGCCGACACCAATCCCGACTTCGTCGTCGAAGTCCACGTCGAGCGCCAGACGCGGCATATCGACCGCGCGCATCCCCCGGTTTCGGTCGGCATGGCGGGCGAAAGCGGCACCTATCACTCCGGATTCGGCATGGGTGTCGGCTTTACGCTGGGCGGCGGGCCCAAAGACCTCGTGACGACACACCTCGTCGTCACCGTCCGCGAGCGCGCCAGCGGCCGCCCCTTGTGGGAAGGCCGCGCCGACAACACCGAAAACGCCCATGGCAAGCGCGGCGGAATCGACATCGCCGCGCCGCGCCTCGCACAGGCGGTGTTCACAGGCTTTCCCGGCAAGTCGGGCGAGACTATCACCGTCAAATGAGCACCGTCAAATGAGCGAAACCCCGATCCTGATCGATGCCGCCTTTGACAGCGGCAATATCGAAGTCCTGTCCATCGCGGGCACGAGCGCCACGCTGGCGATCCGTCACGATGCGCATTCGCCGTTTTTCCAGTGGTTTCATTTCCGCGTCGCGGGTGCGGCGGGGCGTATGCTGGAATTGCGGCTGACCGGGCTGGCTGCGGCGGCCTATCCCGACGGGTGGCGCGGCTATCGCGCGGCGTTCAGCGAAGACCGCCGGTTCTGGGGCCGCGCCGAAACGCATTACGATCCCGCGCTGGACGGCGGCACTTTGACCATCCGCCACTGCCCGGCGGGCGATCTGGTCTGGTTTGCCTATTTCGCGCCCTATTCATGGGAACGGCATCAGGATCTCATCGCACGCAGCGCCGCCGCGCCGGGGGTTGCGCATCGCGTGCTCGGCAACAGCCTCGATGGCCGCCCGATCGATTGCCTGACATTGGGCGAAGGCACGCGGCAGGTCTGGCTCTATGCGCGCCAGCATCCGGGCGAATCGATGGCGGAATGGTGGATGGAGGGCGCGCTCGCGCTGCTGACCGACCCTGCCGATCCGCATGGCCGCGCGCTGCGCCGGGCTTGCACGTTTCATCTGGTGCCCAATGCCAATCCCGACGGATCGGTGCGCGGGCATTTGCGCACCAATGCCGCCGGGATCAATCTCAACCGCGAATGGCATGCCCCCAGCCCGGAACGCTCGCCCGAAGTGCTGGCGATCCGCAACGCGATGGATGAGACCGGGGTTCACTTTGCGATCGACGTCCACGGCGACGAGGCGATCCCCCATGTCTTCATCGCCGGGTTCGAAGGCATCCCGTCGTGGCGCGAAGAGCAAGGCGCGGGCTATCGCCGCTATCGCGCGATTCTCGAACGCCGCACTCCCGATTTCCAGACCCGGCGCGGCTATCCCGAAGCGCGCGCCGGCACTGCCAATCTGACGATGTCGACCAATCAGGTCGCCGAGCGCTATGGCGCGGTAGCGATGACACTGGAAATGCCGTTCAAGGACAACGACGATTTGCCCTGCCCGGCGCAAGGCTGGAGCCCGGAACGCTCGGCCCTGCTTGCCCGCGCCTGCCTTCAGTCGCTGCATGAATGGTTGCTGGCGTAACAGCGTTTACGGGTTTTTAACCGCTTGCCGTGTAGAAAAGGCGCATGGTTCATGCCCTGCGCCTTTCCCCGGCCCTGTTCGAAGAAGCGCTGCGCTTTGCCGTGGTGATCGGCTGCGCCGCCGCGCTGATCGGCGCCGGCCGCTTCCTGCCGTTCTGACCTCTCAGAGAATCTCCAACACCTTTTCCTTGGGTCGGCACAAGCGCACGCCCTTGTCGGTTTCGACCAGCGGGCGTTCGATCAGCTTTGGCTCGGCGGCCATGGCGGCCAGCACGGTCGTATCATCGGCCTGGGGCAGCCCGCGCTCTTCGGCATCGGTGCCGCGCAGGCGCAGGCCCTGTTGCGGGGTGATCCCGGCATCGCGGTAAAGCTGCGCCAGCTTCGCGGCGCTGGGCGGGGTGGTCAGATATTCGATCACGATCACGTCCGCTCCGGCCTCGGTGAGGATGGCGAGCGTGTTGCGCGATGTGCCGCACTTGGGATTGTGCCAGATCGTGGCCTTCATGGGTGATTCCTTCAAAGTCCGGGAGTGGTTGCCGTGGCCGGAACGGGGACGCGCACGCCCTTTTCCTCGCCGCGCAGGATGCGCCCGGCGCGCTGGATCGTGCGCACCAGCCGGGGTTGCACGCCGCAGCGGCAGATATTGGTGATCGCGCCGGTAATGTCGGCCTCGGTCGGATTGACATTGCGCGCGAGCAAGGCGGCGGCGGCCATGATCAGGCCGGGGGTGCAAAACCCGCACTGAATCGCCTGTTCGGCGACGAAAGCCTGTTGCACCGGATGGTTGCGATCGCCCGACAGGCCCTCGATCGTGGTGACGCTGCGCCCTTCGGCCTCGCCCAGCGAAAGCGTGCAGGCGGGCATCGCCTGCCCGTCGACAATCACCATGCAGGCGCCGCATTCGCCCGTGCCGCAGCCATACTTCGTACCCGTCAGGTTCGCCGCATCGCGCAACGCCCAGAGCAACGGGGTATCCGCATCGAGCCGGAATTCGACCGGCTGATTGTTGACTACAAGGCGCGCCATGCCCGCGTGTCTAGAGCAACACGCGCTCAGGACCAATCGAGATTCAGGCCAGACGGAGCCGAGAATGGTGCTTTTTCGCGACCCGGAGCGCAGCGTACTTTAAAGTACGTGAGCACCGGAAGCGCGGAAAAGTGCCGTTCGCAGGCCCGTATGGGCTGAATATCGGTTGGTCCTGCTCAATCCCGCCAGCTGCGGTCGATTTGATCAATGCGGCGGACCCAGGCGGAAAAGTCGGTGCCGCCGGGCGCAGTTCCCGGCACCTGCACTTCACGCAAGTCGCGCTGGTGCACCGCGACCACATCATCGGAAATGTGAATCGCCGGGCGCCCCATAGACAGCGTCGCCACCTGAATCTCGCAGGCGCGTTGCAGTGCCCACATCTGCACGAACATCGACTGCAGCGTCGGCGCCAGCACCACCGGGCCATGATTGCGCAGCATCAGGATGTTCTTGTCACCCAGATTGGTCAGCAACCGCTCGCCCTCTTCGGCGCGCACCGTCACCCCTTCGAAATCGTGATAGGCCAGCCGCCCGATGAAATTGCAGGCGTAGAAATTGGTCGGCAGCAGCCCCTCTTCCAGGCTGCATACCGCCATCGACGCAGTGGTATGGACATGGCAGATCGCATTGGCCCAGTGCAGCTTGCGATGAAACAGCCCGTGCTGGGTAAAGCCCGCCTTGTTCACCGGATACTGGCTCGGCCCGATATTGTTGCCGTCGATGTCGATCTTGACGAGATTGCTGGCCGTGACCTCGCTGTAGAGCAGGCCATAGGGATTGATCAGAAACGCTCCGTCCTGATCGGGCACTTTGACCGAGATGTGGTTATAGACCGATTCAGACCAGCCAAGCAGGTCAAAGATCCGGTAGCACGCGGCCAGTTCCTGCCGCGCATGCCATTCGGAATCGCTGCATTCGATGTTGGGGCGGATCTGGGTGGCCATGGCATGCTCTCCTTTTATGATTGGTCAGACGGCGGCGGCAGCCTCCGGCACAAGCGCCATGGCAGGTTCTACCGCCATGTTGTCGATCAGCCGGGCCTTGCCGATATGCGCCGCGACCAGCAACCGCGCGGGTTGCCCCTTCCATTCGACAATATCGTCCAGCGTATCGGCTGTCCGCAACTCTGCATAGTCGATGCGCTGAAATCCCGCCGCCATGATCGCCCGGCGCAAGGCATCGAGCGCGCAGCCGACTGCCTCTCCGCCGAGAATCGCCCCGATCGCCGCGCGCATCGCCCGGTTGAGCGTGGCCGCCCGCGCGCGCTCTTCGGGCGAAAGATAGCGATTGCGGCTGCTCAGCGCCATGCCGTCCGCCTCGCGCACGGTGGGCACGCCAATGATCGCATCGACATGGGGAGAGGCAAGGTCGAGATCGCGCGCCATGCGGCGGATGATCGTCAACTGTTGCCAGTCCTTTTCGCCAAACAGCGCCACATCGGGGCGGACCTGGTTGAACAGTTTGAGCACCACGGTCGCCACGCCGTCGAAATGGCCGGGGCGATGCATCCCGCACAAAACGCGATCGAGCCCCGGCACGGTGACTGTCGTGGCAAAGCCGTCGGGATACATCTCCGCCACGGTCGGCGCCCACAGCAGATCGGCCCCCGCCTCGCGCAACAGGCGGCTGTCCTGCGCCAACTGACGCGGATAGGCGGACAAGTCCTCATTCGCGCCAAACTGCATCGGATTGACGAAAATCGACACCGCCACACGATCGGCAAGGCGTCGCGCCTGGCGCACCAGCGTCAGATGCCCTTCATGGAGCGCGCCCATCGTCGGCACCAGCGCCAGGGTTTTTTCCCCGGATTTGAGCGCCGTCAGGGCTTTTCCCAGCTCCGCGCGGGTCGAGACGGTTTGCATGGGCCTGGTCTCTCCTTTACCATGCGGCCAAGACGTGGACGGCCATGATCGGGCCCGGAAAGAACCGATTCCGGTTATGACCAATGGGTTGACGACCGGGGCTTGTGATCCGGTCCTTTGCGTTATAGCCGGAAATGCCTAGCCACGCACCTGGTCGCATTCAAGCGTCCGATTAAGTGCAACCGCCCAAGAAGGAAGTGACTGTGTCGAACGGCCCACACCGCATCGTTTTCGCCAACGAGAAAGGGGGCACGGGCAAATCGACCACAGCCGTGCATGTCGCCATCGCGCTTGCCTATCAGGGCGCGCGAGTCGCCGCGATCGACCTCGACAGCCGTCAGCGCACGCTGCACCGCTATCTCGAAAACCGTGGCGAAACCCAGCGCCGCCGCCAGATCGCGCTCCCCACGGCGCAGTTCACGGTGTTTGCCGGAGACAGTGTCGAAGAGCTCGACGCGCTGACCGAACAAATGGGCCAGGACGCCGATTTCGTGATTTTCGACACGCCGGGCCGCGACGATCCGCTGGCGCGCCATGTCGCCACCCGCGCCGATACGCTGGTCACCCCGCTCAACGACAGCTTCGTCGATTTCGACCTGATCGGCCAGGTCGATGCCGAAACCTTTCGCGTGCGTCGCCTGTCATTCTATGCAGAACTGATCTGGGAAGCGCGCAAGAAGCGCGCGATGTCGACGATCCGCGATGCCCGCCGCGAGATGGACTGGGTCGTCGTGCGCAACCGCACCGGCTATACCGAAGCGCGCAACCAGAAGCGCATCGATCAGGCGCTGACCGAATTGTCAAAGCGCGTGGGCTTTCGCATCGCCAGCGGCCTGTCCGAACGCGTGATCTATCGCGAACTGTTCCCCAGCGGGCTGACCTTGCTCGACAAGGGGCACCTCGGCGAACTCGGCACCAGCCATCTGGTCGCGCGGCAGGAACTGCGCACGCTGATCGCCGGGCTCAACCTGCCGGCAGCCAATGGCAGCGCCCAATTGGCGCTTGAAGGGGTGGCATGATCCTTCGCCTTACCGAGCTGGCGCTGCTCGGCAGCCTCGTGATCCGGTTCATGACCGGACAATGGCCGTGGGTGTGGTGGCAGGCGCGCGATCTGCGCAAGGCCGAAAAGCATGCGCGCGTGTTGCTCGGGCTGCCCCATGATGCCGCGCGCGAAGACATCATCGATGCCCATCGTCGCCTGATCACGCGGGTCCATCCCGATCGCGGCGGAAGCAACGAAGCGGTCTACGAGGCCAATGCTGCGCGCGATGTGCTGCTCGAACGGCTCGGCCCCAAAAATCGTGGCTGAACGGGTCGCACCTGCGACGGTGCGATGCGATCGGCACCGGTTCGACCCGAGCCTGCTGCGCGAATACGACATGCGCGGGGTCTGGGGCGAAACGCTCGGGCCGCGCGATGCCTATGCGCTGGGCCGCAGCTTTGCCACGCGCGTGCGCCGTGCCGGTGGCACATGCGTGGCGGTGGGCTACGACGGGCGGCTGAGTTCGCCCGCGCTCGAGGCGGCGCTGGTCATGGGGCTGGTCGAAGGCGGCGTCGATGTGCGACGCATCGGGCTCGCGCCCACGCCCTTGCTCTATTACGCGGTTGCCTCAGCCGGGGAAGTGGATGGCGGCATAGAGGTAACCGGCAGCCATAACCCCAAGAATCACAACGGCTTCAAGATGGATCTTGGAGGTCAGCCATTCTTTGGCAATGACATACTCGATCTCGGCCGGATCGCTGCCGAGGGCGACTGGAGTGTCGGCAGCGGAGCGATCGAGGACATCGACCTGGCCGCTGCCTATTGCACGCGCATCCTCCATGCGCTCGACGGGATAGACCCGGCCCGGATCGAACCCTTGCGCATCGGCTGGGATGCGGGCAACGGCGCCGCCGGGCCCCTGATCGAACGGCTGGTCGCGCAGCTCCCGGGGCAGCATGTCCTGTTTTACACCACTGTTGACGGCCATTTTCCACACCACCATCCCGACCCCACGGTCGCGGAAAACCTGGGCGACCTGATCGCGGCTGTCGCGCAAGGAGAGATCGACTTCGGTTTTGCTTTCGACGGCGATGGCGATCGGCTGGGCGTGGTCGACGGGCGCGGACGCATCCTGTGGGGCGATCAGCTCCTACTCATCCTGGCGCAGGACTTGATGGCGCGGCGGCCCGGATCGCTGATCATGGCGGATGTGAAGTCCAGCCAGATGGTGTTCGACACGGTGACCGCGCTCGGCGGAAAGGTGCTGATGGCCCCGACCGGGCATTCGTTGATCAAATCGGGAATGAAGCAATCCGGCGCCGTGCTGGCCGGGGAAATGACCGGGCATCTGTTCTTTGCCGATGATTACTACGGCTATGACGACGCGCTTTACGCCGCGCTGCGCCTGCTGGCCGCTTCGGCGCGACTCGGGCGCTCGCTGACCGCGCTGCGCGATGCCATGCCCGAGACGCATGCCACGCCCGATCTGCGTTTTGCCGTGCCGGGGGTCGATCCCTTTGCCGCCGTCGCACAAGTGACCGCGCTGTTGGCCGAGGCGGGCATGGCCTTTGACGCGACCGACGGCGCACGGGTCACAACGCCAGACGGCTGGTGGCTGCTGCGCGCGTCCAACACCCAGGCGATGCTGACCGCGCGCGCGGAAAGCCCGACCGCCGCCGGGCTCGACCGCCTGCTCGCCGATCTTGATGCGTGGCTCGCACGAATCGGCATTCATCGCTAGACCGGCCGGCGTGAACGCCGTCGACCTTCCCCCCGAAATCGCCGCGTGGTTTGCCGCGCGGGGGTGGAGACTGCGACGACATCAGGCAGATATGCTGGCGGTGGCGGCGCGCAGCGAGCATGCCTTGCTGGTCGCCGATACCGGGGCGGGCAAGACGCTCGCCGGGTTTCTGCCGACGCTCGCCGAATTTGCGCCGTCGCGGCTTGCCGGAGCACCTCCGCCCGATGGATTGCACACGCTTTACGTCTCGCCGTTGAAAGCGCTGGCGCATGATGTGAAGCGCAATTTGCTGGCTCCGGTGGACGAGATCGGGCTGCCGATCCGGATCGAGACGCGCAGCGGCGACACGCCGAGCGAGCGCAAGGCGCGCCAGCGCGCCCGGCCGCCGCATATCCTGCTGACGACGCCCGAATCGCTGTCGCTGCTGCTCAGCTATCCCGAAAGCGCAGAGCTGTTTGCCGGGTTGCGCCGCGTGGTCATCGACGAAGTCCACGCCTTTGCCAGCGGCAAGCGCGGCGATTTGCTGACGCTCGCATTGGCCCGGTTGCAGGCACTGAGCCCGACGATGCAGCGGGTTGCCCTCTCGGCAACACTCGGCGACCCCGAAAGCTATCGGCGCTGGCTGGCGCCGGGCGGCGATGCCTATGACGTTGCCCTGGTCGAAGGGGAGACAGGGGCCGCGCCCGAAGTCGAGATCCTCGAGCCGGTCGACAGCCGCGTGCCATGGGGCGGCCACGCCGGAACATGGGCGGTGCCCCAAGTCTATGACCTGATCCGCAAGGCGCGCACCACGCTGGTCTTTACCAACACACGTTTTCTCGCCGAATATCTGTTTCAAAAGCTGTGGGATGCCAACGAAGACACGCTGCCCATCGGCATCCATCACGGATCGCTCAGCCGCGAGGCGCGCGCCAAAGTCGAAGGCGCAATGGCGCGGGGCGAATTGCGCGCGCTGGTGTGTACGGCCAGCCTCGATCTCGGCGTCGATTGGGGTGACATCGATCTGGTCGTGCAGATGGGCGCGCCAAAGGGGTCGTCGCGTCTGTTGCAGCGTATCGGCCGTGCCAACCATCGGCTTGACAGGCCGAGCCGCGCCGTGCTGGTGCCGGGCAACCGCTTCGAATTCCTCGAAGCACTGGCCGCCTGCGATGCCGTCGCCGCAGGGCAGCGCGACGGCGATGATTTCCGTCCCGGCGGGCTCGACGTTCTGGCCCAGCACGTCATGGCCTGCGCTTGTGCCGGCCCCTTCGACGAGATCGCCTTGCTCGCCGAAGTCCGTTCAGCGTCGGCCTATGCCTGGCTTGACGACGAGGTGTGGCGCCGCGTCCTCGAATTCGTGGCGACAGGCGGCTATGCCTTGCGCGCCTATGACCGGTTTCGCCGCATCGTGCGCGATCCCAACGGGCATTGGCGCCTGGCCCATCCCGATCAGGCGGCGCGGCACCGGCTCAATGCCGGGATCATCGTCGATTCCGAAATGCTCGAAGTGCGTTTTCGCAACGGGCGCGCGCTCGGTAAAGTGGAAGAAGGCTTCGGCGCACAACTGGCACCGGGCAACACGTTCCGCTTTGCCGGATTGGATCTGGAGGTCGAAGCCTTGCGCGACAGTGCGATCGTCGTTCGCGCGGCAAAGAAGGCGGGGCAGATCCCCAGCTACATGGGCGCGCGCATGCCGCTAACCACGCATCTCGCCGATCGGGTACGCGGCCTGCTGACCGATCGGGCCGGCTGGGCACGCATGCCCGACGATGTGCGCGAATGGCTGGAAATGCAGGATTGGCGCAGCTGCATGCCCGGCCCGGACTCGCTGCTGGTCGAAAGCTTTCCCCATGCCGGGCGTGCCTATAGCGTATTCTACACGTTCGAGGGGTGGAACGCGAACCAGTCGCTCGGCATGCTGATCACCCGCCGCATGGAGCATGCCGGGCTGTCCCCGCTGGGCTTTGTCGCCAACGACTATGCCCTGGCCGTCTGGGGCTTGCGGGCGGCGCCCGATCCTGGCGTCTTGTTGTCGCCAACGATCCTTGCCGACGAATTCGACGACTGGGTGCAAAACTCCTATCTGCTTCGGCGCGCGTTCCGCGAAGTGGCGGTGATCTCCGGACTGGTCGAGCGCCAGCACCCCGGCCAACGAAAATCGGGTCGGCAAGTGACCTTTTCGACCGATCTGATCTACGATGTCCTGCGCAAATACGAACCGGGGCACTTGTTGATCGAGGCGGCCTGGGCCGATGCTCGGGCGCGCCTGACCGATCTGGGGCGACTCGCCGCCTTGCTTGAACGAGCCGCGCGCCAACTGGTCCATGTCGAGCTTGACCGGGTCAGTCCGTTGGCCGTGCCGGTGCTGGTGATGATCGGGCGTGAAAGCCTGCCGCTCGGTGCGGCGGATGAAGACCTGCTGATCGAGGCAGAAAGCCTTGGCGCGATGGCCATGCAGTCCGATCGTCCCTCAGCCGATCTTCCCCCGCCCGATCTTCCCCCGCCCGATCTTCCATAGCAAAAGGGGGGAACGGCACGCGGCCATTCCCCCCTTTCAGGCGCTTCCGCCGGACCGCTGTGCGTTGCGACACGCACCGGCGATCACTGTTTCGACATGGGCGCTGTTACTGTGCCTTGCCGAACGTGGCGTAGTTTTCGTTACCCACGAACCCGAACTTGGTCACCTTGGAATCGGTGATGATCTTGAGGATCTCGTTCGCAACCTCATAGTTGGCATAAGCCTCGGGCTGGAACTGAAGTTCCGGCTCGACGGGCAGCGCCTTGGTCGCCTGAAGCAGCGAGACGAGGTTGCCCTGAGTGATCGGCGAACCATTCCACAGGATCGTGTTGGCTGCCGTCAACACCAGCTTGTTCTTCACCGGGTTGACGATCGGGTTGTTGGTCGGGGGCGTCGCCTGAGGCAGGTTGACGCTCACCGAGTGGGTGGCCACGGGGATGGTGATGATGAACATGATGAGGAGAACGAGCATGACGTCGATCAACGGCGTCGTGTTCATTTCCATCATCGGCGAGCCATCGTCCTTGCCGCCGCTCATTGCCATGGGTGGTACTCCTTGATCCCTGGATCCCGCTGAGGCGATCCGATGGTGGTCAGGTCATCAGGCGCTATGGCCGTCAGCCTTAACCGTTCGGATCGACCGGGGTCGAGATGAAGCCGACCTTGGGATAACCCGCAGCCTGCACGTTATAGATGGCCCCCGCGATGCACTTCCACGGAACGTGGACGTCGCCGCGGATATGGACTTCGGGAACTTTTTCCGGGTCCATGTTGGCCGCGCCGCCTTCGCGCTTCACGATCGCATCAAGCCGCTCGAACGCTTGCTTGTAGAGTTCGCTGTTATCGACCGGCGTGGTGTTGTTGATATAGACGCGGCACTCGCCGGTCGGCGAAGAGCCGAGGTAGCCCGGCTGATTGGGGCTGCGACCGGCAGTATCGGTCGAAACCACCGCAAGCAGAAGGTTTTCCACTTTGTCCTGGGTCTCTTCAGACTTGAGGACGGGAACTTTCAGCTTTTCGACGGTCTGGATCGCCACCGGCACCGCAATGAGGAAGATGATCAGCAGCACGAGCATCACGTCCACGAGCGGCGTGGTATTGATGTCCGACATCGGGCGTTCTTCGCCGCCGCCGCCTACAGACATTGCCATTGGTTAAATCCTATCCGAGTTGCCCCGCGTGAAACTGGCGGATGGTCCGTTGCATCCCACGCGCGTTTCCGGACAGGGTCGACCCGACAGGACCGACCCCGGTGTAGAAACTTACTTCTTCGGCGCAGCAGCCGGGGCAGCCGGCTTGGCAGCGGGGGCAGCCGGGAGAACCGGCTTCACCGCACCGTGCGACGCAATGTTGGCGAGCACGTCGGTGCTGAACCCGGTCAGCAGCTCGGCGATACGCTTGTTGCGCGCCTGCAGGAAGTTGTAGGCAAGAACGGCGGGAACTGCGACGAGCAGACCGAGCGCGGTCATGATCAGCGCTTCACCAACCGGACCCGCGACCTTGTCGATCGAAGCCGAACCGGCGAGACCGATCGCGATCAGGGCGCGATAGATGCCGACCACCGTACCGAACAGACCGATGAACGGCGCCGTAGCACCGACGGTCGCGAGGAACGGCAGGCCGCCGGCGAGCTTCGCGTTGATCGAAGCTTCCGAACGAGCGAGCGAGCCATGCAGCCAGTCGTGCGCTTCGGTCTGGTCGACCAGCTTGGTGGTCTGGTCTTCAGCGAGGAGGCCGTCGTCGACGATCTGGCGCCAGGCGCTGTTCTTGTCGAGCTTCGTAACGCCTTCCTTGAGCGAGCCGGCGCGCCAGAACGGGGCGATCGCCTTGTACTGGCCGCTGATCTTCGACTGTTCGTAGAACTTGGTGAACAGGATGAAGAACGAGCCGAACGACATGATGCCAAGGATGGTCACGGTCGCGTAGGAAATGAAACCGCCGGCCTGAAGAGCTTCGACGAAGCCGAACTTGTTCTGCGGCGCAGCACCGGTCGCGGCCGCAGCGAGCGTCTGAATGAGCATTCCGATCTTCCTCTACAAGAATTCAATATGAAGGGTAATAATCTGGGCGATAGCGAGACTTCACGTCTCAGATAGGCTGGGCCCGGCAGGGCCGAAGGGGACCACGCGCAAGGTGCGCGATCAATCCTTCGGAATCTGCCAGCGGACCGAACTGGTATAGCTGCCCGTGGTCGGGTTTCCATCACCATCCGAGGCCGGAGTAAAGCGCGCGCGGCGCCGCATCAGGTCGCAGGTTGTCTTGTCCAGCTCGGCGCTGCCGCTGGACTTGGTGATTTCGCAGTTCGTGACTTTCCCGTCGGTGCCAACGCTCAGGTGGAAGCCGGTAACGCCTTCCTGGCCAAGCTGCAGAGCACGCGTTGGGTAATCGTTATCCGAAGCCCATTCGCCCGGACGTCCCTTCGGAGCAGCCCCCTTCGGCGTAAAGCGCGGAGGCGGCGGCGCAGGCGGCGCAGGCACAGCGACAGCAGGCGGCGGCGCCGGAGTCGGCGGCGGCGGTGTCGTCACGGTCTGAATCGCAGGCGCCGGGGCGTTAAACGAAATAGGTGGAGGCGGCGCCACAATCGGCGGAGGCGGAGGTGTATCCGTCTTCGGCGGCGGTGGCGGCGGCGGTGGCGGCGGTTTATCCGGGTCAATCTTGACCGCGGTTGTCACCTCCTTGATCTTCTTGAAGGCCGAGTACGCAAGGCCAGTGACCAGCGCGTAGCCGACAACAACATGAAGAAGAGCAACGATGATGAGCGCGGTGATCTTGTTACCGCTCATCTGTTGGTCAGCGTAAGCCATTCAGCTACTTTACTCCTGATCTTCCCCAAGAACCCCGGCGCAGAGAGATACCCCCACGCAAAAGCCCAAGACGGAGCCACGTGCGAAATCACCGTCCCGCACGCTTGGCCAATCCAGCGATATCATTCCACCCTGCCGGCAACCCGGTCCACCGACATCGGGCACAAGGGAGCCCGGCGGCGGCATTTGTCGAGCATTGGTTTATGGTTTGCCCGATCTGGGCCAAGCTTTAACGCCGAAGGCATGGGCGCGCAATTGCTTTATCGGTTCACATCTGATTCACCTGTGATCGCCTTCATGACACGCCTTGCGGGGCTGTCGCGAGGCCCGATTCGCCATCAGGATTGCCCATGCCCACGCCCCTTTGCCGCCCCTTTGCCACAGCTGCATCAAGGCTTGTGCTGACCCTGTTCGCGGCGGCTCATGCACATGCTGCGATCGCACAAAATGTCACGGATTCCGCGCCTTCTGCGGCTTTGCAGAGCATGCCTGCGGCACCCGTTGCGGCACCCGGCCCGATGGGCGAAACCGGGGGCCAAACTTATGCCGACATGGTCGATCTGGCGCTTGCCAGCCCGGTCGTGGCCAAGGCCGTGATCCACCGCCAAAGCAAGCTGAAACCGGAAGAGTCACCGGGTCTCGCACCGGGATTTGTCCGCCTTTATATCGAAGCGGATACCTCCGCGCTGCTGTTCGGGCCCGCGCTTGGCGAATCACTCCGCTTCCTTGCCGACGTCCGACTTGATGCAAATGGCAAGGTGCCAAAGCTCAACAAGTCACAGGTGTTGCTTTTTGGCAACGTCGTGCCCGGCAAGCCCGGCGAACTGCAACTGACCGCTGCGGACACGATGCTTGCATGGAGCGCGGATCTCGAAACACGGACCCGCGCGATCCTGACCGAGCTGGTCAGCCCCGATGCGCCGCCGCGAATCATCGGCTTGCGCGAAGCCCTGCACGTTCCCGGCAATCTGGTCGGCGAAGGCGAGACGCAGTTCTTCTTTGCCACCGATAATGCCAAGCCGGTGTCGATCTCGGTCGTGCGCCGTCCGGGCGAGGCGGCACGCTGGGGCGTCAGCTTCAGCGAAATCGTCGATCAGGCCGCCCAGCCGCCGCGCCCCGAAACGCTGGCCTGGTATCGGCTGGCGTGTTCGCTGCCGATCACCATTCCCGACAAGGCGGCGATTTCATCGACCGATGCCGACAAGCGGATTGCCACCGAGGACTACGCGCTGGTGCAGCAAGAGCTCGGCCCCTGCCGGCGCAATCGCCCCGGTCCCTGAGTGCGGGAAAGCCCGCACCGGTCCGCGGCAGACCGTTTCGGCGCAAAAAACCGGTTCCCGTTTCCTCGCCTCATGCTTTAAGGCTCGCCACCGGTAAAGGGCGGCAGCCGCCCTTGGCGAGGCGCGCTGACAGGCGCGCCCAATTGAGGATAACATGAGCGAACCTTTGCGCATCGCGCTGGCCGGCCTCGGTACTGTTGGTGGTGGAGTGGTCCGCCTGATCGAGGCCAATGCGGACCTGATTGCCCGCCGCGCCGGTCGGCCGATCGTGATCACCGCGATCAGCGCCCGCAACCGCTGGAAGAATCGCGGCTTTGACGCAAGCCGTTATGCCTGGGAAGACGATATGGTGATCCTGGGCGAACGCGGCGATGTCGATGTCGTGGTCGAACTTGTCGGCGGCGCCGATGGGCCCGCGCTGGCATTGGCGCGCACGACATTCGAAGCGGGCAAAGCGCTTGTCACTGCAAACAAGGCCATGATCGCCCACCACGGGATCGAACTGGCCAAACGGGCAGAGGCGGCACACTCCGCGCTGAAGTTCGAAGCGGCAGTGGCCGGCGGCATCCCGGTGATCAAGGGGCTGAAGGAAGGCGCGGCGGCCAACCATATCCACCGCGTCTACGGTATCCTCAACGGCACCTGCAATTACATCCTGTCGACAATGGAAGACACCGGCCGCGACTTCGCCGATGTCCTGTCCGAAGCGCAGGCCAAGGGCTTTGCCGAATCCGATCCGAGCTTTGACATCGACGGGGTCGATGCCGCGCACAAACTGTCGATCCTGTCATCGATCGCGTTCGGCACGGCGATCGATTTCGGCGGGGTGGCGATCACGGGCATCCGTCGCGTGCTGGCCGCCGACATCGCGCAGGCCGACGCATTGGGCTATTACATCCGCCTGATCGGGCTGGCCGATGTCGAAACCGGCCCCGATGGCAAACGCCGCCTGTTTCAGCGCGTGCATCCCCATCTCGTCCATCGCGATCATCCGCTGGCGCATGTCGACGGCGCGACCAATGCGGTCGTGTCCGAAGGCGATTTCGTCGGCCGCCTGCTGTTTCAGGGCGCGGGCGCGGGCGACGGGCCGACCGCGAGCGCGGTCGTCGCCGATCTGATCGACATCGCGCGCGGCGACATCGGTGCGCCGTTCTCGATCCCCGCTGCGGAGCTTGACCAGGCGACCCGCGCCGACAGCGGGCATCGCACCGGCAAGGCCTATCTGCGCTTCACCGTCGCCGACCGCCCCGGCACGCTCGCCGAAATCGCGGCGGCCATGCGCGATGCCGGGGTTTCGATCGAAAGCCTGATCCAGAAGGGCCGCGTCGAAGTCGGCGGCGAAGACCGCGCCCTGGTCTCGCTGGTCACGCATCATGGCCCCGAAAGCGCGATTGCCGAGGCGCTGCGCCTGCTCGACGGATCGCCCAGCCTCGCCGAAGCGCCGCTGGTAATGCATATCCTGCAAGAATAAGCGCGAAGCCGTTCGCGGCAATAGTCAATTGCCGCGAATTTCGCCCTTGCCGACCCGGTCTGCATCGGAGCCATCGGGCGCCGCAGGGAGCCCGCGGAAATCGATGTTCGGCAGCATCCCGGGCGGGCACCCGCCGAGGAAGCAACTGCCAAATTTGATGCTGTGGCCGGTGATCCGGTTGGACATGACGTCGGGCGCGCGGGGCAACCCGTCGCCCAGCGCTGTGGCCGCTTGCAATTCGCCCGGAATCGGCAGGCGATCCTTGGTATTGTCCTTCTTCTTGCCGCAGACGGTAATCCCGGCGACGACGCCTTCGTCCGCGCAGCGCGGCTCGCGCGGAGACACCAGCAAGCGTTCGGCCAGATTGGGCTCGTCCTTGGAACTGTCATCGTCGGCGTTTACAGGCAGCGACGGCGTCTTTGCGTTTGACGGTGCGGTTGATTGGGACACGTTTTGCTGCGTCCCGCTTGATTGTGCTTGGGCATTCGCCACCGGACAGACCAGCAACGACGCAACACAAAGGACGTGCGTCACTCTCGACAAAACCGTCATCCTCAGTCTAGGGCAGTGCATACGTCTGCACTACCATCTTCCACGCCCACCTCGACAGGGAACTACCGTGACCCAACCCATTGCACAACCCGCCCCATCCAAGGTTCTTGACCGTGTGCTCGTGCTCGAAATGGTGCGCGTAACCGAAGCGGCAGCGATCGGCGCGGCAAAGTTGATCGGGCGCGGCGATGAAAAGGCAGCCGACCACGCCGCCGTCGAAGCCATGCGCGCCGCGCTCAACGAGCTGTACATGGACGGCACCGTGGTGATCGGCGAAGGCGAACGCGACGAAGCGCCGATGCTGTTCATCGGCGAAAAGGTCGGCCTGGCGCCCGGCAAGGGCCCCAAGATCGACATCGCGCTCGACCCGCTCGAAGGCACCACGATCACCGCCAAGGCCGGTCCCAACGCGCTCGCCGTGCTCGCCGTTGCCGAAGAAGGCGGGCTGCTCAATGCACCCGACGTCTATATGGACAAGATCGCGGTCGGGCCGGGCTATCCGGCAGGGATCATCGATCTCGACAAATCGGTCACCGAAAACGTCAAGGCCGTGGCCGCCGCCAAGGGCGTGGAGCCGGGCGAGATCACCGTCTGCGTGCTCGACCGGACTCGCCACGACGACATCATCACCGAACTGCGCGGGCTGGGTTGCGGCATCATGCTGATTTCCGACGGCGACGTTGCCGGCGTCATCGCCACCACCGATGAAGAAACCGGCATCGACATGTACATCGGCCAGGGCGGCGCCCCCGAAGGCGTGCTCGCAGCAGCCGCGCTGCGCTGCGTCGGCGGCCAGTTCAAGGGCCGCCTCGTCTTCCGCAACGATGACGAACGCGCCCGCGCCAAGAAGTGGGGCATCACAGACCTCAACAAGCAATACGACCTGACCGAACTGGCCAAGGGCGATTGCATCTTCGCTGCGACCGGCGTCACCGACGGCTCGCTGCTCGCGGGCGTCAAGCGTCACAAATCGGGCATGCTGACCACCGAAAGCGTCGTCATGCGCGCAAGCTCGGGCACCGTGCGCTGGGTCAAGGGCGAACACCGCCGCCCCAAGGGCTGATCACGCCAGATCACGAATGACAAGACACCCGCCGGACTGGTTTCGGCGGGTGTTTTTGTTTGCCTGCGGCGGGCTTGGTTTTGCTTCCGGCGGGCATTCTTGGTGCCTCCGGCGGGCAAGGGCCATGCCCTTGCATCCCGTTATCTTGGCGTTGGTATCCTGCGCAAACGCACTGCCCGACTGGCAGGAATTGGAGGAAAGCAGACATTCCGGTCTTGGCGGCGATTGGCTAACTTTCCTATCAATAGAGCCGCATCAGCGAGGTTTGATTGGGCGTTTTCGGAATGTTAAGTTTTCTCCGCTAATCAAGCGATATGATTAGAGAAATACCCTCCCTGTATTTTCAGGCAACGCGAGCGAAAGCGGTTATCGGCGCGCTTATATTGGCTCCGTTCGGGTTGGTCGCTGCTTGCTTGTTTTACGTCACGATATACATTTTGCCTTCGGCGACGGCAGAAGGAAGCATGAGCGTCATAGGAATATTCAGTTTTCTCGTCGCGATAATCATAGTCGGGGCAATGACCATTGCAGTTTTGGGAGTTATCTTTCCCTCACAGATTGCAGTCTCAGCAGATGAAATCCGGTTTAAAAAACTGGGATTTTTTATGCGGACGTATAATTGGTCACAACTGGGACAGCCTTTTCTGACGGGAGATGATCTCGGTCGAGCGCGCCTTGGGATGGATGTGCTTGGGGCAAGAAGTAAGCTCATTTTCTCACCAGTGGACTATCGTTTAGATTCAGAGGAGATGCTGAAAATTATTCTGAATGCTAGGGATGGGAAATTGGCTGGCTCAGGTGAAATTGGATCAGCTAAAATCGGAAACATTGGCTGGAAAGTGGGCCTCATTTTCGTCGCTGTGATTATTTTGAAAGCCATCCAGTTCGCGCTTATTGCTCAGCACTAAAAACATCATTCGCCTCATCTTTCGGCATATACCAATATTGTGCGCATGGCAGGAATTCGGGCAACCGCGTCCCGAATGACGTTTTTTGGGGCGCAAGTTGCCATTTGACCAGAATGCGCGTTTGCAAACGCGGTATTCCGCAAGACTCTGGATCGACGCGCAGCCGGCAGGGCGCGTCAGAGGTTGCGTCGGGAGACTGTATTGCCGCTTTGCGCCAGGACGCAAGGCCGGCCTGGCGCGCAAACGAAGCCAGTTAACGGGATGCAAGGGCAATGGCCCTTGCCCGCCGGAGGCAGAATGCTCCCGCAGCCAAACAAAAACCCCCGCAGGACCGATCCTGCGGGGGTTTTCAGTTGTCTGGCAGAGCCGGAAACCCCTTCCCCGCACTGGGGAAGGGTATTCAGCCTCAGGCTTCGTCGCCCTTGAGCAGGTAATCTGCTGCATCGGCGTCGAGGCCGTGGGTTTCGCCTTCGACGGCGGCCAGCGGATCTTCACCGTACAGCGCCGCTTCGCGACCCTGCTTCAGTTCGGCGGCATGTTCCTCGGCTGCCGACGTGGGCGCGACCAGGGCCGTTTCGAAACGGCGTGTGGCGGCGCGCAGGGCGGCATCGCGGCTGGTGGCCACGACGCGCAGGCGGTTCATGCTGGCGCCGGTCCCGGCGGGGATCAGACGACCGACGATGACGTTTTCCTTGAGCCCGATCAGGCTGTCGCGCTTGCCTTCCACAGCCGCCTGGGTGAGCACGCGGGTGGTTTCCTGGAACGACGCGGCAGAGATGAACGAACGGGTCTGCAGGCTCGCCTTGGTGATGCCGAGCAGGACCGGCTTGCCTTCGGCCTTTTTCTGGTCGGGGGCGAGCTTGGCGTTGTATTCGTTCATTTCTTCAAAATCGAGCTGTTCGCCGGGCAGCAGGGTGGTGTCGCCGCCATCGGTGATTTCCACCTTTTGCAGCATCTGCCGGACGATCACTTCGATGTGCTTGTCGTTGATCTTCACGCCCTGGAGGCGATAGACTTCCTGGATTTCGGCGACGAGGTATTCGGCCAGCGCTTCGACCCCGAGCACTTCGAGGATGTCGTGCGGGTCGGGCGAGCCCGAGATCAGGTTGTCGCCCTTCTTGACGTAGTCGCCTTCCTGGACGTCGATCACCTTGGACTTGGGGATCAGGTATTCGACCGGATCGCCTTCTTCCGGGATGATCGCGATCTTGCGCTTCGCCTTGTAGTCGCGGACGAATTCGATCCGGCCGGAAATCTTGGCGATGATCGCGTTGTCCTTGGGACGGCGCGCTTCGAACAGTTCGGCAACACGCGGCAGACCGCCGGTGATGTCGCGCGTCTTGGCGGCTTCGCGGCTGGCACGGGCCAGCACGTCACCGGCTGTCACCATCTGTCCGTCTTCGACCGACAGGGTGGTGCCCGGCGCCATCAGATAGCGCGCGGCCTCGCCCGAATTTTCGTCGAGCAGAGTCAGGCGCGGGCGCAGATCTTCCTTTTTGGCGCGGCCACCGGCGCGGTTTTCGGTCACCACGCGCTGGGCGATCCCGGTCGCATCGTCGACCAGTTCGGTCAGCGTGCGGCCGTCGACCAGATCCTGATAGCGCACGATACCCGTCTTGTCGGTGATCACCGGGGTGGTGAACGGATCCCATTCGGCCAGGCGTTCGCCCAGTTTGATGGTGGCGCCGTTCTCGTTGATCAGGTGGGTACCGTAAGGCACGCGGTGGACTGCGCGCTCACGACCATCGCTGTCATAGACCGCGATTTCACCGTTGCGCGCGAGCGAAAGGCGACGCCCGCGGCTATCGGTGATGGTCGGGATGTCGCGATATTCGACGGTACCGTCGCACAGCGATTCGAGGTGCGACTGTTCGTTGACCTGCGCCGCGCCACCGATGTGGAACGTGCGCATGGTCAGCTGCGTACCCGGTTCGCCAATCGACTGCGCCGCGATGACGCCGACCGCTTCGCCGATATTGACCGGAGTCCCGCGGGCGAGATCCCGGCCATAGCACTTGCCGCACACGCCGACCGCGGATTCGCAGATCAGCGGCGAACGGATGCGCGCCGACTGAACGCCCGCTGCTTCGATCCGCGTGATCGCCGCTTCGTCGAGCAGGGTGTCCTTGGTGACGAGCACTTCGCCGGTCTTGGCCTCGATCATGTCTTCGGCCAGCGTGCGACCGAGGATACGTTCGCCAAGCGAAGCGATCGTCGAACCGCCCTGAACGATCGCGCGCATTTCAAGCGCGCGCTCGGTGCCGCAATCTTCCATCGTGACGACGCAATCCTGCGACACGTCGACCAGACGGCGGGTCAGGTAACCCGAGTTTGCCGTCTTGAGCGCGGTGTCGGCCAGACCCTTGCGGGCGCCATGGGTGGAGTTGAAGTATTCAAGGACGGTCAGGCCTTCCTTGAAGTTCGAGATGATCGGGGTTTCGATGATTTCGCCCGACGGCTTGGCCATGAGGCCGCGCATACCGGCAAGCTGCTTCATCTGCGCCGGCGAACCACGCGCGCCCGAATGGCTCATCATGTAGATCGCGTTGACCTGGCGTTCGCGGCCGTGTTCGTCGATCGGGCAGGCGCGCAGTTCGTCCATCATGGCCGCCGCGACCTGATCGCCGCAACGGCTCCAGGCGTCGATGACCTTGTTGTACTTTTCCTGCTGGGTGATCAGGCCGTCCTGATACTGCTGTTCGTAGTCGGCGACCAAAGCCTTGGTTTCGTCGACCAGCGCATCCTTGCTCGGCGGGATGATCATGTCATCCTTGCCGAACGAGATCCCGGCCTTGAACGCGTGACGGAAACCGAGCGACATGATCGCGTCGGCAAACAGCACGGTCTCTTTCTGGCCGGTGTGACGATAGACCTGATCGATGACGTCGGCGATTTCCTTCTTGGTCAACAGGCGGTTGACCAGTTCGAAGGGAACCGTGTGGCTTTTCGGCAGACATTCGCCCAGCAGCATGCGGCCCGGCGTGGTGTCATAGCGCTTGAGGTAGGTCTTGCCCGCTTCGTCGGTTTGCGGAACGCGCGCGACGATCTTGCTGTGCAGCGTGACCGCCCCGGCGTGGATCGCCTGGTGCACTTCGGCCATGTCGCCGAGCAGCATGCCTTCGCCCGGCTCGCCCTTGCGATCCATCGACAGGTAATAGAGCCCGAGCACCATGTCCTGCGAAGGCACGATGATCGGCTTCCCGTTGGCGGGCGAGAGGATGTTGTTCGTGCTCATCATCAGCACGCGCGCTTCGAGCTGGGCTTCCAGTGAAAGCGGCACGTGGACGGCCATCTGGTCACCGTCGAAGTCGGCGTTGAATGCCGAGCAGACGAGCGGGTGCAGCTGGATCGCCTTGCCTTCGATCAGCACGGGTTCGAACGCCTGGATGCCCAGACGGTGGAGCGTCGGCGCGCGGTTGAGCATGACCGGGTGTTCGCGGATCACTTCGTCCAGGATGTCCCAGACTTCCTTGCGTTCCTTTTCGACCCACTTCTTGGCCTGCTTCAGCGTCATCGACAGGCCCTTGGCGTCGAGCCGGGCGTAGATGAACGGCTTGAACAGTTCGAGCGCCATCTTCTTGGGCAGACCGCACTGGTGCAGCTTCAATTCCGGCCCGGTCACGATGACCGAACGGCCCGAATAGTCGACGCGCTTGCCGAGCAGGTTCTGGCGGAAGCGGCCCTGCTTGCCCTTGAGCATGTCGGACAGCGACTTGAGCGGGCGCTTGTTGGCGCCGGTGATGATACGGCCGCGACGACCGTTGTCGAACAATGCGTCGACCGCTTCCTGCAACATGCGCTTTTCGTTGCGCACGATGATGTCCGGCGCGCGCAATTCGATCAGGCGCTTCAGACGGTTGTTGCGGTTGATGACGCGGCGATAGAGATCGTTGAGATCCGAAGTCGCGAAACGGCCGCCGTCGAGCGGCACCAGCGGGCGCAGTTCGGGCGGAATGACCGGAACCACGTCGAGGATCATCCATTCGGGACGGTTGCCCGAATCGATGAACGATTCGACGACTTTCAGCCGCTTGATGATCTTCTTCGGCTTCAGTTCCGACTTCGTCTCGGACAAGTCCTTGAGCAGGTCTTCGCGTTCCTGGACAAGGTCGAGATCCATCAGCATGTGCTTGACGGCCTCGGCGCCGATTCCGGCCGAAAAGGCGTCTTCGCCATATTCGTCCTGCGCGTCGAGCAGTTCGTCTTCGGTCAGCAGCTGATAGCGTTCGAGCGGGGTGATGCCCGGCTCGATGACGACATAGCTTTCGAAGTAGAGAATGCGTTCAAGCTGCTTCAACTGCATGTCGAGCAGCAGGCCGATGCGGCTGGGCAGCGATTTCAGGAACCAGATGTGCGCGACGGGCGCGGCCAGTTCGATATGGCCCATGCGTTCGCGACGGACCTTGGTCACGGTCACTTCGACGCCGCACTTTTCGCAGACGACGCCCTTGTACTTCATGCGCTTGTACTTGCCGCACAGGCATTCGTAGTCCTTTACCGGACCGAAGATGCGTGCGCAGAACAGGCCGTCGCGTTCGGGCTTGAACGTGCGATAGTTGATGGTTTCCGGCTTCTTGATTTCGCCGAAGGACCAGGAACGGATGCGCTCGGGGCTGGCAAGGCCGATGCGGATCTGGTCGAAGCTTTCCGGCTTCGCGATCTGGTTGGTGAACTTGGTCAGGTCGTTCATTGCGTGTTCCTCGCTGGGAGGGAAATCTTTGGAATTCGGCGGCAAAGGAGCTGGCCGACGGGATCACCCCGCCGGCCCGCCGGTCATTCCGCTGCGTCGGCCAGGCTGTCGTCATCATCGTCAAACGATGACAATTCGACATTGAGGCCGAGACTGCGCATTTCCTTCACAAGCACGTTGAAGCTTTCGGGAATGCCGGCCTCGAACGTATCGTCGCCCTTGACGATCGCTTCGTAGACCTTGGTGCGGCCGACGACGTCGTCCGATTTCACCGTGAGCATTTCCTGCAGGGTATAGGCGGCGCCATAGGCCTGCAGGGCCCAGACTTCCATTTCCCCGAAGCGCTGGCCACCGAACTGCGCCTTGCCGCCCAGCGGCTGCTGGGTAACGAGGCTGTAGGGCCCGATCGAACGTGCGTGGATCTTGTCGTCGACAAGGTGGTGCAGCTTCAACATGTAGATGATGCCCACCGTGACCTTGCGGTCGAACGCTTCCCCGCTGCGCCCGTCATAGAGCGTGACCTGGCCCGATGTGTCGAGCCCGGCCTTGGCCAGCATCGCCGACACGTCGGGTTCGCGCGCGCCGTCGAACACCGGGGTTCCCATCGGCACGCCGGCCTTCAGGTTTTCCGCCAGTTCGACGATTTCGAGCACGTTGCGGTTTTCGATCTCGGCGTAATACTTTTCGCCGTAGATGTCCTTCAGCTTGTCGACCAGCGCAGTCGGCGGCGGAGCCACCGCCGGATCGGGATTGGCATGGCGCCAATCTTCGAGCGCTTCGCCGATCTGCTTGCCAAGGTTGCGCGCAGCCCAGCCGAGGTGCGTTTCGAAGATCTGCCCGACGTTCATGCGGCTCGGCACGCCCAGCGGGTTGAGCACGATGTCGACATGGGTGCCGTCGGCCAGGAACGGCATGTCTTCGACCGGCAGGATGCGGCTGATCACACCCTTGTTGCCGTGACGACCGGCCATCTTGTCACCCGGCTGCAGCTTGCGCTTCACCGCGACGAAGACCTTGACCATCTTGAGCACGCCGGGGGCGAGTTCGTCGCCCGCTTCGAGCTTGGCCTTGCGGTCTTCGAACTTTTCCTGGATCGCCTTGACGGTCGCATCGTACTGCGCCTTGACCGCTTCGAGCTGCGCCTGACGCGCATCGTCGGCCACCGCGAACTTCCACCATTCGTGACGTTCGACCTCGGCGAGCACTTGCTCGTCGATCTCGACGCCCTTCTTGACGCCCTTGGGCGCGGCAGCGGCGACGTGCCCGATCAGCATGTCGCGCAGGCGGTTGAACGTGGCGCGGTTCAGGATGCCGCGTTCGTCTTCGCGGTCCTTGGCGAGGCGTTCGATTTCCTCGGCCTGGATCGCGCGGGTACGGTCATCGACCTCGATCCCGTGACGGTTGAACACGCGCACTTCGACGATCGTGCCCGACACGCCCGGCGGCAGACGCAGCGAGGTGTCGCGCACATCGCTCGCCTTTTCGCCGAAGATCGCGCGGAGCAGCTTTTCTTCCGGCGTCATCGGCGATTCGCCCTTGGGCGTGATCTTGCCGACGAGGATGTCACCCGGATGCACTTCGGCGCCGATATAGACGATGCCCGCTTCGTCGAGGTTGCGCAGGGCTTCCTCGCCGACGTTGGGAATATCGCGGGTGATGTCTTCGGGCCCGAGCTTCGTGTCGCGGGCCATGACTTCGAATTCCTCGATGTGGATCGAGGTGAACACGTCGTCCTTCACGATCCGTTCGGAGATCAGGATCGAGTCTTCGTAGTTGTAGCCGTTCCAGGGCATGAACGCGACGAGCACGTTGCGGCCCAGCGCCAGCTCGCCAAGGTCCGTCGAAGGACCATCGGCGAGAATGCCGCCCTTTTCGACCAGCTCGCCCACTTTCACCAGCGGGCGCTGGTTGATGCAGGTGTTCTGGTTCGAACGCTGGAACTTTTGCAGGGTATAGATGTCGACGCCGGACTGGCCGGCCTCGATGTCGCCCGAGGCGCGGATGACGATACGCGTCGCATCGACCTGGTCGACGATACCGCCGCGCAGCGCGGAAATCGCGGCGCCCGAATCGCGCGCCACGGTTTCTTCCATGCCGGTGCCGACAAACGGTGCGTCGGCCTTGACCAGCGGCACCGCCTGGCGCTGCATGTTCGAGCCCATCAACGCGCGGTTGGCGTCATCGTTTTCCAGGAACGGAATGAGCGACGCGGCCACCGAGACGAGCTGTTTCGGGCTGACGTCCATCAGCGTGACCGTGTCGCGCGGAGCCATCACGAATTCGCCGTTCTGCCGCGCCGAAACGAGTTCTTCGGCAAACGAACCGTCGGGATTGAGGCCAGCCGAGGCCTGCGCCACGGTGTGCTTCTGCTCTTCCATCGCCGACAGATAGGTGACGTCGCTGGTCACCTTGCCGTCGATCACCTTGCGGTACGGGGTTTCGATGAAGCCGTACTTGTTGACGCGGGCAAACGTCGAGAGCGAGTTGATCAGACCGATGTTCGGCCCTTCGGGCGTTTCAATCGGGCAGATGCGGCCATAGTGCGTGGGGTGAACGTCGCGGACTTCGAAGCCGGCGCGTTCGCGAGTCAGACCGCCCGGCCCGAGCGCCGAAACGCGACGCTTGTGCGTCACTTCGGACAGCGGGTTGGTCTGATCCATGAACTGCGACAGCTGCGACGAGCCGAAGAATTCGCGCACCGCGGCCACCGCCGGCTTCGCATTGATCAGGTCGTTGGGCATGACCGTCGACACGTCGACCGAGCTCATGCGCTCCTTGACCGCGCGTTCCATGCGCAGAAGGCCGACGCGATACTGGTTTTCGAGCAATTCGCCGACCGAACGCACCCGGCGGTTGCCGAGGTTGTCGATGTCGTCGACTTCGCCCTTGCCGTCCTTCAGGTTCACCAGTTCCTTGACCACGGCGAGAATGTCGTCGGTGCGCAAGGTGGTGACGGTGTCGGGGCAATCGAGGCTGAGACGCATGTTGAGCTTCACGCGGCCGACCGCCGAAAGGTCATAGCGGTCGCCGTCGAAGAACAGGCCGTCGAACAGCGCTTCGGCGGTTTCGCGCGTCGGCGGTTCGCCGGGGCGCATGACGCGATAGATGTCGGCCAGCGCGTGATCGCGATCTTCGGCCTTGTCCGCCTTCATCGTGTTGCGGATCCACGGACCCGTGCTGACATGGTCGATGTCGAGCAGTTCGAGCCGGTCGATGCCCGCGCGGTCGAGCACTTCGAGGTTTTCAGGGGAAACTTCGTCGCCCGCTTCGATCCAGATGCGACCGGTCGATTCGTCGATCAGGTCGAGCGCGGAATAGCGGCCAAAGATTTCCTCGGTCGGGATCAGCAGCTGTTCGAGCCCGTCCTTGCCCGCCTTGTTGGCGGCGCGGGGGCTGATCTTGGTGCCCGCCGGGAAGATCACTTCGCCCGACTTCGCATCGACGATGTCGAACGTCGGCTTGGTGCCGCGCCATTGATCGAGCACAAACGGCACGCGCCAGCCGCCTTCGGCACGGACCCAGATCACTTTCTGATAGAAGTGGTCGAGGATCTGCTCGCCGTTGAGGCCCAGCGCATAAAGCAGGCTGGTGACCGGCAGCTTGCGCTTGCGGTCGATGCGGACGTTGACGATGTCCTTGGCGTCGAATTCGAAATCGAGCCACGAACCGCGATAGGGAATGACGCGCGCGGCAAACAGGTATTTGCCCGAGGAATGCGTCTTGCCGCGGTCGTGATCGAACAGCACGCCCGGCGAACGGTGCATCTGGCTGACGATGACGCGCTCGGTGCCGTTGATGAAAAAGGTGCCGTTGTCGGTCATGAGCGGAATGTCGCCCATGTAGACATCCTGCTCCTTGATATCGATGAGCGACTTGGTTTCGGTTTCGGCGTCGACTTCAAAAGTCGCCAGCTTCAGCGTCACTTTCATCGGCGCGGCATACGTGATCCCGCGCTGACGGCACTCGTTGACGTCGTATTTCGGCGATTCGAGGACGTAACCGTCCTTTTCCTTGATATCGAGGCTGGCGGTGCCCGCGAAATCCTGGATCGGGAAGACCGAGCGCAGCGTCTTTTCCAGACCCGAAACATAGCCGGTGGCCGGGTCCGAGCGCAGGAACTGTTCGTACGATTCGCGCTGGACCTCGATCAGGTTCGGCATCTGCACGACTTCGTGATTGTCGCCGAAGATCTTGCGGATACGCTTCTTCACGCCGGGGCGTGAGCCCGTGAAGACGGGGGGCTTGGTCGCCATAGGAGGGTCGTGCCTCTTTGCTCGAATCGCCGGAAAAACCGACAGAAATGTTGCCACGCGCGGCTGGTGGCACCATCAAACGGGAAAAGGCCGCAAGCCTGGCACGCACCCTTTCCCGATGGTAATCCATGGAAAAAAGATGGCACCGGCCGCAGCCTGCCGCGTCAGATGGATGACCTGCGTTTCCTTCCCTGGCCTTCCCCCGCGCATGGGAAAGCCTTGCTCGAAACGCTGGACTTGTTCCGTTACCTAGGCCTGCGTCGGGCGGTTGTCAAATGGGGGGCTCCCGCACCCAAATCGGCAATGTCAGTTCGCCCCAGCGTTTTCGGCCTGATGCCAAGTTTCCATAAACGCGGCGAATCCTTGACTCCGCCCGCGTTGCTGCTATTGGCCCGGCGCTGACCGGGGTTCGCCCCGATCATCCGTCCGAGACAGTTGGTGCCATCCTTCGATGGCTTAATCATCCAGCCTAGGCGGGGAAAAGAGTTTCAACGGCCCGTCGCTCCCTTGCGGATGCGTGGTGCCCGCGCCGGATTTCGGCGCTTCTCCTTCCCTTGTCGATACGGACCCGCCCGCAATGGCGCGCATTTTCGCGTGACCGGCGCGGACAAACGTAGCCGGCCGCGCGGGGGCAATCCCCAAGCGGTCACATGTGAAGGAGTAAGGCATGGATCGTTCGCAGAAAGCCGAATCGGTCGCCTATCTCAACGAGCTCTTCAACGAGGCCGGCGCGGTGGTCATCACCCGCAACCTCGGCTTGACGGTGGCGCAAACCACCGCTCTTCGCACGAAGATCCGCGAGGCAGGCGCGACCTACAAGGTGGCGAAGAACCGTCTTGCCAAGCTTGCCGTCCAGGACACGCCCTATGCGGGTATCGGTGATCTTTTCACCGGCCCGACTGCGGTTGCCACGTCCAGCGATCCCGTCGCCGCCGCCAAGGTGATCGTCGATTTCGCCAAGACCACCGACAAGATCGAAATCTTGGGTGGCGGGATGGGTTCGCTCGTTCTCGATGCCGACGGGATCAAGGCTTTGGCCACGATGCCCTCGCTCGACGAACTGCGCGCCAAGCTCATCGGCCTCATTCAGGCTCCGGCGACCAAGATCGCCCAGGTTGTCACCGCTCCGGCGGCCAAGCTGGCGCGTGTCTTTGCTGCCTATGCCGAAAAAGACGCCGCGTAAGACACCGTTCGCACGATTTTCGCCCGGGCAACCGGGCACCACATATCTCAGGAGTGAAACATCATGGCTGATATCGCCGCTCTCGTAGCTGAACTTTCGAAGCTGACCGTTCTCGAAGCCGCCGACCTTGCCAAGGCTCTCGAAGAAGCATGGGGCGTCAGCGCCGCCGCCGCCGTTGCGGTTGCCGCTGCTCCCGCCGAAGCCGCCGCTGCGGTTGAAGAAAAGACCGAATTCGACGTCATCCTGACCGGCGACGGCGGGAAGAAGATCCAGGTCATCAAGGAAGTGCGCGCGATCACGCAGCTCGGCCTGACCGAAGCCAAGGCGCTGGTCGAAGCCGCTCCGAAGGCTGTCAAGGAAGGCGTCTCGAAGGCTGAAGCCGAAGAGATCAAGAAGAAGATCGAAGAAGCCGGCGGCACCGTCGAAATCAAGTAATTCGGCTACGTCCGCCCTTACCGGGGCGGGTACGAATTATGCAAAAAGGGGCGGCTCCATCACGGGGGCGCCCCTTTTTTGTGCTGCGAAGCATGCGCGGGGGCAAACAGACGCAGTTCAGCAAAATAAATGTCTCTCCCCGCTGTCAGCCATCACCATACACGTCTATCAGCGCCAGCATGACCAACCACGGCGACCCCCAAGACATCGCCAATCGACCGGCTCCCGCAACGACAGGGAGTTTGTGGCAAAAGATCCGCAATCATCCGCTGGCCCGGGTCGGCCCCGGGCTGATTACCGGCGTCGCCGATGACGATCCCAGCGGAATCGGGACGTATTCGCAGGCCGGCGCGCAATTCGGCCTCAACATGCTGTGGACGATGCCGCTGTGCTATCCGCTGATGTCGGCGGTGCAACTGATGTGTGCGCAGATCGGCCGGGTCACCGGCAAGGGGCTGGCGGCCAATATCAAGGCGGCGTTTCCGCGGCCCGTCCTGCTCGGCGTGATCGCGCTGCTGCTGATCGCCAACACGCTCAACATCGCGGCGGACGTGGCGGCGATGGGCGAAGTCGGCGAACTGGTCACCGGGATCGACCGCCATGCGATGACGCTGCTGTTCGTGGGCGTCACGCTCGGGCTGCAGATCGGCGTCGCCTATCACCGCTATGTCGTCTATCTGAAATGGTTGACGATCTCGCTGCTGGCTTATGCGGCGGTGCTGTTCACGGTGCATGTTCCGTGGGGGCAAGTGGCCTTGCGCACGTTGTGGCCCCGGTTTTCGCTCGATTCGGCCTCTGCCGCGATGATTGTCGCCGTGTTCGGCACGACGATCAGCCCCTATCTGTTTTTCTGGCAGGCCTCCGAAGAAGTCGAGGACATGAGACGCGCAAAGGGGCATGCGTTGATCGGCGCCGATCCGGTCGTCGCGCGCAAGGAACTGCGCCGGATGAGCTGGGATACCTGGTCGGGCATGGGCTATTCAAACCTTTCGGCCTGGTTCGTGATTTTGGCGACCGCCGTCACGCTCCATGTCGCGGGCATCACCGACATCAACACCGCCGCCCAAGCGGCCAGCGCCTTGCGACCGCTTGCCGGGAACTTTGCCTTTGCCCTGTTTGCGGTCGGATTGCTGGGGGTCGGGTTGATCGGCGTGCCGGTGCTGGCCGGATCGGGCGCTTATGCTGCGGCCGAGGCGATGAACTGGCGCGAAGGGCTGGAAGGGGACGCCCGCAAGGAACCCCGCTTTTACGGCGTGATCGCGGTCAGCGTCCTGCTGGGCCTGGGCATTCAGTATTCCCCGATCAGCCCGATGAAAGCCCTGTTCTGGAGCGCGGTGATCAATGGCGTGGTGGCCGTGCCGCTGCTCGCGGTGATCTGCCTGCTGGTGGTGAAAAAGGCGATCATGGGCGAATATACCGCCAGCCGCTGGCTGGTCGGCATGGGCTGGGTCACCACGGCGATGATGGGGGCAGCCGCCGCCTGCATGCTGTTACCCGCCTAAGGCAAGGCTGTTGCGAAAACCACCGCGCCTGCGGCACTGACCAATCCCGCAAAGGCAAAGGCCCAGGAAAAGCTGCCCGTCGCATCGACGATCATCCCGGTGACGACCGGGCCGATGATCCCCGACAGACTGCCGATTGCGTTCTGCACCCCGATCCAGCCGGCGGCATCGCGCGCGCCCGCATGGATCTGGCCCAGCGCATAGACCATCGTCGGCAGGCAGCCGAGGAACAGTCCGGTGCCGATCAGCGCGGCAAGCAATTGGGCCTGTCCTTGGGCGAGGGCGATCGCGGCGACCCCCGCAACCGAGCCCAATTCGGCAACGACGCAAAGCCACCGCTTGACTGTCGCGGGGCGTCCGCCGCGCCGCACGAGCACATCGGCCAATTGCCCCCAGCCAAGCGAGGCAAGCGCCTGCGCGGCATACGTCGCGCTGGCAAACAAAGTCATCGTCGGGATCGACAGGCCGCGCGATTTGACGAGATAGAGCGGCAGCCAGATCGAAACGAAGAAAAAGCCATAGTTCGCCAGCGCATGGGCCATGCCCATCGCCCACAGCGTGCGCCGCGCGAGCAAAGCCCCAAGCCGCGAGGGCCGATCCGCCGCCGCAACCATCGGCGCAGGCAAGCGCGCCTGAAGCATGAGCCAGGGCAGCACCCAGGCGAGCGTCGCCGCGCCAAACGCGAAAAACACCATGCGCCAGCCATGCCGGGCAAGGATCATTCCCCCCGCCAGCGTGCCCAGCGCGGGCCCGAGCGCCAGCCCCACCGCGACAACCGCATTGGCCAGCCCGCGCCGCGCCATGGGGACATGGGCGGTGATCAGCTTTGACGTGCACGGAAACAGCGCCGCTTCGCCCAGCCCGAGCAGGAGACGCAAGGTCACCAGCATGGCAAGCCCCGAAGTCAGGCTGGTGAGCAAGGTCGAGGCCGCCCAGAGCGCGACCGAAATCGCCAGCACGCGCCCCGCCGGCCAGCGGTCGGCAAGCGCACCGATAAACGGCTGGGTCAGCCCATACGTCCAGAAAAAGGCCGAAACGGCGAGGCCGAAGCGCGTCGCCGAAAGTCCCAGCGCCTGGCTCATCAGCGGCGCGGCAATGCCGATGGCGCCGCGATCGACGAAATTGAACAGGACCGCCAGCGCCAGCATGGCGACCAGAGCGGGAACGAGCCGGCGATCCATGCTCCGGCCCTGCCCGATCGTCTGTACGTTCATGAACCCCGCCCCGCTGTCATGGCGGTGGGCTTAAAGACCGCAGCGCAACAAGTACAGAGGCGGGGAAGGCATGCCCTCCCCGCCCTGTCCGATCAGAAGAAGCCGAGCTTCTTGGGGCTGTAGCTGACCAGCATGTTCTTGGTCTGCTGATAATGGTCGAGCATCATCTTGTGCGTTTCGCGGCCAATGCCCGACTGCTTGTACCCGCCGAACGCGGCATGCGCGGGATAGGCGTGATAGCAGTTGGTCCACACCCGCCCGGCCTGGATCGCCCGGCCAAAGCGATAGCAGGTATTGGCATCGCGGCTCCACACCCCGGCGCCAAGGCCGAACGGGGTGTCATTGGCGATGGCAAGCGCTTCCTCGGCATTGCGGAAGGTCGTCGTCGAGACCACCGGGCCAAAGATTTCTTCCTGGAAGATGCGCATCTTGTTGTGGCCCTTGAACACCGTCGGCTGGATATAAAAGCCGCCGGCAAGTTCGCCGCCAAACGTCGCCGCCGCGCCCCCGGTCAGCACTTGCGCCCCTTCATCGCGCCCGATCTGCAGATAGCGCAGGATCTTTTCCTGCTGTTCGGCGCTGGCCTGCGCGCCGAGCATCGTGGCGGGATCGAGCGGGTTGCCCTGCACGATCTGGTTCACGCGGGCGATCGCGCGTTCCATGAAGCGGTCATAGATCGATTCGGCGATCAGCGCGCGGCTCGGGCAGGTGCAGACTTCGCCCTGATTGAGCGCGAACATGACAAAGCCTTCGATCGCCTTGTCGAAGAAATCGTCGTCATGCGCGGCAACGTCTTCAAAGAAGATGTTCGGGCTCTTGCCACCCAGTTCCAGCGTCACCGGAATGAGATTTTCGCTGGCATATTGCATGATCAGCCGACCGGTCGAGGTTTCGCCGGTGAACGCGATCTTGGCAATGCGCTTCGACGACGCCAGCGGCTTGCCCGCTTCAAGGCCAAATCCGTTGACGATGTTGAGCACGCCTGCCGGCAGGAGGTCGGCAATCAGTTCGGCCAGCACCAGAATCGAGGCCGGGGTCTGTTCGGCAGGCTTGAGCACGACGCAGTTGCCCGCAGCGATCGCCGGGGCCATTTTCCACGCGGCCATCAGGATCGGAAAGTTCCACGGAATGATCTGCCCGACAACGCCGAGCGGTTCGTGAAAGTGATAGCCGACGGTGTCGACGTCGATTTCCGAAATCGAGCCTTCCTGCGCACGGATACACCCGGCGAAATAGCGGAAATGGTCGATCGCCAGCGGAATGTCGGCGGCCATGGTTTCGCGGATCGGCTTGCCGTTGTCCCAGGTTTCGGCCGTCGCCAGCAATTCCAGATTGGCTTCAAGCTTGTCGGCGATGCGCAATAGCGCCAGCGCACGATCGCCCGGCGCGGTGTGGCCCCAGGCTTCGCGGGCGGCATGCGCGGCATCGAGCGCGAGATTGATGTCAGCTTCGTCCGAGCGGGCGACCTGGCACACGACTTTGCCGTTGATCGGCGAGACATTGTCGAAATAGCGACCGGCGACCGGCGCCACCCACTTGCCACCGATGAAATTGTCATAGCGCTTCGCAAAAGGCGAAACGAGCGCAGCTGTCTTGTCGGCTACCAGAGTGTTCATGGGGAGATCCTCTCGACTGCATGCCGGGCCCTGAATCGGCCGGCGTTTTGGTTGTTCCGTGATCGCGCCGCACGGTCCGGCAGGAAAGCCCCCCGATGCCGGTGACCCGCTGCGGCTGTATCATCGGCGAGACAGCCTTGTGAGCGGCACCGGCCTGCGGGCCATCAATGCAGGGCCATCAATGCAGGGACGGGGTCATCCCGACACGTTCCATGCGGCGATAGAATGTCGCGCGACCGATGCCGAGCAGACGCGCCGCCGCCGCGACATTGCCCCCCGATCGCGCCAGCGCCTGACGCAGCACGGCGCGTTCGGCATCGCCGAAACCGGCCTGTTCCGACGCTTCGCCCAGGACATGCGCCAGCGGCAAGGGGGCCAGCCCGCCGCGTGCGGCAAGGCCGAGCTGGCGGCGCGCAGTGCGGGTCGCCCCGATCACCAGGTCATCGCGATCGACCGCGAGCAGCGCGCTGCCTTGCGCCGTCGGCCCTTCGTGACCCGCGCCGACATAGACGATCCGCGAAGCGGCATAGCGGCTGCAAAAGAAATCGCGCTCGATCGAACGCGCCGCATCCTGCACCAGCGCGGCGACCATCCCCGCCACGGCTTCCGCCTGATCCGCACGCGCAGTCGACACATCGAGCGCGGCGACCAGCTTGCCGGTCGGGTCGAAAATCGGCGCATCCATGCACGAAACCCCGACATTGCGGCTGGCGAAATGTTCATCGCGCATGATCGTGACCGGGCGCGCCTCGACGAGGCAGGTGCCGATACCGTTGGTGCCCTCGGCCTGTTCGCTCCACGCGGCGCCGGGGACCAGCCCGACCGAATCGAACAGCGCGCGCTCAGCCGCTGTGGCGCGCGCTTCGAGCACGACGCCGTCGAGATCGGAAATGATCACACAGGCCCCGATCGCACCGACATTGCCGAACAATCGGTCGAGCGTCGGCCGCGCGGCGGCAAGCAGTTCGCCGTTGGCTTCGCGCAACCGGGCAATCTCGGCCGCATCGAAGCGTTCGCGTCGCCGTTCGGTCGCCGGATCGAGCTTGTGATGCAGCGCCGAGCGGCACCACGATGCCGCAACCGCCGAACGCGCCGCCGCCTGCCCCGAGGCAACGGTATCGAGCACGACCTCGCAATGATCCTTCGGCTGATTTCGTGAAGTCGCCATGGCGTCAAACCTCTCCGCCGCGGCATTGGACCTGCGAATCGGAATTCGCGGATGCTGCCTTCATGGGTTTTGCCGGGCGGCCTTAATCCTTGCCCGGCACCGCAAAATTGCAAGCGCCGTGCGACGAAGGGTGCCCGATACCTGTCCCATTAACGAGACAGGCGCCCAAAAGCCGTTCCCAAACCCCCTTCAGTGCAGCGTTTTGAGATAGGCGATGATCTGCCGCCGCTTTTCGGGATCGGGCTGCCCGGCATAGCCCATGCGCGTACCGGGAACGAGCGCGACCGGATTCGCCAGCCACTTGTCGAGCGTGGCATCGTCCCATGTCAGCCCCGACCCTTTCAGCGCCGGCGTGAAATCATAGCCGGGGACATCGCCGGCGCGCGTGCCATAGACCGCAAACAGGCTCGGCCCGACCACGGTCTGGCCCTTTTCGACCGAATGACACGAACGACAGATCCCGAATGCCCGCGGCGAGGCGCCGAAGGCCGCAACGGCAGATGCCCCACCAGCATCTGCGCCAGATGTCATGGCAGAGGCGGGGTCGGCGGGATCGCCGGCATCGACCGTGACGTCGGGCTGTGGTTCGCCGCAAGCGGCGAGCGGCATGGCCAGCGCAAGCGCAAGCCCCAGGCGTATCGATCCGATGGTCATATCCGACAAGGCTCCCGGTCAGATGATTCCATCTGACTTCAAATCCCTCTATGGCATCCGCACAATGTTTGAAAACCCGCCTCGCACCGTGTTCGATGAAGCGCGCGCCACGGTCAGCCTCGCCGCGCCGCTGGTCGCGGCAAACCTTTTGCAGATGGCCGTGTTTGCGCTCGACGTGGTGTTTGTCGCAAGGCTGGGGCCTTCGGCGCTGGCGGCATCATCGCTGGCGGTGTCGGTGTTCGGACTGTTGATCTGGAGCCTGACCGGGCTGGTCGGCGCGGCCTCGCCCCTGATCGCGGCCGAACTCGGCCGGCGCAGCCATGCCGTGCGCGAAGTGCGCCGGTCGGTGCGCATGGCCGGCTGGGCCGGGTTTGGCGCGGCGATCGCGGCCATGGCGGTCTGCACCATGCTCGGGCCGATCCTGACGCTGACCGGGCAGGAACCCAAAGTCGTCGCGCTGGCCGTCCCGTTCATGCACATCCTGATGTGGGCGGCGGTCCCGACCGTAATCGGCGCGCTGTTGCGGGGCACATTGGCGACACTGGGTCGGCCCGGTGTGGGCACGGCGGTCTCTGCGCTGGCGGTGCTGCTCAATGGAACGGGCAACTGGTTGCTGGTGTTTGGCCATTGCGGCCTGCCCGCGCTCGGCCTCGAAGGCGCCGCGCTTGCCAGCGTGACGACGAGCACGGTGACGATGCTGGTCTTTGCCGCGGTCATCCGGTTTGACCGTCGGCTGCACCGCTATCGCCTGCTCGGCCGCTGGTGGCGCGCGGATTGGGTGCGGCTTGCCGACGTGTTGCGCATCGGCCTGCCGATCATGGCGACGATCATTGCCGAAGCCGGGCTGTTCAACGGCGCGGCGTTTCTGATGGGGCGGATCGGGGAATTGCCGCTGGCGGCGCATACGCTGGCGCTGCAATTCGCCTCGATCACGTTTCAGGTGCCGTTTGGCATTGCCCAGGCGGCGACGATTCGCGTGGGCCGCGCCTATGGCGCGCGCGATCCGCACGGGATCATGTTGGCGGGCCGGGTCGGGCTGCTGACCGGAGTCGGTTTCATGTCGCTGGCGGCGGCCCTGCTGCTGTTTGCGCCGCGCGCGATCATCGCGCTCTATATCGACCCGTCCTTGCCCGCCAATGCGCCGCTCGTCGCGCTGGCGACCCGCTACATGGTCGTCGCCGCCGCATTCCAGCTGTTCGACGGGGCGCAGACGGTGGGCTCCGCCCTGCTGCGCGGGCTGCAGGACACGCGCGTACCGATGGCGATCGCGCTGTTCGGATATTGGGTTCCGGGGCTTGGCACGGCGATCTGGCTCGGGCTTTATACCCCGCTCGGCGGCGTCGGCGTGTGGATCGGGCTGCTGATCGGGCTGGTGGTGGTCGCCGCGCTGCTGATGGGGCGCTGGTTTCGGCGCGATGCGCTGGGGCTGGTGCCGCATGCCGCGCCCCATCCGATGCCCATCGCTGTCCCGGCGCGCGACGAATCTGTCATCGCCCCCTCTTGACGCCCCCCTTCGACGCACCCATATCCCGCCTGCTGGCACTCGGCAGCTCCGAGTGCCAGACAGTTTTGCAACACCGATCCGGCCCATTGCGGCCGATTGATGAATTGGAAGAGGGAGCAATCCATGTCATTCCGTCCGCTGCACGACCGCGTGCTCGTGCGCCGCGTCGAAGCCGAAGAAAAAACTGCCGGCGGGATCATCATCCCCGACAGCGCCAAGGAAAAGCCGGCTGAAGGCGAAATCGTCGCCGTTGGCACCGGTGCCCGCGCCGAAAACGGCACGATCACCCCGCTCGACGTGAAAGTCGGCGATCGCGTGCTGTTCGGCAAGTGGTCGGGCACCGAAGTCAAGGTTGCCGGCGAAGACCTGCTGATCATGAAGGAATCGGACATCCTCGGCGTCATCGGCTGAGCTTTTCCGACCCCTTAATCCCGAATTCAAAGGAATACGCACAATGGCTGCCAAGGAAGTCCGTTTTTCGCGCGACGCGCGCGAACGCATCCTCAAGGGTGTCGACATTCTCGCCGACGCGGTGAAAGTCACCCTCGGCCCCAAGGGCCGCAACGTCGTCATCGACAAGAGCTTTGGCGCGCCGCGCATCACCAAGGACGGTGTGACGGTTGCCAAGGAAATCGAACTCAAGGACAAGTTCGAAAACCTCGGCGCGCAGCTGCTGCGCGAAGTGGCTTCGAAAGCCAACGACAAGGCCGGTGACGGCACCACCACCGCGACCGTTCTCGCCCAGGCGATCGTTCGCGAAGGCCTGCGCTCCGTCGCCGCCGGGATCAACCCGATGGACCTGAAGCGCGGCATCGATCTCGCCGTGCTCAAGGTTGTCGAAAACCTCAAGGCGCGTTCGACCCCCGTCAGCGGCACTTCGGAAATCGGCCAGGTCGGCGTGATTTCGGCCAATGGTGACGTCGAAGTCGGCCAGAAGATCGCCGAAGCGATGGAAAAGGTCGGCAAGGAAGGCGTGATCACCGTCGAGGAAGCCAAGGGCCTCGAATTCGAGCTCGACGTCGTCGAAGGGATGCAGTTCGACCGCGGCTATCTGTCGCCGTACTTCATCACCAATCCCGAAAAGATGGTCGTGGAGCTGGAAAATCCCTATATCCTGATCCACGAAAAGAAGCTGTCGAGCCTGCAGACGCTGCTGCCGATCCTCGAAGCGGTGGTGCAGTCGGGTCGTCCGCTGCTGATCATCGCCGAAGACATCGAAGGCGAAGCGCTGGCCACTCTGGTGGTCAACAAGCTGCGCGGCGGGCTCAAGATCGCCGCCGTCAAGGCGCCGGGCTTTGGCGATCGTCGCAAGGCGATCCTGGGCGACATCGCCACGCTGACCGCCGGTGAGCTGATTTCCGAAGACCTCGGCATCAAGCTCGAAACCGTCACGCTCGGCATGCTCGGTCAGGCCAAGAAGGTCACCATCGACAAGGACAACACCACGATCGTCGACGGCGCCGGTTCGGCCGAAGACATCAAGGGCCGCGTCGATCAGATCAAGGCCCAGGTCGAAGTCACCACCAGCGACTATGACCGTGAAAAGCTGCAGGAACGTCTGGCGAAGCTCGCCGGCGGTGTTGCCGTGATCAAGGTTGGCGGCGCTTCGGAAGTCGAAGTGAAGGAACGCAAGGACCGCGTTGATGACGCGCTCCACGCGACCCGCGCTGCGGTCGAAGAAGGCATCGTTTCGGGCGGCGGCACGGCTCTGCTTTATGCCACCCGCGCTCTCGAAGGTCTGACCGGCGTCAACGAAGCCCAGACCCGCGGCATCGACATCATCCGTCGCGCGATCACTGCCCCGCTCAAGCAGATTGCTGAAAACGCGGGCTTTGACGGCGCCGTGGTTGCCGGCAAGCTGCTCGACCAGAGCGACGAAAGCATCGGCTTCAACGCTTCGACCGATGTCTATGAAAACCTGAAGGCTGCCGGCGTGATCGACCCGACCAAGGTCGTGCGCACCGCGCTGCAGGATGCGGCCTCGGTCGCTGGGCTCCTGATCACCACCGAAGCGGCGATCGTGGAACGTCCGGACGACAAGCCCGCCCCGGCCATGCCCGGCGGCATGGGCGGCATGGGCGGCATGGACTTCTAAGGTCCGCGCCAACCTGCCGAACGGTACAAGAAACAGGGCCGGAAAGGGGAAACCTTTCCGGCCCTTTTCTTTGATCTTTCGCGACAAAAAAAGGCCGGGCAACTCCGCTTGAGGAAGCTGCCCGGCCTTTCACGCGGCGGTGAGGGGACCGCCGAGAGGGGATCAGAAGCCGAGCCCGAAAGTCAGGAACCACTGACGCGGGGCGATCGGATAGGCCGAATAGCTGTTGGTCGCCGATCCGACCGAAATCGTCGAGGTGCCGGTGGCATCGGCGATATTGGTGACATTGAGGCTGAGATCGGCCTTGGCGACATGCAGCGCTTCGGCGGGCAGGTGTACCGTTACCCGCGCCGAAGCGAGGAAATACGACGGCACGCTGGTATCGTTGGTATAGGTCGCATAGCGCTTGCCGACATAATCGCCGATCGCCTGCAATTCGACCGGGCCGATATTGAGCGAGGCGACCGTCTTGTTCATCCAGGTCGGCGTGCCGGGGATGACTTTGCCGCACGTCGGCACAACGCCGCCCGTCACGGCATAGCCGCCGATGCAGCTGCCGGTCGCCGCGCCGATGCCGTAAGCGGTCGTGTTATAGTCGCTCTGATAAGTCGAGCGGTTCCACGATGCCGCGTTGTAGAGCGAGGCGTGCGGCCCGAAGTGCAGCGTAAAGGCGCCGTCGATGCCGTCGGTATGGACCGAGCCGACATTGACCAGGATCGAAGTGCCGCCGGTGATGCCGCTGCCGGCGATACCGCCCGGGTTGGTGCTGAGCGCCAGCTGGCGGTTGCTGAAGGCCACGTGGTAGTAATTGACCTGGGCCTCGATGCCCGAAAACACCGCGCTGTCAAAGTTGCGGCGAGTGCGCAGGCCGACTTCGTAGGTCCAGCTTTCTTCGGGTTTGCCCTGGCCGGCAAAAGCATCAAACGCGGCCTGGCCGCCGGCGGCCCACGGCGACAACCCGCCGCCGCCGAGATAGGTCATGTACTGGCGCAAGTTCTTCTGCACGTTGAGATAAAGCTGCTCGTGCGGCGTCAGGTCATATTTCGCGCCAAACGCCGGCAGGAACCAGCGCAGCGTATTGATCCGGCCCTGCGGCAGGCCGCCGACCGACAGGCCCGACAGCGATCCCTGCGCAGGCTGGATCGGATACCAGCCATTGGCCCATTGCGCGCTCGTCTTGAGCCCCGCTTCGATCGCCAGGCGCTCGGTCACGCGCCAGGCGTCCTGCAGATGGAGTTGCAGCTCTTCGACCCGCGCTTCGCCCTGATACTGCGTGAACAGCGGGTTGGTGGGGCGGATATATGGGCTGAAGCTGCCGGGATTCGTCACGTCGGCGCCATACCAGCGGCGCCATTGCGTTGCGCTGTTATGTTCGAACCAGCCGCCCAGTTCGATCTGATGCGCGCCAAGATCGAGATGGAGGCTGGACAGGAAACCTTCGCGCTCGATGCGATATTCGGTGGTGCGGATCACCAGCCCCGAACCGCCCGTCGCCGCGACCAGTGCAGCGCCAAGCGCGGCATTGGTGGCCGGGTTGCCGGTGGCAGCGCTGCCGTTGCTGTTGCCGCCGAAATGGGCATCGGTCGCATAGTTCGGGTCGAGATAGGCCTGAACCACGGTGATCGACTGGCCCACCGGCCCGGCGACGACGCCCACGCCGTCGTTATGGTGGAAATAGACCTGGTTCGACCAGGTCAGCTTGTCCGAGACATGCGCTTCGTACTTCAGATAGCCGAGATAGTCGGTGCGCTGCGCGTCGGAGTAATAGTTGTTGTAGTTGCCGCCCTGCGCCGCGGGCGTGTTGCCATAGGCATCAAGATACGACTGATAGGCCGAAAAGTTGGGATAGCCGTAAGGCCGGGTATACGGCGTATAGCCTTGCGCTGCAGTCGTCGCCGGAATGCGAAAAGTGGTCGCATCTTCGTTCGGCTCGGTCTTTTGCGAATAGTCGAAATAGGCGGTCAGCTTGCCCACGCTGTCGTCATGCACGAGCTTGGCATTGACCTGCCAGCCGCCCTGCACACCGTTGAAATCCCATGCGCGCGCGCGCTGGCGCGCCACCGCGATATAGGCGGTGGTGTTCTTGCCTTCGCCAAACGTACCCAGATCGAGGCGGCCATACGTGCGCGAAGTGCCGTAGCTGCCAACGGTTTCCGCCAGATCGAGCCCAAGCTTTGCCTTGGGATCGGCGGTAAAGGTCTCGATCGCGCCGCCCAGATTGCTGGTCGAGGCGGTGCCGAGATCGCCCGCGCCGGTCGAAACCACGACCCGGCCGACCGCTTCGGAAATCACCGCGCGCTGCGGCGACAGGCCGTTGTAATTGCCATAGTTCTGATCACCCAGCGGCAGACCGTCGAGCGTGTAGCCGAGCTGCTGGTAATTGAAGCCGTGAATGAAGATCTGGGCGTTCTGTTCGTTGTTGCCCCAGGGATCGGCGGAAATGTAGAGCACGCCGGGCAGCGTTTCGATCGCCTTCAAAGGCGAGACGCCGGGCAGGATCTTCTGAATTTCCGCCGCCGTGACGGCCGTGGCCGAACGTGTCGTCTTGGCCGTGACGACAATCGCTTCGCCCGCGTCTGCGGCAGGAGCGGCGGTCACCGGAGCTTCGTCGGCGCGGGCAAGGCCGGCTTGCGAAGCAACAATCAAGGCGGCGAGAGACAGCGACGCGCGAAGCGTCTGCGAAAAAGTCATGTCATGCTCCCTGGGGCAAAGGATGCGCCGTCTTGCGCGGCGAACCGGGCGATTAGGCAGCGGGCATGACAGGATGGCGACAGTTTGATTGCGATAACTGTCTTATTTAATGGAATAATATCAAATCAAGGCACGCTAGATGAAGCGTTCGAGCGCGTGCAACGCCAATCCGACCAGCCCGCCGACGAGCGTGCCGTTGATGCGGATGAACTGCAGATCGCGCCCCACCGCGCTTTCGATCCGGCGGGTGACCGTGCGCGCGTCCCAGCGGCGCACGGTTTCGGACACGATCCGCACAATGTCGTCGCCATGACGACTGGCGAGGCCGGTCAGCGAACGGCGGGCAAAGCGATTGACCATCGCACGCAAGGCGCCGTCTTCGCCCAGCGCGCGGCCAAACCCGGCCAGACCGGACATGCCCTCATGCACGCCCCCGGGCGCGCGCAACATCGCGATCAGGCCGGTGCGGCTGCGCTCCCACAAGGCATCGAGCCAGGCGGTAAAAGCGGGATTGGCCAGCGCCTCGGCCTTCAACCGGGCCACCCGCGCAGCCATCGCGGGATCGTGGACCAGATCGTCGGCAAGTTGCGTCAGCGTTTCATCGATCTTGCGCCGCAAGGGATGATCCGGATCGACCACGGTTTCGGCAAGCACCGCATAAAGCGCATCGAGCAAGGCATTGGCCAGCCGATCGTCAAGCCGCGTCCACCGCATCAGCGTGCCCGCGCGATCGCGGATCATGCCCCGGAGCACAGGCTCGTTGGCTTCGAGCAGTGTGCCGGCGCGGCGCAACAGGCCTTCGATGACCGGCATGTGCCGCCCGTCGGCCATCATCCCCGCCAGGATCTGACCAAGCAAGGGGGCCAGATCGATCCGGTCGATCTGCCCCTTGAGCAACGTCTTGACCGGACGGCCGACTTTGTCCGGATCGAGCGTTTCCAGAACGTCGGCGACCAGACTGGTCAGGCTGTCGCCGATCCGCCCCGGCACGATCGTGCCCGAATTGGCCAGATAGCCGCCCAGCACACCCGCCGCGTCAAAGCGATAGAGCCGCCGCGCGACCACCTGGGGAGTCAGGAAATTGGCGCGCAGGAAAGCGGCCATGCTGTCGGCGATGCGATCCTTGTTGGCGGGAATGATCGCGGTATGCGGGATCGGCAGGCCGAGCGGTCGGCGAAACAGCGCGGTTACCGCAAACCAGTCGGCAAGCCCGCCGACCATCGCCGCTTCGGCAAATGCGGCGGCATAGCCCCAGCCGGCCTCGCGCACGGCCAGATGGCGGGCCAGCACGAACAGCCCGGCCATCAGCACCAGCAGCGCCGTCGCGACCATGCGCATACGCCGACCGGGATCTGCCGGAAACAGCGCCACCGCTGCGCGGGGAGGTGGCCCCGGCGAGGCTTGCAGGGGTGTCACTCCGCCGGGTTCTGAGCCGCTTGCAATCGGGGCGGCGACGCCCCTTCGTGATGCCCATGCGACAGCACGCGCCGCGCCAGCCAGGGCCCAACCCGCTTTTCCATCCCGTCGGCCAGACTGAACCCGGCCGGTACGATCAGCAGCGTCAACAGCGTCGACAGCGACAACCCGCCCATCACCACGATCCCCATCGGCGCACGCCAGCCGCCATCGCCGCCCAGCGACAGCGCGGTCGGCACCATCCCGGCGACCATGGCCACCGTCGTCATCACGATCGGCTGCGCCCGTTTGTGCCCGGCTTCGATGATGGCCTCGTGCCTCGGCTTGCCCACGGCCATTTCCTCAAGCGCAAAGTCGATCAGCAGGATCGAGTTCTTGGCGACAATGCCGAACAGCATCAACATGCCGATGAACACCGGCAACGAGATCGGACTGCCCGTAATCGCCAACAGCACAAGACCGCCAAGCGGGGCCAGGAACAGCGAGGCCATGTTGACCAGCGGCGAAATGAAGCGGTGATAGAGCAGCACCAGCACCGAAAACACCAGCAGGATCCCCGCCCCGAGCGCCGCCCCGAAATTGCGCATCAGTTCCGCCTGAAACCGGTCTTCGCCGGCGGCGGTGTTGGACACCCCGTCGGGCAAATGGAGCATGATCGGCAGGCGATTGATCGCGTCCATCGCGGAGCCCTTTACCACGCCCGGCGGCAAATCGGCGCCGACGAACACGCGTCGGCTTTGATTATAGCGCTGGATCGAGGTCGGGCCTGACCCGAAACCGATCGTCGCGACGCGGGACAACGGAACCGAATCGCCGGACACGGTCGGCACCGGGAGGTTTTCCAGCGTGGTCAGATCGCGCCGCGATTCGGCCGGCAGCTTGACCCGGATCGGCACCTGACGGTCCGACAGCGAGAATTTCGCGCTGTTCTGGTTGATTTCGCCCTGTGTCGCGATGCGGATCACCTGGCTCAGGGTCTGTGTCGTCACCCCGAGCGAAGCGGCAAGGTCGAAATGCGGGGTGATCACGATTTCCGGCCGACGCAAATCGGCGCTGATGCGCGGGCCGACCACCTGTTTGAGCCCGGTCATCTGGGTGACGAGCGTTTGCGCGGTGCGCTGAAGCAAGTCGGGGTCGGATCCCGCCAGCATCACGCTGATCGCGCGGCCCGATCCGCTGCCCGGCCCTGCCCCGTTCTGGTTGGCAAAGCTGACCCGCGCATCAGCAACCTTTTGCAGCACGGGCGTCAGATCGCGTTCGAACCGGACAGACGTGCGATGGCGGTCGGGACGCAACTGGATATAAATCTGGCCTTTGGCTTCCTTTATGGCCTCCAGCGCGATTGCGACTTCCTGTTGATGCGCGATCAGGCCGAGCACTTCGTCGACTTTGGCCTCGGTCTGCGCAATCGTCGTGCCGGGCACCATCTCGATGTCGATTTCACTCTCGTTGACATCGGTATCGGGAAAAAACTGCGTGGGCAGCGCCGCCATCAGCACGAATGTCAGGACCAGCGCGCCAAAGCCGATGCCCATCATCCACAAGCGGTGATCGACCAGCCGCGCCCTGATGCGCAGCCGGATCCAGTTGAACCAGATCGCGAGGGGCCCGCCGCCGATTCGCGCCAGCGCGCTGCCGGCGATCATCGCCAGGATTGCGCCCAGCGCCCCGCCGGTCAGCGCCGCGACCGGTGCAACCGCCCCTGGCAGCGTCATCAGCGACAGCGGCTTGTAGATCGCCCTGAACGCGGCGACGAACACGCCTGTTGCAACAACGCCGATCAGCGCAGGCACCGCCGGATACCACCACGCGCTGCGCCGCGGCTCCAGACCGACGCGCCGCGCCGCCGCCTTGCCGGTATCGAGCGACCAGTGCAGCACCGCCATGTAGCGGTCCATCCAAACGCCGCCGCCATGTTCCTCTTCGCCCTTCGACGTCATGAAATAGGCGGCGACCATCGGTGTGATCATGCGCGCGACCAGCAGCGAGAACAGTACCGCGACAACCACGGTCATGCCGAAGTTCTTGAAAAACTGCCCCGAAACGCCGGGCATCAGCGCCACCGGCAGGAACACCGCGACGATCGAGAATGTCGTGGCAACCACCGCAAGGCCGATTTCGTCAGCAGCGTCGATCGCCGCCTGATACGGTGTCTTGCCCATGCGGATATGCCGCACGATGTTTTCGATCTCGACGATGGCATCATCGACCAGCACACCCGCCACCAGCCCGAGCGCAAGCAGCGACATCGTGTTGAGCGTAAAGCCCATCAGGCTCATCACCCAGAACGTCGGAATCGACGACAGCGGGATGGCCAGCGCCGAGACGATCGTCGAGCGCCAGTCGCGCAGGAAGAAGAACACGACGATAACCGCCAGCACCGCGCCTTCGACCATCGACGACATCGACGTGTGATACTGATCGCGAGTATAAGTCACGGAATTGAAAAGATTTTCGAAATGGACGCCGCCGGATTGATCCTTTTCGATCTTTTTCAGCTCTTTGACCGTCGCATCATAGACCGAAACGTCGGATTCGCCGCGCGCGCGGGCGATGCTGAAGGTCACCACCGGCTTGCCCTTGAACTTCGAGATCGAGGTGATCTCGCTATAGGCATCGCGCACGTCGGCGACATCGGCCAGTCGCACGGTATGGCCCGCCGCCAGCCCGACTTCGATCTGCGACAAATCGAACGCGGTGCGCGAATTGCCGAGCACTCGCACGGCCTGGCGCGATCCGGCGACTTCGGCGCGGCCGCCTGCGGCATTGATATTGACCTGCCGCAGCGCGGCGTTGATCTCGGTCGCGGTAATGCCCTGCGCCATCATCCGCGCCGGGTCGAGCGTAACGGTGATTTCGCGATCGACGCCGCCCAGCCGTTTCACTTCGGCCATGCCCGGTATCGTCAGCAGCCGCTTGGCCACGGTGTCATCGATAAACCACGACAGCTGTTCGATGGTCATGTCGTCGGCCGAGACCGCGAAATAGGCGATCGGCTCCGACGAGGTTTCGGCCTTGAACACTTGCGGTTCGAGAATGCCTTCGGGCAATTCGCCGCGCACCCGGTCAACCGCGTTCTTCACTTCATTGACCGCAGCGTTGATGTCCTGCCCGATCTTGAACTGGACCTGGGTGGTGGTCTGCCCTTCCTCGGCGGTGGACGTGATCGTGTCGACACCCGCGATGGTGCGAACGCTCGATTCGATTTTCTGGGTGATCTGGTTTTCGATCTCGGTCGGCGCAGCGCCCGGCTGCGTGATCGAGACGATGACCATCGGAAATTCGATGTCCGGCTGATTCTGGACTTTCATCATCGCGAACGAAAACACGCCCAGGATGGTCAGCCCGAAGAACAGCACGATCGGCACCACCGGGTTGCGGATCGACCACGCCGACAAGTTGCGAAAATTCATGGGGCTATCCTCGCCGCCCGGTCAGTGCGCCGCCGCAACGGCGCCACCCGGTCCTGTTATGGGCGGCCCCTTTACCGGCCGCACTTTGTCGCCCGGATTGAGGAACCCGCCAGCCCGCAGCACGATGCGTTCATTGCCGGCCAGTCCTTTGAGCACGGTAATCCCCGCCGGGGTGACATCGCCGGTTTCGACCGCGCGGCGCTCGACTTTGTCGCCCACCCCGACAACAAAGACAAAGGGGCCGTTGGCATCGGACAGGATCGCCGATTCGGGCAGGACCGGCGCGATCGTCGTCCCCGAACGCAATGTCGCAGTGGCAAATCCGCCGGGACGCAGCGCCTTGTCAAAAGGCAGTGCAATGCGCGCAATCCCCTGACGCGATGTCGCATCGATCGTCGGCGCCAATTGCCAGACATGCCCGGTATAATGCTGCGTCGTCCCCACCGGCACGATATCGGCGGGATCGCCGACCGCCATGCGCGCAAGATTGCTTTCCGACAGGCGCGCCTGCATTTCCAGCTCGCCGTCCTTGGCGATACGAAACAGCGTACCGCTGCCCGAGCTGACAATCTGGCCGGGTTCGACCTGCCGGGTCAGCACCAGCCCGGCTTCGGGCGCGACGACATTCAGACGCGCCGCGCTGGCGCGCAATTGGGCCAGCGTCGCGCGCGACACGCGCACTTGCGCCGCCGCGGCATCACGCGTGGCGACAAGCTGTTCGATGTCGGCATTGGAAATGAACCCGTTGGCGACAAGTTTGAGCGAGCGATCCAGCTTGCTTTGCGCCAGGCGGGCGTTGGCCTCTTCGACCTGAACATTGGCGGATTGGCTGGCGATCTGTTCGGCCTGCACCGACCGATCGACCACGGCAAGCACCTGACCTTTGGCGACCCAACTGCCCGCATCGACCAGCACCTGAACGACACGCCCGCCTTCGCCGGCAATGCCGACCGGCAAATCGCGCCGCGCAGCCAGCGCACCGCTGGCATTGACAGTGCCCTGTACGGAAATCCGGCCGGGAACGATCACCGTCACGGTCTGCGCACCGGCCTCGCCCTGCGCCGAGGCGACCGGCGCAAGAAACCGTTCGAGACCATACCATCCGGCGGCCAATGCCAGCGCCGCGCCGATACCGATGACCAGCAGGCGCCGCGATGGACCCGACGCCGACAGATCGGCATCGGCGCGAAGCGCTTCATCCGCCGCAGATTCGACTCCGGTGCTGAAATGCCCGGTATCGGCAAGCGCTGCAGACACACCAGACTCTGCGGACTTCACGGCTCCGGCTCTGCTCGTCATCGTATCCACCAAACACCCCAGTCGACCCGTCAAGTCGCCCACTTAAATCGACCGCCGCCCCGACTGTCGCGCACGAAAAAGGCCATAAAGCCAGACCGGTCAGAACAGAAATGCCGCATCGGCCCGACATGGATCATGCCTATAGCGCATGCCCACAGGCCACGCGATCCTTTCATGCCAAGCCATACCGATCCCGGCCAAGACATAGAGTGCGATCCGACAAGTTGCAATTCGCTGTCTACGAACGACTTGTCTGCGATCCGCCGCCGCCCCACGGCCCAGATCAAACACGACTCAAACACGACAGGACCGCCTGTCGTTGCCGACAGGCGGTCCTGCAAAGATCGGGCACGCGTACCGGCCATGCGCCGGCAAAATCGCGCGATCAATATTTCTGCTGGCGCTCGTAAAGTTCGCGATAATGCTGGATCCGCGTCACGCGCAGACCCTGCATTCCCGATCGATCGACCGCTCTTTGCCATGAGGCAAATTCTTCGAGCGTCAAATTATAGCGTTCGCAGACCTCATCGATGGTCAGCAAACCGCCGTTTACGGCAGCAACCACTTCCGCCTTGCGGCGCACGACCCAGCGGGTCGTCGTCGGCGGCGGCAGGCTGTCCAGGGTAAGTGGCTCACCCAGCGGCCCGATCACCTGGGCAGGCCGGATTTTCTGGTTTTCAATCATGACAGTTCTCGTCGGCTTGGCGCAGCGAGCAAGCGCTCAGCGAAGTTTGGCGGCTGTCGACAGATGTGCCTTGATTGTCTTTTCCATAGGTTGAAGAGGTTGGGTTAATGCAATCCTTACCCGCATCAAAGTGCTCCAGCATGCGGGCAGCGCCCCGGTGAAAACTGCCAGACTCTCGCTCGCCGGCCTCTCGCCCAGATGACATGGCCGCCCCTGCGCCGAGCACGACCTGGCCAAGCTGCCCCGCCTGCGCGCGACGCAAGTCCTGCGCTGCGACCAGACGGGCGCATAATTCGCTCCAGCCGAGCGGGCGCAAGGCCGCTTCGACAGCGTTCGCGTCAAAGGCGCGGGAATCGGTAAAACCCATGTCCATGAACCGGGCTTACCCCCAACGTGGATAAGGGACGGTAAAAGCCGCCTTTACCTGTAATTAGGCATCATTAAGCGCCGGCAACCTGTTCGCCGCCCCGGATCGCGTCCATCATCCGGCCATGGCGCGCCGGGGCAAAAACGCCTATGGCGCGGGGATGACTGCCCATTTCACCCCGTTTTCTGCCGATCTCCCCGTCGATCCGGCCGCTCTGTTCGACCTGCCAAGACCTGCAAAATCGTGCCGGATCGTGGTCGCGATGTCAGGCGGGGTCGACAGTTCGGTGGTCGCCGCGCTCGCTGCGGCCAGCGGAGCGGAAGTGATCGGCGTCACCTTGCAGCTTTACGATCATGGTGCCGCGACCGGGCGCAAGGGCGCCTGTTGCGCCGGCGACGACATCCGCGACGCGCGCGCCGTCGCCGATCGGCTCGGCTTTGCCCACTATGTTTTCGACCACGAATCCGATTTCCGCGAAGCGGTGGTCGACCGATTTGCCGACGATTACCTCGCCGGGCGAACCCCGATCCCCTGCATCCGCTGCAACATGGGGCCCAAATTCACCGACTTGTTGCGCATGGCGCGCGATCTGGGCGCCGATTGCCTGGCCACCGGGCACTATGTCCGCCGGATCGCCGATGAAACCGGCGTGACGCTCCACCGCGCGCTCGATCCGGCGCGCGACCAGTCCTATTTTCTTTACGGCACGACCGAGGAGCAGCTCGCCTTTTTACGCTTTCCCCTCGGCGGCATGCCCAAAAGCGATGTGCGCAAGATTGCCGCCGCAATGGCTTTGAGCGTTGCGGCCAAACCCGACAGCCAGGACATCTGTTTCGTTCCCGATGGCGATTATGCCCGTGTGGTCAGCGCGATCCGCCCCGAAGGCGCGGTGCCCGGCGACATCGTCCATGCCGCGACCGGCGCGGTGCTCGGCACGCACAAGGGCATCATCCATTATACCGTCGGCCAAAGGCGCGGACTGGAAATCGGCGGTCAGGCCGAACCGCTCTATGTCATCGCGCTCGATGCGCCGGGGCGCCGCGTTCTGGTCGGCCCGCGCGCAATGCTGGGCATTGCGGCTGCGCACATCGGCGAAACCAACCGGATCGGCCGCTTGCCCCACAGCGAGCCCCTGACCGCAAAAGTGCGTTCGCTGGCAAAACCCGTGCCGATCGTGCTCGAAGGCCCGCTGGGCGAAGGCGCGGCAACCACGATCCGCTTTGTCGCCCCGGAATACGGCGTCGCGCCGGGGCAGGCGGCCGTGATCTATGCAGGCGACCGCGTCGTCGGCGGCGGCTGGATCGAAGGCACCGAAAAGGCCTAGCGCGGGCCAGACCAAGGCTCGAGCTGGCATCCCCAGCCTTCGCGATAGGTCGCGGTCTGGCGTGCCAGCAGCGGATAGCTTGCCGTCACGCTGCGGGCAGCCGGGTCTTCGCTCAGGCTGACCCAGGCGACCGCGCCCTCCATGTCCTTGCGGCAATCGCCCAGACTGCGCCCGCCGAGATAGCGGCACGAACAGGCCACCCGCGCGCCATACGAGGCGCCGGTCTGCGCATAGCGCCGCGCCGGGGTCCAGACCCAGGCCAGACCGCCCACGACGATCAGCGCCAGCACGAGCCACAGCCCGCGACGCCAGCGCCGGCGCGGCTGGCCGGTATGCGCAATCGCAGCCGCCTGAACCGCAGCGAATTGGGGAGAACCTGAATCAGGATTGGTGTTTGTCATTGCCCGGCGGATCGAACTCGGTGAAGGGTCAGGGACGATGATTCCCGACCGGCTTGTCCTTATCGCTCCCCTCGCGCTGGTGCCAGCGCTGATCGCCTGTCATTCGGCACCGGCGCCGCCCCCGCTTGCCCCGGCGGCACTGGCTGCCGTCGTTGCCGACCCCGGCGATGCCGGTCGCGAGGCGCTGGCGCAGCGCATCGATGCCCTGTTTACCGCGCCCGACGCAGGCGAGACCCGCGCGCTGATCGTGTGGCACGAGGGCAAGCTGGTCGCCGAACGCTATGCACCGGGCTATGATCGCAATACCCGCTTCATCAGCTGGTCGATGGCCAAGTCGGTGACCGGAGTGCTGATCGGCATGCTGGTGTCCGACGGGCGCCTGCGGCTCGACGATCCCGCGCCGATCCCGCTGTGGCAGCGCCCCGGCGACCCGCGCGGCGAAATCACGCTGCGCCAGCTCCTGCAGATGCGATCCGGCCTGCGCCATGTCGAGGCGGGCAATCCGCCCTATGAATCCGACGAAGTGCGGATGTTGTTCCTCGATGGCCGCGACGACATGGCCCGCTATGCCGAGGCACAGCCGTTGCAATACGATGCCGGGAAGAAATGGGTCTATTCGACCAATACCAGTGTGATCCTGGCCGATCTTGCCGCGCGCGTCCTGGCGCCGGGCGGCAGTGCCGACATGCGGCGCCGGGCAGTGCTCGACTATCTGCGCACGCGTCTGTTCGATCCGGTGGGCATGCATTCGGCCGCGCCCGAATTCGACGCGGCCGGCACGATGGTCGGGGGCAGCGCGATCCATGCCACCGCGCGCGAGTGGGCGCTGTTCGGCGAATTTCTGCGCCATCGCGGCGTGGCGGGCGGGGTGCAGCTGGTGCCGCGCCAATGGATCGATTTCATGACTGCGCCTTCCCCGCGCGAGGCGCAATATGGTGCGCAGATCTGGCTGAACCGCCACGCGACAAGCGGCACCGCCTCGCTGTTTCCGGACAAGGGGCCCGCCGATCTGTTCGCCTGTGAAGGGCATTTGGGCCAATACGTGCTGGTTTCGCCCTCGCGCCGGCTGGTCGTGGTGCGCCTCGGCATGACGCCTGAGGATCACCTCGATCAGGTAACATCGCGCCTTGGCGACATCGTCGGCCTGTTTCGCTAGATTTTGGGCCCGCCTTGCGCCGCCAGGGCCGGGCTTTCGTCATCGGACCCCGCTGCCAGAAGATCCTGCGCGGCGAACGAAACTTCGTCGACCAGCCCTTCGGGATCGGGATGAATCAGGATCTCGGTCCCCGGGAATTCCTGCGAAAGCGCCGCCTCGACTTCATCCATCACGCGATGCGCCTCGGTCACGGTCATCGCCCCATCGACCCAGACGTGAAACTGCACGAAATCGCGATGGCCGCTGGTGCGCGTACGCAAATCGTGAATGCCCCTCAGCGCGGGGTGACGCGCCGCCACGGCCAGGAACCGCTCGCGCTTTTCCAACGGCCATTCGTGATCCATCAATTGTTCGATCGCATCTTGCGACGCGTTCCATGCGCCCCAGCCGAGCCATCCCGCAATGCCGAGCGCAAAGACCGCGTCGGCCCCCTGGACATGGCCCCAATGATCGATTGCGAGCGCCGCGATCACCGCCAGATTGAGCACCAGATCGGCACGGTAATGCACATGGTCGGTGGCGATCGCCAGACTCCGCGTCCGCCGGATGACATGATGCTGATAGGCAACCAGCGCCAAAGTCGCACCGATCGCCACGACCGAGACGGCAATTCCCGCGCCGGGATCTTCGACCCCGCCATGGCCGAACATCTGGCCCACCGCCCGAAACGCCAGGCCGATCGCCGACAGCGAAATCAGCACGACCTGGAACATGGCCGCCAGGGCCTCGGCCTTGCCATGGCCGAAACGGTGGTTGGCATCATCGGGAATCGCCGCGATCGATACCCCCAGCAGCGTCGACAGGCTGGCGACAAGATCGAGCCCGGTATCGGCAAGGCTGCCGAGCATGGCCAAAGACCCGGTCGAGATCGCCGCCCATATCTTGAGCGCGAGCAGCAACGTCGCCACCGCGATCGAGGCGAGCGCGGCGCGTCGGTTCAGGCGCCCGTGATGACGGGTGGCATGATGATGCGCGGAAACTGTCCGGGATCGGGTATCGGTCATCGCGCAAGCGTTTAGGGGTAGAGCATGGTGCTGGTCCAGCCACCATCTGCGCTCTGCACGAATCGGCGTCGTTCATGCAGGCGGAATTCGCGATCATGCCAGAATTCGATGGCTTCGGGCCGCACGCAATAGCCCGACCAGTGCGCCGGGCGCGGCACATTGCCATCGGGATAGAGCGCGCGCACCGCCGCGACCCGGTCGAGATAGACTTGCCGGTTTTCCAGCGGGCGCGACTGGTCCGAAGCAGCCGAACCCAGCCGCGATTCGGGATGGCGGCTGGCGAAATAGGCATCGGCCTCAGCCGGAGTCACTTCGCTGATCGGCCCTTCGATGCGAATCTGACGGCGCAGGCTTTTCCAGTGAAACAGCAGCGCGACATGGCCGTTGGCAGCCAGTTCGTGGCCTTTGCGGCTTTCGAAATTGGTGTAAAAAACAAAGCCGTCCGGCCCGTGCCCTTTCAACAGCACCATCCGCACCGAGGGCCGGCCATCGGGCGTTGCCGTCGCCAGCGCCATGGCGTTGGGATCGTTCGGCTCGGTAACCCGCGCCTCGGCAAACCAGTCTTCGAAAATGGCAAAGGGGTCGCCATGGGGAATGGTGTCGGCAGGTGCGGCTGGTTCGGACATGACAGGATGATTTCCGTTGGATTGACTGGTGGGGATGCTTTGGGCCCTGCGATCGTCATCGGCCATGACCATCGTCAACGACAGGCCGGTGCGTTTGGTTTAAGGGAAACCGGCCTGCCTGCCCAGCCGCCCCGATGGGAAAGCTTGCAGGAACAGGGTGGAGAACCTAGCTATCAGTACCATGGCAGACCCTTACACCACCCTCGGCGTCGATCGCAGCGCAAGCGAAAAGGACATCAAGGCCGCTTATCGCCGCCTTGCCAAGGAATTGCACCCCGATCGCAACAAGGACAACCCGCGCGCGACCGAACGCTTCGGCGAAGTGACCAACGCCTATGACTTCCTGTCCGACAAGGACAAGCGGGCGCAATACGATCGCGGCGAGATCGATGCCGATGGCAACCCCACCGCACCGTTCGGCTTTGGCCGTGGTGCCGGCGGAGGCCAGGGCGGTTTCCGCCACGACGGTTTCGAAGGCTTTTCGGGCGGCCCGGGCGAAGGCGCCGGGCCCGATCTGAGCGATCTGTTCGAAGGCCTCTTCGGCGGTCGCGGCGGGGCCGGTGGTGGTGGTGGCGGCGGCGGTTTCGGCGGGCGGCGCGGCCCCCCGCCGCGCGGGGCCAATGTGCCCTATCGGCTGGTCGTCCCGTTCATCGACGCCGCGACCCGTGCGCCGCAGCGAATCACGCTCCGCGACGGCAAGACGATCGACCTCAAGCTGCCCAGCGGACTTGAAAATGGTCAGCAGATGCGTCTCGGCGGCAAAGGCGATCCGGGCCCGGGCGGCTTTGGCGATGCGCTTGTCACGATCGAGATCGCAGCCCATCCGTTCTTTGAGCGCGACGAAGACAATATCCGCCTCGATGTGCCGATCACGCTCGACGAAGCGGTCGGCGGCGCGCGAATCAAGGTGCCGACGGTCGACGGGCCGGTCATGATGACCATTGCGCCGGGGACAACCGGCGGCAAGACTCTGCGGCTCAAGGGCAAGGGCTTCAGCCGCAAGGACGGCGAGCGCGGCGACCAGCTGGTCACGCTGCAGATCGACCTGCCCCCCGACGACGCCGATCTCAAGCAGCGACTCGAAGGCTGGCACGATACGCGCAATCCGCGCGCGCGTCTGGGCCTTTGAGCCATGACGCCCGGTCCTGATCCGGGCGATCCCGGCGCCCCCCACTCTCGCATCCCCGCCCAGCCCCGCATCCTGCGCGTCGCCGTACCCGAATCGCAGCTTGCCAGTCTGTCGCCCGAGGCGCGGCGACAACGCGCGCTGCGCTGGCATGATCATTTCGACGGAGCGCGGCTGAATTTCCGATCGCGGCTGCGCGCAGTGCGCGTCTTGCGCCGGGTCTGGGCCGGGGTTTTCAACGACGGCACCATCCACGCCGGCAATTTCGCCTACATGGTGCTGATTTCACTGTTTCCTTTCTGCATCACCGGGGCAGCATTGTTTTCGCTCGTCGGCCGGGCCAGTGCGCGCGAGGCAGCGCTGCGCACGGTGCTTTCCGCGCTGCCGGGCGATGTCGCGAGCGTGCTCGAACCGGTCGCGCACGGCGTGCTCGCCGCGCGCACCGGCTCGTTGTTGTGGATCGGCGGCGCAGTCGGCTTATGGACCGTCGGCAGCCTTGTCGAAACGATTCGCGACATGCTGCGCCGCGCCTACGGCACGCGCGTCACGCGCGCCTATTGGCGACGCAGACTTGCCTCAACCGGGCTGATCATCGCGTCTGTCATATTGATTTTAATGGCAATTACCGTGCAGGTCGCGCTCGGCGCGGCGCAGGAAACGCTGTTTGCGCTGGCGCCGCAGCTCGATGGCTGGATCACCGGGCTGGCGCTGTCGCGCTTTGCCCCGACCCCCTTGCTGTTCGGGGCGCTGTGGGTCTTGTTCATTACCTTGTGCCCCAGCGATTATCGCCCGCGGCGCTATCCCAAATGGCCCGGCGCGCTGTTCGTCACCGTCTGGTGGCAGGCCATCACCATCGCGCTGCCAAAGCTCATGCGCTATCTTTTTACCTACGATCTTACCTATGGAAGCCTTGCCGGAGTGATGATCGCGCTTTTCTTTTTCTGGCTGGTCGGCTTAGGGATGGTGGTAGGTGCCGAACTCAATGCCGCGCTGGCCGAAACGCCGGAGGAACGCGATCTGTTGGGCCAGGCTGATGACAAGCGAACATGAGGGCGCATGACCGGACTGATGGAGGGTAAGCGCGGCCTGATCATGGGCCTCGCCAATGACAAGTCGCTGGCTTGGGGAATTGCCAAGAGGCTGCGCGAGGCGGGCGCCGAGCTGGCGTTTTCGTATCAGGGCGATGCCCTGGAAAAGCGTGTGCGCCCCTTGGCGGCAAGCCTCGACAGCGATTTCCTGATCGAATGCGACGTGTCCGACATGGATGCGCTCGACACGGCCTTTGCAACGCTGGCGGAACGCTGGCCGACGATCGATTTTATCGTTCACGCGATCGGCTATTCGGACAAGAGCCAGCTGCGCGGGCGCTATTACGACACCACGCTCGACAATTTTCTGATGACCATGAACATCTCCGCCTACAGCCTGGTGGCGGTGACCAAGCGGGCGCTGCCGCTGATGTCGGCGGGCGGTTCGATCCTGACGCTGACGTATTACGGCGCGGAAAAGGTTGTGCCGCATTACAACGTGATGGGCGTCGCCAAGGCCGCGCTCGAAGCCAGCGTGAAATATCTCGCGAACGACTGCGGCCCCTCGGGGATCCGCGTCAACGCGATTTCCGCCGGCCCGATCAAGACTCTGGCGGCTAGCGGGATCGGCGATTTTCGCTATATCCTCAAATGGAACGAACTCAATTCGCCGCTCCGCCGCAATGTCACGATCGAGGATGTCGGGGGCGCAGGCCTCTATTTCCTGTCCGATCTCGCATCGGGCGTGACCGGCGAAGTACACCATGTCGACGCGGGCTATCACCTCGTCGGGATGAAGCAGGAAGACGCGCCCGACATCGCTTTGGGTTGATCGGACGCTTCCACGAAAAAGCCCCGGCGTCCATGCGGCGACCGGGGCTTTTTCGTGCGTTACTGGTGTCCGCCCTGTTCGACATCGGCCGGCGGCGCGGCCAGCGATCCCGGCGCGGGGCGAGCGCCGGCGGGCGGTGCATCGCCCTGGGTGCGCTCTTTGGCGAGCCGGGCGTCATATTCCTTTTCCAGCGATTCGACGCGCGCCTGTTCGGCGGCGGCATCGGCATCGACGCTTTCAAGGCGCTTTTCCCGCTCGGCTTCGATCAGCTTGCCGAAACGGACACTGCTCGACTGCTTGCGTTCGGCATAAGCGTTGTTGATGAGTTTCGCGAGACAGCCGGTATCGCCGCTGGCGCCCACCGGCGAGCACGAATTGGTGCCGAACGCGCCGACCGTTTCATAGGCCTTGACCCGGTCGGTCCAGGCCTGGTTCGAGCTTTGATTGGGGTTTTCGCGCAAGTCTTCGGGAATGCGAAAGCGCTCGCCTTCGTCCTTGCGCGCGCAGACGGTGATCTGGTCATCGGTCGATGCAGGGCAGGGATCCTTGCCATAGACGATCAACTGGTTGACCTTTTCGCCCCCCTTTTCAGCGGCGAGCGCAGGCAGCGGCGCGGCCATGGCGAATGCCGCAAGCGCGGCGCACGCGGCGGGTAGGATCAAACGGTTCATCACGGCAACCTCCGACTGGGATCGTCCCCCTATAGGGGCATCCACCCTTGAACGGTAGATGAAGTCCGATCCTTGGCCATAATCAATTAAACCGGCACTACAGCTTTGCCGAAAGCCGGATTGCCGCGCGACAGCCGAAGCGGATGGCATGGAACAACAGCGGATAGGCGGGTGCGCGCTCGGCCCCTGCGGCCAGCGCGGCGTCGCGGTGCTCGCGCTCGTCATCGCGGAATTCGCGGATCGTGTCGGCCAGCTCGGCGTCGTGATCGCCCAGTTCGTCAAGCTGCTGCGTATAATGCCGTTCAATCTCGGTCTCGATCGCGGCGGTGCAGGCCATCGCCGCCTCGGGCCCGATCAGCGCGGTTGCCGCGCCCAGCGCAAAGCCCGCCGCCGACCACAGCGGCTGCAACAGCGTCGGGCGCACGCCGCGCGCGACGATCATCGCATCAAACCGCGCGCGATGCGCCTCTTCCTGTTGCGCCATGTGCAGGATGTCTGCCGCATGGGGCGCGCGGTCGCCCATTACCGCCAATTGCCCGGCATAGATTCGCGTCGCGCCATATTCGCCGGCCTGATCGACCCGAATCATCGTATCGCGCTGTGTCTTGTCCATGAACCGTCCTTATCGACCGCGCCGGGCGAGCAGGCCGATCACAGCCGCAGCGCCCAGCGAGCCGATGAAGTTATACCCGGCCATGCTGATCCCGAACAGCGTCCAGGCGGGCACGTCGCAGCGGATCACCGGCGCGTTGAGAATGGCATCAAGCGCATCGCCGCCCGACAGCCGGATCGTTGAACACGTCGTGATCCCCTGCCACCAATGATATTCGACGCCCGCATGATAGCCGCCGATCAGCCCGCTGGCCGCAATTCCCGCAACCGCCAGCCAGAACAGCAGCCGCGAAGCACGCGGATCGCGCACCACAAGCGCCAGAAGCGCCGCAACGAATGCGGCGATATGGGCATAGCGCTGCCACCAGCACATTTCGCACGGTGCCAGCGCAAAGCCGTATTGCGCGACGAGCGCCGTCGCCATCGCGCCCGCCGGAACGAGCATGGCCAACAGGCGGGCGAGCGGCGAGACGGAAGGAGATGCTGTCATGTCAATGCTTTCGCGCGGCCAGCGCGGCAGGCGTGGTGCGACCGATGGTCTGCAGCGCATACCACAGCTGGAAATCGTCGATCCCCTTGGCCTTGAGCTCTTCGGGGGTCATCTTGAAACGTGGATCGGTGACAGCGTCCTTTTCCAGCTCCTTGTCGTCCTTGATCTCGTTGACGAGATGGCCGCGCAAGTCGCTTTCGCGATAGGACCGCGCCGCACGCTTGCGCAGATCCGGATCGGAAATCTGCGGCACGGCGATGTCCGGGCTGATCCCGCCTTCCTGCACCGAACGGCCCGAAGGCGTGTAATAGCGCGCGGTGGTCAGCTTGATCGCGGTATCCTTGCCCAGCGGGATCAGCGTCTGGACGCTGCCCTTGCCAAAGCTGCGCTGGCCCATGATCAGGCCGCGATGCTGATCCTGCAGCGCCCCGGCGACGATTTCCGATGCCGAAGCGGTGCCTTCATCGACCAGCACGACGATCGGAAGCCCGCGCGCGATGTCGCCCGGCGTCGCGTTGTAGACTTCGTTGTCGCGGGCATAGCGCCCTCGCTGCGAGACGATCGTGCCTTTATCGAGGAACAAGTCGGACAGCGCCACCGCCTCATCGAGCAAGCCGCCCGGATCGCCGCGCAAGTCGAGAATCAACCCCGCCGGATGGCCCCCCGTCGCCGCGCGGACTTTGGCCCAGGCGTCGTTGACCTGGGTGGCGACATTGGCGCTGAAGCTCGATACCGAAATCACGCCGATCCCGTTGACGACCTTGAAATCGACCGGCTGCAATTCGATGATCTGGCGCGTGATCATCACCTCGATCGGATCGTCGCGTCCGGCGCGATAGAGGGTAAGGCTGATCTTGGTGCCCGGTGCCCCGCGCATCTGATCGACCGCATCGTCGAGCGTGCCGCCATAGATCAGCTTGCCGTTGATATGCGTAATGAAATCGCCGGCCTTGATCCCGGCCTTGTCGGCGGGGCTGCCCTTGGTCGGGGCAATGACCTTGACCGCGCCGTCATCCATCGTGACGCTCAGCCCGAGCCCGCCATAGGAGCCTTCGGTCTGCGTCTTGAGATTGGTGAAATCGCGCGCGTCGAGATAGGCGCTGTGCGGATCGAGCGTCGCCAGCATGCCGTTGATCGCGCCCTTGAGCAGCTTGTCGTCGTCGACCGGATCGACATAGCTTTCCTTGATCCGGTCATAGACCGCGATCAACTTGCCGAATTCGGGGCCGGAGCGCGCGTCGATCGCGGCAAGGCCAGCCGTCGCAACCGGCACCAGCGCGATCGCGACGGCAAGGGCAGAAGCACGAAAGACAAGAGTGAGGCGTTTCGCCATGGGGAACTTTCGCTTGGGTTCGGTCGCAATTGCGGGGCGCTTTATCTCAGGCATGTAACCGCGCCGCGCGACGAATACCAGATGGCCGATGGGGGAAGGGTGTCGTGAAGCAGACGATCACGGGTGCAGAAATTCCATCGGGTTGACCGGCGCGCCGTCCTTGCGCAATTCGACCATCACGCGCGGATGGCCTGGCTCGGCCACGCCCAGCGGCGCGCCCTGAACCACCGCGTCACCCACCGCGACATCGATCCGCCCAAGCCCGGTGACCAGCGAGGACCACCCGCCATCATGCGCGATGATGACGATATGGGCATAGCCGCGATAGGGCCCGGCAAAGGCAATCCGCCCCGCCGCCGGGGCCACGACTTGCGCTCCGCCCGAGGGCGCCAGCACGATGCCGTGTTGCGGCCCGGTCGCGCCGGTCTCGCCAAAGCCGCTGAGCAGACGGCCGGTGACCGGCAGAATCCCGGTGAAATGGGCCAGCGGCGGCCCGCCATTGGTCTGTTCGACCATCAGCAGGCGCCCCGGAACCACGCCTGCCCCGCCGAGATTCGCCCCGCCGAAATTCAGGGGGCGCGGCATCGGACCGGGCAGCGCGGCCAGCCGCCCGGCCAGCGTATCGTCCTGTTCCAGTTGTGCGACCAGCGCGCCGAGATCGCGCGTCTGTTCGGCAAGCGCGAGCGCGCGATCGGCCTCGCGTCCGGCATTGCCCGTTGCCGCGCGCGAGGCGATGCGCTGGCGGCTTTCCATCGCGATCAGGTCTTTCTGGCGGGCGCCGAGGTCGCGTTGGCTTGTTTGCAGCCCGGCGGCCAGCGCCCGCGCCTGATCCTGCAATTGCCGCAAGTGCGCGATTTCGGCGCGCAGCGCGGCCGTGCGCTGCGCCACTTGCGGAAGCATGGTTTCGAGCGTGGCGCGCAGCCAGACGGTTTCGCGCAAGCTGTCGGCGCGCATCAGGCTGAACGCCAGCGGCCGCCGCGCGATCATCTGCAAGGCCGCAGTCAGCCGCACCAGCGGCTGTTCGCGCCGCCCGATCCCGGCGCGCAAATCGGCGCGTTCATGATCGATCACCGCAATGCGCGCATGGGCGAGCGCGATTTCCGCTTCGGCCTGCTGTATTTTCGCGGCAATTGCAGCGGCTTCGCGCGCGGTGCGGTCGGCGGCCTGCGTCGCAAGGGCGGCTTCGTGATCAAGCCGCGCGGCGCGGGACTGCGCATCGGCCAGCGCACGCGTCGCCTGCCCCAGCGCAGCGCCCGCCTCGCCCCGGCTGGCATAAGGCGCATCGAGCGCCAACGCACCGCCCGCCACGCAGATCAGCATGGCCGCCCCGGCCAGAACGGGACCGATCAGATTGGGGCCGATCGGACCGCGCCGCATCGCGCCGTCAGCCTTCACGATGATAAGGGTGGCCGGCAAGGATGCTGGTCGCGCGCCACAATTGTTCGACCAGCATGACCCGCGCCAACATGTGCGGCCAGGTCATCGGCCCAAAGCCGAGCAGCAAGTCGGCATTGCCGCGCAAGGCTTCGTCATGGCCATCTGCCGCGCCGATCAGAAAACGCGCCTCGCGCACCCCGTCATCGCGCCAGCGTTCGAGCACGCGCGCAAATTCGCCCGAGCCCAATTGACGCCCGCGTTCATCGAGCACGACCGTGCGGAGCGCGCCGGTCGGCACGGGCGGCAAAGTACCGCCCCGGTCGGGCAATTCGGTGATCCGCAAAGCGCCCAGCGGCCCGGTCGCCATGCGCCTGGCATAGCGTTCGACCAGATCCGCCTCGGGCGAGCGGCCGATCCTGCCCCGAGCGATGACGTGCAACTGCATCCTCAGGCCCTAGCCGAGTTTTGCCCCGACCAGAATCCCCGATTTTGACGTCAGGCCGCGCCCTGATCGCCGAATGCCCACATGCGTTCGAGATTGTAGAACGAGCGGACTTCGGGGCGGAACAGATGCACCACCACATCGCCGGCATCGACCAGCACCCAGTCGGCTGCCGGCAGGCCTTCGATGCGGACATGCCCAAAACCGGCGTGCTTGATGCGCTCGGCCAGCTTTTGCGCCATCGAGGCGACCTGCCGCGTCGAACGGCCCGAAGCGATCACCATGTAATCGGCAATGCTGCTTTTGCCTTCGAGCGGGATCGAGACGACTTCCTGCGCCTGATCATCGTCGAGCGAGCGCATCACGAGCTCGTGCAGCGTAGTCGGCTCTGGCAAAGGCACTTGGGGCAAAGGCACTTGGGCCGAAACAGGGGCAGAGTGGGGGGCGGCGCTGGCCTCGGCCAGAATCGGTTGGACATCGGTCATGGAGTGTCGATGGGCTCCGCAATTGAAAAAGGGGTGAAGGAAAAAAGGGGTGAAAGCGCGAAAACGGCCCCCGCCGAACAGGGCGAGAACCGGCAAGGGCGAACCCGACGAATCAGGACCGTCCCTTTCGCAGGGTTTGCCGAACCGGGTGTTTCGTCAGCATATCGCGCAGAGAACCGGCGGGAATGCGGCGATGCCAATCCGGGTCGGCGGCGCGAATGGCCGTGGCCGACAGAGGATCGGGATCGAAGCGCAACTGAAACAGCGCCGGAATACTCCGCCTTGCGCCAATTCCGTCTCTTGCCAATGAGCCATTGGCAAAACGATGATCCTGCCCGTGCCGCCGGCGCCAGCGGCGCAGCCAGACCATGGCGGGGCTCGCCATAGCGCCGGCATCATACCCCGGACGGGCGATAACTGCAATCGGCATCAATCGGGCGATCCCGCGCCAGTCACGCCAGCGGTGAAACTGCGCCAGATTGTCGCTCCCCATCAACCAGATAAAGCGATTGCGCGGGTATCGGCGCACGATGCCTTTCAAGGTATCGACGGTGTAGCGCGTGCCCAGTTCCGCCTCGATCGCGGTTACGCGAATCGGGCTCGTGCGGGCCGCGCGTCGCGCAGAGGCATAGCGCGCGGGCAGGCTCGCCATCCCTTCGGCCGGTTTCAGCACATTGCCCGGCGATACCAGCCACCACACTTCATCAAGCCCCAGCGCGGCGAGCGCGTGAAGGCTGATCCGGCGATGCGCGCCGTGTGCGGGATTGAAACTGCCGCCGAGCAGCCCGATCGTCTTGCCATGCCGAGCCAGAATGGCGTGCCTTCAGGGCCGGATCTGGCCGGTGCCGCGCACCAGCCACTTGTAGGTGGTCAACCCTTCGACCGCGACCGGGCCGCGCGCATGCAGCCGCCCGGTGGCAATGCCGATTTCCGCGCCCAGCCCGAATTCGCCGCCATCGGCAAACTGGCTCGACGCATTGAGCATCACGATCGCGCTGTCGACTTCCTGAAGGAAGCGTTCGGCAACGGCCGGATCGCCGGCGACAATCGCGTCTGTATGCCCGGACCCGTGCGCCGCGATATGCGCCAGCGCCGCGTCGAGCCCGTCGACCACTTTGACGGCAAGAATCGCGTCGAGATATTCGGTATCCCAGTCGGCATCGGTCGCAGGCAGGATGCGCGGATCGATCGCCTGCGCGCGCGGATCGCCGCGCAATTCGCATCCCGCATCGAGCAAGGGCTCGACCAGCCCGTGCGGATCGGGATAGCAGGCATCGATCAACAGGGTTTCCATCGCCCCGCAGATCCCGGTGCGCCGCAGCTTCGCATTGCGCACGATCGCCGCCGCCATCGCCGGATCGGCCGAGCGGTCGACAAACGTGTGATTGTTGCCGTCGAGATGCGCCAGCACCGGTACGCGCGCATCGGCCTGGACCCGCGCGACCAGGCTTTTACCGCCGCGCGGCACGATCATGTCGATCAGCCCTGCCGCACCGAGCATCGCGCCGACCGCCGCGCGATCCTGCGTCGGCAGCAATTGCACCGCCGCCGCCGGCACGCCGCCTTCGACCAGTCCTTCGATCAGCGCGGCATGGATCGCGCGATTCGAATGAACCGCCTCGCTCCCGCCGCGCAAAAGCACGGCATTGCCCGCGCGCACGCAAAGCGCGGCGGCATCGGCGGTTACATTGGGGCGGCTTTCATAGATGATGCCGATTACCCCGATCGGGATGCGCACGCGTTCGAGCACCATGCCGTTGGGCCGCGTACTGTGGTCGATCACCGCGCCGGTCGGATCGGGCAGCACCGCAACAGCGGCCACAGCGGCGGCAATCGATTCCAGTCGCCCGGCATCGAGCCGCAAGCGATCGAGCATGGCGCCCGACAGGCCATTGGCCTCGCCCGCCGCAATATCGCGCGCATTGGCCGCCAGCACTTCGGGCGCAGCGCGGCGCAGCGCCTCGGCCGCCAGCTTCAAGGCCCGTTCCTTGTCTGCCGCCGACATTCGCGCCAGCACGCCTTGCGCAAGTCGCGCCTCGCGAGCCAGCCGATGGACGAGATCGGTCACGCTTTCGGCCGCAGATTCGGCCGCATGTTCAAGGGTGGTTGCCATGCGCGGGGCCGTACCATGCCCGCGCCGACGTGTCAGCCCCCGGGCTCCTCGGTCCCGCGCTCCGAGTCGCGGCCCGCATTGCCGCTGAAGCGGGCCATATCGCCGATCATGGTTGCCGGTTTTTGTCCGGATCGGTTCGTTTGATCGCTCGCCGGGCACGGCCTGCCGATTCCCCGCCCCGATGCCAACCCCGTGCGCCTATGCGCGCGGTCGTATGGCGTTCGGCAGTCTCGCGGGGGCGGGACGCATGCCATGATCGCCAGGAACAAAGGGTCGCCCGTTTGCCAGGCCGGAATGACATGACTGCACGGACCCGCCCGGGTGCCGCGCCGGAGGGTGCTGTTGCGCGCCTGATGGACCGGTATGCCCAAGCCCGGACCTATCTGGCCGCGCGGCTGACACGCTGGTTTCCGACACGCGAATTTTTCATGCGCAGCGAAGGCCATGTCCGTTTCGTGCGCATTTCGACGCGTGTGCAGGCCGCCATCGCCGGCGGCATCGCCGCGCTGGTGCTGGTGTGGGTCGGCGTGCTGGGCTGGGCACTGGTCGGGCAGATGGCGTCCGGGGCCGACCATCACGCGCTGCTCGAACGCGAAGCGGCGGTGGCCGGCGCCGAAAGCCGCGTTGCGCGCTATCGCGCCAATCTCGACGCCGTGGCCGGCGATCTCAAGCGGCGGCAGGATTTCCTCGAAAAGGCGGTCCAGGGCGTCATCGGCCCAATCCCCGATTCGCTGCCCAAAGGCACGGTAAGCGACAGTTCGGGCGCAACCGCCAGGACCGTGCGCAAGATTTCGCAAGCCATGCCCGAAGCCACCGGCCTCGCCCGGATCGAAGCGCGCCAGATCGCCTTTGCCGAACGGCTGACCCGCTTTGCCGACGATCGCGCCAATGCCGCCAGCGGCGCGATCCGCAAAGTCGGGCTGAATCCGCAAAGCGTCGTGGCCGACGATGCGCGTGCGCAAGGCGGTCCGCTGATCCGGATCGGCGGCAATCTCGATCCGCGTTTCCTGCGCCTTGCCGCCAGCCTTGGCCGGATGAGCGCGATGAACACCGGCCTTGCCCATATCCCCAACACCATGCCCGCCAGTTTCGACACGATCTCATCGGGCTTTGGCGTGCGCAGCGATCCGATCGAAGGCGGCGCGGCGTTTCATCCAGGGCTTGATTTCAAAGGGCCCAAAGGCGCGCCGATCTTTGCCGCCGCCGCCGGCGCGGTCAGCTTTACCGGCGTGCGGCAGGGCTATGGCAACTGCGTCGAAATCAGCCACGGCCACGGCCTGATCACCCGCTATGCCCACATGTCGCGGATCATGGCCCGCATGGGCCAGCAAGTCACGCCCGGCACCCAAATCGGCGCCATCGGCAGCACCGGGCGCTCGACCGGGCCGCATTTGCATTTCGAAGTCCGCGTCAACGACCGACCGGTCAATCCGCGCCCGTTTCTGGAGGCCCCGTTCCCGCATGTTTTCCCGGAAAACCACGAGGCCGGAAAGGGTCCAGACCATGGCTAACCGCAGCAACGATCCGGGCTTTTCGGTGCTCGGCGCCGATCTCGTCCTGCGCGGCGCGTTGCACGCCGAGGCCGATCTGCACGTCGATGGCACGATCGAAGGCGATGTCGTGTGCAAATCGCTCGTCCAGGGCGAAGGCAGCACGATCACCGGATCGATCTCCGCGCAAAGCGTCCGCCTGGCCGGTACGGTCGAAGGCCCGGTCGAAGCGGCGCACGTAGTGATCCTGCGCAGCGCCACCCTGCGCGGCGACGTGCGCTATGACGCGCTGACCGTCGAACAAGGCGCCCACGTCGAAGGACACTTTGCCCGCCGCGACGGCGCCGGCAGCCCGGGTCTCGCCCTGATCGGCTGACGCCGAGCAATGTCCAAGGACCGTTTTCGGTTGGCAAACGCAATGTGAATAACATCTGCGCAGGGCTTGGGCCTTGCTGCAACGAGATGGTATCGTTCCCCATTCGTTCGAGCCAAGGAGCGTCACCAATGCCTGATCTAGAGCCTGTCCATCTTCATGAGGATAAGGCAACCGGCGACCGTTTTCTCATCTATGGCGATGGGATCGGCGTTCACGTCGAGGTGACCTACGAGGGCGATGGGCTGTGGATGACGCAGGCACAGATCGCTGGGCTCTACGGCAGAGATGTTTCCAACGTTTCCCGGCACATCGCGAGCATCCTTGAGGAAGGTGAGTTGGATGAGGCGACTTCTTTGCGGAAATCGCAAACATCTCTAGGACGCCCTGCAACACTCTATAGCTTAGATATGGTGATCTCCGTAGGCTACCGTGTAGCCTCGAAACAAGCCACACTGTTCCGCAAGTGGGCAACAGATAAGCTTGTCCAGTTCGCCACAAAGGGCTTTATCGTCGACGCGACTCGGCTGAAAAATCCGGCGAACAGAGACCGCATTGCAGAACTTAAAGAGATTATCCGTGACATTCGCTCAGACGAGGCGAATGTTTATCGGGAGCTTCGTTCAATTTGCGCCATGTGCCAAGACTATGACGGACAGTCTGATGAGTGGCACGAATTCTATCGGAACACGCAGGCGAAGATCGTCCATGCAGTGTGCTCTAACACACCCGCTGAGATCTTGAGGAACCGTGCCGATACTAATGAGCCCAATATGGGCCTCCGCTCATGGCCAAATGAGAACATCAGAAAGGCCGATGTCGGGATCTCAAAGAACTATCTGGGGGAATTGGAAGTCAAGGAATTGAATCGCCTTACGACGATCTTGCTGGATATCTTCGAGGATCAAATGGACATAGGCCGCCTTACAACCATGAACGAGGCTGAAGCTCTGTTGGAAGCTCAGTTGAAAGGCTTGGGGCGAAGCATCCTGCGAGGCGGCGGAAGGGTTTCCATGGCCGATGCAAAGAAGCACGCAGAAAGAGAATACGGGAAGTACAAGGCCGCCCAGAAGGAATTGCGTCATGCCGAGGCTGATCGGGCAATCGCAGAAATCAAAGCTACACAGAAAGTCCTGAAAGCGCCGAAAAAGAGTCGTTAGACTCAATATCCATCATATCTTCGCGCACTTGGCAGAAGGGCGATCCGACTGCCGGATCGCCCCCTTTTTTCATGGCGTCAAACCGTGGTTCAGCTGTCCGAGCGGCCCTCGGCGCGGCGCTGGGCGAGCCAGGCGGCGGCTTCGGCTTCCTGCGCGGCTTCGGCGGCGACGCGGCCCTGGGCCTGCCGTTCGGCGCGCAGTTCTTCGATCAGCGCATCGCGGTCGGAACCGAGGCGGCTGTCGCTGTGGTCTTCCTCTTCGACGCCCGAACGCTTGGCGGCCTTGGCGACAAGCGAATCGAGTTCACGCTGCGAACACAGGCCCAAAGTCACCGGATCCTTGGGATTGATGTTCGAGATGTTCCAATGGCTGCGATCGCGGATCGCGGCGATGGTGTTGCGCGTGGTGCCGATCAGCTTGCCGATCTGCGCGTCGGAAATTTCCGGATGATGGCGCAAGATCCAGGCAATGCCGTCGGGCTTGTCCTGGCGCTTGGACACCGGGGTATAACGCGGGCCCTTGGTGCGGTTGATCGACAGCGGGGCGCGCTGCATTTTCAGGCGATATTCCGGATTGGCCTGGCCGCGCTCGATTTCGAGCTGGGTCAATTCGCCCGAATGGACCGGATCGCGCCCGGTGTACTTCGCACCGGCCAGGTCATCGGCCATCGCCTGCACTTCGAGGATATGAAGGCCGCAGAATTCCGCGATCTGTTCGAAAGTCAGCGCGGTGCTGTCGACCAGCCACGACGCGGTCGCGTGTGGCATCAACGGATACGTGGGCTGCTGCTGGCTCACGAAAACCTCTTCTATGGAAAGCTGTGAAAACAATAAGGGCCGCCCCATGCAGGGCGGCCTCGACTCTGCCGATGTAGGCGAGGAGCGATCAAACGGCAAGCCCAAACAGGGATATTCCCGCAGGCTTCGCGCCTAATCGACATCCAGCACGATCTTGCCCACATGGCTGCCCTGTTCCATCCGTCGATGCGCGGCGGCGGCGTCTGCCAAGGGAAAGCTCACATCCATCACCGGGCGCAACAGCCCCTCGCCCACCAGCGGCCAGACCGCTTCGCGAATTTCCGACGCCAGCGCCGCCTTGAACGCATCGCTGCGCGCGCGCAGCGTCGATCCGGTCAGGACCAGCCGTCGGCGCATCACTTCGGCCATGTTGATTTGCGCACGCACCCCGCCCTGCACCGCGATGGTGACATGACGCCCATCATCGGCCAGACATTTGAGATTGCGCGGAACATAGTCGCCCGCAACCATGTCGAGCACGATCTCGACGCCGCGCTTGCCGGTAATCGCGGCGACTTCTTCAACGAAATCGGTGGTCTTGTAGTCGATCGCGTGATCGGCGCCGAGTTCGAGCGCGCGCGCGCACTTGTCCGCGCTGCCGCACGTGACGATCGTGGCCAGACCGAACAACCGCGCCAGCGCGATCGTCATCGTCCCGATTCCGCTGGTCCCGCCATGGACCAGAATCGTTTCGCCGTCGCGGGCATAGGCGCGTTCGAACACGTTGTGCCAGACGGTAAACAGCGCTTCGGGCAAGGCCGCCGCTTCGGCCAGCGACAATCCTTCGGGCACGGGCAGGCAATGGTCCGCCTCGGCCAGGCAAAAGGGCGCATAGCCGCCGCCATTGACGAGCGCCGCCACCGCCATGCCCGGCGCAGGATCGATCACCCCGTCACCTGCGGCAACGACATGCCCGGAAACCTCCAGCCCCGGAATGGGCGATGCGCCCGGCGGCGCGGGATAGAAACCCTGCCGCTGCACCACATCGGGCCGATTGACCCCGGCATGGGCGACGCGGATCAGCACTTGCCCCGGCCCGGGAACGGGCACGGGGATGTCTTCGCCGCGCAGCACTTCGGGCCCGCCCGGCGCGGCAATGCCAATTGCCACCATCGTCGCCGGCAAGCTCGCAAGCATTGAATTGAAATTCAGTGACACGGTTTGGCTCCCCCCGCCTGGGAATCCTTTCGTCCGCACTACCCACACGACAGGTTGACAGCAAGGACGAAGGCGCCACATTGTGCATTGCAATGGATTTAGATGATCGCCCGCGCCCGATCGGGGATCTGGCCAGTCAACTGGCAAGGGAATCGCTCGACCATCTTTCGGTCGATGAACTGGCCGCACGCATCGCCCTGCTCGAAGCGGAAATCGCCCGGACAGCCGCACACCGCGACCGCGCCCGTTCGCATCGCGCCGCCGCCGACGCCCTGTTTGGCAAAGCTTCGTTCGGCAAGGCATCCGCCCCGCCTTCGCGAAATCCTTCCGCATGATCGCCGCCGCCCTTCCCATGGCCGGGCGGCGTTCCCATATTGCCGGTTGCAATCGCGTCGCCGGTCCGCAGGCGATCCACACGAGACCCAGCGGCACGTATGACGATCCGGTCCTGCAAAACCGCGCACCTCGTGGTTTAGACCTGGTTAATCGCCAGGGCATAAACCAGGCTGTGCAGTCGTCCCCCACAGGGACTCCACCCGGCAGCCGGCCTTCGTGGCCGGGCCTGCCTTCCTGAAGAGCGCAGCTATGCCCAGTTTTGCCCAGAGCCTTGAAAAGACGCTACATGCCGCGCTCGCCAATGCTTCGGAGCGCAGCCACGAATATGCCACGCTCGAACATCTCCTGCTCGCGCTGATCGATGATCCCGACGCGTCGCAAGTGATGCAAGCCTGCGGGGTGGATCTTGGCGATCTTGGCGACGTCGTGCGCCAATATCTCGATCAGGAATACCAGTCGCTGAAAACCCAGGAAAAGGCTGATCCGCAGCCGACCGCCGGGTTCCAGCGGGTGATCCAGCGCGCGATCCTGCACGTCCAGTCATCGGGCAAGGACACCGTGACCGGCGCCAACGTGCTTGTCGCGCTGTTTTCCGAGCGCGATTCCTATGCCGTCTATTTCCTGCAGCAGCAGGACATGAGCCGGCTCGATGCCGTCAGCTATATCAGCCATGGCATCGGCAAGGGCGGGCGCCAGACCGACAGCCGCGCGCCCAAGGGTGCCGAAGAGGAAGCGCCCAAGCAGGAAGAGAAGCAGGACACCAAGGCCAACAAGAAGGAATCCGCGCTCGACCAGTTCTGCGTCAATCTCAATGAAAAGGCGCTGCTGGGCAAAGTCGATCCGCTGATCGGGCGCGGGCCCGAGGTCGATCGCACGATCCAGATCCTGTGCCGCCGGTCCAAGAACAACCCGCTCTATGTGGGCGATCCAGGCGTGGGCAAGACCGCCATCGCCGAAGGTCTTGCGCGCAAGATCGTCGAGGGCGAAGTGCCCGAAGTGCTGTCGAAAGCGGTGATCTATTCGCTCGACATGGGCAGCCTGCTGGCCGGTACGCGCTATCGCGGCGATTTCGAGGAACGGCTCAAGCAAGTCGTGAGCGAACTGGAAAAGATGCCGGACGCGATCCTGTTCATCGATGAAATCCACACCGTGATCGGCGCCGGCGCGACCAGCGGCGGGGCCATGGACGCCTCGAACCTGTTGAAACCGGCGCTATCGAGCGGCGCGATCCGCTGCATCGGCTCGACCACGTACAAGGAATTCCGCAACCACTTCGAAAAGGACCGCGCCCTGTTGCGCCGGTTCCAGAAGATCGACGTCAACGAACCCAGCGTCGAGGATACGATCAAGATCCTCAAAGGGCTGCGCACCGCGTTCGAGGAACACCACAAGGTCCGCTACACGCCCGAGGCGATCAAGAGCGCGGTCGAACTGTCGGCGCGCTATATCAACGACCGCAAGTTGCCCGACAAGGCGATCGACGTGATCGACGAAGTCGGCGCGATGCAGATGCTGGTGCCGCCCTCGAAGCGCAAAAAGACGATCACCGCGCGCGAGATCGAACAGGTTATCGCGACGATGGCACGCATCCCGCCCAAATCGGTCAGTTCCGATGACAAGCGGGTGCTCGAACATCTCGACCGCGATCTGAAGCGGCTGGTGTTCGGCCAGGACAAGGCGATCGAAGTCCTGTCCAGCGCCATGAAGCTGAGCCGCGCCGGGCTGCGCGATCCCGACAAGCCGATCGGCTCGTTCCTGTTTTCGGGACCGACCGGCGTCGGCAAGACCGAAGTCGCGCGCAGTCTGGCCAATATCATGGGCATTCCGCTGCAACGCTTCGACATGTCCGAATATATGGAGCGCCATTCGATCAGCCGCCTGATCGGCGCGCCTCCGGGCTATGTCGGGTTTGATCAGGGCGGGCTGCTGACCGATGCCATCGACCAGCAGCCGCATTGCGTGCTGCTTCTCGACGAAATCGAAAAGGCCCATCCCGACTTGTTCAACATCCTCTTGCAGGTGATGGACAACGGACGCCTGACCGATCACCACGGTAAGACCGTCGATTTCCGCAATGTGGTGCTGATCATGACCACCAATGCGGGCGCGTCGGACATGGCCAAGCAGGGGATCGGGTTTGGCGACGTGTCAAAGGAAGACGCGGGCGACGATGCGGTCAAGCGGATGTTCACTCCCGAATTCCGCAACCGGCTCGATGCCATCGTACCCTTTGGCTATCTGCCGCCCGAAGTCGTCAGCCGCGTGGTGGACAAGTTCATCCTCCAGCTCGAACTGCAACTGGCCGAGCAGAACGTGCATATCCAGTTCGACAGCGATGCGCGCGCCTGGCTGGCCCGGCGGGGCTATGACAAACTCTATGGCGCGCGTCCGATGGCGCGGGTCATCCAGGAAAAAGTCAAGAAACCGCTCGCCGAAGAACTGTTGTTCGGCAAGCTGGCCAATGGCGGCGAAGTCCATGTCAGCCTGAAGGGCGAAAGCGACGCCGACAGGACGCTGTCGTTCGAACTGACCCCGGCAGCGCCGAAACTGGTCAAGAAGAAAGCGCGCAAGGGCAAGGCCGATGGCACTGCCCCCGCGCCGAACACCGATGACGCGCCCAACACCGACGAGGCATAACGCGCCGATCATCATGAAAAAAGGGGTCGCAGCCATGCTGCGGCCCCTTTTTTCATGCCATGCCGCTTCATGTCCTGCCGCCTTGCGCCCGGCGCGGGCGAATCAATTCAGCTTGGCGAGGTCGGCTTTGACTTTGTCGAGCCGATCGGCAGTCAGCCGGTCGGGGGCAAACGGGGCCAGCATGGTCAGGCTCATGCTCTTGAACTGATCGAACTGCGGATGGCTGGTCAGCCCGGGCAGATCGGCTTCGAGCACGGCCTTGGTCCGCGGCTCGGCAACCAGCGTCTCGATCGGGGTGTCGAGCGTGAACTTGGTGGCCGGGGCGCTGACCGGCGCCGGATTGGCGGTCGGGGCGTCGGCCCGCACAGGCTGCGTCGCCGTCAAAGCGAGACCAAGCGCGGCAACGAGCGTCGAAATCGACTTCATGGGCAGTGTCATCCTTGTGGCAGGTCGGATCGGTTTCAGGGAAAAACTAGCATGGCCGCGCCGCTTGGGGGAGTGTGAATTGATCCGGGTCAAATGGCCTGGCCGCCAACCGCGCTAGCCTTGGCAGTCAGATCCCGTCTTTGAAGGACTATCCCTTTGGCCACCACTGCCGCCGACGCCGGCCTTTCGCCCTATGACCGCATCGGCGGGCTCGATGTACTGCGCCGGATCACCGAACGGTTCTACGACCTGATGGAGCAAGACCCGGCCTATGCCGCGCTTCGCGCGATGCATGCGCCCGACCTTGCACCCATGCGCGCGTCGCTGCCGCTGTTCCTTGCCGGATGGAGCGGGGGCCCGCGCGATTGGTGGGAAGCGAACCCGGGCAAATGCATGATGTCGATGCACGCCCCCTTTGCGATCACCCGGGATACGGCGCAGCAATGGGCCGATGCCATGGGCCGCGCGATCGCCGATGCCGCGCCCGCCGACCGCGAAATTGCCGAAGCCTTGTCCGACGTGCTGCAACGCATGGCGCTGGGCATGGCCAAGGACTGATCGACTCCCCGATCAGAGCGGAATCCGAAACAGCTTTTCGCGCGCAGTTGCGCCGCGCAACATTTCGAGCCGGCTCGGCGCGACTCCCAATGCCTCGGCCAGCAGCGCGAGCACCGCTGCGGTCGCTTTGCCATCCTCGGGCTTGACCCGCACTTTCACAAGCACGCGGCCATCGACGATGGTCACCGCCTCTTCGCGCGCGCCGGGGGTCACGCGCACGGCAAGGCGCCCCTCGTCATCGGCCAGCGCGCGAATCGCCGCAGCCGGCGGCAGATCAGTCTTTGCCCGTGCCATCGTTCAGCGCGGCCTTGTGCGCCTTTGCATTGAGGACGTAGTGCGCGACGCCGAGCTGCATTTCGGCCAGCGCCGCTTCGGTCAGATCGCGCATATAGGCCGCCGGACGCCCGCCCCACAGTTGCCGCGCGCCGATCCGTTTGCCCGGGGTCAGCAAGGCCCCTGCCGCCAACATCCCGTCGCTTTCGATCACGCAGCCGTTCATCACCGTCGTCGACAGCCCGACAAAGCCGCGATCGTGGATCGTGCAGCCATGGATCATCGCCATGTGCCCGATCAGCACATCGTCGCCGATCACGGTCGGAAAGCCTTCGGGCCGACGCGGGTCGGGGCTGTCGCAATGGATGACCGTCCCGTCCTGGATATTGCTGCGCGCGCCGATCACCACCCGGTTGACGTCACCCCGGATGACGCAGTTGTACCACACCGAAGCGTCCGCGCCGATTTCGACATCGCCGATAATGCGACATCCCGGCGCGATAAATGCGGAATCATGGATACGCGGGGTCTTGCCGCGAAACGGGATGATCGTGACATCGGGGCGCATCGTGCTGTCCTCTTCCCTCTTCAGGCGCCGAGCAGGCGTGCGGCGTGGAGCGCGTGATACGTCAAAACGCCCGAACATCCGGCTCGCTTGAACGCGGTCAAGGTTTCGAGCACCATCTTGTCGCGATCGGCTGCGCCCGCTGCCACCGCAGCCTCGATCATCGCGTATTCGCCGCTGACCTGATAGGCAAAGACCGGCACGCCAAACGCCTGTTTTACCCGGTAGGCAATGTCGAGATAGGGCAGGCCCGGCTTGACCATCACGCTGTCGGCACCTTCGGCAAGGTCGAGTTCGACTTCGCGCAAGGCTTCCTCGGCGTTGGCCGGGTCCATCTGATAGGTCTTCTTGTCGCCTTTGAGCAGGCCATGGCTGCCGACCGCATCGCGAAACGGACCATAAAAGGCGGACGCATATTTGGCGGCATAGGACATGATCTGGACATTGATATGCCCCGCCTCTTCCAGCGCGGCGCGGATCGCGGCAACGCGACCATCCATCATGTCGGACGGCGCGATGATGTCCGCGCCCGCTGCGGCCTGATTGAGGCTTTGCCCGACGAGCACTTCGACCGTCTCGTCGTTGACGACATAGCCTTCCTCGTCGATCAGCCCATCCTGCCCATGGCTGGTATAAGGATCGAGCGCGACATCGGTCAGCACGCCGATATCGTTGCCGCAGGCATCCTTGATCGCGCGGATCGCGCGGCACATCAGGTTGTCGGGATTGAGCGCTTCGCCACCGTCATGGCTGCGCCGTTCGGGCTGGGTATTGGGAAACAGCGCCAGCGCGGGTATCCCCGCCGCCACGGCCAGCTTTGCCTGCGCAGCGATGCGATCGACCGACCAGCGCGACACGCCGGGCAGCGAGGTAACCGGCGCCTCCAGATCGTGGCCTTCGGTCACGAATAGGGGCCAGATCAGATCGGCGGGAGTCACTTCGACTTCGCGATGGAGCGCGCGGCTCCAGGCCGAGGCACGGGTGCGACGCAAGCGCACATGAGGATAGCTGGTCATGGTCGGCTGTCATATCGACCAGGGGCCCAAGGCAAAAGGGTTTTCGCCGAAAACCTGTGTCGAATCTCAGCTTTTCGCGCCCAACCGGGGCAGCATCAGCAACTGGTGCATGCGCACGCGAAACGAGGTCAGTTCCTGCGGATTGACTTGGGCATGGTGCGGCACGAAGCGGATCGACAGCGGATCGACCGGCTGCCCGCCGCGATAGAGTTCGTAATGCAGGTGCGGCCCCGTCGACAGCCCGGTCGATCCGACATAGCCGATCACCTGCCCGCGCGTGACATGCATGCCGACGCCGACCGCGATCCGGCTCATGTGACCATAGCCGGTGTCGATCCCGCCGCCGTGCGCCAGCCGGACATAGTTGCCATGGCCGCCGTGCCAACCGGAATAGCTGACCACGCCGTCGGTCACGGCAAAGATCGGCGATCCATAAGTCGCGGCAAAGTCGACCCCGGCGTGCATGCGGACAAACCCGAGAATGGGATGGCGGCGCATGCCGAACCACGAGGTGATATTGCCTGAAACCGGCGCTGCGAGCAGGCCCGACCCTTGCTCCGCCGCGCCCGCCAGCGCTTCGGGCGTATAGAAATTGCCGTCATTGCCCCAGCGCATGACCTGCAGCAGCGGCTTGCCGTCGCGCAACACCCCGGCATAGAGCAGCTCGCCATCCTGCCCGGCGCCGCCGCTCGTCCCGTCGAGCGCCTTTTTGTGCGCCACGACCAGCTCGAACTGATCGGTCGGCGCAATCGCTTCGAACGGCAGATATTGGTCGATCGCCTGAAGATAGGCCTGCACCGTCTCGGGCTCCGCCCCTGCGGCACGTGCCGAGCGATAGAGGCTCGATCCCGCCGCACCGACCAGATGCACCGGCGTCGCATCGACCGGAATCGGTCGCCTGGTCAGAGCCAACCCACCGCCCTGACGGGCAATCGTGACATCAAGATCAAAGCGCGGGCGAAAGGACAGGGCGAGCAAGGGGCGCGGTTCGCCCGCAGCCGCGCGCGCGCCCAATGTCACGGCAAAGCGCGTGCCCGGCGTCGGCGTGCCCAGCGGCACCACCATGGCCTTGACGGCATCGGCATCACGGGCGGCGAGCCCAAGGCGCTGCAACATGTGCGCCAGATCATCGTTTTCGCCCAGCACCGCGCCCAGCGCGATCGTCGCGCGCTCGGGCACCGAATCGAGCCGCGCGACCATGTCCGTTGCGGCAAAATGACGCCCGGTCGCCCCGCCAGCGAACAAGGGGCGCACGGCCTGCGCATGAAGTTCGACCGCTTCACCATCACCGGGGACCGGCAACGGCGCCGCTTCGAAAGGCGCGAAGCCGGGCATGCAAATCAGCGATGGCAAAGCATAGAGGGTAAGCCGGGCAAGACCGCCAAACCAGCGGCGACTGCCCAATTCCGCGCGCAAGTCGACGGCAAGCGTACCCCCGGCCAGCCGCGCTTCGATCTTGCGGCAAAGCGCATCCCAGCGCCGCGCCAGCGGATGCGATCCATCGCGCAGCGAAGGCGGCGCGGCGATCTCGGCTTGCGGTTCAGGCTCTGCCCTGGGCAGCGGCGTCCGGCGCGCAGCCGGCTGCCCCGGCCGCGCCCGGCCAAAACTGCGCGCTTCGATCAGCGCGGTGTCCGAGCCGGCAAAGGCCATTGGCGTCGTCTTCCATCCTGCCGCAAACAAGGCGCAATCCCTGCACGCGCAAGGTTAAGGGCAGGTAAAACGACGTCGGAGAGTCAGCAGTCGAGCGCGAAAGGCCCCGCAGCGCGCGCTTCGAGCGCGGCATGGGCAGCGGCAGCCTCGGCCAGGGGAAACCGCCCGCCCAGCAAGAGCGGCAGATCGCCCGCCGCCATCGCCGCAAACAGACTGGCCGAAGCGGACAGCAACTTGTCGCGCGGATGGATATAAGGCCACAGGAACGGGCGCGAGACTTTGGCGGATTTCGCACCCAACCGCGACAGATCGAACAGCGGAATCGGCCCGGAGGCCTGACCGTAATGAACCAGATGCCCCTTGGTCGCCAAAGATGCGAGCGAGCCCTCGAACGTGTCCTTGCCCACGGCGTCAAACACGACATCGACACCCCGGCCACCGGTCAGTTCCATCACCCCGGCGGCAACATCGGCCTCGCGATAGGCGATGATATGGTCACAACCGGCAGCGCGCGCGATCGCCGCCTTTTCGGGCGAGCCGGCGGTGCCGATCACGGTTGCGCCGCGCAACTTGGCCATGCGCGCGACCAGCTGCCCCACCCCGCCCCCGGCGGCCTGAGCCAGAACCACGCTGCCGGCATGGACCGGCTCGACATCGTCGACCAGCGCCTGCGCGGTCAGCCCCTTGAGATACCAGGCGGTCGCAACGCCATCGTCGATCCCGTCGGGAAGCGGCACGGCAAGCTCTGCCGCCAGCACGCGCAACCGCGCATACCCGCCGTAATGCCGATCGATATAGGCGACGCGATCCCCGATCGCGAAATCATGCACGCCTTCGCCCAGCGCTTCGACGCGACCGACCGCTTCCAATCCCGGAATACCGGGCAGGGGCAGTGTCTTGTATGCGCCCGAGCGGACATAGATGTCGTGAAAATTGACCGAAGCCGCGCTTTGCCGGATCAGGATCTGACCGGGGCTGGGCGCGGGTACAGTCACCGTTTCGAGAACGAGCGCTTCGGGCCCGCCCGGCTGGCGCAGAACGATCGCTTCGCTGGTAAACGCCATTCCTGCCTCTTACGCGCCGAGCGGACGCGGCGCGCCCGCATTGGCATCGACACCGACAAAGCGGCGACCGGCACGCGGCACCGAGACAATCTGCGGCATCGGCGGCCGCGAATCGTCCGAAGCGCTGTCGGGCCGGTCGAGCTTGCCTTCCTCGATCAGCTTCTTGATCTCTTCACCGGTCAGCGTTTCGTATTCGAGCAGCGCTTCGGCCAGCAGACGCAGCTTGTCGGCATTGTCCTGCAGGACCGTCGTTGCGCGGGCGTGGGCATCGTCGACCAGCTTGCGGATTTCGCTGTCGATCAGCTTGGCGGTTTCGTCCGACATCATCGTGCGCTGCGACATGCCCATGCCGAGATAGCCGTCCTGGCTTTCTTCATAGAGCAGCGGGCCGAGCTTGTCCGACATGCCCCAGCGCATGACCATGTTGCGCGCCAGACTGGTGGCATATTGAATGTCCGACGAAGCGCCCGACGACACTTTGGCATGGCCAAAAATGATTTCCTCGGCCACGCGACCGCCCATGCTGACCGACAGGTTGGCCAGCATCTTGTCGCGATGATAGGAATAGCTGTCGCGCTCGGGCAGACGCATGACCATGCCCAGCGCGCGACCGCGCGGGATGATCGTCGCCTTGTGAATCGGGTCGCTGGCCGTTTCATTGACCGAAACGATGGCATGACCGGCCTCGTGATAGGCGGTCATCTTCTTTTCTTCCTCGGTCATGACCATCGAGCGCCGTTCCGCGCCCATCATGACTTTGTCCTTGGCGTCTTCGAATTCCTGCATCGCGACGAGGCGCTTGTTGCGCCGCGCGGCCAGCAGCGCCGCCTCGTTAACCAGATTGGCGAGGTCCGCGCCCGAAAAGCCGGGCGTGCCGCGCGCAATCACGCGCGGATTGACGTCGGGCGCGAGCGGCACTTTCTTCATGTGTACGCCGAGGATCTTTTCGCGGCCCTCGATGTCAGGGATCGGCACGACCACCTGCCGGTCAAACCGGCCCGGACGCAACAGCGCCGGATCGAGCACGTCGGGGCGGTTGGTCGCGGCAATGATGATGATGCCTTCGTTGGCCTCGAAGCCGTCCATTTCGACCAGAAGCTGGTTGAGCGTCTGTTCGCGTTCGTCGTTGGAATTGCCCAGGCCATGCCCGCGATGACGACCGACCGCGTCGATTTCGTCGATGAAGACGATGCACGGCGCGTTTTTCTTGGCCTGTTCGAACATGTCGCGCACGCGGCTGGCGCCGACGCCGACGAACATTTCGACAAAGTCCGAGCCCGAAATGGTGAAGAACGGCACGCCCGCTTCGCCGGCGATGGCGCGCGCGAGCAAGGTCTTGCCGGTGCCGGGGCTGCCGACGAGCAATGCACCTTTGGGAATCTGCCCGCCGAGTTTGGAAAAGCGGCTGGGATCGCGCAGGAATTCGACGATTTCCTGCAGTTCCTCGCGCGCTTCGTCGATCCCGGCGACATCGTCGAACGTGACCCGGCCCGATCGTTCGGTCAGCAGCTTGGCCTTGGACTTGCCAAAGCCCATCGCGCCCGAGCCGCCACCTTTTTGCATCTGGCGCAGCGCGAAAATGACCATGCCGAGAATCAACAGGAACGGCAGCGACTGAGCGAGGAAATAGAGCAGGACATTGGGCTCCTCGGCGGCTTTGCCGGCATATTGCACGCCCTTGTCCTGCAACAGCTTGGCAAGGTCGGTATCGCCCGGGATCGGCACGGTCTGAAACTGCTGATCGTTCTTGAGCGTGCCGGTGATCCGGTCAGAGCCGATCTGAACCTCGCGCACATCGCCTGCCGTGACATGGGCACGGAAATCCGAATAGCGCATCAAGGTGCCGGTCGAATCGCTGCGGGCGCTGAACATCGAAACCACCAGCAGCAGCGCCAGGAAAATCCCGCCGTACACCAGAAGGTTCTTGATCCAGGGATTACCCTGCGGCTGGTCGTCGTTCATCGCGTGTCGCTTTCTGCCGGGCAGACTCGTCCTGCCCTTTCGTTGGCCCAATGTAGGAAGGCGCGGGTGAATGGCAATATAACCATACGTGCGAATTTCTGCGCGGGTGTCAGTGGATTTCTCGATCAGCGGCCACGATGCGGCGGCGCCGGACTGAATCGCCATGGCCGCGCCCGCCCGTCGCCGCGCACTCCGGCGAGCGTCGCTACCTCGCCGCCCGCGAGTCGGTCGTGCCAGCGCGCCAGATCGCGCCCGCGCGGCACGCCGCCGCCAAGCCGCACGAGCACGCGCTGGAGCACGCGCAACGCCAGCGCGCGGGGCAAATCAGGATCGAACGCAATCACGCCATCGATCGCCCCGCCGTCCAGCGGCACCCGGTTCGCCACCCAGTCGAGCGCGGCATCGGCCTCGGCAAGATGCCCCGATGCGGCCGCAAGACCGGCAGGATCGAGCCAGGACGCCCCTGCCAACCCTTCACGCATGCGCACGCGTTCAAATCGCGTGTCGCGATTCGACGGATCGTCGACGGCCTCGATCCCCGCTCCGGCAACCAGCGCGACCAACGTTTCGCGCCGCCAGCCGAGCAAGGGCCGCAACAACGGCAGATCGCCGCCGGGCACGATCGTGCGAGCGCGCATTCCGGCAAGGCCGCGCAAGCCCGCCCCCCGGTTCATCCGCATGATCATGGTTTCCGCCTGATCGTCGGCGTGGTGCGCGGTAACCAGCGCTGTCAGGCCCCGTTCGCGGCACCAGCCTTCGAGCGCACGATAGCGGGCGTCGCGCGCGCGTTCCTGAACCGCCGATCCCGGCGCCAGGCCAATCGGCAAAGTGGCATGGGCAATCCCGCGCGCGTCGCAGAGCGCCGCCACATGCGCAGCTTCGGCAGCAGCTTCGGCGCGAAGGCCGTGATCGACCGTGGCCACGGCAAAGCCGCCTGCCCCGACCGCCGCATGCATCATCAGCAACAGCGCCAGGCTGTCCGGCCCGCCCGAAACGGCAAGCCCGACCGGCCCCTCGCCGGGCCGGAGCCGGGCCCAGTCGGCAGCAAAGGCCGCAATACGATCCGCCGCGATCAGAGGCACATCGTCAATGACAGCTCGCCGTCCTGGTCACGGCGTCATACTGACCTTTGAGCCGACCATCGGATTCGGTCGGATATGTCTGGCGAAATTCGCCCAGCGCGATGCAGGCGCGCTTGGCTTCCTTGAGCCGGGTCATCGCCACGGCGAGATAGAGCAGGCTGTCCGGCGCACGATCACCGGCTTTGTCGGCGCGATAGTTCTGCGCGAACCATTGCGCCGCCGCGCCCGGCTTGTTGTCGTCGAGATAGGCCCGCCCCAGCAAGTTGCGCGCATAGCTGATGCGCTTGTGGCCGGGATATTGCTGAACGAAATCAAGCAGGACGGCTTCGGATTCGGCGAAGAACTTCGCCTCCCACAAGCGATAGCCATAGGTATAGGCATCTTCGCCCTTGTCGTCGCTCGAAGGGTGCTCGATCGCGGCGACCGCTGCGGCGCGATCACCCGCTGCGGGCGACGACGGCGTGGCGGCACTGTCTGTCGAAGCGGCCTTGCCCTTTGCAGCCCCTTTGACCGGTTTTGCCGGGGGCACAGGCGGGGCATCGACGGGCGGCGGCACGGGCTGCGGGGGGGAGCTCGCCGCGGCGGCGCCGGCTTGTGCCGTTTCGACGGCGCCGATCCGCCCTTCGAGTTTGGCCAGCCGGTTCTGATTGTCTTCGCTGGTCGCGGTCAGCGATTTCATTTGCGCCTCGACCGCATCCATCCGCGCCAGCACGTCGCTCAGCGCGCCTGCATTGCCCGAAGGAACAGTCGCCGCAGCCCCGGGCGAGCCCGGGGCGATTTCGGGAGCGAAAGTCTTGCCTGCGCCGTCGGGAAAAACCTTGCGCTGCAGCGCGCGCAATTCGCCCTCGATCCGGCGCAGCCGCGCTTCGGTCGTTTCAACCCCTTGTGAGGGCGTGTCCGCATAGGCCGCGACCGGAACCAGCGCCGGGACGGCCAGCACCCCGATCAACACCGGCAGCAGGCGCTTCAGCATCGGGCGTGACGGGCGGCGACCGGTCGAATCGCGCAGCGGCAAAGTGAAAGTCATGGATACTCCAACAAAAGCAACAGCTTTACGGCGCATGGCCGTTTCGGCGCGGCACCGATTTTGCCGCAGTGTCGCCGCGAAGTCGAGCGCGCGCGACAGAACCTTATTGTGGTGGCGGTGCCGGAGTTGACGTCGCCAAAGGCGCCGCCGCCGCGTCGGCAGCGACCGGGGTGGAGGACGCCGCAGGCGCCGCCTCGACATGGGCGGCAGTCCGGCGCGATTTGTGCCGCGGCTGCGCGGGTGCGGCGGCAGGAGAGGTGGCAGCAGGAAAAGTGGCGGCAGGAGAAAGGGCGGGCGGAGACGCGGCAGCAACCGGCGCGCGCGCCAGCAGCGCTTGCGCTGTCACCGGCACATCGCGCACGATCCCGCGCTTGTCGGACAACGGCGCAACCGCCTGCCCGGCGACGGTGATCGTCAAGGCGTCGGGCCGCCCGGTCCACAGCCTGGGATCGACCGCATCGGTGGGCACGGTATAGCTTTCACCCCGAGCCAATTGCTTTTGCAGCAGTTGCGTCCCGTGCCCGTCGTAGAATTTTACCCAGATGCCGTCCTCGCGCGCGGTAAACACCACCGGGCCTGCGGGCACCGCAGCGGGTTTGGCCACGACAGCAGGCCTGGGCTTCGGCGCCGAATCAGGCTCGACCAGCGAAGGCAGCGCCGCACCGGGCGCGTAATAGCTGCGCCAGAACACGCCGCCGGCGGCCAACACCGCGATGACCAGACCCAACGCCGCCCAGGTAACCAGCCGTGACGGAATCTTGGCCGGATCGTCGACATCGAACTGGTGAACCATGCGCGGCACGGGCCGGGGCACGCTCGCGTCCATCTCGCTGCGCGCCAACGTGGCCAGTTCTGCGCCATCGAGCCCGACTGCGCGGGCATAATTTCGTACAAATCCAAGAACATAAGGCCGACCTGGCAAAGCGGCGAGATCGCCGCGATCGAGCGCTTCGACATGACGAATGGTAATACGGGTGCGCGCGGCGATATCGCCCGTCGTCAGGCCAAGCGCTTCACGCGCGGCCCGCAGGCGCGCACTTGCCGTCTGGGGCAGTTGGGAAGGCGCAGACGTTCCCGCCTTGCCTTCGTACCCACCGCCGTGATCGCCGTCCGGGGCCACGGCGTCGCGCGCTTGATCCATTATGCTTGTGCAACCCTTGGTATGGTGAAATTCCCTTAGGCAGGCTTGGTTGCAATCCCAAGAATGTCAACGGGAATCGCGGCGCAACGGCCATGGCTTGCGATGCGTGGCGCAAGGAGGTCCGGCGGCCGCCACAAATGGCCATCGGCGCTTGCGCTCAGTCGCAGTCTATTCCGTGATCCGCCGCCCATTCGGTCAGCGTCGCGCGCATATTGGCCGGCGGATCGACCAGCCAGCCGGTCATGGCCAGGCGAATCGCGCCAATGTCGACTTTGCTGACCAGTTCCTTGATCGGCCCGACCGAAGCCGGGGTGATCGACAGCCGCGTGATGCCCAGCCCGAGCAGCGCCAGCGCCTCAAGCCGACGCCCGCCCATTTCGCCGCATACGGTAATGTCGGTGCCAAACGGCGCAACCGCACAGACCACGCGATTGAGAAAGCGCAAGATCGCCGGAGAGACCCAGTCATAGCGTTCGGCCAGCTTGGGGTGACCGCGATCGGCGGCAAACAGAAACTGGGTCAGATCGTTTGTGCCGATCGACAGGAACGACAGGCGCGGCGCCAGCACGTCGAGCCATTCGGCAATCGCCGGCACTTCGACCATCGCGCCATAGCGGATCGCTTCGGGCAGCAGCTTCTTCTGCTTTTTGAGAAAGGCCACCTGGCTTTCGAACACCGCCTTGGCCGCGTCGAATTCCCACGGTTCGGTGACCATCGGGAACATGACGTTGAGCGTGCGTCCGCCCGCCGCCTCGATCAGCGCGCGCGCCTGAACCTTGAGCAGCCCGTCGCGTTCGAGCGCAACGCGCAAGGCGCGCCAGCCCATCGCCGGATTTTCCTCGAGCGCGCTGTCATCCTGACGCAGGTAGGGCAGCACTTTGTCGCCGCCGATGTCGACCGTGCGGAACACCACCGGCCGGTCGCCCGCCGCATCGAGCACATCGCGATAGAGCCGCGTCTGGCGCTCGCGCGCGGGCAGCGTGGCCGAAACGAGAAACTGGAATTCGGTGCGGAACAAACCGATGCCGTCTGCCCCGGTCAGATTGAGCATCGGCATGTCATCGCGCAGGCCGGCATTGATCATCACCGTGATGCGCCGACCGTCGCGAGACACCGGCTCAACATCGCGCATCGCCGCGTAATGCGCCTGGCGCTCGCGATTCTTGGCAAAGCGCGCCTCGAACGCTTCGGTCATGCTCGGGGTCGGGCGCACGTCGATCACGCCCCGATCGCCGTCGACCAACAGATGATCGCCTTCGCGCAGCTTGCCGCGCAGGCCGCGCAACCGCCCGATCACGGGAATGCCCATGGCCCGCGCCACGATCACCACGTGCGCGGTCAGCGAGCCTTCTTCGAGAATCACGCCTTTCAATCGGCGGCGATCGTATTCGAGCAGTTCTGCCGGGCCGAGATTGCGCGCGACGAGAATCGCATCGCCTTTGAGCCCCATGCTCGCAGCCGTGCCCAATTGACCCGACACAATCCGCAAGAGCCGGTTGGACAAGTCCTCCAGATCGTGCATGCGATCGGCCAGCAACGGATCGTCGATCTGGCGCATGCGCATGCGGGTGCGCTGCTGCACCCGCTCGATCGCAGCCTCGGCGGTCAGTCCGGAATCGATCGCTTCATTGATGCGCCGGCCCCAGCCTTCGTCATAGGCGAACATCTTGTAGGTCTGGAGCACTTCCTCGTGCTCTCCGCCCACGCCGAATTCGGCCTGACTCGCCATGCGGTCGATCTGTTCGCGCATCTTGTCAAAGGCAAGATAGACGCGCTGCCGCTCGGCCTCGGTATCATCGGCGACGATCTGTTCGATCGTGACGCGCGGCTGGTGAAACACGGCCGCGCCCGATGCGATGCCCTTGACCAGAGTCAGGCCCTGCAAGCGTTCGGGCCCCGTCATGTGGGCGCCCGAGCCCAGGAAATCGTCCTCGTCGATCAGCCCGGCGTTGGCGATCAGTTCCGAAAGCACCATCGCCACGGTCTGCAATGCCTCGATTTCGACTTCTTCGTAGCGGCGCGGCTCGACATGCTGCACCGCGACCACGCCGACCGCGCGTTCGCGCCGCACGATCGGCACCCCGGCGAACGAGTGAAAGCGCTCTTCGCCGGTTTCCGGGCGAAACGCGAAATCGGGGTGCGCCGCCGCTTCGGCCAGATTCAGCGATTCGGTGTGCAGCGCGATCGTGCCGACAAGACCTTCGCCCACCGCCATCCGCGTAACGTGGACGGCCTGCTGGTTGAGCCCGCGCGTGGCGAAAAGCTCAAGCATGCCTTCGCGCAGGAGATAGATCGAGCAGACTTCGCTATGAAGCTTCTCGCCGATCACCTCGACGACCTGATTGAGCTTGGCCTGCGCTCCGCTGCGCGAAGCCATAATCTCGTGCAGCGAGGTCAGGATTGCCCGGGCGGCGGCGGCGGCTGTCTGCGGAGGCATGACCCATGGCCTAGCGCAAGGGGCGCGTTTTGCAAGCCGCAGACACGACGTTGGCGCGCCCTTCTTGAAAACAGACTGTTTTTTAGAGCGCCGGGTGCAAGCAAGAGCCGATTTCAGGCAAGACGGGGCGACCGACAAAAAAGCGGCGGGCTTCGCGTCCCGCCGCCCTTTCCTTCCGATGCCCGAAAAGGGCGCAGGATCAGTGCAGTTGCGCCAACTCTTCCTTGATCTTGAGCTTGCGGCGCTTGAGATCCTTGATCAGAACCGCATCGGGCGATGGTCGAGTCATTTCCTCGGAAATGCGGCGTTCGAGACCGGCATGTTTGTTTTGCAACGCGCTGAAGTGCGAGGATTCCATCCAGTGCCTCCTTCATGCCAGGACTTCCCTGATGGAAGTCGCGGGCCCTATCCGACCGGCCATTGCCGGCCGAGCTCTCGTCGCCCCCGCTGTCGCGACTCGTCCCGGTGGATAAGCCCGGGCAGCAGGTGCGTTGTCATGCTCCCACATTCGCCGTATCTTGCAAGCGTTGTCGCGTCGGTACGCAATGTTTGCGGGGCAGATCGAAAGATCTGGTCAAGCAAAAGGGCAAGCGGACCCTCGCGCAACGCGCTTCATCGCCGGAAGGTCCGGGGCGGTGGGCGGCAGAGACAAAGGTTTGCCGGACCAGACCCGTTGCGCGCCTCGCCCATGCGCGCTCCGGTTGCGTGCAGAAGCGTTGGCGTCGAGGAGTTGGCCAGGAGTGACCGAAGACGAAATGCGCAAGCGACTGACCGCGCTGCGACTGGAACACCGTGATCTCGATGCCGCGATCGATGCCTTGACCCTGGCGGGCGCAAACGATCAATTGCAGATTGCCCGGCTGAAAAAGCGGAAATTGCGCCTGAAGGATCAGATCAGCCTGATCGAGGATCACCTCATCCCCGACATCATCGCGTAAAATAGCGGTTTTACACGTCGTGGCAGTCGATTGCGCGCGCTTTGCGGCGTGCCAATCCGATACAGCCGATCAACCGGCCAATGCGAACGGTTGAGCCCGGTCGGCACACCCCGCTATGCCGCCGCCATGACCGAAGTGCCAAGCCTCAATCCGCGCATTGTCGAAGCGCTCTATACCGAGGCCCTCGTGCTGGCCGATGCCGCGCGCAGCCGGTTTGACGACTTGCGCCAGGCGGCGGGCGGTACGGTGCAATTCGCCCGTCTGGTCCGCACGGGGCCAGATGGCACTTCCGATTCGGGCCGGATTTCCGATTCTGGCCGGAATTGCGGGCCGGACGATGTGGAAGTGATGTGCGAGGCCTTGCGCACCACCACCCGCGTGATGCACTGCCTTGCCTGGCTGCTGAACCATCGCGCCTGGTTCGCCGGGCAGATCAGCGCGGTGCAACTGCGCCGCCACGGTCGCCTGATCAGCCATTTTCCCGCCAGCGACTCGATGATCGTCGACCACCTTCCGCCCGATCTCGCCGCGCTCGTGCATCAAAGCGAACGGCTCTATGCCCGTATCCAGCGGCTCGAACAGGCGTGGCGCAACGAGACCCCCGCCCAGCCCGGGGCCATCGAGCGCCTGCGCGAACGGCTGCGCGAACGGCTGGCCCACGCCGCGCTAAAGCAGGCGTGAATTGCGAAAAAGTTGCGCGGCGCAACCGGAATGCCCATCATGGGGACATGACCGAAGCGATCCCTGCGGAAAACCCCCACGACCCGTCCACCTGGCCGACCGGACGGGCGGTCCGGCTTGAGCCGCTGGTCCGCCGCGTGCTCGCCCCCAACGGATCGCCCTATACGTTTACCGGCACGCAGACCTATCTCGTGGGCCGCGGGGCCGATCTGGCCGTGATCGATCCCGGCCCGGCGGATACCGGCCTTGCCGGTCATGCCGATACGCGCGGAGACGGGCATATCGAGGCTATTCTGGCCGCGATCGGCCCGGTGAAAGTCGCCGCGATCGTGTGCACCCATACCCATCGCGACCACAGCCCCGCCTCGCGCGCGCTTCAGGCCGCAACCGGCGCGCCGATCATCGGCTGCGCCGCGCTGTCGTTCGAAGATGACGGGCCCCGCGCCGATGCCGCGTTCGACCCCGATTATCGCCCCGACCGCGTGCTGGCCGATGGCGAGCGCCTGTCGGGCGAAGGCTGGACGATCGAGGCAGTGGCAACCCCCGGGCATACCAGCAACCATTTGTGCTATGCCCTGATCGAAAGCGGCGCGCTGTTTACCGGCGATCATGTCATGGGCTGGTCGACCAGCGTGGTTTCGCCGCCCGATGGCGACATGGCGGCCTATCTGACCAGCCTGGCCCGACTGCAAGAGCGCGAGGATCGCGTCTATTACCCCGCGCACGGGCCGCAGATCGACAATCCGCGCCAATTCGTGCGCGGCATGATCGGCCACCGCCGCCAGCGCGAACGCCAGATCGCGACACTGCTTGAAGCGGCCCCGCGCACGATCCCCGATCTGGTGGCGTCGATGTACAAAGGGCTCGATCTGCGACTGCACGGCGCGGCGGGCCGATCGGTTCTGGCGCATCTGATCGATCTCGAACGCCAGGGCCGCGTCGCCGCCGATGGCGATCTGTGGCAAGCGAGCGCACTTGCCCCAGACCCGACACTTGCCCAAGCCCCGACACAGGCCTAAGTCGCCTCGCGTCCGAACACCTGACAGGATTTACCCCATGACGGCCCAGACTGCCCTGCCCGCCGGAACCGACTTGCGCGCCGAAATCGACCGGCTGCGCAAAGAGCGCAACGCGGTGATTCTGGCGCATTATTACCAGCGCCCGGAAATTCAGGATCTGGCCGACTATATCGGCGATTCGCTCGAACTGTCGCGCAAGGCGGCGGCGACCGATGCCGATGTCATCGCCTTTTGCGGCGTGCGCTTCATGGCCGAGACCGCCAAGATTCTCGCGCCCGAAAAAACCGTGATCCTGCCCGACATGGATGCCGGATGCAGCCTTGAGGATTCGTGCCCGCCCGACCGCTTCAAGGCGTTTCGCGAGGCGCACCCCGATCATATCGCGCTGACCTACATCAACTGTTCGACCGAAGTAAAAGCGCTGTCCGACGTCATCGTCACCAGCTCCAGCGCCGAAACGATCCTGTCGAAGATCCCGCCCGAACAGAAAATCATCTTCGGCCCCGACCGCCATCTCGGCGGCTATCTCAATCGCAAGTTCGGGCGCGAAATGCTGCTCTGGCCGGGCGTGTGCATTGTCCATGAAGCGTTCAGCGAGACCGAGCTGATCAAGCTCAAGGCGCAGCACCCCGGCGCCCCGGTCGCGGCGCACCCGGAATGCCCGCCGCATATCATCGACCATGCCGATTATGTCGGATCGACCAGCGGCATCCTCGCCTATGCGAAGGAAACCCCGGCGCAGACGCTGATCGTCGCCACCGAGCCGCACATCATCCATCAGATGCAACTGGCCATGCCGAACAAGACGTTCATCGGTGCCCCCGGCGCCGACGGCAACTGCAATTGCAACATCTGCCCCTACATGGCGCTCAACACGCTGGAAAAGCTCTATCTGGCGCTGCGCGACCTGAAGCCTGTGGTGCATATCGAGGAAAACCTGCGGCTTGCCGCGAAAAAGAGCCTCGATGCGATGCTTGACCTTGCCTCGGGCACAGTGGGCATGGGCGACCTCGGCGCGCGCTGAACGGATAGGGCTGATTTGTCGTTCGAGAGATTTTCTGAACGACGGGGCAGTTGTCAGGGCGGCGGTCCTTGCCTAGGTTAGGTTGCAAATGGAAACGGTTATTGCCTGCGGGCGAGCCGTTCCCTTTTCCACCCAGCAAGAAGGCATCCCTATGGTCGAATCCTTGTTAAAGCCGATCCAGCTTGGCGCCATCGCCGCCCCCAACCGCGTCATCATGGCCCCGCTGACACGCGGTCGGGCCACTGCCGAAGGCGTGCCGACCGCAGTCATGGCGGAATATTATCGTCAACGCGCCAGCGCCGGGCTGATCATCAGCGAAGCCACCGGGATCAGCCGCGAAGGCGCCGGCTGGCCCTCTGCGCCGGGCCTGTGGACCGAAGCCCAGACCGAAGCGTGGAAGCCGGTGATCGAAGCCGTGCACAAGGCCGGTGGGCGCATCGTCGCCCAGCTGTGGCACATGGGCCGCATCGTCCATCCCTGGTTCCTCGGCGGCGAACCGCCCGTTTCGGCATCGGCCACCCGCGCGCCGGGCCAGGCCCACACCCCCGAAGGCAAAAAGGACTTTGCCGTCGCGCGGCCCTTGCGCCTCGATGAAATCCCCCGGCTGATCGACGATTATGCGCTCGCCGCCGAAAACGCGAAAAAGGCCGGATTCGACGGGGTCCAGCTCCATGCCGCCAACGGCTATCTGATCGACCAGTTTCTGCGCAACGGCACCAATCTGCGCGACGACGATTACGGCGGGTCGGTCGAAAACCGCACGCGGCTGCTGCGCGAAGTGACCGAACGGCTGATTTCGATCTGGGGCGCGGATCGCGTCTCGGTGCGCCTATCGCCCAACGGCGATTCGCAAGGCGTCGATGACAGCGATCCTGCGTCGATCTTCGGCGAAGCGGCGCGCGTGCTTCAGGCGCTGAACATCGCCTTTCTCGAATTGCGCCAACCCGGCCCCGACGGAACGTTCGGATCGACCGACGTGCCGCAACAGGACGCACTGATCCGCTCGATCTACAAAGGTCCGCTGGTGCTCAACAGCGACTACACCGTCGACAAGGCCGAAGCCGACATCGCTTCGGGCCGCGCCGACGCGATCAGCTTTGGCCGCCCGTTCATCTCGAATCCCGATCTGGTCGAGCGCATTCGCGTGGGCGCGGCGTTCGCGCCCAACGTCAATGTGCCGCAGTCGTGGTATTTCCCCGGCGACGCGGGCTATATCGACTATCCGACACTGGCAGAGGTCGCTACGCCTGCATGATCGCGACCGCCGCCGCCCGCGTCAATGCGGGCGGCGGCGGTCCGCCATCGGTTGGAGCTGCTTCTTATGACGTCAATCCCGCGTTCCTGGCTGTTCATCCCCGCCGACAGCGAACGCAAACTGGCCAAAGCGCGCGAAACCGGCGCGCATGCGGTCATTATCGACCTTGAAGACGCGGTTACGGCCGATCGCAAACCGGTCGGTCGCGCCCTTGCCGGCGAATGGCTGCGCCAGCAAACGGGCAATCCGTCCGATCAGCAGATCTGGGTACGGATCAACGCGCTCGACACCGGGCTGTGGCGCGACGATCTTGCCGCGATCATCCCCGGCGCGCCCGTCGGAATCATGGTGCCCAAGGCCGAAGGGCCCGACCAGATCGCACGGATCGGCGAAGAACTTGCAGCGCTCGAACAGGCCCATGGCCTGACGCCGGGGCAGACCCGCATCCTCCCACTGGTCAGCGAAACGGCGCGTGCGGCAGTCACCATTCCTGCCTATGCCCATGCCGTATTGCCACGCCTTGCCGGGCTGACCTGGGGCGCGGAAGATCTTGGCGCAGTGCTTGGCGTCACACGCAAGCGCGATGCGCGCGGCGTCTGGACCGATGCCTTTCGACTGGTGCGCGCGCAGACTTTGCTCGTCGCGCATGCGGTGGGCGTTTGGGCAATCGACACGCTGCACGCCGATTTTCGCGACGAGGCCGGGCTGGCCGAGGCGGCCCATGCCGCTGCGGCGGATGGTTTCGCCGGGATGCTGGCGATTCATCCCGCACAAGTCGCCGTGATCAACCGGGCCTTTGCCCCCGATGCGGCGGCGCTCGCCGAAGCGCGCGCGATCGTCGCCGCCTTTGCCGCCAATCCCGGTGTCGGCGCGCTGCAGATCGACGGGCGAATGATCGACCAGCCGCATTTGCGCCAGGCGCGCGCTCTGCTCGGACTCGATTAGGGCTGTTTGGGCTTTTCGTCCGCCGGTTTGGGCGCCCCAACCTTGTCCGGCGCAACCTTGTCCGGTGCGGCATCGCTGGCCGCGCCGCCGGTATCCTCTCCCATGATGTCCGCCGCGCTCGGGCGGCTGCGCTGCACCGGTTGCAACAGTGGTTGCGCCTGCGAGCGGTCGAGGTCGAGCATCGAATCGCTGATCGTGCCGGGCAACACTTGTGCACCGGCAGCCTTGCCGGCGGGCGCCTGCGTACCTTTGCCGCACCCGCTCAACCCCGACAGGGCAACGGGGGCCAAAACGGCCAGCATGACGAGGCGGGCTTTGCAGGACATCATCGACAGGATCCGTTTGCTGAAACTGCGGTACATCACGGGCAAGGTCGATCAAGCTGCGCAAGAAACGCATCAAACCGTGCAAGCAGCGCCTTATCCCACGCCTCTGCGCTAACCTCCAGCCCCAGGTCGGCAAGGCTGGTGACGCCATAATCGGCGATGCCGCAGGGCACGATTCCGCCGAAATGGGCAAGATCAGGCGAAAGATTGACGGCAAAACCGTGCATCGTCACCCAGCGGCGAATGCGGATGCCGATCGCGCCGATCTTTGCCTCCGCCCCGTCGCGCCCCTGCGTCCAGATGCCGATTCGCCCCGGCGCGCGCCAGGCTTCGACGCCGAAATCGCCCAGTGTGTCGATGACCCAGCCTTCGACCGCATGGACGAACCCGCGCACATCGCGCGCGCGCGTCCGCAAATCGAGCATCAGATAGCCGATCCGCTGTCCCGGCCCATGATAGGTATAGCGCCCGCCGCGACCGGCCTCGACCACTTCAAACCGCGGGTCCAGCAGTTCTTCGCGTGCCGCGCTCGTCCCGGCGGTATAGACCGGCGGATGTTCGAGCAGCCAGACCAGTTCGCGGGCGCATCCTTCGGCGATCCCGGTGTTGCGTGCGGTCATCGCATCAAGCGCGTCGCGATAGGGCACGCGCGCGGATTCAACGCGAATCTCTATATCCCGCCTGGGGCTCGCTTCGGTCATGATGCGGCACTTGGCCTCGCTGCCCGCGCGGTGCAAGGGGTGTTAACGCGAAGTCCCGTTCCGGACTTCGCGAAAACCGGTTCCCACAGGTCGCCCCGATGCACTAGAAGTGATTTTGAAAGCGAGGTAATCCACCGTGGTAACTCTGGACAGCAGCGCCGCATGGCAGAGCGCGAGACGCATGGTCTCTGCCAATCGCGACATGCTTGCCGCGATCGCCGGCGTGTTCTTTCTCCTTCCCGGACTGGTTGCGGCGGTCGTGCTGCCTTCGCCGCAGCTGAGCAACGGCATGGATCAACAGCAGATCGCCGATGCGATCACGCGGTTCTATGCCTCTGCCGGGCCGCTCATGCTGGCGCTGTCGCTGCCGATGCTGGTCGGATACCTGACTCTGCTTGCCGTGCTGCTCGACCGCGACCGGCCGAGCGTGGGCGCCGCCATCGGCCAGGCAGTGCGCCTCTTGCCCAGCTATCTCGTGGCGCAATTGCTCACCGCGCTCGTGCTGTCGGTCTTGTGGGTGACGGTGCTCGGCGGGCTAGCGGCCATCATGCCGCAAACTTTCGCGGTGCTGCTTTCGCTGATCGTGATGATCTATCCGCTGACCCGCGTGGTGCTGATCGGGCCGGAAATGGTCGTGCAGCGGCTGTACAATCCGATTCGCGCGATTGTCGGTGGCCTGTCCCGCACGCGCGGCCAATTCCTGGGCGTCCTGCTCTATTTCGGCCCGGCACTGACGCTTTTCGTGGTGGTCTATGGGCTGGTGATGATCTTTGTCGGCGTCGTTCTGGTCAATCTGAGCCAGGGCGAAGCGCAGCGCATGATCAGCGAGGCGATCGCCGCTGTGGTATTTGCCGTCGGCTATACCTATTTTGCCGCGATCGCCGCCTCTGCCTATCAGCAGCTCGGCCCCGTCAACGGGACCGGCGACGCGTTCAGTCCTTCCAGCCCCAGCTGATCACGCACGGCGGCACGTTGATCGGCTCGAACCCCTTGTCGATGCGCGGGAAATATTCGCTCATCAGCGTGCGCGCCCGCGCCGTGTACTGATAAACGCAAAACGCCCCGCCCGGACGCAGGACATTGCGCGTCGCCGCCATGATCGCCGGGCCGACACCGGGCGGCAAAGTGGTGAAAGGCAGGCCCGACAGCACATAATCGGCATGATCGAAACCATGCGCGGCGACGATCGCTTCGACATCGGCGGCCGAACCATGGACCGCGCTGAATCGGGAATCGCGGATCGTCGCCTTGAGATAGGCGATGAAATCGGGATTGGTGTCGATCACGATCAGCTTGCCATCGCGGCGCAGGCGATCGAGCACCGGCTGGCAAAACGTGCCGACGCCCGGACCATATTCGACGAAAACCTGGCACCGATCCCAGTCGACCGGCGAAAGCACCCGCCGGATCGTGCGCCGCGACGAAGGAACGATCGCGCCGACCATCACCGGATGCTTCACGAAGCCCTTGAGGAACAGGCCCATCGGCCCGAGCATCGCGATTGCCTTTCGCTTGAGACGAACGGGGAGCTGTTCCTGGGCGAATTCGGTGGGCGACATTGGCGATATGGACCTTTGCGCAATAAACGATAGCTAAGGCCATGCTCGGTTGCAAAAATCGCGCCCCATTGCAAGCTTTGTCCAAGCATCCTACCGGGACAATCACGCCAGGTTGCAAAGCGCAACTGATTAAGCGACGACAGGGACACGCGCTCGCCGCACGAAGCCCCCTGCGTCCATTGGGATTGGGGAACCACAAAAGGCGATGACCGAAACGCGCGCGATTGACACCACGGCCGACGGGCAATCCGAACACGATGCGCAAGTCCTGCCGCCGGGGCGCATGACGCTGCTGTTTGCGGTCATGCTGATCACGGCCGCAGGCAATACCGCGATGCAATCGGTCATGCCGTCGATCGGCACGCATCTTGGCATCGCCGACGTCTGGGTCAGCCTGGCCTATTCGTGGTCGGCGCTGCTGTGGATGCTGCTGGCGCCGTTCTGGGCGCGCCGTTCCGACCGGCTTGGGCGCAAGGCGATGATGACACTGGGCCTGGGCGCCTTTGCGCTGTCGTTCGCGCTGTGCGGCATGGCGTTGCTGGCCGGGCTCACCGGTCTGGTCGGCGGGATGAGCGCGATCTTGCTGTTTGCGCTCGCGCGTTCGATCTACGGCACATTCGGTTCGGCCGCGCCGCCGGCGGTTCAGGCCTATGTCGCCGGGCGCACCGGTCGCGCCGAACGCACCAAGGCCTTGTCGCTGGTCGCATCGAGCTTTGGCCTGGGCACCGCGCTGGGCCCGGCGCTGGCGCCATGGCTGATCGTGCCGGGGCTCACTGTGCCGGGGCTGGGACTGATCGGGCCGTTCGCGGGCTTTACGCTGGGGGCCTTGGCGGTCCTGGCAATCCTGCGGATGCGGCTGCCCGACGATACGCCGCAGCCTGATGACGACGCGCAGCACGGCCCGGCGCACCTTTCGCCCGCGCAGGCCGCACAGGCCCGGGCCCAAAAATTCGGCGAATATGCCGATGGCTGGCCCGGCGAGGACGGTCCGCAGGAAACCGCATTCCCGACCGGGCGCTTGCGCTGGGGCGACCCGCGCCTGCGCCCCTGGCTGATCGCGGGCACGCTGGGCGGACAGGCGCAATCGATCCTGCTTGGCGTGATCGGCTTTCTCCTGCTCGACCGACTGGGATTGCGGCATCAGCCCGACGCCGCCGCAGGGCCGATCGGGCTCGTGCTGATGTCCGGCGCGATCGCCATGCTGCTGGCCCAATGGGGGCTGATCCCGATGCTGGGGCTGGGCCCGCGCATGTCGACCATTCTGGGCATGGCGCTGGTTTCGGTCGGAATCGTGCCGGTCGCGCTGGGGGCGGACCTTCATACCATCGCCACCGGCTTTGCCGTCTGTTCGGTGGGTTTCGGATTGTTTCGGCCGGGGTTTACCTCCGGCGCCAGCCTTGCGGTCTCACTTGGCGAACAGGGGCAGGCGGCGGGCATCGTCGCTGCGGTCAACGGATCGGCCTATATCGTCTCGCCCGCAATCGGCGTGTGGCTCTACAACCATTCGCACTGGATGGTCTGGGCCGTCGTCGAGGCGTTTGTGCTGGCCGTGCTTGGATTGATCCTGTCCGACCGGAAAGTCAGCGCACAAGCCCGAGCCGATTGACGACACGCAGCGCCGCCGCGTCTTCGCGCCGCACCGCGATGGCGAGCAAGGCATTCAGAGCCAGCGACTGATAGACGAAATACCACAGCGGGCTGCCGACCAGCATGGCGATGCCCAGCACGATCGCGCGCGGATTGGGCCCGAGAAATTTGAGCATGAACAGCAACGGCCGCTGTTCGCGCTGCACTTCGGCGCGAATCCGCGCCAGCGCGGTGCCGTCGCCCGCGCGGTCTGCCGCAATCGCTTCGGATACCGCCGCATCGATCGTCAACGCATTGGGGCTCATCCCCGAAGCGAGCCGCAAATAGCCGCGCACAAAGCCGCGCAGGATCCACGAAACCCCGCGCTTGTCCTTGAACAGCGCCGCGTCGGCCTGAGTCGCATTGTTGAGCCAGGGCACGCCATAGGTCCAATACTGGTAGAACCGGCGCTGCACTTCGACGAAATTGGCCTGCGCGATATGGCTGGCTCCGGCGACCAGAGCCCAGAACCACGCCCACCCCCAGCCGAGCGACGGCGCGAGGATCATCACCAGCAGGATATAGAGCACGACATGGCTGGCATAATCGCAAATGCCGTCGATCAGTTCGCCCAGCGGGCTCGACCGCCCGGTCAGCCGCGCGAGATCGCCATCGGCGCCGTCGACGACATGCCAGGTCATGTGCAGCATCATGCCGATGAGCGGCGCCCACGGCCATTCCAGCCCCCAGACGGGCCCGCGCCAATAGACGATTCCCGCCGCAACGACGAACAGACCGCCCACCACCGAGACCATGTTGGGCGTGACCGGCGTCGGCGCCAACAGCCGGGCCAGCCGCCAGGCAAGCGGGTGATAGAGGTAGTGGTTAAGCGAATCCTGCAGTTCGCGCGGGCGGCGCGGACGTTCGCGGGATGCTGTCGCCATCGTGCGGTGCTTTCCTTCTTGCGTGTTGCGATCGGCTTCCAGCCGCGATTCGCCAGCCCATAGGCTGCCTTGACGCATCGCGCCACCAGCGGTTGAAACCTCACACCTTTGCAGGGCTTGCTTGACAATCTCGGGATTCCGCTTGCATTCCCGGATAATTTCGCAAACTAAGGCACTTTGATGACAGCCATCCGGCAGCGGTGCCTGTCGAAGAGGACGTGCTTACATGAAGCCAATCAAGGTCGCGGTGATCGGCGTAGGAAACTGCGCCAGTTCGCTTGTCCAAGGGGTGTATTTCTATCGTCAGAACAATTCGGCCGGAGGGCTGATCCACGACCGGATCGGCGGCTACGGCGCTGGTGATGTGGAATTCGTACTCGGCGTCGATGTCGACGCGCGCAAAGTCGGTAAAGACATCGGCGAAGCCATCTTTGCCGGTCCCAATTGCACCGCCGTGTTCCACGCCGATGTGCCACAGACCGGCACCAAAGTGATCATGGGCCGCATCCTCGACGGTGTTGCCGAACACATGACCGGAATGGGCGATCGCGGCTTCATCGTCTCCGATGCAGCCGAAGCAACGCACGAGAGCATCGTCGCCGCGCTGAAGGCGTCGGGCGCCGAAGTCCTGCTCAACTTCCTGCCCGTCGGGTCGCAGGAAGCGACTGAATTCTATATGGAAGCAGCGCTCGAAGCGGGTGTTGCCGTGGTCAACTGCATGCCGGTGTTCATCGCCAGCACGCCCGAATGGGAAGCCCGGTTCCGCGCCAAGCGCCTGCCCATCGTCGGCGACGACATCAAGGCCCAGATCGGCGCGACGATCGTCCATCGCGTGCTGTCGAGCCTGTTTGGCGCCCGCGGCGTGACGGTCGAAAAGACCTATCAGCTCAACACCGGCGGCAACACCGATTTCATGAACATGCTCGACCGCCAGCGGCTGGGCAGCAAGAAGGAATCGAAGACCGAGGCGGTGCAGGCCATGCTTGCGCACCGCCTTGCGGATGAAAACATCCACGTCGGCCCGTCGGACTATGTGCCCTGGCAAAAGGACAACAAGCTGTGCTTCCTGCGCCTCGAAGGGGCGCAGTGGGGCAATGTCCCGATGAATCTCGAATTGCGTCTGTCGGTCGAAGACAGCCCGAATTCGGCCGCTTGCGTGATGGACGCGATCCGTTGCTGCAAAGTCGCGCTGGAACGCGGCGAAGGCGGCGCGCTGATCGGTCCGTCGGCCTATTTCTGCAAGCACCCGCCGCAGCAGTTCAACGACGATGTCGCCGCGCATCTCGTCGAAGAATACATCACCGAACCGGCCCTCGCGGCCGAGTAAGCGGATTTGACCTGATCGTCAGGGGCGGCGTCGGCACAAGCTGACGCCGCCCTTTTCGGTCGCGCGTGATCCACGCAAAGCTTTTGGGGAATACGAAACGCATGGATGCGTTGATCATCGCCGCCGGCTATGGCAGCCGCCTCGGCGCGCTATCGTCATCGAAGCCGCTGACGCCCGTCTGCGGTGTGCCGATCATCGAACTTTCGATCCGCCAGGCCATGCTGGCCGGGGTGACGCGCGTCGTCGTGGTCACCGGGCACGAGGCTGATCGCGTCGAAACCTTTCTCGCCGAATTGTCGCTGCGGCTTGGCATTGCGATCGTTCCGGTGCGGCTGTCCGACTGGTCGACGCCCAATGGCCATTCGGTGATTGCGGGCGCGACGCGCTGCGAGGGCAATTACCTGTTGCTGATGGCCGACCATTTGTTCGACGCCGACATCCTCGCGCGGCTGATCACCGAATCGCCCGCCGATTGCGGGCTGACGCTGGCCATCGACCGGCGGATCGACAGCCCGCTGATTGATCCCGAAGATGCCACCTGGGTCAAAGTCGACGAACGCGGCCTGATCCAGTCGATCGGCAAGACGATACCCACGTATGACGCGTGCGATTGCGGCGCGTTCCTCGCCACACCCGAACTGGCGCCGGCGATCCGCGCGGCGATTGCATCGGGCAAGGCCGGATCGTTGTCCGAAGGGGTCCAGGTTCTGGCGCAATACAACCGCGCCGCCACGCTCGACATCGACGATGCCTGGTGGATCGACATCGACGATCCCCATTACCACGCGCTGGCCGAGGAAACCGCGCCCTGGCACCTCGCTCAGGCGTTGGTCGACATCGGCGCCGATGTCGACGGGGAACCGGTGGCTTCCTGAAATTCAGCTTGAAGGCATAATCCGCGTTTCGGGCACTGGGGTCAGCGGCCTGCCGGTTTCAAACCATGCGACCAGATTGTCGACCATCAGGCGCCCCATTGCCTGGCGCGTGATGGCCGATGCCGAACCGATGTGCGGCAAGAGCACCACGTTGTCCAGGGCGAGCAGCGCTTCGGGCACATCGTGTTCGCGCTCAAAGACATCGAGCCCGGAAGCCAGGATCGTGCCCGCTTGCAACGCCGCGATCAGCGCGGCTTCATCAACCACGGTTCCACGTGAAACGTTGATCAGCACACCTTGCGGCCCCAGCGCGGCAAGCACGCGCGCATCGACGAGATGGCGCGTGCTGGCCCCGCCCGGCACGATCGCGATCAACACATCGCAGGCCCCGGCCAAAGCCTCGACCGAAGGATACCAAGGATAGCCGACATCGCCCTGCCGGGTGCGCCCGTGATAGGCGATGTCGACCGCAAAACCGTCGAGCCGCCGGGCAATCGCCTTGCCGATCCCGCCCAGCCCGATGATCCCGACGCGCCGACCGCGCAGCGACGGCGACAGGGGAAAGTTGCCGTCCCGCCAAAGCCCATCGCGCAAAAAGCGTTCTGCCGCCGGTATCCGCCGCAGCGTCGCCAGGAGCAGACCGATGGTGAGGTCGGCAACCTCTTCGTCAAGCACGCCGGCGGTGTTGGTAACGACAAGACCGCGCGCCACGGCGGCGACCATGTCGATATTGTCGTAGCCGACACCGAAATTGGCGATCACTTCCAGCGCGGGCAACCGCGCAAACAGGTCATCGCGGACCGGCCCTGCCAATGTGCTGGCAGCCATGCCGCGGACCCGCGACAGGACATCGTCCGCGACACCCTCCCACAAGCGGTGAACGACAAAAGCATCATCCAGCGCGGCCATCGTCACCGGCGGCAACGGGGCCGCAACCAAGACGTCGGGCCGGGTCATCGCGCGGTCAGGACGGATATTTCAGGTGGATCGTCGTGGCCAGATTGGCGCGCGGGATCGCAAGCCGCACCGACCGGAATACCGGCAGGCTGGCCAAAGTCGGCGGGTTGTTCGAAAAACCAAACCCTTCGGTCGGAATCCCCAAGACCCCGGCGCGATTGATCGTCCCGGAATTGTCCTCGTCGTGATAGATCGCGATGGCATAGACGCCGGTTGTGGGCACAAACACGCAGAACTTGGTCGCCCCGGCGACGGCCGGTGTACGCACGACATAGAGCGATCCGTTTTTCACCAGAAAGCGTTCGGGAATGTCGGCGTAGACCGTCGTTGCGATCTGTCCCTGGGCGTTTCGCACACCATCGACGGTGACATGAATCCAGGTATTGCTCGGCGGCCCCAGGCAAGGCGGTGCGGCAAGCGCCGGCGTTGCCGCCAGACATCCGGCAAGGACTGCCACACAGGACATTTTCGGCAGGGCGCGGCGGATAAACCGGACAGTGGAGCGCATGACAATCCCTGACCCAAGGAGGAAGATGGCGCCGACATGCGACAATCGGACGCCGTGTGCAAGATGCCGTCACGGCGTCAAATTGTCGCACGACCGGGACAAATGCACCGCCATCGGCATGCGCCGACGATGAAAACGACCGAATCGATTCCCGTCAAACCATCGGAAATGGCGCAATTCGCGACAGAGCGTGTGGAAAACGCGCACAAAGCCGCTTGTAGCGGCAAGACCCCGTGGGTATCGGCATAAGGGGCAGACCGGCGCGGCGCTTTATCGCGCAAGGGCCGGGATGACAAGACCGCGCCGGCACTGCCGATCTGGCGCTATGCATGGACCGGGTTGCCGCAATGACTGTTCCGTTGATTTCGCCATCGATCCTGTCGGCTGACTTTGCGCGATTGGGCGAAGAAGTGCGAGCGATCGACGCAGCCGGTGCCGACTGGATCCATGTCGATGTGATGGATGGCCATTTCGTGCCGAACATCACGATCGGGCCCGGCGTGGTCAAGGCGCTGCGCCCGCACACGACCAAGCCGTTCGATGTGCATCTGATGATTTCGCCGGTGGATTCGTTTCTTGAGGCTTTTGCCCAGGCCGGCGCCGACATCATTACCGTCCATCCCGAGGCCGGCCCGCACGTTCACCGCACGGTGCAGGCGATCAAGGCGCTGGGCAAGAAAGCCGGTGTTTCGCTCAACCCGGCGACGCCCGCCAAAATGCTCGATTACCTGATCGATGACGTCGATCTCGTTCTGGTGATGAGCGTAAACCCAGGCTTCGGCGGCCAGAGCTTCATTTCCAGCCAACTGCGCAAGATCGAGGCGATCCGCCGGATGATCGACAAGTCCGGTCGGCAAATCCATCTCGAAGTCGACGGCGGGGTCGACTTGTCCACCGCCGCCTCGTGCGTTTCCGCAGGCGCCGACGTGCTGGTTGCGGGAACGGCCACATTCCGCGGTGGTCCGGCGCATTACGCGGCGAACATTGCCGCCCTGAAGGGAACCGGTTGACCCTCATGCATCGTCCCGGCCATACCATCGCCCACCGCGCTGCCGCCGGTTTCGATGCGGCTCACGGCGATGTGGCTGGCGACGATGCAGGGACACGTATGGCAATCCCTTTGGGCCCCGATGCCGAATATCAGGCGCAACAGTCCGAATTGACGTTCGCCGCGATCGAGGCCCGCATGAGCGAGCCGGGCCAGTTGAACGAACCGGGCGTGATCGAGCCGGGGCGGGCGCTCGCACTGGCCGATTTTTCGCCGCCGCAAGTCAGCACCGGCGAACGCCTCGTCCGTCTTGCCTATCGCTTTGGGCTGGGGCCGCGCGCGCTCAATCCGTTTGGCAAGCGCGCTGCGCCGCGCCTGACCGCGACGGTCGCCAATCCGCTGCCCGGCGATGCAGCGAAGGGGACGGCGGTCCGCGCCGGGCATTTTCTGCTCCACGGGCTCAAGGCGCCGATCGCCGACATCGAATTTACCGGTCCGCGCCTTGCCCCTCCGCTGGAACGGCTGGTGCACGGGTTCAGCTGGCTGCCCGATCTTGAGGCTTGCGCCGCGCGCGTACAATGCACCGGGGTGGCCGAACGCATTCTCGGTCGCTGGCTGACAGCCAATCCACGCCCCGATGCAACGCCCGCATGGGATGTCGGCAATGTCGCGCATCGCCTGCTCGGCTGGCTGATCCACGCGCCGCTGATCCTGTCGGGGCAAGACCGCAAGTTTCGCAGCCGCGCGCTGCACGCCTTTGACACCACCGCCTCCTGGCTCGACCGCAATGTCGGCCGCGCCGAGGACAAATTGTCCGAAGTCGCCGGCTGGACCGCGATCACCGCCGCCGGGCTGCTGCTCGCCGATGGTCGTGCGCGCCGGCTCTATGGCGAGGCGGGACTGGTCCATGCACTGGGCGATCTGGTCGGCGATGACGGTGGCGTGCTCTCGCGCAGCCCGCTTTGCCAGATCGAGGCCATCGAACTGCTGGTCCGGCTCAAGGCCTGCTACAGCGCGGTACGCACCGAGCCGCCGTCGCAGATCGACACGATTCTGGGCGTTCTCGTGCCGCCGCTGCTGGCGGTGCTGCATGGCGACGGCGCGCTGTCGGCCTGGCAGGGCGCGCCTGCCCTGCCCGCCTCGCGGATTCAGAGCCTGATCAAGGCCAGCGGTGTGCGCACCCGGCCGCTTCGCGATGCGCGACAGTGGGGATACCAGCGAGTCGCGGCGCAGCGGTCCATCCTTCTGTTCGATTCGGCCCCGCCGCCGGTCGCGCGCCATGCCCGCGACGGCTGCGCTTCGACGCTGGCGTTCGAATTCAGCCATGGTCCCGAACGGATCATCGTCAATTGCGGCGGCGGCGCCTGCGCCGGAGGCCTGATCCCGCTGCGCCTGGCGCAAGGTCTGCGGGCGACGGCGGCGCATTCGACGCTGACCATCGACGATCTCAATTCGACCGCCGTGCTGATCAACGGCAAGCTTGGCACGGGCGTGTCCGAAGTCGACATCGACCGCCGCACCTTGAGCGGCGATGCCCCCGGAACCGGCGCCACCCGGCTGGAAGCCAGCCATAACGGCTATGTCTCGCGCTATGGCCTGACTCATCGCCGCATCCTGATCCTGCGCGATGACGGGACCGAACTGCGCGGCGAAGACAGCCTCGTGCCGACCGGGCGCAAAGGCAAGCGCGGCACGATCGCAGTGATCTTGCGATTCCATCTCGGCCCGCATATCGAGCTGGCGAAGGGCCGCGACGGCATGGGTGTCACGCTGGCGCTGCCCGATGGCAGCCTTTGGCAATTCCGGTCGGGCCGCGACCTGGTCACGGTCGAGGAAAGTCTGTGGGCCGATGGCCAGGGCCGCCCGATCGGGACGCGCCAGCTGGTGATCACCGCCAAAGTTTCGCGCAGTGGGGAGACGTTCTCCTGGCTGCTGAAGAAGATGCGCTAAACGGGAATTGAACTTGAGCGATGTAACGATCGGGCGGGCACTGCTTTCGGTGTCCGACAAGAGCGGTTTGGTCGAACTGGGCCAGGCACTGGCAGCACGCGGGGTCGAACTCGTTTCGACCGGGGGCACGGCCAAGACACTGCGCGAAGCAGGCCTTGCCGTGCGCGACATTTCCGAACTGACCGGGTTTCCCGAGATGATGGACGGACGGGTCAAGACGCTACACCCCAAAGTGCACGGCGGCCTTTTGGCGGTGCGTGACAATGCCGAACATGCCGCCGCCATGGCCGAGCACGCGATCGGCGCGATCGACCTCGTCGTCGTCAATCTCTATCCGTTCGAAGCGACCGTGGCACGCGGTGCGCCGCGCGACGACGTGATCGAAAATATCGACATCGGCGGCCCCTCGATGGTTCGTTCGGCGGCAAAAAATCACGAATTCGTGGCGATTGTCACCGATCCCGCCGACTATGCCGGGCTGATTGCCGAGCTCGAAGCGACCGATGGCGCGACCACCCTGCCCTTTCGTCGGCGCCTTGCCGCCAAGGCCTATGCCGCCACGGCGGCCTATGACTCGGCGATCGCCGCCTGGTTTGCGCGCGTCGATCAGGGTCAGCATTTCCCCGAAACGCTGACCGGATCGCACCGCCTCGTGACCACGCTGCGCTATGGCGAAAATCCGCATCAGGCCGCCGCGCTCTATGTCCCGCGCACGACGGACGTCATCGGGCTGCCCCAGGCCGAGCAGATCCAGGGCAAGGAACTGTCCTACAACAATTACAACGATGCCAATGCCGCGCTCGAGCTGATTGCCGAATTTGCCGATGCCGCGCCGACCGTGGTGATCGTCAAGCATGCCAATCCCTGCGGTGTGGCGACGGCGCCGACTTTGCTCGAAGCCTGGCAGGCCGCGCTTGCCTGCGATTCCGTTTCGGCCTTTGGCGGCATCGTTGCGACCAATGTTCCGCTCGACGGCCCGACGGCCGAAGCGATCGGCGCGATTTTCACCGAAGTCGTCGTTGCGCCCGGCGCGGACGAGGCCGCGCGCGAAGTGTTCGCCCGCAAGAAGGCCTTGCGCCTGCTGATCGTGCCGGGCCTGCCGCAAGCGGCGCGCGCCGGGCAGATCACCGTGCCGATTGCCGGCGGTCTGCTGGTGCAGGATCGCGACAATGGGCATGTCGACCCCGCCGATCTCAAAGTCGTGACCAAGCGCGCGCCGACGCAGCGCGAACTGGCCGATGCGCTGTTTGCCTGGACCGTGGCCAAACATGTCAAGTCGAATGCCATCGTCTACGCCCGCGACGGCGTGACCGCCGGGATCGGCGCGGGTCAGATGAACCGCCGCGATTCGTCGCGCATTGCCGCCGCCAAGGCACAAGAGGCCGCCGAAACCCATGGCTGGGATCAGCCGCGCACAGTCGGCTCCGCCGTCGCCTCGGACGCGTTCTTCCCCTTTGCCGACGGTCTGCTCGCCGCAGCACAAGCGGGCGCGACGTGCGTCATTCAGCCGGGCGGATCGATCCGCGACGAAGACGTGATCAAGGCCGCCGACGAAGCGGGCCTGGCCATGGTCTTTACCGGGATGCGCCATTTCCGCCACTGATACGATGCCCACCACTGGCACGATGCCCACCACTGGCACGATACGTTGACCGCCGCCGCAAGCGATCCTACCCAAGACACAAGCGGGGAGTGGGAGAGCATGATGGCGGCGGCAGAAGCGGGTTCAACTGGGTCTCCGGTGTCCACGCCGGTGCGCACGATGGCGCTGCTGTCGAGCCTGTTCTTCATGTGGGGCTTCATCACGGTCATCAACGACACGCTGCTGCCCCATCTGCGCAGCGTGTTCGCGCTGAGCTATACCGAAACGACCGCGATCGAGAGCACCTGGTTCATCGGCTACCTCGTCGCTTCGCTGCCGGCGGCGCGGCTGATCGCGCGGATCGGCTATCAGCGCGCAGTGGTCACCGCGTTGGGCGTGATGACGCTCGGCTCGCTGGGCATGGTGCTGGCGGCGAGCCTGCCCTCCTATGCCGTGACGCTGGCTGCGCTGTTTACGGTGTCATGCGGCATTGCGCTGCTGCAGGTCGCGGCCAATCCTTATGTTGCGGTGATCGGCCCGCCGCAAACCGCCGAATCGCGGCTCAATCTCGCGCAGGCCTTCAACACCACCGGCGATGTGCTGGCGATCGTGTTTGGCCAGTATCTGATCCTCGGACGCACCGCCGGCGGCACTTCGGCCGAAGGCACCGCGCTGAGCTATGCGCAGCGCATGGCCGATGCCCGCGCGACCGAGCTGCCCTATCTGATCGTCGCGGTCCTGCTTGCGATCCTGACACTGATCATCGCACGCGCGGCGCTCCCGGCGCTCGGCACGGCAACGGCGCGAGCCGATGCCCAAACGCGCAAGGGCCTGTCGTTGTGGCGTCATCGCGGCCTGGTGACCGGATGCGGGGCGATTTTCCTCTATGTCCTGGCCGAAATCGGTGTCGGCAACTTGTTCATCAATTTCGCCTCGCAGCCCGGCATCGCCAATGTGACACACGAACAGGCGGCGTTCTATCTGATGTTCGTGTGGGGCGGGATGATGGTCGGGCGCTTTGCCGGGGCCTGGATCACGCGCCATTTCGTCGCTGAAAACGTGTTGGCGCTGTTTGCCGTCGCCGCTCTCGTTTGCGCACTGGTGGCAACATTTGGCCATGGCCATGTCGCGCTGGCCGGGCTGATCGCGATCGGCCTGTTTCATTCGATCATGTTTCCCACCATCTTCGGCCTCGCCATCCGCGATCTCGGGCCTTTGACCGAGGAAGGATCGGGTCTGTTGATCATGGCGATCGCCGGTGGGGCGCTCGTCTTCATCCAGGGCTCGATCGCCGACCATTTCGGGATTCAATGGGCCTTTGCGGTGACTGCGGTTTGCGAGCTCTATGTGCTGTTTTTTGCGCTGTGGGGATGCCGCGCGCCGGTTCGGGCCGGGGTCGCCGGGATCGGTTGACGCGGGCTTTTCCCATCGGTTTAATCGTGCAATTAAGTCCCCGAAAAAATTTCGGGAGAGCAGGCATGATCGAAACGCGGCCAGGGCATTTCTACACAAGCGACGGCGATCGATTCATCCCGACAAGCGCGGCACGCGGCTATTGGCAAAAGGGTACGCTCAGCGGATCGGCCGCCGCCTCTCTGCTGGGCCATGTCATCGAGCGGGATTTTCTGGCGGATGACCGGATTCCGGTACGGTTGTCGATCGACATGCTGCGCATGCCCCCCGATGCCCCGCTCCGTGTCGAGACGGAAGTGCTTCACGAAAGCGGGCGGCTGCAACTGGTCGAGGCGCGACTGGTGGCCGAGACCCGTGTCGTGACCCGGGCGCTGTGCCAGATTGCCAAAGCCGGGCGCCAACCTGCCAATCCCGTCTGGCAAAGCCCCGCCTGGCCCGCGCCGCATCCCGATACGCTGGAACCGATGCCGCATTTCGGGCGTTGGGACATGCGCCCGATCCCACCCGGACATGACCGGTTTGCGCGCGCGACGCCTCGCGTCGCAGCCGCCGCCGAGGGCAATCCCCCGGTGCTCGGGCGCCTTGCCCCGGTTGCTGCACGCCAGACCTGGCTGAAATCGGGAATCGAGGTCATTGCCGGCCATGCGCCCGGCCCGTTCCTGAGGCTGGTCACCACCGCCGATTTCGCCAGCCCGCTCTCGCACAGCAGCGAATTCGGCATCGATTTCGTCAACACCGATTTCACGATCCACCTCCATCGCCTGCCGCAAGGCGAATGGATCGGCTATGAATTGACCGGCCACAGCTCTGCCCACGGCATCGCCGTCGGCCAGGCGGCCATTCACGATCTGTCGGGCCCGCTTGGTGTCGTTGTCGTCTCCGCCCTCGCCAATAGCCGCCGTCCATAGCAAAAGGCCGTCGCACCCCGGGGGATGCGGCGGCCTTTTGCCATGATTGGCGTACGATCGCCTCAGCGATAGAAAACGTGATTGTCGATCTGCGCGACACGGGTCTTGCCCGCAACCGGGCCGACGCGCTTGGCATGGAAGAACAGCGCGCCTTCGGCCGGGCTTTTCCAGGCGCCACGATGCGCGATCAGCGCGATCCGCACCGCTTTTTGCCAGGTGCGGCTCGACCGGTCGATCGCCGGCAGATTGCCGCCGTGCACAAACGAGAACTGCGAGTGCTGAAGCACTACGCCGCAGTAGGAAGCGGGAAAGCGGCCCGATTCGGTGCGCGCGACGATCACGCGTCCGACGGCCAGCTGGCCGGCCAGGCCTTCGCCCTTGGCTTCGAAATAGACTGCGCCGGCCATGCATTCGATGTCGTGCGACAGGCTGGCGGGAATAGGGGTGGCATCGACCAGTTCGGCAAGCGAGGCTGCGGGCGACATGGCAATGTCGTCTTCCGAGGCCGTTGCCGGATCAATGGCGGCGTCGTGCAAAGGCTGTGCCGTGATGTCGGCAGGCATTGCGACGCTTTTGCTGTCAGAAATGACCGGCGATGCATCTTGTGCATCGATCACCCGCATTTGCGGATCCTGAGGGCGGGCCTTTGCACCGGTCGTGCCGAGCACCGCGAAAGTCAGGGTCAGGGCAATGCCAAAGGCACTGGCCAAACGAAACTGATAACTCACTCTTTATCCAAACTGGGCGGTGGACATCGGAGCAAGGATCGGTCGCGGATCAAACCCGGCGGCAAAAAACGCCGTCAGTGGTCGATCCGAGCCGAGGGCCAAGCCGTCTGCCCCCCGTCTGCGTGCCTGCGCGATCGGCCTTTTTGCCGATCATCGCCGCCTGCGCAAAAGCGGAAGAGTGGCCTTTATGGCCGAACCCCGACAAGTCAACCCATGCGCGGCCCAGTCAGCCAGGGTTCAGGATGGACCGTTCAACATCCGCGACAGTCAGTTCGATGATCCACACGTCCGGGTCTTGCTGCGCGCGGCGATCGAGATAGTCATCGAATGCGGCGCGCGAGTCGGCTTGCTGCTGACGAACTGCGACCCACCGCCGCGGGCCGGTCGGATCGGGCAGGCGTTCATAGAGTGTGCCAAGCCCGTCACGATCGACGCCAACGACCAGGATCGTTCCCGCGTCGGGCTCTCCCTTGTGCAGGACCATGGCAAAGCCGCCTGCCGCGCCGGTGCTGCGCACAAGCCCCGAGACTTCGAGCGAGGCCGGCAGACGGGGCGTTTCCATCGTTTGATCAGACCCGGAAATTGGACAAGCGGTCAGGCCGCATCGCGATCGATCACATTGACCAGCAGGGCATAGAGCGAATCGACATCGGGTGCCGTCGTCAGCCGTCCATGCATGCGGTCATCGCGCATCAGGCGTGAAATCGCCGCCAGCGCCTGGAGATGAACCGCACCTGCCTGATCGGGCGAAAGCAGGCCAAACACGCAATCGACCGGCATGCCGTCGGCGGCATCGAATTCGACCGGCTTTTCCAATCGCAAGAACACCGCGACCGGCCGCGTCAGCCCGGCGATCCGCGCATGCGGTATCGCGACACCACGCCCGAATCCGGTGCTGCCCAGCGCTTCGCGTTCGAGGATACGTTCAAGAACATGCGCCGGATCAAGCCCATAGACGTCGGCAAAACAAGCCGAGAGCGTGGACAGAATCTGCGCCTTTGAATCCGCGCGGATTATCCGAACTGCCTGTTGATCAATTGAAAAAAGCGCGCTCATCGGCAAAGCAATACCATTGGGCAATACCATTGGCCCCCGCACAGGCACCATCATCTTCGCCGCGCCATGCTCCTCATTTGGGCAAGGCGCAAGCGGCGAATGGCGTAGTCGGCGGGTATGGCCAGCGCTTCGTCGCGTCCTCTGGAATCGGAGGAATTCCGAATGAAAGCGGGCCCACCTGCGCCACAACGAGACAGGTGGGCCCGGTCAATGTTTCTTTGGCCTATTTCCTCGGTTCGACCCAGCCGATCGAACCGTCACCGCGGCGATAGACCATGTTGTGAACCCCGGTTCCCGCATTGGTGAACAACAGCGCATTGGTATTGCGCAAGTCGAGCATCATCACCGCGTCCGACACCGTCGCGGTCGGCACGTCGACGCGGGTTTCGGCGATCACCAGCGGCGCATCATCGGGCTCCTCATCGATGCCTGGCTCGGCAAAGACGGTGTAGGCGACATCTTCGATCGCCGGGGCAAAGCCGAGAAAATTGGCATCGTCGAGGCGGCGCGCATGGACCGTGTTTTCGTGGCGATCCTTGATCCGCCGTTTGTATCGACTGAGCTGGCGGTCGATCTTTTCGACCGACTGATCAAGCGCCTGATGGGCATCCTGCGCGATGGAACTGCCTTTGAGAATCAGTCCCTTGTCCACATGAGTCACGATGTCGCAACGAAACCCGCCATGCGGGGCCTTGCCCAAGGTGATCTGCGAGGAGAGCGCGCGCGAAAAATATTTGTCGACGATCGTGGCCAGCCGTTGTTGGGCGCGCGACTCGAAAGCGACGCCGGTATCGACCTGATGTCCCGAAACGCGAATATCCATCGTACTTCTCCTCTTGAGGGGAGAGTGCCCCGGCAGGGCCCGCGCAGATCACGCGCGAGTCCACAGGGGATCTCCGAAACCCGCCATGAATTCATGATGGCGGGCCAGTTCCGCGTCGCTCGGGCGATGAGGCCGGGGCGACCGGAAGGGGCGGGCGGTCGAAGTCTCTATCGGTCTGTCCGACAGATCCCCCGACGGGCCGTTTCCGGATGATGACGCGTCAGCAGCCAGCTCAAGGCCGATCTGCCTGCCGCCCATCAATTCGACATAAAGTTGCGCCAGAAGCTCGGCGTCGAGCAAGGCTCCGTGTTTGGTCCGGTGGCTGCGGTCGATGCCATAGCGCGAACACAACGCATCGAGACTGAGCTTGGCGCCCGGATGCTTGCGCCGGGCGATCGCGATCGTGTCGATCATCCGGTCGAGCGAAACGATACCAAGGCCGATGGCCGTCAATTCGGCATTGAGAAAGCCGAAGTCGAACGCGGCATTGTGCGCAACGAGCGGCGCATCGCCCAGAAAGGCCAGCAGATCTTCGGCACGTTCGGCAAATTTGGGTTTGTCCGCCAAAAACGCGGCGGACAGGCCGTGCACCGCCTCGGCTTCGGCCGGCATGTCGCGTTCGGGGGTGAAATAGGCATGGAACACCGCGCCGGTGGCCACACGGTTGACCATCTCGATGCAGCCGATCTCGACCAGCCGATGGCCACCCTTGGGGTCAAACCCCGTCGTTTCGGTATCGAATACGATCTCGCGCATTTGACGAACGATGGACCCGCGCGCGCGCCCTGACAAGGCTCCAGCGCAAATTTCGCGTGGATCCGAAATTATAAATTTTTATGGAAATTCAGATCTATACGTATTTTAGCGCGAGTCCGTTGTGCAATTTTTCACGCCCAGCGCGCCGACCAGCGCCGCAACGGCGCGCTCGGTCTCGGCGAGTGTCGTCCCCGTATCGATGACATAATCGGCACGCGCGCGCTTTTCCGCATCGGGCACTTGCAGGTCCAGGATCCGGGCGAATTTCGCCTCGGTCATGCCGGGGCGGGCCAATACGCGCTCACGCTGCAGATCGGCGGGCGCGGAAACCACCACGACCGCATCGAGCCCGACGCCCCCGCTTTTGTCCTGATGCCCCTTTTCATAGAGCAGCGGGATGTCGAACACGACCAGCGGTTCCCCGGCATGCTCGATCAGAAAGGCTTCGCGCTGCCGCGCGACGGCGGGATGCATGATCGCCTCAAGCCGGGCAAGCGCAGCGCGATCGCCAAACACCCGCGCGCCCAGATCCTGACGATGCACACCATCGGGGCCCGTCGTACCGGGAAATTCCGCTTCGATTGCGGGCAGGAGCGGGCTGCCCGGCGCCTGCAAGGCATGGACCGCAGCGTCGGCGTCGAACACCGGCACGCCCAGCGCACGCAGCATCAGCGCGACGGCCGATTTGCCCATGCCGATCGATCCGGTCAGCCCGAGAATGAACGGACGATCGCGGGTCGTCATGCCACAAGCCTTGCACGCAATTCATCATCGGCAGGCCCGCGCGGCGGAAGCGCGCCGAAGAAGCGGCGAAAGGCATGATCCGCCTGGCCGATCAGCATCGACAGGCCGTCGACCGTGCGAAATCCGCGTTCGCGCGCCGCACGCAGAAAGGCGGTATCGAGCGGACTGGTGACGATGTCATAAAATACCGAGCCCGGTGGCGCGTGCGACAGATCGAACGCCAACGGCGGATGACCGGTCATGCCAAGCGCGGTCGCATTGACAATCAGGTCGAAACAGCCGGCGCGATCGTCAAAGGCAAAATCGGTCGGCCCGGCAAAATGGGCAAGGTCGGTCACATGATGGTCCCCGGCCGGATCGAGTTCGTCGAGCAAGGCGCGTGCCTTGGCGGGATCGCGCCCGGCCAGAACCAGCACCAGACCTTCGCCCGCCAGCGCGGCAATGATCGCCCGCGCCGCCCCGCCCGTACCCAGCACCCGCCCCATGCGAAACAGATGCGGCTGATCGAGCAACGGACGCAAGGGTTCGAGAAATCCCGGCACATCGGTGTTGTAGCCGACCAGTTCGCCGCCTTCGGGCACGATCGTGTTGACCGCGCCGACGCGTGCCGCCAGCGGATCGAGCTGATCGAGCAAGGCAATCACCGCCTGTTTGTGCGGCATCGTCACATTGCAGCCGCGCCAGTCGGGATCCTGCCTGCGCGCAGCGATGAAATCGGCCAGCCCGCCCGTCGTGACATGCGTGGCGCGATAGTCCCCGTCCAGCCCCAGCCGTTCGAGCCAATAGCCATGGATCGCCGGCGATTTCGACTGACGGATGGGATCGCCGATCACTTCGGCATAAGCCCCGCTCATGCCGTCAGTTCCCCGAAATTGCGCAAGGCCGTCAGGATCGCGAGCAAGGGCATGCCGAGCACGGTAAAGTGGCTGCCGTCGATCGCCTCGAACAGCTGCACGCCGCGCGCCTCGATCCGGAACACCCCGACACAGGCCGCAACATGGGGCCATTCGCTGTGGAGATAGCTGTCGATAAAGCTGTCGGAAAGGGCCCGGACGCGCAGATTTGCGGTCTCGACATGGCGCCATACCACTTGCCCGTCGCGCGCCAGCACAGCGGCCGAAGACAGCGCCATGATCTTGCCCGAAAAGAACGCAAGGTGTTCGACCGCCTGTTCGCGGCTGGCGGGCTTGTCGAATTGCCGTCCGGCCACTTCAACCAGCGAATCCCCGCCCAGCACCAGCTGTCCGGGGCAGGCGAGCGAGACGGCGAGCGCTTTGGCCTCGGCCAGAATCATCGCCACGTCGGCGCCGGGCACGCCCAGCAATTCACGTTTCAGCGCGGTTTCATCCACCCCGGCGGCGCGCGCCTCGAACGACACGCCCGCCGCGTCGAGCATCGCCTTGCGCGAGGCGCTTTCGGAAGCGAGGACGATCGTCATTGCGCCGATCCAATCGCTGCATCGCGCCAGCCGCCGGGCTCGCGCTCGATATCGGCCCCGGTCGAGGCACGGACATTGTGGCGTTCGTTGTAGAGATTGATCACGGCGGCTGCGCTCTCCTCGATCGACCGGCGGCTGACATCGATCACCGGCCAGCCGTTATCGGCAAACATGCGCCGCGCATATAGCACTTCGCGCGCGACATGCTCGCTGTCGACATAGTTGGTTTCGGGCGGCTGGTTGAGCGACAGCAGCCGGTTGCGGCGCACCTGGATCAGGCGTTCGGGACTGGTGGTCAGCCCGACCACCATTGGCCGGCGCACCGAATAGAGCGACGGCGGCGGCGGACATTCCACAACAATCGGAATGTTGGCCACACGAAATCCCCGGTTGGCGAGATAGATCGAGGTCGGCGTCTTGGAGCTGCGCGAAACACCGGCCAGGATGATGTCGGCCTGTTCCCAGTTTTCCCAACCGATTCCGTCGTCATGGGCAATGGTGAACTGGATCGCATCGACGCGACGGAAATAGGCTTCGTCCATGGTGTGCTGGCGACCGGGACGCCCTTTGGCTTCCTGGCCAAACAACTGTTCGAGCGCGTCGGTTACCGCATCGAGCGCCGAAACGCTGCGCAAACCGAGCGCAGAGCAGCGCTGTTCGAGCCGTTCGCGGATCTCGGTGCTGACCACGGTAAACAGGACGAGACCGGGATGCATGCTGATTTCCGCCATGATCCGGTCAAGATGCTGCTGCGAGCGGACCATCGGCCAGAAATGGCGCACGACATCGGTGTTTTCGAACTGCGCCATCGCCGCCTTGGCGATCATTTCCAGCGTTTCGCCCGTGGAATCCGACAGAAGGTGAAGGTGAAGACGCTGCATGGACCCCCTCGTTGGCTTGTCCTGATGGTTCAAGGCACGGTTTGGCGCTTGCGAACCGGGTCCGGGACACACCTGTGGACAGGCACAGGATAAACCACGGGATGAAAGTGTCGACAAGAACGAGGCACCGATCCATGCCCATGATCCCGATCGTCCGGGCCATTTTCGCCACAGGTGGACAGCACTTGCCCACAGGGTGTGGACAATGGGCACAAGTATCGCTTGCCCGCTTGAGTCAGGAGAGTCGGGGCCCGAACATTTTTGTGGGATTGGTGGATCATTTGGGGCAGAGCGCGTCCGTCCCCGCTATCCACAGGGCCAACAGACTCTTCATCCAGATTCAAATAAGAATCTTATTAGATTTTGAATGGACACGAACACGATGCCCGGTCCCCTTCTCGACACGCTCCTGGGATCCAATCTCGCCCGGCGCCCGATCTGGCTCATGCGTCAGGCGGGGCGCTATTTGCCGGAATACCGGGCTTTGCGGGCAGAAAAGGGCGGGTTTCTCGATCTCGTCTATGACAGCGCCGCTGCGGCAGAGGTCACCGTGCAGCCGATCCGCCGGTTCGGCTTCGACGGCGCGATCCTGTTCAGCGATATTCTGATCGTGCCGCACGCGATGGGTCAGACTCTCGAATTCCTCGCCGGAGAAGGCCCACGCCTGTCACCGCGTCTGATCGATACGTCGCTGGAGGCTCTCCAGAGGGTCCCGGAGCGGCTGTCGGTCATCTATGAGACCGTGGCACTGGTCCGGAGCATGTTGGAGCCCCAGACCACCTTGCTGGGCTTTGCAGGAAGTCCGTGGACCGTTGCCACGTACATGACGGCGGGCGAGGGCAGTCGCGATCAGCATGAAACCCGCGCGCTCGCCTATCGCGATCGTCACGCGTTCCAAGCGATCATCGATGCCATCGTCGAGGTGACGATCGAATACCTGTGCGGCCAGATCACGGCGGGCGCCGAAGCGGTGCAGCTGTTCGATTCCTGGTCGGGCAGCCTGGCCCCGCGCGAATTCGAACGTTGGGTGATCGCGCCCACAGCGCGGATCGTCGCCGAGCTTGGTTTGCGTCATCCCGGTGTGCCGGTGATCGGATTTCCCAAGGGAGCCGGCGAAAAACTGCCCGCTTATGCCCGCGAAACCGGGGTTGGCGCGATCGGGATCGATGAAACGATCGATCCGGTCTGGGCGGCGCAGGCCTTGCCACAGGGGCTGCCGGTCCAGGGCAATCTCGATCCGTTGCTTTTGCTGGCCGGTGGCGATGAACTCGATGCGCGAGCGCGCGAAGTGCTCGATGCCTTTGCCGGGCGGCCGCATGTCTTCAATCTGGGTCACGGCATCGGGCAGTTTACCCCGATTGCGCATGTCGAGCGATTGCTTGGCGTGGTGCGCGACTGGCGGCCAGCCTGAATTTCTGTCAGCCGGTCGGCGCGGTGATCAGAAGCCAGCCGGATCCGATACGTTTTGCCCGCCCGGATGCGATGGGATAGCCGGACGCGCGCAGGCCGTCGATCATGGCCTGCGCGGTCGGATGCTGACCGGCGACATGCTCGGTCCAGAACACGGTCGGGCATGTCCTTGACAGGTCGTGCGAGACTTCGGGCGCGAGCGTGAAGCCAAAGCGGTGGGCGACATCGCGATAGGCAAACGGCACGATCTCGTGGTTGTCGTGCGGCGGCATGTCGCGTGGAATCGTGTTCCAGAGCATATCGGCATGGACGATGGTCCCGGGACACCCCCGCACGATTGCGGCGATCGCCGATCCGGTGCCGTTCCAACTGGGTTGCGCCAAAGTCGCGGCCAGATGGGCCTGAAGCACAAGCCCCGCTGCCGCAAGGATCAGCAGATCGAGCGCGGCGGTTGCCAGCAGGGGAAGCCGTCGCGCCATGGCATCCGCACAAAGCGCAAGGATCAGGGCCAGTACCGGATCGAGCGCAACCAGATAGCGGGTGATCAGCAAGGGCCGATGGAGATGCGCCGCCACCAGCACAGCGAGCGCCAGCGCGAGTCCGCCGCCAAGCGTCAGGATCAGATTCAGGGTTGCGCGCGCTTCGTCGTCATGTCGGCGCGCGCCGACAAGCACCGACGCCAGACCTGCCAATGCGGCCAGAGCCAGCACCGGGTTGGCATCAAGCGCCCTGACCACTTCAAGCTCGATGGCCCAGCGTGCGGCCTTCAGTCCGGCCGGAATCCAGAACATTTGCGTGTTGGCGAGGATCGTTGAAAACTGCATCGCCATCGTCAGCGCAAAAGGGACCAGCGCCAGCGTGGCAATCAGCGTCAGCCGGGCGGCATCGGCCCGGCGGCCGGACAGCAGCAATTGCATCGTCGTTGCCGCGACCAGACCGCCAATGATCACGGTCGTCACCAGATGCACGCTGAACGCCAGAGCCAGAACCAGGCCCAAAGTCAGCGAGTCGTATTGCCCCGTGCAGCCACGAATCCGGCGGGCAAGCAGGGGCAGGGCGAGCGCGCAAAGTGCAAAGGACAGAAAATAGGACCGCAGTTGATCGATCTGATCGAGCGCGGGGATGGTCACCGCCAGCGCGAGACAATCGTACCAGACAATGCGCGCAAACCATGCATCCGTGCGCGCAAGACGGACAAATGCGACGATAACCCCGGCCAAAATCGCCAGATTGAGCGTGCGCAGGCTCTCGATCGTGTCCGACAGGCCAAACCCCGTGACAAAGTGCGACCAACCCCACACCAGCGCGTAGAACAACGGCGGATGATTGTCGCGCAGCCAGCCCGGCCACAGCGCCCGGACCGGGACACCCGATCGGACGACGTAAAACGAATAGAATTCATCATACCACGGCCCGCGTTCGCAGATCGCGACCACTGCCGCGCCGACAAACATGGCCAAAAGGATGACAAATCCGATCCGGCGCAGCATGAGCAGCGAGGACTTTTCGAGCATAGGCATGGCTCTTCCTCACCTGTCGTGCGTGTGTCGCCCATCGGGGATCTCGCGGATGACCCAACTATCGGAATGGACGATGCGGACGCGACAGAGGATTTGCAAGGCCAAGAAGAGCTATCCCGATCACGCGACAGCGGCGGCTGTCGCGGCGCGTTTCGATCATGCGGTGCGTCCCTATCGCTGCGACCGGTGCCATGCCTGGCATCTGACCAGTCGGCTGAAGGGCAAGCGGATCCCCCGACCTGATCGCAACGTCCCCCCCGATCGCAGCGTACCCAATACGACGGATTGAAGACACGACAAGCCGGGTTGCCAAGCAAGACACCTTCCGGCAGCGAGACAAGCAGTCTATCTGGAACCCATGCTACAGGTGCTCGCCATGCTCTATCTCTGGCTCAAGGCCGGTCACGTCATCTTCGTGGTATTCTGGATGGCGGGGCTGTTCATGCTGCCCCGGTTTTTCATCTATCATCAGGAACTGGCCGAAGATTCGCCCGAAAACGCGGTTTGGATCGATCGCGAAAAGCGCCTGTTGAAAATCATCCTGTGGCCTTCGCTGGTGATGGTGTGGGTGTTTGGTCTGGCTTTGGCGGTCAGTGGCGACTGGTTTGCCCAGGGCTGGCTTCATGCCAAGCTTGCCGTGGTGCTCGCCTTGACGGCCTATCACGTGTGGATGGCCGATTATGCGCGCCATCTTGCCATCGGACGACGCAAACTTGCCGGCAGGAAACTGCGCCTGGTCAACGAAGTGCCAGGCGTTGCGGCGGCGATCATCATCGTTCTGGTGATTCTCAAGCCATTCTGAATTGTCAGATGATTGTCTATTGATTGACGGGGGCAGCGCGCGCGGATAAGGGCAAAGGCGCTAATCCGGATAAATTCCGGCGGGCCCAGCGCCCGCACATGGTCTGCTTTCTCCAAGCCCAATGACCGTCCGGCCGGCGCACTCCCTTGCTGGAATATACCCATGCACTTGAAAGAATTAAAGAAAAACAAGACTCCTGCTGAGCTGGTCGCGATGGCCGAAGAGCTGGGCGTCGAAGGCGCGAGCACGATGCGGCGCCAGGATCTGATGTTTGCGATCCTCAAGGAAATGGCCGAAGACGGGGAAGAAATCCTCGGTATCGGCACGATCGAGGTTCTGCCCGACGGTTTCGGCTTTTTGCGCAGCCCCGAAGCGAACTATCTGGCCGGGCCTGACGACATCTATGTCTCGCCCAACCAGGTCCGCAAATGGGGCCTGCGCACCGGCGATACGGTCGAGGGCGAAATCCGCGCCCCCAAGGACGGCGAGCGCTATTTCGCGATTACCCGGCTGATCAAGGTCAACTTCGACGATCCCGATGCCGTGCGCCATCGCGTCAATTTCGACAACCTGACCCCGCTCTATCCCAACGAGCGACTGCGGCTCGACACGCTCGATCCGACCGTCAAGGACAAGTCGGCCCGCGTCATTGATCTGGTCAGCCCGCAGGGCAAGGGTCAGCGCGCGCTGATCGTCGCTCCGCCGCGCACCGGCAAGACCGTCTTGCTGCAGAACATGGCCAAGGCGATCACCGACAATCACCCCGAAGTGTTCCTGATCGTGCTGTTGATCGACGAACGCCCCGAGGAAGTGACCGACATGCAGCGTTCGGTAAAGGGCGAGGTGATTTCCTCGACTTTTGACGAACCGGCCACGCGTCACGTCCAGGTCGCCGAAATGGTGATCGAAAAGGCCAAGCGCCTGGTCGAACACAAGCGCGACGTCGTCATCCTGCTCGATTCGATCACGCGTCTGGGCCGTGCCTACAACACCGTGGTGCCAAGCTCGGGCAAAGTGCTGACCGGCGGTGTCGATGCCAATGCGCTGCAACGCCCGAAGCGCTTCTTCGGCGCGGCGCGCAACATCGAGGAAGGTGGTTCGCTGTCGATCATCGCCACCGCGCTGATCGATACCGGCAGCCGGATGGACGAAGTCATCTTCGAAGAGTTCAAGGGCACCGGCAACTCGGAAATCGTGCTCGACCGCAAGGTTGCGGACAAGCGCATTTTCCCCGCGCTCGACGTGGGCAAGAGCGGCACGCGCAAGGAAGAATTGCTGGTGGCGCGCGATCAGCTGTCGAAAATGTGGGTGCTGCGTCGCATCCTCATGCAGATGGGTACGGTCGATGCCATGGAATTCCTGCTCGACAAGATGAAGGATTCCAAGACCAACGAGGATTTCTTTGCCACGATGAACCAGTAAGGTTCTCCGGTATCGAGGCCAATAGTAAGGGCGGCAGGGTTATCTCCCTGCCGCCCTTGTTTTTTGCGCCGCCCTTGTTTTTTGCGCCGCCCTTGTTTTTTGCGCCGCCCTTGTTTTTTGCGCCGCCCTTGTTTTTTGCGCCGCCCTTGTTTTTTGCGCCGCCCTTTGTCTTTTACGCCGCCCTTTGTTTTTTGCCGAGATTGGCAAACCGGATCGGCGGTTCACGGCTGGTCGAGTTGCGCAGCCATCAATTCCCAGACCTTGTTGATCGCTTTCAAGGGCCGGACCATGACCTTGAAATCGACAATCCGTCCTTGCAGGTCAAAGCGGATCAGATCGATGCCGTTGACCGTAACCCCGTCGATTTCGGTCATGAATTCCAGCATGGCCTCGGGCCCGTCGACCAGCTCGCGGACATAGTGAAAGGTTTCGTTGCCGAGAACCTTGGCCGCGGCATTGAGGTACAACAGCACCTTGGCCTTGCCGACTTGGGGGGTGTGCACCACCGGCGAATGAAACACCGCATCATCCGCGATCAGTTCGCCCAGCAGTTCGGAATCGTTGCCCACCATATAACGGTGCCATGCGGCCAGACCCAGTTGCATCGCGCATTCTCCTCTTGCCGAATGTGTCGGCCCAGGCCCGACGTGCGGCATTGACGTGCCGCAAGTCGGGCATGATTGTTACACCAAATGGGCGGCAAAGAAATCGCGCGTGCGCTGGTCGGCAAGCTGTGCAGCCGCTTCGTCGCGGCGATTGCCCATTTCGGCGGCAAAGCCGTGATCGAGCCCTGCATAATCCCACAGGGTGACCTGGGGGTGCGGATCGAGCGCGGCATGGATCGCGGCCTGCGCCGCCGGGGTCACGAAATGGTCTGCGGTCGGAATATGCAAAGCCAGCGGCTTGGCAATGGCTGCCGCTTCGTCGAGCATGGTGTCGATCATCACGCCGTAATAGCCGACGGCAGCATCGACCGTCGTCCGTGCGGCGGCCATGTAGGCCAATCGTCCGCCGAGGCAAAACCCGACAAGCCCGGTCTTTGCCACGCCTTGCGCGCGGGTCCAGTCGAGCACGGCCTTGATGTCTGCGACACCGAGATCGGCATCGAATTGTTGAAAATAGCCAAATGCTTCCTGCATCTGCTCCGGCACGTCGGGATCAAGTTCGACGCCGGGGGCAAAGCGCCAGAAAATATCGGGCGCGATGGCAAGATAGCCGAGCGCGGCCCAGCCATCGACTTTGCGCCGAATGCCTTCGTTAACTCCGAAAATCTCGGGAATCACGATCACCGCCGCTGTGGCGGGGGTGGTTGGCTGCGCGACATAGGCGGGGATATGTCCTTCGCCGGCGGTTGCGGCCAGGGTGATCTTCGTTCCCATGCAATTGGTCCTTCTCGGTGATGCGTTGGGTATGCGGGTGGTTATTTCCAGAATGGTGGTCGGCGCAGAATGGTGGTCGGCGTGGACTTTGCCAAGCTTGCATGACAATCTTGCCCCTTGGACCCATCGAGGAGAGGACAAGCGATGAAAGTGAATCTCGAGGTCGACTGCACCCCGGAAGAGGCTCGCCGCTTTCTGGGTTTGCCCGACGTCACCAAGGCGCAAGAGGCCTATGTCGATGCCGTGGTCAAGGCGATGAAAGGCGAAGGCTCGCTTGATCAACTGGGCGGCTATGTCAAACAATTGGCGCCGATGGGCGAAATGGGCCTGAAGCTGTTTCAGCAAATGATGGAACACGGCGCCGGTGCGGCTATGTCGGGCTTCAAACCAAAGGGCGGAAAAACCAGCGAATGACGGGGTTTCGTTTGGCCGGGTCCAATCAAGAGGTCCGGCATGTCGGGTGATACCATTTTTGCCCTCGGATCGGGGCAGTTGCCCGCAGCGCTGGGTGTGATGCGGATCAGTGGACCGGGTGCGGGCGAGGCGTTGCAACGTCTGGCGGGGGTTTTGCCTGCACCGCGCCGGGCCAGCTTGCGCCGCCTGATTGATCCACGTGACGGAGCCGAGCTCGACCGCGCGCTGGTGCTGTGGTTTCCCGGATCGCGCAGCGCGACGGGCGAGGATTGCGCCGAATTGCATCTTCATGGGGGCAGGGCAGTTGCCGCTGCGGTCGAATCCGCACTGGCAGCGCAGGGCCTGCGCCGCGCCGAGCCAGGCGAATTCACCCGGCGCGCCTTTGCCAATGGGCGGCTCGATCTTGCCGAAGTCGAGGGGCTGGCCGACCTGCTTGCTGCGGAGACCGAATTGCAGCGACGCAGCGCCCAGGCGATGGCTGGCGGTGCCTTGTCTCGTGCGGCGCAGGACTGGCGGGAAGGGGTGCTGACTCTGTCGGCGCGGCTCGAAGCATCGCTCGATTTTTCCGACGAAAGCGATGTCGACGGGGGCGGCGATGGTCTGCCCGATGGTTTTGGCGATGGCTGCCGTGCGCTGGCGGCCAGTCTTGGCGAATGGCTCGATCGCCCGCGCGCAGAGCCTTTGCGCGAAGGATTTCGCGTCGTTCTTGCCGGACCGCCCAATGCGGGCAAGTCCACACTGTTCAACGCATTGGTCGAAAGCGAGGCCGCGATCATTTCGGCCGAGCCGGGAACAACGCGCGATGTGCTCGTGTCGGGCGTTGCCTTGGGCGGCGTGCCGTTCAGCTTTGTCGATACTGCCGGTCTGCGCGACGAAGGCGCCGGGACGATCGAGGCGATCGGCATTGCCCGTGCGCGCGCGGAGGCGGAACGCGCCGATCTCGTGTTGTGGCTGGGGCCGGAAGGGTTGGGCCCGGTGAATCGCCCCTTGTGGGAAATCGCCGCACAATGCGATCGACGCGATGGCCCGTCCAAAAGCGCCGGGGCTTTGCGGGTTTCGGCGCGGACGGGTGAAGGTCTTGGCGAACTGCGCGCGGCCTTGATCGATGCGGCACGCCGGGCGATGCCTGCACCCGGTCAGGCGGCGCTCAACCGCAGGCAGGCGCAATGTCTGGGCGATGCGCGTCAGGCGCTCGATGGTGCTGCGCGCGAGCGCGATCCCTTGCTGGCGGCAGAGTGCCTGCGTTTGGCGCGTCGTGCGGTCGATGCGCTGGTTGGGCGAACCGATACCGAAGCGATGCTCGATGCGTTGTTCGGTCGGTTCTGCATCGGTAAATGATGTGTTTCACGTGAAACATCGCGCGCCCTTTTGACCTCCCGGCGCGAATCCGTTAACGCGGGCGCCATGCACCAGTTCGATGTCATCGTGGTTGGCGGCGGGCATGCCGGCGTCGAGGCGGCGGCGGTTGCCGCACGCATGGGCGCGCGCACCGCGCTCGTCTCGTTCGATCCGGCAACGATCGGCGCCATGAGTTGTAATCCGGCGATCGGTGGTCTGGGCAAGGGCCATCTCGTCCGCGAGGTCGATGCCTTTGACGGGGTGATTGCGCGCGCGGCCGATGCGGGTGCGATCCATTACCGGATGCTCAACCGTTCGAAAGGCAGCGCGGTGCAGGGGCCGCGTGTGCAGGCCGACCGCAAGCGCTTTCGCGCGGCGGTTCAGGCCGTGGTGACGCGGCAGGATAATCTGGCCATCATCGCCGGAGAGGCGGCTGCGTTGCGGCTCGATGGTGGGCGCGTTGCCGGGGTCGATCTTGCCGACGGCACGGCCCTGATGGCGCCGGCGGTGGTCTTGTGTACCGGCACGTTTCTGGGTGGCCGGCTCTATCGCGGCGAAGAGCGGATGGAGGGCGGACGCATCGGCGAACATGCGGCGCACCGTCTTGCCCAGCAATTGCGTGCGGCGGATTTGCCGATGGCGCGGCTGAAGACGGGGACGCCGCCCCGGCTTGATGGGCGCACGATCGACTGGGGCCGCTTGCCCGAACAGCCTAGCGATGTCGAACCCTGGACGATGTCGCCGCTGTCACCGGGGCGCGCGTTGCCGCAAGTGTTTTGCGGGATTGCCCGCACCAACGCGCGCACGCATGCCATTATCCGCTCGGGCCTGGATCGATCGCCGTTGTTTACCGGCGCCATCGAAGCGCAAGGGCCGCGGTATTGCCCGTCGATCGAAGACAAGATCCATCGCTTCGGCGATCGTGACGGGCACCAGATTTTTCTCGAACCCGAAGGGCTGGACGATCCGACAGTCTATCCCAACGGCGTTTCGACCTCGCTGCCGACCGATATTCAGATCGCGATGATGCGCAGCATCGAAGGCCTGGAACGGGTTGAAGTGACCGTGCCCGGCTATGCGGTGGAATATGACCATATCGATCCGCGTGCCTTGCGCAGCAGCCTGGAAGTCAAGGCAATCCCCGGCCTCTATTGCGCCGGGCAGATCAACGGCACGACGGGGTATGAGGAAGCGGCGGCACAAGGTCTTGTCGCCGGGCTCCATGCTGCGGGTGAAGTGCTGGGTCGTGCCATCCCGCTGCTTGATCGCGCCAACAGCTACATCGCGGTGATGATCGACGATCTCACGCTCCATGGGGTCAGCGAGCCTTATCGCATGTTGACCGCCCGTGCCGAATATCGCCTGCGGCTGCGCGCCAACAATGCCATGAGCCGACTTACGCCGCTGGCGCTGGCGGCGGGCTGCGTCGGCGATGAACGGCGCGAATGGTTCGCTCGGCGCGAGGGAGAGCGCGTGCGGATCGACGCCGCCCTGGCGCAAGTTGCGACTGCAAACGATCTGGCGCAAGCCGGTATAGCGGTGCGCGCCGATGGTGTGCGCCGCAGCCTGAGCGAGTGGTTGCGCTTTCCCGAAGTCAAGCTGGGCGGATTGGCGCCATGGCTGGGCGAGGGGGGCATCGATCCCTGGCTGGCCGAGGAGATCGAGGAGGATGCGGCTTACGCGCCCTATCTCGCCAGACAGGAAGCCGAGCTGCGCGATTTGCGCGCGAGCGAGAGCGTTGCGCTGGGTGATCATTTTCCGTTCGGTGATGTGCCGGGCCTGTCGCGGGAAATGGTCGAGCGATTGAGCAATGCCCGACCAGAAACTCTGGCGGCGGCGGGGCGCGTGGCCGGGATCACCCCGGCGGCGCTGGCCAGCCTGCTTGTCCATGCCCGGCGGAGCGCAGCATGATCGACAATGAAGCAGCGGCGCGCGCGTGGTTGGTCGATGCGCTTGGTGCGGACCAGACAGCGCTGGAACGGCTGGAGCGCCTGGTGGCGATGCTGGCCGAGGAGAATCAGCGGCAGAATCTCGTGGCGCGCGCGAGCCTCGACCATGTCTGGCAGCGGCACATTGTCGACAGCGCGCAACTGCTTTCCGTTTCACGTGGAACAGCGGTGGGTGAGGGCGCATGGCTCGATCTGGGTACCGGGGCGGGTTTTCCCGGTCTGGTCATCGCCGCCATGCAGCCGACTCGCGAAGTCGTGGTGGTCGATTCGCGACGCCTGCGAACCGAGTGGCTGGCGCGTGCCGCCGATGCGCTCGGGCTCGACCGTGTGCGTGTCGTGCTGTCGAAAGTCGAAGATTTGCCGACGCGTGCCCATGCGGTGATTTCGGCGCGGGCCTTTGCACCGCTTGAGCGCCTCTTGTCGCTTTCTGCGCGTTTTTCCACACCGCAGACACTTTGGCTGTTGCCGAAGGGGGCCAAGGCCCGGCATGAACTGCAAGAGCTTGGCAAAGGCTGGCGACATACGTTCCACGTGGAACAATCGCTGACCGACGCAGCGGCTGGGGTGCTGGTTGGGCATCTGCTCGGCGCACCGACGACGAACGACACGGCACAGGTGCGGAACTCGACTACGGGCCATCCGGCCAGGAAAGGCGCGCGACCATGATCACGATTGCGATTGCCAATCAAAAGGGCGGCGTGGGCAAAACCACCACCGCTATCAATGTCGCCACGGCGCTCGCCGCCACCGGCTGGAAAGTCTTGCTGATCGATCTCGATCCGCAGGGCAACGCGTCGACCGGGCTCGGCATCGGTACGGCCGATCGCGAACGGTCTTCGTATGAATTGGTCATCGATCAGGCGCCGGTAACCGAATGCGCGATGGCGACGCGGATTCCCGGGCTCGATCTCGTGGCGGCGACGGTCGATTTGTCCGGCGCCGAAGTCGAACTGGTCAGCGTCGAAGATCGCACGGGCCGCTTGCGCCGCGCGCTGTCGCACGACACCGTGCATGACATCTGCCTGATCGATTGTCCGCCGTCGCTGGGTCTGTTGACGCTTAACGCCTTGAGCGCGGCGGATACCTTGCTCGTGCCGCTGCAATGCGAATTCTTCGCGCTCGAAGGGCTGAGCCAATTGCTGCAGACGGTCGAGCGCGTGCAGGAACGCTTCAATCCCGATCTCGGCATTCTCGGCGTAGTCCTGACCATGTATGACCGGCGCAACCGGCTGACCGATCAGGTCTCGGATGATGTGCGCTCGTGCCTTAACGATCTGGTCTTTGAAGCGGTCATCCCGCGCAATGTCCGCTTGTCCGAAGCGCCGAGCCATGGGCTTCCGGCGCTGATCTACGATCACGCTTGCGCCGGGTCGCAGGCCTATATGAAACTGGCGCGCGAAATCATTGCGCGCTTGCCCGAACAGAGGAAGGCAGCATGAGCGGCGATTCCACCACGACCGACACGCCGGCTCCGGCAAAACCGGCAACGCCGCGTCGCGCCGCGCTTGGGCGTGGGCTCGGTGCATTGCTGGGGGAAACCCGGCGCGAAGAATCGGTGCGTCAGTCCGCCGAAGCTGCGGCGGTGCCGTCGGCCCAGTCTGCTCTTGCCTCGACTGGTGCCACCACGGGCTTGATGCTGCTCCCGGTTTCGCAAATCGAGCCGCACCCCGATCAGCCGCGCCGCCATTTTGACGAAGCGGCGTTAGAAGAACTCGCCGCGTCGATCGCCGCGCGCGGGGTGATTCAGCCGGTGGTGGTCCGCCCGCTTGGCGATAACCGCTATCAGCTTGTGGCGGGCGAACGGCGTTGGCGGGCATCGCAGCGCGCGCGCGTCCACGAAATTCCGGCCATCGTGCGTGAGCTTGACGAGCGCGAAGTGACCGCGCTGGCCCTGATCGAAAACCTGCAACGCGAAGATCTCAATCCGGTCGAAGAAGCCCGCGCCTATCAAAAGCTGGCCGAGCGCGAAGGGCTGACTCAGCAGGAAATCGCCAACTTCGTCGACAAATCGCGCAGCCATGTCGCCAATATCATGCGCCTGCTCGGGCTGCCCGAGGAAGTGCTGGGTCTGGTCGAGCGTGAAGAGCTGTCGATGGGCCATGCCCGCGCGCTTGCCACGCTGCCCGATCCCGCCGCCGCCGCGCGCGAAGTCGTCGCCAAGGGCTTGTCGGTGCGCGATACCGAAAAGCTGGCGCGCCGCCTGGCTCGGCCGGAAAGCACCGGCCCGCGCCGTGCCCGCGCCGATCGTTCGCCCGGCGAGTCCGCCGATATTGCCGCGGTTCAGGCGCATCTTGAGGAATTTCTGGGCCTCAAGGTCACGATCAATGCCGATACCGACCCGCGCACCGGCGCGGTCACGATCCGCTACAAGACGCTCGATCAGCTCGATCTGATTTGCCAGCGGCTGACCGGGGGCGCGATCTGACCCGTCCTGACGGGCAATACTTTAATCGATCGCTTAATTTGGATTGACCGCGCGCTCCGGCCTGCTTTACCTTCGGGCAAAGCAATCAAAACCGGAGAGCCATGCCCATGTCACTCGATCTGATTCCCCGCTCTGCCTATAACGAGGATCACGAGGCGTTTCGCGCCACGGTTCGTCGTTTCCTTCAGGAAGAAATCGAACCCAACGGCGCGAAATGGGCCGATGAGGGGATCGTGCCCAAGGCGGTCTGGCCCAAGGCGGGCGAGCTGGGCATGCTGTGTCCGACCGTGCCCGAGGAATACGGCGGGCTGGGGCTCGATTTCGGCTATAACGCGATCGTGGACGAAGAAAGCTCGTACTATGGCCGGGTCGCCACCGGCTTTTCGCTGCAATCGGACATCGTCGCCAATTATCTCGTGTCCTATGGCTCGGAAGAGCAGAAGAAGAAATGGCTGCCCAAGATGGTCTCGGGCGAAGTGGTCACTGCCATCGCCATGACCGAGCCGGGCACTGGTTCCGACCTTCAGGGCATGCGCACGACCGCGAAAAAGGACGGCAACCATTATGTGATCAACGGGTCGAAGACCTATATCACCAATGGCCAGAACGCCGACCTGATCCTTGTATGCTGCAAGACCGACACTGAAGTACAGCCCGCGTGGAAAGGCGTGTCGATCGTGCTGGTCGAAGCATCGAGCGAAGGGTTTCAGCGCGGGCGCAATCTCGACAAGATCGGCATGGACGAAGCCGATACGTCGGAACTGTTCTTCAACGATGTGCGCGTGCCGATCACCAATTGCCTGGGTGAAGAGGGCAAGGGCTTCATCTATCTGATGAGCGAATTGCCGCAGGAACGCCTGTCGATTGCGGTCGGCGCGCAAGCCTCGGCACAACGCGCGTTTGACGATACGGTGGCCTTTACCCGCGACCGCAAGGCTTTCGGCAAGCCGATTCTCGATTTCCAGAACACCCGCTTCACGCTCGCCGACATCAAGGCCAAGCTTCAGGTCGGCTGGGCCCATCTCGACTGGGCACTGGCGCGCCATCTGAAGCGCGAACTGACCCCCGAAGAAGGCGCCGCCGCCAAGCTGTGGCACACCGATCTGCAATGGGAAGTCATGGACAAATGCCTGCAGCTGCATGGCGGCGCCGGCTACATGAACGAATACGCCATCGCTCGCGCCTGGCGCGCCGCCCGCGTCACCCGCATTTTCGGCGGCACCAACGAAATCATGAAGGAACTGATCGGGCGCAAGCTCTGATTGCGGGTGCTTGATCAAGAAGGGGCCCTGTCGCGCGCGGCGGGGCCCTTTCTTCGGAAATATGTCCAAAGCGAACGCCAGTTTGGTCGAATGACGCTTAGCGCCCCACTTGCGGACACACCCTTCGTCATTCCAGCGAAGGCTGGAATCCAGTTGCGACGCCTCGAATAGACACAACGTATTCCATAATCAGTACCGTAGCCCCCGTCACTGGATTCCAGCTTTCGCTGGAATGACGAAGCGACGTGTTGGCGACGACAGCTAACCTCCAATCCCGGTCATTCCGACGCCACCATCGGACCGGATAGAACCGCCCGTTTTCGTCAATCGAACGGCAGGATCGGGCGGCGGGAGGCGTCGTCTTCTACGATGGTGCGGATGGTGATCAGGGTCTTGAACGAATGGACGCCCTGGTCCTCGCTCAGCGCGCGGCGGGTGAAGCGGTCGTATTCCTGCATCGAGCCGACCTGAACTTTCAGCACGAAATCATCGTCCCCGGTGACATCCCATGCGCCGGTCACTTCGCGGTGCGTGCCGAGCGTCCGGGCAAAGGCATCCATCGTGCTGGCGCCGGCCTGTCGCATCTTGATCAGGACATGCATGGTCAGCGCCGATCCGGTCAGCGCGGGATCGACGATCGCGTGGTCGGCTACGATCACCCGTTCTTCACGCAGGCGGCGCAGGCGGCGCAGCACCGCCGAGACCGACAGCCCGACTGTGTCCGCCAGGATTCGCGCCGGTTGCTGGTTGTCGCGGCGCACTTCTTCGAGCAAACGGCGGTCAAATTCGTCCAGATCGAACTTTTTTCGCATATTGATGGCTATAGCGCGAAATTTGGTCGCAATCTCTCCCAAAAAAAGCGCCAATGATCCCGGTGGTTCGATTATTTGCCCGTTCAGACATAGACGAACAGGGCCCTCCCGAACCGGGCCCGGACAGGGTGCCCACCGGCGCCTGACAGGAGAACAACCATGAACCGCCATCTGCGCGCAGCCGGGTTTCCGGCGCGTTTTCTTATGCTTGCCCGCGACACTTTCGAAGCGAGCGTCGCCATCCACTACCATGCGCCATGGACGCGCCATGCGCCGGTCCGTGCAACGTCCGCCCGTGACGAAGCGGCCTGAGCCACAGCGATGACGTCTGCCCGCCTTTCCGCCCGGCCTGATACGTTCGGCGCGCTGGCCCCCTATGCGGCGTTGCTGGGGTCGATGGTCAGCGTGACCGTCGGCACCTCTTATGCCAAACACCTGTTCGCCGAAGTCGGGGCAGAGGGCACCGCATTTTATCGCGCGGGCTTTTCGGCGCTGTTGCTGATGGCGCTGTGGCGGCCCTGGCGGCGGACGTGGACCCGGCGCGAACTGGCCGACATGGCGCTGTATGGCGGTTCGCTCGGGGCGATGAACCTGCTGTTTTACGAGGCACTGGCGACGATCCCGCTGGGGTTGGCGATTGCGATCGAATTCATGGGACCGCTGGGCGTTGCCTTGATCCATTCGCGCCGGATCGCGCATTTTGCGTGGATCGCGCTGGCCGTCGTGGGCCTTGCGCTGCTGCTGCCGATTGCCGGGCCGGTCCATGCGCTCAATCCCGTGGGCGTGATGCTGGCGCTGCTGGCGGGGGTGTTCTGGGCGCTGTACATCGTGTTTGGGCAGCGCGGCGGGCATGTTCATCCGGGGCAAGCGGTTGCAGTGGGCATGACCACGGCGGCGCTGGTCATCGCGCCGGTCGGGATTGTCACGGCGGGGCTGCACTTGCTGACGCCGCGCCTGATGATTCAGGGGCTGGTCGTGGCGGTCGTGTCGAGCGCGCTGCCGTTTTCGCTCGAGCGTGTTGCCTTGAAGGGCATTCCCCGGCGCACCTTTGGCGTGCTCGTGGCGGCCGAGCCCGCCGTCGGTGCTCTGGCCGGTCTGGTCCTGCTCGGCGAAGCGCTGACCACGCGGCAAGGACTGGCGATCGCCTGCGTCATCGGTGCGGGCGTCGGCTCGGTGCTATGGAGTGGGGAGGGCCATGCCTTGCCCGATGATCCGATCTTGTCCGACGACTGATCTCAGCTTCCGGTGTAGACGCGCTTTTCCTTGCGATGGGGTTGGGCGCGGATCACGCGGTGGCGCCGTTCGGTGACATATTCGGTGGTGACCGTTTTCGTTTCGACGCAAGGTGCCTGCGGGCCTTGCACCACCGGGACCATCATCCAGCCCATCGGCGGCGCATAAGCACCCTGGGGCATGGGCCCATAAGACGGCGCGCCATAGGGCATGGGCGCATAAGGCATGTTGGCATAAGGTTGGGGGGCGTAAGGCTGGCCCGGGGTGCCATAGCCCGCCGCAAATTCGGGATGATCGCGCAAAAACATCGTGCAATCGTGGCCATGCGCATGCCGATTATCGTGGAAACGGGCTGCCATCCGCTGCATCTCTGGATCGGCCATAGGCGGCGCATAAGCACCCTGGGGCATGGGCCCCGGGCCACCCGGAGCGCCGGGAACCCACTGCCCGGTCCACCGGCCATCCTGCCACACGCCTTGCCAGACCCAGCCCGGGGGCGGACTGGGCGCCGGAGTCATGGTCTGCGCCTGGGCGAGACCAGCGCCCGCCAACAGGCAAGCCGAAACGGCAAGGCGGGTCCATTTGCGCAAGCTGATAGGCGGTTGCATCGACAATCCCCGGATTGGCAGACCTGCGCAGACCGCAGATTTGCGTTAATCCGGAATTTACCATGCAATTCGGCGAAAAACCAAGCGATCCGCCGCGCCTGTCCCGATTCGGATCAGAGTTCGATTCGGGCGGCGATTGCGTTGGCCAGCGCCTCGATCCCGGCGAGGTCCTCGGCGTCGAAGCGGGCGGGCAAGGGGCTGTCGAGATCGATCACCGCGATCACCCGGCCTTCGCGCAGCACCGGCACGACCAGTTCCGATCGACTGTCGGCATCGCAGGCGATATGCCCCGGAAAGGCATGGACATCGGCCACGCACTGGCTGGCCCGTGTCGCGGCGGCGGTGCCGCATACGCCGCTGCCCAGCGCAATGCGGATACACGCCGGTTTGCCGATGAACGGCCCCAGCACAAGCTCGGTCGCCCCTGTGGGCAAGCGGTAGAATCCCGCCCAATTGAGATCGGGCAGACAGGTCCAGATCAGCGCGGCGCAATTGGCCATGTTGGCCACGCCATCGCTCTCACCCTCGGTCAGCGCCAGCGCGGCAGCGACGAGATCCTTGTACACATCGGCCTTGTCGAGACCGGCAGCGGGGGCAAAGGCAAACATGGTCGACCTCATAAGCCAATTGCACGTTGCTGTCGCCCCCGTGGCGCCCTAGATTTGCACCCATGACCAAGCTCAAGAAGACGCTCATCGGCCTTGGCGCCGTTATCCTGGTGGCCGGCGGCGGGATCGTCTGGCTGATGCAGGGGGATCCCGCGATGGTTCCCTTTATCCAGACCACCGGCCCGCATCCCCGGATTACCGAGCCGCGACCGCAGACGTTTCCGACTGTCGGCATTGCCAAGCCGATCGGGTGGAAGCCGGGCGAGGCGCCCGAAGCTGCCGCGGGCTTGCGCGTCACGCGCTTTGCCGATGGCCTCGATCATCCGCGCACGCTCTATCTCTTGCCCAATGGCGATGTGCTGGCGGCGCAGACCAACGCGCCTGCCGCCAATGGGCCGGGCGGGCTGACCGGGCTGGTCGCGAAATTCCTGTTTCGCGCGGCGGGTGCGGGCGAGCCTTCGCCCAACACGATCGTTGTGCTGCGTGATACGAAGGGCACCGGCACTGCCGATCAGCGCTTTGTCATGGCCAATCCCGGGCTCAATTCGCCGTTTGGCATGATCTGGCGCGACGGGCGGCTCTATGTGGCCAACAACGACGCGGTGGTATCCTGGGCGTTTCAGCCGGGGCAGACCAGCCTCGTCGGCAAGCCGGACAAGCTGATGGACCTGCCGCCGGGCGGCGAGCATTGGGCGCGCAATCTGGCGCTCAGCCCCGATGGGACGAAGCTGTATATCTCGGTCGGCTCGGCAACCAATATCGCCGATGACGGGATCGAGCAGGAACGCGATCGCGCGGCGATCTTTGAATATGATTTCACCAAGCACAGCGTGCGCAAATATGCCGCCGGAATGCGCAATCCCAACGGGATGGATTTCAACCCGCGCACGGGCGAATTGTGGACGGTGGTCAACGAGCGCGACATGCTCGGCTCGGACCTCGTGCCCGATTATCTGACCAATGTGCCGCTCGGCGCGCAATATGGCTGGCCCTGGCTCTATTGGAAGAAATTCCCCGATTGGCGCGTGCAGGCGCCGATGCCCGAATATATGACCGACTATGTGCGCAAGCCCGAATACGCGATGGGTGTTCATGTCGCGCCGCTCGGGCTGGCCTTTGCGCGCGGCGGAAACCTGTTGGGCGACCGCTTTGCCAGCGGGGCGCTGATCGCCGATCACGGATCGTGGAATCGCAAGCCGCTGGCGGGCTATGACGTGGTGTTTGTCGCCTTTGACGATCGCGGGAATGTCCTGCCCGCGCCGCCGGTGCCGGTGCTGACCGGGTTTCTTGACGGCAAGGGCCATGCGCATGGCCGCCCGACCTGGGTCGGTTTTGCCAAGGATGGCGCGCTGCTGGTCAGCGACGATGTCGGTGGGGTAATCTGGCGCGTGGTCGCGCCGGGGGCAAAGCCCGCCGCCGCGATCGTGCCGATCCCCACGCGTGAGGCACCGCCCGAGCCCACCATGCCGCAGCATTTCACGATCAAGAAGGACGAGAATTCCGACCTGATGAAGGCTCAGCAATAAGCCCCAGCAATAAGCAGCATGTCGGGCGCGGGGTTTTACAGCCCGCGCCCGGCGCGTCCCGCCAGTTCGGTCACATAGTGCCAGGCGATGCGCCCCGATCGGCTGCCGCGCCGCTTTGACCATTCCAGCGCGTCGGCGGGATCGAAATCGAGCGCGTAATGCGCGGCATAGCCGGCAATGATCGCCAGATAATCGTCCTGCGAACAGACGTGAAAGCCAAGGCTGAGCCCGAAGCGGTCGGCCAGCGCCAGTTGATCGTCGACCACATCGCGCGGATTGATCGGATCGTCCTGTTCGCTCATGTGTCGTTCGACAATCGCGCGGCGGTTCGACGTGACGGCAAGGCGGACATTGGCGGGGCGCGCCTCGACCCCGCCTTCGAGCCATGACCGCAGCTTGCGCGGGCCTTCGCTGTCGCCCGCGTCAAAGCCGAGATCGTCGATGAACACCAGAAAGCTGCGCGGCTGATCGCGCAAGACGCCGAACAGAGTGGCCAGGCTGGCATCGGCGGCGGCCTGGACCAGCGCGATCCGCCCCGGGTGCCCCTTGGCCGCCGACGCCACGGCAGCACGCAACAGCGCCGATTTGCCCATTCCGCGTGCGCCCCACAACAGCATGTCGTGCGCCGATGCCCCGGCGGCGAGCCGTTCGACATTGCCGACGACTGCCGCCTTTTGCGCGTCGATCCCCTTGATCAGATCGAGCGTCGGGGCTTCCAGAACGGGCACGGCGTGGCTTGTCGCGCCCTGCCAGACATAGGCGGGGTGCGCGAGCCAGTCGACGGCGGGCGGGGAAGGCGGGGCGAGCCTGTCGAGCGCATCGGCGATGCGCTGCAGGATGTCGATGCGATCGCTCATGGCCGTGTGTCAGCCGACCAGCGCAGCGCTGTCGAGATCATAGAGCAAGCCGGAGCCAGCCATCGCCGCCGCGCCGAGGCCGCGCGCTTCGGGAACGATGGTGCGGTTGAAAAAGCGGGTGATCGCCGCCTTTTCATGGCTTCCGGTTGCATGGACCTGACGCACGAGCTGCCATCCGGCGACAGCAACGGCGCACATCGTGGTGAACGGCACCGATCCTGCCAGCTTGTCATCGAGGCTGGCATCGCCGCCCGCCATCCAGTTGGCGATCGCCGCCGCATCGCGCGCCAACGAAGCGAGTTCGGGGCTTTCCGCGCAATCGGCCTGAATGTCGTTCAGCAGCGATTGCACGACGCCACCGTTTTCATAGCCCAGCTTGCGGGTGACGAAATCGGCGGCCTGGATGCCGTTGGTGCCTTCATAGATCGGGGCAATGCGCGCGTCGCGATAGAACTGCGCCGCCCCGGTTTCCTCGATGAAGCCCATCCCGCCGTGAATCTGCACGCCAAGGCTGGCCACTTCGCAGCCGACATCGGTGCCCCAGGCCTTGAGCAGCGGAACCAGAACCTCGGCCCGCTTGTGCGCGGCGGCATTGCCCAGCGCGCCGCGATCGACCTGGCCTGCGGTGTAATAGAGCAGCGCGCGCGCGCCTTCGGTCATCGCGCGCATCCGCAGCAACATGCGGCGCACGTCGGGATGTTCGACGATTGCCACCGGGGTCTTGGCGCCGCTGCTGGCGCGCGGGCTCTGAATGCGGTCGCGGGCATAGGCGCGCGCCTTTTGCAGCGCGCCTTCGGCGATCTGCACGCCCTGGCTGCCGACGTTGATCCGCGCCGAATTCATCATCGTGAACATCGCCGGCAAGCCGCCGAATTCATGCCCGATCATTTCGCCGACACAGGCATCGTTATCGCCAAACACCATGATGCAGGTCGGCGAGGCATGAATCCCCAGCTTGTGTTCGATCGAGGCGCAGCGCACGTCGTTGCGCGCGCCGAGGCTGCCATCGGCAAGAACATGGAATTTGGGCACGAGGAACAGCGAAATGCCGCGCGTTCCCGCAGGCGCGCCGGGCGTGCGCGCGAGCACGAGATGGACGATATTCCCGGCGAGATCGTGTTCGCCCCAGGTGATGAAGATCTTGGTGCCCTTGATCAGGTACTTTCCGGCGTGTTCGCCTTCGCCGATCGGGGTCGCCGTGGTGCGCAGCGCGCCGACGTCTGACCCTGCCTGCGGCTCGGTCAGGTTCATCGTGCCCGACCATTCGCCCGAAATGAGCTTGGCCAGGTACGTGGCCTTTTGGCCGTCGCTGCCGTGATGGTCGATCGCCTCGATCGCGCCCACGGTCAGCATCGGCAGCAGGGTAAAGCCCATGTTGGCCGCGCCCAGCGTTTCGAGCACGCATGTCGCCAGTGTGAAAGGCAGGCCCTGTCCGCCGTGATCGGCCGATCCGGAAATGCTGTTCCAGCCCTGTTCGACAAAGGCCCGATAGGCTTCGCGAAACCCATCGGGCAAGGATACCGCGCCGTCGTCCCACTTGGCGCCCTGCGTGTCGCCAATTCGCGCAAGTGGCGCCCATTCGCCGGCGGCAAGCTGGCCGATACCTTCGGCGATTGCGGCAACAAGGTCGGGCGTGGCGGCGGCAAAGCGTTCGCTCGTCGCCAGCTGTTCGATCCCGGCGTTGACCTGCATGGCAAGAACCTGGTCGGCAGTGGGGGCGGTGAAAGTCATCGTGCAGTTTTCCTTGGCAAGCCTCGGTGAGCGCCTATAGCGAAGCACGATGCCCGCGACAAAGTCGAACTGTCTTTTGGCTAATGATGCGACGCTCGCGCGCGCGGCGGAGGTACTTCGTGCCGGGGGCACGGTGGCGGTGCCGACCGAGACGGTCTATGGTCTTGCCGCCCGTGCCGACCGCGACGACGCGGTCGCGGCGATCTATCGCGCCAAGGGCCGACCCGATTTCAACCCGCTGATCGTGCATGTCGCCGATCTTGCCGCAGCAGAGGCGCTGGCCCATTTCGATGATGCGGCGCGCAAGCTTGCCGTAGCGTTCTGGCCGGGGCCGTTGACTCTGGTCGTGCCGCGCCGTGAAGACGCGGGATTGAGCGCGGCAGTCTCGGCGGGGCTGCCGACAGTTGCGCTGCGCTGCCCGGCGCATCCGGTGATGCGCGCGCTGATCGCGGCGGCGGGGCTGCCGATTGCGGCGCCCTCGGCCAATCGCAGCGGCGGCGTCAGCCCGACCAGTGCGGACCATGTTGCGGCGTCTTTGGGTGAAAAAGTCGATCTGATTCTCGACGGCGGATCGTGCGCGCGCGGAATCGAATCGACGATCGTGGCGATTCGCCCCGGTGGCGGCTGGACGATATTGCGCCCCGGGCCGATCGGTCGGGACGATATTGCCGCGCTGCTTGGCGCCGATCACGAAGTTGCCGCGCGCGGCGGAATCGAGGCGCCGGGGCAATTGGCCAGCCACTATGCCCCGGGCAAGCCGGTCCGGCTTTATGCGGCGGGCCCCGCGCCCGATGAATTCATGATCGGGTTTGGCACGGTTCCGGGCGATGTCACACTGTCGGCTTCGGGCGATCCCGCCGAAGCGGCGGCGCGGCTCTATGCCTGCCTTCATGCCGCCGCCGCCGCCGCACAACCGCGCGTGGCGATTGCGCCGGTGCCCGATCATGGCATTGGCGAGGCGATCAACGACCGGCTGCGCCGCGCCGCTGCATAAGGCATCAGGGTTGGCAGGTGACCCGGCCCGATCCGGTCACGCCGACATCGCAGTGCGCCTTGCCATGGATAGTGACGACGCCCGATCCGACCACGGACCCGGTGACGCGGCCATCGCTGGCAAGGTCGCCGGTGCCCGATCCGGTCACGTCGATGGCGGCTTCGTCGGCTTTGAGCCGGGCGAGATCGACTTCGCCGCTGCCGGCGAGAGTCAGCGCCAGTTTCCCGGCGTGGCCGCTGCCGGTAAACGATCCCGATCCCAGAACTTCGGCATCGAACTGGTTCGCCTCGATTCCCGCCGTGACGATATGGCCCGATCCACCGATGATCACGCCGACCGTCTTGCCGGTAAGCCGGTCGCTGGACATCGTGCCCGACCCGGCCATCATCAGATGATCGATCGACGGGGCGGTGATCGTCACGGTCGCGGTGCCATTGCCCGCATTGGCGTCCGGTTGCCGCCCGATGCCCAATTTTCCGTCGTTCAGGACGAAGCGCAGCGCCGCTTGCGCGCGTGCATCGCCTTCGACGCGGATGGTCAGCGTATCGCCATACACGACATGGACCGTATCGGGGCCGAGCAAAGTCACTTCGTGTGCGGTGCGCCCCGACAGGGCGAGCTGCGCCAGCGGAACTCCGTTATGCCCGTCGATCGACACTCTTGGCTCGTCACACGCGGCAAGCGCGAAAGCGAGCACGATGACCGCGCGAAGAAGCGATCCGGGCGTCAGGCGATCAGGCGGAAACATCGAACGGGGTCTGAACTTTCGCTGCAAGTGCGGGCGGCGTTGCCTTGGGCCTCTGGTCGCTGGTTAGGCCGCACCAGGGCCTAAAGCAAGCGGCCCCAAAGCAAACGGGCCGCCGGAGAAGAACCTCCGGCGACCCGTTTGATCTTTGCCTGTGGCGGGCTGCGTGCAGCCCGGCCGTGTCAGACGGTTTCGTAATACTTCGGCGCGTGCTCGTTCAGAATCGCAAGGATCTTCTTGAGCGCGGCAGGCTCGTCGGTCTTTTCCATCGCGGCCAGCTCGCGAGCGAGGCGCGAAGAGGCGGCCTCGAAGATCTGGCGTTCGGAATAGGACTGTTCGGGCTGATCATCGGCGCGGAACAAGTCGCGAGTCACTTCGGCAATCGAGACGAGATCGCCGGAGTTGATCTTGGCTTCGTATTCCTGGGCGCGGCGCGACCACATCGTACGCTTGACCTTGGGCTTGCCCTTGAGCGTATCGAGCGCTTCGCGCAGGGTCTTGTCCGACGACAGCTTGCGCATGCCGATCGCTTCGACCTTGTTCACCGGTACGCGCAGGGTCATGCGTTCCTTTTCAAAGCGGAGCACATAGAGCTCCAGCTTCATCCCCGCGATTTCTTCGTTTTGCAGTTCGACCACGCGGCCGACACCATGCTTTGGATAAACGACATAGTCCCCAACATCGAAGGCAAGAGCCTTGGCTGCCATTGCATATCCTTTCGACGCGGCAGGAAGAAAACGGTTGCGGATGCTGCGTGCCTCACGAATGCCGTCGATAGGGGCATTCGCGTTGGCGCGATGGGTAGTCCGGGCCCTTTGGGGAAGAGGTCCGGCAAACGACCGTCTTACGCGCGGTCCAGCGAAGCCCAGCGATCCGTTTGCCGTATATCCTGCCTGATTCGTGTGACAAAACGCCGGGCGAAAAAAGGAAGAATCCGGCGCGTGGTTGCGGATATAGCAACTCTGTCACAAAAATTCCAGTGGTCTGACCACGGGAATCTGCGCAAATCGGCAAAACCCCGCTGCCGGGGCGGCAGCGAGGGTATTGCATAGGCCTGTCGAGGGCCCCGTCGAAGGTATAGTGTCCGCGTGCCGGTCAACCTTTGCCGCGATGGCGCGGGCGGACCGGACAGGCGATCAGTCGCCTTCGCCAGGCTCGGCCGAAAAGTACTTGTCGAACTTGCCGTCTTCGCCCTTGTGCGCGTCGGCATCGGCCGGCGCGTCTTTCTTGGCGGTGATATTGGGCCAATCGGCCGAGTACTTGGCGTTAAGCTCAAGCCACTGTTCCAAACCGCTTTCGGTGTCGGGCAGAATCGCTTCGGCGGGGCATTCGGGCTCGCACACGCCGCAGTCGATGCATTCGCTGGGGTTGATCACCAGCATGTTTTCGCCTTCGTAGAAGCAGTCGACGGGGCAGACCTCGACGCAGTCCATGAACTTGCACTTGATGCAGGATTCGGTGACGACATAGGTCATGGTGGCGATTGTCCCTCGGATCTTTGTGCGGTCGTTGTTTGGCCGTCGTGCTAAAGGTGTCGGGGGGCACCCGTCAAGCCCGGCTGTGATCCCCGTTGCCGCTTGTATCGACATAACGGTAACATGCCTGGGCTTCGGGCGCGGGGCCGCGACGCACCGGAATCGCCAGCACTTCGATCACGCGCACCGCATCGCGCAAGGGCAGCACCAGCATGTCGCCTGTGCGCACGGCAGCGCTGGGGCGCTCGATCCGCCGCCCGTTGAGCCGGATATGGCCCTCGCTCGCCCAGTCCTGCGCAAAATTCCGGCTCGATGCGAGGCGCAGAAACCACAGCAGCTTGTCGATACGGATGCTCGGCCCCAACGCAGGTTCCTGTGTCGGTGCGCGTGGGGCAGCCATCAGCGCAGCAATCCGGCGAGCGCGGCAAAGGCGCCGGTCGCGGCGCGCGGTGGCGCGGCTTGCGGAATTTTCGGCGCGGGGCGCGGCGGGCGCCAGTCCCACAAGGGCGGCGCATGCGGGCCGAACGCGCCCTCGGGCAAGGGGCGCGGCATGGCGACGCGAAATCCGCCCGCGCGCAACAGCGCGGCATAGCCTGCGGTTGTCAGCCCCATCGATCGCGCCCGCGCCGGATCGAGAAAGACCCGTCGCCCCGGCGCGCCGAGCCGACACCGATGCGCCTCTTGCAACAGACGGTCGGCAAGATCGACACGCAGCGCCTGATGCCCGACCCGACGATAGCCGACCGGCCGTTCGCGCCCTTCGACCGTTGGCGGCAGCGGCTCCGGCGGGGCGACCGGGTTCAGCCCGCGCAAGGCCGCCAGCCGCAACCACAGCCTGACCGTGGCCGGGCGCAGCGCCGAGGGCAGATAGAGATCGAGCCCGCCGGTGCGCACGCCCAATCGGCGCAAGATGTCGCGCTGGCGCGAATCGAGCCGGTCGAGCCCCGAGTCTTCGCGCGACAAGACCCCGCCGCCGTCGACCAGGCGCAGCAACAAGGCACGCAGATCGGGCCCGGAATCGGGCGCCTCGCTCGCCTCGGCAAGTCGGCGCAACGGGGCGAGCAGCCGCCCGGAATGCCGCGAAAACCAGCCGGTCAGCGCATCGCGCACGCTGTCGCGCAGCGTCTGGGGCAGCCGGTCGAGCGCGGGATCAAGCCGCACCCGCGCATCGAGCACGCCGCGACCGGCTTCAAGCCGCGCGACCGGGATGTCGTCCCAGATGATGCCGCCGTCGGTCAGCGTCAGACCATCGGGCTCGACCGCCGCCGCGATCAGCAAAGCCGCGCGCCTGGCCAGCAAGCCGGGCAAGTGCCGCTCTGCCGCCGCGAGCAGCATCTTGCGGTCGGCGGCGCGGGCCAGCGGGTCGACGACAAAACGAAACCCTTCGAGATGCCCGATCGGCTCGTCATCGACCAGCACCGCGCCCGCCTCCGATAGCCGCACCGGCAATAGCTGTTCGTCGGTGCCCGCCTTGCGCATCAGCACCGTGGTCCGCCGGTTGACGAAACGTTCGGTCAGCCGCGCGTGCAGCGCATCGGACAGGCGCGTTTCGACAGCGCGCGCGCGGGCGGCCATTTCCTCGCGCGCCATGACCCAGTCGGGGCGTTGCGCAATATAGGCCCAGCTGCGGATGGCCGAAATCCGCCCTTGCAGGGCGTGAATGTCGCCTGCCGGGTTGTCCAGTTGCGCGATCGCCTGGGCGACATAGTCGGCGCCGAGATAGCCCTGGCCGAGATCCTGCCACAGCCGCGCGATGAAGCGGGAATGGGTTTCGCTGCCCTGTTGGCGAAAATCGGGCAGGCTGCACACTTGCCAGAATCGCCGCACCGCACCCGCCCCGCGCACCGTGTCGGCAATGGCCGCATCGCCGGCGAGCAGGCGCAGCACGGCCAGATCGATCGCTTCGGGCGGGCTGGCCAGTTCGGGGCGCGGCGGGGGAGACGCCAAGTCGCCGATCAGATCATCGAGCGAGTCAAAGCGGGGATCGGATTCGCGCCAGAACAGGCGGGTCAGCGGCGGGAAGCGATGCTCCTCGATCGCGTAGACTTCGTCATCGGTGAATTCGGGATTGTGGGCGCCAAGTCCCGCCAGCGTGCCGAAAGTGCCGTCGCGATGGTGCCGCCCGGCGCGACCGGCGATCTGCGCCATTTCCGCCGTGGTCAGACGGCGTTGGCGATGCCCGTCGTATTTGGTCAGCCCGGCAAAGGCGACATGGTGAACATCGAGATTGAGCCCCATGCCGATCGCATCGGTGGCGACGAGATAGTCGACCTCACCTGCCTGATACATCGCGACCTGGGCATTGCGGGTCTGTGGAGACAGCGCGCCCATCACCACCGCCGCGCCGCCCCGGAACCGGCGCAGCATTTCAGCCATGGCATAGACCTGTTCGGCGCTGAACGCGACGATCGCGCTGCGCGGCGGGATGCGCGACAGCTTTTTCGATCCGGCGTGGCTCAGTGTCGAAAAGCGCGGTCGGCTGACGATCTCCGCCTTGGGCACAAGCGCGCGAATCATCGGTTCGAGCGTGGCCGAGCCGAGAATCATCGTCTCTTCGCGCCCGCGTGTGTGCAGCAGGCGATCGGTAAAGACGTGGCCGCGTTCGGGATCGGCGGAAAGCTGCGCTTCGTCGATGGCGACAAAGGCAAGGTCGGGCCGCTGCGGCATCGCTTCGGCGGTACACAGCAGCCAGCGCGCGTTTTTCGGCTCGATCCGTTCTTCGCCGGTAATCAGCGCGACCCGGTCGGCACCCTTGATCGCCACGACCCGGTCGTAGACTTCGCGCGCAAGCAGGCGCAGCGGAAATCCGATCGCGCCCGAGGAATGGCCGCAAAGCCGCTCGACCGCGAGGTGAGTCTTGCCGGTGTTGGTCGGGCCCAACACGGCGCGCACGTTTGATGCGTCACTGGGTCCGCGAACACTGGCGGATCGGTCGCCCCGCAAAGACAGCTGGCTGGCCATGGACCGAAATGTGGCGCGCGATCATGGCAAGCGCAAGAAGACGCCGGAGAATTATCCCCGGCGTCGGAAAAAGGTGGTGCCAAATTGCTTGGCGATCGAGCAATGTGTGCGCAGAAGACGGCTTAGCCGTCGTAATCGGCACCCAGCGAGGTGTTGCGAACCGGCGCGGCGGCCGTGATGCGCAGCGCTTCGGCAGACTGCGACAGCGAGCCGATTTCATCGACCTGATCGTCGTCGTCGGGCTGCACTTTCTGCAGCGACTGAACCAGGTTTTCCTTGAGAATAACCGGGCGAACGGTTTCCTCGGCGATTTCACGCAGAGCCACAACGGGGTTCTTGTCACGGTCGCGATCGACCGTCAGCTCCGCGCCGCCGGAAATCGCGCGGGCGCGTTCTGCAGCCAGCAGCACGAGATCGAAACGGTTGGAAACCTTGTCGACGCAATCTTCGACGGTAACGCGCGCCATCAGGGCACTCCGTAAAACTAACCGGAAAGGGCGGGATAAGCGCTGGCAACTAGGCGCGTGCGCGGCGAGAGTCAAGATTTACCCGCTTATGCGTCTTTGTCCTAATGAGCGGACAGCAAGGCGAAGGCCAGGGCGACCGCATTGCCGGTCGCATGCGCAAGGATCGAGGCGATCAGGCCGTGGCGCATGCGCAGGTAGCCAAAGACGAGGCCTGCCCAGATTTGCGGCAGGACCATCGGCACGAGCGCCCATGACAGGCGCGGGTAATTGGCAAGATGCGACAGGCCGAATACCGCGACCGACAGATAGAACCACAGCCCGAAGTGGCGCGTAAACCAGCGCGGCGGCCCGGCCCGTCGTCGCAGCGCCAGCCAGCCGATCAGCGCGGCGAGCACCGTGCTGACAAAGCCGAGCGCGGCGGCCTGATCGTGCCAGTGCGCCGACACCGCGCCGAGCAGTGCGCCGCCGACCAGCGCCATTGCCAAAAGCCACAGCGCGCGCGGCCGTCCGGTCAGCCAGCCGCGAAACGCCACTTCCTCGCCAATCGGTGCGGCCAGCACCACCGCCGCCGCCAGCATCTGCGCGGAAAAGCCGCGAAACGCCTCGGGTGCGGGCAGATGCAATGCGCGTTGCCAGCCAAGCAGCATCACGCCCAGCACGACGAGGCCGGCAAGGTAAGTGCCGACCATGATCGCCCATCGCATCCGGCCGTCATGCAAGGGCGCAGGCGCAATCAGGCGCGGGGCAGCGAGATACGTGCGGAAATCGGTGAAAACGGTGCGGATCATGCCTGCGATCATGCCACTTGCCGGGTTAAGACCGGGTTTGCCGCGCCGGAGATTGCCGAAAGCCGCACAAACGGCTAGGGCGCCGGGAAATCCCGCCTGCAAGGCGGAATATCAGGCGAACATCCGGCAAGAAGCACGACCATGGCAGGCCATTCCAAATTCAAGAACATCATGCACCGCAAGGGCGCGCAGGACAAAAAGCGCTCGGCGATGTTTTCCAAGCTGTCGCGCGAAATCACCGTTGCGGCGAAGATGGGCATGCCCGATCCGGACATGAACCCGCGTCTGCGCGCCGCGATCAATGCCGCCAAGGCGCAGTCGATGCCCAAGGACAATATCCAGCGCGCGATCGACAAGGCGTCGAAGGGCGACGGCGATAACTATGAAGAAGTACGCTACGAAGGCTATGGCCCGGGCGGCGTCGCGCTGATCGTCGAGGCGCTGACCGACAATCGCAACCGCACCGCAACCAATGTGCGCACCGCCTTTGCCAAGAACGGCGGCAATCTCGGCGCGTCGGGCGCGGTCAGCCACGGCTTTGAACGGCTTGGCCTGATCGAATATCCCGGCAAAGTCGGCGACGAGGAAAAAGTTCTCGAAGCCGCGATCGAAGCCGGCGCCGAAGATGTCGAAAGCGACGAGGATTCGCACCAGATCTGGGTCTCGGTGGAAAACCTGCACCCGGTCGCGCGCGAACTGGAAAAGGCCTTGGGCGAAGCCGAAGGCGTAAAGCTGGCCTGGCGCCCTTCGCTCAAGGCCGTCGTCGATGCCGATACCGCCACCACCTTGCTCAAGCTGATCGACGTGCTAGACGACGATGACGACGTGCAGGCCGTGTGGGGCAATTACGAAATCCCGGATGAAGTCATGGAGAAGCTGGGTTAATCCCCGCAGCCCATGATCATCATCGGTATCGATCCCGGGCTGACATGCACAGGCTGGGGCGTGGTCGCCAAAGCGGGCAGCCGCCTCAGCCATGTCGCCAATGGCCAGATCCGTACCGACACGACGCTGTCGATGGCCGAACGGCTGGTCGAGCTTGACGCGGTGCTGACCGATGTCATCCTCAATCACCAGCCCGATTCGGGCGCGGTCGAGGAAGTGTTCGTCAACGTCAATCCGCAGTCTACGCTCAAGCTGGGCCAGGCGCGCGGCGTCGCCATGGTCGCGCTGGCCCGCGCGGGCATGCCGGTCGCCGAATATCCGTCAAAAGTGATCAAGAAGGCGCTCGTCGGCACCGGCGGTGCGGCCAAGGCCCAGGTTCAGGCCATGCTCAAAGTCCTGCTGCCCGGCGTCAGGCTGGCCGGTGAAGATGCCGCCGACGCGCTGGCCGTTGCCATCACCCATGCCAATATGCTTGGTAGCCACAGATAGTCAGGTATCGCTGAACCAGGAGTACCCGTCCATGGAACTCGAAGTTACCGCCGAAGCCAAGGACAAGTCGCTCACCCGCCGCATTGCGATCACGGTGGTTGCGTTGTCGGTGTTTGTCGCGCTTTGCCACATCAAGGACGAAAACACCGTTCAGGGGATGGAGCGCAATGAGGCGCACGCCATCGACACGTGGAACGAATATCAGGCCAACAAGACCAAACAGCACCTTGCGGAAAACGCGCGCGTGCAACTGAAGGTGCTGGCCGTGCCGGGCAAGGCCGATGCCGAACTGGCCAAGCTCGATGGCGACATCGCCAAGTACAAGGCGCAATCGCCCACACTGTCGGACCAGGCGCACGAGCACGAGACGGCATACGACGCCTTGCGGTTTCATCATGATCAGTTCGATGCGGCGGACGCGGCGATTTCGACCGCGATTTCGCTGGCAGCCGTCGCGGCCTTGATGGAAACGGTCGCGCTGTTGTGGGTCGCGTGGGGCTTTGGCGCGTTCGGGGTCTTCATGGGGCTGAACGGTTTTCTGGGCGGATCGTTCCATCCGGGCATATTGAGCACGCTGCTCGGGTGATCCACGTGGAACATCACATGCCAAACAGGGTGGCATCGGTCTGCGTTCTCGCTTAGAGAACAAACCATGATCGCAAAGCTGACCGGCATCCTTGATGACAGCGGGCCCGACTGGGCCGTGATCGACGTTGGCGGCGTCGGTTATCTCGTCCATGCCTCGGCGCGCACGCTGGCGCAGCTGGGCAATCGCGGCGACCGCGCCGTGCTTCACACCGAATTGCAGGTCAGCGAAAGCGACATGCGGCTGATCGGCTTTGCCAGCTCGGGCGAGCGCGCGTGGTTTCGCCTGCTGACCGTGGTGCAGGGGGTCGGTTCGAAAGTCGCGCTGGCGATCCTGTCGGCGCTGACGGTCGATGAATTGCAGCGCGCCTGTGCAGGCGGCGATGCGGCGATGATCGCCCGCGCCAACGGGGTCGGCCCGAAACTGGCCAGCCGCATCGTCAACGAATTGAAGGACAAGGCGGGCGGGCTGGCCGGGCTGAGTGGTGGCGCGGGGATCACGGCAGAGAACGCGGCCATTCCTCCCGGCTCGGTCAGCGCCGACGCCATCTCGGCTTTGCAGAACCTTGGCTTCAAGCCGGCGGTCGCGGCAACGGCCGTGGCGGGCGCGATCGAGGATCTGGGCGAAGATGCCGCGCTGGGTGATGTGATGCGCGTCGCGCTGAAGCGGGCGACGGCATGACCGACAACCCTCTCCTGTCCGCGCAGGCCCAGATCGAAGACGCCGATGCGGCGATGCGGCCCAAGACTCTGGCCGAATTCGTCGGGCAGGAATCCGCGCGGGAAAACCTCAAGGTCTTCATCTCCAGCGCCAAGGCCCGGCGCGAGGCGATGGACCATGTCCTGTTCTTTGGCCCCCCCGGCCTTGGCAAGACCACGCTGGCGCAGATCATCGCGCGCGAACTGGGGGTCAATTTCCGCGCCACTTCGGGCCCGGTGATTGCCAAGGCGGGCGATCTCGCGGCGTTGCTGACCAATCTCGAATCGGGCGATGTCCTGTTCATCGACGAAATTCACCGGCTCAATCCGCAAGTCGAAGAAGTGCTCTATCCCGCGATGGAAGACCGCGCGCTCGACCTGATCATCGGCGAAGGGCCTTCGGCGCGCTCGGTCAGGATTGATCTGCCGCCGTTTACGCTGATCGGCGCGACGACGCGGCAGGGGCTGCTGCAGACGCCCTTGCGCGATCGCTTCGGCATTCCGGTGCGGCTGCAATTCTACTCCGTGGCTGAGCTGGAACGCGTGGTGGCGCGCGGGGCAAGCCTGATGGGTATCGGCATCGATCCCGAAGGCGCGCGCGAAATCGCCCGGCGCGCACGCGGCACACCGCGCGTGGCGGGGCGGCTGTTGCGCCGGGTCCGCGATTTTGCGCAAGTCGCCGGTGATGCGGTGATCAGCCGCGCCTTGGCCGATTCGGCGCTGACCCGGCTCGAAGTCGATTCGCTCGGGCTCGATTTGCAGGACCGGCGCTATCTCCTGATGATTGCCGAGATATACAAGGGCGGACCGGTCGGCGTGGAAACGCTCGCGGCGGGCCTGTCGGAGCCGCGCGACACGATCGAGGAAGTGATCGAGCCCTATCTGATTCAGCTCGGCATGGTGGCGCGCACCGCACGCGGCCGTTGCCTCAACGATCGCGCCTGGCAACATCTGGGCATGGCCATGCCGGCACCGGGCGGCCTGTTCGATTCGGACAGCCAGAGCGGGGGGCAGTAACCGGACGCGCAGAATCGGTCCCGAACTGGCACAGAGTTAACCGATCGGCGACGCGATCCCGATATGAACGCCCGGACGCGTTCCAAAAGTGGTTAATCCCGTTGCTCTTGGGCGTGCTATCTGCGTTTGTTGAGTGCGGGACATGCGTCCCATACGCGATCAGGCCGGATTCGAAGTGCCGGTACTTTGCGGACGATGAGGACAAAGGCGACTATCATGTCGGTTCGGATGGCATTGGCAAAACTGGCGGCCTGCGCGGCTGGCGGCGCTATGATCGGCGGCGGAGCTGTGCATGTTTCGGAAGCGCCCTCGGCGGCTGAACTCCATCATGTAAAGCCGATCAAGATCAAACGGGCCAAGCCGGTGCATATCGCGCGCCGCGCCGCACCGCATGTCGTCCATCACGCGCGCCGGGTGGTGCGCACCACGATCACCCGTTCGTGCGCCCCGCCACAGCAGATAGCCATGGTTCCTGTGCCCTATATGCCCCCGATGCCGCCGCAGGCGGCAGGTGGCGGCGGCGGTGGCCCGGTGGTGATCGAAGGTGGCAGCAGCGGCGGTTTTGGCGGTGGCTTCTTCGGCGGTTTCTTTGGCGGCAGCAGCGGCGGCGGCGGAAACATCGTCGTCTCGTCGACCACGACGGGGTCTACATCGACCTCGGGCGGCTCCACCTCGTCTTCGGGGGGATCGACCTCGACCTCAGGCGGGTCCACCTCCAGCTCGACTTCGGGGGGATCCACCTCCAGCTCGACGTCCGGCGGGTCCACTTCGACATCCTCGTCGGGGAATGTCAGTTCGACCACGTCGTCATCAGGCAACGTCTCGACCAGTTCGGGCAATGTCACCAGCACGTCGTCGACCAGCAGCAGCACCAGTTCGTCGACGTCGTCCTCAACCTCTTCGTCGACATCTTCCTCGACCTCGGGCTCCTCATCGACCAGCACCAGCTCGTCGTCGAACGGATCGACCACCAGCACGAGCAGCAACGGCCACACCGACGTGCCCGAGCCCTCGATGGTCATCCTGTTCGGCGTCGGCGCCGCAGCGCTCGTCGCCCGTCAACGCCGCAAGCAGCCGGCCAAGGCTTGAAACCCGGTTTACGCCCGTCTCCAGCGGGCCGTTCGGAAGAAAGGGCGCCCCTCCAACGCGAGAGGGGCGCCCTTTTTTGCTTTTGGATTGATTGCGGGAATGTCTGAAATTGGGCGGGGAGCAGACTTTGCCAACACGTCCCTTCACTGGAGCGGCTGCGGAATCTGGTGCGGTGGTTCGAACTATCCTCATGGCACAAGTCTCGCTCATCCTTGCTGAGCGGATGTGGGCGGGTCACGATGGGGACCCGGTGCCACGAAAAAAGGGGCGGCACCCTGCGGCGCCGCCCCCCTTTTTCAGCAAGTGATGGCCTGGATCAGGCGGCCAGTTTGCGCAGCACGTACTGCAGGATCCCGCCGTTGTTGAAATACTCGATTTCGTTGGCGGTATCGATGCGGCACAGCGCGGTGAAGGTAAAGCTGGTGCCGTCCTTGCGGGTGACCACCACGTCCACATCCTGGCGCGGCTTGAGGCTGGCAACGCCGGTGATGGTGAAGGTGTCGTCGGCGGTCAGGCCGAGCGACTGACGCGTGTCGCCGTTCTTGAACTGCAGCGGCAGCACGCCCATGCCGACGAGGTTCGAACGGTGGATACGTTCGAAGCTTTCGACGATGACCGCACGCACGCCGAGCAGCTTGGTGCCCTTGGCCGCCCAGTCGCGCGACGAACCGGTGCCGTATTCCTTGCCGGCGATGACCACGGAGGGCACGCCGTCGGCCTTGAACTTCTGCGCCACGTCATAGACCGGCAGGACTTCGGCGCCATAGCGCGAAAAGCCGCCTTCGGTGCCGGGGACCATTTCGTTCTTGATGCGGATATTGGCAAAGGTGCCGCGCATCATGACTTCGTGGTGACCACGGCGCGCGCCGTAGGAGTTGAAGTCCGCCTTGGCGACCTGATGCTCCTGCAGCCACTGGCCGGCGGGGCTGTCGGCCTTGATGTTGCCGGCGGGGCTGATGTGATCGGTGGTGATCGAATCGCCCAGGATCAGCAGAGGTTTGGCTTCGACGATGTCGCTGACCGGTTCGGGCGTCATGGTCAGGCCGTCGAAGTAGGGCGGATTGGCGACATAGGTCGAACCTGCGCGCCACTGGTAGGTTTCCGAGCCGGTGACGTTGATCGCCTGCCAGTGCTTGTCGCCCTTGTAGACGTCGGCATAGCGGGCCCGGAACATCGCGCGGTCAAGCGCGCCGGCCATGACCGAGGCGACTTCGGCGTTGGTCGGCCAGATGTCTTTCAGATAGACATCGACGCCGTCCTTGCTCTTGCCGATCGGGGTCGTGGTGAAATCCTCGATCACCGTGCCCTTGAGCGCATAGGCGACGACCAGCGGCGGGCTGGCGAGGAAGTTGGCGCGCACGTCGGGGCTGACGCGGCCTTCGAAGTTGCGGTTGCCCGAGATCACCGAGGCGGCGACGATGCCGTTTTCGTTGATCGCCTTGCTGATCGGTTCGGCGAGCGGACCCGAGTTGCCGATGCAGGTGGTGCAGCCATAACCGACGAGGTTGAAGCCGATGTTGTCGAGGTGTTCCTGAAGGCCCGCCTTGATCAGATAGTCGGTGACGACCTGCGACCCCGGTGCGAGCGAGGTCTTGACCCAGGGCTTGGGCTTCAGGCCGAAGGCGTCGGCCTTTTTCGCGACGAGACCGGCAGCGATCAGCACGCCGGGGTTCGACGTGTTGGTGCAACTGGTGATCGCGGCGATGACCACGTCGCCGTCGCCGATGTCATGGCTCTTGCCTTCGACCGGAACGCGGCTCTGCGTCTTTTTGTAAAGCTCGACGAGATCCTTGTTGAACACGTCGTCGACGTTGGGCAGCGTAACCTTGTCCTGCGGGCGCTTCGGGCCGGCAAGCGAGGGCACCACGGTCGACAGGTCGAGTTCGAGCGTCGAGGAGAAGATCGGTTCGACCGATGGGTCGATCCAGAAGCCCTGTTCCTTGGCATAGGCCTCGACGAGCGCGATCTGGTCTTCTTCGCGACCGGTCAGGCGCAGATAGTCGAGCGTCTTGTCGTCGATGCCGAAGAAGCCGCAGGTCGCGCCATATTCGGGCGCCATGTTGGCCAGCGTCGCGCGGTCGGCGAGCGTCAGGCCGGCAAGGCCCGGGCCGTAGTATTCGACGAAGCGGCCAACCACGCCATGCTTGCGCAAGAGGTTGGTCGCGGTCAGCACGAGGTCGGTCGCGGTCACGCCTTCCTTCAGCTCGCCCACGAACTTGAAGCCGACGACTTCGGGAACGAGCATCGAGACCGGCTGACCCAGCATGGCCGCTTCGGCTTCGATCCCGCCGACGCCCCAGCCGAGCACGCCAAGGCCGTTGACCATCGTGGTGTGGCTGTCGGTGCCGACGCAGGTGTCGGGATAGGCGACGAGGTTGCCGTCCTGATCCTTGCTGGTCCACACCGCCTGCGCGATGTTTTCAAGGTTCACCTGGTGGCAGATGCCGGTGCCCGGGGGCACGGCGTAAAAATTGTTGAGGCTCTTCGATCCCCACTTGAGGAAGTCATAGCGTTCGAGATTGCGATGATATTCGATCTCGACGTTCTGTTCGAAAGCCTGCGGGGTGCCGAATTCGTCGACCATGACCGAGTGATCGATCACCAGGTTGACAGGGACGAGCGGGTTGATCTTGCTGGTGTCGCCGCCGAGCTTGGCGATCGCGTCGCGCATCGCGGCAAGGTCGACCACGCAAGGCACGCCGGTGAAATCCTGCAACAGCACGCGCGCGGGGCGGTACTGAATTTCGTTCTGCGATTCGACCGGGCTCTTCTGCCAATCGATCAGCGCCTTGATGTCATCGGTCGAAACGGTGAAACCGTTGTCTTCAAAGCGCAGAAGGTTTTCCAGCAACACCTTCATCGAGAAGGGCAGGCGGGAAATGTCGCCGAACTTGGCGGCCGCCTTGTTGAGCGAATAGTACGCGTAGTCCTTGCCGCCGACTTTGAGCGAGCTGCGGGTGCCGAGCGTATCCTGTCCGACGTGGGTCATGGCGATGCGGATTCCCTATGTAGTTGCCAGCATCCCTGTCGCGTCGCCCGGGGAACCGGATCGCCCAAAAAAGGGGGGCGAGCCGGAGCGCGAGACAGGACATGCCTTGCGAAGCGGTTCGCGCGATGCGCGTTTGACGGGGCTGCGTCAAGGCCGCCGAAGCGCTAAAATTGCCGCTTTCGGCGCGATTGTCTCGATTGGGCTTCGGGTGGGGCAACTATTGCGACGCATTTGCATTAATTGGAAGAATCTGGGGGAAATTGCTAAGGTGTGACCCGATCGTTCTCTTTAGCATCCTGCGCAACATGACGGGCCTATTGTCGGGACGATCGGTGGCTCCTCCACCGGACAACGGATCAGAGACGCCCGCCATGCCCAAAGCGCCTGCAAAGATCGTCGTGCGCACACAGCAACTTTCTACTGCCGCCTGTCGCACCGCGCCAGGTGAGTCGGCTGCGCTGATCGATCGCACGCTGGCGCTGTTTTTGATGGCGCTCGTCGTTGCCTTGTTTGCCGGGGCGGGTGTCGCACAGCTTCAGCGCCTGCTCGGCACCTGATCACACTTGAAATGGCAGATCAAAGCGATAGGCGCACCCGGTCGGGCCGATGCCGCAAAATCCACAGCGCGACCGCAAAATGCGCGGCATGGGTCCATTGCGCCTTGGGCAGGGAACAGTCGATCATCGCGCGCGCGGTGCGCTCGATCGCGTCGTCGTCGTCAAAGGTCATCATCATCGTCTACCGATAATACCGGGCCGATAATACCGGGCCGATAATACAGGGCCGATCATGCCGGATTGGGCTGGCCGTTGTCCACCGGCACCGTGCGCGTGGAAATCGCCATGAGGCAGCCGGCGACGATCAGCGCGACGCCGCCCAGCGTGCGCAGCGTCACCGCTTCACCGAACAGCAACCAGCCGACCAGCGCCGCCCAGATGAACGCGGTATATTCGAGCGGCACCAGCACTTGCGCCTCTGCCCGTGCATAGGCCCAACCGATCAGCATCAGCGACACGACCGCCAGCACCGCGCCCGCCCCCAGCAACAGCGCCTGCCCCGGATGCGGCAAGGCCGCCAGCCACCAGGCCCCCGGCGCAAACAGCAGGCTGATGAACAAATTCTGGAAAAAGGCGATCTCGTCGGGCCCGGCGAGCTGCGCCTGGCGGCGCTGCACGACCAGATTTGCCGCATAGAGCACGGCTGAAACGAGGATCGCGATCATGCCGTGCATGGCGGCGGGGGCGTAATGGCCGCCAAACTTGCCCGCCGCGATCACCCCGACACCGGCCAGCGCGAGGACCGATCCGGCAAAGGCGCGCCGTTCGATCCGCTCGCCCAAAAATGCCGCGGCGAGGAACAGCGCAATCAGCGGCGCGATGAACGACAGCGCCATGGCTTCGGCGAGCGGGGTATGGATCGTGCCCCAGAAAAACAGCCCGGCCATCACCCCCGACAGCGCCGAGCGGAGCAGATGCAGCCGCAGCACGTCCCCGCGCGGGAGCCATCCTCCGCCCATGCGCCGCCGCACCGTCACCCAGACCGGAGTCATCAGCACAAGCCCGAAGACATTGCGCCAGAACAGCGCGGCATAGGCGCCCACCGCGATCGAGGCGGCTTTCATCACGCCGTCCATCACGCTGAAACTGGCAAGCCCTGCCAGCGTCACGCAAATCGGGATCAGGGTGGCACGGGATCGCATGGACGGGGCCATAGCGGCAACGCCGGGCGCTGGCAAAAGCGGGCCCATCACTTCTTTTACCCCAACGTGCTTGATTGGCGCACCCGGCTGGGGCAGGGAACCAGCGGGGCGAAGGCATGCGCGGTTGCGCCCGATGGCGTGCGCGTGGCTTTTGCCCGGTAAACTCTCTCGCGCAAACTTTTGCCCATCGGCAGGGAACGACCATGCAAGCACGCCACAGGACCATCCCTTCTGTCCTGTCTTCCTTTACCCTGTTGCTTGGCGGCAGTCTGTTCGCGTTGACCGCGCCGCTGGCTGCCAATCCGGCGCAAACGGGCCCGACCGACCTGACCTCGCAGGCACTTCCCGCCGCCAGGGCGACGAAGGCGGTTGCTGCAAAGACGGCGAAGCCCGCCACGCCCAAGGCGTCGCGCCCGGCAACGCCGCCGCTCCCCGCTGCTGCCCCCGCCGCTACCGCGCCTGCCGCTCCGGTCGGCACCACGTTTGAAGTCGAAGCGCCCGAAGCGCTGCCCGTGGCGCATTGGTCCCAGGCCGATGCGCGCGCGCTGCTTGTCGCGATCAAGGGGATCGGCGCCGAGGGCCTGTTTGCGCGCGACTATCAGCCCGCCGCGCTGGCTGCCGAAATCGCCAAAGGCGAAAGCGGGGATCTCGACACGCTCGCCAGCCGCCTGTTCATCTGGCTGGCCGAAGACTTGCGCGACGGACGCACGCCGATGCCCGCGCGCGAACAGTGGTTTGCCGTCGATCCCGATCAGGATCTGCATCCCAATTCGCAACTGCTGGCCGAAGCGACCGAGCTGCACGACATTCCCGGGGTGCTCGCTTCGCTGGAGCCGACACACCCTGATTTTGCCTTGCTCAAGGATATGCTGGCCAAGGCCAAGGATCCCAGGCAGATCGCGATGATCCGCGCCAACATGGATCGCTGGCGCTGGCTGGGCCGCGATCTCGGGCTGCAATACCTGATGATCAATGTGCCCGAACAGATGCTGCGGCTGACGGTGAACAACAAGATCATTCACAGCTATCGCGCGATCGTCGGTCGTCCGGGCAAGACCGCGACGCCGCAGCTCGCCGAGCAAGTCAAGAATGTGGTGTTCAATCCGACCTGGACCGTGCCGCAGTCGATCGTCGTCGGCGAAGGGCTGGGCAAGAAACTGATCGCGAGCCCCGCCAAGGCCAAGCGCGAAGGCTATGTCGCGACGGAAGGTGGCGATGGCACGATCACCGTGGTGCAGCAGCCCGGCGCGAACAATTCCCTGGGCCGGGTCAAGCTCGACATGCCCAACGAACATGCGATCTATATCCACGATACGCCCAACCATGCGCTGTTTGCGCTACCCGCGCGCGCGCTGAGCCATGGCTGCATCCGGGCCGAACACGCGACCGAACTGGCGATGACGATGGCCATTCTCGGCGCCGACCTGCCGCCCGAGACCGCGATCGAATACAATCTGTCGGGCAAGTATACCAAAGTCCCGATGATCAAGCCGTTTCCGGTCTATGTCACCTATTTCACCGTCGCGCGCGACGTGAACGGGCTGATGCGCAGCTTTCCCGATCTCTATGGCCGCGATCCGGCGGTGATCGCCAGCTTTGCCCAGCCGCGCCAGTTGCACACGACCCAGCGCAAGAGCAACGAAGCGATCATCAAGCTGGATAACCCTCTGTAATCCGGCCTCTGTAATCCGGCCGCTGTAATCCGGCCCTCTCCGATTGGGGCGATCAGCCCAGCCCCAATCGGTCGGCGAAAAGCAGGCGCCCGGCGGCAAGGTGCCACAGCGCTTGCGCAAAATCGCCCGGTGCCATGGCAAAACAGCCGTCGCTGCGCCCCAGTCGGCCCCATTTTTCCAGCATCGCCGGATCGGCGTACCAGGCCGGGTGCATCACGACGGCGCGGGCCGCAGCGTTGCTGTTGTCTGGATCGAGCCCGCCGAGGCGGATCGAGGGGCCGTATTTGCCGTCATACCATTCATAGGTGATGTATGCCCCGCGCGAGGTTGCCTCGCTGCCGACATCGTTGGAAAACCGTTTGAGAAAACCGTCATGCTCGGGGTCCGACCCTTTGCCATGGGCGACCAGAAACGAATGGACCGTGCCCGCCTCAAGATCGGCGAAATGCAGCCGGGGCAATGCCGAAGGCAGCGCGAAATCGGCAATCCCGACGACATCGGTGCGCCACAGCAAGGGGCGCGCCCGGTCCAGCCGATCGCGCGCCACGGCCAGCACGCGGCGGTGTTGTTCGCTGATCGAATAAGCCTGCGCAAACAGGCGCGGGCCTGCCAGCCCCGTGGCCAATGCCCCGACCAGCGCCGCGCGGCGCGTCAGAGTGCCGACGGACGGGCTCAGGCCTGCCCCCCCAGCGCACCAAGCGCGTCCCCATCGACGCGCATCACCGTCCATTCGTCCATCGGCCGCGCGCCGAGCGCCTTGTAGAATCCGATCGCCGGGGCATTCCAGTCGAGCACCGACCATTCGAGCCGCGCGCAATCGCGCGCGATCGCCAAAGCGGCCAAGTGCGCGAGCAGCGCCTTGCCCAATCCGGCGCCGCGCGCCTCGGGCCGGACATAGAGATCTTCGAGATAGATCCCCGGACGCCCTTCGAATGTCGAGAAATTGTGAAAGAACAACGCAAAGCCCTGGGCATGGCCATCGACTTCGCCGACCACCACTTCGGCATGAGGGCGCGGGCCGAACAGATGGCGCGCCAGTATAGCTTCGTCAAAGCGCACTTCCGCTTCGAGCTTTTCATAGACGGCAAGCTCGCGAATCAAGGCGGCAATCAGCGGTAAATCGGCCGGGGCGGCGGGGCGGATGGAAATCGTCATGCGTTTACGCCCTAATGCCCGAGGACCATGCTGTCGCCGTTGATGTTGACCGATCCCATCCGCCGCAGCACCGATTGGCCAAGCAGGCTGGTGCGCAGCCCGCGCAGGACCACGGCATCGACGCCGGACAGATCCTGCCCGCCGATCTCGATCCGGTCGAGCCGCACGTGCGCGCCATAGCCCGGCCCCGAGGCCGTGTTGGCCACCCGGATATAGGCGGAAGGATCGATCGACAGCCCGACGGATTGGGCATCGGCCTCGCTCAGCGCGACACTGTCGGCGCCGGTATCGACAAGAAAGCTGACGGGGTGACCATTGACGTCGGCGACGAGATGGAATTGCCCGCTGCCGTCGCGGGCGATCGTCATGCCCCCGCCGCCCCCGCTCCCGCCATTACCGGGCGTTGGGGGCTCAGGCAGGCTGCCGTCTGCCGATGACGATTCCGGGGCCGATGTCGATCCGGGAACGCCGAGATGATCGAGCGACGGCGCAAACACCACCACCAGCACGAGCAGGCTGACAGCAAAGAGCAGATAGCGATGCATTCCGCGAAGCGCGTGCGCTCAGGCGACCGGTTCGGGCTGTGCGGCCTCGATTTCGGCCACTTTCGCCTCGACCAGCGCGACGATGTGATCAAGCATGTCGGCCGACTGGACATGATGGTCGGTCACGCCCGAAAGATAGACCATGTGCTTGCCGTTGCCGCCGCCGGTAATGCCGATGTCGGTTTCGCGCGCTTCGCCCGGCCCGTTGACGACGCAGCCCAGCACCGACAGCGAAATCGGCGTCTTGATATGCTGCAACCGCTTTTCCAGCGCCTCGACCGTGCGGATCACGTCGAACCCCTGCCGCGCGCACGAGGGACACGACACCACGCGCACGCCGCGTGTGCGCAGGCCCAGGCTCTTGAGGATTTCAAAGCCGACTCGCACTTCCTCTTCGGGCTCTGCCGACAGCGACACGCGCAAGGTATCGCCGATTCCGGCCCAGAGCATGTTGCCGATGCCGATCGAGGATTTGACCGTGCCGCCGATCAGCCCGCCGGCCTCGGTAATGCCCAGATGCAGCGGGCAATCGACCGCTTCGGCAAGGCCCATATAGGCCGCCACGGCAAGGAACACGTCGGAGGCCTTTACCGCGACTTTGTATTCGTGAAAATCATGGTCCTGCAACAGCTTGATATGATCGAGCGCGGATTCGACCAGAGCCTCGGGGCAGGGTTCGCCGTATTTTTCGAGCAAGTCCTTTTCCAGGCTGCCCGCGTTGACCCCGATGCGGATGGCGCAGCCGTTGGCCTTGGCCGCGCGCACCACTTCGGCGACACGGTCGCTGTTGCCGATATTGCCGGGATTGATGCGCAGGCACGCCGCCCCCGCATCCGCCGCTTCCAGCGCGCGCTTGTAGTGAAAATGGATGTCCGCGATCAGCGGCACGCGCGCCGCGCGCACGATCTGGCGAAACGCGGCGGTGCTCGCCTCATCGGGGCAGGACACCCGAATCAGATCGGCCCCGGCATCCTCGCAGCGGCGGATCTGATCGATCGTCGCGACCGCATCGGCGGTCGGCGTATTGGTCATGGTCTGGACCGTGATCGGGGCATCCCCGCCAACGGGGACCGCGCCAACCATGATCTGGCGGCTCTTGCGACGCGCGATATCGCGCCAGGGACGTAGGGATGACATGGCTGCGGCTATACGCCACCTGTCGCGCCGACGAAAGGGAGCATGGCGGCGGGTCGCTGATCCGGATGACCCCAAAAAAAGCGGGCCCGGTCGTTGCCGACCGGGCCCGCCTGATTTGGCAGAAATTCAAAGCGTCTCGACGAAGCTTAGAACTTCTTCGAAGCGCGAATGAACATCGTCCGCCCAAGCACGTCATACGTCGTCGGGAACGTGCTGCCCGCCGCCGAAGTCGCGCCGCTGGTGTCGCCGATGATCGGCGGCGTCTTGTCGAACACGTTCAACATGCCGACCGTGATGCCAAAGCCACCTTCGACGTTGAAGTTCACCGTTTCGTCGAAATAGTGAACCGCCGGGATCCGCGCGGTCAGAATGTTGGTCGAGCTGTCTTCCGACGTCGCACCGATCATGCGCCAGCGGGTGGTGAACTCGACCGGCTTCCAACCGAAGGTAACGCTGGCCACGTGCTTCCACTTCGGCGACGGCGTATCGCAGTCCGCGCCGAACTTGCCCGCGCACTGGATCGTCGTGGAGTTCACGATCTGATAGTTCGTGATCTGATACGTGCCCTGGAAATCAAGTGCGTAGTGGAAGTCGTCGTGACGTCCGCGACGGAAGTTGAAACCAAAGTCGAAGCCGCGGGTGCGCATCACCGCAACGTTGTTGTAAAGCGCGGGGACGCCGATCGTGGTGTCGCCGCTGAGCGAGCCGTCAAGCGGGTTGCGAACGATGCTCTTGCAGACGGAGCCGTTCGGATCCTGCTCTACGGAGAAGCACTGGTTCATCGTGACCGAGGTCGGCTCATAGACGATCGCGTTGGCGATCTTGATGTCATAGTAATCGACCGTGAGCGCAAGGCCGCGAATCTGCGTGGGTTCGATCACCGTACCAAAGGTGATGGTGTTCGCGTTTTCAGCCTTGAGGTTCGCGTTGCCGCCGTAGAACGCGTTGATCTGGCCGGAGATCGGTTCGGGGATATGGCCGATGGCCGATTGCGGAGCACCCTGCGCGACGCAGATTGCTGCAACTGTCGCCGAAACGCTCGTCCCGGCGCAGGGGTCGGTCCCGAGATTGCCGGTGCCGGCGCTGCGCGGCAGGTAGAGTTCGTAGAGGTTCGGCGCGCGAACCGCGCGCTGATAGTTGCCGCGGAACTTCAGCCCCAGGACCGGGCTCCAGTCGCCGCCGAACTTGTAAGCCGAAACACCGCCTGCAGTCGAATAGTGCGAATAGCGATAGCCGGCTTCGAAATTGAGCGCCTGGATAAGCGGCTTATCCTGAACCAAGGGCATATGGAATTCAAGGTATGCTTCCTTGACGTTATAGCTCTTGTTCGGAATGTTGTAGCCCTGACCGTAATAGATCAGATCGCCAGAGGCATAGGCATCGTTGACTTCGGTATCGGCGGTTTCACGACGATAGTCGACGCCGACAGAGATCGCCGCCGGCTTGGCTGCCAGAGGGCTTTGCAGAAAGCCGACGTCGCCCGAGATGTTGCCTTCGGCAACCAGCTGGCTGGTCTTGTCCGCCTCGGTCGCGTTGCGCAGCACATAGGCCAACGAAGCGGCAGAAAGCGGCGCGGTGCCGAACAGGTTCAGCGGCTGACAGCCCGCCGTCCGCGCCGCGGCGCTGCGGCATTCGGCCTGACCGTTCGGCCCGGCGATCACGTCGAGAGCGTCGGTAAGCGCGCTGTACGACAAGTCGTTTTCAAGCAGGTTGTACTTGTGAACTTCGGCATATTGCACCGAAGCATCCCACTTGAAGCCCCAGCCCAGATCGCCGCGCAGACCGCTCATCACCTGCCAGGTCTTGCTGGTGTGTTCTTCGACGCGACCGCCGGTTTCGACGATGCGGCGACGGATGCCGACAGTCGAGGTGCCGTCGGAATTGATCACCAGATTGGGATTGGCCGTGGTGTCGAAAAACGCTTCACGTTCTGCAGCGCTGAGCAGCGGGTTCGACGGGTCGATATTGAAGGAGAAACCCGCCGTCGCGGTCGGCGCCAGGGTGGTGACGACTTTGGTGTGCTGGTACATCGCGCGACCATACAGTTCGATCGCGTCGGTGATGTCGTAGTTCCACAGCGCGGTTGCGCCATAGCGTTCGAGCGGAACCTGCGCATAGTTGACCGGGTTGTAGTTGTAACCCTGAACATTGCTGGTCAATCCGCCCGAGGCAGTCACCTGCTGGCGGCCGGCGCCGGGGATGTCGAATGCCGTTGGCGTGGTGTTCGACGAGCCGCAGAACGATACGTTGTCGCCCGAGCACAGCACGCTGTTGCTGAAGCTGCGCTGGCCAAACTTGACGCCGTCGCGCTTGGACCAGTTGGCCGCGATGGTGAAGTGGCCGCGATCGCCGATCTTGAAGCCTGCTGCGCCGCTGACGTCATAGGTCGCGCCGTCGCCCTGGCCGGTAACTTGCGCGCCGCCATCGACTTTGAAGCCGGTGAACTTGTCATCGAGAACGAAGTTCACAACGCCCGAAATCGCGTCCGATCCGTAAACGGCCGATGCGCCGCCGGTCAGAACTTGAATGTTCTTGAGCAGGACGGTCGGGATCTGGTTGACGTCGACCGCGCCGGTCGAATCGTAGAACGGCAGACGCTTGCCATCCATCAGCACCAGCGTGCGCTTGGCGCCAAGGCCGCGCAAGTCGATCGTCGCCGCGCCGTCGCCGGGGTTGTTGCTCGCGCCGTTGGTGCCGGGCGCAAACTGAGGGTTGACCGACAGGATCTGTTCGACCGTGACGGTGTTGACCGCCTTGATCTTTTCGTCGGTGATCACGTCGACCGGGCTGGATGCCTGGAGATCGACGCGCGTGATGCGGGTTCCGGTGACGACGATTTCCTGGGGCGGTTGGGCCGCCGGTGCGTCGGCTGCGGGCGCCTCAGGTGCAGTCTGGGCAAATGCCGGGCCTGCCAGCATGGCAAGGCCCAGGGCTGCGCTGGCCACGCCGGCGTTCAGCTTGGACAAGGTATTCATAATGGTTCTAGCCCCTCTCAAGAATGGCAACCGACGGGCGGCTGCTCCTTTGCAGGACCAGGGGGCAACGCAAACGTCGACGCGACCACAGCAAGGTCAGCCAACTCATGTCATCCTGCGAAATCCCCCGGATGGATGGGGACTGGCAGGTTATCCCCCGTCTCGTAAAGGTCACGAAAGTGACATCTCAGAGGTTTTGTTCCCGATGTAACCATAATGCCACACTCGCGAGGCGTAGGGAGACGGCGCAATGCTCTTTGAAATGGTTGATTTATGTCAACCAAAGGCGGATTGAATGCGTGGGTGAAAAAGCGCCGGCAAGCCGCGGCGACACGCAACCTGTACGTCGAATTCACGACCGGCGGGGCCCGAGATGATCGCAGATTGCTTGCCGGAAAATATAATTTTATTACACATTGCGGCAATATTTCGGCAAAAAACGCCAAGCAAAGATGCATTTGAGACAGACGATTTCAAATGCGCCCCATGTGTTCGCTCGCTCCGATCACGCCAGAAACAGCAGCGGATCGAGCCTGTGGCCGTGCCAGGCCAGGCTCCAGTGCAAGTGTGGACCCGTTGCTCGCCCGGTCATGCCGACCTCGCCGATCGTTTGTCCCTGGCGCACCGCCTGCCCTTCGGTCACGGTCAGCGCGCGGGCATGGAGCATCGCGCTGTTGAGCCCCATGCCGTGATCGATGATGACCAGATGCCCTTCGAGCGTGAACGGATCGCCGGTAACGGCCAGCACGACCACGCCATCGGCGGGTGAACGAATCACCGCACCGGCCGGGGCGGCGATGTCCAGCCCGGAATGATAGGCCGCCGGAACCCCGCGAAACACGCGCTGCGCGCCAAATCGGCCCGAGAATGGCCCCGCCGCCGGGTGAATCATCGACTGGCGCCACCCTTGCGCGCCCCACCCTTGTGCTCTGGTGTCGCGGGTGCGCGCGGCGCTGATCTGCGCCAGCTCGCCCGATCGGCGGCGCGCGAATTCGGCGTCGGGCATGCCCGGCGGATGCATCGGGGTATCGACATGTTCGATCCGCCAGGCGCGCGGGGCAATCGACAGGGTCTGTCGGACATCGCCGCCTTGCGCCATCAGCGTCGCCGTCGGCGCGGCATCGCGGTCAAACGCGATCAGGAACGCCCCGTCGTCGGCAAAGCGGATCGCCATGCCGTCAAGCGCCAGGCTGGTCGTTCCCACAGGCACGCGCCCGCGCAACCACCCGCCCTGAGTCGCCTGCCCATAGAGTGAAAACGGCCCGTCTGGCGAAAACCGGTCGTCGGCGGCAAACGCTGGCCCCGCCGCCAGCGTTGCGGCGCAGACCAGCAGGGTGCGGCGCGTGACCGCGATCGTCACACTTGCCCGAGCAGCCGCTTGGTCGCGATTTCGCAACTGGCATAGGCTTCCTGCCGCTCCGCGCTCCAATAGCGCAGCATGTCGAGCGGGATCTGGACGCCCGTCACCGCGCACAGGACATGATCGCCCGCCGAAAGCTGGCGAAAGGTGCCGGGAAGATAGTGAAGCCGGGCCAGACGGCCGCCAGGAGGAGTCAGCATGTCGGTCCTGTAAGTCGCTTGGAGGTTCAAAGCAATTTCGGTTGTTGCGATGCTTTGTCGACCGGCGCGGCGCGGGGCTTTGCCGGTCTATGCGCCACAGGCTCGCCCCCGGCCGGAACGACCGTCAGCGACCCGTCGGCAAATTTCAGCGTAAGCTCGCTTTCTCCGGCGGCGGCGGCGCGCGTCTTGATCACCCGGCCCGCCGCATCGGTGACGAGCACATAGCCGCGCTGCAAGGGCGCCTCGGGATCGAGCGAGCGACGCAGACGGTCGAGCGCGTCAACCCGCCCGCGCGCGCTCTCGATCCGCTGCAACACGGCTTCGGGCCGCAGTCGCAGGGCGGACAGCCGTTCGCGCTCGCGCCGCAGCCGCGCTTCGAGCAAGGCCGGTCGCAAGGCCCCGGCGTAGCGCGCCAATTGCGCGGCGGCCAGTTCGGTGCGGTGCCCGAGCGAGCGGCGCAAGCGGTCACCCCAATCGTCGAGCCGCTGCACTTGCGCAGCCAACAACGCCTGCGGTTGGGGCAAACGGCGCGCGCGCTGATCGAGGCGTTCGCGCGCTTGTGTCAGATGGCGCCCGATCGCGCGCTGCCGCCGCGCCTCGAGATCGGCCAGCGTGCCCGCCAGCTCGGCGCGCACCGGCACGGCCATTTCGGCCGCCGCCGTGGGCGTCGGCGCGCGGCGGTCGGCGGCAAAGTCCGCCAGCGTGGTATCGGTTTCGTGACCCACCGCGCTGATCACCGGAATCGTCGATGCGGCAATCGCGCGCACCACCTCTTCCTCGTTGAAGGCCCACAAGTCCTCGATCGAGCCGCCGCCGCGCGCGACGATCACCAGATCGGGCCGCGGCACCGCGCCACCCGGAGCGATGTCCGAAAATCCGCGCACTGCCGCTGCGATCTGCGGCGCGGCGCCCTGTCCCTGGACGAGCACCGGCCAGACCACGACATGGCTGGGAAAGCGGTCGCGCAGACGATGCAGGATGTCGCGGATCACCGCGCCGGTCGGCGATGTCACCACCCCGATCACGCGCGGCAGATAGGGAATCGCCCGTTTGCGCCCGGCATCGAACAGCCCTTCGGCGGCCAGCCGCGCCTTGGTCTTTTCGAGCAAGGCGAGCAGCGCGCCTTCGCCCGCGATTTCCATCCGCTCGATGACGATCTGATAATTCGAGCGACCGGGATACGTCGTCAGCTTGCCCGTGGCGATGACTTCGATCCCGTCGGCGGGGGCAAACCCCAGCCGTTGAACGCTGCCGCGCCACATCACCCCGTCGAGCCGCGCGTTTTCATCCTTGAGGCTGCAATAGAGGTGCCCCGAGGCCGCGCGTTTCACCCCCGACAGCTCGCCGCGCACGCGCACGAAACCGAATCGATCCTCGACCGTGCGCTTCAGCAATTGCGACAGTTCGGAAATCGACATCGCCGGGGCGTTGTCGCCCGCCGCTTCCCTCGCTAACAGCGCTGAGCCGTCACTATCGTCGCTGGCGAAGGGAGTACTCATGAATATCCTGTTGCTCGGGGGAGGCGGTCGCGAACATGCGCTGGCCTGGAAACTGGCCCAAAGCCCGCTGCTGGGCAAGCTTCATGCCGCGCCGGGCAATCCGGGCATAGCCGATCATGCCCGATGCCACGCGCTCGATATGACCGATCATGGCGCAGTGACAGCCTTTTGCAACGACCATGGCGTCGATCTCGTGGTGATCGGGCCCGAGGCGCCGCTGGTCGATGGCCTCGCCGACAGTCTGCGCGGCGCAGGCGTCAGCGTGTTTGGTCCCTCGCAGGCCGCCGCGCAGCTCGAAGGGTCGAAAGGCTTTACCAAGGATCTGTGCCTGCGCGCAGGGATTCCCACCGCGGGCTATGTGCGCGCCACTTCCCAGGCCGAGGCGCTGGCCGCGCTCGACAGCTTTGGCCTGCCGGTGGTGATCAAGGCCGATGGGCTTGCCGCAGGCAAGGGCGTCGTCATTGCCGAAACCGCCGACGAAGCGCGCGAAGCGATCATCGACATGTTCGGCGGCCATTTCGGCAGCGCGGGCGCCGAAGTGGTGATCGAGGAATTCATGACCGGCGAAGAGGCCAGCTTCTTTGCGCTGACCGACGGGGCGACGATCGTCGCGTTCGGATCGGCGCAGGATCACAAGCGAGTCGGCGACGGCGATACCGGCCCCAATACCGGCGGCATGGGCGCCTACAGCCCGGCGCGCGTGCTGACCCCGGAGCTTGAGCGTGAGACGCTGACCCGGATCATCGCGCCCACGGTCAAGGCGATGGCCGATGCCGGAACGCCGTATTCGGGCGTGCTCTATGCCGGGCTGATGCTGACCGAGGATGGGCCCAGGCTGATCGAATACAATTGCCGCTTTGGCGATCCCGAATGCCAGGTGCTGATGCTGCGGCTGCAAAGCGATCTGGTCGAGCTGCTTTCGGCGGTTGCGGACAACCGGCTGGCCGCGATCGCGCCGCCCGACTTTTCGCCCGATCCCGCGCTGACCGTGGTCATGGCGGCCGGCGGCTATCCCGGCACCCCGGTCAAGGGCGGGATGATCGCCGACATCGCGCTTGCCGAAGCGCATGGGGCCAAAGTGTTTCACGCCGGAACCATCCGCGACGATCAGGGCGTCCTGCGCGCGAGCGGCGGGCGCGTGCTCAATGTCTCGGCGCGCGGTGCCACCGTGCGCGCGGCGCGCGATCTGGCCTATGACGCGGTCGATGCGATCGATTTCGCCGACGGGTTCTGCCGCCGCGACATCGGCTGGCGCGAAATCGCGCGCGAAAGCGAATGATCCGGATCGCGATGGACAAAGGGCCCGTTTGACGAGACTTTGCCTGCGGCGAATCGTCGGGGGCGGGGTATGGCAAATCGGGTGCGCTGGGTCTGGAGGCTGTGCCTGGCGCTGCTGATCGTGCTGCCGCTGGCGGCGCGGGGCGATTTGCCGCCGCAAGTGGTCATGGCAACGCCCGGCAGCAACGGGGCGATGAGCGGGACGATCGACCGCTTTACCCTGCGCTTTTCCGAAGCGATGGTCGCGCTGGGCGATCTGCGCGCCATCGCGCCCGCCACCAGCACGTGCCCCGCTATCGCATCCGGGGGCGGTGGCCACTGGGTCGATGCGCAGACCTGGGTGCTGGAATTTGCGCCCGCGCTGCCGCCTGCGACCCGCTGCACGGTCACTTTGCGCGAGACGCTGGCGACTTTGGCAGGCGCACGCATCCTGGGCCTCAGACAGTTTTCGCTCGATACCGCCGGGCCTTCGGTTCGCGCAGTCCTTGCGCCGGGCGAAGACGGCAGCGCGATCGACGAGGATCAGGTGTTTCTCGTCGCGACGAATGGCCGGGCGGACGTGGCCTCGGTCGCGGCCCATGCCTCGTGCGCGATCGACGGGGTGGGCGAGGCGGCGGCGGTCGATGTCCTGCCGCAGGGCACGGCGGCCAGAGTGCTCGACGGTCTTGGCCACCACGACTGGCACCGCCGCAATTTCCTCGACAGCGCGGGGATTCCGCCGTCAGCCGGGGGGCAGGCGCTCGACAGCGTGCTTGCGCTCAAATGCCGCCGCCCGCTGCCGCCCAACCATGACATGGCGCTCGTCTGGCCGCATCAGATCAGCGATCCCCACGGCGTTCCGGCGGGGCGTGATCAGCGGTTCGATTTCACGGTGCGCGCCGCTTTCGATGCGCGATTCGAATGCAGCCGGATCAACGGCAAGGCGGGGTGCAGCCCGATCACGGCGGCGCACCTGGTCTTTGCCTCGGGCGTCGACCGCGCCACGGCGCTGGCTGTGCGGCTTAAACTGGCCGACGGCAGCGAGCGCAGCCCGACGCTGGATGATGATCAGCGCAATGCCGCCGAAGTGACCACGCTCGATTTTGCAGGGCCATTCCCCGCCGACAGCGACGCGCATGTCGTGCTGCCGGGCGGGATTCACGACTTGTCGGGGCGCATGCTGGCCAATGCCGCGCGCTTTCCGCTGGCCGTCCATTTCGATCCCGCCCCGCCGCTGATCAAATTCGCCGCGCCGTTCGGCATTATCGAGGCCAACGAGGGCGATGCCTTGCCGGTCACGGTGCGTGCGGTCGAGCCCACGCTCGGCGCGCATGTCACCGCGATTGCGGGCACGAGCAGCCGCATTGCCGACGATGACCGCACGATCGCCGAATGGCTGCGCAAAGTCGCCGCGGCCAATGAAGACGACTATGAGACGATTGACAAACCGGGCGGCAAATCGGTGACGATCAACCACACCGGGGAAAAGCCGATCCTGCCCGCCGGCACCCCGGTCAGGATCGGGCTGCCGGGCAAAGGCCGCGATTTCGAAGTGATCGGCATTCCTTTGGGGGGCAAGGGATTCCACGTCGTCGAAATGGCGAGCCCCGCGCTGGGTGCGTCTTTGCTCGGTCGGCGTGTGCCGCGCTACGTCGCGAGCGCCGCGCTGGTCACCGACATGGCGGTTCATTTCAAATGGGGCCGCGAAAGCTCGCTGGTCTGGGTCACGCGCCTGTCCACCGGGCTGCCGGTCGGCCATGCCGCGATCCGCATCGGCGATTCGTGCGACGGGCGCCAGCTTGCGTCCGGATTGACCGATGCCAGCGGGCGCATGGCGGTTCACGGCGGCCTGCCCGCGCCGACGATGAACGATGGGTGCAAAAGCGGCGGGGACGGCGGGGACGGGGACAGAGGGGACGGGGACAGCAATCATCCGCTGATCGTGTCGGCGCGGGCCGATGGCGATATGAGCTTTGTCCTGTCGAGCTGGGACAAGGGCATTTCGCCTTATGATTTCGAGATGCCCTATGGCCGGGCGGACGAGCGCGACATCATTCATACCGTGTTTGATCGCGCGCTGGTGCGCGTGGGCGAGACGGTCCATTTCCGCCATATCGTGCGCCACCCGATCGGTGCCGGGTTTGCCTTTGGACAAGGCTTTACGGGCACGCTGGTCTTTTCGCACGAGGGATCGGACACGCGCTTTACCCAAGCCGTGACGATCAACGGCAGCTCGGGCGGCGATGGCGAATGGACCGTGCCGCAAGGCGCGCCGCTGGGCGATTATGCGCTAAGCTTTGAAACCGGGGGCAGGACGATCGACACCGGGCAGACGATCCGCGTCGATGAATATCGCCTGCCGACGATGCGCGCGACCATTTCCGGCCCGAGCGAAGCCATGGTGCAGCCTTCGACAGTGCCGCTGTCGCTGTTTGTCGGATATTTGTCGGGCGGGGGCGCCGGGCAATTGCCGGTAACCGTGCGCAGCCAGTTCAGCACCTGGTTCCCCACGCCCAAAGGCTGGGACGCCTATACTTTCGGCGGCGACGCCGTGGCTGAAGGGACGCGCCCGCTGGGCGGGGGCGAAGGCGGCGCGGATGAAGGCGGGGACAATGCAACGCTGCCCTATGCCCAGACTCTGCCCGCGACATTGGGCGCGGACGGCACCGCGCGCGCCGATATTGCGGTCAATCGCGCGGTGACCCGTCCGCTCAGCCTGACGGTCGAGATGGATTACCCCGACGCCAATGGCCAGACGATGACCGCGTCGCGCTATCTGCGGCTCTATCCGGCGGCTTTGCAGGTCGGGATCAGGACCGACGGCTGGATGATGCGCGACGATGACTTGCGGCTGCAGACGGTCGTGCTCGATCTTGCCGACAAGCCGGTCGCGGGGGCCCAAGTCCACATCGATCTCTATACGCGCGAAACGATCACCGCGCGGCGGCGGCTGATCGGCGGGTTCTATGCCTATGACAATCAGGAAAAGATCACGCGTCTGTCCGGCGGCTGCAGCGCGAGCAGCGATGGCACCGGGCGCGCCGATTGCCGCCTTGCGCCGGGCATTTCGGGCGAAGTGATCGCGGTGGCGCGGGTGACCGACGCGCAAGGCCACGAAACGCGCGCGGTGCGCACCGTCTGGCTGGCCGGAAAAGACGCCTGGTGGTTTGGCGGCGACAACGGCGACCGCATGGACGTGATCCCCGAACAGACCGAATACAAGGCGGGTGACATGGCCCGGTTTCAGGTGCGCATGCCGTTTCGAGAGGCGACCGCGCTGGTCACGGTCGAGCGCGAAGGCGTGTTGTCGAGCTTTGTCACCACATTGTCGGGCACCGACCCGGTGGTGACCGTGGCGATGCCGGGCGATTATGCGCCCAATGTCTTTGTCTCGGTCTTGGCGGTGCGCGGGCGTGTCGGCGGATGGAGCTTGTGGCTGGCCGACTTTGCGCGGCGCTGGCATTTGCCGTTTTTCGGGCAGGACGCTGCGGCGCCCACGGCCACGGTCGATCTTGCCAGGCCGAGCTATCGCCTCGGCATGGCGCAAGTCCGTGTCGGCTGGGATGCGCATCGGCTGGCGGTCACGGTCGGCGCCGATCGGGCGCGCTATCGCGTGCGCGACACGATGCATGTTGCGATCGGGGTCAAACGCCCCGACGGCAGCCCCGCGCCGGGGGCCGATGTCACGCTGGTGGCGGTGGACGAGGCGCTGTTGCAATTGATGCCCAATCCCAGTTGGGATGTGCTCTCGGCGATGATGGGCGAGCGCAATCTCGAAGTGGTGACCTCGACCGCGCAGATGCAGGTCGTGGGCAAGCGGCATTACGGGCGCAAGGCGGTTGCGGCGGGCGGCGGGGGCGGCGATGCCTCGGGCGTCAATCGCGAAAATTTTCAGCCGGTCCTGCTGTGGCGCGGGCATGTCGCGCTCGATGCGCGCGGTGAAGCGCATGTCGATGTGCCGCTGTCCGACGCGCTGTCGCGGTTTCGCCTTGTCGTGGTGGCGACCGACGGCGCGCAGATGTTCGGCACCGGGCAGACCAGCGTGCGCACGGCGCAAGATCTTTCGATCTATCCCGGACTGCCCGATATCGTACGCACCGGCGATCGCTATGACGCGGTGTTTACCCTGCGCAACGGATCGGATCACGCGATGACGGTGACCGCGCAGCCGACGATCAGCCCGGCGGTGGCGCATGCCGGGCCGCTGACTCTGACCATTCCGGCGGGCGCGGCAGGGCGGATGCGCTGGGGCCTCAATGCGCCCGCCGCGACCGGTACACTGATCTGGACGCTCAAGGCGCAAAGCGGCGACGGCAAGGCGCGCGACAGCGTGATCGCGCGGCAGGACGTTATCCCCGCCGTGCCCGAAGAAGTCGTCATGGCCAGCCTGATGCGCGTCGGCGATCCGCCGCCGACCATCGCCGTTCCCCAGGGCGCCATGCCCGGCGGGGCGGTCATGGTCGATCTTGCCGATACGCTGGCCGCGCCGCTCGATGGCGTGCGCCGGTATATGACCGTCTATCCCTACAATTGCCTCGAACAACGGCTGTCGCGGATCGTCGCCAATTCCGATGCGGCGGGCTGGACGGCGCTGGCCGCCGCGCTGCCGACCTATCTCGATGGCGACGGGCTGGCGCGCTATTGGCCCGACGCGGGGCAAGCCGGTTCGCCCGAACTGACCGCCTATATCGTGGCCACGACGAGCACGGCGGGGCTGGCGCTGCCCAATGATGCGCGCGCGAAAATGATCGCGGCGCTGCGCCGCGTGGTGGCCGGGCAGATCCATCGCGACCGGCCTTACCCAATCGACGAGCGGCCCTTGCGCATTGCCGCGCTTGCCGCGCTGGCGCGGGCCGATGCGGCCGATCCCGAGCTTGTCGCGCGGATCGACATGGTGCCTGCCGACATGCCCACCGGCGCGCTGGCCGACTGGATGGTGACGCTCGACCGGGTTCGTGGCGTTGCCAATGTCGGCCCCTTGCGCGCGGCGGCGGCGGGCGAATTGCGCAGGCGGCTGGTCTATGGCGGCACGCGGCTCGATCTGGTCGATCGCGCGCGCGCGCCATGGTGGATGATGGTCAGCGCCGATGACATGGCGATCCATGCGCTCGATGCGGTCATCGGTCGGCCAGACTGGGCGGCGGAGGTGCCCCGGATGATGGCGGGCATCGCCGCGCGGCAGATGCATGGCGCCTGGGACACGACTCCGGCCAATGCCTGGGGCACGCTGGTCACGCGCCGCTTTGCCGCCGCCTATCCCGCCGCCGCGATCGGGGGGACGACGCATGTCGCGCTGGCCGGGCATGCCTTCGACGTCGCATGGCCGCGCCGTGGCGATGCCGCGCCCTTGCGCCTGCCGCTGGCCACGGGGCCGCTGACTCTGTCGCAAAGCGGTGGGCAGGGGCCCTGGGCCACGGTCAGCATTCGCGCCGCCGTGCCGCTGAAAAGCCCGTTGTTTGCCGGTTATCGCCTGACCCGCAGCGTCAGCGTGATCTCGGCGCGTCAGCCGGGGCGGCTGACCCAGGGCGACGTTGTGCGCGTCCATCTGGAAATCGATGCCGATGCCGGGCGTACCTGGGTCGCGCTGAGCGATCCCTTGCCGCCGGGCGCGGTGGTCATGTCCAGCCTCGGCGGACAGTCGCAGATCCTGCAGCAGGGCAATCACGGCGAAGGCGTCTGGCCGGCGTGGGTCGAAGGCGGGCGCGATGCCTGGCGGGCCTATTTCGACTGGCTGCCGCAAGGGCATAGCGTGGTCGAATATACCGTGCGGCTGAACAGCGCCGGGCAATTCACGCTGCCGCCCGCGCGCGTCGAGGCGATGTATGCCCCGGCGATCCACGCGGCGCTGCCGATTGCCCCGGTCACGGTATGGAGCCGGTAACACGGCGGCGCGCCGCATTCGGCCTGTTGGCGCTGGGCCTGCTGGCGCTTGGCTGGCTTGAATGGCGCACGATGCCGCCGTCGGTGCCCGACTTCGTGGCATTTCGCGGGGCATGGCCGCCGAGCGAGGCCTGGCTTTACGATCGCAACGGTCGCCTGCTCGACGAAGCGCGGGTTGATTTCAGCGTGCGGCGGCTGGGCTGGACGCGGCGCGAAGATGTTGCCCCGGCGCTGACGCGGGCATTGGTCGCGACCGAAGACCGGCGCTTTGCCTTTCACGGCGGGGTCGACTGGCTGGCCATGGCGGGGGTTGCGCGCGACCGGATTGCAGGCCGTCGCCCGCGCGGCGCTTCGACTTTGACCATGCAGTTGGCCGGATTTCTCTGGCCGGAGATCGGTCGGCCCGGACATCGCTCGGGGTGGGACAAACTGCGCCAGATGCGCGCGGCCTGGGCCATCGAAAGCCGCTGGACCAAGCCGCAGATCCTTGAGGCCTATCTCAATCTCGCGCCGTTTCGCGGCGAGACCCAGGGCGTGGCGGCAGGCGCGGCCGCGCTGTTTGCCAAGCCGCCCGCAGCGCTCGACCGGCGCGAGGCGGCGATCATGGTTGCGCTGTTGCGCGATCCTGCCGCGCCGCCGGTCGATCTGGCCCGCCGCGCTTGCCGTCTGGTTCCGTCAGGCGAATGTCCGGGGCTGTTGCCTCTGGCGCAAAATGCCGGCGTTGATTCCGGGTTGCGCGGGATGGATCCGGGGATGGCGCCGCATCTGGCCGCGCATCTGCTGATCAGGCCGGGAATGCGGGTGATCACCACGCTCGATGCGCGGGTACAGGACATGGCCGCGACCGCGCTGCGCCATCAATTGCAGGGCCTTGGCCCCCGCCGCGCGCGCGATGGCGCGGTGGTGGTGGTCGACAATGCCGACGGGCGGGTGCTGGCTTATGTCGGGGGCGTCGGACTGGGCTCGACCGCGGCCCAAGTCGACGGCGCAGCAGCCCCCCGCCAGGCGGGATCGACGCTCAAGCCGCATCTCTATGCGCAGCTGATCGAGCGTAAATGGCTGACCGCTGCCTCGATCCTCGACGATTCGCCGGTGCAATTGGATACCGCTTCGGGGCTCTATGTCCCGCAAAACTACGACAAGGCGTTCATGGGGCCGGTCTCGGTGCGGCGCGCGCTGGCCAATTCGCTCAATGTCCCGGCGGTGCGCGCGCTGTTGCTCGACGGGGTGCAGGATTTCCGCGATCGGCTTTTCGACCTTGGCTTTGGCGGGCTCGACAGCGATGGCGGCTATTACGGCTATTCGCTGGCGCTGGGCTCGGCGGAAGTGACTCTGCTCGATCAGGCCAATGCCTATCGCACTTTGGCGAACCTTGGCCGCTGGTCGCCGCTCAGGCTGCGCGCGGATGATCCGGCAGGCGAGAGCCGACGCGTGATCGATCCGCGTGCGGCGTGGATCGTGGGCGACATCCTGTCCGATGCGGGGGCGCGGGCGGGTACGTTCGGAGTCGATTCGGCGCTGCGCCTGCCGTTTTGGGCAGCGGCCAAGACCGGCACATCGAAAGCCATGCGCGACAACTGGTGCATCGGCTATTCCGACCGGTTTACCGTCGCGGTGTGGGTCGGCAATCTGGAGGGCGATCCGATGCGCGCGGTTTCGGGCACCAGCGGCGCGGCGCCGGTCTGGCGCGATGTCATGCTGGCGCTGCATCAGGACCGCCCCGGCCGTCAACCGCCGCGCCCTGCCGGGATCACCGCGTCGACGGTGCATTTTCAGACGGGCAGCGAAGGCGCGCGGTCCGAATGGTTTCTGGCCGGAACTGCGCAAGGGGTCATCCGCGCCGAACCGGCATTTGCGCACCGCCCGCGCATCACCAACCCGGTCTCGGGCGCGGTCTACGCCTGGGATCCCGACATTCCGCCTGCGTATCAGGCGATCGGCATCGGGCTGAGCGGCGAATCCGCCGGACTTCGGCTCAGCCTCGACGGGCGCGACCTCGGCCCTGCCGGTGTGGGTCTGCAAATGCCGCTGGTCCCCGGCGCCCATGTCCTGACTCTGGTCGAAACGGGCGGCCACGCGCTCGACCGGGTGCGCTTTATCGTGCGATGACTGCGGCGCCGGCTGCGGGTGTCTCGACGCGGACGTCGGGCAAGGCGCCATCGGGAGTGCGATAGTTCGCAAGCACGGCGTTGCGCGCGGTTTCGACACGCGCGCGGCGCATGATTGCGACCACCGCGCCGCCAAACCCGCCGCCGGTCTGCCGCGCGCCGCCTTCGTCGCCGATCGCGGTGTTGAGCAAGCCTGCCAGCGAGTCGGTATGCGGTACGGTGATGGCAAAATCGGCGGCCTGCGACAGATGCGATTCGCGCATCAGCCGACCGGTTGCGATCAGATCGTCCGCCGCGAGCGCCTCGGCGGCTTCGCGCGTGCGGCGGTTGTCGCCGATGACATGGCGCGCGCGGCGCCAGGCACGCTCATCGAGACCGCCTTGCGCCGCCGCCAGCATGGCCTCGTCGGCATCGCGCAGGGCGGCAACCCCCATGAACGCGGCGGCGCGTTCGCATTCGGCGCGCCGTGTGTTGTATTCGCCATCGACCAGCCCGCGCCGCACGCCCGATTGCACGATCATGATCGCGATGTCGTCGGGCAGCGGAATCTGGCGCAAGGCGAGCGAGCGGCAATCGATCAGCAAGGCATGGCCGGCGGTGGTCGCCGCGCTGGCAATCTGATCGAGATTGCCGCAGCGCACGCCGGGAAAGCCGCATTCGGCGCGCTGGGCCAGCAAGGCGATGTCAAGCGCGCGCCAGCTCTGCCCGGCTGCGGCAAGCAAGGCGTGAGTCAGCGCGACTTCGAGGCTGGCGGACGAAGACAGCCCGGTGCCGCGCGCAATCGAGCCGGCAATCGCCAGCGCGCCGCCGGGCACGGCGACCCCGGCGCGGCGCAGTTCATCGACAACGCCGCGCACATAATTGCGCCAGCCGCCTTCGGTATGCGGGGAGACCGTGGCGGGATCGAAACAGTCGCTTTCCCCGAAATCGAGCGCCGCAACGCGCAAGTCGGCGCCCGCTTCCGGCAGGAACGCCACGCGGGTTTCCGGCCCGATTGCCACCGGCATGGCAAAACCGTCGTTGTAATCGGTGTGCTCGCCGATCAGATTGACTCGCCCCGGCGCGCGCGCCTCGATCAGCGGCGCGGCGCCATAGGCTTCGGCAAACCCCGTGCGCAGACGAGCGGACAAGCTCATGCCTCGGCTCCATTGACCGGCATTGCCTCGCGCAGGCGCAAGGCTGCGGTTTCCGGAGTCAGGTCGCGCTGCGGCTCGGCCAGCATTTCAAAGCCGACCATGAATTTGCGCACCGAGGCCGAACGGAGCAGCGGCGGATAGAAATGCGCATGCAGCCGCCAGTGCGGCGCGTCGCCGGTGCCGGGCGCCTGATGCCAGCCCATCGAATAAGGCATCGAACAATCGAACAAGGCATCATAGCGCCCGGTCACCACGCGCAGCATCCGCGCCAGCGCATCGCGTGCATCGTCGTTCAGCTCTTGCAGCCGCCCGACCCGATCGCGCGCGATCAGCAGCACTTCGAACGGCCAGGCCGCCCAGAACGGCACCACGGCGAGCCAGTCATCATTGGCCGCGACCACGCGCGTCCCTTCGGCCCGTTCGCGCGTTGCCACCGCATCGAGCAACGCGCTGCCATGCAGGGCATGCCATGCCGCCTGTTCGCGCTCCTCGTCGGCCAGTTCGCTCGGCACGAAATCGCTCGCCCAGATCTGGCCATGGGGATGCGGGCTCGAACAGCCCATCATCGCGCCCTTGTTTTCGAACACCTGAACACTGGGATAAAGCGCGCCCAGCTCCGCCGATTGCGCCGCCCAGGTGTCGACCAGAGCGCGCACCGCCGCTTCGTCGAGATCGGGCAGCGTCTTTGCATGGTCGGGCGAATAGCAGATCACGCGCGACGTCCCGCGCGCAGGCGCAATCGCAAACAGGTCATCGCCTGTCGCAGGCGCGGGTGTATCGGGCATCAGCGCGGGAAAATCGTTGGGAAAGACGAATGTCGCCGGATAGGCGGGATTGGTTTCGCCGCCCGTGCGCCGATTGCCCGGACACAAATAGCAGCCGGGGTCATACGAGGGCCCGCCGCGCGGGGCCGGATCGCCGGTTTCGCCCTGCCACGGCCGCTTGGCGCGGTGCGGAGAAACCAGCACCCAGCGCCCGGTCAGCAGATTGCGTCGGCGGTGCGGATGATCGAGCGGATCAAAAACGGTCATGCCGCGCGATAGCATCACGCGGCATGACGGCGCAGACCTCAATCGCCCCGCGCAATCCTATTCATGGGGCCTATTCATGCGGCGATCAGCTCAACAGCGGTGCCACCAGCGCGGTCAGATCGGCTTCGGGCCGCGCGCCATAGTGCGAAATCACTTCTGCGGCACAGATCGCGCCCAGCCCGAGGCACGTTTCGAGCGCCAGCCCGCGCACATGCCCGAACAGAAACCCGGCTGCGAACAGATCGCCCGCGCCGGTCGTGTCGACCACATGCCCGACCGGCGCAGCGGCAACCATGGCGTGTTCGCCGCCGCTGACCGCATGGGCGCCCTTTTCGCTGCGCGTGACGACCAGCGTGGCGATTTTCGGACCGAGTGCGGCGATCCCTTCGTGAAAATCGTCTTTCCCGGTCAGCGCGGCCAGTTCGTGTTCGTTGGCAAACAGGATGTCGATTGCGCCCGCTTCGATCAAGGCGCGGAAATCATCGCCGTGGCGCGCAATGACAAAGGCATCGGACAGCGTGAAAGCGACTTTGCGCCCCGCCGCGCGTGCGGTGGCGATCGCCCGGCGCATGGCGCGGCGCGGCTCTTCGGGATCCCACAGATAGCCTTCGAGATAGAGCACCGCCGCATCGGCGATCACGGCATCGTCGAGCGCATCGGCGGGCAGGAACTGCGACGCGCCGAGAAAGGTGTTCATCGTCCGCTGCCCGTCGGGGGTGACAAAGATCAGGCAGCGCGCGGTCGAAGGCTCTCCGGCGCGGACCGGGGTGTCAAAGGCAATGCCTCCGGCGCGGATATCATGGGCAAAGACTTCGCCCAGCTGATCCCCGGCAACCTGACCGATAAAGCCGCATGACGCCCCCAGCGCGGCAAGGCCCGCCAGCGTGTTGGCCGCCGACCCGCCCGAAATTTCGCGTGCGGGGCCCATCGCCTGATACAATTCGTGCGCGCGCGGTTCGTCGACCAGCGTCATCCCGCCTTTGGCCAGACCGAGCGCGACAATGTCGTCATCGCTCGCCGCGGCCATGACATCGACAATCGCATTGCCGATCGCGACAACATCGAAACGGGGGCGGCTGATGGCAGAAGGCTGGGTCACGCGGCAGAACTCCGGCAGAATTGGTCGATTTCGATGGTTTTTGGGCGCCTAGTCGTTTGCCGCCCCTGCGGCAAGCCGCAGCGCGACCGCGACGGATGCTTCGCGGCCCTGATTGACACAGCGAGGGGCGCGCGCGATGGCGAATCCACCATGCGCGCGCTCTTGCCGATACCCTTGATCCTGATGCTCGCCGCGTGCGGCGGCGAAAGCGCGCAGCCGGCCGCCGCGATCAGCCAGCCCGAACCGCGCCTGCCGCACCATGCGCGGAGCGGCGCGTATGGCGGGGTGATCGGTGCCGATGTCGATGCGCTGGTCCGTCAATTCGGCCCGCCCCGGCTCGACATCCGCGACGGCGATGCGCGCAAGCTGCAATGGTCGGGAGCCGCGTGCATTCTCGACGCCTATCTCTATCCCGGCGAGCACGGCGAACATGCCACCGCGACGTTTGTCGACGCGCGGCGCGGCGATGGCCGCGATGTCGACCGTGAGGCCTGCATCGCGGCGCTCAGGAAGAATTAGTTCTTCTTGCCGACAGTAATGCCCGCCGCCGCCAAACTACCGGTATTGATCGCCCACGAGTAGCCAACTTCAGCGGCCTGTGGACCGTTGAAATTACCCGTGAAAAGGCTTGAGCCGCTGCCGGTGGAAAATGTACCGGTGAAGCCGGGGCCGCCAGCCGTGATCGTGCCGGTGCCGTTGAAGGTGCCAAATTGGGTCACCGTGCCAAAGCCGGCGACCGATGGCGTTCCCACCAGAGTGAGCGACGTCGCAACGGTGCCTGCACCGAAATTGGCGGAGAATGTCCCTGAACTGTTGGTTGGCTGGATGGAATAGGAAGTGCCGCCTGCCTGGGCAGAACCATTGACCTCCACGGTATAATTTGCGGTGCCGGTCTTGGGCACATCACTGGCAAGCGTCGGTACGCCGCCCGTTGCCAGCCAGATTGCGATGCCGTTGGGGGTGGCGTGAACCCACTCGCCGACCATCGTGTAGCTCAGCGCGACACCTTTGACTGTCGCCGTTCCTATTACCAAATTGTCGTCGACCTCGCCGGAGCCGGAACCCGAAGACTTGATATATTGCACCGTGTTCGGTGTGGTTGCGGCTTGATACAGATTGTTCGGTGAGAATGTGGCGGCGGTGCCATCGGGCGCGGTCAGCGTGTAACTGTCCGACGATGCGGTATAGGCAACGGTAACGCCGGAGCCATAGGGATTGGAGGTTGCAGTTGTCGCACCGAGCTGGACGCCGGAGGTTGAGAAGCTGCGATTTCCGCCCTGGCTGACGATTTGCTGCAACGTCTGATAGCTCGGCGGCGTCGGCGTACTGGCAATTCCGCCGCCGCTGCCGTCACCACAGCCCGCCAAAGCGAGACTAAACAGGGCGAGAGGTCCCAACTCCACCAACTTGCGAATATTCATCATGCAGATTCCTTTAGTCAGAACGCGACGCCCATTCCTGCGTATAACTATAAGTTCTGCCTTGAATCGGGCATTCTGACAAACACTTGTTTGCCACGATGCATTATATTCCCGGCGATCACAGCGCGTTGCAAAGATTAATCTTCCACCGCAAACGTGATTTCGGCGTGGTCCTGCAGGCGCTTGACCAGCGCGGCGCCGAGAATCGACCCCGGCGTGCCGATCCCGCCCGGTGCGTCGCTTTCGGTCAGGCCGATGCCGGTTTCGGCGATCATGCGGCTGGTCGAGCCATAGCCCGGATCATAGCGGCCCTTGACCCCATAGCGCAGCACGCGCCCGTCGGGCCATTCGCCGATGAACAGCAAGTCGTAGAAACCGTTGGCCCGCTGTTCCGGCGTCGGCCCTTCGCCGGGCAAAGGATCGTTGGGCGTGCCGATCATCGGGGTCTTGGCCAGATAGTTGGCCACCGCCTTGCCCTGATCGCCGGGGCCGGTCAGCACCATTTCGTCATAGACGAAGTCGGCGCCGTAAGGATGGCCGAGCAACTGGTTGGTGCGATGCACGTTCTTGGTGTTGATGATTGCCATCACGAATGGCGCGGCCCACTGGCCTGTCGCCTCGTCGAACATGGGCCGGTCGGCGGCAGGCTGATCGGGGCCGGTAAAGCCCGGCGTCAGGCCAAACGGGCTGGCCATGATCCGGCCCAGCGCGGGCTCTTTGGCGATCGCGGCGAGCGAGGCCTTGAGGCTGGCCGCCGTGCCGCCCGAAACCCCGCCCTGCATGCCGCGAACCCGGCATTTGACGCGCGGCGCGGCGCTGCCGAACCGCGCCTTCGCCTCGGTCTGGAGCATCAGCACGCCAAGGTCGAAGGGGATCGAATCATAGCCCGACGAAAACGCGATGCGCGCGCCGCTCGCTTTGGCCTCGGCGTCGTAGCGGTCGATCATCTGGCGCATCCACACCGGCTCGCCGCACAGATCGGCATAGTGCGTCCCCGCCGCGACACAGGCGCCGAGCACCTCGGTGCCGTAAAGCTGATAGGGCCCGACGGTGGTGACAAGGGCGCTGGTCGATTGGGCCAGCGCAGAGAGCGATGCGCGATCTTCGCTGTCCGCGACGACCAGCGGGGTATCCGCCGGCGCGCCGATCAGATCGCGCACTTCGGCCAACTTGGCCGCACTGCGCCCGGCCATCGCCCATTTCAGCCCCGATCCGGCATACGTGGTTGCCAGATATTGCGCCACCAGCCGCCCGGTATACCCGGTCGCGCCATAGACGACGATGTCGTAAGTCCGTGCCATCCGCTCACTCCGCTCATGCGATTTAAGCGCGTGATTAAAGCGATCGGACGAGTTCGGCAATCAAATAGGGCAGGCAAACAGGACGCGCTTCAAATTCGGGGCAGCGTGACGCCTCTTTGGCCCATGTATTTCCCGGCACGGTCGGCATAGCTCGTCTCGCACGGCTCGTTGCCCTGGAGAAACAGGAACTGGCACGCGCCTTCGTTGGCATAGATCTTGGCAGGCAGCGGCGTAGTGTTGGAAAATTCCAGCGTGACATGGCCTTCCCAGCCCGGTTCGAGCGGGGTGACATTGACGATGATTCCGCAGCGGGCATATGTCGATTTGCCCAGACAGATCACCAGCACATCGCGCGGCACGCGGAAATATTCGACCGTGCGCGCCAGGGCAAAGCTGTTGGGCGGGATCACGCAGACCTCGGTCTTGCGGTCGACAAACGAATTGGCGTCGAAATTCTTGGGGTCCACCACCGCCGAATCGACATTGGTGAAGATCTTGAAATCGTCGGCGACGCGCGCGTCATAGCCATACGACGACAGGCCATAGCTGATGCAGCCGTCGCGGCGCTGACTTTCGACAAAGGGTTCGATCATGCCGTCTTCGAGCGCCCTGCGGCGGATCCAGCGGTCGGAGAGAATGGCCAAGAGGTGTCTTTCAGGTTTGCAAAATTACCCGGCCAGATTGGCCGGACCAAAGGCAAGAGGCAAGAGCGCGCTCAGCCGCATGGCGAAGGTTTCGTCGGCGCCGGTGGCAATCACCAGCGGATCGGTCCCCCCCAGGGCGGCGAGTTCATAAAGCACCTGCCGACATCGGCCACAAGGCGCAACCGGCGCGCCGGGCACACCCCTGGTCCCGCCCGCGATCGCCACTGCGATCAGCCCGGCGCGATGGCCTTCGTGGCTGGCGCGCGCCGCCGCCACGGTTTCGGCGCAGAGCGACAGGCCGTAGCTGGCGTTTTCGAAATTGCTGCCGGTGATCACCGTACCGTCGGCAAACGCCAGCGCGGCGCCGACATGAAATCCCGAATAGGGCGCATGGGCCCCGGCCATCGCCGCCCGCGCAGCGGCGATCAGTGCGGGCCGGTCGAATGTGTCGTTCATGGCTGGACCACCACCCAGCGCACCGGCCCGGCCACACCGGGGATGTGCAGGCGATGCGTCGCCGTCCACAGCACCCAGGGCCGGTTGACCGTATCGGGCGCACGGAAATCGCCGGTCACCCAGACATTGCGGTCGATTCGCGCCGCCAGGTGATAGCGCCGCTCTGCCGCCGGCGAAGGCATCAGGACGACCGGGCGGCCGAGATGACGTTCGACTTCGTTGAGGAAAGTGGTCAGTTCGCTGTCGATCGAGGCCTCGCCGGGCGGTTCGGGGCAGCGTTTGGGATCGAGACCGATCGCGATCGCGGCGGGCAACATGCGTTTGTCGCGCGCCACGGTGGTGACGAAATTGCTCGCCTGGACATCGGCGGGGGCACACAAGTCATAGACGTGGACCGCGCCGACTTGCAGCCCGGCGGCGCGCGCGGCGTCAAACCCTGCCGCAAAGGCGTCATCGCGCTTGTCGGCCCCGGTGCTGGCGGTCAGATAGACGAAATCGGCGCCATGCCCGCCGGGACCGGTGGCCTTGATCGTGCGCCATTCGACCGCGCCGTTGCCGGCATCGAGCCACAATCCCTGTACCGGATAGCGCGCGCGATCGGGCGCCCAGTGGATCGTCCACCACCACGCTGCGAGCGCCGCAATGCCCAGCACGAGGACAAGTCCGGGCACCAGCAGCCAGCGCTTCAGCCCTGCCTTTGCCAAAATTCCAATTCCCTGAATGTAGTGGGGGGATGACCCGCGGTCCCCGCGAGTCTCGCCAGACTTGTCCTTAGCCCTTGATATGGAGAACGCAAATCAGCGTAAAGAGGCGGCGGGCGGTGATGAAGTCGGTCTCGATCTTGCCCTCCAGCTTTTCCAGCAACATTGTCGCGGCATCGTTGTGGACACCGCGCCGGGCCATGTCGATCGTCTCGATTTCCTGCGCCGTGGCACGGCGAATCGCCTGGTAATAGGATTCGCAGATCGCGAAATAGTCGCGAATCGGGCGGCGAAACCGGCCCAGCCCGAGAATGACCGTTTCCAGATGCTGCGCCGCCTCGTCCGAGACCATCAGCACCAGCCGTCCGTCTTCGACCGCCAGGCGCAGGCGATAGGGCCCCTCATGCCCGGCGGCAAACGCCCGCAACGGCTTGAAGCTGTTTTCCTCGATCAGGTCGAAGATCGCAATCCGACGTTCCTGCTCGATATCGGCATTGCGCCAGATGATCGTCGCTTCGTCGAGTTCGATATGGGCAATGCGCGGGTCCGCCATGATCGGGACAGTCTTTGCATAGGCGCCAAGCCCGGGGCAAGCCCTCCCCGCTATCCACAGGGTACATCTGCCGCCATCGCTTGTCGCTGTTCCGGGACTGGCGCTATTGAGGCGGCATGTCAGTCACCACATCCATTCTGTCGCGCGAGCCGGACCAGACCCGCTCGCTCCCCGCCAACGTCGAAGCCGAGGCCGCGTTCCTCGGCGCGGTGCTGATCGATAACCGTATCCTGGAGGAAATGACCTGCCCGTTGAAAGCGGAGCATTTCTTTGCCCCCGTTCATGGCCGTGTGTTCGAACGGATCGGCGCGCTGATCGACCGCAAGGCGATCGTTACCCCGGTTACGCTCAAACCCTATTTCGAATCCGATGAGGGATTGAGGGAACTGGGCGGCACCGCGTACCTCGCGCGGCTGACCGCCGATGGCCAGGGCCTGCTCGCCCCGCGCGAACTGGCGCAACAGATCTATGATCTGGCGCTGTTGCGCGAACTGATCACGGTCGGTCGCACGCTGGTCGAACAGGCGATGGACACGAGCGAAAGCGTTTCGCCGCTCGGCCAGATCGAAGCCGCCGAAGCCGCGCTCTATGCCGTCGCCGAAGGGGCGCAGACCGGCAGCGAGGCGCAAACCTTTGGTCAGGCGACGCGCACCTCGCTTGAAATGATCGAAAAGGCGCTGCTGTCGGGCGGCCACATTTCGGGCAAGACCACCGGGCTGACCTCGGTCAACGAAAAGATCGGCGGCCTGCACGAATCGGACTTGATCATCCTTGCCGGGCGTCCGGGCATGGGCAAGACCAGCCTTGTCACCAATATCGCCTTCAACGCGGCCGATCGTCTGCGCCGCGATCTGGCCGACGGCATCACGGTCAAGGATTCGGTCGGTGCGGCGGTCGCCTTTTTCAGCCTGGAAATGAGCGCGGACCAGCTCGCCACGCGTATCCTTGCCGAACAGTCGGGGATCAGTTCCGAAGCGCTGCGCATGGGGCGGATCAGCCGCGAGGATTTTCAGCAACTGTCGTTTGCCAGCCAGCGGCTTGCCGAATTGCCGCTCTATCTCGACGACACCCCGGCCTTGTCGATCAGCGCCTTGCGCGCCCGTGCGCGCCGGTTGAAGCGGCGGCACGACATCGGGCTGATCGTGGTCGACTATCTTCAGCTGTTGCAGGGATCGGGCCGCAGCGACAACCGCGTGAACGAAATTTCGGAAATCAGCCGGGGGCTCAAGACCTTGGCCAAAGAGCTTTCCGTCCCGGTGATCGCGCTGTCACAGCTGTCGCGCGCGGTCGAACAACGCGAAGACAAGCGTCCGATGCTGTCGGATTTGCGCGAATCCGGCTCGATCGAACAGGACGCCGATATGGTCTGGTTCGTCTATCGCGAAGATTATTACGTCGCCGCGCGCGAGCCGAAACAGGGCGTCGATGGCGATGAGAGCAAGATTCACGAAGCCCATGCCGCGTGGGCCGCGGAAATGGAGCGGGTCTTTGGTCTGGCCGAACTGATCGTGGCCAAACAGCGTCACGGTTCGACCGGCAAAGTCCGCCTGCGCTTCGAACCGCGTATCACGCGCTTTTCCGATCTTGCGCCCGACGACATGCGCGCCAGTTCCTATGGCAGCGACGAGTGATGCGCGACGGCGGCGCCTTCCCTGTTCGGAAAGGTGCCGCCGACACTGCATCGAACAGCGGTCAGTCGATGCCGAGCGCGTTCTTGTACGTTTCGAGAATCGCTTCCATTTCGCGGCGATCGTCGGGCTTCATTTTGCGCAGGCGGACGATCTGGCGAATGATCTTGGCGTCATAGCCCGTGGCTTTGGCTTCGGCGTAGACGTCCTTGATGTCGTCTCCGATGCCCTTCTTTTCTTCTTCAAGGCGTTCGATGCGTTCAATCAAAAGGCGCAGGCGGTCGTCGGCGGCGTCGGCCATCGGGGTAAGCTCCGGTCGTTGGATCAGGTAAGAAAGCCACGGCCTTTAGGCCGGTCGAAGTGATTCGTGCAAAATCCAGCCTGTGGAAATCGTGAGTTGGTTTGCTGCACTCATTCGGCCCGCCCCTTGAACCCTTGGGCAATGACATACCATTCGGACGAATCCTTGCGGCTGGCGGGGGGCTTGGCGTGTTTCACGGTCGTGAAATTGCGCTTGAGCAGCGCAAGCAGGACGGTGTCGGTGCCGCCGGCAAAGACTTTGGCGACCAGCGCGCCGCCCGGCGCGAGGTGGGAAATGGCGAAATCGACCGCCGTTTCGACCAGGCCCATGGTGCGCAAATGGTCGGTCTGCTTGTGCCCGACAGTGTTGGCGGCCATGTCCGAAAGGACGAGATCGGGTGCGCCGTCGAGCGCCTGGGTCAGCGCGGCGGGCGCTTCATCGGCCATGAAATCCATCTCGAAGATGGTCACGCCCTCGATCGGTTCGGTGGGCAAGAGGTCGATGCCGACCACTTTGGCCGCAGGCGCCTTTTGCCGCACGACCTGGCTCCATCCGCCCGGCGCAATGCCGAGGTCGACCACGCGCCGCGCGCCCTTGAGCAGCGTGAATTTCTCGTCGAGTTCGATCAGTTTGAACGCGGCGCGGCTGCGCCAGCCGTCGGCGCGGGCTTTTTGCACATAGGGATCGTTGATCTGACGGGTGAGCCAGCGGGTCGACGACGCGGTGCGCCCCTTGGCGGTTTTCAGACGAGTCCCGGGGTCTTTGCCGGATCGGCTCATGGTGTGTCCTTTCCGGCGGGGCGTCCGCCATCGCGGCGGCGCACGGCCAGCCGCGCCTTTTCGGCATCGCTTGCGGTCGCCATCAGGCTGCGCAGAATGCCTTCGCGGATGCCGCGGTCGGCAATGCCCAGCCGTTCGGCGGGCCAGATGTCGAGAATGGTTTCCAATATGGCGCAGCCGGCGACCACCAGATCGGCGCGTTCGCGCCCGATGCACGGCACGGCCATGCGCTCGGCAGGCGAACAGGCGGCCAGCCGCTGGCTGATCGCGCGCATCGAGGCGGCAGGCACGATCAGCCCGTCGACCGCGCTGCGGTCATATTGCGGCAGGCCGAGATGCAGGCTGGCCAATGTCGTGACTGTCCCGCTCGTGCCGAGCAGCCGGATCGCGGTGGGGTCGGTCTGCGCGGCATGTTCGCCCGCCACGCGCGCGGAAAAGTCGGCAAAGCCCTCGCGCACCAGTCGGCGCATTTCGCCATAGGCCACCGCGCGCGCCTCGGCGCTGTCGGCGATCGTGCCGATGCTTTCGGTCAGCGAGACGACGCCCCAGGGCACCGATTGCCAATCGAGAATGCGCGGCACGGGCTCGGACGTGTCGACCAGCACCATTTCGGTCGACCCGCCGCCGATGTCGAAAATCATCGCCGGGCCTTCGCCATGTTCGAGCAGGATGTGACAGCCCAGCACGGCGAGGCGCGCTTCTTCCTGCGCGGTGATGATGTCGAGCCTGATGCCGGTTTCGCGGCGCACGCGTTCGATGAAATCGGCGCCGTTGGTCGCGCGGCGGCAAGCCTCGGTCGCGACCGAGCGGGCCAGATGCACATTGCGGCGCTTGAGTTTGTCGGCGCAGATATGCAAGGCGGCAAGCGCGCGATCCATCGCCGCATCGGACAGCCGCCCCGATTGCGCAAGGCCTTCGCCCAGCCGGACGACGCGGCTGAACGCATCGACCACCACGAAATGATCGCCCGCCGGACGCGCGATCAACAGGCGGCAATTGTTGGTGCCAAGATCGATCGCGGCATAAGCCTGACGATGAAACGGCACCGGCCGATTGCTCAAGGCCGCGCGCGCCATCGCCGCGATCGCTGCGGCAGGCCCGTTCGTCGCAGGCGCAGTTGTGGCCGGAGCCGGGGCCATGTTCGCCGCCAAAGCCACGGCGCGCGGCGTCGCCTGTTCAGGCGATGCGCGCGAAGCGTCCGGCAATGCCGGGGCCGGGCTTATGGGCGGGATCTGGTCGGCGCGCGGCAATTCCGCGCCGGGGTCGGCAGGGCGAGCGGGGGTCCGTTTCGCGGTTGCCCTGGCATAGGCATGCTTTCGCCGCCTTTTCCGGCCGGGCCGCTTTCCCGCGTTGCCTGCCGACGCGTCTGTGTCGGCCATATCTGTTCAAATCTGCTTATGTTTTCCCGATGCCGGATGATACCGACCGGGTACTTGCAGCAACATGTAGCGTCAGTCCGCCTCGCCCGCAAGGCGCACGGCTCCTCCCATCTTGACACCCGCTCGCCTCACGCCTAATTGCGCGCCTCCATTGCCCCGTCGTCTAAAGGTAAGACAACGGATTCTGATTCCGTTTATCGAGGTTCGAATCCTCGCGGGGCATCCATTTTCATGGTAAAACTTCCTCATTTTCAACAGCTTGCGCCGCTGCGCTGGCTAACGATTTGGATCGGTTAGCCATAACCTTGCCCATTGCTGCGTCTGCACGCGCACTTTTGGTAGAGTCGCCAGCGTAGCGCAGGTACTCTTTTTCGGTCTTGTGACCGGTGATCGCCATGCCCTCTTCGTGACTGCACCCGGCCTCACGGCATCGGCGCGCGGCCGACTTACGCAGGCCATGTGCAGAGCAATGCGGCAAGCCGGCCGCGATCGCCGCCTTCTTGATCATGTTGGCAAAGCCCTTCGCGCTAAACGGCTCGCCCGACTTGTTTTCCAACAACGTCACCTTGCCCAACGGGCCGGCGTCCAGGGCGTCGCGCAGCGGCGGCACGACAGGCACGTCAACTGCCGAGCTGGTCTTGCTTTGCGCCAGTTGTATGCGCCCCTCGGCAATGGTCGCGTGCGTCATCACACGCACGTCGCCGCTACGCTGCGCCCCATAGAGCAACAGCGCGAAGGCAAGGCGCGGCTTCGTTCCGAGAGTATGCTTCGCTTCAAAAGCGGCCAGCTCATCCTCTGTCCATCGGTGATAACCATCGCCCTCTGTCTTTGGCGCCTTGGTATCTTTGACCGAATCGAAACCCGAATGCACCAGCTTAGCGCGTCTGGCGACGGTGAAAAGCTGTGCAAGCAGCTTGCGCAGGCGCGCGGCCGCGTGCGGCTTGTGCCGCATACTGGTCATCAGGCGCGCGATGCGTTCGGCGTCGAAGCGCGCGATCGGATCGTCTCCAAAGACCTTGCGGAAATTTTCCAAAACGCCCCGATAAACGGTTTGCGTTGATACGCGCAGATCCAGGAACGCATTGTCCGCATAATAGCGCGCGATCACGTCCGACACGCTGCCATGCTTGAGGCGCGCTGCACCAGGCTTGATTGGCTCGCCATCCAGGCACGCGGCATATTCGCGCTCGAATTCCTTCGTGCCGTAGGGAGCCTTGAAATAGTGCGTCGGATAGCCCTTGCGCCGAAAGCGCCAGCGACGCTTGCCGTGCCGGTCATCAAACGCCGATGCAAAAGGATAGCGCTGGCGCTTCATCCGGCACCAAAGGCCGCCAGGCGATCATCCAGGTCATCGCCGCCGATGCTCGGCGCGCTGGCTGACGGGGAGATTTCAACGGTAAGCCCGCCATCGGGATCGCGCCGCCCTCGGATCGCCACGCCCTCTTTGCGCGAAACCCGGGCCCACCGCCTAAGCTCTGCCTCCGGGATCATGGCGCGCCGAACCGTCATCATCGCAAACCCTGCATCACGCACCGGTACCAATCGGGCTTGAAAGCCTCGATAAATTGCCGAAGCTCGTGGACGCATTTTGCGCAGCGGCAAAACGCGCGATTGTGCTGTATTGGACGGCCGGCGCAATCTCGACCGCATGCAATCTCACCGGCGGTCAGACAGCGGGCCATTTCAACTCCCGAAATTCGCGCGTTCGGCCAGTACGCGCTGGAAGTGCGAAAAATTCAGCACAACCAGACTTTGCGGCCGTAAGTCAGTATTGCCCCATGAAAGGCAGCGCTCGATTGACGCAAAGATACCGAAGTAGGCACCCGCACCATCCCAATATAACAGTGCATCAGGGCGCGGTCCTTCCAACTCGCCCTGTTTTACGCCTTCACGATAGTCTAGGCCGGAAACCTTAAGAACCACGTCAGCCAAAGCGGACGCGATCTTGAAATCCTTGGTGATCGTCATTGCCTCGGCAAAGACCGCGAGCTGCTGGCAACCGTCCCACGCCCAAAGCCGAAAAACACCATCGTCAGGAACCTCGCCTCGGAAATCATAGCCCTTGCTTGCCCAGAGGCGTTGCTGGTCAGTGGAAACACCAACAATTTTCTGCACCTGCGACGGCTTGAACCGCATATAGTGGACATCCTCTGACCACTCTTCCTGACTGACCTGCATGATTCGACTTCCTATAATCATATCTGCGAATACGCTTATAGGCGGGCGACCGGCTCGACAAGAGAAATCGTATCCCAAAATATGAAAGATGCGTTGTTGCGACGACCTGCGCAGTGAGCGACGCTCGCAATTAGGCGCCGGCGAAAAGGCTCGGCGCGATCCCATCAACCTCTCTCAACCCATTCCCGCTTGGCAATCCTCTCAAGGTCCCAAGCGATCATCTGGGCCGCGTTTTTAGCTATCCCCGGCAATTCCCATGCGCCAGGGTCGAAATCGGTGAGTTTGAGCTTTGCATGCACCGCCGCAGCCGAAAAAACACCGCACAGAAGCGCGGCGTTGATCGCAGCAACCGAACGCTCGGCAAAGGCGCCCGAAACCGCGTCTTCGTCCTCACCCTCTTGTCGTTGCCTCGCGTTGAACTCGGATTCGATGCGCTGGGCCCCATCATACAGGCGCCAGAATTTATCATTCTCGGCGCGGTGATCTCTGGCAACCGTCGCAAGAAATGCTTGCCGCTGCGCCTCGCCCGGATCCTCGATCTCGGCCGAGGCGATGACCGGCACAGCGATTGCGACCGCTGCCGTCGCGACAGATGCGGCTAAAATCAGCTCACGGCGGGACATTGTTGGGGAAATTCCGGTTGGCGCGTGATCACGCGCGCCGGTAAGGGCAGCGATAGCCATGATCGTCTCTCCTAAAGACGGTTGCGGTTAGAGCGATGGCTAGGCGGCAACCTTGCCATCGCTCGCCTTTGTGGTATCAATATCCTATGAACCGGTCAAGCCCTGATACCAAAAACCCCGGAGGCCGTCCTAAGACTGGCGTAGGCACCCCTGTTATGGTGCGCCTCAACCCCGACCAGCTTGCCGGCCTGGACGCTTGGATTGCGCGTCAGGCCGAGTCGCAGACGCGCCCGGAAGCTATCCGCAACCTTTTACAAAAGGCATTAGAACAATGAAAGTCCATGTATTTTTTGATAATTCCGTCGAGACTATTGCTCATAAATTCAATGCCCCACCAATACTTGGCGATCATCTTGAATGGTCCAGTAGTGAATTTATTGTTGTGAAAAGAGCCTTCATTGATAGTGATGGCGAAATGCGTTTGGTAATTTGGGTAAATTCAATCGACCAAGCAGCCTAATGCTATCAGGCTCGTTTTGTGCAAGGTGCTGGATGTTTAGCCCCTCGCATCATGAGCGCCAGATCCTCGAAAAGGCAAGCGAGGACAATCCAAATAACTCCCGTGAACCCAATCGACCTTGGACGAAAGCCTATTGCACTTGCCTCGCCGTCGGTTGGATTGAAGTGAAAATGCATGCCCAAGGGGGTTACTACTACTTTGCAATAACCGAAGCTGGTGAAGCCGCGTTGCGCGCCCCGCGACCACCAAAGGCACCCAAGGCACCCAAGAAATCACGCCTCAAGATGGCAGAAATGCGCCTCAAAGCGCCGGAACTCCATCTTGGGCGCCTGCGCTAAATCCGACAACTGACACAAACCTATCGAATGGGGTGAGCAGCGATGACCAACGGCCGGACGATCGCCATCGCAAAGCGCCTGGACGAAATGACCAAGCCGGATTTCGGCGGAGCGCCCGATGCAGGCTTTGTCGCAGAAGTGCAGTGCTTGGCCAATGAGCTGCGCGGGCTCGTACTCGATGCCTCATTACGCGGCCGCATTTCTTCGCTGGTGACCGGCGTCGAAGAGGCTTGCTCAATGCGCCGATGGCGGGCTCTGGGCATCGACAAAGTCCGCATACATGTTCGCCAGGACGTTTACGAGATTTTGGGCGCGGCCGACGCCGAGTAGCGCCTCAAACCGCGATCGTCTCGCCCACCCGATCGGGCCAGGTATGCAGGCCCTGTATGTAGGCGCCGGCCGCATCGACCACGGCGAGATCCACACCGCCGCCAATGTGCGAGGCACCCCATGGCGATGGCAAGCGCCGCTGCGCCTCGACAAATGCCACGCCATCCCTTTCCAGATGCCAGGCAGCGCCCGGATGCAATTCAGCCGGTACCTCTGGTTGGATGTATTGACGCGTCGGCCACAGTTGAAATTCCGGAACACGGTCGGGCAGATGACCGCGGCCACTGGTCAGCACGCACCCGCCGGCACGATCGAACACGGTTGACCACATGGCAACAGCAAGCGTGACGACATAGGGCATGCCCTCAATCGCTTGCCGCGCGCCGGGTTCGCAAAGCGCCACATCGTTCAACGCGACCAGTTCACGCAAAAGGGACGGTAGCGCGGAAAGCGCCTCGGTTTGGTTGACTTGCCTTACCAACCAGGCCCGTTTGCAATCCATGAAATCGGGCGTTGAAACTCCGGTGTGCGCGATCGCGAGGCGGAGCCTGGACGAAACGACGATCTTTGACTCGATGCTCTGCAAAATGCCATCGGCTGTACAGCCGGCCCGATCGGCCAGCAAATAAGCCCCGGCCGGGCGGACAATCAGATTGAGCGCGGTCATTCTAGCGTGCCCTGAACAGCGCAAATGCCAAGAATAGCCGTTCGCGGCTGTTCACCGATCGCCAGCGTTGCAACCGCCGCCTGGCGATTGGTCTTCGGCCCGAATAGCGCGTTGATCAGCAGGCTCATACCGACCGCCAGTGCAACGTCCATCACAACGGTGGCGACGGCGATCGCAGCCTCACTGACAAATAGCGCACTCGCTATTGCTGCGACCACTGGTGCTGCTTGCGCAGGCGTTGAAATGACCAGCGCCAACAGAATGGCCAAGATCGACAATGGAGGGCGTTTCATTT
>NZ_KQ954290.1:5996-220393 GCF_001519055.1 Novosphingobium sp. Fuku2-ISO-50 | reverse complement strand
AACGAGTTCCGTTCATGTTCCGCTACCTTATGCAGCCAAACCTGCGATTTGCGATAAATGTCGGTTGGGCTTGTAATTTTGTGTTGCCCGAAGCTACTTTTGCAGGATGATTACGCTAATTCTCGCAGCTGCTTCGGCACTATCCCTGCAATCTGATGTCGATGCATGCACCGTATCACTTCATCGAGAATGGCCATCGTTGGTCGAGGCGCGTGATGAGCCTGACAACCAGGGCGGCTTAGATTTAAGGACCGGGCGCGCTACACCGCAATCACCATCGAAAGCGAAAGTTGCCGCGTTGGCAACCCTGCGAAATTTGGAAGCCAACTGCGCGGCGCAACCAGAAAAATTGGCATACGTACGTGCGCTGGATGCTGATCAGAGGGTCGCAATTCGAGATTTTTTGGGGGCCATTGAGGTCTTGAAGCAAACACCGCTTGACCCGGAATCGCCGCTGGTTGGGCTCAATTCACGAAATTGGCTGCAATCGTCGAGTGCAGCGGGTGTAGCGGCAGACATGGCCAAGGCGCGCGATGCAGTCAGGGCGGCGCATGTCGCGACCCTAAAAAAGCCTGGTTTGGTGGAACTACCTGCCTTGGAGTCCGGGCGCTTTGCCATTGATGCCTTTCATGCCCCGGCAGGTGCGTTCGGCTGGTTTTTTGTTGGCTGGTCCAATGCGCAGCCCTATCCAATCACGCTGACTTTACAGCAGAGCGGTGAACCAGCGCCGGGTCAATCCGTGGAGGGGCGCCTTATTGGTTGCAGCGTATCAACGGGTCCGACAGAGCAAATCCCCAGTGCAAGTGCCCCACCAGCCGCAATTCTGGATTTTGTCCGGGCAGTTTATGCCAATGATCAAGACATTGACAGAGTGGGCGACGGTAGCATCTGGCGGGGAAGCCAAGACGACTGCCTGAATTTTAAACAGGTCCTTCCAGGATTTGGCGACACAGCTCAAATTGCCGGCGACGAATTTGCGGCGCCAGACGATATGCCGACAGAGGCTGTCCTTATGCGGCTGCAGTCCGGGTCGATGCTGCAGCAAAACCGTGCCGCCGATCTGATCACGAGCCGCCCTGATCTGGTCAATCCCTTTTCCTTGCCTCTGGCGATCGCTGCACTTTTGCGGCAAGGCAATATGCTGCGCGCGTCATTCTGGTATTATTTTTGGCAGGTGCGCAGCGAGCCTTGGGCGAGGCTGGGCTCTCCAGATGGCGAAGCTGCACTGCGTGGTTCGTTCACTGCGACTCTGGGTGGTCCGATCAACGCCTGGCTCGGCAGCGATCCGCACGCCATGCTTGAGGTGATGAAGCGGGCCTATTCCTATGAGCGCAAAGTCCCGCTTTATTCAGGACGGCCCAACGGCGTGGGCGCAGGCGCATGGCAAAATGCTGTCGCGGCGGCGCGGGCCCACTATGATTTGGCTGCAATCGAGGCGAGCTTCGCCCGGATGAAGGACAAGTGGGCGGCGGAGCGCGTACAGAATCATTTGCCCAACGGACCGCTGCTCAATCCGGGTAAACCTTTACCAGATGGCTGGCGCTGATCAAACCGCCCCCGACGAAAGCCGACAGTCAGGAACCCTCCAATACGAGCCGTTCAGGCAACATTGCAATCTGCCCACGCGGCCTGACCAATCAGCTTCGGCGCTGACCGATGGCCCCCCGAAATCGGTCGCACGGCCCCCACGTAAATCCTGCCCGGGCCGTTGCGCAACGGTCCGGGCAGGGGGATGCGTCCCGTCTCTGGCATCGTTTTACATTATGTCCTCTTCCATCGCCCCGAGCCCCACGGGGTGCGATGCGTCGGCCTTTGATCGCGACTGCAACGGGCCTGCCACGAATGATCGCGGCCCGGTGTCATCAGGTCGGCGGGTCGGGAGCGCACCCTCGCGGTTCCCGACGGATAGCAGCTGCCAGGACTACCCATGCCCTGTGCAACCCTCCGGAGCTATGGCCAATCCGCCTGTCGCATCTCTTGCCTTCGCACCACGCCCCCTTTGAACTGGAGCCTGGAACCGGGGCTTGCTGGTTCCGTTCTGGTGGCGAAGACAGTGAAACAGGGACTGTGCCTAAGGGCATCTCCAGATCACTGGAGATTGGATCGACAGTCGTGGGATTGGCCCTAGGGGATATGCCGTAGGGATGTGGTAAGGTTATGGAAATATTGGATTAATCCGATTGTTCCATAATTTGGTCGAAACGGATGTAATTCGCGTGCGATGCAACAGGGGTGGCCGGCTCCGGCCGGCCATCCCCTGGCATTCTGCCATAAATCAGGCCGGCGCGTTGTCGCGGCGCAGCGGCACGACGGTCGCGCCCATTCCGGTCGTATCGCCGGCGTTGAGCCGCTTTTCGGTCGCCTCGATATAATCGCGCGTGATCGGCACGGCGTCGCGGTCGCGCACCAGTTGCAGCTGAAAATTGACCAGGCTGGCGTGTTCGAACGCGGTTGCCGCGCCTGCGAGATAGAACAGCCACATGCGATAGAATTTTTCATCGAACAGTTCGACGATGCGATCGTGCTGGGCAACGCAGCGGTCGAACCAGGCGCGCAGCGTCGGCGCATAGTGGCGGCGCAGGATTTCGCAATCGGCCAGCATCAGCTTGTTGGGCTCGATCGCCGCGACCGTTTCGCTCAACGACGGGATATAGCCGCCCGGGAAAATGTATTTGCGCGTGAAATCGTCGGTGACCCCCGGAGGCGCGGAGCGGCCGATGGTGTGCAGCAGCATGACGCCGTCAGTTTCAAGCAAGTTATGGATCTTGCGGAAAAATTCAGGGAAATTGCGCGTGCCGACATGTTCGAACATGCCGACCGAGACGATCCGGTCGAATTTGCCCGCGACATCGCGATAATCGGTCAGGCTGAATGTCACCGCATCGGCGACGCCTTCGCGCTCGGCCCAGGCCTTGGCATAGCCGATCTGTTCCTTGCTGAGCGAAATGCCGTGAATTTTGGCGCCAGTCACTTTGTGCAGGTGAATGGCAAGCCCCCCCCAGCCGCAGCCGATGTCGAGCACGCGGACGCCGGGCTTGAGATTCAGCTTGGCCGCGATGTGGTTCATCTTGGCGATTTGCGCCTGTTCGAGCGTGGTGATCCCGTCGGCCCAATAGGCGCAGGAATATTGCCGGTTCGGATCGAGGAACAAGTCATAGAGCCGGTCGTCGATGTCGTAGTGATGCGACACGTTGCGCAGCGAAGCGGCGCGCGCGTTGATCCGGTTGATCCGGCCCACCAGCGCCAGCCGCGCCTTTGCCACGAGGCCCGGATTGTCGAGGTCGCGCCCGCTGTCCCAGGGATTGTTGCGCCGCACGAAGCTGACGAAATCCATGATGTCGCCGCCTTCGATGTCGACGCGCTGATCCATATAGGCTTCGGCAAAGCCCAGGCTGGGGTTGCGCGCGATCTTGCCCGGCGCGCCCTTGTCATTGAGGCGCAGGCCCAGATTGGGCCAGCCCGGCGTTTCGGTGCCATAACGGCGCTGGCGACCACTGGCCTCGGTCACGGTCAGCGTACCCTGGCGGATCAGGCGTTTCAGCGCGGCATCAAGCAGGAACATCGACATATTTGAGGGACTCTTGTGGCTGTCTTTGGGGGGAGCCCTAATTCGCGCTTAACGGGCGGCAGGTAAAGGGCCTTTGCAACCGCGCGACGAAGGTCGCGCCGGGTTGCCCGGTTGCCCGGCGACCCGGCGCGCGGTATGCCCCGCATCATGCAGCTTGATCTGGTCGATGTCTTTGCCGATGGGGCCCTGTCCGGGAATCCGCTGGCGGTGGTCCATGGCGCCGATGCGCTGGATGGCGGTGCCATGCTGGCGCTGACCCGCTGGCTGGGCTTTTCCGAGACCACTTTTCTTTTGCCGCCGACCCCCGTGGCTTGCGGCGATTCGGGTGCAGGGATGCCCGGTGCGGACTATCGGGTGCGGATTTTCTATCCGGCGGGGGAATTGCCCTTTGCCGGACATCCCACATTGGGCAGCGCGGCGGCATGGCTTGCCGCCGGGGGACGCCCGGCGCGCGATGGCGTGATCGTCCAGCAATGTGGCGTGGGGCTGATCGAGGTGCGCCGCGATGGCGAGGCCTTTGCCTTTCGCGCGCCGCCCTTGCGCCGTTCGGGGCCGCTCGATGCCGGGGAACGGGCCGAGGCAATTCGCATCGCCGGGGTCTGCGAGGCCGATGTCATCGCTGCCGTCCATGCCGACAACGGCCCCGGATGGCGGCTGTTGCAGATGGTTTCGGCCGAGGCGGTGCTGGCTGCGCGCCCGGTGCCGGTCGCACCGGTGCCGACCGATGTCGGGCTGGTCGGCGCGTGGAGCGATGGCGGGCGTGATCGCCAGTTCGAACTGCGCGCCTTTTTCGCCGATGCCAACGGTCGTGTGGTCGAAGATCCGGTGACCGGCAGTCTCAATGCCTCGGTCGCGCAATATCTTGTTGCCGGCGGCCAGGTCGCCGCGCCGGGCTATGTCGCCGGGCAGGGGCAATGCATCGGCGCCGATGGCCGGATCGCGGTCGCCATCGAAGATGATGCGGTCTGGATCGGCGGAACGGTGCGCATGGTCGCGCGCGGCGCGGCGCTGACCATTTGAATTTTTTTGCCTGAGCCGGGCCCGCACCTCCGGTTCAGCGCTGGCTCAGCTTGGCCATGGCATGTGCGGGCGGGGTTCGATGGTTCCATCGGACTTGCCCACATGCGGGCCCGGATTCGAGGAGAGCGAGCCATGTCGCAATCGCGTTTGCGCAAACGCGCATTTGCCACCTGGAGCGCGGGGCTCTTGCTGACCAGCGCCTTGGGCGCGTGCGCCAGTCATGGTGCGCCGGGCGCGGCGCCATCGGACAGCGGCAGCGCCGAGGCCGGGGATGCGACGCCTGCCGTCTTGCCGCTCAGCACGACGACGCCGGCAAGGGTCAGCCTTGCGCCGCCGGTGACCGCGCTGCCGGTGGGGCAGTCTGTGCGGCTGCGGCGCCTGGCAGACCGCCGCGAGAGTTTTGGCTATCTCGACCGCGCCGCCTATCAGGAAAACGCGGTCGAAGACGCGCCGCCCGATTACAGTTTCGAAGAAGGCGGCGTGCGGCTCTGGGTCTGGACCACGGGGCAGGGCGCGCGGGTGATCTGCGAGCCGGTCGCGGGCGGCTATCGCACGTATACGTATCAGGCCGGGTCCGAAACGCCCTATCTCGTGCGCGATTCGCACTATGCCTATGCCTATGACGACGGCGCCCTGGTCGCGCTGTTTACGCCTGCGGGTATGCCGATCGATCTCGCCGACGGGGCGCAGCCGGTGATTTATGCCGGGCGCTACCTCGATCGGGGCCATGCGCTGTGGCGCGCGGCATCGACGCGGCCGCATCTGGCGGTCAATGCCTATGTCTGGAGCGACAGCCGCGCCGATCTCGCCGCGCAGCGCGTCGCATGGCAGCGCCAGATGGACCAAAACCCCGACTGGGCTGCCTGGAACGGCGCGCATCGCGACGAAGAGCAGCGCCCCTGGACCGAAACGCGCGCGCAGCACGAAGCCGCTGCGCAGCAATTCGGCACCTGGCAACAGCAACGCTTTCGGGGGCCGCCGCCGCAGCTTTATCCTGTCCAGCACGCAGCGCCCGCGCGCTGATCAGCCGATCGGTCGGGGCCGCATTTCCCCGGCCAGCATGCGCGTCAACGCGGCGGCGGGCATGGCGCGGGCGAGCGGCGCGCCTTGCCCGGCCCATTGCGCGCCAAAGCCGGGTTCTGCCTTGGCCTTGGCCGCCGCGTTGAGCGCCTTGCCCAGGTCATAGGCCACCGGATAGGCGGGGATCGCTTCGGCCGGGATGTCCGCGCCGATGGCGGTAAAGCGATTGGCCAGACACCGCGCCGGGCGGCCGGAAATGACGCGGGTCATCGTCGTGTGATGCGCCGCCGGGCCAGCCAGCGCCGCGCGATAGCCGGGATCGGCGAGGCTTTCATCGGTAGCGACATAGGCCGTGCCCAATTGCGCCGCCGCCGCGCCGAGCGCCAGCGCGGCATCGATCGCGGCGCCATCCATGATCCCGCCCGCCGCGATCACCGGGATGTCGGCCTGTCGCGCCAGAATGCGCACCAGCGCCAGCGTGCCGAGCCGATCATCGGGCGCGTCGGGATCGAAACTGCCGCGATGGCCGCCCGCTTCCCAGCCTTGCGCGATGATCGCGTCGATCCCGGCGGCTTTGGCCGCGCGCGCCTCGGCTAGGTTTGTCGCTGTCGCCAGCAGCGTTATCCCTGCATCGCGCAAGGCCGCAATCCGCGCCGCATCGGGCAGCCCGAAATGAAAGCTGACGACCGCCGGACGTTCGGCCAGCAGCATCGCCAGCATCGCGTCATCGACGGCAAAACTGGTGTAGATTTCATCGAGCCGCGCCGGTGGTTCGGCTTTGAACCGGGCGAATTCGGGGCGCCAGCGTTCGATCCAGCCCGCCTCGCGCGCGGCATCGCGGCGGGCTGGGGTGTGGACAAACACGTTGACGCCGAATGGCCGGTCGCTGCGCTTGCGCAGGTGTGCGATCATCTCTTGCGCGCCTGCGACACCCGCCGCGCCGAGCCCCAGCGCGCCGAGCCCGCCTGCCTCCGACACCGCCGCCGCCATCGCGGGCGAAGACACCCCGGCCATCGGCGCCTGCAGAATGGGCAAGGCGATGCCCAGCCGATCGAGCAGCGCGGTCATGCCGCGCGAACGCGCGTGCGCGCGATGACGACCAGGCTGCAGGCCAGCACCGTGCCAAGGATGAGGGCGAGGAATGCGCAGATCGCGGCATCGATGCGGTCATTGCCCGCGATGCGGATCATGTCGCCGAGCGAATGCGCCGGGGCGAGCACCGTCCCGGCATCGAGCGCTGCGGCAAAGCGCCGGGCATGGGCGACAAAGCCGATTTTCGGATCATCCGACATCAGCTTGAGCCAGGCGGCATAGCCGGTGCAGGCAAGCAGCCATGACGCAGGCACGATCGTCACCCAGGCAAACCGCGCCCGCCCCATGCGGAACAGGACAACCGTGCCAAGCAGCAGCGCGATCGCCGCGAGCATCTGATTGGCAATGCCGAACAGCGGCCACAAGGTGTTTACCCCGCCCAGCGGATCGGTGACCCCCTGATAGAGAAAGAACCCCCAACTAGCGACGCAGGCCCCCGTCGCCAGCCCCGCGCCGGGCCACGACTGGACCTGCGTGCGCGGCACGATCAGCGCAAACAGATCCTGCAACATGAAGCGCCCGGTGCGCGTTCCGGCATCGACCGCAGTCAGGATGAACAGCGCCTCGAACAGGATGGCGAAATGATACCAGAACGCCTTCATCGTCGCCCCGCCCAGAACATGGCTGAAAATCTCCGCCATGCCCACCGCCAGCGTCGGCGCGCCGCCCGCGCGGCTGATCACGGTCTTTTCGCCGACCTCGCGCGCGGTCGTCTCGATCGTCTGCGCCGAAACGGCAAAGCCCAGTCTGGTCACTGCCGCCGACGCGCTGGCCGCATCGGTGCCGACGAGCGCGGTGGGGCTGTTCATCGCGAAATAGACCCCCGGATCGAGGATCGAGGCGGAAATCAGCGCCATCATCGCGACAAAGCTTTCCGCCAGCATCGCGCCATAGCCGATGAATTGCGCATCGGCCTCGCTCGCGATCAGCTTTGGCGTCGTGCCGCAGGCGATCAGCGCGTGAAACCCCGAGACCGCACCGCAGGCGATAGTGATGAACAGAAAGGGAAACAGCCCACCGGCAAAGACCGGCCCGCCGCTGATCGCAAACGGCGTGATCGCGGGCATGCGCAAAACCGGCTGGACCAGCACGATCCCGATTGCCAGCGCGACGATCGCCCCGATCTTGAGAAAGGTCGACAGATAATCGCGCGGCGCGAGCAGCAACCACACCGGCAGCAGCGAAGCCGTGGCGCCATAGCCGATCAACGCCCAGCACAGCGCGGTCGGCGACCATGTGAACAAGGCCGCCCAAACCGGCGCCTCGGCCACCCAGCGCCCGGCGAGGATCGCGGCAAACAGTCCGATCACGCCCAGGATCGAGGCTTCGCCGACGCGCCCGGGACGAACCCAGCGCATATAGGCGCCCATCATCACCGCCAGCGGCATCGTCGCGGTTACCGTGAACAGGCCCCACGGGCTGTTGGCCAGCGCCTTGACGACGATCAGCGCGAGCACGGCCAGAATGATGACCATGATCACGAATGTGCCGATCAGCGCGGCCACCCCGGCAATCGCGCCCATTTCCATGCGCACCAGTTCGCCGAACGAGCGCCCGTCGCGCCGCATCGAAATGAACAGCGTGATGAAATCCTGCACCGCGCCCGCCAGCACGACACCCGCCAGAATCCACAATGTCCCCGGCAAATAGCCCATCTGCGCGGCCAGCACCGGCCCGACCAGCGGCCCGGCGCCCGCAATCGCGGCAAAATGATGCCCGAACAAGACGGTGCGATCGGTCGGCACGAAATCGAGCCCGTCGCCATGCACGTGCGCCGGGGTAGGTCGCGCCGGATCGATTCCCAAAACGCGCGTGGCAATGAACCGCGCATAGAAGCGATAGGCAATCAGATAGACCGAGACCGCCGCAATCAGCAGCCAGATCGCATTGACCCGTTCACCCCGCGACAGCGCCACCATCGCCGCCGCGCCTGCGCCTGTCAGCCCGACCAGCAGCCACGGCCAGCGTCGCCCCCGAATTGCCATGATGCGCATCTCTCCCGTTGGTTTTTCGCAGCGCTCAGCGATATGGCCAAGACCGCCCGGCTGGCAAGCCCGACCATCTTGCCCCGGCCATCTTGCCCCGGCCATCTTGCCCCGGCCATCTTGCCCCGGCCATCTTGCGATGCATGCTGTCCTGTGAAAGGATCGCCCCATGCGCAGCCCGATCCGCACGTTCGTTTATGCCCTGCTGGGCCTCGGCGACTATGACGCCTATTGCGCCCACATCCGCGAATGCCAGGCCGGACAGGATCATGGGGGGCATGATCATGGGGGGCATGATCATGGGGGGCGGGCCCCGATGACCCGCGCCGAATTCATCCGCAACCGCGAAGCCCACAAATTTGGCGGCGGGCGCGGCGGGCGCTGCTGCTAGTGGATTGTTTTTGACATTTGCCTCCCGCCATCCGGATAGCACGGTCGCAAATGTCAGAATCGGACCACTAGGCGACCTGAAAAAGCAAGGGGCAGCTCTGATCTCGGCTGGATGAAGGTTTGGGGGGGCGTCACGGGGACGGGACCATGGTGAAATCGGCTCAGGTCGCCGCGCCGCGCGCGAGGGCCAGCATCGCGTCGATGGCGATATGGCGTTCGCAATGGTCGGCCAGCTCGTCGAGCGCGGCATCGACCATGGCCGCGTGATCGAGTCCGTTGCTGGCGAGGCCCAGCTTGCCGAGCAGCGCGCCGCGCAGGCCCGGATCGGCAAACAGGCCGTGGCAATACGTCCCGATCACCCGGCCATCGAGGCTGAGCGCGCCATCGAGCGTACCATCGTCGAGCACGGCGAAGGGCAAACCGGCGCCGGGGCCATGCGTTTCGCCGATGTGCATTTCATAGCCGCCGAACCGCGTGCCGAGCGCGGCCCCGGAGACGGCGCGTAATGTCTTGCCGCCCGAGAGCCTGGTCGTGACATCGATCAGGCCGAGCCCGGCAATCGTGGCGGGCGGGCCTTCGATGCCTTTGGGATCGGCAATCCATCGTCCGAGCATCTGGTATCCGCCGCAGATGCCCAAGACCATGCCGCCGCGCCGGTGATGCGCGAGGATGTCGATGTCCCACCCCTGTTCGCGCAAAAAGGCCATGTCGGGGATCGTCGCCTTGGATCCGGGCAGCACGATCAGCGCTGCTTCTGCCGGAATGGGGGTGCCAGGCGGGATCATCGCGAGTTCGACGACCGGTTCTGCCTTCAGCGGATCGAGATCGTCGAAATTGGCGATGCGCGGCAGGATCGGGCAGGCGATCAACCGGCGCCCGGCCCGCGCGCCCAGGCCGCGTTCGAGCACGACGGCATCCTCGCTCGGCAGCGTCCGCGCGGCGGCGAGCCAGGGAACGACGCCCATGCCGGGCCAGCCGGTCAGCCGCTCGATCGCGCGATAGCCGTCTTCGAACAGCGCGGGATCGCCGCGAAACTTGTTGATGACAAAGCCCCGGATCATGGCCGCATCGGCTGGATCGAGCACCGCGCGCGTGCCCGCCAGCGCGGCGATCACGCCGCCGCGATCGATGTCGCCGATCAGCACGACCGGCACGCCTGCGGCGCGGGCAAAGCCCATGTTGGCGATGTCTCCGCTGCGCAAGTTGATTTCCGCCGGGCTGCCCGCGCCTTCGACCACGACAATGTCGCAGCGCGCGGCGAGGCGCGCATGGCTTTTCAGCACGTCGGGCAGCAAAGGGCGCCGCCCTTCGCGGAAATCCGCCGTGCCGAGCGTCCCGCGCACGCGACCATGAACGATCAGTTGCGCGGTCAGATCGGCCTGCGGTTTCAACAGCACCGGGTTCATGTCGGTATGCGGCTCGGCGCGCGCGGCCAGCGCCTGCAAGGCCTGCGCGCGCCCGATTTCGCCGCCGTCGGCAGTGACGGCGGCGTTGTTCGACATGTTCTGAGGCTTGAACGGCAGGACCGACAGGCCACGATTGGCCAGAGCGCGGCAAATCCCGGCGACGAGCACCGATTTGCCCACGTCCGACCCCGTTCCCTGGAGCATTATGGATGCCATGGTATCTCCAGGGTCACTGAGGGCAGGGTTACTGGCGGGCAGGGCTGGTTCAGAAGTGGCCCCGGATGCCGACATAGGCGGTGCGCCCGAGGCTGTTGTAGCCATAGGCGGTCTGATACTGGCGGTCGCCGATGTTATCGATCCGGCCATACAGTGTCAGCGCGCTCTGGACCTTCCATTCGACGCGCCAGTCGAACAGCGTGTAGCCGCCAAGCACTTGCGCATAAGTGCTGTCGTTGAACGAAGCGCCCGCGTGGCGCATCGCGACGCTGGTGGTCACGCCAAAGGGCAGATCATACCCCACTTCGCCGTTGAACACGTGACGCGGCACGCGCGGCAATTGCTTGCCATAGGTCGTGGCGCCGTCGGTGCGGTCTTCGTTGACGACGATGGCATAGTTGGCATCGGCAAACAGATGCGCCACGCGCGCCTTGCCGGTCAGTTCGAGCCCGCGCCCGAATGCCTTGTCGACATTGGCGTAATAGCCATAGCCGTTGATCAGGCAGGCCGGCGGCGTCGACGGGTCCGACGGGTTGATCGGGTAGGGGCAATAGGCAAACCCGATCAGGTTGGTCGAACGGCGTTCCCACCAGGTCGCGCCGATCTGCACCGCTTTGCCAAACAGCGCGCGTTCGGCGCCCAGTTCCCAGCCTTTGGCATGTTCGGGCTTGAGGCCGGTGTTCCCGTAATCGCTGTAAAGCTGATAGAGCGAGGGCGCCCGGTAGCCTTCGTCATACGTCGCGCGCAGAACGGTCGTGCCCTTGTCGGGGGTATAGGCCGCGCCCGCGCTGAACACGGTGTTGCCGCCGAATTGCGAATGATGGTCATGGCGCACGCCGCCGTTGAGCGTCAGCCCGGTGACCGGCGTCACGCGCGCTTCGCCATAGACGCTGTTGGTATTCGCGCTTTCGGGCACCAGGGCATAAGGCATCAGCCCGCCATCATCATAAGGCGAGCCCGTGCGCATGTGCTGTTCTTCGCGCTCGGCGCCGAAAATCAGGTCGATCCCCTTGGTCGGGGTCAGCGTGCCCTGATATTCATAGCGGCGAGTCTTGCCATGGCCGACAAACGTCAGCGCCGGGCTGCCATAGAGCGCGTTGATCGGATAGAGATCCTCGTTGTCGGTCTGATCCTGCTGGACCGAAATGCGGTTCTTGAACCGGTCGTCGAGCAGCGCGACATTGAGCCCGGCATAGACCGACCATTGCTTGGTAAGCGCATAGTCGCCCGCATAGATCTGCGGCGCCAGGCTGAACGTGTCGGAAAAGCTGTTGCGCGAATCGTTCCAGTACCCGCGCAGATCGAGCGAGACGTTGGCCGCGATATGGAATGTCAGCGTGCCGCTTGCCGCCTTGCGGGTATAGCCATTGGGCTGCGTTCCGCCGACCAGCGTCGGAATGCCGTCGGTCGAAAACGCAGTGCCCGATACGCGCCAGTCGACCAGCGACGAGGTGCCGCCCAGCCCGGCATGGGCATTGACCGTCTGGTTGGACCCGCCCTCGACGCCGAAATCGCCTTCGAGCGGCTTTGTCGGCACAACTGTCGTGACATTGATGATCCCGCCCATCGCGTTCGATCCCCACAGGATCGATTGCGGCCCGCGCAGGATTTCGACGCGCGCGATGTCGTCGGCAAACAGATGCGTGATATCAAATCCGCCGTTGATCGAGGTCGGATCGGCCATGCGCATCCCGTCGATCACCATGATGGTCTCGGCCGGATCGGCGCCGCGAATGCGCAAGCTGGTGACCTGACCATAGCCGCCGTTGCGCGCGACGGTCACGCTCGGGGTGCGATCGAGCACGTCGGTCAGCGCCAGCGGCTGCGCCAGCGCGAGATCGTCGGCATCGAGCACGGTCACGCTCGACGAGACCTGGTCGCTGTCGACGGGGGTGCGTAGCGCGGTGACGACGATTCCGTCGCCCCCATCGGACGACGGGGTTTCGGCCAAGGCGGCGCCGGGTAGTGTGAAGCAGGTCAGGGCAAGCGCCGAAGCGGCAAACAGGAAACGGGCAAACCTGGTATCTCGGGTCATGAAAAAATCCCCATAACAGCATCGGACGAACTGCATGAGGCGTCGACGCAAGGGGGGGATTGGTGGCGGCCCGATCCAACGGGCCATCAACAGACACACCCCGCAAGCCCAAAGACCCACGCAGCCATGGCTGTCGCTCGACAGGGGAAACCCCGCTCGCGCCGAACACCCCTGTCGGCACGAAGAACGACCACGACAGGCAGGTCTCCTGGCTCACGGGTCAAGGCTGATCCGGCGCCTTCTCGGGGCTTTTGTGCCCCAATGGCGAAATGGCCGGTCGGCTCGCCGCTTACAGTTGCAGGGGCAGCCCGGGGTTTTCACCCGAGTTCCCTTTTGATCCCCGGCAAAGGGGAACCTGTCGCGTCGGTGCGCATAAGCCCCGAAGGACGGATTGACAAGGCGGTCGCGCACAAGCGCGCCGCTTTGCACAATGTGAGAACCCGCGCGCCCGGAGACGGCCCCCGCAGTTGACGGTCTGCCGCCGCGATGATGGCATGCGATCCGGGGATTTGAGGTCAGGGGAGACCAACGTGGTTCGGCGAAGTGGTCATCCTGAACGGCACGCGGCGCACTTGCGCCGATCAGCCGACGACGATGATCTCGGTCATGGTCGGCGCAAGGCCTTGATGGCGTCAGTTCAGCGGACAGAGCGTCTGAAAGGTGCGGTCGTGATAGACCAGCGGCGCCAGATCCGGCCGGTTCCACACCGCCGTCACATCGCCGATGACGATCGCATGGGTGGCCACGAGTGTGATCGAATGGACCTGACACCGGATCGCGGTCAGCGCGTCGACGTGGCGCGGCGGCGCGTTTTCGTCGAAAATCCAGCCGGTGTCGGCGAATTTGTCCGCGCCGGAAAGGCCCGTGCGCCCGGCAAAGGTTTCGGCAAGCGCGCGCCCGCCGACGCCCATGACATTGACGCAAAAGGCATCGGCGCGGGCGAGCGTGTCGAACGTCGCGCCATGGCGGTTGAGGCATGCCAGCATGCGCGGCGGCGCCATCGACAGCGAACAGACCGCCGTCGCCGTCAATCCAACAGCGCTCGGGCCAACGGCGCCCGGGCCGCTGCCTGTGGTGATGATGGTCACGGCGCCGGCAAGATGGCCCATGCCCGCTTTGAATTGCTCGATCATCGCGGCTCCCCGGTGTGTTTTGCGGGCCGGGTCGTAGCGTGTGAAAAAGGCGTGGCGAAATCCGCTGATGGCAGGGATTATCCTGATCGCGCAAGCGGGGGTGCGCGATCGGCGGTCATGGCGTCTGCCCTTTTTTGGCCCCGGTTCATGAGGTCATGGTGATGTTTTCCGCACAGCGTGCCAATGCCGCCGTGATCCCGCCCAATCTGGCGCCCAACCTTGCCGACGTCGGTCTGGCCGATGTCGCCGGGCGGCGCTTCATGTCGAGCGATCGCGACGAAGTGCGCGGCTATGTCGGCCGGATGTACTGCGATCATTCACTCGATCTGGTCAATGCCGACGGGCGGCTCGATACGCGCATCGCCCATCTGCGCTGCGGCGGCGTTGCGCTGACCGACATGAGCTATGGCGCCGATGTCATGATCGATGCCGGGCGGCTGGAAGATTTCTATCTCGTGCAGATCCCGGTCGCGGGCCGTTCGGGCCTCAGCCTTGGGGGCAAACACGGCGATTACGGGCCGGGCCGCGCCTCGGTGCAGAACCCGCAAGTGCCGCTGGCGATGTATTGGAGCGGCGATTGCCGCAAACTGGTGCTGCGCTATGACCGCGCCGGTTTCGAGCGGTTTGTCGAAGCCTGCGTCGGGCGCCCCTTGCGCGGCTGCGTCGATTTCGAACCGTGGTTCGACACGGATTCGCGGCTGGGCGCCATGCTGATCCAGCAAGTCCAGGCGGTGATCGCGATGGCGCGCCATGGGGCGGCGGGCGGGGCGGTTCCGGCCTTGCTCGAACGCCATCTCGAAACCACGCTGATGGGCATGCTGCTGTTTCTGCAGCCGCACGACCTGACCGCGCAACTGGCGCAGAGGGTGCCCGGTGCCGATCCTGCGCCGGTGCGCCGCGTGCGCGAATATCTGGAGGCCCATGCGCACGAGCCGATCGATCTGGCCGATCTGGTTGCCGTGGCCGGGGTGCCGCTGCGCACGCTGCACCATCAGTTTCGCCATGTCCTGGGGGTTTCGCCGATGCAATTGCTGCGCGACATCCGGCTCGACCGGGTGCGCGCCGAACTGGCCTCGCCGCATGAAACGACCAATGTCACCCAAGCCGCGATGAACTGGGGCTTCGAACATCTGGGCCGCTTTGCCGTCGCCTATCGCCGCCGCTTTGGCGAAACCCCGCGCGAAACGCTTGGACGCCAGCGCGGGGTTTGATTGGGGCGGCACCGGCCCGCTCCCCCACCCGACCACTCAACGATTGTACCTTGGTGGGTGGTCGGGTGGGGGAGCGGGCCGGTGCCGCCCTCGAAATTCGCCCTTTCGCGAATTTTGACAAAGGCGCTTGAAAGGGTGGCGGGGTTGCGATCCGCGGATGATGCTTGCCGTGATCGGATTGTGACGGATCGGAGAAACCATAGCCTGTACGCATTCGCAAACAGCGGGGAGCGACATGGCAAAGATTGCGATTGTGGGGGCAGGGCAGGCCGGCCTGCATCTGGGTATCGGCCTGCTTGCGGGCGGCCATCAGGTCACCATGGTATCGAACCGGACCGGGGCGGAGATCGCGGCGGGCTTCGTGACGTCGAGCCAGTCGATGTATGGCATGGCCCTCGGGTTCGAACGCGAGCTCGGCATCGATTATTGGCAGGACGGCGCGCCGCAGTATCGCGCCGCGCAAATGCGCGCCGCCGACAGCGAGGGCAATGTCGGCCTGTTCTGGCAGGGCGACATGGAAGAGCCGGGGCAGTCGATCGACCAGCGGATCAAGATGCCGCGCTGGATGGACCGTTTCGAGGAACTGGGCGGCGATCTGATCATTGCCGACGCCGACATGGCGATGCTCGAGCGGCTGGCGGCGAGCCACGATCTGCTGATCGTCGCTTCAGGCAAGGGCGAGATCGGCCGCCTGTTCGAACGCAATCCCGCGCGTTCGCCGTTTACCCAGCCGCAGCGGGTTCTGGCGCTGACGTATGTGCACCGGTTCAGCCCGCGTCCGGGCAAGCCGGCGATCTGCATCAACATCAATCCCGGCATCGGCGAATTCGTATCGTTTCCGGGGCTGACGCTCGACGGGCCTTGCGAGATATTCACGATCGAGGCGATTCCGGGCGGGCCGATGGATTGTTGGGGCGAAGTCAAAACCGCGCAGGACCATCTGGCGGTCAGCGAGCGCCTGCTGCGCGACTTCTTTCCGATCGAGGCGGAACGGATCGAGGGGCATCTCGAACTGACCGACGACAAGGCGGTGCTGCGCGGGCGGATCACGCCAACGACGCGCCATCCGGTGGCCGCGCTGCCCAGCGGCGCGCTGGCATTCGGCATTGCCGATGCGGTCTGCGTCAACGATCCGATCACCGGGCAGGGTTCGAACAACGCGGCCAAATGCGCCAAAGTCTATCTCGACGCGATCCTTGCGCATGATGGGCCGTTTGACGCGCAATGGATGAACGCGACGTTCGAAACTTACTGGGACTATGCGCGCTATGTCGTTGATTATACGAACATGACGCTGACCCCGCCGCCGCCGCACATGATGCAGATCCTGAAAGCGGCGGAAACCGATCCCACGCTCGCGCGGCTGATGGCCAACAGCTTCAACGATCCCAAGGCGATCGCGCCCTGGTACTACGATCCGGTCGAGGCGGACCGGTTCCTGTCGGAGCGCGCACAAGCGGCCTGACCATTCGGGCGACTTCTTAAATAAGCGCCTCAAAACCATGATCTTCGGGGAGTTTTCAACAATGCAAGCAACAGTCGAACTGCGCGCGCGGCGCATGCGCGCGCGCCATTTATTGGCCGGTCTCGTCTCGGCAATGGCGCTGGCCCAAGGCGGCCTTGCGCACGCCGACGAAGCCCCCAAGGCCGGGGCCTCGCCGCTTGACGAGGCGATCACCGTGACCGCGCGCAAGCGGGTCGAGCGGCTGCAGGATACGCCGATCGCCATCACCGCCGTATCGCAGCGCGCGATGGAAGCGCGCGGCATCCGCAGCACCGACGGGCTGGCCAACCTGACGCCCAATCTCACGCTGCAGAACAACCCGTCCTATTCGGGCGCGAGCAACAATGCCTCGATCTATATTCGCGGCATCGGCCAGTCGGATTTCGTGCCGACGGTCGAGCCGGGCGTGGGCGTCTATGTCGACGGGGTCTATGTCGCGCGCTCGGTCGGCGCGATTCTCGATCTGGTCGATTTTGACCGGATCGAAGTGCTGCGCGGGCCCCAGGGCACGCTGTTCGGGCGCAACACCATCGGCGGCGCGATTTCGGTGACGACGACCGCGCCCGATACCCGTGCGCTGGCGATCAGCGGCTCGGCCACGACCGGCACCGACGATCTGGCGGTGTTCAAGCTGATGGCCAATGTGCCGATCAGCGATCATTTCGCCGTGCGCGCCTCGATCGCCCATTTCGGGCAGGACGGCTATGTCCGGCGCGAATCCGACGGGTTGCTGCTGGGCAATCAGAACCATTGGGTCGGGCGGATCGCGGCACGGATCGAGCCTTTGCCCGACTGGACGGTGGATATTGCCGCCGATGGCACCACCGGGCGCGAAAACGGCCCGCCGACCAGCCTGATCGGCATCAATTACGGCAAGACCACCGATCCGGCGACCCCGCCGATGGCCGATATCTGGAACACCATCGCCAATGTGAAGGCGGGCGGCGGGCCGGTGCCTTGCGCCACGGCGGCGGCACCCGTGAACACGGCGGTCGCGGGCTGTTTCGACAATCGCTATGTGCTGGGCCCCAATGCCAATGCCGGGACCGGGCCGAGCGTGTCGAATTCCGACATCGGCGGGGTGTCGATGACGAATGCCATCGCGGTCAGCCCCGCGCTGACAATCAAGAGCATCACCGCGCTGCGCGCCATGGTGGGCACTTATGCCCGCGACGGCGATGACAGCCCGGCCGCGATCGCGCAGTTCTACGATCATATCACCCAGACCCAGTTCAGCCAGGAACTGCAACTGCTGGGCAAGGCGCTGGACGGGCGGCTCGACTGGATTATCGGGGGCTATTTCTTTCAGGAATCCGGCAACGACGTCAACAATCTGACCTTCACCATCTCGCAATTCCGCTCTGGCGGGTATTATCGCAACCAGAGCCTGGCGGCATTCGGGCAGGGCACGTTCAAGCTGACCGATACGCTGAAGCTGACGGCGGGGCTGCGCTATACCCACGATACCAAATGGTTCCATCCCGATCAGGTGATCATCGCCAATCTCGCCTCGTTCCTCGGCGCGCCGTTCAATTCGCCGATTTTCGATCCGGGCACGCGCATCCTGCCCGATGTCATGGCCAAAGTGCATTTCAGCGAGCCGACGCCGATGGTCAATCTGGCCTGGCAGCCGACGCAATCGCTGATGACTTATGCGACATGGTCGCGCGGGTTCAAATCGGGCGGGTTCAGCCAGCGCGTGTTTCCGCCGATCATTCCGGGGGTGACCACGCCGATCACCGATCCGGTCGCGGCGATCCCGAGCTTTGCCCCGGAAAAGGTCGATGTCTATGAAGCCGGGGTAAAATTCCAGACGCCCGATCGGCGCCTGACCTTCAACGCGGCGGCGTTCGACACCGAATACAAGGACATGCAGGTCCAGGTCTTCACCAGTGTCGCCCCGGTGTTTCGCAATGCGGGCAGCGCCTCGATCAAGGGGTTCGAGCTGGAAAGCCAGTTGCGCCCGCTGCACGGATTGCTGGTCGAAGGCACGCTTGGCCTGACGGCGGCGCATTACAAGCAGATCGACACGGCGACGACCTATATCGAGCCGACCAACATGTTCGAACGCGTTTCGAAATGGACCGCTTCGGCAGGTGCGACGTATGACATCCCGCTGGCCGGGGGATCATTGCTGCGCCCGCACGCCGACTGGTCGTATCGCAGCAAATTCTACAACGACGCTTTCAACACGCCGCAAATCGCCCAGGCGGGCTATTCGCTGTTCAACGCCAGCCTGGGATGGACCAGTGCCGGCGGCCAGATCAGTTTGTCCGCCAATGTCAAGAACATCGCTGACAAGCGCTATCTGCTTTCAGGCGTGCTGGTCGATGCGTTGCAGGCGTTTGAAGGCGTCTACAACCGTGGCCGCGAATGGTCGCTGACTGCTGCGTTCAAGCTCTGATTCACCGGTTCACCCTGACTGACGGGGCCATTCCATGCGGATGGTCCCGTCTTTTTTTGTCGGATATTTGCGTGAATCCCACAATGTGAGAGGGCGGTTTTGCGCTTGAGAACCGGGCCGATTAATGGCCTGATCCGTATAGGCGGCCCGGCTGAAACGGGCGCAATTTCACGACCAAAGGGTACAGGCGCATGTCCGCACAATCTGCAAACCTGATCGACATTTTCCATGCACGCCATGCCGGGCACGAGGGCAAGCCGGCGCTGGTCTGGCGCGGTGAAACGGTTTGCAGCTTTGGCGATCTGCCGCGCAGCATCGGGCGCTATCGCGCGGCGCTGGCGCAGCTTGGCGTCAGGCGCGGCGACCGGGTCATGGTCAAGACTGACAATTCGCCGGCATTTGTTTTCACCTATCTCGCGGTGCTGGCCTCGGGCGCGATTTTCGTGCCGATGAACGCGGCCTATACCGCCGCCGAAGTGGCGCTGTTGATCGAGGATGCCGAGCCGGTGCTGCTGGTCCATGCGGCGGCGACCGCCGTGCCGGACCTGGCCGAGGCGCCGGTGCGCCGGGTCACGCTCGAAGGCGATGGTAGTGGGGCGTTGCCCGATCTTGCCGCAACGCTTGAGCCCCTTGGCGGCGCGGAGCCGATGGGGGCCGACGATCTCGCCGCGATCCTGTTTACTTCCGGCACGACCGGGCGGCCCAAGGGCGCGATGCTGACGCATGGCAATCTGTCGAGCAATGTCGCCGCGCTGTTTGAAACCTGGCGCTTTTCGGATGCGGATACGATCCTCCATGCGCTGCCGCTGTTTCATGCCCACGGGCTGTTTGTGGCATTGCATCTCGCGCTGTTCAGCGCGGCGACCTTGCGCATGTTGCCCAAGTTCGACGCGAAGGCGGTGATTGCCGAATTGCCGCTGGTCAGCGTGTTCATGGGGGTGCCGACTTTCTACACCCGTCTGCTCGACAATCCGGCCTTCACGCGCGACGTGGCTGCGGCGCGGCGCTTGTTCATCAGCGGCTCGGCGCCGCTGTTGCCCTCGGTGTTCAACGCCTTCGAGGAACGCACCGGCCATCGCATTCTCGAACGCTATGGCATGACCGAAGCGGTGATGATCACCTCCAACCCTTATGAACAGGCGGGGCGTATCCCCGGCACAGTGGGCTTTCCGCTGCCGGGTGTGTCGTTGCGCGTGATCGATGGCGCGCGCGCCGAAGTGCCGACGGGCGAAGTCGGCGAAATCGAGATCAAGGGCCCCAATGTCTGTCGCGGCTATTGGCGGCGGCCCGAAGCGACCGCGGAAAGCTTTCATGCCGACGGCTATTTCCTGACCGGCGACACCGGGTTCAAGGACAGCGAAGGGCGCGTGACGATTTCGGGGCGGTCGAAGGATCTGATCATTTCGGGCGGCTACAACGTCTATCCGGCGGAAATCGAGATGATCCTCGCCGAAGTGTCGGGCGTGCAGGATGTGGCGGTGTTTGGCGTGCCGCATCCCGATTTCGGCGAGGCGGTCATGGCGGCGGTGACGCTCGATGGCGGCGCGTTTGACATGGGCGCGATGGAGGCGCTGATCGCGTCGCGCTTTGCCCGGTTCAAACAGCCCAAGGCGGTCCATGTGCTCGATGAATTTCCGCGCAACGCGATGGGCAAGATCCTGAAGGCCAAGCTGCGCGAAACTTACGCGGGCAGCTTCTCGTGACGGGTGTGCTGGCGGGAAGGGCGGGCCTGGTCACCGGCGCGGGCAGCGGCATGGGCCGCGCCGCTGCGCTCGCCATGGCGCGCGAAGGGGCCTCCGTCGTGCTCGTCGGGCGACGGGTCGCGCTGCTCGAGGCAGTGCAGCGCGAAATTGCCGATTTCGGCGGCCGCGCGGTGGTTTATCCCGGCGATGTCACCGATCGGGCCGTGGCCATGGGCGCGGTTGACGCCTGTATCGCGGCATTCGGCGCGCTCGATTGCGCGTTCAACAATGCGGGCGGCCATGGCGATCCCGCGCCGATCGATGCGACCGACGACGACGATGCCGTCGTCGATCTCAATTTTCGCGCGGTCATGTGGGGCGTCAAACATCAGGTCGCCGCGATGCGCCGTAAAGGCCGCGGGGCGATCGTCAACAATGCCTCGATTTTCGGGCTCAAGGGCATGCCCGGCATCGCCGCATATTGTGCGAGCAAGTTTGCCGTGGTCGGCCTGACCAAGGCGGTCGCGCTGGAATGCGCCGGGGCGGGCATTCGCATCAATGCCGTCGCCCCCGGCGGGACGGAAACGCCCAATTTCCTGCGTGTGATGGATGGCGATGCCCATGCCATGGACGCGATGGTGCCGATGGGGCGCATCGGCCAGCCCGACGAAGTGGCGCGCGCGGTGGTCTGGCTGATGTCGGACGCGGCCGGTTATGTCACCGGCTCTGTCCTGTCGGTCGATGGCGGACTGTCCGCCGGATAGCGTTTCAGAACACCGCAGGTACGCCCGCCAGTACCGCGTCCTGCGGATTTTCCGGCGTTGGATAGCTGCGCTTGGAATGTGCAAGGCCGAGATCGAGCAGCGTTTCGCACTGCTTGAACGCGATCAGGCCGGGATTGAGCACCGGCACATCGAGCCGTTCGGCCAGATAGCGGTGCGACTGGTGCATTGTCGTCGAGCCCAGGATGATCGCTTCGGCACCATCTTCGTCGATCGCGCGGCGGCATTGCTCTTCCAGCTTGCCGAACACGATGTCTTCCTTGCCGGCGAGCAACTCGCGCGTGTCGGGGCGCGTGGCAATATCGCGCACCGAGGCCAGCCGCGCGCCAAGCCCGGTTTCGACCGCCAGCTTGCGATAGATCCAGTGCCATTGCGGCCACATCGTCACGACCGAAAACCGCTTGGCGAGATCCGCCGCAAGGAAAAACGACGCGCGGCCCGGCCCGACGACAGGGATCGACAGCCGCGACCGCAGCGCGTCGAGCCCGGAATCGCTGACCGTGTTGAGGCACACGGCGGCAAAGCCTTCGTCTTCGGCGCGCTGACCCGCCTCAAGGCAAAAGGCATCGGCCATGGTCGCCTCATAGGCCGAATCGAGCGATGAGGTTCCGGCGCGAACGCCGGTGAATTCGACGCTGATGTCATCGCGCACCAACCCTGCGGGAAGCTGCGCGGCAAATCCTGCCAGCGCTTCTGCGGGAAGGGGAACGGGGACGATCATGCGGATGCGATGGCGGGTCATGGCGGTCTTTCCGGTTCAGTTGCAGACGGGCTGCGCGGGGTAGAGCTTGCGGCCGATTTCGCCGGCATGGCGGTTCAATTCGGCAACGATGGCGGGAACCGACTGGTGCGGCAGGCGCGGCGCCGGGGCAGAGCCGGACAGCGCGGCAACGACCTGGCCATCGGCATCCCGGATCGGGACCGCAACGCAGCGCAAGTCATCGAACAGTTCGCAATCGTCGAACGCATAGCCCTGTTCGCGCACCTTGATCAGTTCGCGCGAGAGCGCCGCGGGCTCGATGATCGTCCGCCCGGTCAAGGCGATGAACGGCCCTTCGGCGAGATAGGCGTCAAGGTGCGCCTCGGGCAGCGCGGCGAGCAGGACTTTGCCGAGGCCCGAGCAATAAGCTTCGAGCTTGGAACCGATCTGCGTCGGCAAGGGGTGGCTGCGCACGGTTGCCTTGGCGAGATACGTGACCATGAATTCGCTGTCGAGCACGCCGAGATGCGCGGTCGGCGTGATTGTCTGGGTAATGCGGCGCAGGCTCGGGTCCGCAGCGGCGGCAAGCAGCCCGTCGAGCGAGGCATGGCGGCCGAGTTCGAGCACGCCGAGCCCGATGCGGTATTTGCCCGGCGACGTGTGAATCACCGCGCCCAGCGATTCCATCGTCGCCAGCAGGCGATGCGCGGTCGCCACCGAAAGGCCGCATTGCGCGGCGATCGTGGGCAAGCTTTCGCTGCCGCCGCGACGGGCGATGCAGGCAAGGAGACTGAAAGCCCGGTCAACGGACTGAATGCGCGGCGTGGCCATGCTTTCCCCCCATGTCGGCCAGTCCTTGCGCGTCCGCCCTCTCGTGATTCGGGACGGGTTGTTCGTGGCTGGCAGATTGGTTGACAGACGGGTTGGCCCCGTCCTGATTGATAGAAAGCGTATCAAAGATCAATTGATAGTCAATCCAAGATAAAGTCGTTTCCTCTAAAGGGTGCCTCGATCATCCTCTCATGATATGAGAGCGCAGGCAGGGGTGCGCTTTGACAGCACGGCCGTCTGCCCATCATTCTCTCTCCACAAGCCAGATCCGAACCAGTGGGGTTCGCTTAGAAAAGGGCGGGCGTCTGCAACGGCGCCGACATGTCCGGGGACTGGCTCGACAAGGGGAGCTAAACATGATGGGGATTTCGAAATTGAGCCTGGCGGGCGTGTCGCTCGCCGCTTTGATGACCGCCGCGTCGCCCGCGATGGCCGACGATGCCGCGCAGCCGACGCCGAAACCTGCCGATGGGGGCGAGATCATCGTTACCGCGCAGCATCGCGCGCAATCGCGTCAGGATGTCGGTATCGCCATCGCCGCCTTTGGCCGCGAAGCGCTCAAGACCTTGAACGTCCAGTCCTCGGTCGATATTGCCCGCATCACGCCGGGCGTATCGCTGTCGAGCAATGTCGGCGGGCAGAACAGCCAGTTTTCGATCCGCGGGGTGACCCAGAACGATTTCAACGACGCGGTCGAGGCGCCGGTCGCGGTCTATGTCGACGATGGCTATGTCCCCAACATGCAGGGGCAGACGTTCGGGATGTTCGACCTCGAACGCGTCGAAGTTCTCAAAGGTCCGCAAGGCACGCTGTTCGGGCGCAACGCGACCGGGGGCCTGGTCCAGTATGTCGTGACCAAGCCGAGCGATCAGCTCGATGCGACTCTCAATGCCGGATATGGCCGCTACAACCAGACGCGGATCGACGGCGCGATCGGCGGCCCGCTGACGCAGACGCTTTCGGCGCGGGCCTCGTTCTATTACGACCGCAACGATGCCACGCTGAAAAACGTCTATCCGGCAGGGGCGGCAGGCGGCACGCCGGTCAATCTGGGCGGAGTCACATCGCCGTGCTGCGCCAACGAAGGCAATGCGGACACGCTCGCCGGACGCCTGCAGCTGCAATATCAGCCGTCGAGCGATCTGACCGTGCGTCTGGTCGGCTCGATCGCGCGGCAGCGCATGTCGACCGGGCCCTATCAGCAGGAAGCCACGATTGCCGAAGTCAATGCTGCGGGCAGTGTGATCAATTCGTATGCCGCCTCGCCGACCGAGACGCGCGCGGCGATCGGGCCGGGCGGCGCCAATTACACCGGCTTTTCCGGCTCGCCGACGTCACGTCTGGCGGGGGCGGACTGGTTCGGCTTTACCGCGCCCAATCCGGCCTTGCGCCAGGTTTCGGTCGGTTATGCCAGCTCGAACGCCAATTGGACCGACAGCTATAACGGCGCGCTGCATGTCAATTACGACTTTTCCGGCATGCATTTCGTTTCGATCACCGACTTCAAGAGCTTCGACAAGAGCTTTGCGATGGACGTCGCCGCTTCGCCGACGAGCTTCGTTGCCTATGGCACGCTGGCGCATACGCAAAGCTTCAGCCAGGAACTGCGCCTGTCGGGCAGCGGGCCAAAGCTCGACTGGACGCTTGGCGCCTATTACCTGTTCATCAACGCGCGTGCTTCGGACGGCTTTATCGCGCCGGCCTACAGCCTGTTTGCCGGGAGCCTTGGCGCGACCGACACCGGCATTGACCTGACCAACAGTTTCCGGCTCAAGACGTCGTCGGGATCGCTGTTCGGGCAAGTCGAATACGAGTTCGTGCCGAAGTGGAAAGTGATCGTCGGCGGCCGCATCATCAGCGAGCATCAGACGTATGACTTCGCGTCGGGCGCCACGGCCAATCTCGATCCTTTTGCGATCAATCCGGTCACGGCGAGTTCGGAACTGTTCCCGTTGCAGCCGAGCTTTGACGACAGCCGCACCGAGACGCTGTGGACCGGCAAGGCGCAGCTCGAATACCATCCCGATCACGATCTCCTGATCTACGCCGGGGTCAATCGCGGGGTAAAGGGCGGCAGTTTCAATGCCAAGCTGCCTGACGGCACTCCGGCGCTGCCCGCTTCGCAGATTCCCTACAGCCCCGAAGTGCTGTGGTCCTACGAAGCCGGGTTCAAGCTGACGTTCCTCAACGGGGCGGGCACGTTCGATGCTTCGGGCTATTACTACGATTACCACAACTATCAGGCGTTCACGTTCCAGAACGTGTCGGGTGTGGTGCAGAACCGCAATGCGCGCACGTATGGTGCCGAAGCAGAACTCGTGCTGCGGCCGGTGCAGGGATTGCAGCTGAATGCCTCGGTCTCGGCATTCGATGCGCAAGTCAAGGATCTGCAGATTGCGCCTGGCGTGTTTCGCAATGTGCGCCCTTCGTTTGCCCCGCGCACGCAGATCGCGGGCCGGGTCAGCTATCGCCTGCCGGTTTCGATCGCGGGCGGGTCGCTGACGGTCAATGGCGACGGCACGTATACCTCGGGCTCGTTCAACAATCTGCAGAATTTCGATTCGCAGTGGATGCCCGGCTACACGCTGTTCAACGCCGGGGTGACCTGGAAGGACGCGGGCGGCCACTACAACCTGGGCGTCTTTGTCAACAACGTCACCGACAAGCTTTACAAAGTCAGCGGCTATGACCTGTCGAACCTCTGCGGCTGTTCCGAAGAAGTTTACGGCAAGCCGCGCTGGTGGGGTGTGACCGCCGGCTACAGCTTCCGCTGATCCAAGCGCCCGGCATGCAAAATGCCGGGCGCGAAATTCCCCCCCTGCCGATGACCCGCATGGCTGCCTCAGCCGAAAGGAACCAGTCCGATGAACGAACAGACCCCCGTCCGCCGACGCAGGACGGTCAGCGCCAACCAGATCGCCGCCGAGCGGATGAACGATGAAAAGACCCAGGGGCAGTATCAGCCCTACAAGGATGCCGCCTGGGGTTTCATCAACCATTGGTATCCCGCGCTGTTTTCCGAGGAACTGCCCGAACAGAAAGTCGAAGGCATCCAGATCGCCGGCGTGCCGATCCTGTTGCGGCGCGCGGCGGGCAAGCTTTATGCGATCAAGGACCAATGCGTGCATCGCGGCGTGCGCCTGTCGTCAAAACCGATGTGTTTCAACGACACGTCGATCGCCTGCTGGTATCACGGCTTCAATTACGACCTTGAAACCGGCATGCTGAACAACATCGTCGCCAATCCGGACAGCACGCTGATCGGCAAGACCGGCGTCACCACGTATCCGGTGCAGGAAGTGGCGGGCATGATCTTCGTCTTTGTGCGCGAAGATGACTTCCCGCTCGAAGATGTGCCGCCGCTTCATCACGACTTGCCCGTACGTTTCCCCGAAAACAACGAACGCTTTCCGCATCCGTTGTGGCCCGATACGCCCTCGCTGCTCGATGAAGGCGCGGTGGCCATGGGGATGCATCGCACTGGCCAGTCGAACTGGCGGATCGCCTGCGAAAACGGTTTCGACAACGCGCATATCCTGGTCCACAAGGACAATACCATTGTCCACGCGCTCGACTGGGTGCTGCCGCTGGGGATCCTGCCCGCGTCCGACGATGCGATCACGCTGATCGAAGACGAAGACGGCCCCAAGGGGCAGATGCAGTGGTTGTTCACCGACCGCTGGAAGCCGGTGCTCGAAAACGAGGCGCTCGGGCTCAAGGTCGAAAACCTCAAGGGGCGTTTCTATCGCACTTCGGTCGTGCTGCCCGGCGTGCTGATGGTCGAAAACTGGCCCGAGGAACATTGCGTTCAGTACGAATGGTACGTGCCGATCACCGATGACATGTACGAATACTGGGAAGTGCTGGTGCGGGTCTGCAAGACCGACGAGGACCGCAAGAAGTTCAAATATCGCTTCGACACCGTCTATGTGCCGCTGTGCCTGGAAGGGTTCAACGACTGCGATCTCTATGCGCGCGAGGCGATGGAGGAATTCTATGCCGACGGGACCGGCTGGGATGACGAACAACTGGTCGAGACCGACATTTCCCCGGTGGTCTGGCGCAAGCTCGCCTCGCGGTGGAATCGCGGCATTGCCAAGCCCGGCAAGGGCGTGACCAACGCCACCAAGACCGGCTCGATCCGCATGCGCCGCCTCGCCGAAGGCAAGGCCCCAGGCTACTTTGTCGAAAAGATCGAGAATGTTAACAAGCGCTGAGGTGAGCGAGGTCACTCTGACCTTTGCCGATGGGGCAGAGCACGTTCTGGCGGTGGAAGCCGGCCAGAACGTGCTCGACGCGGGGCTCGCTGCCGGCTTGCCCTTGCTGCACCAGTGCCGGTCGGGCAGCTGTTCAAGCTGTCTCGCCCGGCTCACTTCGGGCCATGCAGAGCATCGCGCGGGGGCAAGTTCGTCGCTGACCCCGTCGGAAAAGGCCGAAGGGCTTCGGCTGTTGTGCATGACCGAGGCGCAAGGGGGATGCAGCTTCAGCCTCGGCTATGACAGCAAGGTGGGCGAGACGAAGCCGGTCGTCGCGCAAAGCTTCGTCAATGCGGTCGAACGGGTCGCGGCCGATGTCGTGCGGCTGGAGCTCGAATTGGCGGAAGGGAGCTGGATGACCTTCCGCCCCGGCCAGTTCATCAATGTCACTGTGCCGGGCACCGACGTGGTGCGGTCCTATTCGATGGCAACGACGCCGGCCGACTTGCCCCGGATCGAGCTGTTCATTCGCCTCCTGCCCGGCGGGGTCATGTCCGACTGGCTGGAAAACCGCGCGGCGGTCGATGACGTGGTCACCATCGAAGGGCCGTTCGGCGCGTTTTTCCTCAAGGACAAGGTCAAGGCGCCGCATGTGATGATCGCCGGCGGCACCGGCCTGGCGCCGATGCTGTCGATGATCGACACCATTCGCGCGACGCCGGGCAAGAAGCCTCCGGTGCTGCTGTCGTTCGGGTGTCAGACGCCCGAGGGGCTGTTCGCGCTCGACCGGCTTGAATTGCGCGGCCACTGGCTGCCGGGGCTCGAAACCCGGCTCAGCGTCGATCGGGGCACATGCGAAAGCGCGCGTACCGGCAATCCGGTCGCCGCGATCACGGCCGATGACGCGCTGCCGCCCGACGCGGTCGCCTATCTGTGCGGCCCGCCCGGCATGATTGCGGCGGCGCGCGCGCATCTCGAAGCGCTGGGCCTTTCCAGCGAAAACATCTTTGCCGAGCATTTCACCGCCAGCGGCGCGTGACACTTTATGGCGCACCGGATGCAGGAGGTTTGGGTATGGGAGTGAACGCGCTGGCCTATGTCACATTCGACATGGCCGATCCCGCATATTGGCAGAGCCTTTATACGCGGGTTCTGGGGATGCAGTTGACCGAGCGCGCCGACGGCGCGATCGAGGTGCGCTGCGACGAGATGCACCATCGCATCACGCTCTATCCCACCGGCACCGACGCGCTGCGCTCGGTCGGCTGGCAATTGCCCGATGCCGAGGCGCTCGATGATCTCGTGGCCAAGCTGCGCGCGCGCGGGCTTGACGTGACCGAGGGCAGCGCGGAGCTCTGCGCAGAGCGGCGGGTCCATCGGCTCTATCGCTTTTTCGAACCGTTTCTTTCGGTCGAGACCGAGCTGATCGTCGGGCAGCACAGCGACCGCTATGCCTTTGTTCCGACGCGCGGCATCGCCGGCTATCGCACCGGGCCGCTGGGGCTGGGGCATGTGGTGTTTCACACCCACGACGTCGAAGGCGCGGTGACGTTCTATCGCGAAGTGATGGGCTTTGGCCTGTCGGACTACATGGGCTGGGCCGATGCGGCGGCAGTGTTTCTCCACTGCAACCCGCGCCATCACACGCTGGCGATCATGAACTTGTGCATGGGGCGCAAAAGCGGTCACTTCAACCATATCATGTTCGAAGCGCTCGATTATGACGACGTGGGCTATGCCTACGATGTCGCGCGCGACGACCGCCATCCGATGATCATGGATCTGGGCAAGCACACCAACGACCATGTCCATTCGTTCTATATCCGCACGCCGGGCGATTACGGCGTCGAATATGGCTGGGGCGGGCGACTGGTCGGGCCTGATTGGCAAGTCCGTTTCTATGATCAGCCGATGCTCTATGGCCACCGGATTCCGCGCTGATGACGCTTGACAGTATGGGGCTCGGGGCGGCGCGGATGATCGCGGCGGGCGATCTGACCGCAGAGGCGCTGATGCGCGCGCTTCTGGCGCGGATCGAGGCGCGCGACGATGCCGTTCGCGCATGGGCATACCTCGATCGCGATGCGGCGCTGGCGGCGGCGCGCGCCGCCGATGCATGGACGGGGCCCCGAGGGTCGCTCCATGGCGTGCCGGTCGGGATCAAGGATGTGATCGATGTGCGCGGCATGCCGACCGAATTCGGGTCGGAGGCGTTTCGCGGCCATTATCCCGAGGCGGACGCGGCGGTGACGGCGCGGCTGCGCGCGGCGGGCGCGATCATCATGGGCAAGCTCGTCACCGCCGAATTCGCGACGTATCGTCCGGGGCCGACACGCAATCCCGCCGATCCGGGCCACACCCCCGGCGGATCGTCGAGCGGGTCGGCGGCGGCCGTGGCCGATGGTCAGGTGCCGCTGTCGCTGGGCACGCAGACGGCGGGCTCGGTGATCCGCCCGGCGGCCTTTTGCGGCACGTTCGGTTTCAAGCCGAGCCATGGCCGCTATCCGGCGCAAGGGGTGATCGATACCGCGCACCGGCTCGACACCGTCGGCACGTTCGCGCGCGATGTCGCCGATCTCGCGCTGGCCGATGCCGTGCTGGCCGACGACGACAGCCAGGTGGAATCCGAAAATCGCCCGCTGGTGATCGGTGTCCTGCAAGACGGGATGTGGGCCCATGCCGCGATGCAGGCCACGGTGGAACGCTGGGCCGGCGAATTTGCCGATGCCGGGCATCTTGTTTTTGCCTGCAGACCGCCTGCCATTCTCGAAGATCTGGGCGAGGCGCAAAAGCTGATCCACCAGTATGAATGCGCGCGCCTGCTCGGCGCGATGCGACGCGAGCGCGCGGACGCGGTCAGCGCCAGGTTTCGCGACTTCATCGACGGTGGCCTGGCCATTGCGGACGAGGCCTATGCGATGGCCTGCGCGGTGCAGGACCGCGCGCGGGCGATGGAAGAAGAGATCTTCGGGGCCGCCGACCTGCTGCTCTGCGCCAGCGCGCCCGGACCTGCGCCGCGCGGGCTCGACAGCACCGGCGACCCGGTGTTTTGCCGCCCGTGGACTGCGCTCGGCACGCCCAGCCTCGGTTTTCCGGCGGGCGAGGAGGGCGGTCTGCCGCTCGGCCTGCAATTCAACGGACGGCGCGGCAGCGATCGCCGCACGCTGGCGCGCGCCGCGCGCCTGCTCGACCCCCCAGCTTGCCCCCCTACAGCCTGAGACGGAGCCTTTGCCCATGCCCGATACCCGCAAACTGCCGTTCTCGCCCGAGCAGCAGGCGCTCTACGAACGGGTCTGCGCCCGGCTTGATGCGGACCGGCTCAAGCAGTTGCTGTTCGATCTGACCGACATTCACAGCCCGACCGGCGCGACCCGCGCGGCGAGCGAATTCATTGCGGACCGGCTGGCGCAAGCGGGGTTGAACAGCGCCTACAAGCCGATGAGCCCGACGACCGGCAATGTGCTGGCCGAACGGCGCGGCAGCGGCGGCGGCGCCACGCTTTTGCTCTATGCCCCGATCGACACGCATCTGGAAGGCGACGACAGCGATTACCCCTGGGTTGGCCCCGATCGCACGGCAGACTTGCAGCCGCGCGCGCGCATGGTCGATGACTGGGTCTATGGCCTCGGCTCGTCAAACCCCAAGGCGATGGTTGCGACACTTGTCGAAATCGCGACGGCGGTGGTCGAAAGCGGGGTGGAACTGACCGGCGATCTCAACGTCGCGTTTGCCGATGGGGGCATGCCCGTCAACATTCCCGAGCGCGACAATGCGGGCATGTCGAACGGTGTGTTCCATTTGCTCAATCGCGGCATGGCGCCCGACTTTGCGATCATCATGAAGCCGTGGAACTGGGTCTATCACGAAGAGCCGGGGATGGGCTGGTTCAAGATTACGGTGAAGGGCACCCTGGGCTACGCCGGGGTGCCGCGCGGCCTGCCCGAATTTCGCAGCTCGGTGGTCCCTGCCGCGACTGTCATCACGGCGCTCGAAGCCTGGCTGATCGACTATGCCGACGCCAATACGTCGGGTCAGATCAAGCCTTATGGCTGGATCGGCGGGGTTCGCGGCGGCTGGGAAGGGCGCCCGGCGTTTCCGACGGCGGCGACCGAGATCTTTTTCGATGTGCGGATCAATCCGCGCACCTCGCCGGGCGAGGTCAAGGCGCAATTCGCCCGTTTCATCGCCGGGTTTTGCGCGGCCCATCCGGACATCGATCTCGATTGGGCGATGTATGGTTCGACGCCGGGCGGCACCACCGATCCCGACAACTGGATCATTCAGTCCGCGCAACGCGGGTGGGAACATATCGAAGGGCGCGACTATCCCGAGCCCGACCTGCTCGGCGGCCAGACCGATGGCGCGGCGCTGCGTCGGCTTGGCGTGCCGACCGCGCGGATGGGCTGGCCCTGGCCGGCAACGGGATCGCCTTTGCCGGTGGCCGAAGGGCTGGGCGGGATGGGCGCGACGTATGTGCCCGATCTGATGCCTTGCGCGCACAAGATCGCCTATGCGCTGATCGACACGCTGACCCGGCCGCGCGGCGACCTCGGCCTTTGAAAAAAAGGGGGCCGCATGGCCCCCTTTTTTTGGTTTCAGGAAAAGGGAAGGGGGCCTCGCAGCCCCCCTTTTTTTGTTTCAGGCGGTTTCTTCGGCGAGGAAGTTTTCGACCAGTTGGCGGAACCGGCGGGGATGTTCCATCATCGTCCAGTGGCCGCACTTGCTGATCACGTGAAGTTGTGAATTGGGCAGATAGCGGCTGAGATTCCACGACACGTCTGGCGGAACGACGCGATCGTCGCGGCCGTGGATGAGCAGGACTTCGTTGGCAATCGCCTGAAGATCGCCGATCGGCAGCGCCTGGGCATCGAGCCAGCGCTGATGCGGGCGCGGAAACACCCGTTCGAACATTTCCTGGGCACCTTCGCGCAACGTGGCGCGATAGCGCATTTCGATCAGCTCTTCGGTCACCAGCGCCTGATTGTAGGCCATCACGCTCATCGCTTCGCGCATCGCCGGGATCGACGGCTTGTAGGCCCACAGCGCGGCGAGTTCGGGCCCGACCTGGGCAGGCCAGCCGCCGGGGCCCATCAGCACCAGCCGCCCGGTGCGTTCGGGCGCACGCCGGGCCATCCACAGTGCCACCGCGCCGCCAAAGCTGTTGCCCACGATATGCGCGCGTTCGATTCCCAGCGCGTCGAGCGTGGCGAACATCTGGTCGACCCAACTGTCGAGAAAGCGGAAGGTGAAATCGTCGGGCGTTTCGGTGTAACCAAAGCCGACGAGATCGGGCACCACGACGCGATAGGTGCGCGCCAGTTCGGGCATCAGGCCGCGCCAATTGGCCCAGCCCGATACGCCCGCGCCCGATCCGTGCAACAGCATGACCGCTTCGCCCGAGCCGACGTCGTGGCAATTGGTGTTGTAGCCGCAAGTGGCCAGAAGGCGGCCGATTTCGGGATTGTCGTTCATCGTTTGCTCCATCCGGTGGCTCGTATTGCGGGCGCGCAAAGCCATTCCGTCCCGCGCGAGGGGCGCGGGCGGGGGGTGGTTCGGCGAAAGGAAGGCGTTCAGTACTGGGTGCTGAACGTCGCCGCGCTGCGCGCCATTTCTTCGTAAATGCCGGTCAGTACGCCGATCGTCTGGGTCATCTCGGCAATGCGTTCATCGATGTTGGCAATCGTGCTGATCGCCCGAAGCAACAGGTCGCTGCGAATATCGGCATAGCCCTGGGTGATCTGGTTGCCCTTTTCGGTCACCGTATAGGCAAACGTCTTGCCCGATTTCTCGCGCGATTTGACGATCAGGTTGGCCGCTTCGAGCTTGCGCAGGCTGTACTGGATATTGGCCACGTCATCGCGGTTCATCATCCGGGCGATCGTGACGCTGTTCTTGGGCCGGTCGTGCATGCGGATGACATGCAGGATCATGTGTTCGGAAAACTTGATGTCTTCGTCGATCAGCACCGAGCTGGATGTCGCCACCCACCGGGCAAACGCTTCGTGCAGGCGGATCAGTGCCCATTCGAATTCGGTGACGAGGAACTCGCTGTTGGTCTTTGCCAAATGCCAGTTCCGGTAATATTTCGATTCCATGGCTTGCCCTGATCCGCGTGAAGTGGTCGAGCCGCTGGCTACCACTTTATCGCTGTCGGGAGCAAAGGCATCTTGTGTGCGCAGCTCTTCGCGCGCCGTGTGAATGGCGATCACGCGTGCTGCGGCGGCCCCGCCGGATGTGCGCGGACCCGGACTCGACTTGGTAGGCAAACCGGCATTCCTCCAGCAAAACGTTCGGGCAGCAAAGGCTCGGGCGCAATGGGCTCGGGTGAGCGTTCAACGCCGTTTCGCTGTGCGGTAGGCTGGCTCCGCGATGCTGGCAAATCCCGGCCTTACCCGCTTATCACAATCTGATAACTGCCAGTCTCGGCAAAAAGAATGATGATTTTGAGGGTTTTATTTGCCGACGTGGATCGTCGAAAGCATGCTGGCGATGCCGAAGACCTTGAGCAGCCAGATCAGCACCGCAATCGTGATCACCCCGTTGAGGATCGATTTGATCTTGCCATCCATCGGGATCAGCGTGTTGATCAGCCACAGGATGGCCCCGACCGCGATCAGGGTGATGATGATGTTGAGAAGCGTCATGCGGGCAAACTCCTGCCATTGATTTTGAAAAAGCGGCGTTCCGCGTGATTGGGCCCGGATTACATGCGCCCGGTCAAAAGCAGGACGACGACAATGATCAGCACGATGCCGATCACGCTGATCCCGCCATGGCCATAGCCGTAGCCATAGCCGCCAATGCGACCGCTGAAGCCGCCGAGCAGCAGGATGATGAGGACGATGACGAGAAGAAGGCCAAGCGACATGGTGGTTTCCTTGTGAAAGACCCGGACAGGATCGGCAATCGGCGCTGCGGTCGATCACCCTTGCCCGCTGCGCCACTGGCGACTGTGCGAAGCACGGTCTGTGCGCATGATCAGCCTCCCCGAAAAAAGGGCGCCTGACCGTGGGGAGTGCACAGTCAGGCGCCACGGGGGGTAAGAATGCCTATAATGCGGCGCAAACGCGGCAACAGGCTCGGAATCTACCCATTTTCTTGCGCATTCATGGGTTCGGCGTCCAGCAAGGCGATCCCCGCGGCAACGATTTCGGCGTCTGACAGGTGCGCAATATCGACACGCTCGGTCGCGACGATCCGCGTGGCAAGGGCAGGATGACGGCGCTTGCAATAGTCGACGAGATAGGCCCCCGCGCTGCTGCGCCCTTTGCCGTCGCTTAATACGACAATGCGATGGGCCGGTTCCAGATCGATGGCGATCCGTTCGTACCAGGCGTCTTCTTCTTCGGCATGGCCGCCGTCATGGTCGTCGTTTCCCTGGCGATGCTCGAGCTTGCGCCGCGAACCATCGGCGTCTTCGGGCGAGAGGACGCGCGGGGCAAATTGATCGACGTCGTCGTCGCGCAATCCGAACAGGCGTGCGTGCTGATGGTCGATCAACACGATACAGGGTCGGTTGCCCCCTTCATCAGCCGCATCAAGCGGCGGATGGCTTTCGGGCGAAAACCCGGCCTTGGTCAGAAAGGCGCGCAAATCGCGCAATTCTTCGCCCTGCACATCGTGCCCGTGCGGCCGTTTGAGAGTGATCCGATCCGCCCCGATGGCGACTTCAAGAGCGCCGTCGTGCCGTTCGGTCACTGTGCCGACATGATTGAGCAGGGACACGACATCGTGCCATTCGACATTGTGGGATGCCGGATGGCGAAACAGTCCGGCGAGCGCCTTGCGATGGTGTCCGTTCAGATGGATGCTGGTCATGGCAATGTGATCTCCGTCGCCGTTTTTGCCGGTCTGGCAGGCCCCTCCCGCAAGACATCGGGCGGGGCGCAGCGGCCAGATCGCTTTGCTCTGCACCCGGAAATCGCCGTTCGACAGGATCGGAAACTACCCATTCAGCCGCTGTGCCGGGGGCATCATCACCCGAAGGGCAAGTCAACGCGTAGATTCCGAGGCTTTCACACATTCGAGGACGTCATAAAGTTTGATTTTCGAGAGCTTTTGCGAAAGCTTCACTCTGCGAAGGGATTATTCGATGACGCGCAAAGCAGGTAAGTCAGCCTTGGTCATTGGCTTGATCACGGCCACCTTTGGCCTGTCGGCATGTCACGATGGCCGTCCCGACCGGGACGACCGTCGTCCACGGGGGGATCATCACATGGGCGATCACGATCAGGATCACCACGACCAACAGCACAATCGCCAGGATTGAACATGATGCGCAATTATGTGCTCGTCGCGGCCGTATTGGCTGCGGCACTTCCGATTTCGCCGGCCGTGGCCAGGCAGATGAACGGCTATACGGTTCGTTCGACGACGATGTACGCCGGACCTGAATCCGATTACCCTGCCCTACAGCGATTGCGCAGGAACAGCGGCGTGGTCGTCTATGGCTGCCTGAGCGATTGGAGCTGGTGCGATGCCAGCAATCGCTATGATCGTGGCTGGATCGCCGGGCGAGATATTGTCGTCAACTATCAAGGGCGCAGGCGCAGTATCATGCCCTCGATGGGGATCGGCATCCTGTCGTTCGTGTTCGGCAGCTATTGGGACAGCCATTATCGCAGCAGGCCGTTCTATGCCGAGCGGCCGCGTTGGGAACAGCAATACAACACCGGCCATCAACCGCAGTGGGGCTCAAACCGGGGCGCGCCATCGGTAATGCCGCAGCGCGCTCAGCCAGGCGCGGGAGCGCAACATGGCGGGACGCAGCATCGACAGGTCGTTCCGCAACGCCAGGTCGCTCCGCAACGTCAGGCCCCGGTTCATGTAAACCCCGGCAACGGTCATGCGTCTGGTCAGCAGGGCGGCGGTCATGCGGGGAACCCGCAGGGCCAGCCAGGCCATGGTCAAAAACCGGGCGGCCAAAGACCGGGGAATTGATGCCCTGACCGGCAGGCGAGCCCCGTCGACGCATAACCAAGGAATGGTGCATGAAAATTTCAAATCTATTGGGCGTGACGGCCATGGTTGTCATGGGATTGGGCCTGTCCAGCCCGGCTGAGGCGCGCCATCATCGGCATCATTACCGCCATGCCCAGTCGGGCCACGGGCATTGCCTGCGTTTCAACAAGACCACCGGGACCGTCGCGGGCGCGGTCGGCGGCGGCGTGCTCGGCAATGTGATTCTCGGCGGCACGGGCGGTACGCTGGTCGGCGCGGCGGCCGGCGGTGTCGCCGGGCACGAGCTTGCCCACAACAGGCGCAAGCGCTGCAATTGATGGCGCGATGGAATGCTCGATACCCGTTCGGAACCGTTTCGGCGCCCGAGCGGGCTGGCTGCCGGTTCGGGCTGATCGCCTTGCCGGGCGTGCTGGCTGTTTCCGCATGTGCGGCGGGCCCGGATTATCATGCCCCGACGCCGGTCGCGCTGGGGGTTCCGCCGCGCTATTCGGTGCCGACGGATCAATCCGCGAGCGATCCATCGCACAGGGGCAGCGATCCGCTGTGGTGGAACAGCTTTGGCGATGCGGAGCTTTCCCGGCTGGAGAGCGAAGGGCTGAAATCCAATCTGGACATTGCGGTGGTGCTGTCGCGTTTGCGGCAATCGCGCGAAGCCCTGATACAGGCCCGCAGCGCGATGGTGCCGACGCTTTCCGCATCCTGGGGCTATAACCGTAGCCAGGCCATTGCCGGCACCACCGCGTCGGGAAACAGCCTGTCGCTTGCTGCCGATGCCTCGTATCAGGTCGACATCTTTGGCGGGCGGGGGCGCAGCATCGAGGCCGCGCGCGCCGATGCCGAGGCCGGCGGCTTCGATTGAAGTGCTGACCCAGTTTCTGGTCGAGGCGATCGTGCTGTCGTGCCTTGGCGGGGTCATCGGCATCGTGCTGGCGCAACTGCTGGTGCTGGCGCAACTGCTGGTGCTGGTGCTTGCGCCGTTTATGCAGGTCGATTGGCTGTTCGTGCCGCGGATCAACATCATCGCGTTTCTGATCGCAGCGGCGATCGGGGTGGTGTTCGGCTATTTCCCCGCGCGCCGGGCAGCGGGTCTGAACCCGATCGATGCTCTGCGCTACGAATAGAGTACGGCCATGCCCGCCGGGGCAATGCACTGAGGGCGAGCCCTTGCCCTCCTCGTCACCTGTGATAAGGCTCCATGTAACAAAAACATGGACATGCTGGTCGCGATGATGTCCTCCCGGCTTGGGCGCCTGATCCCCCGTGGCCTGTTTCTGCTGGCCTATTTCCTGAGCATGGTTCTCGGGCTCGTGTTGTCGCGTTTCGATCGCGGCGTGGCGGTGGTGTGGTTCGCCGGTGCAGTGCTGTTCGTACAGTTTGTGCTGTCGCCACGGCGTCGTTGGCTGGGCTTGATCCTGGGGGCGGTGCCCTGTGGAGCGCTGGCCATTGCGTGCTTCGGGCTTGGCGCGGCAGTGGCTCTGCCGCTGGCGGTGATCGGTGTGATCGAGGCCTGGGGCGCGGCCTTTGTCGTCAAACGGGTCTATCCGCGTTTCGGGCGACTGCAATCGATCGACGAAGTGGTGCGCTTTCTGGGCGTCGCCGGTTTGCTGTTGCCCGCCGCAAGCGGCGTGCCTGCGGCCTGGTTCGTTCACTTTGCCACCGGCTTGCCTTATGATCAGGCCTGGCGCGACTGGTTTGCCGCGCACGCGCTGGGATTTATCGCCTTTTCGCCGCCGCTGTTGCTCGCGCGGCAGGGGGAGGCGATCAAATGGATGCGATCGGCATCGCCGGATCAAAAGCGCGAAGCGGCCATCCTGCTGGGTATCGTGGCGCTGGTCACGACGATCACGTTTGGGCAAAAGGTCTTTCCGCTGGTGCTTTTGCCGGTGATCGCGATGGTTGCCGCGACGTTGCGCCTTGGCCGCTTCGGCGCCATGGCCTCGGTGATGATTCTGATCGCGATCGGGCTGGTCGGGACGTCTGCGGGCTATGGGCCGACGACCTTTGTTCATGTCGGCACGTGGTTGCGATTCGAGGTTTTGCAGGGGTATTTCGCCTCTGTCGTCGTGCTTCTCCTGCCGCTTTCGGCGGAGCTTGCGGCGCGTCGGCGCCTGCTTGAGCGGGTGCAGGCGGCCGAGGCGCTGCACAGACTGATCATCGAGCGGTCGAGCGATGTCATCATGCGCGTGAAAGTCGACGGGAAAGTCATTTTCGCGTCGCCTTCCGTGGCGCGGCTGTGGGGCTATCTGCCCGAAGATGTCGTCGGGCGTTCGGTTTTCGAGATCATCCATCCCCGCGATGCGCCGCGAGTGCGGGCCAGTCGCCACGCGGTCATGGAGTCGAAGGACGCGGTGGCGGTGATCGAGTATCGCACGCTATGCCGGGACGGTCGTGAGCTGTGGGTCGAAGGCAGCACACGCGCGGTACTCGATCACCTGGGGCGGGTCAGCGGTACGCTCACCATCATCCGCGACATTTCCGAACGACACGCGATGGTCGATACGCTTGCCCGTCAGGCGATGACCGATCCGCTGACCGGCCTCGCCAATCGCCGTGCCTTTGATCAGGATCTCGCGCGCGGTCTTGCCACCGGTCAGTCGGGCTGTCTGGCTTTGTTCGATCTGGATCATTTCAAGCGGATCAACGACCTTTATGGCCATACGACGGGCGATCGCGTGATTCAGGTGTTTGCCGAGGTCTTGCGTCAATCCGTGCGAGGCGGGGACAATGCCGTCAGGCTCGGCGGCGAGGAATTCGCCGTCTTGCTGTTCGGCGCCAGGATCGCCGATGCCCGGCAGATCTGCGAACGGATCCTGCAGCGCTTTGCAGCCCGTGAGAATCACCCTTCGGTCGACACGGTGCTTCGGGCAACGGTCAGCGCGGGTCTTGCCCCGTTTGAGCCGGGTACCAGTCCCGAGGCGGTGATGACGGCGGCGGATACCGCGCTCTATCACGCCAAGAACAGCGGTCGAAACCGCCTGGCCGTGGCCGCCTGAACGGCCAACTGGACGCGGGCCCGGCGAATCCCTATATACCGCTCGGTATGGAAAGCGAGATTTGCTCCGACGAGGCCGTAGAGCCGACGGTACCAGAGGTGACGGTACCAGAGATGATGGGCGCCCCACGTGGTCGTCCGCGCCAGTTCTGCGCCGAAACGGCGTTGGCGGCCGCGTTGCAGGTGTTCTGGAAACGCGGTTACGAAGGCGCCTCGATGGCCGAGCTGACCGAGGCGATGGGGATTACCAAGCCCAGCCTCTATGCGTGCTTCGGCAACAAGGAATCGTTGTTTTGCAAGGCGCTCGATCTCTATGAACGGGACAAACTGGCCTATGTCCGCAGCGCGCTCGAAGCGCCGACGGCCAAAGCCGTGGCCGAGCGGTTCCTGCGCGGCGCGCTAGCCTTGCAAAGCGGGGCCAGCGATCCGCGCGGCTGCTTCGGGGTGATCAGCGCGGTCGCCTGCGCCAACTTTGCCGAGTCGATTCGCGCGGAAGTCATGGCGCGGCGAGTCTCGTCCGATCGGGCGATCATCGAGCGCTTTCATCGCGCCAGGACAGAGGGCGACTTTCCCGAGAGTGTGACGCCCGAAGCGCTGGCCGCTTATCTCTCGGCAGTGATGCAGGGCATGAGCGTGCAGGCCGGTTCCGGTGCGAGCCCGCAAGAGCTGGAACAACTGGTGCAGACGACGCTGGCGCTGTGGCCGGGGCGTTGAGCGCGCCCGCCACATCCCCGCCTTATCATAGATTACCGAACGGTACAGAAATTGGTTGACGCCGATGCTGTCGCATTCTATACCGCTTGGTACTGAATGCGTAGAGGCCTTTGGCTTCCCCCCCAACCAAAGTGCAACCAACCGGACGTGATCAATCCCAGCGTTCCGGGGCTTCTGCGCCATTTGGCAGTCCGGTGACAGGCATGGCCTGCGCCGGAAGCGGCTTGGCGCCTGTCGTGTCCCTGTTGTGGAGCGCGGGCGTTTCAGGCTGAAACCGGCACTCGTCCGGCGGCGCCTTGCCCCCCACTCGCGGGGCGCCGCCGGACGGGGCCGGTCCATCCGGGAAGAGGGCTGGACCGCATATACCCGACCGTTCCCGCCGGAGCGGCTGCGGCCCGGTGTGCCATGCGGCGCGGCGGGCGCCTTGCCGCGACTTCCTGCCGCCGCGCATTGCTGCCGATTGCCCTCTGCTGCCCGCCCGATTCTGAATTTCCGGAGTTCATCCTGATGGATATGCAAACCACCATCGATACTGGCATCGAAACTGGCATCGATACCGCGCAATCGCGTGCAGGCCACACGCATGCGGATCTGTCCGCGCGCCCGATGAAACGCCGGTCCACGCGCCAACTGGCGATCGGCGCAATCGCGCTCGTTCTCGTCGGCGGGCTGGGCTGGGCCACCGTGCTTCGTCCCCCGGCCAAGGCTGCGATCGTGCCCGAAGTGACGCTGGGGGTGGCTGCTCCGCTGGTCGCACCGGTGGTCGAATGGGACGATTTCGTCGGCCGTTTCGCACCGAGCCAGTCGGTGGAGGTGCGTCCGCGCGTCGCCGGGCAAGTCACGGCGCTCCATTTCCACGACGGCGACGTGGTGCGCAAAGGGCAGCTCTTGTTCACTATCGATCAACGCCCCTATCGTGCGGCGCTGGCCGAAGCAGAGGCCAATGTCGCCGCCGCGCGCAGTGCGCTGGCGCTGGCCCGATCCGACTATGCCCGCGCCGCGCGCCTGTCGGGCGATGAAGCGGTTTCGGCGGGCGAAGTCGACGGCTTGCGCGCCCGATTGCAATCGGCACAGGCCAGTCTTGACGCCGCCGAGGCGCGGGCGCGGCAACGCGGGCTCGACATGGAATTTACCCAGGTTCGCGCGCCGATCACCGGGCGGATTTCCGACCGCAAGGTCGATGTCGGCAATCTTGTCGCGGCGGGCGAGGGCGCCAATGCCACGCTGCTGACCACGATCAACGCGCTCGACCCGATCTATTTCGACTTCGATTCCTCCGAAGCGCTGTTCCTCAAGGCGCAACGCGACAAGACCGCGAAAGGCGCGCCGCCGCAAGTCGAGATCAGGTTGCAGGACGAGGCGGGCTATGCCTGGCATGGGCGGCTCGATTTTACCGACAACGGGCTCGATCCGCATTCGGGCACGATCCGGGGCCGCGCGGTCCTTGCCAATCCGAACTTGTTCCTCACGCCCGGCCTGTTCGGCAATATGCGCCTGTCGGGCGGCGGGACGGTCAATGCGCTGCTCGTGCCCGATGAAGCGATCCAGTCGGATCAGGCGCGCAAGACCGTGCTGGTGGTCGGCGCCGATGGGACGGTGGTCGCAAGGCCCGTCGAACTGGGGCCGGTGGTGCGCGGCTTGCGCGTGATCCGGAGCGGGCTGCAACGCACGGACCGGGTGGTGGTGACCAATCTTCAGGCGGCGATGCCGGGGGCGAAAGTGCAGACCCGCCCGGCTCCGTTCGCGGCTCGATCCGATGATATGGCATCCGGCAGCAGCGCGCCTGCCGCCGCGCAGGCCACGCTCGCCCGCTGATTTCGACGTTTTTTTCGCATTCGGCGCCGGGCGCGGTTGGGCCTGGTGGCGGACGCGCGCGCCTGCTCCTTTTTTCGGGACAAATCCCCATGCGTCTATCCCGCTTTTTCATCGACCGCCCGATTTTCGCCGGTGTGATCGCCGTGATCATTTCGGTTGTCGGTGCACTCGCCTTTTTCGGCCTGCCCGTCTCGCAATATCCCGACATCGTGCCGCCGACCGTCACGGTCAGCGCGCAATATCCCGGCGCCTCGGCCGAAACCGTGGCCAACACGGTGGCCGCGCCGATCGAGCAGGAAATCAACGGCGTTGACAACATGCTCTATATGAGCAGCCAGTCGACCGGCGACGGCGCCGTCAAGATCACCATCACGTTCAAGATCGGCACCAATCTCGATACCGCGCAAGTGCTGGTGCAAAACCGGGTGGCCGTGGCGGTGCCGCGCCTGCCCGAAGAAGTGCAGCGGATGGGCGTGGTGACCCGCAAGACCTCGCCCGACTTTCTGATGGTGGTCAATCTGCAGTCGCCCGATGGCAGCCTCAGCCGCGATTACCTGTCGAACTATGCGCTGACCCAGGTGAAAGACCGGCTGGCGCGGCTCGACGGGGTCGGCGATGTGCAGCTGTTTGGCGCGCGCGACTATGCCATGCGCATCTGGATCGATCCGGGCCGTGCGGCGGCGCTCAATCTGACGGCGGGCGAAGTCGTCGCCGCGTTGCGGTCGCAGAATGTGCAGGTATCCTCGGGCGCGCTGGGCGCGCCGCCGGTGGCCAAAGGCGATGCCTTTCAGCTTGGCGTCGAAATGCAGGGCCGCCTGACCACGCCCGACCAGTTTGCCGACATCGTCATCCGCACCGACGCCCAGGGGCATCAGGTGCGCGTGCGCGATGTCGCGCGGGTCGAACTCGGCGCGCAGGATTACGGCACCAACACCTATCTGTCGAACAAGCCCACCGTGGTCATCGCGGTGATGCAGCGCCCCGGCTCGAACGCGCTGGCGGCGGCGGACCGGATCAAGGCGGAGATGGACACCATTTCGAAAACGTTCCCGCGCGGCATGGGCTATTCGGTGATCTACAACCCCACCGAATTCATCGGTCAGTCGATCGATGCGGTCTATCACACGCTGGCCGAGGCGATGGTGCTGGTCGTGCTGGTGATCCTCGTCTTTCTGCAGAACTGGCGCGCGGCGCTGATCCCGATTGTCGCCATCCCGGTCTCGTTGCTGGGCGCGGCGGCGGTGCTGCTCGCGCTCGGCTTTTCGCTCAATGCGCTGTCGCTGTTCGGCATGGTTCTGGCGATCGGGATCGTCGTCGATGATGCGATCGTCGTGGTCGAAAATGTCGAGCGCAATATCGGCCTTGGCCAAAGCCCGTTGCAGGCCGCGCGCACCTCGATGGACGAAGTGGCGGGCGCGCTGGTCGCCATCGTGCTGGTCTTGTGCGCGGTGTTCGTGCCGACGCTGTTCATCAGCGGGATGTCGGGCGCGTTCTACAAGCAGTTTGCCGTGACGATCGCGAGCGCGACGGTGATTTCGCTGGTGCTCAGCCTGACGCTGTCGCCTGCCGCCGCCGCGCTGTTGCTGCGGCCGCATGCGGTATCGGATCATTCCGGGGATCACCCCGGCGTCCTGTCACGCGCGGGCGCGGCATTCAATGGCTGGTTTGACCGGTTGAGCGATGGCTATGCCGACCTGACCCGGCGCCTGCTGTCTGCGCCGCGCCGCATGCTGGCGGCTTATGCGGGATTGATCGCGGCGACCCTTGCGCTGTTCTGGGTGACGCCTTCGGGCTTTATCCCGGCGCAGGATCAGGGCTATTTCCTGGCCGTTGTGCAATTGCCTTCGGGCGCCTCGCTCGAACGCACCGATGCCGTCACGCGCGATGTCGCCGCGCGCATCCTGCCGATCAAGGGGCTGCGCGGCGCGGTGATGTTCGCCGGGTTTCATGGGCCTTCGCAGACCGCCGCGCCCAATTCGGCGGCGATCTATTTCCCGTTCAAGACGTTTGACGAACGCCGCGCGTTGGGCGCGACCTATCAGGGGATCATGGATCAGGCGAAGCAGGCGGTCGCCGGATACGACAAGGCGCGTATCCTGATCGTGCCGCCGCCGGTCATTCAGGGGATCGGCGCGGCGGGCGGCTATCGCTTCATGCTGCAGGATCGCGAAGGGCGCGGCTATGACGCCTTGAACCAGCAGGCCGGGGCGCTGATCGCCAAGGCCAATGCACAGCCCGGATTGCATCAGGTCTATACCCTGTTCGATATCGGCACGCCGCGCGTCTATGCCGATGTCGACCGGCGCAAGGCGGATTTGCTCGGCGTTCCGCCCGAGCGCGTGTTCGAGGCGATGCAGGTCTATCTGGGATCGGCGTTCGTCAACGATTTCAATCTGCTCGGGCGGACATACCGGGTCACCGCCCAGGCCGATCAGGCGCATCGCGAAACCGTCGCCGACATCGCCAATCTCAAGACCCGGTCGAACACCGGGCAGATGGTGCCGCTCGGCTCGGTGGCGACATTTCGCGACAAGACCGGGCCCTATCGCGTCGTGCGCTACAATCTGCAACCGGCGGTCGAAATCGATGGCGATACCGCGCCCGGCCATTCCACCGGGCAGTCGCTGACCACGATCGAAAAGCTGGCGGGCGAAACCCTGGCCCCCGGCTACGGCGGGGAATGGACCGACATCGCCTATCAGCAAAGCCATGCCGGCAATACGGCGGGCGTGGTGTTTGCCATGGCGGTGCTGTTCGTCTTCCTCGTGCTGGCCGCGCAATATGAAAGCCTCGCGCTGCCGCTGGCGATCATCCTGATCGTGCCGATGTGCCTGTTTGCCGCGATGCTGGGGGTCAATCTGCGGGGGATGGACAACAATATCCTGACCCAGATCGGCCTGATCGTGCTGATCGCGCTGGCGGCGAAAAACGCCATTCTCGTCGTCGAATTTGCGCGGGCCGCCGAGGACGAGCTGGGGATGAGCCCGGTCGAAGCCGCGATCCATGCCGCGCGCACGCGCTTGCGCCCGATCCTGATGACCAGCCTCGCCTTTATTCTCGGCACTGTGCCGCTGGTCATGGCGAGCGGGGCAGGGGCGGAGCTGCGCCAGGCGCTGGGTACGGCGGTGTTCTACGGAATGACCGGGGTCACCGGCTTCGGCCTGCTGTTCACGCCCACTTTCTATGTCTTGTGCCGCCGGATGGCCGACGCGTTGCACCGCCGCGCGCGCCGTCCGGTGCTGATGCCCGCGCAATAGGATGCCGATCATGAACCGACACATCGTCTATCTGCTACTGGCGCTCAGCCTGCTGAGTGGCTGCGCGGCAGGACCGAATTACCAGCCCCCGCAGCTTTCCGTTTCGGCCGGGGCGCCGTTCCTTGGCGCGGACAGCCCCGGGGTCACTCGCGAAGCGGCAGTCGACCGCTGGTGGGAACTCTATGACGACCCGGTGCTGACCCGCGTGGTCGAGGATGCGCTGGCCGCCAACACCGACATCCGGCTTGCCGCTGCGCGTGTCGACCATGCCCGCGCGCTGTTGCGCAATGCCCGGTCAGAGCGATTGCCGACAACCGGCCTTGCCGCGTCGGCGCAGCGCGAGCGGTTTTCCGCCGCGCAATTGACGCCGGGCACGGCGCGCGAGGCCTGGGTCTATGATGGCGGGCTGACACTGTCTTACGAGGTCGATCTGTTTGGCCGGGTCAGCCGGGGGATCGAGGCGGCGCGCGGCGATGCCGGGGCGGCGGACGCCGATGCCGACGCCGTGCGCGTTGCGGTCGTGGCCGATACCGTGCGCGCCTATCTTGACCTGACCACCAGCGCGGAACGGCTGAAAGTCGCGGTCGATACGGTGGCCCTGCTCGATCGATCGGTGCGCATTACCGGCGCGCGTGCAGACGTGGGCCGGTCCGACCGGCTCGATCTGATCCGCGTTACCGCGCTGCGCGATCAACAGGCGGCCGCCATCCCGCAGATCATGGCCGATCGCCGGGCCGCGCTGCTGCGGCTTGCCACGCTGACCGGGCGCACGCCGCAGGACATGCCGACGGACCTCGGCGAACGCAGCGTCACGCCGCATCCCGCCCGGCCCATACCGGTCGGCGATGGTGCCGCCTTGATCGCCCGCCGCCCCGATGTGCGCGCGGCGGAGCGGCGCCTGGCCGCCGATACCGCGCGCATCGGCGTGGCCACCGCAGAGCTCTATCCGCACATCACGCTCGGCGCGTCGGGCGGGGCGACTGCGCTGGGCGGCATGGACGTGTTTGGCGCGGATTCCTCGCGCTGGGCGCTGGGGCCGCTGATCAGCTGGACGTTCCCCAATACCGGCGCCGTTCGCGCGCGCATTGCCGCCGCTCGCGCCGACGGCGCGGCCTCGCTGGCGCAATTCGACGGGACGGTGCTGACCGCGCTCGAAGAAACCGAGCGCGCGCTTTCGAGCTATGCCCGGCTGCGCGAACGCATCGACACGCTGGAGCGCGCGCGCGACGAAGCCCAGCGTGCCGCGCGCATCACGCTGGCCCGGCAACGCGAAGGCCGGATCGATTTCCTGACTGTGCTCGATGCGCAGCGCACGCTGGCCGCCGCCGAAAGTGATCTCGTCGCCGCGCGCCGCGACGCCGCCTTTGCGCAAGTCGATGTGTTTCGCGCGCTGGGCGGCGGCTGGGCGCGCGGCTAACCTGCGCAGTCGTGCGCCGGATCGTCGGCGTGACCTTGATCGGCGTCGCGGCCATAGACGTCGGGCAGGAACGCGAGCGTGCCGTCGGCGTGCGTGGTTGCGGTGAAATAGGTGACATAGACGGGCAGTCGCGCGGCGAGGTCGACGGTCGTCGTGCGGCTCGTGGCGAGGATCGCCTTGATCGCATCGGCAGAAGCGGTGCCCTGCATCAGCGTTGTGGCAAAGCCCAGCGCATCGCCGACCCGCACGCAACCATGGCTGAAGGCGCGAACATCGCGGGCGAACAGCTTTTTTTCGGGCGTATCGTGGAGATAGACGTTGAACGGGTTGGGCATCACCAGTTTCATCTGACCCAGCGCATTGGCCGGGCCCGGCCGCTGGCGATAGCGCCCGGCGGTGTGCACATAGCCGCGTTGGCGCGCCAGCGCCGGGTGGCGCCGCATCAGCCCGATGATGCTTTCGCGCGCAATATCGGCGGGCACGTCCCACCAGGGGTTGAAAGTGACCCCGGTGACTTCGGCGGAAAAAACCGGCGTCGGCGATTTCGGCTTGCCGACGACGACCGGCCAGGTGCCGACCCGATGCCCCTGCCGCCACAAGCTGACTTCAAAGGCGGCGGTGTTGACCTCGATATGATCGGGGGCCAGCGATCGCGGCATCCAGCGCCACCGTTCCATGTTGAGCGCCAGCGTCGCACGGCGGGCGGGATCGCGTTCCGAGGCATAAGCTGTGCGCAATACCGCATAATCGGGCGATTGCGGCCGCGCCCCTGCAAAAAAGCGATCAAGCGCGGTGCTGCCGCCGGATCCGGCAAGGACAGCGCCGAGCTGCGCCGCGATGTCGATGCGCGCGTCGGTGTCGACCAGGTGCCAGTCCTGGCCCTGAGTGGGAGTGGTCGCGCCGCGCAAATGGATGCGCGCCAGCGCCAGCGCGAGGCGGGTCGCGGCCTGATCGATTGCCGCATGATCGGGCCCGGCCAACGCCTGATCGAGGTCATGCGTGGGCAAAACCGGCAAGGCGTCTTCGGGCGCTGCGGCGACCCAATGTTTCAGCGTGGTGATTTCGGCGGGTGTCCAGCCCGGTTGCGGCGGGGCCGTGTTGCCGCTGCACACCCCAAGCGCCAGCGCGAGAACCAGCCATCGTTTCATCGTGTCATGCATCCAAAAAATATGTCCGAAGTTTGACCCAGGTATTTGCAAACCCGGCCTGCGATACCCACATTGGAGGTATAAGATTTTGGGAATCGCACAAAATGAAATTTAGCAGGCGCAATCTTTTGGGCGTCGTTGTTGCCGGATCGGCAGGGCTGGTTGTGCCGCGGGCATTCGCCACGGTGAAAACCGGCGAAAAGCCTGCCCTGCTGGCACGTGCGATGGCTGCGCTCAAGGTTCATGGATCGTCGATACCGTATCATGACGTGATCGGTCTCGTCGATTTTTCGGCTCCTTCGCGCGAGCCGCGCTTTCAGATCGTCGATGTCGGCAATGGCCGGGTCGTGGCGAGCATGCTCGTCGCGCATGGCCGGGGGTCGGATCCGGCGAACAGCGGCTGGGTCGAACGGTTGTCGAACCGTCCCGGCTCCAATGCATCGTGTCAGGGCAGTTTCCTGACCAGCGAGACGTATTCGGGAAAGCACGGCCGGTCGCGCCGGCTGCACGGGCTCGATGCCGAAAACAGCTTGGCCGAAAGCCGGGCGATCGTGATCCACGCCGCGAGCTATGTCGACCGCGGCATGGCCAGGGCGCACGGCCGGGTCGGGCGCAGCGAGGGCTGTTTCGCGGTGTCGCATGACGACATCGGCCAGCTTCTCGCGCGGCTGGGCACCGGTCGCCTGTTGTTCGCTTCGAAATAGGGACGGCGGCGCGGGCAGCTCGTCATGCGCTGCTCAAAGTCCGTCGGGCAGCTTTGAGCGCATCATGGCCTTGCGGTCGATCGTGCGCCCGTCGACGATGAACGTGCCGTCGCCAACGGCATGGATCAGCCGTTGTTCCTTGCGCGCGCTGTCGAACCAGGCGGCGACGCCTTCGAGCACGATGATATTGTGCCGTTCGATCAGATCGACGACGCGGCATTCGATATTGGCGAGGCATTCCTTGATCAGCGGCGCTCGGACCCTTTCCCCCTTCGCACGGGTCAGGCCGAATTTCGCAAACTTGTCGGTATCGCATCCCGAACAGGTGCCGATGCCGACCGCCGTATCGATCAGGTCGACAGTGGGGATCGACAGCACGCATTCGCGCGTCTCGCACAGCGCGGCAAAGGAATGGTTCCACGGCCCGGTCGTGATCGCAAAACTGGCCGCGAAATCCAGCACCATCGACCATGTCAGGGTCATCACATTGTCTTTGCGGCCATCGTTCGTCGTGACGAGAATCACCGGTCCCGGTTCGATCAACGTGAAGGCCTTGGTCAGGGGCAGACTTTCCATGGGCGTTTCCATCCTGCGAGGGGCCCCCATGGCATAGCACCCTTGCGCGCCAAGCGGGCCTCGTTTCCGGCGCGCAGATGTCATTCGGCGGTGCCGAGAGCGACAGGGGACGAGAGCGACAGGGCATAGTCAGCCCGCAGAAAAGCCGCCCCAAGTCGGGAGCGGCCTTGCTGTGGGTATCAAGGGTGGTTCGCGATCAGCAATAGCCGCCTCTGGTGTAATAGACATAGCGGTGAAGGCGATGGCTCCAGCGCCAATGACGGTGATGACGGCAATAATAGGGATGACCTGCATAATAGCCGAGCACCGCGCCGAACGCGAACCCTGCGCCGCCGTCTCCGCGACCATAGCCACCGTGCCCGCCGCCATAGCCGCCGCCGTGACCTCCGCCCTGGCCGCCGCCATGCGGGTTGCCGCCCCCGCCCTGATGAGCGCCACCCTGATGACCGCCACCTTGATGGCCCCCGCCGCCCTGATGGCCGCCGCCTTGATGCTGTTGGCCGGCGTGCTGCGCGATGGCGACGGATGCGGGCAATGCCGCGCCCACCATGCCCAATACGGCCATGGTAATGGTTAGAGCTTTCATGCGCATCGAAAATTCCTCAATTGGCGCCAGCCGGAGACCTTTGAACAGGTCCGCTCGGCGGCTGATCGCGCAAGGCTGCGTAACAGACTTCATAGAAACCGGCGCGAGGGCTCGGCAGCGTCGGAATCTACCCAGTCCGGCGCGGAATTTCGCGGTTGGCGGTGGTTATCCACTTGGGATCTTCTCCTTCGTCGATCCACGGCCTAACCTAGTGGTCCGATTCTGACATTTGCACCCGCTCTCGGCTAGGTAGTGTGCAAATGTCAGAATCTTTTCGGACCACTAGAAACATTTGATTCTAGTGGATTTTCCGTTTTTGACATTTGCGACCGTGCTATCCGGATGGCGGGATGCAAATGTCAAAAACAATCCACTGGGGCTTCGATTGACGGCCTTGCGGCGCCCCCGGGAAGATAGATGACACTCGAACAGCTGAGGATTTTCGTCGCGGTGGCCGAGCGCGAGCATGTCACGCGCGCCGCCGAGATGCTCAATGTCACCCAGTCGGCGGCAAGCGGGGCGATCGCGTCGCTCGAAGCGCGCCACGACATCAAGCTGTTTCACCGGGTGGGGCGCGGGATCGAATTGACCGATGCGGGCCAGATGTTCCTTCACGAAGCGCGCGCGGTGCTGGCGCGGGCGGCCAGCGCGGAACTGGCCCTGTCGGAATATGGCGGGCTGAAGCGCGGCAATCTGCGTCTTGTCGCCAGCCAGACGATCGCCGGATACTGGTTGCCGGAAAGGCTTGCCGCGTTTCACGCGCGCTATCCCCAGATCGAGCTGTCGGTCGCGCTGGCCAATACCGAAGGCGCGGCGCGTTGCGTTCTCGATGGCGAGGCCGAGCTTGGTTTCATCGAAGGGAGCATCGACGAGCCGGGGCTGGCCCACTGGAAGATCGGCACCGACCGCATGCTGCTGGTGGGCCGGGCGCCCGCCGATGCGATCACCAATGCCTGGATCAGAGAGGCGCCGTGGGTCATGCGTGAGCGCGGCTCGGGCACCCGGTCCACGTTCGAGGATGCCGTGCGGGCCCGCGACATCGATCCGCGCGATCTCAATGTCGTGCTGACCTTGCCGTCCAACGAGGCGGTGCTTGCCGCTGTCCGGGCGGGGGTGGGCCATGCCGTGCTCTCGCATCTGGTCGTCGCCCCGGCGATCGAGGCGCGCGCGCTGTTTGCCTTGCCGTTCGATCTTGCCGAGCGGCCGTTCTTTGGCCTGCGCCAGAAAGAGCGCTACCGCAGCAAGGCCGCCGATGCGCTGCTGGATGTGATCAAGAGCTTTGGCGGGCCGTTCGATTGGATCATTTGATCTCTATATAAGATCAAAGTGATATATTTTGATCGTAATTGGTGAACGATTGGGCGTGGCCTGACATGCGGCGCGCGTACCCGTGCGAATGCCGGAAATACTGAAAATTCAGAAGGGCTGCTGATGTGAGCGCCCCGGTCATGCGCGGGGCGGGGGTATCCATCAATCCGCAAAATGGATTGAAATGATCGATATTGCCCGTTGGATTGATCAAATCGGCGCGCCCATTGCTCATGGCAAGAGGACCAAGCCATGACAACCCGGACCAACCCGCCGCATTCAAACCGCGTTTCGCGCCTCGCCCCCGGCGTGATCCTTTGCGTCGCCGTGACGGGGGCCGCATTCGCGCTTCAGCAAGGCGAACAGATGCTGTTCGGCCGCGCCTGGCTCGAAGCGCTGGTTCTGGCGATCGTGGCGGGCACGACGCTGCGCAGCCTGTGGACGCCTGATGCGCGCTGGTTTCCCGGTATCGGTTTCAGTGCCAAATTCCTGCTCGAGCTGGCGGTCGTCCTGCTGGGGGCGTCGATCAGCGCGGCCACGATCGTCGCGGCTGGGCCGTGGTTGCTGATCGGCATCGCCGGAACGGTCGCTGCGGCCATTGTCAGCAGTTTTGCCATTGGAAAGCTGTTGCGGCTGCCCACGCGCATGGCCTTGCTGATTGCCTGCGGCAATTCGATCTGTGGCAATTCCGCGATTGCGGCGGTCGCTCCGGTGATCGGCGCCGATGGCGAGGATGTCGCCGCCTCGATCGGCTTTACCGCCGTGCTCGGCGTCGTGGTCGTGCTCGGCCTGCCGCTGGTCGGCGCGGGGCTGCACATGAGCGGGCTGCAATATGGCGCGTTGGCCGGATTGACCGTCTATGCGGTGCCGCAAGTCATTGCTGCGGCGGCGCCGATCGGGCCGGTTGCGGTCCAGATGGGAACGCTGGTCAAACTGGTTCGCGTGCTGATGCTCGGCCCGGTCTGCGTGGTCTTGTCGCTGACGTCGACCGGTCTGCGCGAGGAAGCCGACGAATTGCCCCCGCATGTCACCACCGGCGAGCGCCCGGTGCCGGGGCGCCCGCCGCTGCATCATCTGGTGCCCTGGTTCATCATCGGATTTCTCGGGCTCGCCGGACTGCGTTCGCTGGATATGATCCCCCATGCCGCATTGGCCCCGATGGGGACTGCGGCGACGCTGCTGACCGTGGTTTCGATGGCCGCGCTGGGGCTTGGCGTGGATGTGCGCACCGTTGCCCAGGCAGGCGGCAGGGTGACCACGGCGGTCGTGCTGTCGCTGGCCGTGCTGGGGGCGATCAGCCTGACGCTGATCCATCTGCTGCACATCGGGTGACCGCTGCGGGAAGGGCCACAACGGGGTCTTTGCCGGTCGGGAGAGAGAGCCCGTGGTCATCCGACGGTAACTTTGCTGTGGTCTAGACCAATATTGTGACGGCGAGGTGGCGTCGACACGATGGCGGAGACGGCGAAGTGGCAGGTGCGCGGTGGAAGATCTCGGTCGCGCTTGCGGGGGCCTTCCTGCTGTCCCCAGGCATCGCGGGGGCTTCTGCCCGGTGTAACCTGGCGGCGATCGACCTTGCCGGTGCAGGCGCCGGGTGTGCCCGCGCGTGGATGGACCACAATCTCAAGCTCAACGATCTGGTCACCGTCGGCACGCACAACAGTTACAAGACGGCAGTGCCCGACGCCGTGCTGGCGCTGATCCGCAAGGCCGCGCCGCAACGGGCCGACGATATCGATTATCGCCACCGGCCCTTGCCCGAGCAACTCGATGCCGGGGTGCGACAGATCGAAATCGATGTCTATGCCGATCCTGTCGGCGGGCGCTATCTCGATCCGGCGGGTCTGCGCGCGGCGGGGGTGGCGCTCGATCCTGCGCGCCGCGCGGCACTGGCCGAGCCGGGCTTCAAGGTGATGCATGTGCAGGATCTGGACGTGCTCAGTTCGTGCGTGACCTTGCGCGAATGTCTCGGGATCGTGCGGCGCTGGTCGCTTGATCATCCCGATCATGTGCCGATCATGCTGATGTTCAACGCCAAGGCGGATGCGGCGGCCATGCCCGGCGGGATCGATGCCTTGCCGTTCGACGCCGCCATGTTCGATGCGCTCGATCGCGAAGTGCGCGCGGTGTTTCCTCCCGCCTCGCTGATCACGCCGGACGACGTTCAGCGCGGGTATCCGACGCTGCGCCAGGCGGTGCTTCACGACGCCTGGCCCCGGTTGGGGCAGGCGCGCGGCAAAGTGCTGTTCGCGCTGGACGAAGGGCCTGATGTCGTTGCGCTTTATCGCGGGGCGCGGCGCTCGCTCGAAGGCCGGGTGTTTTTCGTCAACACCGACGAAAGCTCGCCGGCGGCGGCCTACCTGACGCTCAACGATCCGGTCGTCGATGCGCAGCGCATCCGCAAGGCGGTCGCGGCCGGTTTTATCGTGCGCACGCGCGCCGATGCGGACACGGTGGAAGCGCGCGCGAATGACACGCGGCGGCGCGATGCCGCCTTGGCCTCGGGCGCGCAATATGTTTCGACCGACTATCTCTGGCCAGAGCCGGGTTTGCACAGCCCCTATCAGGTGCGCCTGCCGGGGGGCGCTGCGGCGCTGTGCAATCCGCAGCGCATGGGCACCCGTTGCGGGGCGGTCGCGGTCGAACACGCGAATCCGCCGGGGGCGCGGGACAGCGCCTATCTGCCTGGCAACACCATGCCCGACGGCCTGCGCATCCTGCCGCCGCCGCCCCGGCGGCATGGGCCGGTTGCCCGCGCGGATCGTCAGGTGTTTGCCGCCACGCGTCGGCTCGCGGGCTCGGCACGGTGGCGGCTGGCTGTTGCGGATGTCGAAAGCGGGCCGTTTGTTCACTTTGCCTGCGCGCTCGGGGTCAGCCTTGCGCCCGATACCGCGCCTGCGCTGGCGCGGCTGCTCGACCGCGCCGGCACGGCGGGTGTGGTCGATCCGGTCAAGGCGTTTTACCATACGCCGCGCCCTTATATCGGCATGGGCCCGGCGGTGCGGATCTGCCAGGCGCGGACCGCGCACCTTGCCGGTAATGGCGACTATCCGTCCGGCCACGCTGCGGGCGGATGGATGGAGGCGCTGATCCTGGCCGAGCTCGTGCCTGACCGGGCCAGCGCGATCCTGGCGCGCGGGCGAGCCTTTGGCGAAAGCCGCGTGATATGCGGCGCGCACAGCCGCAGCGCGGTCGAGGCCGGTTGGCTGGCCGGTGCGGCGGCGACTGCCGCCTTGCACGGTTCCGCTGCATTCCGCGCGGATCTGGAGGCCGCGCGCAACGAAATGGTCAAAGTCCGTGTCTCTGCTCCGGCGCCCGACGCGGCGATGTGCCGCGCCGAAGCCAAAGCGCTCAGCGAACGCGGGCCTCGACGCTGATCGTCACGGCGTCATGGCGCCAGTATTCGCGGTCGAATTCCACCACCCGGCCGCGCGCATCGTAACTTGTGCGCACGACATTGAGCCCGGGCAGCCCCGGCTTTGCGCAAAGTGTGTGGGCTTCGTGGCCGGTCAGCGCGCAGGGCTGCATCGTGATCTTGTTGCGGGTCACGGCCAGGCCGTATTCCGCCTTGAGAATGCTGGTCAGCGACTGATCGAACGAAAATCGCAGCAAATCGGGCGCGAGTGCGGCATCCACGATGATGGTTTCAACCAGCACGGCGCGCGCGTCGATGGAGCGACAGCGACGGATCTGGTAGAGCGGTGCGCCGGGCGGTCGATCCATCACCCCGGCAAGGAACGCGTCGGCGGAAATGAGCGTGGCGTCCAGCGTGCGTGTGGATGGCGTGCGCCCTTGCGCCTCGACATAAGAGATGAACCCTTCCCATCGGGTCGGATCATAGACGATCGGCGCCGGTGATACGTACCAGCCGCTGCGATCCTTGCGGTAGATCAGGCCTTCGGCTTCAAGCTGCGCCAAACCTTCGCGGATCGTGCCGCGCGCGATCCCGCCTGCCGTCCCCAGGGCGCGTTCGGAGGGCAGCCGCTCGCCCGGCCTGAGCGTACCGGCAGCGATCTCCGCCGCGATCGCGTTGCGCAATTCGAGATAATGGAGCCCTTCGTAAAGGGCGCTCCCGCTGATCGGCGTGTGCATCTTCGTTTTGACGTACCACATGTTGCGAAGGGAGCAAGGCAGTCCGGCGCGGATTGCGCGGACCGGTTCGCAGGTTTCACGAAACCGTCCCCAAGCACTGGTATACACCAAATCCTGACGGGAGAAACACGGACATGCAGACCGATCGCAGGACTTTCATGCAACGGGCAGGCGGCGGCCTGGCGGCGGGCGTCGGGCTTGGCGTGCTGCCCGCTGCCATCCGCAAGGCCATGGCGATTCCTGCGCACCAGGTTTCCGGCTCGATCATGGATGTCGATCATGTCGTGATCCTGATGCAGGAAAACCGTTCGTTCGATCACTATTTTGGCGCGCTGCGCGGCGTGCGCGGGTTTGGCGATCCGCGTCCGTTGCGGCTGCCCGATGGCGCGACGGTGTGGCGCCAGCCCAGCCACGAGCATCCCGACGGCCATGTCATGCCGTTTCACGGCGATTCGCGTGTATCCGACGCATTTGTCGTCGACGGGTCCGATCAGGGCCATCAGGCCGCCATCCCGATCGTCAACGGCGGTCGCTATGACGGTTGGGGCCATAGCGGCGAACTGCACAAGCGGATGGCCTATTATCGGGGCACCGATCTGCCCTATTACTATGCGCTGGCGAGCGCTTTCACGGTCTGCGATGCCTATCATTGCTCGACGCTGACGCAGACTTACCCGAACCGGCTGCACTTGTGGACCGGATGCAACGGGGGCGGGGCCGTCGGCGGCGACCCGGAAATGAGCAACTATGGCGAAGACGAAACGCCCAGCGCCGACATGGCCGAGGACCGGCCGATGGCGCAGGGCCCGCACGCGTGGACAACCTATGCCGAGCGGCTGGAGACGGCGGGGGTTTCGTGGAAAATCTATCAGGAATACGACAACTTCGGCGACAATATCCTGTCGGTGTTCAAACCGTTCCGGCCGTGCGCCAAGGATTCGCCGCTGTATCTGCGCGGGCGGTCGTGGGTATCCGAGCACAAGACCGGCGCCGACCGGACCCGTTCGGACGGCGATCAGCTGGTGGAGGCGTTTCGCGCCGATCTCGCCTCGGGCAAGCTGCCGCAAGTGTCGTGGATCGTGACCGCTGCGGACTTGTCCGAACACCCGACCGCGGTGCCGTCAAAGGGCGAGCATTTGAGCGCGCGCCTGATCGAAGCGCTGGTCGACCATCCCGACATGTTCGCCAGGACCGCGTTCATCCTGAACTATGACGAGGCGGGCGGCTTTTACGATCACATGCTTCCGCCGATGCCGCCGCTCGCGCCCGATCAGGGCTTCAGCACGGTTTCGGTCGCGGGTGAGAGCAAGGATTATGCGCACGATGCGCAAGCCGCGAACCGGGGCCGCTATCCGCTGGGGCTGGGGATCCGTGTGCCTGCGATCGTCGTGTCGCCATGGACGCGCGGGGGCTTCGTCTGTTCGGAAGTGTTCGATCACACGTCGGTCCTGCGGTTTCTCGAACGGCGTTTCGGGGTGATGGAGCCGAATATCAGCGCCTGGCGCCGGACGGTGTGCGGCGATCTGACCTCGTGTTTCGACTTTCATTCGCCCAACCGCGACTGGACCGGCCTGACTTTGCCCGATACCGCCGATTACGCGCAACGGATCGCCCGCTCGCTGGCCGCTCCGGGCCTGAAAATCCCGGCGCAACAGGCGTTGGCGCAGCAGGACGCGGGCCAGCAGCCGGCGCGCGCGCTGCCCTATCGGATCGCCGCCAATGCGCGCATTGCGCAAGGCCGCCTGTGGATCGATCTGGTCAATGCCGGGGCGACCGGGGCGGTGTTTCAGGTGTTCGACGCGACCGGTTCGGCAGGTCCGTGGCGCTATACCATCGGCGCGGGAGAGCGTCATGCGGCGGGCCATTGGAACGACAGCGGGAACGGGGGCGAAACGCCGGGCGGCCATGATCTGATCGTGCATGGTCCCAACGGATTTTACCGGCGCTTTGCGGGGCTCGCCGATCAGGATCTGGCGCTCGCGCTGACCGAGGTCGCGGGCGGGGACATCGCCTTGGCCATCACCAACCACGGCACCCGGACCCGCATTGTCGAAGTGGCGATGGATGATGCCTATCCCGTCGCAGACCCGGCGCAGCGGCGGCGGTCGATCGCGGTCGCGGCTGGGCAGTCGGTCACGAGCGAATGGGCGATTGCGGCCAGCGACCATTGGTACAGCCTCTGTGTGTCGGCCCTCGACGCCCCCGGATTCGCGCAGCAGTTTGCCGGGCATGTCGAAACCGGGGCGAGCAGCCGGACCGATCCGGGAATCGGCCCGATGCGCGCTTAGCTCGCTAACGTGGTATATACCAAAAAGGCGGCGTGGGCCGCTATCGTTGCGCACGTCTGGCGTGCTGTCGGCTGTGTCTGAATGGATAAAAAGTCTTATTGCAATTGATCTTGATCAAACTGTCACAGAGATGTCGCCGCAGCCTGCTTAACCGGTCTGGTCCATACCAACTGGCGGGGGCCATCATGAAATCCCAAGATCCCGTTCTGGCAAAATGCCAGAGTACCAAGACCATATTGCTGTCTACCGTTGCCGCGTTGGTTGCTGCCGCGCTTCCTGCTGTTGCCAGTGCGCAGCAGGCTCCGGCCGAACCGGCCTCGGGTCAGCCCGCCGCCGATCCGGCGGCTGAAGAGGTGGTGGTAACCGGCTTTCGGCATTCGCTGGAAGAGGCGCGTCGCCTCAAGAAGATCGCGAACATTCAGGTCGATGTGATCGTCGCCGAAGACATGGCGAAGTTCCCGGAACTGAACCTGGCCGAATCGCTGCAACGTCTGCCGGGCGTGCAGATCACGCGCGAGGCGGGCGAAGGCCGTCGCATTTCGCTGCGCGGCCTCGGCTCGGATTTCGCCCGTGTGCAGCTCAACGGCATGGAAGTGCTGGGCAATGTCGATTCCGCGCAGGACAGCCGTGGCCAGCGCAGCCGTGACCGTTCGTTCGATTTCAACATCTTCGCTTCGGAACTGTTCTCCCGCGCGGAAGTCGAAAAGACCTATCAGGCGGCCCAGAACGAGGGCGGCATGGCCGGCACGGTCGGCCTGTTCACCGGCAAGCCGTTCGATTACGGCCTTGGCACAAAGGCCACGGTCTCGGGCAAGCTGGGCACCAACCAATATACCAAGGACGCGCAGCCGCGCCTTGTCGGGCTGTTCAGCCAGAACTGGAACAACACGTTCGGCATCTCGGTATCGGCCACATACAGCAAGCGCCGGACAACCGAGCAGGGCCACGATACCTACAACTATACGAATCCCGGTGCGTCGGATATGCAGAGCCTGGTTGCTGGCGGTCTCGACATCTCGCATCTGTCATCTGCAGAGCAGGCCAAGTTCCTGTCGGGCGATCTCTATTTCGCTGACGGCAACCGCCTGTCTTCGTGGGATGCCCGGCAGGAGCGGCTGGGTCTGACCGGCGCCGTGCAATGGCGCCCGGCAGACAATCTGCTGCTGACGCTTGATCTGCTGCACAGTCAGTTCACCACCCACCGCGACGAGTATCATTTTGCCACGCGGCCGATCAGCGGTCCGGGGTCGACCACGCTGGATGCTCCGGCGGGCGAGGGCTGGCCCGCAGCGTATCAGACCTCATCGGTCGTAAACGCTCTCACATACGACAACAACGGCTACGTCACCTCGTCCGACGTCAGCAATGTCACCTTTGGCAGCGAACATCGCCGCGAGCTCAACAAGAACAACTTCAATCAGGGCGCGCTCACTTACAAGTGGGACGCTTCGGATCGGTTCAAGGTGGACGGGCATATCGGCGTGGAAACGTCGAAGTATGACACCCCCTATGACGACAAGCTCTATATGCGCGCCAAGGGCAATCTTGTGGCCAACTATGGGGCGAATGGCCAGTCGGCCTCGTTCAGCTATCCCGGCACGAACCTGACCGACCCGTCGAACTATACGATGGATGATTTCTACTACCGTTCGTTCTGGAACGAATCGAAGCTGTTCGAGGGCGTGGTCAATCTGCATTACAAGATCGACCCGGTGTTTACCGTGCGCGCGGGGGCGGCCTACCACCGCTTTTCGCAGAGCGGTGCGAACTATTACTACGACGGCAACGTCAATGGCACCAACGGCGAGATGCGCGGCACTTCGGCGGTCGGTCTCACCGACGTCTATACCAACAGCGTGGGTTCATGGCTGGTCGGCGATTTCGACAAGACCTTTGCCAAGTTCAACGAATATCACCGGCTTGGGCCCAAGGCAGACGGCACGGGCGGTGCGATCCAGGACATCGAGCAGGTGTTTACCACCACCGAGGGCACATTCTCCGGCTATGCCCAGCTCGACTGGGACGGCACGCTGTTCGGCAAGCATTTCCGCGGCAACCTGGGCCTGCGCGGCTATCATACCGATACCCGCAGCCAGGGCTGGGTTCAGGGCAACAGCTATGCCTATCTGGGCACGGCCGACGTCAAAGGCCACTATACGGGCGTTCTGCCCGCGCTGAACGCTGTGGTCGAGCTGACGCCGGAAGTGCTGGTGCGGTTTGCCGCCACGCAGAACCTCAACCGTCCGGGGCTGACTTCGCTCGCCGCGCAGGGCACGGCATCAGCCGACAAATACAACAACGACGGCACGGTGGCACCCGATGCCAAGATCACCGTTTCACGCGGAAATCCCGGGCTGAAGCCGTACAAGGACAACACGCTCGATCTTTCGGTCGAATACTATTTCGGCAAGATCGGGCTGCTGTCCGCAGGCGTTTTCCAGAAATGGATCACCAACTTCTTTGACACGGTGCCAGTTTACAATATTCCCTTCAGTCAGACCGGAGTTCCCTACGGATCGATCAAGGGGGCCAACGCCAACACGAATGTCTATGAATTTGACGAGCCGACCAATCAACCCGGCACCAAGACCGTGACCGGGGTCGAGCTGGCGGCGCAGGCGCAGTTTACCTTCCTGCCCAAGCCGTTCGACAAGCTGGGTGCGATTGGCAACTTCACTTATGTCCATGCCGATCAGGCGCTGACCGGCATTTCGCCGACCAGCTTCAACGCCACGCTCTATTACGAAACCAAGGTCTGGGGCCTGCGCGCTTCGTTGAACCACCGCAGCGCTTATTACACCGGGCACAATACGGACCCGATGAGCGCGGGCACGCAGGGCTATTTCGCATCGACGTATATCGACGCCGCAGCCTTTGTGAACATCACGCCCAAATTCCAGCTGACGCTGGATGCGGTCAACCTGACCAACCAGACCAACACCCAGTTCTGGAGCCAGCACCGCTATCTGTACAACCAGACGCAAAGTGGCGCGACGTATCTGGCCGGGTTCAGCTACAAGTTCTGACATCCGCCGCACAGGCAGCCCCCCTCCGGCGGAGGGGGGCTTTTTCGGTATGGTGCCCTTTCATGATCGTATCCCACCGACACCGCTTCATCTTTGCCGCCGTGCCCAAGACCGGCACGCATTCGGTGCGGCAGGCCCTGCGCGAGCACATGGGCGATGACGATGTCGAACAAGTCGGGCTGTTCGTGAACCGGCGTTTCCCGTGGGCCGATCTTGCGGCTGTCCAGCATGGGCACCTGTCGCTGGGTCAGGTGCGCCCCTGTCTCGGCGAGGATGCGTTCGGCAGCTTTTTCAAATTTGCTTTTGTGCGCAATCCGTTTGACCGGTTTGTGTCATATTGTGCGTTTATGCTGCGCGGCAATGACCTGTTTCAGCAACAGCCGCGCGAAGTCATGCGCCACTTTCTGTTTCGCGATCCGCCGGAAGGGCACATCCTGTTTCAGTCCCAGGCCTCGCTGCTGCTCGATCGGGACGGCAAGACCTTGCTGACCGATGCAATTGGCCGGGTCGAGGACATGCAGGCGTCCTATGATGCCATCTGCGCGCGTATCGGCATTCCCTCGCGCCCGCTGGCCCGCGTGAATGGCACAAACCGCGATGATTATCGCCGCTATTACGATCGGGATCTGATCGACGGCGTTGCGGCGCGCTATGCCGTCGATCTCGATCTGTTCGGTTATGCGTTCGAAGGTACGCCATGACCTTTGCCCCTGTCGCCAATCCGCGCAAGACGACATCGGTCCGCAGGCTCGGGCCGGTCGAGATGACGGCCCTGACCACAGCCGTCATGGCGATCCCGCAGGACGTGTGGGACGCGGAAAATGCCGCCAAACCCAACAAGTTCGATGTGCTGGACGCGACCCGGCACATCGTCTTTCGCTTCATCGACAGCCCGCTTGACTGGCGCCGTTCGCACGATCGCACAGCCTGGCCGGGCTGGCGCGGCGTGCTGGAGCCGGTGCTGGCGCAGGCGGTGCGCGGCTTTGGCTATGCGCGCGGGGTTTTTCCGCGCGTGATGCTGGCGAGGATGGCGCCGGGCGGGATCATTCACCCGCATATCGATGCCAACCCCGCCGCGAAGTGGCCGCACAAGATTCACGTGCCGGTGGTGACCAATCCCGAAGTGGTGTGCTTTTTCGGCGGGAGCCACCACCATTTTCCCATCGGCGAGGCGGTGGAGGTCGACAACCTTGGCCCGCACTGGGTGCGCAATCCGGGCGAAACCGACCGGATCCATCTGATCTTCGAATACTACGACGCCGACCAGCCGGACCCGCAGTGGCTGGAGCCGTTATTGCGCGCCGGTGCTGCGCGGTGACGGCGTCCGACGCTTACGCCTGGCGCGAGGCCTTGTTGCAAGAGGCACGGGATCTGCGCATCGGTCGCCGCATTCCCGACGCGCTGGCGGCGCTTGCGCGGTTGCAGGGGCAATATCCCCGGTTCAGCCGCCTCTATCACGAGCTTGGCCATTGCCACATCGCGCTCGGCGATGCGCCCGCTGCGCTTGACGCGCTGCATGAGGCGGTGCGCCTGAACCCGACTTTGCCGGCCGCCTGGGACATGCTCGAACAGCTTTGCCGCATGCTGGGCGATAGCGCTCAGGCGGCGGCGGCGGCCCGGAATTGGGCGGCGCTGAAACAACTCCCCGCCGAAGTGGTGGTGGCAAACAGCCTCTATGCCGATGGCGACCTGTCGCTGGCAGAGGGCGTTATCCGGGACTATTTGCGCAAGGATGGCGCCAATGTCGGCGCGCTGCGCCTGCTGGCGCGAATTTGCAGCGAGAGCGATGCGCCCGACGAGGCGGAGGCCTTGCTGGAAACGGCGCTCGGCCTCGCGCCGGACTATCATGCGGCGCGTCTCGATTATGCGATGGTGCTGTTGCAGCGGCAAAAGCATCTGCGCGCGCGGCAGGAGGCCGATATCCTGTTGCGACATGATCCGGAAAACCGGGCCTATCGCAAGCAATATGGCGCGGCCTGCGTCGGTCTTGGCGATTATGATGCCGTGATCGATCTCTATGCCGGGCTGCTCGCCGGTCCGTGCGAATCCGATACGGAAATCGCCGAATTGCGCCTGTGGCGGGGCAACGCGCTGAAAGTCGAGGGCAGGCCGCAGGAGTCCATCGCCGACTATCGCGCGGCGCTTGATGCGCGGCCCGGTTATGGGGTGGCCTGGTTCAGCCTTGCCAATCTCAAGACCTATCGCTTTACCGACGATGACATCGCCCGGATGCGCGACGCGCAATCCGGGGGCGACGTGCAGGACATGGATCGTATCTATCTGTGCTTTGCGCTCGGCAAGGCGCTGGAGGATCGGGGCGATCATGCGGCTTCGTGGCGCGATTATGCGCGCGGCAATGCGCTTCGCCGCAGCACCAGCCGCTATCGCCCGGACGACGCGGAAGCCTGCGTGCAGCGGCTGAAACAGACTTTCACCACGCAGTCTTTCGCCGCACGCGACGGCTGGGGAATCGCCGATCCGGCGCCGATCTTCATCCTGGGCCTGCCGCGCTCGGGCTCGACCCTGATCGAACAGATCCTCGCCTCGCACCCGCTGGTGGAAGGCACGCAGGAACTGACCGAAATCGGGCACTATGCCGGGGAACTGTGCGGTCTGGATGAAGCATGCGGCCTGCCGCTGCACCCGGAGGCGGTGTTGCAGATGTCGCCATCACAGGCCCGGGCGCTCGGCGCGCGGTTCCTCGCCGAAACGCGCGCCTACCGCCGCCTGGGTCGGCCCCTGTTCATCGACAAGATGCCGAACAATTTCTGGCACATCGGCCTTATCCACCTGATCCTGCCGCAATCGATCATCATCGATGTGCGGCGCGAACCGATGGCGTGCTGTTTCAGCAATCTCAAGCAGTTGTTCGGCACGACCAATCAGGAATTTACTTATGGCATCGACGACATGGCCCGCCATTACCGCGCCTATCTCGATTGCATGCAGCACTGGAACGCGGTCCTGCCGGGGCGGGTGCTGACCGTGCATTACGAAGATGTGATCGAGGATCTTGACGCGAATGTGCGGCGCATCCTGGCGCATTGCGGATTGGCCTTCGATCCCGCATGCCTGCGATTTCACGAAACCCGGCGCAGCGTGCGCACGCCCAGTTCCGAACAAGTGCGCCGGCCCATCGGCCGGGATGGCCTGACGCAATGGCAGCGCTATGCCGAATGGCTGGCACCGCTTCGCGACAGGCTGGGCGATGTCCTGACCCGCTACAGGATGTGATCGATGCGGTTGCCTCGCCCGTTTTACCAGTTGCCCGTGCTTTTCGACGCGGCGCGTCTGCAGGCCGAAGTCGCGGCGTTGCCGGACGAGGCATGGGCGGCGCATCCCGATGGCGTTTCCGGCAATAGCGCGGCGCGCCTGATCACTGTCGATGGTGCCGAAACCGACACCCATCACGGGCAGATGCTGCCGACGCGCTGGCTCGTCGCGATGCCGTACATGTGTCAGGTGCTGGCGGGCTTTGGCGTGGTCTGGAGCCGATCGCGGCTGATGCGCCTGGCGCCGGGGGTCGGGGTTCCGCTTCACGCCGATATCAATCATCATTGGCACAAGCGGGTGCGGCTGCACATTCCGATTTTCACCCGGCCCGAAGTGCGCTTTCACTGCGACGGGGAATCGGTACACATGGCCGCCGGAGACGCATGGATCTTTGATAACTGGCGCCCGCATCACGTGGAAAATCCGGCCAGCGCAGCGCGCATCCATCTGGTTGCGGATACGGCCGGCACGGCGGCTTTCTGGCATTTCGCCTGCGGACAGACGCCGCCGCGCGCGCAATGGCCGATGGTCCCCTGGAACCCCGCAGCAAACCCGCACCTGCTCACCGAATGCGACCAGCGCGCGCCGGTGATGCCTGCCGCCGAAGTGGAGCTGCTGGTTGGCGACATGCGCGCGGAACTGTCGGCTGCCGACGACAGGGCCGAAACCGGGATGCGCGCCGCGCGGTTCGGCATGATGCTCGAAAGCTTCGTGCAGGACTGGCGCCAGCTTTGCGCGCTGCACGGCACCGACGGACGGGCGCGCGCGGAATTCGCTCGGCTTGCCGATGCGGTGCGCGCCAATGCGCAGGCGCTTGCCCAAGGGGTCGTCATGCGCACCAACCGGGCCAGCGCCCTGTTGGTGCTGGAAAAGCGTGTGCTCGATCATTTGCTCGCAGACCAGGCCTGACGGTGTGCGATCTTACACCGCAACGCGTGGCGACAGACGGCGCGCGCGCGACGGCGAGGCGGGGATCAGATCACGGTAAAGCCATGGGTGCCGTCGCGGCGGAGCTGTTCGACGAGGCGGTATTCCCAGTCGAGATAGGCCTGCATCGCGGCGGCGGCGTTGTCGGTGCCTTCGTAGGGGCGTTTGTAGCGGCCTTCGGGCCCGCGCGGCGGCGGCGCGCCGTCCGGGCCGGTTTCGAGCGCGACATGCGACGGCCAGTCGAGCACCAGCACCTCCCAGCCGAGCTGGGCCAGCCATGAGGCGGTCATGTCGGCGCGCGGGCCGAGATCGTCGGACAGCACGATGCGCGCGCCCCGAACGGGGGCGTTGTGATCGGTTTCCTGCACCAGTTGTCCGCCTTGCGCGGCGCGGAATCCCGGCAGATGGCCTGCCGCGTAAATTTCGGGCAGGCGCACGTCGTAGTGATAGAGCGTGCGGCCCGTTTGCGCGCGCAGCCAGGCCAGTTCGTCCCAGTCGATATGGCGCACCCCCGCGCGATACGACACCGCGCGGGCACGGGCGCGGGCTTCGTCGACGCTTGCGCCCTGCGGCTCGGGCGCGCGGCGTTGCTGCCCCGTTTCAAGGCTTTGCCCGGCCAGAGTCCAGCCGATCGTGCCATTGCGCAAGGCATAGACGCGATTGGGCAATCCGGCATTGACCAGCGATTGCGCGCCGATGATCGAGCGCGTGCGCCCCGCGCAATTGACGATGATCGTGGTATCGGGATCGGGCGCCACTTCGCGCGCGCGCAGCACGAGTTCGGCGCCGGGCGTGCTGACCCCGCCGGGGATCGACATCGTCGCGTATTCGTCAAACCGCCGCGCGTCGAGAATGGCGATGTCGGCCTTTTCCTCGATCAGCGCCTGAACATCGGGCGCGGGCAGCGAGGGCGTGTGGCGTTGATGTTCGACCAGCTCGCCAAAGGCCTTGGAATAGGAATTGACGTCTTCGAACAGCTCGAAGCCCGCCGCGCGCCAGCCGTCCAGCCCGCCTTCGAGCGCGTGGACTTCGCTGAAACCGAGTGTGCCCAGCCGTTCGATCGCGGGCGCGACCAGCCCTTCGCCATTGTCATAGAGCACCAAGGGCACGGCGCGCCGGGGCAGGCGCCAGGGCGCTTCGATGTCGAGGCGCCGCAGCGGGATCTGCGCGGCAAACAGCGGGTGGCCCAGCGCAAAGGCGGATTCTTCGCGCAAGTCGATCAGCGCGATTTCGTCACGCGCGATCAGCGCGTTGCGGATCTGGTGCGGGGAGACGGTCATGCTTTTGTCGACTTGTCCCAGAGGTTGGGGATCAGCGTATTGGCATAGCCCGAGATGAAGCGTTTGGGCGTGCCGTCGGGGGCAAAGGTCGCGCGCTCGACCGCGCCGATATTGCCGCCATAGACGTGGATCGAGATCGACGGGGCATCGGGCAGCGCATTCCACACGCGATGAATGTCGCCGATGCGCGGGCTGACCGCTTCGACATCGCCGGGGCTCAGCGTGTCGACGGTGCCATGGCTGTGCAGGCTGCCGTCGGGCGCGCGATCATAGCGCTGCGCCTGTTCGCGCCCGCGCAACATGCCGATCAGGCCCCAGACGCGATGATCGTGGATCGGCGTGCCCTGGCCCGGGCCCCACACGAACGAGACAATGGAGAACCGCTCGCGGCTGTCGCAATGGAGCAGGTATTGCTGATAGCGGTCGGGGTGGGGCACGGCAAAAGCGTCGGGCAACCAGTCGTCGTGGGCGACCAGCCGGGCGAGCAGTTTTGACCCCGATTGCAGGATTTCGGCTTCGTCGTCGGTGGCGGCGAGCACGTCGGCGAGGCCGGTGACAAACGTGCGCAAGCGGGTCATGTCGACCGGCCTGTCGAGCGTTTCGGCGGGAATCGTGGTCATGCGGCCTCCATGGGGGAAGGGTATCGCGCCGGATGAGGCGACTGCACCGCCCCGGATGTCAAGCGGCTTGTGCCGCAGACGCAGCGGTGGAGGCGGACAATTTATCCGATCATCATCAGGCTGGCATTCCCGCCCGCCGCCGTCGTGTTGATCGATGTCGATACTTCTTCGAGCAGCCATGCGCAGGGATAGGCGAGCGGCAGGTCCGCCTGCGCGGCATGGACCGGGACGATCGGGCCGGGCATGTCTGCCACGCGGGCGACGGTTTGCCGGACGATCGTGGCATCACCCTCGACCAGAGCGGCGGCATAGGGCCCGGTCATCGGCGCACAAAAGGCAGCGGCGACCGTCGCGGGCAGATCGTCGGGAAGCGGCATCGTTTCGACATGGCCGCGATTGCCGGTGGCGAGGACCGCAGCCATCTGTTCAAGCAGGCCCGCGCGGGTGGCCGGGACCATCAGGATCGGGCCGCGCGGATGAAGCGCATAGAGGTTGCTTTCGCCGACCGGGCCGGGAAGCGCGATCGTTGCGCCGAGCGCAGAGGCTACGGCATAGCGCCGCGCCAGTGCGGCACTTGCCGTTTCGCCGCAGGTTTCGAGCCAATCGGCAAAATCATGGATGGCCGCGTCGGGATGGTCGGCGCGGGCGGCGAATGCCGGGGCCTGTGCGACCAGTCGCCCGAGATAGAGTGGACCGCCCGCCTTTGGTCCGGTGCCGGACAGGCCGCGCCCGCCGAAGGGCTGCACGCCGACGACGGCGCCGATCACATTGCGGTTCACATAAAGATTGCCGGCCTTCACTCGTGACGTGACATGCGCGACCGTTCCATCGAGCCGGGTGTGAAGGCCGAAGGTCAGTCCATAGCCGGTCGCGTTGATCGCATCGATCAGCGCATCGAGCCGGTCGCGGCGATAGCGCACGACGTGCAGCACCGGGCCAAACACTTCGTGCTTCAGCTCGGCGATGTCGTTGATTTCGATGATCGTGGGCGCGACGAATGTGCCGTTGATCGCTTCGGCGGGAAGGGGCTGCTGCTCGATCGGCGCGCCGCGTTTGCGCATGGCGGTGCAATGCGTTTCGATCGTCGTTTTGGCTTCGGCGCTGATGACCGGGCCGATGTCGACCTTGAGCGAGTCGGTGCGCCCGATGCGCAATTCCTTCAGCGCACCCTTGAGCATCGTCAACGTCCGCTCCGCAATCTCTTCTTGCAGGCAGAGGATCCGCAAGGCGGAGCAGCGCTGCCCGGCGCTGTCGAAGGCGGAGGCGATGACATCGGCAACGACCTGTTCGGCAAGCGCCGAGGAATCCACGATCATCGCGTTCTGCCCGCCGGTTTCGGCGATCAGCACGATCGGGTTGCCGGATGGCGACAGGCGCGTCGATAGCTGACGCTGGATCAGCCGCGCGACATCGGTCGACCCGGTGAACATCACCCCGGCGGTTTCGCGGGCCGCCACCAGCGCCGCGCCGATCGCGCCATCGCCCGGCATCAACTGAAGCGCATCGGCGGGAATGCCTGCCTCGTGCAAGAGCCGCACGGCTTCGGCGGCGATCAGCGGCGTTTCCTCGGCGGGCTTGGCCAGCACCGGGTTGCCAGCGACCAGCGCCGCCGCGATCTGGCCGGTAAAGATGGCGAGCGGGAAGTTCCACGGGCTGATGCACACGATCGGGCCCAGCGGCGCCTGATCGACGCCGAACGTCGCTCGAGCCTGCGCGGCATAATAACGCAGGAAGTCGATCGCTTCGCGGACTTCGCCAATGGCATTGGGCAGCGACTTGCCGGCTTCGCGCACAATCAGGCCAAGCAGGATCGGCATGCGCGCCTGCATCGCATCGGCGGCGCGGTCGAGCATCGCGGCACGATCGGCAACCGCAAAGGTGCGCCACGCAGAGGTCGCGGCATGCGCGACGGCGGCGGTCGCCTGCTCGGGGGAAGCCTCGGCAACGATACCGACGATGTCGCGATGATCGGCGGGATTGCGCACCGGCCGCTTTGTCCCGGCGCCCGAGGCGGGAGCTGCCGTCCATGGCATCGCCGCGCTTTCCCGCAAGGCCTGGCCCAGCGTGGCGAGCGCGGTTTCGTCGCTCAGGTCGATGCCGTCCGAATTGCGGCGATCGGGGTACAGCGCGGACGGCAAGGCGATCCGGTCGTGCCGTGCGCCGGGATGCGGCATGGCGCGCACCTGATCGACAGGATCGACGATCATCGCGTCGATCGGCACCGACGGATCGGCGATGCGATTGACGAAAGACGTGTTTGCGCCGTTTTCCAGAAGCCTGCGGACGAGATAGGCGAGCAGCGTTTCATGCGTGCCGACCGGGGCATAGATGCGGCAGGGGCGATCGAGATTTTCCTTGCCGACGACCTGCTCGTAAAGCGGCTCGCCCATGCCGTGCAGGCACTGGAATTCATACTTGCCGACTGCGAAATCGGGTCCGGCGAGATGATGGATGGTAGCCAGGGTCTGCGCGTTGTGCGTGGCAAATTGCGCGAAGACGGCGTCGGGCGCAGCCAGCAGTTTTCGCGCGCAGGCAATATAGGCGACGTCGGTATGGACCTTGCGCGTATAGACGGGAAAGTCCGCCAGCCCGTCGACCTGCGCGCGCTTGATTTCCGCATCCCAATAGGCGCCCTTGACCAGCCGGACCATGATCCGCCGCTCTGCGCGGCGAGCGAGATCGATGATCCAGTCGATCACGGTCGGGCAACGCTTGCCATAGCCCTGCACGACGAAGCCGAGACCGTCCCAACCGGAAAGCTCGGGATCGAGCGCAAGACTTTCCAGCAGATCGAGCGAAAGTTCGAGCCGGTCGGCCTCTTCGGCATCGATGTTGAAGCCGATGGCATGGCCCTTTGCCAGAAGCGCCAGCTTGCGTAACTGCGGCAGCAATTCGCCCATGACACGATCGGCCTGAGCGCGGCCATAGCGCGGATGAAGCGCCGACAGCTTGATCGAAATGCCGGGCCCCGCATAAACGCCGCGCCCGTTCGAGGCGGTGCCGATGGCATGGATGGCGCGTTCGTAATCGCCATAATAGCGCTCGGCATCGCTCCGCGTCGCGGCAGCCTCGCCGAGCATGTCATAGCTGTAGCGAAAGCCCTTTGCCTCCAGCCGCTGGGCGCGCTTCAGCGCCTCGGCGATGGTCTCGCCCGTGACGAATTGTTCGCCCATCATGCGCATGGCGAAATCGACGCCGCGCCGGATCACCGGCTCTCCGGCACGGGCGACAAGGCGTGTGAGCGCGGCGCCAAGGCCCCGATCGTCAACGCTGCCGATCAGCTTGCCGGTAACGACCAGGCCCCAGGTTGCCGCATTGACGAACAGCGACCTGCCGCCGCCAAGATGTGCGCCCCAGTCGCCCTGGGCGATCTTGTCGCGGATCAGCGCATCGCGGGTGGCCACGTCGGGAATGCGCAGCAGCGCTTCGGCAAGGCACATCAGCGCCACGCCCTCTTCGCTTGAAAGCGAATATTCCTGAACCAGGCCTTCGACGCCGGTGCCTTTGTGATCGGTGCGCAGCGTCTGCACCAGCCTTTGCGCTGTCTCGCGCACGGCGGCCTTTGTCGCCGCGTCGAGCGTTGCCGCTTCGAGCAAGGGCGCCAGACAATCGCGCTCGTCACGCCGATATGCGGCGGTGATCGCCCGGCGGAGCGGTGATGACGGGCGGATGGGCGGCGCGAATGCGGAGAAGGCGGGCTGTTCGATCATGGTGTCAGCATAATCCAGGCCTTGGCGGCAATCCGACTTCATATGCCGTAGAATATGCCTATAACGACTTTTTTATCGGCGATAAAAAGCCAATCATGATGGGTATGACGGTGATGGCAGTCGATTTGGATGATTTTGACCGAAAAATCCTCGATACTCTGCGCAAGGATGGCCGGATCACGTTCACCGAGCTTGCGCACAAGGTCGGATTGTCAAAGACGCCGTGCCAGCAGCGTGTCCGGCGGCTGGTCGACAGCGGGGTCATCGTCGGATTTCGCGCGATCGTCGATCCCGCGAAAGTCGGGCTCGATCATGTCGCCTTTACCGAGGTGAAGCTGTCCGACACGCGCGAGGCGGCGCTCGGCGAATTCAATGCGGCGGTGCGGCTCATTCCCGAAGTCGAGGAATGCCACATGATCGCGAGCAGTTTCGATTACCTGCTCAAGGTCCGCACAGCCGACATTCGCCGCTATCGCTGGGTGCTTGGCGAGAAAATATCGAGCCTGCCGCATGTCGCCAGCACGTCGACCTTCGTCGCGATGGAAACCGTGCGCGAATCCGCCCGCTGACGCGCTGCGAATGGCCTATAGCAACGCGGGCGTGCCGACCCAGATCATCGTCACGTCGCGGGCCCCGTCGTTGCGCATGCGATAGGGGTGGCGCTGGTCGAAATGGGCGCTGTCGCCGGGGCCCAGGATGAAATGTTCCTGCCCGATCCACACGCTCAATTCGCCACCGAGAATATACCAGAATCCTTCGCCTTCGCGGCGGGCGAGGGGGGATGCAATGCCGGGCGGCACGGTCATGTGCAGCGCCTCCATCTTGCGTTCTTCGTGCTGACCGCTCAGCCGGTGATAGACCACCGGGCCGCTGCCGACTTGCAGCAATTCCGGCTGGTTGCCGCGACGGACGACCTGGCCCGGCGGCGGCGTGCCGACGAAATAGCTCATCTCGACGCCCAATGCCTGCGCGATCGCGGTCAACGAGACGAGCGAGGGCATCGCCAGATCCCGCTCGACTTGCGACAGGAACGGCGCCGACAGGCCGCTGGCACTGGCCAGGACCTGCAAGGTCATGCCAAGCCGCTTGCGCCGGTCGCGAATGGCAGCGCCGATCGGCGGCAGGCCCGCATGGCCAGGTCTGGATGGTGCATCAGGTGCAGGCAGGGTCGTCACCGGCATGGCAATCAGCTGTGATCGGCCACGATCCGCCAGCCTGCCGGCGTGCGTTCGAAGACCAGCGAAGTCGGGCCTTCGGCATCGCCGCCGTGCGCCGCGTCACGGTGCAGGTGGAAGTGTCCGATGACATAGGCGTGGGCAGGGCCGAGCAGGCGAAAATCGACGATATCGACTGTCAGCTCGCCCATGGCCGCTTGCGATCCGCCGCCAAAGCGCTGGGCATACATCGCCCGGATTTCGGCGTAGCCGTGCACCAGATGCGTGCCGCTGAGATAGGTCGTCGTGGCCATCGGGGCGTAGGACGCCATGAACCGGTCAAGGTCGCCCGCGCTCCATGCTGCGGCACTGGCTGTGAGCACGGCCTGAATGTCGGCGCGGGCTTGCGCTTCGTGGGCTGAGGCAGAATTGGTTGAGGCAGAATTGGTTGAGGCAGCGTGGGCCGATCCGGCCACTACCGCGACCGCCGCGGCGGTCCCGCCGATGATTGCGCTCATCACCATGTTGTTCCTGTTCACGCCGCTCTCCTGTGTCGCCCGAATGCCATAGCACGCCCACAAAAATGCGCCATGATCAAAAAAGTTTGACACACCGAACATTTTTACGAAGTTTAGGGGGCAAGCGGCACCGGACTTTCGGGTGAGGTGTCGAAAAAAACATTCTTTCTAGGGGAAAGACCATGGGGTTCCGTTCTTCAACCATGCTGCAGGGCGCATCCGCGTTTGGCGCAATGGCTATCGCGCTGCTGGCCAATCCTGCATTCGCTCAGGCTGCGGCGCCTGTCGTCGGTGATTCCGCGGGCGGGCGTGATTCGACCGAAATCGTCGTCACCGCGCAAAAGCGCAGTGAATCGGTGCAGAAAGTGCCGCTGTCGATTTCGGTGTTCACCTCGCAAGAGCTTGAAAAGCGCGGTGTGCAAAGCGTTTATGACCTGTCGCGGATCGCGCCGTCGCTGGCGGTGGTCTCTTCGGGGCCGGGCGAAAACAACCTGATCATTCGAGGCATTTCCTCGACGGCGGGTTCGGCCGCGACGGTCGGCTATTACCTTGATGACACGCCGATCGCGGCGTCGAGCAATGCGGCGCTGCTGTCGACGCGCGGGGTGATCGATCCCTCGATGCTCGACGTTTCGCGGATCGAAGTGCTGCGCGGGCCGCAAGGCACGCTTTACGGGTCGAGCTCGATGGGCGGCACCGTGCGCTACATCACCAACCAGCCCAATCTCGAAAAGATCGAAGGCAAAGTCGGCACCGACTTGTCGGGCACCGAACACGGCGGTTTCAACTGGGGCGTCAACGGCGTGATCAACGCGCCGATCGTCAAGGATGTGCTGGCCGTTCGCGTTGCCGCCTACGCCCGGCGCGACGACGGCTTTATCGACCGTTACCCGATCGATCCGACCAATTACCTCGCCGCCGACACCACCGCGCCGCGTCAGCACAATGTGAACACTTATGAAACCCAGGGCGTGCGTGCGGCGTTGCTGTACAAGCCGACCGACACGCTCAGCATCGAGCCGTCGATCCTGTATCAGCACACCAAGCTCGGTTCGCCGTTCACGTTCGATGCCGTTCCCGGCTCGCTGCAGAACCCGATCCAGGCGCGCGACGTTGCCGAAACCAACACCCAGAAAAGCTGGATCGCCAATCTGACGATCAAGCAGCAGCTGGGCTCGGTCGAAATCACCTCGTCAAGCTCGTACTTCCATCGCGATGTCGAGCTGGTCGACGATTCTTCGAAAGTCGTGGCGTATTACTTCTCCACGCCGAAGGTCGAGCCGGTGGCGATGTATGGCGCGTATCACAACAAGGAATTCACGCAGGAACTGCGCGCAGCGACCAGTTTCAAGGGTCCGTTTCAGCTGATCGTCGGCGGCTTCTTTCACGATGTGACCGCGCCGCTCGCCTCCAGCATCCCGTTCCCGAGCGCGTATACGTATACCAACACCGCGCCGTTCAGCAGCTTCCAGACGATCTATGCGGGAACCCGTAATGCGCGGCTCAAGGAATATGCGGCGTTTGGCGAAGCGTCTTTCCAGCTGAGCTCGACGTTGAGCGCGCGCGCCGGGCTGCGCGTGTTTCAGGTCGACCAGAGCTTTACCCAGACCGGCGATGGCCTGTTCAACGGCGGTTATTCCACCGTGTCGAGCGAATCCCACGACCATGGCGCCACGCCGAAGTTCAGCCTGCAATGGCAGGCGACGCGCGACAAGATGCTCTATGCCACGGTGTCCGAAGGCTATCGCCCCGGCGGCCCCAACAATCCGGCCCCGGCCAATGTCTGCGGCACCGAAGTGGCCGGCCTTGGCCTGAGCCAGAGCCAGCTGACTTCCTATGGCGCGGATCATCTGTGGAACTATGAAGTCGGTGCCAAGACGAGCTGGTTCGACCGTCACCTGACGGTCAACGGATCGCTGTACTACATCGACTGGAACCGCGTGCAGCAGCAGATCGTGTTGCAGTGCGGCTTCAACATCACGGCCAATTTCGGCAAGGCGGTCAGCAAGGGCGGCGAACTCGAAGTCGAACTGCACCCGACACACGCGATCACGCTCAGCAGCGGGTTTGGCTATACCGACGCGACGCTCAGCAACGACGTGCCCGGCACTGCGGCGAAATCGGGCGATCACTTGCTCGACACGCCCAAGTGGACCGCCAATGCCGCCGCCGAATATCGCGACCATGTCGGCGAGACGTATGACGGCTTTGTCCGGGTCGACTTTTCCTACCTCGGCCCTGCCAACTTTCTCTATGATACGACCAGCCCGTTCTACCGCCGCAGCGGTTTTTCGATCTTCAACGCGCGGGTGGGCCTGAACCCGGCCAAGGGCCCGTGGGAAGCTGCGCTCTACGTCAACAACCTGTTCAACAAGGCGGGTGAAACCGACTTGCCGACCGCGATTTCCGCCGACTTGCCGACGACGCGCCGCGTGGCACTTACCCAGCCGCGCACGATGGGTGTGACGCTTGGCTATCACTTCTGATCCGGTGATGAGCCCGGCAGATCCGGCCCCGCCCGCCATGCGGGGCGTGTTTGACCCGGACACCTACCGGGCACGGCGCGAGGCTTTGGCCCGCGCCGTGCCGGGGGCGTTGCTGCTGGTGCCGGGCAATGCGGCAAAGGCGATGGATTTCCGCGCCAATCAGTATCCGTTCGTTCAGGATGGGACGTTCCGGTATTTCTTCGGGCTCGACCAGCCGGACCTTGCCGGGCTGATCGACACGGAGACCGGCGACGCCTGGCTGTTTGGCGAAGCGACCGGGATCGATGAGGCGGTGTGGCTGGGTTCCCGGCCATCGCTCGGCGAACTGGCGGCGCGTGTCGGGGTTACCCGATGTGCCGATGGGGCGGCTTTGGCCGCGACCATGGCCGATGCGATCGGTCGCGGCCGCCAGATTGCCTGGCCGCCGCCCTATTGCGCCGAAGGCATGGTAACGCTCGCTCGGCTGACCGGGCAGTCGTTGGCCCGGATTGCGGCAAGCGCGAACGCGCCTGGCAATCTGGCACTGGTGCGCGCGATTGTCGGCTTGCGCGAAATCAAGTCGGCGGCGGAAATCGCCGAGATGGAAGCGGCACTGGCTGTCACCGCGCGGATGCATCACGCCGCGATGGCGGCAACCCGGCCCGGCGTGCGCGAGCACGAAGTGGTCGGGCGCTTCGAAGGGATCATGCGCGCAGCCGACCTGCACTTTGCCTATCAGCCGATTTTTTCGGGCCGGGGCGAAGTGCTGCACAATTTGCGCTATGACCGCGTGCTGGCGGCGGGCGAATTGGTAGTCAACGATTCCGGGGCCAAAAGCCATGGCGGCTATGCCAGCGACATTACCCGGACGATCCCGGTTTCCGGCCGGTTCAATGCCTTGCAATTGCGGCTTTACGAAACCGTGCTGCGGGCCCAGCAGGCCGCCATCGAGGCGTGTCGTCCGGGGGTCCGCTTCGTTGATCTGCATCTGCTGGCCGCGCGGATCATGGTCGAGGATCTGGTCGATCTCGGCCTGTTTCGCGGTGCGGTCGACGACATCGTGGCGACGGGCGCCTATGCCTTGTGCTTTCCGTGCGGCCTGGGGCATCAGATCGGCCTCGATGTCCATGATATGGAGGCGCTGGGCGAGGACAACGTCGGCTATGATGGCGAAAACCGTCGCAGCGCGCTGTTTGGCCTGCGCAATCTGCGCCTTGCCCGCCCCTTGCGCAGGGACATGACGGTCACGGTTGAGCCCGGGCTCTATTTCATTCCCGAACTGATCGACATGTGGCGCGGCGAAGCGCGCCACGCCGGGCTGATCGATTACGATGCATTCGATCGCCTGCGCGGTTTTGGCGGCATCCGGATCGAGGACGACGTGCACGTCACCGCCGAGGGTGGCCGGGTACTCGGCCCGCCGATCGCGCGCAGCGCGCACGACGTCGAACAGGCGATGCAGGGCGACGCATGATGGGGTGTCTGGCCGGGATGGTCGCAGGACAGCGCTTGCGCACGATCATCCCGTTCTGACGGGGGCATCGCGCACAAGAGAACGGCAGGTCTGACCCGGGACCGTCCTGCCTGCCCCTGTGCCGTTAGCCGCCGCGCCCGACCGGGATCAGCGCGCCGGTCACGGCGCGCGCGGCGGGTGAGGCGAGGAACATGATCACATCGGCAATCGCCTCTGGCCGTACCCATTGCGAAAAATCGGCATCGGGCATGTCGGCGCGGTTGGTCGGCGTGTCGATGATGCTGGGCAGCACGGCATTGACGGTGCAGTCATCGCCCGCCAATTCTGCGGCAAGGCTTTCGGTCAATTTGTGAACGGCGCTTTTCGACGCGGCATAGGCGCCCATGCCCGCGCCTGCCTGCACTGCGCTGCCCGCGCCGATGTTGATGATCGCGGCACCGGGTGTGGTGGAAAGCGTAGGCAGCGCCGCGCGGGTCATGGTCACGGCGGTCAGCGCGTTCATCGCGAACATTTTCGACCAGGTTTCCGGCCCGCCATCGGCCAGCGTCTGCCAGACGAATCCCCCGGCAATATTGACCAGCACATCCAGTCCGCCAAACGCATCGAGCACCTGGTCGAGCGCGGCCAGCGTCGCTGCCATGTCGGTCAGGTCGACCCCGCCGATGTCGACCCCGCCGGGATTCGCATCAGGCGCGGATCGGGCGAAATCGACCCGGGCCACCCGGCCGCCCCGACTTGTGAAAGCGCCGGAAACGGCGCGGCCCAGCACGCCAAAGCCACCGGTCACGAGAATGCGACGGGTCATCACTACACCTTCCCAATCATGATGTCGGCCTCACCGCGCGTATGGCAGGCCATGCCGCACGAGGTCCGACACTCGGTTTTGCGGTACATTGCAGGCGTTTATCGTCCGGCGCAAGTCAGGCCGGAATTCGGTAGCGGGTCAGTGTGAAATCTGACCCACTACCGCGCGCCGGGCGTGGCGGCGAATGGTTCCAACTGTTCCGGATCGGCTTTGGCGGGATTCCGGGCCGACCGATGGGCGATGGCCCGGACGGGCATTCGCTGTGCCTCGGGACCACTTCGGCATATTTTGCCTGCAGATCAAACAGGTTGGCCTCGTGCGGGACGGCACGGCATAGGCGGCGCGGTATAGGTGGCTGGGTGCGCCGGGATGTGAAACCAATTTTACTTGAATGTGTTGCCCGACCGGCCAATGTCGTTTGAATTTGGCTTAATGCAAGGCGGGCCCCCATGGCACACATCCTGGTTGTTGAGGACGATGCCGAGACGGCGGCGCTGATCTGCGCCGCGCTGGAGGCCGAACACCATCGCGTTGTCCATCTGGTCGATGGTCGCATGGCGCTCGACCGGCTGGGCTCGGAACGTTTTGATGCGGCAACGGTCGATCGCATGCTGCCCGGGATTGACGGGCTGACGCTTGTGGCCCGCATGCGTGCGCGCCAGATTACCACGCCGGTGCTCGTGATTTCCGCGCTGGGCGATGTCGACGAGCGCATCGCCGGCTTGCGCGCCGGTGGTGACGATTATTTGGGGAAGCCGTTTTCGCCCGCCGAGATGGTTACCCGGATCGAGGTGCTGTTGCGGCGTAGCCTCGACTATCCCGAAGACAGCTTTCTGCGCGCAGGTCCGATTGCGCTCGATCTGGTCAAGCGCAAGGCCTGGGTCGACGGCGAAGCGCTTGATCTTGTCAACAAGGAGTTTCGCCTGCTCGAATTCCTTGTCCGCCATGCGGGCCACGTCGTGGCGCGGCAGGTGATCTTCGAACAAGTCTGGGGCCTGTATTTCGAAGCGAGCGACAACCTGATCAATGTCCACATCGCCCGTCTGCGGCGAAAGCTGGAGCGACCGGGGTGGCCCGCCATGATCGAGACGATCAAGGGCCAAGGCTATCGGCTGGCGGTGGCATGACCATTCCGGCGCATGCCACCAGCCCGCAGCGTACCCCGCGCCTCATCGATCTGCGCCATACCACCGCATTCCGCCTCAGTGCGGGGCTTACCGGTGTCTTTGCCCTCGCAATCTTTGCGGTGTTGTGGGTGGTTTATGCCGAAACCAGCGCCGAACTGATCTATCGCACCGACCAGAATGTGGCGAACAAGGCAAGGATGCTGGCGGCTTCCCCATCGGCGGCCCAATTGGCGCAGACGGTGCGCACGCTGCGCGATACGACCAGCGGGTTTGAGGGCATCGCGGTGTTCGATGCTGCGGGGCATCGCCTGCTGGGCGATCCGGGGCTGGCGCCTCCGTTTCCGCTGGGGCGCATGTTCGAACGGTTGAACGGTCCGCGCGGGGCTCCGGTGCGCGCGCTGGCGCTGCCTGCCGCAGACCGGCTGACCATTGTCGTATCGCGCGACATAACGCAGATTCACGATCTGCGCGCACGGATCTGGATGATCATGATGATCAGCGGCGCCGGCGCGGTTGCGGTTGCGTTGGGGGCGGGGCTCCTGCTCAGCCTATGGCCGATGCGCCGCATCCGTCAGCTTGAGGTTACCGCGACGCGTATTGCGATGGGTGAACTGGATTTGCGCGTGGTGATCGGCCAGCGCGGCGACGAATTCGACATGATCGCCGGAATCATCAATGCGATGGTCGAGCAGATCGAGCGTCTGCTGCGTCAGGTGAAAGGCGCGACAGATGCGATTGCGCACGATTTGCGCACGCCGCTGTCGCATGTCCGGACCAGGCTTGAACGCATTGCGCTGCTTTCCGTCGTTGCGCGTGATTCCGAGGCTGCTGCCCTGCTGACGGGCGCGCGGGATGAGCTGGATGTCGTGCTGGCGCGTTTTCGTGCGCTCTTGCGCATGTCGGAACTCGAAGCGTCGGGCCGTCATTCTCAATTTGTCCGGTTTGATCCGATGAACATGGTGCGCGACGTGGCCGAGCTCTACGAGCCTCTGGCCGAAGAGCGCGGCATCGCCCTCGTTTGTAGCGGCACGGACGGGCTGCGCATTCTGGGCGACGAACAACTGCTGTTCGAAGCGGTCGGCAATCTGGTCGAAAATGCCATCAAGTTCAGCCCCACCGGGGGCCGGATCACGCTTGGAGCAACCGAAGAAGGCGGCGAAATCGTCATCGCGGTCGCCGATGACGGGCCCGGCATTCCCCTGGCAGAGCGCGCGAGCGTGCTGGAGCGGTTTCAGCGCGGCAGCGCCGCTGCGGAAACAGGCCGGGCCGGTTCCGGATTGGGGCTGAGCCTTGTTGCCGTGATTGTCGCGCTGCACGGCTATATCCTGCATCTCGATCCGGCGAATGCGGAACCTCGCCCGGGATTGGTCGCGCGCATCGTCGCCCCGCGCGCATCGGCAGCATCGGGCGATACGCCTGCCGGGTGGTGAATTTTTCTTTATTTGCCACCGGGTCCGCTGCGCAGGCAGGGGAAGTGTCATGCTGAAACTGGTCAAACTTGCCTTGTCGAAGCCGATCACGTTTGTGGTCATGGCCATTCTGATCGTTCTGGGCGGGGTCATCTCGTGGATCACCACGCCGACGGACATCTTCCCCGACATCCGTGTGCCGGTGATTGCGGCGGTGTGGCAGTACAATGGCCTGTCGCCGCGCGACATGTCGGGCCGGGTGATCTATTATTACGAGCGCCAGTTGACGTCGACCGTCAACGACATCGACCATATCGAAAGCCAGTCGTACACCGGCATCGGCGTGGTGAAAGTATTCTTTCGCCCCGGTGTCGATATTCGTACGGCAACCGCGCAAGTCACGTCGGCCTCGCAGACCGTTCTCAAGCAGATGCCCGCCGGAATGACGCCGCCGCTGATTCTCAATTACAGCGCGTCTACCGTGCCCATCCTGCAGATGGCGCTGTCTTCGAAGACGCTGTCCGAACAGCAATTGTTCGACATCGCGCAGAACCAGATCCGATCGTCGCTGGCGACAGTGCAGGGGGCGGCGATGCCTTCGCCTTATGGCGGCCGGGTGCGCCAGATCCAGATCGACATCGATCCCCAGGCGCTGCAGGCCCGTCACCTGTCGACTACCGATATTGGCACGGCGCTTGCCGCGCAAAACCAGGTCGTACCCGCCGGCACCGCGCGGATCGGGCCGTTCGAATACAATATCCGGCTGAACAATGCGCCCGAAGCGATCGATTCGCTCAATTCGCTGCCGATCAAGACCGTCGACGGCGCCACCGTGCTCATGCGCGATGTTGCCCATGTCCACGACGGATCGCCGCCGCAACAAAACGAAGTACGCGTCGACGGGCAGCGCTCGGTGCTGATGACGCTGCTCAAGGCGGGCAATGCTTCGACCATCGCCATCGTCAACGATGCGCGCGCGCTGATCGAGCGGCTGCGCCCCACTTTGCCCGATGGGCTGAAGATCGATCTTCTGTCCGACCAGTCGTTGTTCGTGAAAGCGGCGATCAGCGGCGTGGTGCGCGAAGGGATCATTGCGGCGGCGCTGACCAGCCTGATGATCCTCTTGTTCCTGGGGTCGTGGCGATCGACCGTGATCATTGCCACCTCGATCCCGCTGGCGATTCTCGCTGCGGTCATGGGGCTGTCGATTTCGGGTGAAACGCTCAACATCATGACGCTGGGTGGGCTGGCGCTGGCAGTCGGCATTCTGGTCGATGACGCGACGGTCACCATCGAAAACATCAACTGGCATCTGGAACAGGGCAAGGGCGTCGAAACGGCGATTCTCGATGGCGCAAGGCAGATCGTGCAGCCGGCGTTCGTTTCGCTGCTGTGCATCTGCATCGCCTTTGTGCCGATGTTCTTTCTTGGCGGGGTGCCGGGCTTTCTGTTCACGCCGATGGCAAAGTCTGTGGTCTTTGCCATGATCGCCTCGTTTGCGCTGTCGCGCACGCTGGTGCCGACAATGGCCAACTGGCTGCTGCGGGCCCATGCCCCCGCCTATATCGCGGACCAGATGGTCGGTCATGACGCGATGATCGGTCATCCGGGATCGCACAATGTGCTGCGCCGTTTTCAGCAGGGCTTTGAACGTCGTTTCGAAGTGTTTCGCACCTGGTATGTCGGCGTGCTCCATCTTGCGCTCGCCAGCCGCCGGACCTTCGTGATCGGCTTTATGGTGGTGGTGCTTACCAGTTTCGTGCTGGTGCCGTTCCTCGGTCGCGATTTCTTCCCTGCGGTCGATTCAGGACAGATCAGCATCCACGTGCGCGCGCCGACCGGCACAAAGCTGGAAGAAACCGCCGCCCTGTTCGACGCGGTCGAGGCGCGCATCCGCAGCGATCTGCCGAAATCGGAAACCGGATCGATCATCGACAACATCGGTATGACCGTGTCGGGGATCAACATGGCCTATTCGAACAGCGGCGGCATCGGCCCGCAGGATGGCGACATCATGATCACGCTGAACGAAGATCATCACCCCACCGCCGGCTATGTCCGTCGCTTGCGCCAGGATTTGCCGCGCGCGTTTCCCGGCAGCAGCTTTTCGTTCCTGCCCGCAGACATCGTCAGCCAGATCCTCAATTTCGGGGCGCCCGCGCCGATCGACGTGATCGTGTCGGGCCCGGACAACGCCGCCAACGAAGCCTATGCCGACGAGGTGATGGGCCGGATGAACCATATCGCCGGTATCGCCGACGTCCGCGTGCAGCAACCGAGCAATTATCCCGAGCTCAAGGTCGATGTCGACCGGGCGCTCGCCGACCGGGTCGGGATCACCGAAAACGACGTGACCCGGGCCCTGTCGGTAAACCTCGCCGGCAGTTTCCAGCTTGCGCCGACGTTCTGGCTCAATCCGAAGAACGGCGTGTCCTACCCGATCGTCGTGCAGGCGCCCGAATATCGCGCCAACAGCATCAGCGCGCTCAACAACGTGCCGGTGACAGGCAGCGGCGCCGGTTCGTTCCAGACGCTGGGCGGGCTGAGCCAGATCCATGAAAGCCGCACTGCAGCGGTGATCAGCCATTATGCCATTGCGCCTGCGATCGACATCTATGCGACGCCGCAGGGGCGCGATCTCGGCGCGGTGGCAAATGACATTCAGCGCGTGCTCGATCAAACCCATGCCCAATTGCCCAAGGGCGCCACGGTGTCCTTGCGCGGCCAGGTGCAGACGATGAATTCTGCCTTTTCCGGGCTGATTCTGGGCCTTTGTGGTGCGATCGTGCTGATCTATCTGCTGATCGTGGTCAATTTCCAGAGCTGGATCGACCCTTTCGTGATCATCACCGCGCTGCCCGCCGCACTCGCCGGGATCGTCTGGATGCTGTTTGCCACGCACACCACGCTGTCGGTCCCGGCTCTGACCGGCGCGATCATGTGCATGGGGGTGGCCACTGCCAATTCGGTGCTGGTGATCACATTTGCTCGTGAGCGGCTTGAGGCGACCGGCGATGCGGTGCGTGCCGCGCTCGAAGCCGGTGCGACCCGGTTTCGCCCGGTGCTGATGACTGCGCTGGCCATGATCATCGGCATGGCGCCGATGGCTCTGGGCCTTGGCGAGGGCGGCGAACAGAATGCCCCGCTCGGCCGCGCGGTGATCGGCGGCCTGTTCTTTGCAACCATTGCCACGCTGGTCTTTGTGCCCGTGGTTTTCAGCCTGGCGCACCGCCGCCAGACCGGCACCGCCGGTGGAGAGGCGGACCACACGGCGTCCCTCGGGCTCGATTCTCAGAAGGAAACACAGCATGTCTGATCCCCACGGCCTGCCCACTGGCGACGGGGCGCCGCCCCGGGGTCTTGCCCGCTTTGGGGTGATCGCGGCGGGGCTGGCCGCCCTGGTTCTCGTCGGCGGGATCTATGTCCGAACGCGCGATTCGCATGAGGCGCAGGTCACGTCCGATGACACCGCCCGGCCCAGTGTTCATCTGATCACGCCGACGACGGCGGGCAAGATGAACGAACTGGTCCTGCCCGGCACGATGCAGGCGTGGTTTACCGCGCACATCTACGCCCGGGTCGGCGGCTATGTGCATGCCTGGACTCGCGACATCGGTGCCGATGTGGGCAAGGATGCGCCGCTGGCGACGATCGACACGCCCGAGCTGGATCAGCAGATCATTCAGGCGCGCGCGACGCTCGAACGCGCGCGGGCGGAAGCGGCGCTCGCCCGGTCGACCGCCGCGCGATGGAACGACCTTGTCAAAAGCAAGGCCGTCTCGGTGCAGGAAACCGACGAAAAGAACGCCGATGCCAAGACCCATGCCGCCGCCGTCGACGAAGCCGCCGCGGCTTTGGGGCGCCTGCTGGCGATGAAGGGCTATGCCACCGTGCGCGCGCCTTTTGCCGGTCTGGTCACCCAGCGCAATGCCGACATCGGCGATCTGGTCGGCCCGGGCGCGACCAATCAGACGCCGATGTTCGCCATGGCCGACGAACGGCGCATGCGCATCTATGTCAACGTGCCGCAGGAATATTCCGCAGCGATGCACAATGGTTTGACCGCCACGCTGAAGCTGCCCGACTATCCCGACCAGACGTTTCCCGCGACGCTGACCGATCAGTCGTTTGCCATCGATCAGCGCACCGGGTCGTTGCAGGTGCAGCTGAAGACCGACAATCCGGGGTTCAAGCTGAAACCCGGCGGCTATGCCGAAGTCCATTTTGCCCTGCCCGGCGCGGGTGACCGGTTGATTGTGCCGTCAGGCGCGCTTGTGCTGCGCGATCATGGCAGCCAGGTTGCCACTGTCACCGCCAATGGCCGGGTGCATCTGATCCCGGTGATCATCGGCCGCGATCTTGGCGGCAAAGTCGAAATCAACTCCGGAATTACGGCGGGCACGCGGCTGATCGCAAACCCGCCGGATTCGATCAGCGAAGGCGAAGTCGTTCGGGTGGAGGGCGCGCATGATTGAGCCCAGTCGGCGTCTCGACCGGTTCTTGCCGTTGGCCGGTACGATGCTGCTGCTTGCCGGATGTGCCGGTGCGCCGCCTTATCATCCGGCCTCCAATTACCCGGCAAGCACACCCGTTCCCGCAGCGTTCCGCGAAGCGGGGCCTTGGGCGGAAGCAACCGGAACACCGGCGGCGCCGTCAGACTGGTGGCGCGCGCTCGGCGATGCGCAGCTTGACGCGCTTGAGGACCGTGTTGCCGGCGACAGCCCGACGCTTGCTGCCGCCCTGGCGCGCAGCGAAGAGGCGCGCGCCGCACTGCGCGCGGCTCAGGCCGATGCCCTGCCGACGATCGGGGCGGTCGGCGCGCTGGGGTATGATCGGCAATCTGACGACCGTCCTTTGCGCAGCGCCAGCCAGCCGGTATATTACGGCAACAATCTCGCGGCACTCGGGGCAAGCTACGAGGTCGATTTGTGGGGGCGTGTCAAAGGTTCGATCGCCGCCGGAAGAGCCAATGCGCAGGCCAGCAGCGACGATGCCGCCGCGATCCGCCTCAGCCTTCAGGCCGCCCTCGCCACGAGTTATATCACACTGCGCGGGCTTGATGCCGAAACCGACCTGCTGAAAGGCACTATCGCCGTCTATGCCGAGGCGGACAAAGTGGTCCGGGATCGCTTTTCCGGCGGCGTGGCGACGGGCATAGACACCGGGCGATCGGGCGCACAACTCGCCGATGCCGAGGCGCAGCTGGCCGATGTCCTGGCCGCACGGGCGCGGCTGGAACACGCCATTGCCAGCCTTGTCGGCATGCCTGCGCCATCGTTTGTCCTGCCGCCCGCAAAAGACACGTTGCATGTCGTGGTTCCGCCGGTCGGGCTGCCGTCCACGCTTCTGCAAGGCCGACCCGACGTCGCGGCAGCAGAGCGGCGGATGTACGCGGCCAACCGTCTGATCGGGGTCGCGCGATCCGCGTTCTTCCCGACGATCGATCTGGCTGCGGCAGGCGGGACCAATGCCACCGCTCTCGCCGGTCTGGTCGCTGCGCCCAATGCGTTCTGGGCGCTGGGCCCGACGCTGGCGCTGACTCTGTTTGACGGCGGTCGCCGCAAGGCGGGCGTGCGCGCCGCCCGCGCGCGCTGGGACGAGGCTGGCGCTGCCTGGCGTTCCACCGCGCTGACCGCGTTTCAGGAAGTCGAAGACAGCCTGTCCGCGCTGCACCACTTCGGCGATGAGGACAGCGCGCAGATCCGGGCCGCCGGTCAGGCGCAACAGGCTGCCGACCTGTCGATGCTGCGCTATGAAAAGGGGGCGTCAAACTATCTGGACGTCGTCACCGCGCAGACCACCGCGCTGTTTGAACAACGCCGCGCCATCGAGGTTCATACCTTGCGGTTGAACGCGGCGGTGTCACTGGCACGGGCAGTGGGCGGCGGCTGGAACCCGGGCCAATCCTGATCGATCGAACCGGCCTCGGGCCCATTGCGGCCGACGAAAGTCGCTGCAAGTTTACCCTGAGCGGCTGAGCGGAGATCGCCGGGGCTATGCCGACGATCTCCGCCACGCCATGAAGGACGATCGTCGTGGTCAGATCACGAAGTCGTGGATTTCGTCAGTCAGCAGAAAGGCGCCGTGGTTTGATGCGCCCCGATCGGGGTTGATAAAGGCATGGTTGCTGCCCGTGTGGATGTCGCGGAACATGCGCTGCAACTGGTTGGAAAGCGCAAAAGCGCTGCCGCCGGCGGCCTTCACGACTTTGGTCAGTGCGTCGGTTGCCATGCGGGCCGCGAACGCCGCGTTGCTTTTGTAGGCAATGCGCGCCGACTTGGGGATGGCGCCGTCGCGATGGATGTAGGCCATCATGTCCGCCAAATCCTTTTGTTGGGTTGCGAGCGCCGCATTGGCCATCGCCACGGCCTCGCCCAGCTTGAGCTGGGTGTGCGGATCGAGCGCCACCGGCTTGCCATCATAGGCATGGCGCCGCTTGCGCATCGCGCCGACATAGAGGTCGATCGCGCCTTCGGCCATGCCGATGCACAATGTCGCCAGCGACCACGCAAACAGGGCGCCGAAAGGCACTTTGTAAATCGGTGCGTCAAAAGTGGCATTGCCGGGATTGTGGCCCTCGAAGGATTCCATGACATTGTGGACCCGCCATTCGGGCACAAAGGCGTCCTTGATCACCACCGTCTTGGAACCCGAGCCCTGCATGCCCGCCATCTGCCAGCTTGCCTGATCGATGGCGTAGTCGGTGCGCGGTACGATCATCACTTTCTGCTCGGCGCCAAAGCTGTTGTCGGCGGGGAACATCACGCCGACCACCACCCAGTCACACAAGTCACAGCCCGATGACCATGCCCATGCGCCGTTGACGATATAGCCGCCGTCCACTTTTTCGGCCTTGCCGAACGGGGCATACGAGGAGGAGATCAACGCATCGGGCTGCGGCCCCCAGATTTCTTCGGCGACGCGCGGATCGACCAGCGCGATTTCCCAATTGTGGATCACCATCAACGCGGCCACCCATGCGATCGAGGGGGAAGCGCTCGCCATCAGGCGAACGGCCTCCAGCGCGGTCTGGATCGACATTTCCCAGCCGCCCCATGCCTTGGGCTTGAGGATGTTGAACAGACCTTCCGCTTTGAGCCGGGCTGCGACGTCCTCCGGGCAACGGCCCTGCCTTTCGGATTCTGCGTCCATTTCGCGGAGCCAGGGGAGCAGCGACCGCACGGTATCGAGCACTTGTTGTTCACTCGGAATCACGCTTGCCGCAGGCTGCTTTGCCATCGTCGCCATCATGCATCTCCCTTGTCGTGTGTTGCCGCCTGCAAAAACAGCGCGACTTGTTCGTTGAATTCCTGCGCATGCTCCCACTGCACCCAATGGCCGCATTGCGGCATGACCAGCAGCCGCGCGCGCGGGATCTGCTTCATGAACGTGAAACCGGTGTCGAGTGGCAGGATGCGGTCCTCACGCCCCCACAGGATCAACACGTCATGAGGCAGGCGCGCCAGACGCGGGTCGCGCCACAATTCCTCCGGCGGACCCGCCGGGCCGGGGCGCATCGGCGGCTGGGCGGCGATCCGCGGATCGAGCGCGGCTTCGAGGCGCTCGGCCAGCAGTTCGGGCGTTATGACCGATCGGTCGAACACCGCCTGTTCGATGAAAAAGCGCACTTTTTCCAGCGTCGGGCCTTCGCCCTCGTAAAACGTGACAAGGTTGACGATACCGGGCGAGGGCCATTGCGCCGTGACCGGAAAACCGCCGCCGGGCCCCATCAGCACCATGCGGGCGATACGTTCCGGGTATTCCAGGGCGATCTTCAGGGTGATCATGCCGCCCATCGAATTGCCGACGAAATGCGCCTTGGCGATCCCGAGTGCATCGAGCAGCGCGACGATGGTTTCGGCCCAAAAGCCGGGGATCGCGCCTGTCACCGGCTTCACGTCCGAAGCGCCAAAACCGGGCAGATCGGGGCAGATCACTCGGAAATGACGCGCCAGTTCCGGCATGTTGCGGCTATAGTTCGACCAGCCGGTCGCGCCCGGCCCGGAGCCGTGCAGCATCACCAGCACGGGCCCCTTGCCCTCGTCGTGATAGGCCACGCGCACGCCGTTGACCTCGATGAAGCGTTGATCAACCATGGACCGCCGGGCCCCCGATCATCTTGTGGCCCCAGATGCTGATCGCGTCGCGCCGGACGACCTGCCAGCCCGGCTCGATCACCCGCGCGCCCCAGCCATATTCAAACTCGATACCCGAGGGCGTTTCGAAATAGACCGACAGCATCTGGTCGTTGCTGTGGCGACCCAGCGTCATCGCGATGGGCGTGCCCAGCTTTTCGGCGCGATCGATGGCCAGGCCGACATCGTCCAGAACCTGGGTTTGCAGCATCAGGTGGATGCATTTCTTGGTGAACACGGCAGGTGCCGGTGCAAAAGCAAGCGTGTGGTGGCGCGGGTTGCAATGCATGAACGTGACCGGCAGCACGAGATCCGGGCCGAACGGCATGTCGATATAGTCGCTGACCGAAAAGCCGAGGTCTTTGTAGAAGGCTTCATAGCCCGCCGGATCGGCCGCCACGATCACCACATGGCCAAGCCCCTGTTCTGCGGTGACGAAGCCGCTGACGCCGATGGGAGAGGCAAATGGCACATGCGGCGCGTCTGTCGGCCCCCAGTGGAGTTCGCAGGCCATACCGGCCGGATCGGTAAACTGTGCAAGCGCCCGCACCCCGCGTGAGGCGGCCAGGGCGGGATTGATCGTCGCACGATCGCCCAGCTTTGCCAGTGTGGCCAGATAATCGGCCTCGCTGGTGCATTCCCAGCCGACGGTGGTCACGTCATCCTCGTCGCCCTGCTCGATGCGGAACCGCCAACTGCGGCTATCGGCGCGCAACAGCAGCGCGCCATCTGCGTCCTTTTGCGCCTGGAGCCCCAGCACGCCAGTCGCAAAGCGCTCCCACGCGGGCAGATCGCGGGCACGCACGCATATATAGCCCAATGCGGATATCGCCATTCCCATGCATCCTTCTTCGCTATCCGGCCTCTTGAGTATCGGCCGATTATCATTCAGGGATGCCGTGATGGTGGAGGTGTGTCATTAACCTGAAGCGTGGAACGATTGATTTTGCGTCTGGCGACTATGCGCAGTTGTTGCGGACGCCGGATCTGCGCCTGGTCGGCCTTTCGTGGGATCGCTTCGAGATAAACCGTCCGTTCGCGCTGGACTTTCCGGAAACCCGGCGCGCCTGCTTCTATTATGTGAAACGCGGCGGCGCCTTTTTCCGGACCGGGCCCGGCCAGCTGCATTATGTCACGCAGGGCACGACGGTTGGCGTGGAAGGGCATCCGCACCAATGGCTGGACCGCAGCCACCTGCATCGCGCCGATCTGCAGCGCGTAGATGGTGGTCAGGGAGGGGCTGGCGGTCAGGGAGGGGCGGGTGACTTGCCGCTCGAATTGATCATGAGCAGCATCGACCGAAGTGCCGCCGTGCTGCAACGCCTGCCGCATGGCGCGGTGATCATTCCCGCGAATGCCGATCCGTTTGCGGCGATGATCCGTGGCTGCGTCGAATTGATCGAGCTGGATCAGGCTGGCGGCGGGCCGGACAGCGGCGTGTCGCGCCGGCTGGCCGAAGTGATCATGCTGCAACTGGTCGGATTTGTGCGCTCGCAGCTGTGGCAGGGCACGTTGCCGGGCAATGGCGTGCTGCACGATGAATTCGTGTTGCGCGCGATGTCGGCCTTTTTTGCGCGTCCGGGCGACGCCTGGACGGTTGAAACATTGGCCGTGGCCGCCGGTCTCAGCCGGGCAGCGTTCTTCGAGCGGTTTCGCAAGGCCTTCAACGATACCCCGCTCAAGACAATCAACCGCCTGCGATTGCAAATTGCAGCAGATATGCTCGGGCGCTCCAATGCTTCGCTAAGCGATATTGCGCAGGAGATCGGGTTTGGGTCCGCACCGGCCCTGGTGCGCGCCTTTGCGCGTCAGTTCGGCAAGACGCCGGGGCAATGGCGGATGCAAAGCCGCAATGGGGCGGCTTGAGAGCCTGCACTCGGTGACTTTGCATGGATGAACGGGCCCCGGCAGGTTAAGGCCTGCCGGAGCCCGTTTGATTGGTTGGTCAGAATTTGCCGGTGAGGCGCACGCCGTAAGTACGGGGAGCGTCGAGGCCGACCATGGGAATGCCGACGACCGGTTGGACAAAGGCGTAAGTTTTCACCACGGATTTTTCGATATTGTCGACGTATCCGGTGATGGAATAGCGCTTGTTTGCGTCATGCCAGGTCAGGCTGGCATTGGTTTTGGTATAGGCCTTTTGATATTCGCCGGGCAGATATTCGATGCCGAGCACGGATTCGGATTCGATCCGCGTGCCGACCCTGGCATCAAGCGTGCCGACATGACCGAGTTCGAACGTGTGCTGGTACGACAGGTTCACGGTCCATTTCGGAGACCGGGGCATGACGCGGCCCGAGCAATTTACGGTAAACTGAGTATCAGCGGCGTTTGTCGTGTAGGCGCAGGCAGTCTGTGGAGAACTGCCGGGGCCAGCAACATTCGCCTGATAATATACAAAACTATTGTACTTCGCATGGAGATACTGGACATCGGCGGCAAACCGATCGGTCGAGATCGGTTGCCAGACCAGATCGGCTTCGGCGCCATAGATATCGGCACTCCCGGCATTTTCGGTGATCAGGTTATTCCCCGCAGCCGCCGGATAAACCGGCCCGATATGGGTGATCTGCTGATCCTTGTACTTCCAGTAAAAACCTTCGACGTTCAATTGCAGCGTATTGCCGAAGAACCGGTTTTTGGCGCCTGCGGTAAACGCGGTAATCGTTTCTGGCAGTGAGGTATTGGACGTTGCCGGATCGGGCGCGGTGGGATTGAGTGCCGATGCGTAAAAGCCGCCCGCCTTGAAGCCTGTCGCCGCATTGGCGTAAAGCAGCGAGTGGGGGCCGGCGTCAAATTCCACGCCCGCCTTCCAGTTCACCCGGCTTTCCTGGATCAGCCCGCCGTCGAGGGACACATAGGTGACCGGCAAGCCCGGCCCCGGGCCATAGCCCAACTGACCATTCTGCGTCTTGCGTTCGTTGGTATAGCGCAGGCCACCGGTCAGGCGCAGCGCGCTCGTCAGCGCGTAAGTGGCTTGACCGAACGCAGCGAGACTGCGCGTGTTGAGGATCGGCTGGGTCGGTCCGTAGGCCACGCCCTGATAGGGAACCAGATCAAAATTGAGGTCTTCATTGAAGAAATAGGCTCCGATCAGCCATTGCAGGGCAGCGGCCTTGTTTTTGGAGCCAAGCCGGGCTTCGACTGAAGTTGCCTTCGAGTACTCGTCCGAATTGACCGGAAAACCGGCGTCGTAATGCAGATAGTGGCTCACGCTGTTGCGATAGGCAGGGATGACTGTCAACTCGGCCCCACCGAAGTCATACTTGGCCGTGGCGCTGATGCCCCAGTTGTTGACGTCGATAAAGCCGTCGGTCTTGAACGGGGGCAGCAGGTTTGCAGTGGCTCCGTGCGTTATCCCCAGGGAAGCGCCCTGCAAAATCGCATTCGATCCGTCGACGGCCGCGCCCAGATAGGGGTTCGACGACACAAACCCGGTTTCCGACAAGGCAAAGACGCCCCCTGAGCCCATGCCGCCGGTGTGCGCATAATCGCCCACCACCAGCAGCGAGAATGGCCCGCCGTGATCGACCAGCAACTGACCCCGCACAGCCTGGGTGTCTTCGTCGTCGTAACCATCCGATTCATAGCCGTCACGTTTGGCCACGACCCCGGAAATCCGGATCGCGCCCACACCTTCGATCGGTGCGTTGAGCGCGAGTTCGACACGCCGGTTGTTGTAGTTGCCGTATTCGACCTCGCCCTCGGCTTCATAGCCGTTCTGCGGCCTGCGCGCGATCACGTTGACGGCGCCGGCGGTCGCATTGCGGCCATACAGCGTGCCCTGCGGCCCTTTGAGAACCTCGACCCGGTCAAGATCATAATACAACCCGGTCGGCCCGCTCGAACGGGCCAGATAGACGCCGTCCAGGTTTACCGCGACCGCAGGTTCGGCATAGGGGTTGCCCGCAAAGTTGCCGACGCCGCGAATGGTAACCTGCGTGCCGCCGCCGCCTGTGCTCGACAAAGTCAGCGCGGGCACCAGATTGGTCAGATCCTGCGCCTGGGTCACGCCCGCCTGCTTCAGCGCGTCACTGCCCAGAACGCTGACCGCCAACGCCGCCTTTTGCAAACTCTCGGTCCGGCGCTGCGCCGTCACCACAATGTCCTGAATGCCCGAGCCAGATGCTTCGGGCGTTGCGCCCGGAGTGGCAGGTGCTGCGGTTGATGCGGTGGTTGACGTGGCGTTCTGGGCCCAAGCCGGGCCGGCAGCCAGAACAATGGCGCCCGCAGCCACCGAACACAGCACGTCTTTCTGTTTTATCATGATCCATCCTCCCCATACCCATGCGCCATCTGCCCTCGCAGATTGGCAAAACCGGATCGTTGTCACGGTTCAAGGGGGTGATAGTCCCCCTATTGGAAGCTCGTCGTTGACTTAAAGTATGGTAAAATTGTTTAATCGTATGTGTGGTGCGGGCCCGCCCATGGATTGGCCCGCGCGATTGCCGCAGCCATCCCGACGGGTTGGCTGCTGGCGAGGAGAATTCTAGAATCGCACCTGGTCGGCGCCTTTCAGGGCCAGGCGTTGGCGAGCTTCGGCAGGCGTGGCGATCGTATAGCCAAGTTCGGTGAGGATGGTTTTGATCTTGACGACCTGTTGGGCATTGGACGTGGCCAATTTGCCGCGCCCGATGGACAGGCTGTCTTCCAGGCCGACACGGGCATTCCCGCCCAGCAGCACATTTTGCGTGGCGAACGGCATCTGGTGACGCCCGGCGGCCAGAACCGACCATTCGAAGTCATCGCCGAACAGGCGCTGCGCCGTGCGCACCAGGTGCAGCAAATGGTCGAATTCGGCGCCGATGCCGCCCAGAATGCCAAGGCAGAACTGGATGAACAGCGGCGGTTCATAAAGCTTGCGTTCCAGGAAGTGGGCGAGGTTGTAGAGATGCGCCACGTCGTAGCATTCGAACTCGAAGCGGCAGCCGTGCCCTTTGCCCAGTCGGCTCAGGATCTGCTCGATGTCGGCAAACGTGTTCTGGAAGACGCGATCGCGCGATGCCTCAAGGAACGGCTTTTCCCAGTCGAAGCGAAAATCGTGCAGCTTGTCGAGGACTGCAAACAGGCCGACATTGATCGACCCCATGTTGAGCGAGGTCATTTCCGGGCTCACCCATTCCGAAGCGGCGAGACGGTCATCCATCGTCATGCCCGGCGCGCCGCCGGTGGAGATGTTGATCACCGCGTCGGTGGACTGCTTGATGCGCGGCAGAAACTGGCGGAATACATCGGGGGACGGGGTGGGGCACCCGGTTTCGGGATCACGCGCATGAAGATGCAGGATCGCGGCCCCCGCTTCGGCGGCGGCGATGGATTCGCTGGCGATCTCGTCCGGGGTGATCGGCAGATAGGGTGACATCGACGGGACGTGCAGCGATCCGGTGATCGCGCAGGTTATGATGACGGAGTTCGTCATGCGGTTTCTCCTCAAGTTTACTCTGAACAGGGTTGAAATTTGGAAGCTGCGCGCGGCACAAGCGCGATATGTCGCAAGCGGGGGCCAATTTGACCGATCAACCATCCGGCACGAGCCGCGCGCCGCGTAATGACCGGCGCCGCGGGCGCACGCGCAACGCGCTGATCGGCGCGGGGCAGCGACTGTTTGCGGCGCGATCGATAGACGGGGTGACCATTGATGACATCACCGTGGCCGCCGATGTCGCAAAAGGCAGCTTTTACAACTATTTCGATGGCAAGGAGAGCCTCGGCGAGGCCATTGTCGAACTTGTTCAGGGCGATTGCGAGCATGAGATCTATGCGGCCAATATCGACGTCGCCGATCCGGCGGCGCGGATTGCGCGGGCGATGGGGGCGATGGTCCGCTATGCCGGCATTCATCCCGAACGTTACCGGGCGATGATCAACCTCACCCGTCGGCGCGCCGAAATCGCCGCGCCGATCAATCGCGGCCTGCGCCACGATATCGAAGCGGGGCTGGGCTGCGGCAGCTTTCACGCCATATCGGTCGAGGCCGGGATGCTGGCGGTGTTCGCGATGATTTCCAGCGCCATCGATCATCTCAGAACGGGTGGTTCCGACGCGCAGGGGGTGATCCGCGAGATGGGCTTCATGTTGCTGCGGTCGCTCGGCGTGGTGGATGGCGCGGCGCTGGAGGCCGCAACTGCGGCTGCCGCCGAGTTCGGTCAGCCGGTTCAGAGCAGTTCCCCGTCGGCGTCATAGGGCGGGACATTGGCGGGACGGATATGCGCCTTGCCGGCGGCATAAGGCGCCGACTGGAAACGGATCAGTTCGTCAAGCGGATCGCCCGCGCGATAGCGGGCGAGCAGCACCTCCGGATCGAAATCGACACCGATCGGGTTTTTCGCGAAGTAATCGGTCCCCATGAATGCGGTGGCTTGCGCAACAGTCATGTTGTCGAACTGGGTTTCGATCATGTTGCCGTCGGGATCGGCGTAATAGATCGAGGTGGTGAAGCCGTGGTTGATCGTCCACACCGGGTGAATGCCCGCCGCCTTGAGCCGTTCGTAGTTGCCGAGCAGTTCGCCAAGCGTAGCGTACGTGAAGGAGAAATGTTCCAGTCCGCTCGCGGTGTGTTGCACGGGCGCGAGATGCGGCAAGCCGATGACGACGACACGATGATGCTCGTCATCATACGTCATGAAACAAACGACGCCGTCTTCATGGGTGACCCGGGCGTTGAGCAGCGTCAGGTAGAAATCGCGCATGGCGGCATAGCGCGCGCTGCGCAGCACGACGTGCGCCAGCATGATCGGGCGCACGTCCGCGCGGGCAAGCAGGGCGGTGCGGTTGGCTTCTTCGATGACGGTCATGATACATCCTCTCTTCGCGGGCGGGCGCTTCAGGCCCGGGCGGGTTCCGGCACGGTGACAAAGGGCGCCAGCGCCATCACCAGTTCATTGGCGGCGGCGGGGCCGCTGGCCGCGCCGACCAGATAGAAATCGGGCCGTATCAGTGCGGTATCGGCGCCCAGTTCGTCGAACCAGCGGGCATAGGCGTTTGCGCAATCCACATCGGGGCCGACATCGGCGCTGATCCCGCCCAGAGCGGCGAATAGGTCCGCCGCCTGACCCGAAAGCGAACGCCCCGGATCGCCACTGCGCGATACAAGCACAAAGCCGCTGCCCACCACATCGTCGAAATGGCCTTGTTTGCCGCCGAAGCTGACCTTCCCGCCTGCCGCCAGCGCGCCGCCGTGGCGTTCCGTCAGGCTCATGCCCGCGCCCAGACGCGGCAATATGCCCGAGGATGGCGGTGCTTGCCCCGTTGCGCGGGCGGCCTTCATCGCCGCGTCACGTTCGGCAGCGGCGGCGGGATCGAGCACGCAGATGACTTTGCCCAGCTCGATGGCGTTCATCACCCACGCGCGGGCATGCGCCCTGCGCTCGCTTTCATAGCTGTCGAGCAGTGCCTCGGTGGCCTTGCCCTGCAAGGCCAGATCGAGCCGCCATGCCAGCGCCGCCGCGTCGCGGAATCCCGCACACAGCCCCTGGCCCGCGAAAGGAGGGGTGAGATGCGCGGCATCGCCCGCGATAAACACGCGGCCATGGCGCCATGTTTCGGCAAGGGCGCCGCGGAAGGTATAGACAGCATGGCGTTCCAGAACGGCATTGTCGGGTGTGACGCCCCACGGTTTCAGCAATTCCCAGGCGCGCTTCTCGCAATTCAGCTCTTCCAGCGTTTCGCCTTCCAGCGCCATGAACTCCCAGCGCCGCCGTCCCGGTCCGCCGGAGACCACGGTTGTCGGCCGCGCCGGATCGCACACCTGCAGCATAAGATTGTCGTCGAGAGGCAGGCTGGCCCCCCCTTTGGGGATCACGTCCACCACCAGCCAGTCGGCGCGAAAACCCAGGTCTTCCAGCGATACGCCGAGGCCGCGGCGGACCAGGCTGTTGGCGCCATCGGCCCCGACGAGCCAGCGACCGCGCAGCGATACCGCCTCGCCCGACAGACGATGCCCGGTCAAGGTTACGCCGTCGCCATCCTGGGCAAAGCCGGTCGCCTCGACCCCGCGCATGACCTCGATCAACGGCTCGGCCTGGGCCGCAGCGTTCAGCACCTTTTCCATATCGGGCTGGCTGAACAGGTATGATGTGGCATAGCCGCTGATGCTGGCGGCATCGCCCCAATTCAGCTCGAACAGCAACTCTGCGTCACGGTTCTGCCATTGATAGACGCCGGGCGTGGCGACGAGCGGGATCATCGCTTCGGTCAGGCCCAGCACACCGAGTATGCGGGCGACCTCGTGATCGTAGGCGATGGCGCGGGGGAGGGGATAGATCGCCTCGTGCCGGTCAAGAATGGCGACTGTGTGGCCGGCACGAGCGAGGAGCAGTGCGCCGACAAGCCCTGTCGGGCCGCAACCGTTGATCGCAACGTCATAAATCTTTGACATCCGGTTCCCTTTCCGCGTGATCCCGTCAGATGCCCGGATGAAGAACCGGGGCGCGCGGGGCATTTTTCCCATGACGAAATGGTCAATTTCTTGTTTGCGGTCGTCGAAGCGCCATCGGCAGAGTCCAGACGATCGTCGCGCTGCCCAGAACGGCGCCATAAGTCGCCTTCACCACCAGCGCGGTCAGCCAGGCAATCTGCTCCATGCCGAGCAGGCGGAACAGGAGCGCCCAGCACGCCCAGCCCAGACATGCCGAGGCCGTGCCCACCAGCATCGCGCGCCGGAGCAGGCTCTGCGGAAGGACGGAATGCCCCTCGATCGCGGGCACTTTGCCGGAGCGCAGATTGCGACGCGCGACCAGGCCCGGCACCAACGTGCTCATGAACGCGACGCCGAAGCTTTGCGGGGCGAAGTCGAAAGCCAGGTGTCCCACGCCCCACACCGGGATGGAGGCCCACACCGGGATGAAGGGATGCCGGCCAAATGCGACAAGGAATACCGCGACGCTGAACAGGGCGTTGACCAGGCCGCCCAGCGCTGTTTCGCGGGCGACATAGCTGCGGATCGGGCGTGGGACGAGGGCCATGGCGCGGGGCTCAGGCCGGTTCGACGATGCGCATCGAATTGGTCGCGATCGCGATGCCGGGGCCGGAAAAGCTGACCATTTCCACCGCCACGACCTCCAGAATGTCGAGATCGGCCACAGTGTTGACGATGTGGAACTGCAAGGGCAGTTGCTCGAACGTCGCGCGGTGCCAGTTGACGTTGCCTTTGCCCGTCCAGCGGCGATAGGCGAAATCATCCATCACGATATTGGCGGCGGCAGAGCCTTTGGGCGCGCCGCAGCAGACATAGCTGACATCCGCGCCTTCGCGTCCAAAGGGTGACGTGCGCGGCATGTATTTGTAGTAAAGCTGCGCGCCGCCATCCGATCCGGGCAGGATCTTTGTCGGGTTGGCGTCCTCGGCCAGATCGGTGAGGGCGATGTCGAAGAAGGTGAAATCGAGCCAGCTTGCCGAACAGGTTGCAGTACCCTTGTCCTTGTCCCACGCGATATCGGGGAATTCGGCGAACATCTTGGGAAAGCCCAATTCTTCCCGGCCGGTCATGATCGCGTCGGGGCGGCCTTCCCATATCACCGGGCAGAAGCTTCCCTCGATGGTTTCGTCCTTGCCGACATAGGTCACCGGGAAATCGAGCGACAGGATGCCGTAGCTGCGTCCCGCCAGCCAATAGAGATCGCGAAACCACGCGCACGATACCGACAGGACCGGATCGCCGCGCAGGCTGAAGCCGGGCGGAAGCAGCTTTTCCAGCTTGGCCGGATCGGTGCGATAGGCGACGCGCATCCAATCCGCATGCATGGTGCCGGTTTCCTCGGGCCTCCACATGCGCCCTTCGGGATGCTGGCGAGGCCCCACGGCGGGACCGAACACGACGGGCATGCGATAACGCGAGCCGGGATTGATCGTGCAAGTCATGGCAATACTCCTGGATTGGCGGAGGTCAGAGCGCGTCGGTTCGGACGATGCGTGCCCGGCCAATCGACGCTGGTCGGGCACGCTCGGTTGTCGGGTCAGAAATTGAAGCCCAGCCGCACACCGTAAGTGCGAGGCGGGCGCAGCCCAACCAGCGGTACGCCCAGCACCGGCTGCACGAAGGCCATCGATTTCACCGTTCGGTTCTCGATGTTGTCGATAAATCCGCCGAAAGAGTAGCGGTTGCCCGGCGCGGACCAGGTGAGTGTCGCGTTCGATACTGTCGTGGCGTTCTGATATTCGCCGGGCAGATATTCTTCGCCTAGCCAGAAGCCACTTTCGATGCGGGTGCCGATCTGGCCATCAAGCCTTGATCCGTCACGGAACTCGAAGCGGTGGCGGTAGGAAAGGTTGACCGTCCATGTGGGAGACAGCGGCACGGTTCGGCCGGTGCAGTTCACAGTCACAGCCGTACTGTTCAGAGTCGTGACCGGGCATGCGGTTTGCGCCGGGCCGGTGACGGTGGTCTGGGTGAAGCTGAAATCCTTGTAGCGCGAATGCAGATATTGCACATCGGCGCTCAGCGTATCGGCAGGGGTGGGCTGCCACAGGGTCTCAATTTCGGCGCCGTAGATTTCGGCCTTGCCGGCGTTTTCGGTGATCAGATCAAAGCCCGAGGGCAAGATCGGGCCCATGTGCGTGACTTGCTTGTTGCGGTAATTCCAATAAAACGCTTCGGCGTTGACTTGCAGTGTGTTGCCGAAAAAGCGGTTCTTGGAGCCGATGGTATAGGCCGTCAGCGTTTCCGGCTTGTAGGTGTTGGGCGGCAACGAGCCGAAAAAGCCGCCGGCCTTGAAGCCGGTGCCGACATTGGCGTAGACCAGCGATTGCGGGCCGGCGTCGAATTCCACGCCGGCTTTCCACGTCACGCGGTCGGCATTGAGATCGCCGGTCAGCGCGGCATAGCAGGTTCCGGTCGAGGCATCGTAGGGGGCGCAGGACGAGGTGTCGGCCCCGGCGGCGGCGCCGTGCTGTCCACCCTGGGTCTTGTGCTCATGCGTGTAGCGAAGCCCGCCGGTGAGGCGGAGCGCGTCGAGCAGCGCGTAAGTCAGCTGTCCAAAGGCGGCGGCGCTTTGCGTCTTGAGCTGCGGCTCGGTGCGGCTGAACGCAACACCCTGATTGGCAAACAGGCTGAAATGGAGATCCTCGTTAAAGAAGTAGCCTCCCACCAGCCACTTCAGCCTGGCCCCGCGATCCGATGATGCCAGTCTGGCTTCCATGGAAGTTACCGCCGAACCTTCGTAGGTTTGAACCGGAAATCCCGCGCTGTAGTGCAGATAATCGTTGCTGCTGTTGCGGTAGGCCGGAATGATGCTCAGCGTTGCCCCATCAAAGCGGTAGTCGATCGTGGCCGAAACGCCGACATTGTTCGCATCGACGTAACCGTTGGTGGTGAACGGCGGCAGCAGGGTGGAACTGTGCCCGCCGGAGATCCCCAGAGAGGTATTCGCCAGCAACTGGTTCGATCCGTCAGCCGTGGGTCCGGCGTAGGGATTGGCCGAGAGGTAAGGGGCGATCACAGCCGCCTGTCCCTTGCCGCCTTGATGCGCGTAATCGGCGGCGAGCAGCACGTTCAGGCGATCGGTGGGGGCCAACTTCAGTTGCGCGCGAACGGCCTCGCTCTTGTCGTCGTTGTACCCATCGGTGAAGTAGCCGTCGCGCCGCGTGATCTGGCCGGCGACACGCAAGGCGGCTCCATTGCCGAGCGGCGCGTTCAGGGCCAGCGTGCCGTGCCACAGATTATAGTTGCCCGCCTCGATGCTGCCGCTGGCCGAATATTTGTCTTCGGGCTTTTTGGTGATGATGTTCAGCGCGCCTGCCGTTGCGTTGCGGCCGTACAGCGTGCCTTGCGGCCCCTTGAGCACTTCGACGCGCTCAAGGTCATAGAACAGGCCATCGGCTCCGGCGGAGCGGGCGATATAGACGCCGTCGAGATTCACCGCCACAGCCGGTTCGGCATAGGGATTGCCCGAAAAATTGCCGACCCCGCGCACGGTGACTTGCGTGCCCGAACCGCCGGTCGTCGCAATCATCAGCGCCGGGACCAGTTTCGACAGATCCTGCGGCTGCGAAACGCCTGCGCTGACCAGAGCGGCGCTGTTTACCGCAGTCACCGCCACCGCCACGCGCTGGAGGCTTTCGCTGCGGCGCTGCGCAGTTACCACGATGTCCTTGATTCCGCTCTGATCGGCAGGGGGTGTGGCCGTTGTCGCGGGGGCATCTTCGGCCCTGGCCGGGCCAGACGCCAGGGCGATGGCAGCCATCGCCGCCGAGCACAGAAAGTGCTTCATCATCATTCCTCTCCCAGGAGCGCCCCCGATGCTTCGATCGGATGGCGCGCGATTGATCGGTGTTACAAACTCATGCCTGCTGAACGATACGGTTCTCGATTGCGCCGAGGCCTTCGATTTCGACGCGGCAGATTTGGCCGGGTTTCAGCCAGTTCTGGTCGACTGCCGCCACGCCCGAGGGGGTGCCGGTGGCGATCACGTCGCCCGGATAGAGCGTCATGACAGTGGTCAGATATTCGATCTGCGCGGCAATGCCGTAAATCAGGTCATTGGTGCGCGCGTGCTGACGCACCACGCCGTCGACGGTCAGCTTGATTTCCAGATCTTCCGGATTGGCGACTTCGTCCGCCGTCGTGATCCAGGGCCCGATGGGGCCATGCGTATCGAAGGATTTGCCCAGTGTGTATGTGGGCGTGCGATGCTGCCAGTCGCGCACCGATACGTCGTTGCACACCAGATATCCGGCGATCACCGAATGGGCGTCGGCAGCTTTCACATCACGGCACCTGGTGCCGATGACATAGGCCAGTTCGGCCTCGTAATCGAGTTGATCCGAGACGTTGTAGCGCACCACGTCATCCGACGGGCCGGCGATGCAGCTCACCTGCTTGTTGAACCACAACTGATTGGTCGGGGTCTTGATACCCGCGGCGGCAGCTTCGTCGGCGTGCGCCTGATAGTTCATGCCAAGCGCGAGAAACTTCTGCGGATCGACGATCGGAGCCTCCAGCCGCACATCGGCCAGCGCAAAGGCCGGACCTCCGCAAGCCTCCAGCGCGGGCCGCAATTCGGGCAGGCGTTCGAGCAGTGCGCGCATCGAGTCGCCCGAGCCGGTGACTTCGCTCAGGTCAACAATCTGTGATCCTTCGACTTTGCCGATCCGGGTGGTGCCATTTTCCGTAAACCGCGCCAGCTTCATGGGCTCGAGTCCTTCTCCAGTTTGGTCCGTTGGGCGGGCCGTTTTCATTTTGACTGAGCGGTCAATAATTGACGATTTGGTCATTGTCACGAAAAAATATATTTATTTTGCTCAAAAAAGAGATGGTATGGCTCCCCGATGACCCAAGGCTTGACGGAAAATCTTCAATCTCAGCGCATTTACCGCCAACTGCGCCATGCGATCATGACGTGCGAGCTTCAGCCCGAGGCGCGTCTGCGTGTGATCGAAATTGCCGGGCGTGAGGCGGTAAGCCCCGGCGCGGTGCGCGAGGCGCTGTCCGCCTTGACGGCCGATCATCTGGTGGTCCCCCTGCCGCAGCGGGGCTTTCGGGTTGCGCCGATGTTCCGCGACGACATGTTCGACTTGTTCACCACCAGAGCTGAACTCGAAAGTCGCCTTGCGGCGCAGTCAACGGCGGTCGGGCGGGCTGAATGGCGTGCGTCGCTCGCGCAGGCCTGGCAGGCGATGGTCGCTCATGGCGAGCGCCCGACCATCGATGAGGGGGTGGCGGCCGGGCATGAGGCATTCCATCGCGCGCTTATTGCCGATTGCGGCAGCGTCTGGTCGCTGCGGCTATTCGACACGCTCTATGCGGCCAGCGAACGGTATCGCCATTTCGCTTATCGTTTTCTGACAGGCGGCCGTGATCCGCATCGCGAACATGCCGAGCTTCTGGAAGCCGCCGTCGCTGGTGATGACGGCCTGGTGCGCGATTTGTGCCGGGCGCACATTCTTCGCACGCGTGATCTTCTTGATGGCGCGTTGCGGGTCATTGAGGGGCAGGCTTGCGAAGTCTGAACATCGGTTTGGGCATGGAACGCCAAATGCCCAAATGCGGAACGGCCTCGCCCTCGGCCGCATCCCGCGTTTCGTGACCTGAGCGCCGCGGCAGTCCGTCGAAATCGAACCCGTCACCTGATACCAAGGTGCGGTGATCCTGACCCATGAGGACGGCTTCTGGCGGTTCACAGCGAGAAGTGGGCGAAGGGGCGATGTGGTTCATCGTTCCGAGCCCACGACGCTGCTGTGGGCCGCCAGAAGCCGCCCGCAGGGTTTCCATTCCCGTCCGCTGGACTTCGGCGGAACGGCTCGACGATGAACCAACCCGCAAACCCCGGTTCACCGCAGGCATGCTCCAGCGCGACCGCCGCCGACGCGAATCCGCAAGTTTGTGGACGAAGCCCGGGCGGGTGAATTTTACCGGCTGATGGCTGCGCGCGGTACGCGATCGGCTTAAATTGACGCCGAAAAACGTGTCGGCCTCAAAACGCTGCACCGCGCCTTGGGACATGATTTCGCGTTGCGCGGATGTCTAAGTGATCTTTCCGAAACTCAACAGAAATCCCCTTGTCGGGCCACAATTGGCTTGTTATGCAGCCAAAAATGCAGCGCTCTTACCTTCGCGATCGAAGATCGGTAAGTGTAATGTTTTTTGCATTTTTATTGTAATTTATTGCGTCAATTTTGAAATTTTGAGCTTAAAATCTTAATTGCACTTTGTCTCTTGGACATTTTTTTGATTGTCAGAGCGTGTCTGATTTGTACTGACATGGCTTTTGTGCTGGCTTGATGCCAAGATATTGGGGTTTGTTTTGACTAAAGTCGTGATTTTGGCCGGGGGGCTTGGGACTCGGATTGGCGAGGAGACTTCGACCAGGCCAAAGCCGATGGTCGAGATCGGCGGGATGCCGATTATTTGGCATATCATGAAAATATATGCTTCACATGGGATTAACGATTTTATCATATGTCTTGGCTACAAAGGCTATGTCATAAAAGAGTTTTTTGCGAACTATTTTCTTCACTTGGCTGATGTGACTATAGATTTGCGGACCAATTCCATGGAAGTGCATGAGGCGAAAAGTGAGTCATGGAAAGTGACGCTCGTCGATACCGGCCTGTCCTCCCAGACAGGTGGTCGGCTCAAGGCGGTTCGCAAATTTCTGAATGACGACGAGCCGTTCTGCTTTACCTATGGTGATGGCGTGTCCGACATGGACATCACGGCGGAACTGGCCTTCCATGCAGCGCATGGGCGCAAGGCGACCATCGCTTCGGTAACGCCGCCGGGGCGGTTTGGCGCGCTTGAGTTTGACGGTGAGCATGTCGTTGGTTTCAAGGAAAAACCGGCGGGTGATGGCGGGCTGATCAATGGCGGCTACTTCGTGCTCGATCCATCGGTGATCGACCTGATTTCCGGGCCCGAGACGGTCTGGGAAGCCGACCCGCTGGAAGCGCTCGCCAGGTCAGGCGAATTGGTTGCCTATCATCATGATGGTTTCTGGCAGCCGATGGACACCCTGCGCGACAAACAACTGCTTGAGAAAATGTGGGCCGAAGGGCAGGCGCCCTGGAAGGTTTGGTAACCCGCATGCGGTTATCCCAAGATCCTGCATTCTGGGTTGGTCGCCGGGTTCTGGTGACAGGGCACACCGGCTTCAAGGGGAGCTGGCTGGTGCTCTGGCTGCTCCAGATGGGCGCGCGGGTAACCGGCCTGGCATTGGCTGCCGAAGATGTCAGCTTGTTCAGGCAGGCGCGCATTGCCGAACTTGTCGACCATGTCGAAGGCGACATCCGGGATCTCGCCACGGTGCGCGCCGTGGTCGAGCGCGCCGATCCGGAAGTTGTGTTCCATCTTGCCGCGCAGCCGCTGGTCCGGTTGTCCTACGAAGCTCCCGTCGAGACTTTTGCCACCAATGTCCAGGGAACCGTGCATGTGCTCGATGCATGCCGCTCTGCCCCCTCTCTGCGGGCGGTGGTCTGCATCACCTCTGACAAGGCCTACGAAAACCGCGAATGGGTCTGGCCCTATCGCGAAACCGACGCGATGGGGGGGCATGACCCCTATTCGGCCAGCAAAGGGGCGGCGGAGCTGATCATTGCCGCCTATCGCCGCAGCTTTTTTTCCGCGCCCGGTGCGCCGTTGGTCGCCTCGGTTCGCGCGGGCAATGTCATTGGGGGCGGTGACTGGGCGCAGGACCGCTTGATCCCCGACATCATCCGCGCGTTGATCGCCGGCCAGAGGCCGCTGATCCGCAACCCTGCTGCGATCCGGCCGTGGCAACACGTGCTTGAAGCGTTGGGCGGGTATCTGCTGATTGCCGAGGTGCTCGCTGCGGGTGAAGCCGGAGCGGCCGATGGCTGGAACTTTGGCCCCGCCGATGATGACACGCAACCGGTGAACTGGATCGCCGATCGCATGGTCGGGATGTGGGGGGCTGATGGCTGGGATTGTCCTGCCGTGCCCGCGGGCCCGCACGAAGCGTCCATTCTTAAACTGGATTGCGCCAAGGCGCGTGCATTTCTCGGCTGGCGGCCCGTGTGGGGGCTTGACGCCGCGCTGACGCATATTGTTGCATGGCACAAGACCATCGCTGCAGGCGGCGATGCTCGCGCGGTTACTTATTCGCAAATTACGGAATACCGTACCCTTTTTCACCGATTTCAGACTGGCAGATCTCGCTGATGGCTTCTCGAATGACCACTGACCTTGCCGATATCGTCCGCAATGCAAGTGAAAGCGAGCTGCGCGAACTGATCGTTTCGCTATCCGGTGAATATGCCGAGCGCTATCACGGGCCGCGCACTTTCGTGCCGGGCGAAAGCGTTGTGCCGGTGTCGGGCAAAGTGGTCGGTGCGCCGGAATTGCGCAACCTTGTGGATGCCAGTCTCGACTTGTGGTTGACCACCGGGCGTTACAACGCGGCTTTCGAGGAACGCCTGGCACAACGGCTCGGTGTCGCGCACGCGCTTACCACCAATTCGGGATCGTCGGCCAACCTGCTCGCGCTGGCCGCGCTGACTTCGCACTACCATCGCTCCGAGGCGCTCAAGCCCGGCGATGAAGTGATTACGGTCGCGACGGGGTTTCCCACGACGGTCAACCCGTCGTTGCAATATGGGCTTGTCCCGGTGTTCGTCGATGTCGATATCCCGACCTACAACATCAAGCCGGAGATGATCGAGGCGGCGGTTTCGAGCAAGACGCGCGCGATCATGATTGCCCATACGCTGGGCAATCCTTTCGATCTTGGCGAAGTCATGCGCGTGGCCGAAAAGTATGGCCTGTGGGTGGTTGAAGACACCTGCGATGCGCTTGGCGCGACGTATGACGGGCGCAATGTCGGCACGTTCGGCGATTTGGGCACGCTGTCGTTCTATCCGGCGCACCACATCACGATGGGCGAAGGCGGCGCGGTGTTTACCGACAAGCCCCGGTTGAAGCGGGTGGTGGAATCGCTGCGCGATTGGGGCCGCGATTGCTGGTGCGCGCCGGGCCAGGACAACACCTGCGGCAAGCGGTTCGCGCGTCGGTTGGGCACTCTGCCGCCGGGCTATGACCACAAGTACACCTATGGCCATGTCGGCTATAACCTGAAGATCACCGATATGCAGGCCTCGGTCGGCTTGGCGCAAATGGATCGGCTCGACGGCTTCATCGCCGCGCGGGCACGCAATTTCGCGGCGCTGACCGAATTGCTGCGCCCGCTGGAGGATGTCTTCATCCTGCCGCAGGCGACGCCGCGCAGCAATCCGAGCTGGTTCGGCTTTCCGTTGACCATTCGTCCCGAAAGCGGGATCAATCGCGAAGATCTGGTGCAGTATCTCAATGAAAAGCGGATCGGTACGCGGCTGTTGTTTGGCGGCAATCTTTTGCACCAGCCCTATATGAAGGGGCGCAACGTCCGGACCGTCGGCGACCTGGCCAATGCAGACCTGGTTACGACCAACACGTTCTGGATCGGCGTCTATCCCGGGTTGACCGATGATCATCTTGCCTACGTTGTCGAGGAAATCGCCGGATTCGTTGCGGGGAAGCGCTGAGGCCGCGCTGGGGTCATCCATGACGGGGAAGGCGAATCGGGGGTAACTGATGGATTTTTCAGGGATTGTTGCGCTCAAGGGCGAGTTTGAGGCGGAAGGGCTGTCGCAGGGCAGCGTCGCTGCGGAAGCGCTCTTCGCTGCCCGCCATGGCTTGCCTTATCTCGTCAAGATCGGCGGTTGCGAGGCCAAGTCGGACATGCGCTTTCTCATGCAGATCGGCGTGCGCCGCATCGTCGCGCCGATGATCGAGAGCCCGTTTGCCATGCGCAAGTATATGGAGATGGCCCCCGAAGGTGCGTTCGATCAGCTTGGCGTAACGATCGAGACGATCGATGCGGTTCGGCGGATCGAAGAGATCCTTGATGCCGGAACAAGGCTGTCGGAAGTGACCGTCGGGCGCACCGATCTGACAGCGAGCTATGGCGGGCCCGGTGTCGACAGCGACGAAACGATCGCCATGGTCAAGACCGTGGCGACTGCAGCTCGCAAGCGCGGTCTGCACATGACGATGGGCGGTTCGGTGGGCGCATCGACGGTCAGGCGCCTTGCCGACGACGCGGAACTGCGCGATCTGATCGACTGCGTCGAAACGCGCAAGTGCGTGATGCCGGTGGACAAGTTCCTCGAAGATGGCGCCATCGCCGCCGCTTTCGCAGTCGAGGAAGCGCTGCTGGGGCTGCAACTCGATCATCATGGCGCGATTGCCGATGCCGCCTCCGCGCGGATCGGGCAGATCAGGACTCGCCTGTAATGGAAATCAAATTTGTCCTCGATTTCGATGGCGTGCTGTTCAACAGCGCCTACGAGGCGTTCACGGTGGCGAACAAGGCCGTCGAGGGGCGTCCCGAGTTCCGCCAGGACGTAACATATGAAGAATTTCTCGCGTTCCGGGGCGTGGTGACGGACGCGTGGCAATACAATCGGCTGTACAGCAAGGATAACGCGCTGCCCGCTTCGGCGATAAGCAAGTTTGTGCCGGAAACGATCGACTGGGCATTTGCGAGCAATTTCTTCGAGGCGCGCAAGGCGATCATGGCCGATCCCGAATGGCCCAAAGTCATGCCGCCGTATGACTTTTTCCTGTTGCTCAAACCGTTGCTGCTGGCCTGTCCCGATCGCTTTGCGATCCTGTCGACACGCAACATTGCCTCCATTCGCGAGACTCTGGCCTTTCACGGTGCGGACGTTGTCACTGTCTTCGGTCAGGAAGATATTCGCAAACAGGGCAGCAAACTGGGCGTGGCAGAAGCGCAGCATTGGCTTGATCGCGGCAAGTATCTGGTTGTCTATGTCGATGACATGAACAGCCACCTGGAGCCATTTCAGGGCGAAATCCATCTGCCGCTGCATGCCGATTGGGGATACGACCGGGGTACGCCGGGCAGCCTTTCTGCGAACCAGATCTATACGATCATCACCTCGCTGCTGACCATTGCGGAAAAGGACTGAGCGGTGAAATACAGTGACCAGATCGGTGCTTGGTTGCGTGCGGCAGGCTATACGCACTATTTCTATGTCGGCGGGGGCAATATCATGCACCTGACCGAAAGCCTCGATCGCTATCTGACCGGCGTTCCCGTGGTGCATGAAGTGGCGGCCGGGATCGCTGCCGAATATTTCAACGAGATTGCCGCGCCGGCCAAGGCCCTGGCGCTCGTCACGACCGGCCCCGGCCTGACCAACATCGTCACGGCAATCAGCGGCGCATGGCTGGAAAGTCGCGAACTGCTGGTGTTGGGCGGTCAGGTCAAGACGGCTGACCTTGCCAACGGGACAGTGCGCGCTCGCGGTATCCAGGAAGTCGCAGGGGTCGAACTGCTCGCGGCGACGACAAAGGAAGCCTATCGTTTCATGGCGCCGATCGACGCGCGCCGGTTTCTGTCGCTCATCGAGGCGAGCTGGACGCCGCGCAAGGGGCCGGTATTCCTCGAAATGCCGCTCGATGTTCAGGCCGCAAATGTCGAGGAAGAGCCGCTGCCCGCGATCACCCCGCCGTCGCTGTCGCGTGCGAGCGACGAACAGATCGACGCAGTCGCTGCGCTGTATCGCCAGGCGGAGCGGCCGGTGCTGCTGATTGGCGGCGGTACGGACTATGCAACGGTCGAAGCGCTGCGCAACCGGATGGAAGTGTCGGGCATCCCGGTGATGACGACATACAACGGCGCCGACCGCTTTGATGGCAATGCCGCCAATTTCCTGGGTCGACCGAATACCTGGGGTATGCGCGGGGCGAACATCGTTATCCAGAAATCGGATCTGATCATTGCCGTCGGGACCCGTCTCGGGCTGCAACAGACCGGGTTCAACTGGCAGGAATTCGGCCGCGATGCGCAGATCGTTCAGGTCGAGATCGATCCGCGCGAAATCGGCAAGGGTCATCCGCGCATCGACTTCGGCATCGAGGCCGATGCCAACGATTTCCTGACCCGCCTGATCGATCGCAATCTGCCCGCGAAGACAGACTGGATTGCAGCGGCGCAGGCGATCATGGCGAATATTCCGCGCGTCGAGGATGTCAACCAGACCGGGCCCGGATTTTTGTCACCTTATGAATTCATTGTCCGGCTGGAGGACGTGACAAAGCCTGACGATCTCGTCATTCCGTGTTCGAGCGGCAGCGCGTTTACGCTGACCATGACGCTCTACAAGCCCAAACTGGGGCAGCGGATGCTGACCAACAAGTCGCTTGCGTCGATGGGCTATGGCCTGTCCGGCGCGATTGGTGCCGCCTTGGCGGGCAAAGGGCGGCGGACGATCCTGATCGAAGGCGATGGTGGTTTTGCACAGAACATGCAGGAATTGGGCACCGTCGCCGTCAACGATCTCGATCTCAAGATGTTCATTTTCGACGACCAGGGCCATGCCTCGATCCGCATGACCCAGCGCAGCTATTTTGGCGGCAAATATCTCGGCTGCGATCGCAAGTCGGGGCTGGGGTTGCCGCAATGGAGCAAGCTGTTTGCGGCTTGGGACATTCCGGTCATGCGCCTGCCGCTCGATTTTTCGACCGACATCGCGTTCCTGGAAGCGATGGCAACGCCTGGTCCCCATGCTTTCATCGTGCCGGTTGATCCCGAACAGACGTATTTCCCCAAGATCAGCAGTCGCATCACCGCGACCGGATCGATGGAATCCAATCCGATCGACAAGATGACCCCGGAAGTCGATTACCTTGCCGAGAAACCTGCCGCAGAGAAAGTCGTCGAAGGCTTCGTCAAGTAAGGGCGTGGCTCCGGGCAACGATCTCGACCGGCAATCGATGCAGTTCGCAGCCCCCGCTTTGTCGCTGCTGCGCTCTGACGAACGGCGGATCGTCATTGTCGGTGCACGCGGCTGGATCGGCCGCACACTGTTGGCGCTGTTGCGCGCTGCACTGGATTCGGATGAATTCGCCCGGCGCGTGGTTTGCTTTGGCTCAGCCGAGCGGGGCATCGTGCTCGATGACGGCACGCGTCTTGATCAGTACGCGCTGGATGACCTGGCTGCGTTGCCGCGACAGCCGACGGTGTTGTTTCATCTGGCATTCCTGACCAAGGACAAAGTCGCCGGCATGGAGGCGCAGGCCTATTGCGCGGCCAATCGTGCCCTTTCGCAAACGGTGCATGACGCGCTTGACCGGATCGGCGTCGACCGCCTGTTTGTTGCCTCTTCGGGGGCGGCGGCTTTCGCGGATGATCCGGGCGCGGCCGGCGACCTCAGGCTTTATGGCGCGCTCAAACGCGAAGACGAAGAGCGATTTGCCGCCTGGGCGCGCAACCGCGCCGGGACGTGCCGGGTGGCGATCGGGCGTATCTACAGCGTTTCGGGCCCCTGGATGAACAAGCACGAGACATATGCGCTCGCCAGCTTCATTCTTGATGCACTCGCCGGTCGGCCCATAGAGGTGCGCGCACCGCGCAGGGTGCTGCGCAGCTATGTCGCGGTGCGCGAAGTGCTGTCGGTGGTCGTTTGCATGCTGCTTTCGACGGACGGTCTTGCGGTGCAGTGCTTTGCTACCGGGGGCGAGCCGCTTGAACTGGGCGAAGTTGCCGCCGTGGTCGCGCAAGTGGGCGGTGCGATCGTGTCGCGTCGCCCGATCAGTGAACCGGAAGAAAACCGCTATACAGGCGATGCTGCGGCATGGACGGCGCTGTTGGCGCGCTATGGTATGACTCATCTGCCGCTGGATGGACAAGTTGCCGAAACCGCCGTCTGGTTGGCCCAAAAAGCCGAAGAAAGTTGATTGTTACGTGCTGGTTGAATGTGGGGGAAAGTGGTAGCGGCGAGACAAGCTGTGCTCTGCTGCGGGCCGTTTTGCAGACCAATTTTGAAGGGTGGGTCGATAAAGTGAAGTTCGCCAAGATGCTCAAACGTTCGGGCACGATTGCCTCGACCGGTGCGGTTCTGGCATCGGCACCCACTGCGTGCACCCGTGCCGGCGGCGGAGCAGCGTGAAGCGGCTGCGCGGCGGCGAAACGACGACGAGGCCAAGCATGCCTGATGCCATGTCTGCAATTCCTGAAGTATCCGTCGTGCTCGCCTGCCGGAACGAGGAGGATAATGCCGAGGCGATCGCCGCTGCGGTCATCGAAAAGCTTGAACCGATCGTTGAAAGCTTTGAGCTGATCTTCATCGACAACGAGTCTCAGGATCGCACGGTCGAGATCATCCGGGGAATGTGTGCGCGCGACCCGCGCATCCGGCTGATCATCAACACGCGCAATTTCGGACAGATGCGATCCCCCACTTATGGGATTTATCAGGCGAGCGGCCGCGGCGTGATCTCGATGTGTTCCGACTTTCAGGACACGCCCGATCTGTTGCCCGAATTCGTGCGGCGCTGGCGCGCGGGCACGGACATTGTGCTGGGCGTACGCGAGACTGAAAAATCCGGGCCGGTGCTCGGCTTCATGCGGGGGCTGTCCTATCGTCTGCAGCAGAAGTTCGGCGATTACGCGATCATTCCCAACGCGACCGGCTTTGGCCTGTACGACCGGCGTGTGGTCGAGGCGATCCGCCGATTGAACGAGCCGGAGCCGTTCTTTCGCGGGCTGCTGGTCGAAACCGGCTATTCAATCGAAACAATCCCGTTTCGGCGTCCCCCCCGGGCCGGCGGAAAATCAAACAACAATTTCTTTACCCTGCTCGATTTTGCGCTGAACGGTCTCGCCGGTTCGTCAAAGAATTTGCTGCGCGCGCCGCTCTATATCGCGTTCTTCATTTCGCTGGCGACGATATTCAGCCTCTTCGGCGCACTGGTGGCCCTGATTGTCGGGCGGTCATGGCAGCTATGGCTGTTCGCGGCCGTGCTCGAAGGCCAATTCGCCATGCTGTTCCTGTTTCTGGGCTTGCTCGGGGTGCAGGTGGCGCTCGTGTCCGAACGTACGCGTAACCAGCCGCTGGTGCTGGAGCGCGAACGCATCAACTTTCCCCAAGAATCCTGAGCGCCATGTTTGACTGGCGATCGATCGATGAGTGGAAGCGAGTCGTTCGCTACTATCAGGCGGGCCTTGCCAACGCGGCATTCGGCTACGGCATGTTTGCCGCGTTCATTGCTGCCGGCCTCAATATGTACCTTGCGCAGATCGTCGCACACCTCTTGGGTATGGCGTTCAATTATCTGACCTATACGCGCTATACGTTTCGCGGCCATATGCCTTCGTTGCCGCGCTTTCTCGGTGCCTATGCGGGGCAATACGTGCTGAGCGTGACCGCGCTGGCCGCTTGCGCCGCGCTGGGCGCCACGCCTTATCTGGCCGGATTTGGATCGCTGGTGATTGTCTCCGTGCTCAATTACTTCGTCCTCAAGAAATTCGTGTATCGCATTGGCGAGGTCCGCTGACGGCGCGGCGGTGTCTGCTGCCCCGTTGAGCGATCCTGTGATGCCGGCGGTTAACCGGTAATGAGATCGTCTCCAACCACGAGCGGCGCGCCGGTTCGGGCGACGAGATCGTCGACAGGCACGCCGGGCGCGCATTCGATCAGGGTCAAACCGTAACCTGCCGCGTGGCAGGGATTGTTGCGCATCCTGCACAGGATCGGTCGCTTTGCGGATTTATCGCAAGGCCCGGTTCGCTCCACACGATGGGCGATGATCGAGAGCTTTGCCTATACCGGATTGCCGTGCCGTATCCTGTTCGGGGAGGGGGTGCTCATGCGTCTGCGCGCCGAAGTCGAGGCGCTTGGCTGTTCGCGCCTGCTCGTTGTTTCGACGCCCCGGCAGGCGGCCAAAGTCACCCGGCTGATCGATTCCGTGGGCGATTGTGTCGCCGGAACCTTTGCCGGGGCCGAAATGCATACCCCGGTCGCGGTAACCGAGCGGGCGATGGCAGCCTTTGCGGCGTGCGGCGCGGATGGCGTGCTTGCCTTTGGCGGCGGAACGGCGGTCGGCCTGTCCAAGGCGATCGCCTGGCGCAACGACGCGCCGCAGATCGTACTGGCGACGACATATGCCGGATCGGAAGCGACCCCGATACTCGGCCAGACCGCCGATGGGCTCAAGACCACGCTGCGCGACGCGCGCATCCTGCCCGAAGTCGTGTTCTACGACCCGGCGTTGACGCTCGACTTGCCGGTTTCGACCAGTGTGACGAGCGGCATGAATGCGATCGCCCACGCCGTCGAAGCGCTCTATGCCCCCGATGCCAATCCGGTTTCGTCGCTGATGGCGGTCGAAGGCGCGCGGGCGCTGCTGTCCGCGTTGCCGCGCATTGCCGATGACCCGACCGATCGCGCGGCGCGGGCCGAAGCGCTGTATGGCGCGTGGCTATGCGGGACGGTGCTGGGCACGGTCGGCATGTCGCTGCATCACAAGCTGTGTCATGTTCTGGGCGGCAGTTTTGCTCTGCCGCATGCCGAAACCCATGCCGTGATCCTGCCGCATGCGCTGGCCTACAATGCAGTCGCCGCCGCCGGTGCGATTGCGCCGCTGGCCGGGATACTCGGCGATGATCCGGCGCTGGCGCTCCACCGGATGGCCGGAAAACTGGGCGCGCCGACATCGCTTGCCGCGCTGGGAATGCGTGAAGACGACCTCGATCGCGCCGCCGATCTTGCGACCACCAACAGCTATCCCAATCCGCGGCCGATTGAGCGGCAGGCCATTCGCAGATTGCTGCAACGGGCCTGGACCGGGGCGTCGCCGGGCGCCGAGCCATTGTAAACGCCGCGAAAAACCGCGCGACAACGAGGATGCATGATGACCGACTATTTCACCGAAACCGGCTCGGCCGAAACCGTCAATGCGCGGGTCGGCGAAGGGACCGATCCGCGCCTGGCCACAGTCATGGCCGCGCTGGTCCGCCATCTCCATGCTTTTATCAAGGAGGTGCAGCTTACTGGCGACGAATGGGATGTGGCGATCGAGTTTTTGACGCGAACCGGGCAGATCTGTTCGAACGAGCGCCAGGAATTCATCCTGCTCAGCGACACGCTCGGTGTATCGATGCTGGTTGACGCGCTGAACAACCGCCGCCCTGCGCCCGCGACCGAAAACACCGTGCTCGGCCCGTTCCACGTTGCCGATGCGCCGATGCGGTCGATGGGCGACACGATCTCGCAAGGCGGCAAGGGCGAGCCGTGCCTTTATCGGGGGCGTGTGTTCGACCTTGCGGGAAATCCGGTCGCCGGTGCGTTGATCGACGTCTGGTCCGACAACGAGGACGGATTTTACGACGTTCAGCAGCCCGGCCTTCAGCCGAAGTGGAACAATCGCGGGCGGTTCCTGACCGGGGCCGACGGGGCGTATCATTTCTTCGGCATCAGGCCGGTGTCCTATCCGATTCCGCACGACGGTCCGGTGGGCATGATGCTGCAGGCATTGGGGCGGCATCCCTGGCGCCCGGCGCATACCCATTTCATGGTCTCTGCGCCGGGGTACGAGCGGATCGTCACTCACACTTTCGTTGCCGGCGACCGCTATCTGGAAAGCGACGCGGTATTCGGAGTCAAGGCATCGCTGATCGTGGACTTCGTGCCCGATCCGACCGGGCAGGCGCAATGGTGCGCGGACTTTGATTTCGTGATGGTTCCAGCCTGAGAGTTCTTGCCGATTTCGGTCAGGCGCGGCGCGCCACGGTCAGGCATCGCGGCGCGTCCGTGTCATGATCCGCGCATGACCCGATCCCCCGCCGCCGCCCGCTCGACATCCGTCTATGGCTGGTATGTCGTCTTTGTCTGTACCGCGGCCTATGTGCTGTCGTTTGTCGATCGTCAGATCCTGTCGCTGCTGATCGGGCCGATCAAGGCCGATCTCGGGATCAGCGATACGGCCTTTGCCCTGCTCCACGGGTTTGCCTTTTCGCTGTTTTACGCAACGCTCGGCATCCCCGTGGCAGGCCTGTCGGATCGCACGTCGCGTCCGGGGGTGATTTCGGCGGGCATAGCCGTCTGGTCGCTGGCCACAGCCGCGTGCGGGTTGGCGGCCAGCTTTGCCGGGCTGTTTGCAGCGCGGATCATGGTGGGCGCCGGCGAGGCCGCGCTGTCACCGGCCAGTTATGCGTTGATCAATGACCTGTTTCCGCGCGAACGGCTTGGCCGCGCGATCGGGGTCTATTCGCTGGGCTCGTTCTTTGGGGCGGGCCTTGCCTTTCTGGCCGGTGGCGCGGTGATCGCGGCGGTCAGCGGGCACGGCGGGCTTGCCATCGGTCCGCTGCATTTGCGCGTTTGGCAGGCCTGTTTCATCCTCGTCGGGCTGCCCGGTATGGCGCTGGCGGCGCTGGTCGCGCTGACCGTCCGCGATCCGCATCGCCGCACGGGTGAACCGGTGCCGGGGCTTGGCGCGGTTTTGACGTTCCTGATGCGGCTGCGCGCCATCTTCGGGCCGCATATCTTCGGCTATGTCATGTCGGGATGGGCGCTGTTTGCCACTTTGGCCTGGGCACCGGCCGTGCTGACGCGCGGCTATGGCTTCGGCACGGCCGATGCCGGGTTCTGGCTCGGGCTCAATGCCATCTTTGCCGGAGGCGGCGGGGCTTATGCCAGCGGCTGGCTGCTGGACCGGCTGGCGCGGGCCGGGCGGGCCGACACCACGTTTCTGGTGGGGATCGTCGGCGGGCTGGGTTCGGCGGTGAGCGCGATCCTGCTTGCGCTGGCATCGCGACCGGTGGCCGGGGTTCTGGCGATGGCCTGCCTGCAGTTCTTTTCCTCGTTTCCGATCACGCCGTCCAGCGCGTTGACGCAGATGGTCGCGCCGCGGACCATGCGCGCGCGGATTTCGGCGCTGCTGATCTGCGGCACCGGGCTGATCGGGGCGGGGTTGGGCACGCTGCTCGTCGGGTTGCTCAACGATCATCTGTTTACCGCGCCGGGCGGGGTGGTGTTTTCGCTGGCGATGATCGCGGGGCTGGGCGGCGCGATCTCGGCAGCGATCCTGGCGGCCGGTTGCCGCCCGATGCGCGCCTGGGCCTTAGCGGCGGGCCGGTAGCGCCGCGATGGCGGCCAGCAGATCCTTGCGCACGGGGCCGGGGCTGCGCAGCCAGTGTGCGCGCAAGGTGGCCACTTCGGCGGTCTGGTAATCATGGAAACCGGCGGGCAGGTCGGGGCCCATTGCGCGCACCAGCCAGTTGAGCAGCCGCGCGACGTCCGCATCGGACAGCTTTGCGGTGGCCACTCCGGGGACTTGCACCAGATATTCGCGCCCGCCCGGCACTTTCAGGAAATCGGCCAAGGCGCCGCGCATCGCCGGGACTTTCCCCGCCATGCCTTCGCCACCCGGCAAGTGGCAGCCCTGACAATGCAGCGCATAGTCGACCCAGGCGCGATGCGCTGCGGCAGAGTCGGCCGCCTGCGCGGGCGTGGTCGTCGCCAGCACCAGCGCCAGCCAACCGGTGCTTGGGGCGCGGACGGGCCGCATCAGTCGGCGGGGCCGAGGACTACCGAAGTCGAACAGTGATAGGCAATGCCCGCCTGCGTGCCGAGGCACCAGTCGAGGTCGTTCGAGGTGCTCGGCTGATAGGTCGGCGTGGCGCCTTCGTCGCGCCCGCACTGGCAACGCCCGCAGGCCGCCTTGCCGCAACAGTCGTTGTAGCTGATGATATAGGCGCGCCCGTCGACCGGATTGCGGCAGGTGCCGACCCAGGTGATCGGCGAGGGCTCTGTGCCCGGCGGGCAGGACGAGGCCGAGCCGCCGCAGCAGGCGCACAGGAACCCGTCGATACCGCAATAGCGCCAGTAGTCGCAACTGGTGGGATCGCCCTGTTCCTGCGGCTGCAGCGCCTGTGGGCCTTTGGCGGCATAAGCGCGCGAGACCGGCAGCAGCGGGGCGACGGTTCCCACCGTCAGCCAGGCGCCCAGCCGACCAAAAAAGCTGCGGCGCGAGCTGTTGCGCGCGGCAGAGCGGGCCATGATCTCGGTTATGCGGTCGATACGGTTCATGTCGGGGCGGTTCATGGTCTGGGCGTCCTCAGTTCTCTGACGCGGCTTGGGCTTGCAGGCGCTTGTAGTCCTGCAGCGAGGCAACGCCGAGGCGCTGGGCTTCAAACAGGCTTTCGAGGTGTTCGCGATTGTTGACGAGGCCTTTGGCAACGATCGTGCCCGCCGCGTCGATCAGCACCGCATGCGGCAGTTTCGACACCTGATAGGCAATCCCGAGCGGCGTCGACAGCACCAGCGGAAACATCTCCAGCTGTTCGCGCGCGACCATGCGGGCCTGTTCGTCATGATCGCCGTCGCTGGCCAGCACGACCTGAAGCGCATCGCCGGATTCGCGCGCGATCTGCTTGACCACCGGCAGCAGCGATTTGCACACCGGGCACGACGGCGAGAGGAAGAACAGCAATGTCGCGCGGCCATCGCCCGATCCGCCGAGCCGGACCGTGCGCCCGTCGATCGCTTCGAGCGTGAAATCGGGCGCGGCGCTGCCCGCTTCCGGGCCGCCCGGCAGCACCAGCGCGCCCACCGGCCCCAGTCGTTCGTGCAGCATGCCGACCTGGCGCACCAGGGCCAGTACCGCGAGCGCGAGCGCGATCACCACGATCCACAAGATCACCACTGCCGCGAGCAGGATTTCGTTCATGCCGGTCATGGCGTCGCTTCTGCAAGGGGGGAGGGCTGGATCACGGTCAGATCGCTGCCGATTCCGGCGATCTTGCGGATGACGCGCCCGCTTGCCGGATCGCGCACGTCGAGCATGCCCGATCCGAACAGAGCGGTGTAGAGCAACGGAGCGGCATCGGCGCTGATCGCCACGGAACTGGCCGGATGATCGAGCGGCAGGCGGGCAAGGCGTATGTGTTTGGCCACGTCATAGACCCAGATTTCGCTGCCCGGCTCCTTCTGCGTGTTGGGCCCGCCCTTGTGCATCAGCACATAGAGCCGCCCGCTCGCGGTGTGATAGGCCATCGGCTGCGTGCCGCCCGGTCGCCACCCGGCGCCATCGGTGCCCTGCAGCGACCAACGCGCGATCAACGCGGGCCGGTCGGCCTTGACGCCGGCTTCGACCGCTTCACCGGCATACGTGAAAAACAGATAGCGTGCCGGGGCGATCCTGACGGGGCGCTCGCTGGCCGGGTCTTCGGGCCTGAACAGCGTTGCGGACGTGGCGCCGAGCGTGATCTGGCCGTCTTCGCTCATCTGGCCCACTTGCAGCGAGCCGTCGGCGCATTGCATCATGAACTGGCGCGGCCCGGTCATGTGCATGGCACCGCATCCGGGCGTGGCAAATTCGCCGACGAACTTGCGCGCGGGAATGTCGACCACGCTGATCGTCTGTTCCGGAGTGAAATTGTAGATCAGCGAAAAGCGACCGTCGTCGGTGAGCGGCTCTGCGTTGAGAAAGGGGATGGTCTGGATGCGCTTGGGCGGAATGGACACTTCGGCGCCGGGGGCCAGATCGCGAATGGCGTAGAACGTGATCACGTCTTCGCGCTTGCCGCGCATGCCGCGGGAATAGAATGTCGCGGGCACCGCCACGGTCTTGCCGTCGGGCAGGATCTGCACCACGCCGTGGCCGTTTCCGGCGCTGATCATGCCCAGCATCGTGCCTGCATCGGCATCGACGAGATAGGCGCGGCCATCGCTCATGTGATTGAAGGAAATGTCGTTGATCCACACCCAGTGCGGCTGCATGCGGTCCTTCAGCTCGACCACGCTCAGCGTTTCGGGTTGCAGCACCGGGGGCCGGGTCGGCGTATCGGCAGCAGCCGGATGGGCCAGGGCCATCGCGGCCCCATGCAGCGCCGCGAGCGCCGCGCGATGCAGATCACGTCCTGATTTGGGTTGGGCGGACATCGCGTTTTCCTCTGGCGACTTTTCTTCTGGCGGCTTTTCTTCTGGCGGCAGGGGTGAGCTTACCATTTGACGCCCAATGAGACGCCATAGGTGGCAGGCTTTGCATACATGCTGGTGGTGCCGAGTGCCCCGAGGTTCAGGGTATAGGCCCGGTACGCCTTGTTGAACACGTTGCGGCCAAACAGTTCGACAGTGAATTTGTCGCCCGGCGCCGTCCAGGTCAAGGACGCGTTGGAGACGTTGTAAGCCTTTTGCAGCGACGAGGCGCCGTTGGTCACTTCGAGGAACTGGTCGTCATACCATGCGCCGTCAAACTGCCCGGCGAGGTTGCCCCAGGCAAAATCGTGATCATAGCGGATCACGTAGTTGGCGCTGAAGCGCGGGGCATTCGGCAGGCGGGCATTGGCGACGGCCTTGGCCGGATAGTTGCAATAATAGTTTCCGTTGCCGAGATCGGTGCAATAGTCGGGCGCAGGGCTGCCCGGGACGAGCACAGACAGATATTCGCTGCCGGTTGTCTCGACGCTGTCGACTTTGCTGGTTTCCCACGTCGCGCCCAGATTGACATTGAAATGCTTCGCCGGGGTGAGAAACGCTTCGAGCTCTGCGCCGGTCGCCGTGGCGTTGCTGTTGACCACCTGGGGTACGTCGTCGATCAGCGCGAAGGCCTGATAGTTCTTGTAGATGTAGTGATAGGCGGTGCCGCTGAAGCGAATGGTGCGCGCGGCGTTGGACCATTTTACACCGGCCTCGATCGCGTTGAGCGTTTCGCCCAGATGCTGAAAATTGGCCGCATTGACGCTGGGGGAAAGCGAGAAATTGCCGCCTTTGATACCCCGGTTCCACGACACGAACAGCATGGTCGACGGGGTCGGCTTGTAATTCAGGGCGACGCGCGCGGCCCAGTCGCCCTTTGCGATGTGATCGATTCCGGGGATCTGTGCATCGAACGTCTGGTTGGTGGCGAGGGCGACCGATTGCCCGGTATCGGTGATTACCGAGGTATAATCGACATGCTTGTTGTCCTGCGACCAGCGCAGTCCGGTGATCAGGGTCAGATCGGGGGCAAGATCGTATTCGGTCTGGGCAAAGACCGACCAGTTCTTTGAAGACAGCCGGTAGGTTTCATGATCGGCCGGATCGATGCCGGGCAGCCCGACCGACAGCGCCGCGCCCAGCGCCGGATTGCCGGTGGTGACCGTGTCGCCGCGGATCAGCATGTCGAGGTAATAGAACCCGGCCTGCCAGCGGAAACGCGAAAGCTCGCCCGAAAGGCGCAGTTCCTCGCTGAACTGGGTATAGCGCGCCTCGGTCTGGAATACGATCAGCGGCAGCGCGGTGCCGTCGCCATCTTCCTGGTATTCCTTGTGCAGCCAGGTGTAGTTGGCAATGTTGGTCAGCTTGGCAAAGCCGAGATCGTATTGAAACTTCGCCTGGTAATCGTCGATCCGGCGGTTGAGATAACCCGGCGTGTTCGAATAGTTCGTCCACGGGCTGGCCGGGGCGCCGGTCAGACCGTTGACGGGGCCGCCGGTGCCGTTGGACAGGCCGGCGGAATCGGTCGAACAATAGCCGTTGGCCTCGATATTGCAGTTGTCGAAAATATAGCCGCCGGTGGCGACATGGTCGTCCTGGCTGTGCTTGATCCACAGATCGAGCTTGCCCCGGGTGCCGATGTCGGCCTGAACCGTTCCGCGCAGGGCCCAGCCGTTCTCGCCGCCCAGCGCCTGGCCGTCGCTGCCGTCGCCGGGCTTGATATAGCCGTCGGCCTTGTTGATCCGGCCTGCGATGCGAAAGCGCAGGCCGCTGATGATCGATCCGCCCAGCGCGCCTTCGAGCGAGCGATGGTTGAAGCGTTCCCAACCGGCCGTGGCATAGCCGTTGAGATCGGCTTTCGATGCGTCTTCGGACAGATATTGGATCAGCCCGCCCGTGGCATTGCGCCCGAACAGCGTGCCTTGGGGGCCGCGCAGAACCTCGACGCGCCGGATATCGAACAATTGCCCCGAAATCCCGTTGATCGATCCCATGTAGGCATCGTCGACATAAACGGCGACCGGGCTTTCGAGATAGTCGGTGAAATTGTTCTGCGAAATGCCACGCAAGTTGAAGATCGTCACGTTGGGCGACCAGGCATTGAGCTGCAGGCCGGGGACGTGCTCGGTGATCTGGGTGGTGTCGGTGATCCCCAGCTTGCGGATCTGGTCACCGGAAAATGCGGTGATCGCGATCGGCACCTTCTGCAGGTTTTCGCTGCGCTTGGTGGCGGTCACCACAATGTCGCCAAAGCCCGCATCGACCGGTTTGGCGCTGTCTTCGGCGGGCGCTGTCTGGGCGTAGCAAGGCGCGCCAGCCAGCAACATCGGCAGGCAGATGGTCCGGATTCCGACTTTCATGATGGCGTTGCCCCCCCCGTGTGCACATTGCGACAAGGCCACGCGAACGGGCTTTGTCCAGCGACTCATTGTCATAAAAAATTCATAAAAATCAATAAGATAAAAATTCGCAATACGGACATTCGCTGCGCATAGCGGTTTGCGGCCACGGCGCGGATGTGCTCGTCTGGCGGGTTGGCGCGGGTGCGGTTTGCGGTCGGGCGGATCCGTCGCGAATAGAGGCGCGTCCTGTACAGGGCGTTGCGCGTTGCGGATAGCGGGCCCGGCCTATTTGGTCTGCAATCGGCGGCATGTCGATCCTGCCTGCCCACTCCGAACCGTCCTGTGCCGATACGGCGAAGGAATCCTGCGCACTGCCTGATCCGCATGGCGCTCTCGCGGCGGCCTGCTCGCGCGGTGCCGGGGAATGGCGCGTGGCGATCAAGGACAGCCTCGATGTTGCCGGTCTGCCGACGCGGCTGGGCAGCGCGGTGCTTGCCGATGCGGCGCCGGCTGCGGCTCATGCAGAGGTGGTCGCGCACTTGCTCGCCGACGGACGCTGGCGGATCGTCGGCAAGGCGAACATGCATGAATTCGCGTTTGGCGTGACCGGGGTCAATCCCCGCTGCGGCACCCCGGTCAATCCGTGCTGGCCCGCGCGCATTCCGGGCGGATCGTCGAGCGGATCGGCGGTGGCTGTGGCCGGAGGCCTGGTCGACATGGCGATCGGGACCGATACCGGCGGATCGGTGCGCATGCCCGCTGCCTGTTGCGGCGTGACAGGATTCAAGCCGACATACGGGCTGGTCAGCCGTCGGGGGGCTTGGCCGGCAGAGTCATCGCTCGATTGCGTCGGCGTTTTTGCGCGCGATGTGGCCATGGTCGAAGCGGCAATGACGGCGATCGTGCCGGGATTTGCCGTCGCGGACGAACCGCGTGCGCCGGTGCTCGGGGTTCTCGATCCGACCGTCGCGGACGATGTCGGCGACGCGGTGGCTGCGGCGATTGCGCGCTGGGGGGGCGCCTGCCGGTCGCGCGCCTTGCCCGGGCTCGAGGCGGCGTTCGATGCGGGCATGGTGATCATCGGGCGCGAAAGCTGGCAGGCGCTGGCGCAGTTTGCCGACGATCCGGCGATGGGCGAGGACGTGCGCGCGCGCATTCTTGCAGGTCGGGATCATGCGCCCGAACGGCTCGCTGCGGCAGAGGCGGTGCGGCAGGTGTTTTCAGATGAAGTCGATGCGGCGCTGGCCGGGGTTGATGCGCTGGTCCTGCCGACGCTGCCAAGCGTGCCGCCGATGCTGGCAGAAGCGAGCGATCCGCGTGCGGTCCTGCCGCTGACCCGGCTGGTGCGCCCTTTCAATCTTTCGGGCCATCCGGCGATTACGCTGCCGGTGCTTACCGCACAGGGCTTGCCCGCCGGGGTGCAGCTGGTCGGACGCAAAGGGGGCGATGCGGCACTGCTCGCCCTTGCGCGCTGTCTTTGGCGCGGCCTTGACACCTTTCACGCAGGAGACTGATCATGGCAACCACAGCAGAGCCGGCAGCGACATCGTCCGCCGGCGAGCTCTTCCAGGGCGATCGGGGCGACAGCCGCCTCTATCGCGATCCGGCGCTGTTCGCCGAAGAAATGGACAGGATTTTCAAGAAGACCTGGGTCTGGGTCGCCCACGCCAGCGAACTGGCCGGGCCCAATACCTTCAAGACCACCCAGATCGGCGCGCAGCCGGTGCTGGTCACCCGCGACAAGGCGGGCAAAGTCAACGTTCTGCTCAACCGTTGCCGCCACCGCGCCGCAACCGTGTGCGAAAAGAAGCGCGGGCGACAGTCCGTGTTTGTCTGCCCCTATCACGGCTGGTCCTATGACCCGGACGGCACGCTGCGCAAAGTGCCGCACAGCTGGGGCTATGAAGAAGGCTTCGACCCCGCGCAGTTTCCGCTGCAATCGCTGCGTGTCGACGAATACAACGGGATGATCTTTGCCACGTTCAATCCGGATGCGCCCGACCTTGCCGAACATCTCGGCGCGGCGCGCAAGTGGATCGACCTGTTCATGAAACAGGGCGCAGGGTTCGGCGTGAAAGTGCTGGGCGAGCATTCGTTCCGGTTTCCGGGCAACTGGAAGATCCAGCTCGAAAACACCACCGACGCCTATCATTTCCCGATCGTGCACAAGACGTTTCTCGACAGCCTCGACGAGGAAACCGAGAACGTGTTCGACGTCCTGGGGCAGGGCGGCTGGGTCGAGGATCTGGGCAATGGCCATTCGGTCATGGTGATGATCCCCGCGCTGGTAGATCTGGAACACGATCTCGATGCGCCGATTCCGGAACGCTTTGCCGAGCTTGCGCAGGCGCTGCGCGATGAAGGCCATGACGAGGCGACGGTGCGCAAAGTGGTGCGCGCGGTGGGTGGCACCGGCTTCAATCTCAACATGTTTCCCAATATTGCCTGCTCGATGGCGTTTTTCCGGGAATTGCGCCCGATTTCGGTCAGCGAGACCGAAGTGCATCACATCGCGATCGGGCTGGATGGCGGGCCCGAACTGGCCAACCGCATGCGGCTTCGGCTCCACGAACATTTCCAGGGCCCGCTGGGCTTTGGCACGCCCGACGATGCCGAAGGCTGGGAACGCGTGCAACGCGGCGTCCAGGCGGGCGACGACATGCCGATCATGGTCAATCGCGGGGTCGCCGCGCCGCAGGGCACTGCCGAGCCCGGTCATGACGCCGGTGACGTCAGCTCCGAAACGGGGATGCGCGCGGCCTATCGCATGTGGAAAAGGATGATGCAGGGATGACCACCTCGATTTTCGCGCCCACCACCGCCACGCCTCGCGTCGCACAGGTGATCACGCTCGCCGAGGCGCAGGCGCTGATCTGGCAGGAAGCCGAACTGCTCGACACGCTGGGCTACAAGGCGTGGCTCGATCTGTGGACCGCCGAAGGGTACTACGTCATTCCCACAGAGCGCGGTGATGGCGACCCGGTCGTACAGCTCAACTTGCTCTATGATGACGACGCCATGCGGCGGATGCGGGTCAAGCGGCTGACTTCGGGCTTTGCCATGGCGTCGTCCCCGCCGGCGCGCACGGTGCGCACGGTGTCGCGCTTTGTCGTTGCCGCATCGGAGCCGGGGCTGATCGCGGTGCGCGGCGCGCAGATTCTGGTCGAATACAAATATGACCGCACCCGGATCATCGCCGCCGATGTCACCTATCGCATCGTCGCGACGGATGACGGGCTCAAGCTCGATCAAAAGGTCGTCACGCTGATCAATGCCGACGATCCGCTGCACGGTATCGGCTACCTGCTTTGACCGGGCCTTGCGCGCGAGAGTGGTGATCCACTTTCGCGCGCGACAGATCCGTGATCGCCTGTTCCCCGCCTCAAGTCTTGGAAATCCGGGATGAAGTCCTTTTCGCTTGCGTTCTTTACACTCCTTGCCGGTGCGACCGTGCTTCAGGCGACGCCGCGTCCGGTGGCGAATGTCGATTGGCGTCAGCATGGATTGAATGCCGCCGAAACGCGTTTCAGCGCTCTTTCCGCGATCAACACCGGCAATGTCGCCCGGCTGGGCGTGGCCTGGTCGGCCGATTTCGACGCGCGTTCGCTGCGCGGGGTCGAAGGCACGCCGCTGGTTGTCGACGGGGTGATGTATGCCTCAGGCCCCTGGGGCAAAGTGCTCGCGCTCGACGCGCGGACCGGGCGCCGCCTGTGGAGTTTCGATCCGCAGATCGAGGGGGCCTACGCCCGGCGCGGCTGTTGCGATGTCGTCAATCGCGGGCTGGCCTATGATCGCGGGCGCCTGTTCCTCGGCGCGTTCGACGGTCGGTTGATCGCGCTCGACGCGCGGACCGGGCGCCGGTTGTGGAGCGTGCAGACGACCGACAAGGCGCAGAACTATACCATCACCGGCGCACCGCGCGTGGTGAAGGGCAAAGTGATCATCGGCAACGGCGGTGCCGAATATGCGGTGCGCGGCTATGTCAGCGCCTATGACGCGGCGACCGGAAAGCTGGCCTGGCGGTTCTATACCGTGCCCGGAGATCCGAAAAAGGGTTTCGAGAACAAGGCGATGGCCATGGCCGCCACGACCTGGTCGGGCGAATGGTGGAAAGTTGGCGGCGGCGGCACGGCCTGGGATTCCATGGCTTATGACCCCGATCTCGATTTGCTGTACATCGGCGTCGGCAATGCGGGGCCATGGGATCGCATGGTTCGCTCAGGCGGCAAGGGGGACAACCTGTTTGTCTCTTCGATTGTCGCGCTGCGCCCGGAAACCGGGGAATATGTCTGGCATTTCCAGGAAGTGCCGGGCGACGAATGGGATTATACCGCAACCCAGCACATGATCCTGGCCGACCTGACGATCGCCGGAAAGCCGCGCAAGGTGCTGATGCAGGCGCCCAAGAACGGCTATTTCTATGTGATCGACCGGCAGACCGGGGCATTCATTTCGGGCACGCCCTATGTCCCGATCAATTGGTCAAAGGGGCTCGATCCCGTGACCGGTCGGCCGGACATCGTGCCGGCAGCGCGCTATGCCGAAAACGGCGCACCCTGGCTCGGCCTGCCATCGCCTGCGGGCGGGCATAGCTGGCAACCAATGAGCTATGACGCCGGGCGCGGCCTGGTATTCCTGCCCACAGCCCAGATGCCCTATGGCTATGTCGCGGCAAAGCCGGGCGAATTTCGCTTCGATCCGCGCGGCTGGAACACCGGGCAGGATCCGGCGAGTTCGTCGATGCCCGAAGATCCCGCCGTGCGCGAGCAGATCCGCGGCATGATGAAGGGCGCGCTGATTGCCTGGGATCCGGTGGTCGGCAAGCCGCGCTGGAGCGTGCCGATGCCGATGCCATGGAACGGCGGGGTCCTGGCGACCGCCGGGGGACTGGTTTTTCAGGGCAATGCGACCGGCGAATTCGCCGCATATGCGTCGGACAGCGGGCGAAAGCTGTGGTCGGTCGATCTGGGCACGGGGATTGTCGCGCCACCGGTCACCTATCGTATCGGCGGCGTCCAATATGTGTCGGTGGCGGTCGGCTGGGGCGGCATCCTGCCGCTCAACATGGGCGAAGCGCTGGCAAAGGCGCAAAGCCCGCGCGTCAACCGCATCGTCACGTTCCGGCTCGACGGCAAGGCGGCCTATCGCCTGCCCCCGGTTGCCCCGCTCGACCTGCCGCCCTTGCCGGCCAGTGCGGGCGATCCGGCAGTGGTCGCCGAAGGCCGCACGCTCTATCATGTGCGCTGCTGGATGTGTCATGGCGACAGCGCGGTCAATCGCGGCGGTGTGCCCAACTTGCGCTATTCGCGGGCGATCGTCACCCCCGACCTGTTTGCCGCCTTTGTCCTTCATGGCGCCGCCGAACCGCTCGGGATGCCCAATTTCGGCAAGGAACTGACTGCGCCGCAGGCCGAAGCGATCCGCGCCTATGTCGTCAAGCGCGCGATCGACCTGAAAACCGTGCCGGACCAGCCGTGACGGCGCGCTTCTTTCAACTCCGCTTGCGCAGCGTTTCGGAGGGCAGGCAGCCGTATTGCTGGCGATAATATTGGGCGTAACGCCCGAAATTGACGATGCCGCATTCGAGCATCAGTTCGGTCACGTTGGCTTCGCCATTGTTTTCGAGCAGCGCGGAATGCAGCCGTTCGAGACGGTGACGCCGGACATATTCCAGCGGGGTGACGCCGAGGAAGTGTTTGAATCCGTTTTGCAACGATCGCACGGAGACCCCGACTTGCGCCGATAGCCCGCTGATCGAGATGGTTTCTTCGAGCGACTGGTGAATGATTTCGCGCGCACGGCGGACATGCCGGGGCGAAATGTCGTTGCCATGCAGCGCGATCTGTTCGGAATAGGAATTGCAATAATTGCCCAGCAGCAATTCGGCCAGCAACATGCCATATTGCTTTTGCACCCGGCGGTTGCCCATGATCGCCGGGCCCAGCCGAAGCTGCTCGCCGATATGGTGCAGCATGCCGCGCCAGACCAGCGGCAATTCGCGCCCGCCCTGCTTGCCGGGGTAAAAGCGCAATTGCCGGTTGATGGGAATATGCAATTGCTGGCCGATATATTCGGTGCAGATCGCCACCGGCAGACGCACGGCAAGGTGGCGGCATTGCGACGTCATGTGCACGCGCAACGGATGGTCGGGTGAGCTGACCAGCATCTCGTCGCGGCGCAGCAGGTATTTTTCGCCGTCGGCCCACATCGTCGTTTCGCCGTCGAGTGCAAGGTGGACCAGGACATGCGCTTCGCTGAGGTGGGCCTCGATGGCGACGTCTGCGCCGTATTGCAGATCGACGAGATGGATCGAGCCGACTTCGGCGCTGTAGATTCGGGCATCCATTGCCGCCGGGCGCCCGCAATCAAAGCGATGGCGCGACAGCTGCCTTGACAGGACTTCATGCACGTTTTCGGCACGATCGGAATAAAAACTGTTTATTCCCGGAACCTTGCTATCGGCGAGTGCAGCAAGCATGACCCAACCCCTCAGTTAAGGATGCGCGCGTCGTTGATGATGATGTACCCATGCGTACCGAATGCGCAGTCGGTATGATATTTTTCGGAACCGACATCCGGTTTGCAATCGAAATGACATACTTCGCCCGGGCGTCTGTCAAGTCGTCAAACGGCGGCATCTGCGCCATCGGCATGGACTTTGCGCGATCCGGATAGCGGTCGGCGAAAGCGGCGCCCTATCCCTGCGGCTCTCGCTGCTACTGGCACTGCTACTGGAGCCCTCTCGATGTCCGACACCATTTGCGAAGCTCCGACCCTTCAGCCGGGCACCGGTGCGTTTCTGGCCGAAACGCACGGGCTGGTGATCGACGGGGTATCTGTCCCCGCACGCAGCGGCGCGCGGCGCGATGTGATCAACCCGGCGACCGGCGCGGCCATCGCCGGCGTGGCCGAGGCGGGCGCCGACGATGTCGCGCTGGCCGTTGCCGCCGCGCGGCGTGCGTTCGACAGCGGGATCTGGTCGGGGCTGCGCCCGGTCGAGCGCGAACGGGCACTGTTGCGCCTTGCCGACCTGATCGAGCGCGATGCCGCCACGCTTGCCGAAATCGAAGTGCTCGACAATGGCAAGACGCTGGGCATGGCTCGCTACGGCGATCTCATGCTGGCTGTCGACACGACGCGGTATATGGCGGGCTGGGCGACGAAGATCGAGGGCAGCACGATCACGCCGTCGTTTCACTATGTGCCGTCCATGCGCTTTGCCTCGCACGTGATCCGGCAACCGGTGGGTGTGGTCGGCGCGATCATCCCGTGGAATTTCCCGCTGGTCATGGCGATCTGGAAAATCGCGCCCGCGTTGGCCGCTGGATGCACCGTGGTGCTCAAACCTGCCGAAGACACGCCGCTCGGCGCGCTTTATCTTGCGCGACTGGTGGCCGAGGCGGGGATTCCGGCAGGGGTGGTCAATGTCGTCACCGGCGCGAGCGCGGCAGGCGTGGCACTGGTCGAACACCCCGGCGTCGACAAGATCGCCTTTACCGGTTCGACCGAGGCCGGTCAGGACATCCAGCGCCGCGCCGCGGCGACGATGAAGCGCCTGAGTCTGGAACTGGGGGGCAAGAGCCCGGTGGTGATTATGGGTGATTGTCCGGTGCCGATGGCGGTCGAAGGCGCGGCGGGCGCGATTTTCTTCAACCAGGGCCAGGTCTGCACTGCCGGATCGCGATTGCTGATCCATCGCAGCCTCTACGAAGAGGTGCTCGCCGGGCTCGGCGCGCTGGCGGACGGCATGGTGGTCGGCGACGGGTTCGATCCGTCGGTGCAGATGGGGCCGCTGGTCTCCGCCCGGCAGCGCGATCGGGTCGATGGCTTCGTTCAGGGCGCTTTGGCGCAAGGGGCGCGGCTGGTCGCAGGCGGTACGGCGGTGGCCGGTCCGGGCTTTTTCTATCGCCCGACGGTGCTGGCCGACGGCACGCCCGACATGACCATCTGTCGCGAGGAAGTGTTTGGCCCGGTGGTCATCGCGATGCCGTTCGATACCGAGGAAGAGGCGCTCGCGCTTGCCAACGATACGCGATTTGGTCTTGGCGCCAGTATCTGGACTCAAAGCCTGGGCGTCGCCAACCGCTTTGCGCTCGCATTCAAGGCGGGCAATGTCTGGGTCAATGCGCACAACCTGCTCGATCCGGCAGTGCCGTTCGGCGGTCATCGCATGTCCGGCTATGGCCGCGAACTCGGTCACGCACCGCTCGAATTGTACACCGAAGCCAAGACGGTGACCTGCACGCTGCTCTGATCGTCAGCATGCGTTGGCCGCTTTGGGCTTTTTGAAAAAGAGCGCGAAACCGCTGCGTTTCGCGCTCTTTTTGTCATGTGAGGGCGCCCCGAAAAAGCCTTGTAGGCGCGGGCGGGGTTGCTTGCTGAACACGTATAGGTCTTGCCGATTGCGTATAGCAGGCATCGGGCCAAATCAGGATGCTCAATCCCACAACACGGCCACCATCCGGTTAGAGCCGTGAGCAACTCCCGGGCAGGCAAATGTCTTTGCACAACTTGCCCGGGCAACTCGCCAAGTGGGGGTAGAAATGATCAAATTGTCTCGCCGTGCATCGCGGTCTCGTCTTGCGCTTGCTGTATTTCTGGGCACTGCCGCGCCGGTTCTTGTTCACAACGCCCATGCCGAAGCCGATGGCGCAACGCCCGCGTCTGCATCGGCAAATTCGGGCGGTGGGGCAAATTCGGGCGGTGGGGAAAATTCGGGCGGTGGGCTCGAAACGATTACCGTGACTGCGCGCAAAACGAAGGAAAATCTTCAGGATACGCCGATCTCGATCTCGGCTTTTTCCGGCGGATCGCTTGAGCAGCGGCAGATTTCGTCGGTTTCCGGAATCGACAAGGTCGTTCCCAATCTCGTCATCAGCGAAACCGCGCCGATCGGCGGCAGCAGCGCTTCGGCATCCTATTTCATTCGCGGGATCGGCCAGACCGACTTTACCCAGAATACCGAGCCGGGCGTGGGGATCTATGTCGACGGCGTCTATATCGCGCGATCGGTCGGATCGCTGCTGCAACTGGTCGATGTCGACAGCATCGAGGTTCTGCGCGGGCCGCAGGGCACGCTGTTCGGGCGCAACACGATCGGCGGCGCGATCTCGCTGACGACCAGGAAACCGTCGAAGGATCTCGGCGGCGATGTCTCGGCCACGCTCGGCTCGGACATGCTGCTCCAGTTCAAGGGTACGCTCGACGCGCCGATTTCGGACAAGATCCTGACCAAGGTCACCTTCTTTTCGCGCACGCGCAATGGCTATCTGACCCGCGCCAGCGACGGGATCGACCTTGGCAACGAAAACAAGTTTGCCGTGCGCGGCGATGTGCGCCTGTTGCCGACCGACGATTTTACGATCGACATCTCGATCGAAAAACAACGCAACCGCGAACACAGCGCTGCCGAACAACTGCTCGCAGCCTTTCCCGATGCTGCGTTTCCGGCATACAACAACAACGTGCTGCAAGGCGCGACGTGCGGCGCCAATCCCGCAGCGGCGGTCTGCTACAACAGTCAATGGGTCAGCAAGAACGGCAAGGATTATGGCACGGGGCCGGCGGTATCCAACGCCGATGTGTTCGGCCTGACCGTCACCGCGACCTGGCAAGTGCCCGAACCGGTGCTGGGCAGCGACATCGCGGTCAAGACGATCACCGCCTGGCGCAGCCTTGATTCCTATTTCACCGACGATCACGATCACAGCCCGATCGTGATCGACCGCACGGCGGACTATTATAACCAGCGCCAGTTTTCGCAGGAATTTCAGATCACCGGCACCTCGAAGCTGGTTCACTGGGCGGCGGGCGCCTATTATTTCCATGAAAACGGCACCGATGCGAACTATGTCGATTTTTCGATCGGCAGCCTGCTCAGCGGCGGCGCGGTTCAAAACAACAGTCTGGCCGGCTATGGTCAGGCGACGATCAACCTGACCCAGGCGTTGTCGGTCACCGGGGGCATCCGCCACACTTCGGAAAACAAGAACTTCATTCCCGACGAATACTACCTGACCGATTTCGTGGCCAGCGCGACGCAGATCCTGCCCGCAGGAACGCCGCAGGTACTGCCGGGCGCGGTCGGGCACATTCACAACACCGAGACCAATTTCCTTGGCAACGTGTCGTACAAGCTGGCCCGCGACATCATGGCCTATGCCAATTACAGCGACGGGTTCAAGTCGGGCGGGTTTACCCAGCGGCTTGCCGGACCGCCGTTCATCGCGCCGCCCGCGTTCGCGCCCGAATATGTCAAGGTCTATGAAGCCGGGCTGAAAAGCGAACTGTTCGATCGGCGCTTGCGGCTCAATCTTGCCGCGTTTCAGACCGACTACAAGAACATCCAGCTCAATGTCCTGTCGCCGGGGCTGCCCAACCCTTTCACGATGAACGCGGCCAAGGCGCGCATTCGCGGCGTCGAGGGCGAGGCAAGCGCCAAAGTCGGCGGTGGCTTCGATCTCAATGCCTCGTTGGGGTATCTCGATGCGAAGTACCTGGCGGCCAGCGGCGGGATCATCCTGCAGACCGTGGCGGGCAACATCCCGGTCGGGACCGGCCTCGTCAACCTCAACAGCAAGTTCGTCAACGCGCCGAAATGGTCGCTGTCGACGGGGCTGTCCTATACCGCGCACACCGCCCTGGGCAAGATCGTGCCCCGGATCGACTGGTCCTATCGTTCGGACACCTATCTCGACGCGCTCAATACCCCGCAATTGCACCAGTCCGGCTATGGCCTGTGGAATGCGGGCATCAGCTATACCGACAACAGCGCGCTGTGGACGGTGAGCGCCGGGATGAAGGACATCTTCGACAAGCGCTATCTGGTCAGCGGCTATGCCGATACCAGCGCTTCGGGGTTGATCGAGGGCGTCTATAACCGTGGCCGTGAATGGCAGGTCGAAGTGCGCCGCAAGTTCTGAGTTTTCTTTCCGCGACGTCATGCAAAAGGGGCGCGGCGGTTGATCCCGTCGCGCCCTTTTCCGTTACGCCGTCGCCATGAGTACCGACCTTGCGATCAGCGTCTGGGCCCAGTTGTCGGGCAGCTTGCCGATGAACAGATTCTCGGTGCGATACTGCGAAATGCGCCATCCGGCGTCCGTCTTGCGGAACCGGACATGGAGGCGGCTCGACCGGATCAGCGAGGATCCGTCATCATGGACCCACGGCTGGAATTGCACCCAGTTGCCTTCGGCACGGTCGCCGCTTTCGGCAAAAAGCTGCTCGGCGGTCAGGTAATGGGTGTTGAAGATCTGCCGTGGGTTTTCGGCTGCATAGAATTTGCGCATGTGCGCCGCAATTTCCGCAGGGCCCCGATGCGCGCCGAATTGCGCGCCATGCGCGCCGCCGACGCCTTGCCACATCGCATCTTCGGTAAACAGGGCGCCGATCGCGGCGGCGCGGTCCTCGGGCGCCATGCCTGCTTCGGGCAAAGGGGAATCGCACAGGAACATATAGCGCGCCAGAAGCCTGCGGGCGGCGGATTCGGCTTCGAGCCGGGCGACCTGACTTTGCAACGCGGCAAGTGCGGCAGTGATGTCGTCCACGATGGGATCCTTTCTTGCTGAACGAAGATGATCCGCAGCCTTGCGCGGTCGGCGGGCCGCCGTCACGCGGCCGGCGCACTGCGGCGCAGCTTTGCTTCGCGAATTGGCCATGGCTTGCGCGTGGCGGCGCAAGCGGGCGCTCCCGTGGGCGCCGATCCGGCAATTTCGGGGTTTCCCGCATTTTTCGGATCGCGGCGATTGCTTGCGCTTGTCGCATAGCGGCTGCGCCCGGATTGGGGGACCAAGCCCCCTGTCGGGCCTGCCCGCCCGCGACGAAAGGGGTGATCATGGCCGTCCTTGAAGTGCAACCGATGCAGACCTCCGGCGATGCCCTGGCAAAGCTGTTGGCCGCTGCACGAGCGCGGCGCGGCGAATTCGCCGCCAATCAGCAGATCAGCGCCGATGTTGTCGAACTGCTCAAATCCGCCGGGGTCTATCGGGCCTGCGTCGCAAAGCGGTTTGGCGGAGACGAAGTGTCGCCGAGCGAATTTCTGCGTCTGATCGAAAAGATCTCTGCCGCCGACGGATCGACGGGCTGGGTCGCAAGCTTTGGCGTTTCGGCGATGTATCTCGCCTCGCTGCCGGTCGAAACCCAGGCGCAAATGTATGCCAAGGGGCCTGACTCGATCTTTTCGGGCATGATCTTTCCGCCCCAGCCGGCCCTCCCGGTCGAGGGCGGGCTCGAGGTATCGGGGCGCTGGAGCTGGGGCAGCGGTTCGACCGGGGCCGACTATATCGGCGTCGGCATCAAGGTCGATGGCGGCAGCGATACCGGCGGGCTGCCGCTGGTCGCGGTCATGCCGGCCGAACGGGTCCGGATCGAGCGTAACTGGGATGTGATAGGGCTCAAGGGCACGGGCAGCCATGATGTCGTTGTCGACAAAGTCGTGGTGCCGCGCGAATGGACGTTTGTGCGGGGGGCAAAGCCCAATCTCGATGGTCCGCTCTATCGCTATCCGGCGATGTCGCTGGCGGCGCAAGTGCTGGCAGTGGTCGCGCTGGGCGTCGGGCGCGCTGCGATCGACGAGCTTTTGGCTTATGCGGGCGGGCGGACCTCGATTACCGGAGCGCCGGTGCTGGCCGATCGTGCCAATGTTCAGACCGACCTTGCCCGGGCGGAGGCGCAGCTGCGTTCGGCGCGGGCGTTTTTCTACGAAGCGACCGACGATGCCTATGCCACGCTGCAAAAGGGCGATCCGGTCAGCGTGCGGCAACAGGCCATGCTGCGCCTTGCGGCGAGCCATGCTGCACGGGTCGGCGAAGACGTGACGTATGCGGTCTATCGCATGAGCGGGACCAGCGGGATCTTTGAAAGCCATCCCGTTGCGCATTACTTGCGCGATGCGCTGATCGTGCCGCAGCATGCTTTCCTGGCGGACGGCACTTTCCAGAGTGTGGGCAAAGTGCTGTTCGGCCTCACGCCGCCCCCCGGCTTTCCCTGACCGCACGCATTTTCCGAGAGAGGATCCAATTCATGACCGATACCCGCCTCCCGTTGCGCGTGCTGCTGTGCGGCGCGGTGCTTCAGGGCTTTTTCGATCTGCCGTCGACCGAAATCGGCAAAGTCTGGACCGCGACCGGCGAATTGCTGCGCGGCATTCGCGATATTCCGGGCGTTGCCATCATCGGCACGATCGATGACGATCAGACCATGGTCGGCACATCGCCGACCGGCTGGCCCTGGACGTTTTACATCCTAGCCGATTTTCCCGATCGCGATGCGGTGGTCGCGGCGTGCAACCTTTTGCGCACGATCCATGTCGAGGAATACCGGCTGTGGAAATATATCCGGCTCGAAGCACGCCTTGGTCGCGAACTCGTGATTCCGGAGCTTTGATCGTGGCAGGAACCGTTCTTGTTACCGGCGGCGCGCAAGGGCTGGGCGAAGCCCTGGTGCGCGCATTTCATGCCGCAGGGTATCGCGTGGCGATTTCCGACATCAATCTCGCCGGGGCTGCGGCGCTCGCCGATCGGCTGGATCCCGGCGGCACCACGACGTTTGCCGTGGCGCTGGATGTGACCAGCCCCGACAGCTTTGTCGCTGCGCGCGATGCAGTCGTCGCGCGCTGGGGCTCGGTCGAGGTTCTGGTCAACAACGCAGTGATCACCGTGGTTCGCCCGGTGCTCGACATCACACCCGACGAATTTGCCCGCGTGCTCGAAGTCAATCTGCATGGCACGTTCTTTGGATGCCAGGTGTTCGGGCGCTATTTCAAGGAGCGCGGGTTTGGCCGGATCGTCAATATCGCCAGCCTTGCCGGGCAGAACGGCGGCACCGCGACCGGCGCGCATTATGCCGCGAGCAAGGGCGGGATCATCACGCTGACCAAAGTCTTTGCGCGCGATCTTGCACCCTTTGGGATCAGCGTCGCCGCGATCGCCCCCGGGCCGCTCGATCTGCCCAGTGTCCGCGCGCTGGTTCCCGCCGACAAGCTGGCCGCGACGGTGGAGACCATCCCCGTGCGCCAGTTGGGCGATCCGGCGTTCATCGCGCGGACCGCCGTCCACCTCGCAGGCGCGGATGCCGCCTTTGCCAATGGAGCAGTGTGGGATGCCAACGGCGGCCTCTTCATGCGTTGACACGACCCATGCCCAGGCGTTTCGCGCCGCGATGGCGACACTGGGCGGGACGGTCAATGTGATCACCACCGATGGACCATCGGGGCGGCACGGGATGACGGCGACTGCGGTCTGCGCCGTCAGCGATGATCCCGCGTCGTTGCTGATATGCGTCAATCGCAGTGCGCGCCTGCACGAAGTGCTGGCAGCCAACGGCGTGTTTTGCGTCAACATTCTTGCCGCCGGGCAGGATGCGATCAGCCAGGCTTTTTCCGATCGCTCGCTGTCGATGGACGAGCGGTTCGGCAGCGTGGGGCCGCTCATCGAGCTCGAACCCGGAGTGCCGGCTCTGGCCGATGCGCAGGCCGCGCTCGCCTGCCGGGTGACGATGGTGATCGAGGCCGGGACGCACAGCGTGTTTATCGGCCATGTCACCCGCATTCATCAGGGCAGCGGGCATGGCGCGCTGGTCTATTACGGGCGGCGCTATCATCACCTCATGCCTGTTTGAGGAGCGGACGCCGCCGGACGGTTTCGCCGCCCGCAGTGTGGGGGCGCAAGAGCCCCCACACCGGCCCGTCTCAACGGCTGATCCGGCCAATAGACATCAAAACTTGAGCGAGGCCTGCAAAGCGATCGTGCGCGAGCGTTCGAGCATCACCGATTGCGTGCCGATGAACGGCGTCGGGAACGAAAAGGCGATACCCTTGGCATTGGTCAGGTTTCGCCCGATCAGCCGCACTTCCCAGCGATCACCGGCAGGGGCGACGGCCAGGCCGAGATTATAGGTGGTAAAGGCATTGCCCATCACCGATGCCGCCGGGTCCTGCTGATACGATCGGCTGGATCGATAATCGATCGAGCCGTCGATAATCGCGTCAAGGCTGCTCGTCATCGGTTCGCGCAGCGAAACCCCGCCAGACCCGCTCCACTTCGGCGCGAGCGGCACGATTTGCCCGGTATTGCGGTCGTGGGCATTGTCATAGGTGTTGTTGAGAAAGACCCGCACACCCTTGACCGGCACCCACCATGTCTGAAGCTCGAAACCGGTGCTGCGCAAATTGGTATTGAAGATGTCGAATGAAACGCCGTTGAACGTCACGACCTGAAAGTTGTCGACGTTTGTCTGAAAGACCGACAGGTCGAACAGCCAGCGTCGGGCGCTGTCCTGCGCCTTGATCCCGGCTTCCACCGTGCGGGCCGTTTCGCTGTTGTATCCCGACTGATCGAGATACGTCGCGGACGAAGCAAAGCCCCCGCTCTTGGTGCCTTTGCCATAGCTGACATAGCCCATGATGTCGGGCGTTATCGCGTATTGTGCGCCAAACGAATAATCGACCGGCTTGTCACGCCGCCCCATCGTGAACGGGGCATAAGGTGGAAATACCGCCTCGCTGTAGAGCCCGGGCGTCAGCACGAGACGATCGAGATCGACGACTTTGTGTTCATTGGTATACCGCAAGCCCGCCACGAAATGCAGCTTGTCCGAAGCGTTGTACGTGCCTTGACCGAAAACGGAAAAAGTGTCGGTCTTCTGGAAAAAATCATTCTGATAGGCGCCGGTGAAATTCACCCCTTCTACCGGGCCAAACGGATAATTGGCGTAATTGTAGGAAACCGTCTGGAGCTCGTTGTGCAGATAAAGCGCGCCGACGAGATATTCGAACGGTTGATGCGCGGGCGACACGAAACGCACTTCCTGCGAAAACTCGCGCGAAATTTCGGCGATCGCGCGGGTGGCATAGTCGCCGGGCAGGAACGCGAGGTTCATGTTGTTGGCGTCGGTGTAATGCGAATAGGCCGTGACCGAGGTCAATGTCCCGCCGCCGACTTCGATGTTGACCGTTCCTGCGGCGCGATCGACCGCAAGGCGCTCGAACTGCTCGGTCCCCTTGCCATTGAGCCCGACCTGGTTGGTATCATCGAGGCTGGTGCTGAGCGGAGCCGCGCCCGCAGCGGTTGCCAGTTGTTGTGCCAGCGGGTTGACCGTGGCGAATTCGGTCATGTTGCCGTAATTGGTGGACACATCGTGCTGCACCATCAGCGTGGCGTCGATCCCGCTGGTCGGTTTCCACACCAGTACCCCGCGAACCGCGTCGTCGCGGGTGCGTGGCGCTGCCCGCCCGCTGTAACTGTCGCTGACCCAGCCTTCATCGTCGAGCGTCTGTCCCGACACGCGCAAGGCCAGATTCTGCGTGATCGGCAGATCGAGCCCGCCGGTGACCAGAGTGGAGCCCTGTTCGAATTCATACGATGCGCGCAGATCGCCTGCAAAGCTGTCCCCCGGCTTGCGCGTGATCACGTTGACCGCGCCGAGGCTGGTGTTTTTGCCCAGCAGTGCCGCCTGCGTCCCCTTGATGACCTCGATGCGGCTGACATCGAACATCGACGATGCGAATTCGCGTCCGCGCGGCGCATAGACGCCATCGACGAACAGGCTGACCGAACTGTCGAACGATGTCGCGCCGGGGGCAGATCCGAGCCCGCGCACGGTCACGCCGATTTCCGCGCCGACCGGTCCTTTCGCCAGATTGAGCCCCGGTGCCACGTCGGCGAGTTGCAGCAACGAGGCCGATCCGGTCATGGCCAAGGCCTTTTCGCCGACCACGCCGATCGAGATCGGAATCGACTGCGCCGTTTCGGATCGCTTGCGCGCGGTGACGATGATGTCCGGAACCGCACTGGCGGCAGGCGCCGCGCTGTCATTGGCAGGAGCAGGGGCAGGGGCAGGAGCAGGAGCAGGGGCGGCGGGTGACGCTGCGCTCTGCGCCTGTGCGGGCACCGCGACAAGCCCTGCCTGACATGCGCATGACAGAAGAAAATACCGAATTTTCATATTGCTCTCTCCCTTTTTTACGATTTTGCTTGAATTTGTCCGTTTGAAACCGCGATCAGGCGGCATCGACCTGTCCGTCTGTCATGCCGGGCTGATGCGCGCTCCGCCGCAGCATACCGACCGCGCGCGCCTGCCGATCGGCCAGCGCGACCAGCACTGCCGACAGCAATGACAGCACCGCGAGCACCGCCAGCCCCGGATCATAACTGCCGAGCCGGTCAAACGACGCGCCGAGCAGGATCGGGCCGAGAACCGGGCCGAGCTGAACGATCCCGAACGCCAGGCCATAGAGCTGGCCAAAGCAGCGCAACCCGAATGTCCGGCGCAGCATGAACGGCAAAAGGTCCGCCTCGACCCCATAGGTCAGCCCGATCAGCCCGGCCGCCAGCCAGGCCGAAGCGACGCTGTGTCCCGCAATCAGCAGAACGCATCCCGCCGCCTGCAGCGGAAACGTGATCACGCCCATCAGCCCGAACCCGACCCGATCGACCACCAGTCCGGTCAGCAAACGCCCGACCAGCGAGGAAAAGCCGATCGTCGCGGCGATCATCGCGGCCTGCCCGACCGACATGCCGCGGTCGGTCAGCATCGCGACGAGGTGTGTCAGCATCGCGCCGATCACCAGCATGACGATGAAGAACGCCGCCGTGGCGAACCAGAATGCGCTCGACCGCAGCGCCACCGACGGCGGATCGCCCGGCAAGTCGCCGTGTCGGCCTGCGCGCCGCAAGGCCACCAGATCGTGCCGGTCGCGCAACAGCGTCACGGCATTGACGATACCGACCGCCGCAACCACACCAGCCATGATCAACCATGCCTGCCGCCAGGCCAGGTATGACAGCAACAGGCCGTGCCCCATGGTGAACAGCGCCTGGCCCAGGCCCGAACCGGTCATCGCCAGCGACACCGCCAGTCCGAGCCGCCGGTTGAACCATTGCGGCAGGAGATTGATATAGGCAGCAGGCGACGCGACGACCGCGACCAGACCGACCGCCACCGCCCAGCCCAGAAATGCGGGATAGGACGGCGGCACCACCACGAGCAAGGCCAGGGCAAGCGGCAGCACAATCACGCTCGACAACAGGACCGGTCGCGATCCATGGCGATCGAGCACGATGCCGAGCAGGGGCGTGCCAAACGCGCCCATGATCGAAAAGATCGAAAACGCCAGCGCCACTTGCGTCCGGCTCCAGCCGAATTGGGCGGCGATCGGCTTCACGTAAAGTCCGAACGAGGCGATCAGCGCCGGGCCAAACGCCACCGCCAGCCCGATCGCGCAACCGATCGCCACGCGCCACGCGGGCCCGTGATCGGTTTGTGCATCGGCGGCGGCGCGCACGGGGTCAGCCGCGTGCAACGCCGGGCTCTTCATCGACAATCGTGTTGACCAGCGTACCCAGCCGTTCGATTTCGACCGTGATCGTGTCGCCGGGCTTCATCCACACCGGCGGATCGCGGAACAGGCCGACGCCGCCGGTGGTTCCCGTGGCGATCACATCGCCCGGCTGCAACGGCGCCATCGTCGAGATATAGGCGATCAGTTCAGCCGCCGGAAGCAGCAGATCATCCAGCCGCGCCCGTTGCATGACTTCGCCATTGAGGCGCGTTTCGAGATGGAGTGCGCCGATGTCGCCGGCTTCGTCGGCGGTCACCAGCCAGGGACCGAACGAGCCGGAATGCGCGAAATTCTTGCCCGGCAGGAACTGGGTGGTGTGGCGCTGCCAATCGCGGATCGACCCATCGTTGAAACAGGCATAACCGGCAACATGGCCAAGCGCGTCGGCCACGGCGATATGGCGCCCGGCCTTGCCGATGACGACGGCCAGTTCGCCTTCGAAATCGAAATTGTGCGACGCGGATGGCCGCACCAGCGCGGCCCCCGATCCGACCAGCGAGTCCGGGTAGCGTGGAAACAGCATCGGATAACGCGGCGCCTCGCGCCCGGTCTCGGCGATGTGCGATTTGTAGTTGAGCCCGACGCACAGGATTTTCGCCGGATCCGGAATCGGCGGCAACAGGCTGACCGATGCAAGCGGCAGCAGCGGCGCCGCATCGAGCGCAGCGGCAATCGTCGACAGATCGGGCGCCGACAGATCGGGCAGGGCGGCCTTGAGCGAGGGCGCCGCGCCGGGCATTGCGCCGACATCGCGAATGCCCTCGGGCGTCACAACGCCCCACGAGGCACGGCCCCGGCTGACAAAGCTGACCAGTTTCATGATGTTTCAATCCTTCGCCGGGTTCACCGGTTGGCGGCACGACCGATCGGGCGAATGAAGTTTGCGATCCGCGATCACCGGATGCGGTGGTCGAACGGCAGCCTTCTCCCCTCGGCGGTGCGCCGAACCATTATGGTTATTACAAACACCCCGAGACGGGCCCGGGGCAGCACCTGGAATGTCTCCGCCCGGGGCGATCCGAACAAGCGCGACGATGGATGCGTCCGCCTGGTGGGAATTGGGCTGGTGGGAATCAGGCTGGCGGGAATTGGGCTGGCGGGAATTGGGCGATCAGGGCGCGCGCAACCCCCGCCGCGCCGCATCGAGCCGCATTTCGCGCAAATGCAGGCGCTGCGCCTCGGCCATCTGCAGCCGCTCGTGCCCCCAATAGCTCGGCCCGTCGAAAGTTTCGTGCGGCACCCATGTTTCGGGATCGATCACGCGCCCGCCCCAGCCATATTCGATCAGGAAACCCGACGGCGATTTCATGTAGAACGATGTCATGTAATCGTTGCTGTGCCGCCCCAGCGTGAACGACACGCAATCGGGTTCGAGTTGCGCCAGATCGTAGGCCTGGCCCACGTCATCGAGCGATTTCAGCTCGATCATGAAATGGTGAAAGCCGCTTTGCCCGGTGCCGACGAGCGCAAAACTGTGGTGCCGCCCATTGATATGAAAGAAATAGAGCTCGTACGGCGTCCGCCCGAAATCGCTCAGGGCAAAGCCGAGCATGTCGCGATAGAACGGCATCGTCGCCGCCGGATTGCCCATTGTCAGCACGGCATGCCCCATGCCCATCGTCCCGGTGACAAAGCCGGACAGCGGGCGGCCGGGCGCGAACGGTTCATGGGCCCTTTCGGCACCGTGGAAGACCTCCATGCGATTGCCCTCGGGATCGTTGAACCAGACCAGTTCGGCCACCCGGCGCGACCGGGCAAGCGACGGCGCGCCGACATGAACCGCGTGTCCGCCATCGATCAGCCGCTTTGACAGGGCTTCAAGATCCGCAGGCGATTCCACTTCCCAGCCGATATAGGCCAGCCCTTCGCGCGCAGACGGCTCGATGATGAGCCGCTGCGCATGGTCGTCCATGCGGTACGCCTGAACGCCCGCAGCATCATCGACGCGCTGCATGCCCAGCAACCGCGTTGCAAACCGATCCCATTCCCCGGCGCGCCCGGAGGCAACGCCGAGATAACCCAAGCTTTTGATAGTCATGGCCGATCCTCTGCCCGTTGGTGTCTTGTCGAGGGGCAGTGCCGGGCTGCACGAGGCAGCGCGCCGGCACCCTCGCGGGAAAAGGGGGCTCGCGCTCGCTGTCTTCAAGTCACTTTGGACGGCGCGTCCATCAGGCGGACGGCCTCGGCGCTGATACGGGCGGCTGTCTGCTTGAGAGGCGCCTCGTATTGCGCGACCACCCGGGCGACATCGAGGCTCGATGCGATGAAAATCAGGCTGAGCACCCCGATCACGCGATCGTCGTTGAAAATCGGCACGCCCAGGCCGCCGGTTTTTTCCACCACGCCGCCGACGCGCGTATCATAGCCGCGCACGCGAATGGCGGCGAGCCGTTCGTCGAGCAAGGTGGTGTCGACAGGGACCGCCCGGTTCGCATAGGCGTCGGGCAGCGCCATGATCAGGCGACGTTCTTCGGGCGTGCAATAGGCCAGATAGATTCGCCCCGACGCGACTTCGGTCATCGGCATGCGACGGCCGACCATGCCGTAATCGATCGACAAGGCGCTGAATTCATGGGTCGCCCGCCGGACGACCATGGTCCCCGCTTCGGGCGTGAGCAGCGACAGCGGCCAGACGATCTCACGCCCGAGACGCAGCATTTCCTGCCACGCCGGCTCGATCCACCCATCGTCGATAAACCCGTCGCTCAGCGTGCGAACTGCCCGGGTCAGCCGGTATCCCTCTCCCGACGAGGTCCGCACAAAGCCCAGCGAGGCCAACGTTTCAAGCAGGCGATAAGCGGTCGAACGCGGGATTTCCGCCCGTTGGGCCAGCTGCGTCACCGAGGCGTGGGGAAACCGGTTCATCGCCTGCAACAGCCGCAGCCCGCGTTGCAGGCTGCGCACATTGTCGCCCGATTCGATGTTCGTCGGCGCAGATTCGCTCATGATGAAATAGGTCCTGTCCCGCCAGGCGGACGCCAACAATGATCGCGTTGTTGGCGTTCCGCGACCATCGCACAATAGGTCAAGACATATCGAACAGAACTTCAACGGGAGAGTCAATCGCCGCCGGGCAAACCAGACTGGTTCGCCTGATGTCGGCAACGCGGAGCGAGCCGCCCATGCGGGCGCGGATCGCGTCCGCCGGGACACGAATTTCCACCATTCGAAATCGCCCGCAGGGTCGCCGGGGCAGAGGGATTGAACGCCTATGACGGACATTTCGTATGATTGCGACGTACTGGTCGTCGGCCTGGGCCCGGTGGGCGCGGTCATGGCCGCGCTGCTGGGCGATCTGGGGCGCTCGGTCCTCGCGATCGAGCCGCAGCACGAAGTCTATCCGCTTCCGCGCGCGGCCCATGTCGATCACGAGGTCATGCGGATCTTTCAGGCGCTGGGCGTGATCGATGCGGTTCTGCCGCATATGCGCGTTGCGCCCGATTATGAATTCCTGGCATCGAACGGCAAGCCGCTGATCCATTTTCAGCGCGACGGGCTCAACGGCACGGGCGGCTGGCCGGTGTCGTACAATGTCTATCAGCCGGGCATCGAACGCGCCGTGCGCACGCGGCTCGACGCGCTGGACGGCGTCACGGTCGAACTCGGCAGCCGTTTCGACGCACTTGTCGAACACGATGACGCCGGGGTTGTGGTGCGCATCGACGGCGAACACGGCCCACGCACGGTGCGCGCGCGCTATCTCGCCGCCTGCGATGGCGCGCGAAGCCCGGTTCGCGAAGCGCTCGGCATCGGGCTCGACGATCTCGATTTCGACGAGCCCTGGCTTGTGCTCGATGCCTGGGTTCCCGACGAATCCGGCTTTCCCGAAAGCAATATCCAGTTCTGCGACCCGGAGCGGCCGACATCGTTCGTCCACATGGGCCCCAACCGGCTGCGCTGGGAGTTCATGCTGCGCGCCGACGAAGATCCGCAGGCGATGCTGCACCCCGAAAACCTGGAAACGCTGCTGAAACCCTGGCGCGCCAAAGGCGAGCTGAATGTGGAACGCACGGCGGTCTATCAGTTCCACGGCCTGATTGCCGACCAATGGCGCAAGGGCTCCGTGCTGCTGGTCGGCGACAGCGCGCACCAGACCCCGCCATTTCTCGGCCAAGGGCTGTGTTCGGGGCTGCGCGATGCGGTCAATCTGGCGTGGAAGCTCGACGCGGTGCTGGCCGGTGCCGATCAGGCCCTGCTCGACAGCTATATGCGCGAGCGCGAGCCGCACTGCCGTTTTCTGATTACCAAGGCGATCGAAATGGGCCGCGTGGTATGCACGTTCGACCGCGAACGCGCCGCCGCCCGCGATGCCGAGATGCTCGCCAATCCGCTGGTTTCGGGGCCTTTTATACTGCCGGCGCTGGTCGGCGCGATGCGTCACGGCGATGCGATGGCCGGGCTGCCCTTTCCCCAGGCAACCGATCCGCGCGAGGGGCGGCTCGACGATGTGCTGGGGGCGGGGGCGTGGTTGCTCCATACCGGCCAGAGCGAGGCCGTCGCTGCCATGCCCGGGCTGCGCGTGGTCGATGTGCGGCGCGATCTGCCTCCGGCGCTCGGCACCGCAGCCGCAAAGACGATTGCCGCGACCGGAGCCGAAGCCGTGCTGGTGCGCCCGGATCGCTATGTGTTCGGATCGGGCAACGCGGCGGAGCTTGTCCGCGCCTGGGCCGATCTGGTCAGCACGGCCAAAGTCCCCGCCTGATCGCGCGCGAAAGGCATCATCCATGATTGACAAGATCTTTCCCGACGCGCGCGCCGCGATAGACGGCGTGCGCGACGGCGACACCGTGCTTATCGGCGGCTTTGGCGAAGCGGGCAATCCGACCGAGCTGATCCATGCGCTGATCGAACAGGGCGCGCGCGAGCTGACCGTGGTCAACAACAATTCCGGCAACGGCGAAATTGGGCTGGCCCTGCTGCTGCACGAACGGCGGGTGGCGCGGCTGATCTGTTCATACCCGCGCGGTTCGCACGCGCATGTCTTTGAAACGCTGTATCGCGACGGGCAGATCGCGCTCGAACTTGTCCCGCAAGGCACGCTGGCCGAACGGCTGCGCGCGGGCGGCGCGGGTATCCCGGCATTCTATACGCCTTCGGGCGTGGGCACGGCCTTGGCCGAAGGCAAGGAAACGCGCACTTTTGCCGGACGCGACCATATCCTCGAACACGCAATTTGCGGCGATGTCGCGCTGATCAAGGCCGAAGCGGCCGATCGCTGGGGCAATCTCGTCTATCGCAAGGCCGCGCGCAATTTCGGCCCGGTCATGGCGATGGCCGCGAAGACCACGATTGCGCAAGTCCGCAAGGTCGTACCGCTGGGCGAACTCGACCCGGAAGCGATCGTGACGCCGTCGATTTTCGTCAGCCGGGTCGTTCCCATTGCCGACCCGATCAGCGAGCGCGACCATATTCTCGCCTTGGAGCAAGCCCGATGAGCTGGACCGCCGACGAAATCGCCGCGATCGCTGCGGCCGAGATTCCCGAAGGCGCCTTCGTCAATCTGGGTATTGGCCAGCCCGAACGGATCGCCGATTTTATCCCCGCCGGGCGCGAAGTCGTGCTGCACAGCGAAAACGGCATTCTCGGCATGGGGCCGCGCCCGCCCGCAGCCGAGGAAGACATGGAGCTGATCAATGCGGGCAAGAAGCCGGTCACGCTGATCCCCGGCGGCGCGTTCTTTCACCATGCCGACAGCTTTGCGATGATCCGCGGCGGGCACATCGACATCTGTGTGCTGGGGGCATACGAAGTCGCGGCCAACGGCGACATTGCGAACTGGACGACGGGCAAGGGCGGCGTCCCGGCGGTCGGCGGGGCGATGGATCTCGTCGCCGGGGCGCGCAGCGTGCGGGTGATCACCACGCACACCACGCGCGCGGGCCGTCCCAAGCTGTTGCAAACGCTGTCGTTGCCCGCGACCGGGCGCGGCGTGGTCGATCGGATCTATACCGAGCTTGGCATTTTCAAGCCCATGGGCGAAGCCTACAGGCTGCTGCGCGCAGCTCCCGGGGAAACGCTGGAAGCCATTGCCGCGCGCACCGGCGCCCCGCTGCGGCAAGCCGATTGATGGGCGGACATGTTGATGGGCGGACATGTTGATGGGCGGACATGGCCCGGGCGTGCGGCGTTGTTGCCCGGTTTGTCAGCGCTGTCGCACTAGCTGAGATGCCGCGCATGCTTGCCGCCATAGCGCTGGCCCAGATACGTGGTCAGCTGGCGCAGGTAACTATGCGCCACTTGCGCGCTTTCCGAGCGGCAGGGCAGGGGGTTCTTGCTCTCGCCCTCTGCCCGGCGGCCCACTTTGGCGCAGAGCAGCTCGATGTCGCTGCGCGTCAGCAGGTTTTTCTCACGCATCAGGCACAACAGGCTTTCAAGGATGATGAGGCTTTCCTCACCAGCATTTCCTGCACTGCCCGCATTCACGCCCGCATTCACGCCCGCATTCACGCCCGCATTCACGCCCGCATTCACGCCCGCATTCACGCCCGCATTCACGCCCGCATTCACGCCCGCATTCACGATTGAATCGTCCACGGCCTCACCACTCCCGAATTGGTTTTATTGGGGAGAGATTATGCCGATTTTGTCTTTCGGCAAGGGGTCAATCCAGTCCGCCGCCCAGCGTCCGATACAGCGTCACCAGATTGCTCGCCCGGCTCAGTCGCGTGGTCACCAACTGCTGTTCGGCGGCATAGGCCGTGCGCTGCGAATCCAGTGCCACGAGGAACGAATCCACCCCGGCCCGATAGCGGGCATCCGACAGTCTGGCGGCCTGCCGCGCGGATTTGGCGCGGGCGGTTTGCGCGGCCATCTGCTCATCCATCGTGCCGCGCTGAGCCAGTGCATCGGCCACCTCGCGAAAGGCGGTCTGGATCGTTTTCTGATAGGTGGCGACCGCCGCTTCGCGCGCGGCGCGGGCATAATTCAGATTGGCCTGATTTTTGCCGAAGTCGAACAGCGGCAGGCTGGCCGACGGTGCTACGGTATAGGTGCCGGTGCCCGCGCCAAAGGCACTCCCCAGCGCCGGGCTGATCGTCCCGATCGTCGCGGTCAGCGAGATCTGCGGAAAGAAGGCTGCCCGTGCGGCGCCGATATTGGCGTTTTGCGCGATAAGCTGATGCTCGGCCTGCAACACATCGGGGCGGTGCAGCAGCACTTGCGATGGCAGCTGGCCGGGCAGGCTCTGGATTGTAAAGGCCTGATCGCCCAGTCCGTCGGGCAGCAGGTCCGCGGGCAGCGTGGCGCCGGTCAGCAGTTGCAACGCGTTGATGTCTTGCGCGATTTGGGTTTGCAACACGGCAATATCGTTGCGGGCGGACTGATAATTGGTTTCCGCCTGGCGCGTGTCGAGTTCCGAACTGGTGCCGATGGCAAATTTGGCACGGGTCAGATCAAAGGTCTGTTCATAGGCCTTGAGCACGCCTTGCGAGGTCTTGAGCTGGTCGCGGTCCGAGGCCAGCGTCAGCCAGTCGGCGGCGATCTCGCCGATCAGCGTGACGCGGGCGGCGCGCTGGGCTTCCTCGTTCGCGAAATATTGCTCTTGCGCCGCCTTGGTCAGATTGCGCACCCGCCCGAAGAGATCGATCTCATAGGACGACACGCCCGCGCTGCCCGAAAAATACTGGATGTCGGCAGAACCGCCCGTCGATGCGCCGGTGGTCGCCGTCATCGAGGCGGTGTTGGTATACGTGCCGGACCCGCTCGCGCTCACCGCCGGAAACAGACTGGCACGCTGGGTGTGAAACTGCGCGCGGGCTTCCAGCACATTGGCTACGGCCAGCCGCAGATCCTGATTGTTTTGCAGCCCGATTGCGATCACCTGCCGCAGCCGCGCGTCGATGAAGAAATCGCGCCAGCCGACCCGGCTGATGTCGGCTGCATCGCTCGCGGCTGCCGGATAGACCCCGCCTTGCGGCAGCGCGGGCGGGACAGCCGCAGCGGGCCGCACATATTTCGGTGCGAGATTGCACCCGGCCAGCAGGCTGCCCGCGCAAAGCAGCATGAGGGTTGAGAAAGGCTTGGTCACGGGCATCATGCTCCCCGGCGCGCATCGGCGCCGTCATGCTTGCTGAGATCCGGCTCGCTGAGATCCGGCTCGATGGGGTCCGACGGGGTTTGGCTGCGCACGCGACCGGCCATCTGCCGCACGACGACAAAGAACATCGGCACCAGAAAGATCGCCAGAACGGTGGCGGAGAGCATGCCGCCGACCACCGCCCGGCCGATCGCGTTTTGGCCGCCCGCCCCCGCGCCATGCGCTATCGCCAGCGGCAGAACACCGAAGATGAAGGCGAGGCTGGTCATCAGGATCGGGCGCAGGCGAAGCCGGGCCGCCGCGATCGCCGCATCAAACGCGCTCATGCCGTCGCGCATCCGCTCTTCGGCAAATTCCACGATCAGAATCGCATTCTTGGCCGAAACGCCGATCGTGGTGATAAGCCCGACCTGCAGATAGATGTCATTGTTCAGCCCGGTGAGCGTTGCGGCGAGTACCGCGCCGATCACGCCCAGCGGCACCACCATGATGACCGAAACCGGCACCGTCCAGCTTTCATAGAGCGCGGCAAGGCAGAGGAACACGATGAGCAGCGAAAGCGCATAGAGCAGCGGCGCCTGGCCGCCGGAGAGCCTTTCCTCATAGGAGAGGCCCGTCCATTGCAGCGCGGTGCCCGGCGGCAGCTTGGCGTGGATCGCTTCCATGGCTGCCATCGCGTCGCCGGTGGAAACGCCGGGAGCCGGCGCGCCCAGCACTTCCATCGCGGGCTGGCCGTTATAGCGGGTCAGTTGCACCGGCGCCTGCGCCCATGACAGCGTGGAAAAGGCGGTGAAGGGGGCCATGCTCCCGCTGCTGCCCCGGGCATAGAGCTTGCCGAGATCTTCAGGCGCCATGCGATATGCGGTGTCGGCCTGAACATAGACACGCTTCACGCGGCCCCGATCGAGGAAGTCGTTGACATAGGCGCCGCCCCAGGCGGAGGAAATGCCGCTGTTGACCGTGCCCAGATCCAGACCCAGCGCGCGCGCCTTGTCCTGATCCACATTGACCTTGAGCTGGGGCGCATCTTCCAGCGAATTGGGCCGCACGCCCACCAGCTTGGGATTTTGCGCCGCCATGCCCAGCAGCATGTTGCGGGTCTGGAGCAGGGCCGCATGCCCGATCCCGGCCTGATCCACCAATTGCAGATCAAAGCCGGTCGCATTGCCCAGTTCCTGCACCGCAGGCGGGGTGATGGCAAAGATCAGCCCATCGCGATAGTGCGAGAAGGCACCCATCGCCCGCCGCGCGATCATTTGCGCCGAATTGACCGCGCCCGAGCGTTCGGCCCAGGGCTTGAGCGGAACAAAGGCCATGCCGCTGTTCTGCCCGGATCCGGCAAAGCTGAAGCCGTTGATGGTGAACACGCCTGCGACATTCCGGGCTTCACCCTGACGCATGGTGTTGCGGATCAGCTCAAGGCCCTTTTCGGTGCGCGCGGCGGTTGATCCGGCCGGACCTTGCAGCACGGCGATCACCGTGCCCTGATCTTCGTCGGGCAGAAAGCCGGAGGGGAGGCGCATGAAGAGCACCGCCAGCCCGCCGATGATGAGGGCATAGACCAGCATCGAACGCTTCCAGTCCCGCGCGGTGCGGCGGACGCCCCGTTCATAGCGGACTTGCCCGCGGTCGAACTTGTCGTTGAACCAGTCGAAAAAGCGGGCGAGCGGGCTGTTGCCCCGCTTCTTGTCGGGATCGTGGGGCTTCAGGATCGTCGCGCAAAGTGCGGGCGTCAGGATCAGCGCCACCGCCACCGAAAGCACCATGGCCGAAACGATGGTGATCGAGAACTGGCGATAGATCACACCGGTCGATCCGGCAAAGAAGGCCATCGGCAGAAACACCGCCGAAAGCACCAGCGCCACACCGATCAGCGCGCTGGAAATCTCGTCCATCGACTTTCGCGCGGCATCGAGCGGGCTGAGATGTTCGGTGACGATCAGGCGCTCGACATTTTCGACCACCACGATGGCGTCGTCGACGAGCAGGCCGATCGCCAGCACCATGCCGAACAGCGTGAGCGTATTGATCGAATAGCCCGCCACCGACATCACGGCAAAAGTGCCCAGCAAGACCACCGGCACGGCGATGGTCGGGATCAGCGTGGCGCGCCAGTTTTGCAGAAACAGGAACATCACGAGGAAGACCAGCACCACCGCCTCGATCAGCGTGTGGACCACCTGTTCGACCGAGAGCCGGACGAAAGGTGTGGAGTCGAAAGCGTAAACCACTTTCACATCGCCGGGAAACTGCCTGGAAATCTCGGCGATGCGGGCCTTGACCGCATCGACCGTGGTAAGCGCATTGGCGCCCGGCGCCAGCTTGACCCCCATGCCTGCGGCCGGCTGGCCATTCCACTTTGATTCAAAGCCGTAGTTTTCCGCACCAATGGCCACGCGCGCCACATCGCCAAGCCGCACTTGCGACCCGTCGGTGCCGCTCTTCAGCCGGATCGCTGCGAACTGATCGGGCGTGGTCAGCCGCGACTGGACCGAGACGGTGGCGTTGAGCATCTGCTCTTTGGGCGCGGGCAGCGCGCCGATCTGGCCCGCCGAAACCTGCGCGTTCTGCGCCTTGATCGCGGTGGTCACATCATCCATCGTCAGCGCATATTTGCTCAGCTTGACGGGATCGACCCACACACGCATCGCATATTGCGACCCGAACACCTGGGTATCGCCCACGCCATTCACGCGTGAGAGCGGATCCTGCAATTTCGAGGCGACATAGTCGGCAAGATCGACCGCCGAATGCGAACCGTTGGTCGAATAGAGGCCGATCACCAACAGAAAGTTGGACGTGGACTTGGCGACCTGAACGCCCTGCTGCTGCACTTCCTGCGGCAGGAGCGGGGTGGACGCCTGCAACTTGTTCTGCACCTGGACTTGCGCAATGTCCGGGTTGGTGCCCTGCTCAAAGGTCAGGGTGATCGTCACCGTACCCGAAGACGAGGAGGAGGACGAGAAGTAGCGAAGGTGGTCAAGCCCCTTCATCTGCTGCTCGATGATCTGGGTCGTGGTCTTTTCCAGCGTTTCCGCATCCGCGCCGGGATATGTCGCCGTGATCGAGACCGCAGGGGGCGCAATCGTCGGAAACTGGGCAATCGGCAGCGTTTGGATAGCCAGCAGACCGGCCAGCATCAGGATGATCGCGACAACCCATGCAAAGATGGGGCGATCGATGAAAAAGCGCGACATCAGTGTTGCTTTACCTGAGAGGAGGGGGCCTGTGAGGAGGGATCGGCAGCGCCCTGGCCTTGCGGTGCGTTCGGGTTCCACGGCTGGGGCGTGACAGGCATGCCGGGGCGCAGCATCATGCCGCCTTCGACGATCACCTTGTCACCCGGGCGCAGCCCGGCGGTCACCACCCAGTCGCTGCCCGATGTCCGGCCGGACTGGAGCGGACGCACTTCGACCTTGTTGTCTGTGCCCACGACCATCACGGTGGGATTGCCGCGCTCATCGCGGCCCACCGCGCGTTGCGGCACCAGCATGGCGTTTTGCTGCGTGCCTTCGACGAGCCGCGCGCGCACGAACATGCCGGGCATCAACAACCCGTCGGGATTGGGAAACAGCGCGCGGATCACTTGCGATCCGGTGGTCTGATCCACGGTTACATCGGCAAAGCGCAACGCGCCCAGCGGAGCATAAGTACTGCCGTCCTCAAGGATCAACTGCACTTTGGCATTGCCATCGCGGGCGATCTTGCCGGCCAGGATCTGCTGGCGCAGCTTGAGCAGATCGGCGCTTGATTGCTGAATATCGACGTAGATCGGGGCGAGCCGCTGGATCGTGGTCAGCGCGCTGCTTTGCGAGGCCGAAACCAGCGCGCCGGTGGTAAAGAGCGAGCGTCCGATCCTTCCGCTGATCGGCGCGCGCACGGTGGTGCGGGCCAGATCGATCTGCGCGCTGTGCTGGGCGGCCTGCTGCGCGGCTACATCGGCGCGGGCCTGCGCGGCGGTTGTCAGCGCATTCTCGTAATCCTGCCTGGCGATGGCGTTGATCTTGACCAGTTCGCCATAGCGCCGCGCCAGCGCCTCGTTCGAGGCAATCGCGGCCTGCGCCTTGGCCAGCGCCGCGCGCGCGCTGGCTACAGAGGCCTCGTAGGGGGCGGGGTCGATCCGATAGAGCGGCTGCCCCTGATGCACCATGTCGCCTTCGGTGAACAGGCGCGCCACGATCAGGCCATTGACCTGGGGGCGCACATCCGAACTTTCATACGGAGAGGTCCGGCCCGGCAATTCGGTCGTCAGCGTGATCGTATCCTGCTTGACAACGACGTAAGAAACCGGCGCAGCACCGCCCGCACCAGCGCCTTGCGGGGCTTGGCCGCCGCAGGCGGCAAGGAGGAGGACCAGAGCCGGCGTGGTGCGACGAAAAAATGTCATGCGTATGTCTGCCGAATGATTTATGAGAGAGAGAGCGTTCACTCGCATTTGCTGCTACTGCGAAGCGGGTGCTATCGTCAACGGAAAAATCAGAGTTAAATCAGAGCTGGAGATGATGAAACAGGGATCGGAGAAAATCACAATCCACGCCGATCGCGCGAATGCGCGGCGCGAAAGGATTATGGCGTCTGCGCGCAGGCTCTTTTTGATAAACGGCTTTCACGCCACGGGGGTGGCGCAGATCGCCAGGGAATCAGGGGTCGCCGTCGGGCAGCTCTATCGCGACTTTTCCTGCAAGGAGGAAATCATCGCAAGGATCGTGCGCACAGATTGCGCCGAGTTTCTCAAGTTCGAATCGCTTCAGCGCGACATTGAAGACGGCCATACCGAGTTGATCTGGTCCTGGTTTGCCGATTTTCTCGGGCCCGGTGATGACGCATCAGAGGTACTGCTGGCCGAGATTGTCGCCGAGGCGGGGCGCAACGAACGGATCGCCGCCATTTTCACGGCGATGCGCGAAGATGTGTTTGGCGCGATCCTTCGTGCGCTTGAAGCGCTTGCGCCGGGTGAGCATCTCGCGATGCGCAGGGTGCAACTGGCCAATCTGATTCTCGCCATGTCGCTCGGCCTTATCCAGCAGCGGTCGATGCAGCCCGAAGACGAAATCGCGCAGGTGGCGATGCTGGCGCTGGAGATGGTGCGCGCCGAAGTGGCCGCGATGCAGCAACCACGCGGTCCAAAACCACTGGCTTGATCAGAGCTGGACGCGTCACACGGTGGCGTGATCGGCAAGCGCCCGGGTGATCGCCTGCAATCGTCCGATCACCGCATGGGGCTGGAACCGGTCGGGCAGGCCGGAGATCGTTTCGGGTCGCATCAGTCCGGTGGTCATGCCGATACCGGTGGCGCCGGCTGTCCTGGCCATCGCCATTTCCAGCGCCGGGTCATCGCCCACCACCATGATGTCGCCCGCTGCGCTGCGCGGCAGGCCCATCGCCGCCAGCGTCACATCGAACGCGGCCCGCGACGGCTTCCCCAGCACTTTGGCGCGCTTGCCCGTCAGCGAGGCAATCATCTGATTGATGGCAAAGCTCGATCCGATGCCGCGCCCGTTGGCTGTCGCAAAGAAGGGCACATGGCTGGCCGTGGTCAGCCGTGCGCCGTCCCACACACTCGCGCAGGCCGCCTCCAGATCGGGAAACGTGAAGCCCCGGAACCAGCAGGTATAGACGGCATCGACATCGGCCTTTTGCGATGGTCCGATCACTTCCAGTCCGCGGGCCAGCAAGGGTTCGGCGACGCCGGGATCGCCCAGCACGCGCACGCGGGTAAGCCCCTGGCGTTCCAGCCAGATCGCCGCGCTGGTCGACGGGGTCATCATCTCGTCGTCGGCGATATCGAAACCGGCGGCGCGCAGGCCCTTGGCATACGTGGCCGGAGCCTTGGCCGTGCCGTTGGTGAACACGCGAAACGGGATCGAGCGCCGCCGCAAGGCCGCCAGCAGATCGATCGCGCCGGGCAGCGCTTCGTGACCCCCGCTGGCGGCGTTGCCGAGCGCGATCGTGCCGTCCATGTCGAAAATGAAGCCGCGCGCGGTTGCGATTTTCGCGGCGACAGCTTCGGGCAGGGTATCAGGCAACATGGGCGCCTCCATGGAGAGCGAGGCGGGTGTCGGCGGTTTCGATCACGATGTCGCGCGCCGCAGGACGCGCCGCCAATTCCTTCAGCAGGCGCAGCACAGGTGCCGCAGCGGGATTGTAATGGGCTGATGACGATCCCGCCGCATACATGGCATCCACCTGGGCAGGCGGCATCACCGCACGCAGCAGAAATTCCTCCTCCGGCAGATGCGCGCCCCATTTGCGGCGCAGGTCTGCGAGTGTCGGGAACGGCGGCTCTGCAGCCACTTCGGCGGCGCGCGGTCGGTCGAGAATGGCGGATTCGACTGCCCGGTCCAGCGGGCTGGTCGGCCGACCGAACTTGCCCATGACATACCGCAGCACTTCGTCAGAGACTTGCGCATAGCGTCGCGCGCCGATGACGTTGTAGAGCGCCTGACTCATCACCATCTGCGGAAACGGCGTGACCATGATCGGATGCCCCAGTTCCGCGCGCACGCGCTCCGTTTCGGCCACGACTTCGTCAAAGCGATGCGCCAGACTCAGTTCCTCCAGTTGGCGGCGGGTGGTGGTCATCACCCCGCCTGCAATCTGGTGCCGCAGAAAGCTGGCGTCGAAAGTCTGCGGGGCACCGGCGGGCAGACCTTCGGCGCGCGAAAGACGCCACCAATAGTCGGACACTTTGGCCAGCATCGCTTCATCGACATTTACGCTGTGACCACCGGCCTTGAGATTGGCCAGCATCCGCCCCGCTTCCGGCAGCGATGATCCGTCGCCCAGCGGACCCACTCCCACGTGCACCGCATCGACAATCCCCAGATCTGCGGCGGCAAGGCTGGTCAGCGGGCCATAGCCGATGGTGCAATGGGCATGGATTTCGAGCCGCCTGGCGCCGATCGCGGCCTTGACCGCCGGGGCCAGCGTGCGCACCCGATCGGGGCTCAACAGACCGCCCGGATCCTTGATGTAGAAACAGTCGATATCGTCGCTGGCGGCGAGTTTGCGTGCGAAATCCGCATAGAACCGATCGGTGTGGACGGCAGAAAGCGTGAACGTCAGCGCCCCCATCACTTGCGCGCCACCCTCGCGCTTTACCAGTCGCGCCGCCTCGATCACCGCCTCGGCGTCATGCATCGGATCGAGCATGATGAACTTGCGGATACCGGCCGCCTGAAGATGGCGATAGACCAGCGCCATGAAATCGGGGTCCGCCTGTTGCCAGGCGATGAAACGCATGCCGGTCGTGATGAATTGCAGCGGGGTGTTCGGCATTGCCGCCCGCATGCGCCGGATGCGTTCCCACGGATCATTGCGGAAATAGCGCACGGCGACAGCCATGTGCGTGGAGGAGGTGAAATCGATCGCGGAAAAACCGACCCGGTCGGTCGCACCGGCAATCGCCAGCATTTGCGCCGTGTTGAGCCCGGTTGCGCCCCACAGCGACTGGTTGCCGTCGCGCATCGAGACATCGACGAGGGAAATCTCGGCCATCAGGCAAGCCCTTCCAGAAAGCGCGTATCGACCCCGCCTGCGACAAAACGCGGATCGGCGGCGATGCGGCGGTGAAGCGGGGCGGTGGTCGGCACGCCCTCGATCGACAGCGTGGCAAGCGCCGATGCCAGCAGGGCGACCGCAGCAGGGCGGTCCCTGGCCCAGACGATCAGCTTTCCCATCAATGAATCGTAAGTGGGCGGGATCACCCCGCCGGTGGCGATATGGCTGTCGATGCGGATGCCGGGGCCTGCGGGCCAGCGCGCGCGGGTAACCCGCCCCGGCGAAGGGCGGAAATCGGCGGCAGGATCTTCGGCATTGATGCGCACTTCGATGGCGTGGCCAGACGGGCGGATGGCATCCTGGGTCAGCCCGAGGCGAGAGCCTGCCGCGACCAGCAATTGCTGTTCGATGAGATCGACGCCCGTGATCGCTTCGGTGACGGGATGTTCGACCTGGATGCGCGCGTTCATTTCGAGGAAAAAGAAATCGCCGGTCTGCGCATCGACGAGGAATTCGACCGTGCCCGCGCCGCGATAGGCGAGATGGCGGGTCAGCGCGACGGCGGCCTGTTCGAGCCCGTTGCGGGTGGCATCGGCAAGCTGCGGCGCGGGGGCTTCCTCGACCAGTTTCTGGAAACGGCGCTGGATCGAGCAGTCACGCGTGCCGAGGTGGAGCGCGTCGTGCCCGTCGCCGAGCACTTGCACTTCGACATGGCGGCCACGGGCAACAAAGCGCTCTACATAGATGCGCGGATCGCCGAAAGCGGCTTGGGCTTCGCTCATCGCCATGGCGATCATGGCGGGCATGTCGTCTGCGCGATCGACTCGCTTCATGCCCTTGCCGCCGCCACCGGCGACCGCTTTCAGCAGGACGGGAAAGCCGGTCTCCCGCGCGCGGGCCATGGCCTGTTCGGGGGTCGCGGCCTCGCCGCCCGGCACGACCGGCAGGCCTGCGGCAAGACCCACCGAGCGCGCCATGAGCTTGTCGCCCATGGCATTCAGGCTGGTGACATCGGGACCGACGAAAATCATGCCCGCCTCGATCGTTGCTTCGGCAAAGCGGGCATTTTCCGACAGAAAGCCATAGCCGGGGTGGATCGCGTCGGCACGCGCGGCGACCGCAGCGGCGATGACCGCCTCGACATTCAGATAGCTTTGCGCCGAGGGGGCCGGGCCGATCAGCGCCACCTCGTCGGCGAATTGGGCGGGAAGGCTGGAGACATCGGCTTGCGATGCCCCGACGATGGTGGTCATGCCCAGCCTTTGGGCGGTGCGCGCAATGCGCAGGGCAATTTCGCCGCGATTGGCGATGAACAGCCTTCGGATCATGTCTGTCTCCTTCAGGCGTGGGGGCGGATGTGCATCAGCGTTGCGCCGCCTTCGACCATCGCCCCATTGTCGGCGACGATCGCCACCACTTCGCCGGCGTGCCCCGCATGAACGGGGTTCATCAGCTTCATCGTTTCGACGATGCCGACCACGGTATCGCCATCGACATGGGCGCCGATCTCGACAAAGGGCGCGGCGCCGGGGGCGGGCGCCCGGTAAAAGGCGCCGGGCAGCGGCGCTGCGACTGCGACCAGGCCCGGCGGGGTATCCTGGATCACTGCGGCGACGGCGGCGGCGGGTCCGTTGGCGGCGGCCCACTGCCATTCCTGCGACCATCGCCCCCCGGCTTCGCCGCCGCCCTCGCGCCGCAGCGTCAAACGAAAGCGCGCGGTGGCGACATCGAGTTCGCGGTAATCGCTGCCATCCAGGATGGCGACGATGTCGGCGATGTCCTCCGGCGTGAGAAAGGGCTCGTTCATGCAGGCACCGTCGTTTTGAGATCGAGAAGGGCGCGCGCGCGGCGGATGACGGCATCGCCAAAGGCCGGGTCGTTGAAATGCGCATCGACAGCATGGAATTCGACACCGGTCGGCACAACCGCGCGCAGATAGTCGGCAAACGGCAAGGGCAGCGCGGGCTCATGCAGATGGCCCTCGCTGCTGTCGTGGCTGGAAAAACCGCGCAACGGCGTGAACACGCTGACTGGCCCCTTTGCCTCGCGCATCATCGCGGCGAGCCGATCGGCGATGCGTTTGAGATCGTCGAGATTGGTGCGCACGGCTGTCAATTGCGGGTTATGCTTGTGATAGCGGCGGCCGGGGAATTGCTTTTCCGACACTTCGACCGGCCCGCCGATAATGAAATCGGCATTGCCCGGCGCCCAGATTGTCGGAATGCCCCGTGCCATGCCCACGGTGCCGCGCGCGGCGCCGCCGTCGCAAAGACCGCCGAAGATATTGTCGACGATCTCGGTGGTGGAAAGATCGAGCACCAGCGCGACATCGCGTTCACCGGCGATGGCATCGAGCGTCGGGCCGCCTGCGCCCGAGGAGTGAAATACCATCACTTCGCACCCGTCCGCTTCCAGCGCTTCGCGAATGCGCCGGGTGCCTTTTTCGGTGGTGCCCAGCGTGGTCATCAGTACCAGGGGCCGGTCGGAAGCGATTGGCCCCGCATAGCCTTTGGCCATGCCGGCAACGGCAAAGGCGGCGTTGCGAAAGACGTCGCGGCTGATCGTGTTGATGCCCGCGATGTCGGTCACCGCGTTCATCATGGCGATGTCCTTCACCCCGATGTAGGGCTTGGTGAACCCCGAAGCCATGGTCGAAACGATCAGCTTGGGCAGGCCATAGGGAAAACTCTGCATCAGCGGACCGGCCAGCGCCGTTCCCATCGAGCCGCCCACGGCCAGAATCCCGTGGATCGGTGTGTGTGCGGCATAGGCGTGGGCGGCTGCGATGGACCCGGCGATCATCCTTTCATGGATATGGCCTTCGTGACCGAGCGCGCGGATCGCGTCCATCGTCGTGCCCGCGGCGCCGGCGATCGTGTCCGGGCCGATTTCCGCTCCGCCAAGATCGCGGCGCACGCTGGGGTCGAGGTGAACGACATGGACGCCCGCCTCTTCCAGAGCATGCCGCAGAAAGCGCGCCTCCTGCTCCTTGGTGTCCTGCGTGATAATCAACATCACGGTTTTGGGTGAGGCCGCCGTGCCGCTCATGGCGCTTGTGTCCTTTCCTGCGCATCCTGTCCGGGCGCCGATGCCTGCGCGGGCGGCGGCTGTCCGTTCGCTGCAATGTTTCCATGCGCGGGCGGGATTGCCTAATCCAATTCGTGCGCATAATTTCACTGTGTGAAACCGGTATGGGGTCTGGCTCCGGTCCGGCCCCCGTTCGGCAACGGCAGGAGGATGCATGGGTGGGCCGCGCGCCGGGCCGCGCCGATCGACCGATCAGGCGGAGGATGACGCGCACAAACCGACAGGCGTCAAATCCGTGCGCGCACTCGAGCGCGGACTGGATGTCTTGTTGGCTGTGCGGACTGCGGGCGGGCTGGGCCTGAATGCCCTGCATCAGCAACTCGGCCTGCCCAAGGCAACGCTGTTGCGGCTGTTGCAGACGCTGGCCAGTCGTTCGCTGGTCTGGCGTCGGCTGGCCGATGGCGTGTGGATGCCGGCTGCGGTCATTCAGGGCGGACCGGCGGATGCCGGCTGCAGGCTTGCCGAAATCGCCTCGCCGCTGATGGTCGAATTGTCGAACAAGCTGGTTTGGCCATCGGTGATCGCCATCCCGCGCGCCGACCATATGGAGGTGATCGAAACAAACAGCCCGATGTCGCGCTTTGACTTCGCCTCGCTGGGGCCGGTCGGGGTGAAGCTGTCCTATCTCCACACGGCAACCGGTCGCGCCTATCTTGCCGCATGCAGTGAAGCGGAGCGGGCCGCTCTGGTGGCTCGCCTCGCACCGCCCGATGCCGGTCCCGACGGTTATCATCTGCTTGAGGCGATCATGGACGAGACGCGCGCGCGCGGCTGGTCGACCCGCGTCCCGCATCATCCCTGGGCTGACCGCAACCGTCAGACCGTGCTGCGCGACGGCAAGCATTCGATCGCGGTTGCGGTGCAGGGCCGAGGCGGGCCGATCGCGGCGCTCAATATCACCTGGCCTTCGCGACGGGCGAGCGTGGCGGATGTGGCTGAGCAATGTCTTGGCAGCCTGCAGGCGATCGCCGAGCGGATTGGCCAGGCGGCCGCTGCAACGGATTTCACCTGGTGAAATATCTAAGGGTTGCGTCGGTGCATGGATTGGAGGACGCTGAACCCGTCAGAAAGGCGTGGTGGCAGGCCGTCGCGACGCGGCGCCGGACAAATCCAGGCGCGATACGAGAGGGATAAGGCATGTCGACCTGGGCGACGCGCAAACACGCGACCTCGACACACAGCATGACTGTCGCGATGCGGTACGGGGCATGGTCCGTGCCTGCCGACGGCTGAACTCATTTTCCATCGACGTGCCGCCCGGGTGGCATCGGGGCAAACGGTCGCCTGCCGTCGGGTGGGCCTGATCGTTTGCGCCCCTGCAAAGGGGCATGCCGCGTGCGGAATGCGAGACGGCGAAAACGCCGCGTGAAATCGTTCAAGAGAGGACGCAAAAGTCATGGCACTATGGAAGAGGTTGGGCGTGGCGGGTTTCTCGCTCGTGCTGGCGGCACCGCTTGTCGCGCAGACGAGTGCCGCCGTGTCGTCGGGCACGCCCTTGGGGCACCCCCTGGCGCAGCGTTCGCCCACCAAGACCTATGCGAGCGTCTGCGCCTATTGTCATGGTCACAACGTCGGCCCGATCATTCTGGGGCGCCATCTGGCGGGCGATACTATCAGGACCATGGTGCGCGAGGGGCGCAACGGCATGCCCGCTTTCCGCCCCAGCGAGATCAGCCCGGCCGAACTCGACGCGCTGGCCGTGTGGATCAGCAAAGCCCCCGGCAATCCGATGGAGCATGGACAATGAGCGGACCAACGATCGATCGGCGCGGCCTGCTGGGGGCGGGCGTGGCAACGGCGGCGGCGCTGGGCATTTCGGGTGTCGCCATGGGCGAGGGCGCGGTGCTGGCGCCCGGTGTGCGCAAGGCGGACCTCGCCGCCGCCCTGCAGGCCTTTCGCGGCGTGGTGGGCGATGAATGGGTGGCGGGCAACGCGGGTTCGCTCAAGCCCTGGTCCAAGAGTTATACGCCCGATCCATCCGGGCGTCACGCGCCAGTCGGCGCGGTGTGCCCCGACAGTGTGGAGCAGGTTCAGGCAATCCTGAAGATCGCCAATCAGTATCGCCAGCCGCTTTGGCCGGTCAGCACCGGCAAGAATATGGGCTATGGTTCGACCACTACCGCTGCGCCGGGGCAAGTGGTGCTGGATTTGAAGCGGATGAACCGGATTCTGTCCGTCGATGTCGAATTGTGCACCGCGCTTGTCGAGCCGGGGGTCACCTATCAGCAACTGCGCGATTACCTCGATGAACACAATATTCCGTTGTGGATCGACGTGCCGACGGTTGGTCCGATCGTCGGCCCGGTCGGCAATACGCTCGACCGGGGGGTCGGTTATACGCCCTATGGCGATCATTTCATGGTCCAGTGCGGCATGGAAGTGGTGCTGGCCGATGGCGAGATCCTGAAGACCGGCATGGGCAGCACCAAAAACCCTTCGGCGTGGCAGGCGTTCAAATGGGGGTACGGGCCCTATCTCGACGGCATTTTTACCCAGTCGAACTTTGGCGTGGTGACCAAGATGGGCCTTTGGCTGATGCCTGCCCCGCCGGTCTACAAGCCGCTCGTGGTGCGCCACAAAAAGGTCGAGGATGTCGCGCGGATCGTCGACGCCATGCGGCCTTTGCGCATCGCCAATATCGTGCCCAATGTGGTGTTGATGATGGGGGCGGCCTATCAACTGGCGATGTTTCATCGGCGCGGCGAAGTCTATGCCGGTGCGGGGCCGGTTCCCGAAGCGGCCTTTGCCGAATTCGCGGCGCAACATGACCTTGGCATGTGGAACACTTATATCGCGCTTTACGGAACGAGCGCGCAAGTGGCCGAGAGCGAACGGATCGTCCGGGCCGCCTTTGCCGCGATCGACGGCGAGGTGATGACCGAGGATCAGATGCAGGGCAATCCGTGGTTCCATCACCATGCGACGCTCATGCGCGGCGGGCTCTCGCTTGAAGAAGTGGGCCTTGCCCGCTGGAAAGGGAGCGGAGGCGGGCTCGCCTGGTTTGCGCCGGTCGCGCCCGCCAAGGGCAGCGAGACGCAAGGCCAGATCGATCTCGCCCATCAGATTCTGGCGAAGTACGGTTTTGACTACACCGCCGCCTTCGCCATCGGAATGCGCGAACTGCATCATATCATCGCGCTGCTCTACGACAAATCCGATCCCGAAGAAGAAAAGCGGGCGGATGCCTGCTATCGCGAACTGGTCACCGGGTTTGGCGATCGGGGCTGGGCTTCGTATCGGACGGGCGTGCATGCGATGGATCTGGTGGCGGCGCAATATGGCGAGACCAACCGCGCGGTGAATGCGGCCATCAAGCAGGCACTGGACCCCAATCACATCCTTGCCCCCGGCAAGTCGGGGATCGCATGATGCGCGGCTGGTTGACATCCCTGCTGCTGGCGGGTCTCCTGACGGCGGGTGTCCTGGGGGCGGCGCCGGTCTGTGCCGAGACGCCTGCCAACGCGGCACCGCTCCGGCTGGAAGTGCTGCGCACGAGTGCGGGCTCGCTCTATTCCAACGTCACGCTGATCGAGGGGGACCATGATGCGGTGCTGGTCGATCCGCCGTTCACGCTTGCCGACGCGCATCGCGTGGTGGCGATGGTGCTCGACAGCGGCAAGCATCTGACCACGGTTTTCGTCACGCATGATCACCCCGATCACTTCTTCGCGATGGAAGTCATCGCCGACGCCTTTCCGGATGCGAAGATCGTCGCGCATCCCACGGTGGTTGCCGACATCTGGCGCTCGCTGCCGTTCAAGGTAAAGCGTTGGGGCCCGTTGCTGGGCGCCAATGGCCCGCGTCATCCTTCGGCGCCGCAGCCTTTGGCGGGCGATACCATCATGCTGGAGGGGCGCGAGCTGAAAGTATTGGGGCCGATGGCGGGCGACCATGTCCATGCGACGGCGCTCTGGGTGCCCTCGATCAAGGCGCTCGTGGCCGGCGATCTGGTCTATAACCAGATGTTCTTGTGGATGGGCGAGCAATCGCCGGCCGACATCGCCGCGTGGGGCAAATCGCTGGATACGCTGGCGGCGCTGAAGCCCGATGTGGTCGTGGCAGGGCATGCCAAGCCGGGGCTCGCCAATGACGCGTCGGGGCTGGAGTTCAGTCGGCGGTATATTGCGGCCTGGCCCGGTCTGGTGGCGACATCCGCAGACAGCGCCGAACTGCGGCGCAAAGTGCAAAACGCGTTCCCCGAGGCGATCGATATTCTGGGCGATTTCCTGCTCGGGAATTCATCAAGAGTGGCCAAGGGCGAACAGCCCGCGTGGCAGGAGTGAGGCTTATGCGTTTTCAGGGTAAGGCTGTGCTGATCACGGGGGGAGCCACCGGCATCGGTCGGGCGACCGCGCTGGCTTTTGCCGCCGAGGGCGCGCAAGTCATGATCGGCGATATTGACGCACGCGCCGAAGAGACCGTGCAGATGATCGCTTCATCCGGCGGGCGCGCGGCATTTCGTCATACCGACGTGCGCGATGGCGCCGCATTGGATGCGCTGGTCGCGGCCTGTCTGGAAAACTTTGGCCGGATGGATTGTGCGTTTAACAACGCAGGTGTCCTGCCGCCGCAAAGGCCGATCCATGAAGTGACGTCCGACGAACTCGATCTGGCCATTGCCGTGGATTTCAAGGGCGTATTCCTGGCCATGCAGTCGGAGATCCGGCACTTTCTGAAATCGGGCGGCGGGGCGATCGTCAATACGGCCAGCGTCGGTGCCGTGATCGCCGACCCGAACATGAGCGTCTATTGCGCGATGAAGCACGCCGTGGCGGGCCTGACCAAAGCGGCGGCGGTGGAATATGCGCGGGCGAACATTCGCACCAATTGCATTGCCCCCGGCTTTGTCGTCACGCCGATGACCCAGCACTGGGCCGACAGCAACGCGTTTACCGACATGTTCTTTGCACAAAACATTTCGGGCCGCGCCGCGCAGCCGACAGAGATCGCGCCGACCGTCCTGCATTTGTGCAGCGATGCCGCCAGTTTCATCAACGGCGCGACGTTCGTCATCGACGGCGGCCAGACCGCGCACTGATGGCGGACGCTGACGAATGCCTAAACGCTGAAGATGTCGGCGACGGTCGGGATGGTGTCGTTGAGCAGAACGATCGTCTTGCGTGCGATCTTCCATGCGCCGCCTTCGTGGCGCAGGCCGTAGTCATAGCGACCGAAAAACACCTCCGCCCGTCCGAAGCGCACGTCATAGCGGTGGCAGGTGAAACAGGCGGAAACGTGCGCTTCCTTCCTGTCGGCGGCGAGCACCAGTACGTTGGTGACGGCATGGACTGCGCGCGGCAACGGCGTCGAGGCGGTGGACAGGCCCGAAGTGGCGCGCATCACGCGGTCTTCCAGATTGCGCCGCCCGCGATAATAGATCAGCGACAATTCGCGATCCGGATCCTGCGTCAGCGTGGTTTCGTCGCGCCAGGCGGGCATGTGGAATTCAATGTCGTCGCAGAACATCGCCAGCCATTCGTCCCAGCGGCGACTGTCGATCAGCAGCGCCTCGCGATAGAGCAGTTCTTCTGCCTCGGCGCGGGTGAGCGGGGCGCTCATGCGGGGAACCCCGGCGCAAGACGGCTGGCCCAGGCGCGATAATAGCTGTGATAGAGCGTTTCGTCGCACAATTGCGATTCGGCCAGAACGCTGCGCGCCGGTTTCAGCGCGATCTTGTCGCCAAAGCGGTTGCCCCCTGCCACACTGGCCGCAATCCCCCGGGCATAGCCTTGCAACCACGGATTGACGAGGCCGGCAAAGCCGATCTGGCAGTTTTCATAGCTGACCGTATCGTCGGGCGTGGCCATGCCGGTGGGGTTGAAGAAATCCTCATATTGGCGAATGCGCTGGCGGCGTGCAGCGGCGCTTTCGCCCTTGGGCGCGATGCACCATGTCTGCATCTCGGTCAGATCGGGGGCGAGCGGGCGCAGGATGCGCAACTGGCTCGACGCGTTTTCGGCCACTTGCAGATTGGGAAAGATGGTGAGGTTGCGCATGTTGAACATCCAGTCGCGCTTGCCCTCGCCATGGCGGTCGGCAAGATCCTGCGCGCGCTCGTACAGCGGCAGCGCAGGGGTCACTCCGAAGACGCCCCAGTTGAGCACGTGGCCGTTGGCAAAGCTGAAACTGCCGCCGCCGATGCCCTTGGTTTCCTCTTTCCAATAATCGCTGTTTTCGAACACCGAGGCGACAACATCGTCGCAGGCTTCCTGCTGGCGCCGTTCGAGAATGCGGATGTAGGACGGGTGTGCCGAGGTAAAGTGATAGGCGTCCGAGCAGTTTTCGAGCTGGAGTTTCCAATTGGCGCGAAACGTGAAAGTGACCTGGCCCGGGACCAGTTCGAGCCCTTCTTCGCTCTGATCGGCGACCAGGTCGAGCAGCTTGCGCGCTTCGCCCAGATAGTCGGCCAGATCGGGGACATCGGCGGCGAGGCTGCCGAACAGAAAGCCGCGATATTCGTCGAAGCGGGCGATCGGTGCAAGATCATGGCTGTCGGAATCGAAGGCGGGGGCATAGGCGCCCGCTGCCTTCCACTTGATCGCGCGATTGCGGCCGGAGGAATCAAAGCTCCAGCTGTGATAGGGGCAGACATGCATGCGGGCGTTGCCGCAACGGCGCTGGGCGAGGCGCGCGCCTTTGTGCGGACAGGAATTGACGAAGGCTCGCCGCACCCCTTCGCCGTCGCACTGGACAAGGATGGGCACGCGACCGGCATACGTGGTGAAATAGTCGTGCGGTTCGGGCGCTTGCGCGGCAAGGCCGAGAAAAATCCAGCCGCCTTCGAACAAGTGGCGCATTTCCATTTCGAAGATGGCCGGATCGGTGAACACTTTGCGATGGACGCGAAAAATGCCCTCTGCGGGGCGATCGTCGATAAAGTCGCTGATGCGCATGGGTATCGTCCTGTCCGTGCCTTCGCTCATGCCACCACTGCCTCGACCAGAGTCGGCCCGTCGGCGGCGAGCGACCAGCACAAAGCCTCTTCGAGAGTTGCGGCATCGTCTGCCCGCCGCGCCGGAACGCCGTGTCCCGCAGCCAGGGCGCAGAAGTCGAGAACGGGCAATTCGGTCCCCACCGGCTGTTGCAGCCCGAAATGGCGGCCGAAACTGTGCAGCGCCTCGTAACGGCCGTTGCGGATGATGATAAAGCTGATCGGCAGGCCCAGCGCGGCGGCGGAAAACAGGCCCTGGATGGCATACATGCTCGACCCGTCGCCAAGCAGGGCGATGACTTTCTCCCCCGGCCGCGCCAGCGCGATGCCGACAGCGGCGGGCAGGGCAAAGCCGAGACCGCCGCTCGCCGTTGTGTAGAACGTGTCGGGTCGCAGGATCGGCAGATGGTCGTGCATCGGACCACGGGTCGAGGGGGCTTCCTCGACGAGTATCGAACCGGGCGCGCGCAATGCCGCCAGACGGGACACGACAAGGGCATCGGTCATGACATCGCCCGCTACCGGCGCAACGATGCGCGGCGCGGGCCATGCGCGCGCCACCGGGTCCGGCCCTGCCAGCAGCCCCGCGATCGCCACATCGCAACTGGCGACAATGGCCCGGCCTTGCGGGGCCCATGCGGCGTGGGTGTGGTTGTCGCCGATCAGCCACGCCTCGCACCCGTCGGGCAGATGCGGGCCGTGGCCCTCGACATGATAGAGGTTCATCGGCCCGCCCAGCGCCAGCACGACGTCATGCGGGGCAAGGCTTGCAACAATCGCCTCGCGCGAGGCGGCGAGGAAACCGGCGAACAGCGGATGGTCCTCGGGAAATCCGGCGCGCGATGCCATGGGGGCGACATAGACGCTGGCGCCGTGCCGCTCGGCCAGGGCGACAACCAGATCCCACGCGCAATCGCGCGCAACGCCCGCGGCAACGGCGATGGCCGGGCGGCGAGCCCGCGCCAGGCTTTGCGCACACTGGGCCAGCGCGGCAGGGTCGGGGTGGCGCGTGGCCGAAATGGGCCGCAAGGTCAGCGGGGCGCACGGCTGATCCCAATCGTCGACGGGCACGGAGACGAACGTCGGTCCACAGGGCGGCTCCATCGCCACGGCATAGGCGCGGGCGATCGCTGCGGGCACATCTTGTGCGCGGGCCGGTTCGACGGCCCATTTGACAAAGGGGCGCGGAAATTCGCTTGGCCGTTCGGCAAAGAGGAATGGTTCGTAGGGCAGGATCGAGCGCGCCTGCTGGCCTGCGGTGATCACCAGCGGGGTCTGGTTCCTGAATGCGGTGAACACCGCGCCCAGAGCATGGCCGACGCCCGCGGAGCTGTGCAGATTGATCAATGCAGCCTTGCGCGTGGCCGTCGCAAAGCCGTCGGCCATGGCTACGGCAACGCTTTCCTGCAGACCCAGAATATACCGGAAATCATCGGGAAAATCGCGAAACATCGGCAGTTCGGTCGAGCCGGGGTTGCCGAAGATCGTCGTCATGCCCGCCGCGCGCAGCAAGTCGATTGTGACATCGCGCACGGTCGAGGGGCAAGCGGCAGTCGCGCCGATGGCAGGGCTTTCGGGCATCGTCTCTCCTGCGGGGCGTTTGGCTCTGATTGGCCGACTGCCCATTTTTCGCGGCGTCAGGCTGGGCGATTTGGGCAATAGAAGCAATTGCAAATTCGCGTAAAACCCATACGCATACTGCATGAGTTTTGATGAACGCCACCTTCGCGCCTTTCTCGCGATTGCCGATACCGGCAGCCTTGGCCGCGCCGCGCACGTGGTCAATCTGACCCAACCCTCGCTCAGCCGCGTGTTGCAGGCGATGGAGCGGCAACTCGGCCATCGCCTGTTTGATCGTGAGAGCAAGGGCATGGTGCTGACCCACGCGGGCGAAGTGCTGTTGCTCCACGCGCGCCTGCTGGCGTTTGAAATGCAGGCGGCGCGTGATGAACTCGACGCGCTGGTCGGTCTGCGCCGGGGCGCGGTCCGGATTGGCGCGGTGGCGGCGGTGATGCGCGCGCTGGTCGCGCCGAGTGCGGGGCGCATGTTGGAGGACAATCCGCAGTTGCGTCTCGAACTGCTGGAGGCGGTCGACGGCGACCTGCTTGATGGTCTGCTGCGGCGCCAGATCGATCTGGCGATAACGGCGGGCGCGCTCGACAGTGCCGAAGTCGAATTGATCGGCCTTTGCGACTATGCCGACCGCTTTTCGGTGTTTTGTGCGAAGGGGCATCCGCGTCTTGGTGAAGGGATGGTCGATGCCACCATGCTCATGGCCGAAGGCTGGGTCATGCCCCCAGCCGATGCCACGCCGCGCCGTCAATTTTCAGCTTTGGTGCAGACCTTGGGGCTGGAACCGGCGCGGATCGTGGCGGAAAGCGCATCGGTCGAGGCCATGATCGCGCTGGTCGCGCACAGCAGCCTGCTCGGCTGGCTGCCCGAGCCGTTGCTTGCCGCACATCTGGCGCAGCAAGCCGTGATGCTGGTCGCTGCGCCGCAGTTCGTCCGCGAAAGGCGGTTTTTCCTCTACCGCCGCCGCACCGGGCTGCTGCCGGACGCGGCGCGGCGCTTTCTGCGCTATCTGCCGCTGGTGCCCGGGGGATGGGCTTGACCGCCGCGCGCTCTGCCCGGGATACTCGCGCGCATGTGCCACGCACGGGTGCGGGCGAGGGGAGTGGCTGATGCGTATTGTCATGGTCGGGGCGGGGGCGATGGGCTGTCTGTTTGCGGCGCGGCTGGCACTGGGCGGAAACGAAATCGTCATGGTCGACGTCGATGCCGCACGTCTGGCGCTGATCGCGGAGCAGGGCGTCGTCTTGCGCGACGATGCCGGCGAGCATCGTGCGCGCGTGAAGGCGGCGCGCGCCGAACAGGTGACCGGCGCGGTCGATCTGGTGATGCTGTTTACCAAGGCGATCCATAGCGCCGCCGCTGCGCGCTCGGTGGCACATCTGGCCGACGGCCATTGTCTTGCGCTGACGCTGCAGAACGGGCTGGGCAATGTCGAGGCGCTGGCCGACGTGTTTGGCCCCGAACGCACGCTATGGGGCGTGACCGATTTGCCCGCCGATCTGGAAGGGCCCAATCGCGTGGTCTCGCATGGCGCGGGGCAAATCAAGCTGGGCGGATATTGCCCCGCCGCGCAAGATGAAGCGGGGGCCTTGGCCGCGCTGTTGACCGGCGCGGGACTGGCGGCGGTGGCCGATGCCGATGTGCGCGCGGCGGTTTGGGAAAAGGTTGCCTTCAACGCCGCGCTCAATGCGCTGGCGACGATGACCGGCCTTGCCGTGGGTGGGCTGGATTGCCCGCCGGGGCGCCGGATTGCCATGGCTGTGGTGGCCGAGACGGCGGCCACTGCCGCGGCACAGGGAATTGACCTTGATGTCGCGCGGATCGCCGCGCGGATCGACCATGCGCTGGCGCATCATCGCGGGCACAAGGCGTCGATGCTGCAGGACCGCCTTGCCGGGCGGCGGACGGAGATCGAGGCGATCAACGGCGCCATTGGCCGGCTGGCCGTCGCAGCGGGCGTTGCCGCACCGGTAACGCAGACGCTGGCCGATCTGGTGCGGATGGGCGAGCCGCCGATGGTCTGACCGCTATTGCGGCAGTGTGTCCGGCTTGTCGCGGAACAGCGCGACACGTTCGGCGATCTTGTGCAGCGACGCGTTGAAGACGCCCCGCTCTTCGGGCGAAAGATCCTGAAGGATGGCCTGGAAATAGCGTTGGCGTGCCTGGCGCGCCTCGGCAAAAATCGCTGTGCCCGCCGGAGTGGGTGACAGGATCATCTTTTTGCGATTGGCGGTATCCGGGGCGCGGACGATCAATCCGCCATCGGTCAGCCGGGCGACGGCGCGGCTGACTTCGGCGCGGTCGGATTCAAAGGCCGCGCCGATGTCGGCCGCGCTCGACGGGCCGACCGAGTTCAAAAAGGCCAGAACCCGCCATTCGGCAACGGTCAGCGCAAATTCGTGCTGAAGCATGCGCGCGGTTTCGCGGTCGAGCATGCGTGCAAGCAGCAGGAGACGGTGGGGAATATGGTCGCCACCGAAAAGATTCCACGTGGGTGGTAATGCCATCGCCGGGGGCTGCCAAAGCGGCGACGGAAATGCAACGAGATATGTGTTGACGGATCAACACTGGGCATTCATGACATGGCCATGACCGAGCCCCATCCTTTCCTGCCGAAGCTGGAACACGCCTTTACCATCTCCATCGCCTTGTCGCGGCCCTATTGGATCAAACCGGCTGCGCGTGGCGATATGCGCGCGGCCATCTTCGCCGCCGAGGGGGTGATCGAAGGGCCAAGGCTCAATGGTCGCGTGGTGCCGATGTCGGGTGGCGACTATCCGCTGACGCGGCCGGGCGGGGTGATCGATTTCGACGCGCGCTATCTCCTCGAAGCCGATGACGGGGCGATCATCTATTTGCAGAACACCGGTTTTCGCTGGGCGCGCAGCCCGGAAATCGCCGAAAAGATGCGACGCAACGAACCCGTCTCGTTCGACGAATATTACATGCGCGTCACCCCGCGGTTCGATGCGCCCGAAGGTCCGCATGCGTGGATGAGCCAGCATGTCTTTGTCGGCGTCGCGGAAAAAGTGCCCAACGCCAACCGCATTCACTATTTCGTCGTGCTATGAGCGGCGGGGCGGCGGCGAGCGGGACTTTCCCGTGGCTGATGCGGCCCGGGGTCGATCCCCACAGCGCGACGCACAAGCCGCCTCTGCCGCCGCCGGACTATGTCCGCAGCAACGAGCGCGGGCTGACCATCGAGCGCAATTGCCGCATCGCCTTGCGCGACGGGGTGGAGATTTTCGCCGATCTCTACCGGCCCGAAGGCACGGTTTCGGGGGTGCCGATACTGTTGGCATGGGGGCCATACGGCAAACACGCGCTGACCAATCAGGTGTTCTGGCCGCGTTCGGGGGTCGATCCGGCCTGGCTTTCCGACCTTACCGCTTTCGAGGCGCCCGATCCCGTGTTCTGGGCGATGCGCGGGGTCGGCGTCGCAGTGGTCGATCCGCGCGGAGCGTGGCTGTCGGGCGGGGATTTTCACCATAATGGCATACAAGAGGCGCTCGATTGCGCCGATGCCATAGACTGGCTGGCATCGCGGCCATGGTGCAACGGGCGGGTGGGGATGACCGGCGTGTCCTATCTTGCCGCGATCCAGTATCTGGTGGCGCCGCTGCGTCCACCCGCGCTCGCCGCACTCAACCCGTGGGAAGGCTTTTCCGACTGGTATCGCGAATTTGCCTATCATGGCGGCATTCCTGAAACCGGGTTTCTGCCGCGTGCCTCGGACAATATCCGCTTTTCGCTGGGGCAGACCGAAAACACCTGGGAAAACGTCAAGGCGCATCCGCTGTTCGACGCATTCTGGGAATCCAAGGCGCTCGATCTCGAAGGCATTACCCAGCCCGCCTATGTGGTCGCAAGCTGGTCGGATCAGGGGCTCCATCTGCGCGGCACGATCGAGGCCTGGCGCCGCATGTCCAGCCGCGAAAAATGGCTCGACGTGCATGGGGCCAAAAAATGGGCGCATTACTATCGGCCCGAAAGCCGCGAGCGGCAGGCGACTTTCTTCGACCATTATCTGTTCGACCGCCCGACAGCGCTGGCCGCCTGGCCCAAAGTGCGCATCGAGGTGCGCGAGGCGCATGGGGTGGCGCACGAGCGCGCCGAGCATGAATGGCCGCCGGCACGCACGCAATACCGGCGGCTTTATCTCGATCCTGCACAAACAGCTTTGGCCGAGGCGCCCGTCGCGAACAGCGAGGCGCGCTATGCGGCGCGCGAAGGGGCGGCGCAGTTCGATCACACATTTGCCGCTCCGGCCGAAATCACCGGGCACGCGTCGTTGCGCCTGTGGGTCGAGGCGCAAGGCAGCGACGATGCCGATCTTTTCATCGCCTTGCAGAAACTGGATGCGCAGGGGCACGAGGTGGGCTTCACCTTTTACGCCTTTTATGAAAACGGCCCGATTGCCCTGGGCTGGCAAAGGGTGAGCCATCGCGCGCTCGATCCCGTGCTTTCGACGCCGGAGCGGCCGGTGCATCCCCACCGCGCCGAAGATCGGCTGGCTCCGGGGCAATGCGTGGCGGTAGATATCGAGATCTGGCCTTTCTCGGTGCGCTTTGCTGCGGGCGAGACGTTGCGGCTGGTCGTGGCGGGGGCGGACATCTATCGCAAGGAAGAGGGCGTCAATCTGCCCTTTGCCCTCCACGAGGAGACCCGCAATGCGGGCACGCATATCCTGCGCTGTGGCGGGGATCATGATTCGAGTCTGCTGCTGCCGTTCGTTCCGCTGGAGGAAATGCCATGACGCTTGTCCCCACTTCGGCCGATTGCGGTCTGGAGCATGTCTTCGACATCGAGGTCCTGTTCGGCCCGGATCGCGCGATATTCGGGCCGCTGCCCGGTGGCGGGCATCAGGGCTATACCCCTGCCACCGGCGGCACGATCAGCGGGCCGCGGCTGACCGGCAGCGTGGTGCCGCATTCGGGCGCGGATTACGCCACGGTGCGTGCGGACGGCACGATCGAACTTTGTGCCCATTACCTTCTTCAGGCGAGCGACGGCACGATGATCTATATCCGCAATCTGGGCTATCTGGTGCGGCCCGCTGCGGGCGCGCCGCAACCGTCCTATTTCAAGCTGACGCCCTATTTTCGCGTTCCGGCAGGCCCGCATGACTGGCTGACCCGCACGGTGATCGTCGGCGGGGGAGAGCGACGGACGGACCCGGACCGCACGCTCTTTCGCTATTACGCTCTGGTCTGAGCGGCGCGTTTGAGCCCTGGCCCTGCGGCAAGAAAGCACAGCGCCGAAACGAAAAACACGAGCACCGCCATCGACAGGGCCGACCGGATACCGCTGGCCGAGGCCTGGCGGCATGCCGCTGCCAGCGCTTCGGTCGCGCCCTTGGCGGGAAGACCGGCGGGGCACGCCGTCGCATAGTTGCCGACAAAGGCAAGCCGGGCGAAGCGGTCGGACAGGAAGCCGACGAAGACCGGCCCCAGTCCCGAGCCCAGCAGCGTGTAAAGCAGCGTATAAAGCGCGACGCCGCTGGCGCGCATGCGGGTGGGCAACAGGTTCTGGATCATGCCCGTGGTGGGGCCATAAAACATCAGCAGAAAGCCGCCTGCGGCCAAGAGCAGCGCAAAGGCTGTGCCAAGCGCTGCGGCATGAAACGCGAACCAGTAAAGCGGCGGCGCCAGCACCAGGCCGATCGCCGCACCCCAGGCCGGCCAGCGCGCATCGTGCCGGGCCAGCCGGTCGGTGCCAAAGCTGCCCACCAGCAGGCCGAACGTGATCGACAGACCCGAAATCATGCCGAAAGACGCGGCTGCCGCGCGCACGTCCAGATGGTGGGCGCGGGCGAGAAAAATCGCCAGGAACTGCGAGATCGCGGTCATGCCGAAACCCGCCAGGCCGCCCCCTGCAATCACCCACAGCAGCGGGGGATTGCTCAGCACCGTGCGCAGAAATTCGCGGAACGGCGGGGCCTCGGCTTTTGCTTCGGGCTGGTCGAATGTCCCGCGCGCAGGTTCATCAACGACAAACAGCAGGATCGCCGCCATGATGAAGCCGGGCAGGGCGAACAGCGGAAAGACCATGCGCCAATGCCAGGCCCCGGCGATAAGCCCGGCGAGCGTGGCGCCTGCGAATGCGCCGAGCGGGCTGCCCAGCATGACGAGCGCGAACGTCGAGGCGCGCTTTTCACGTGGCACGATATCGGCCACCAGCGACGCGGCAGGAGGCACAAAGCCCGCTTCGCCCATGCCGACCGTCAGGCGCGCTGCCGCCAGTCCGAGAAAGCCGCCTGCAAAGCCGGTGGCGGCGGTGGCGGCGGACCAGATCATCGTGCAGATGGCGATGATCCGCTTGCGCGGCCAACGTTCCGCCAGCAGCCCGATCGGCAGACCTGCCAGTGCATAGAGCAAGGCAAAGACCAGACCCTGCAACAGGCCGAGTTGAAGATCGGTCAGCCCGAGATCGGCCTTGATGGTTTGCGCCAGAGCCGAGAACACTGCGCGGTCGGCAAAATTGAGCGTGCAGGTCGCCAACAGTGCAGCCACCAGCAGGCGCGGGCGGAGGATGGCCGAGGTCGTCATTCGGCAACACCTTGACGGATGATGCGCCGCGTCAGCGTTGTGGCTTCGATCCGGGCGAACAGACCGTCGCGCAGCTCGTAAAGGGCGATGCTCTCGATCTCGACCTGATCGCCCTTGCCCAGCGTCGTACCGGCGAGGTCGATGCCGTCGGCCAGCGCGGTGAACACCGAGGCCAGTGCAGCCGCCAGCGCGGCCTCCCCCTCGACCACGCCGCGTATGCGCAGCACCCGATGCAGCGTGCCGCGTATGTGGCGATAGTAGGCCAGCACAGCTTCGCGCCCGTGCAGAACCGTGCCGCCGCCATTGCGCAGCACGACATCGGGGGCGTAGCAGCGGCCATAGCCGTCATCGTCGCCACGGTTGAAGGCGGCGACATAGTCGTCCAGCATCGTGGCCAGCGGCATCGGCGAGTCCTCTCATGTTTTGTCTTGGCAGGCATCATCCGCAGCTTAAGTTGATAAATCAACTAAATTCGGGAGCGGGATATGAGGCAGGCGCCAAAAGGGGCGGCGGACAGATTGGCCTATCTGCTCAAACTCGTGGCGGAAGGGCCGGAGCGTTTCACTTTGAGCGAACTGGCCGGGCAGGCTCGCCTGCCTGCCAGTTCGGTACACCGTTTGTTGCAGGCGCTGGTGCGATCGGGGCTGGTCGAGCGCGCGGCGATGCAAAGCTATCGACCGGGGCGGGCGTTCTATCTGATGGCATCGCAATTGGTGGCACGCTTTGATCTGGTTCGCGCGGCACGGCCTTTGCTCGAAGCGCTGATGGCGCAATGGCGGGAAACGGCCGTGCTATGCGCCTACAACCCGATCGAACATCGCGCCACGATCGCCGATGTGGTGGTGACGCCGCACCCTTTGCGCTTTGCCGTGGAAAAAGGGGGCGAAATCGAGCTGCCATGGGGGTCGCTGGGCCGCGCGATTCTGGCGCATCTCTCGCCCGGAGAGGTCGAAGCGGTGATCCGCGAGACCGGGATCGGGCCGCTGACCGGTCGTCCACGGGATCCGCGCGCGACCATCGAACAGGAATTGGCGCAAGTTCGGGCCGATGGATTTTCCCGCTTTTACGAACCCGCGATCGAGATCGCCGGGATGGCCGCGCCGGTTTTCGGGCGGGAGGACGAAGTTCTGGGCTGCATCGGCGTGACCATGCCGTCCAAGCGCTATCAACTGCACGTCGAGGATGATCTGGCCTTGGCGGTGTGTCAGGCGGCGCGCGAATTGGGGCGGCTCGCAGGGGGCGAGCGAGGGCGCCTCGGCTCCTGACCAATTCCATTATACGGAATTGTCACCCATCGGAATGGAATCGCCTTGACAGTTGATTAATCAACATCATGATGACCGCAGAGCCTGGAATAGAAATACCAGGTCGATGGGAGAGGGGACGATGGTACACTCAAAGGGGCGAGTGCTTGCTCGCGTCTGCGTGATGGCGGTTGCCATCGGGACGTTTGCGGCGAACGCGGCTCGGGCCGAAGACGCTCCGGCAAACAAGGCCGAAACTTCGCCGAGCATAGCCGAAATCGTGGTCACTGCGCAGTTCCGCGGTCAAAAACTGCAAGATGTTCCCATCGCCATCACCGCCGTCAATGCGGCGACGATCGAACAGCGCGGTTCGACCAATCTGGCCGATCTGGCCGGCAGCGCGCCGAACGTGACACTGCGCCCGGCAGCCGCCAGCTTCGGCCCGGCGGTGGTGGCCTATATCCGGGGCGTTGGTCAGCGGGATACCAATTTCGGGCTCGAACCGGGCGTTGGTCTCTATATAGACGATGTCTATCTGCCGACGATGCACGGCTCGCTGCTGAACCTGGTCGATCTTGATCGGGTGGAAATCCTGCGCGGCCCGCAAGGGACATTGGCAGGGCAGAATTCGATCGGGGGCTCTATCAAGCTCTATTCGAAAAAGCCCGACGGAACGCCCGACGCCTATCTGTCCTCCACCTATGGCAGCTATAACCGCGTCGAACTGCGCGGCGGGTCGAATTTTACCATCGTGCCCGACACCCTCTATATGCGCCTGACGGCCGCCGCGGTTCACAAGGACGGCTATGTCACGCGCTATGATTATGCCTGCACCCATCCGGGCAGCACGGTGCCCAGCATGGTTACCGGAACGGGCTGCAAGCTGGGCACCGAGGGCGGCAAGGACTATGTCGCGGCACGTGCCGCCGTGCGGTGGACTCCGGCGCCGTTCCTGACCGCCGACATTGCCGCCGATGTGACCCGTGACAACAGCGAGCCTACTCCGTCGACGCTGCTTTATGTCGGGCGCGCGGCCAATCCCGGCACGATGCTGACCGGTGTCGCGACGCCTGCTTCTGCGGCCTATACGCTCAATGGAAATGTCTATGGCACCGCGACCGGATCGCAGTTCATCAGCTATTCGCCGTTTGGCGCCTTTGCGCAGGACACGTTCAGCAAAAGCCCCTACATCAACTATGAAAACTATGCCGATACCGCGCCGCGCGACGGTTCGGCTCCATGGCAGGCCCCGCTCAAGGCTGCGCTCAACACCTGGGGCATTTCGGGGACTGTCAACGCCACGCTGACGGACAATCTCAAGCTGACGTCGATCACGGCCTATCGCGAGTTCGACGGCACGTATTCCACCGGCGACGGCTCGCCGCTCAATCCGTCGCTGCAGGCGAACACGATCTACAACAAGCAGTTCAGCGAAGAGCTTCGGCTGTCCGCCAAATTCGGCGATCTGGCCAATCTGACTGTCGGCGGGTATTATTTCCACAAGCGCAGCCGCTATCAGGCGCGGATCGAACTGACCACGCTCAGCTTTCTCGAAGACGATTCGATTCCGGCCACCAACAAGGCGCTTTTCGCCAATGCCGATATCAGCCCGATCAGGAATCTGACGGTGATCGGCGGTTTGCGCTACACCGATCAATCAAAGACATTCGTTTATGGCCGTTTCGGCGTGCCGGGGTCTTCGACCGGGGGCGCGGTGCCGCCCTCGCTTGCGGCGCTCAACGGGTTGGTGGGCGGTTATTCGGGTTCGCGGCTCGATTATCGTGCGGGCCTGCAATATCGCTTCTCCGACGAAGTCATGGGATACGCGCAAGTCTCGACCGGTTTTCGTGGCGGCGGCATCAATCCGCGTCCGTTCTTTCCGGCCCAGGCGCTGCCGTACAATCCGGAAAAGCTCAAAGCATACGAAGTGGGTCTGAAAAACGACCTGTTCGACCGCAAATTGCGGCTTAACCTTTCCGGCTTTGTCAACAAATACACCGACATTCTGGTTACCGTGGCAAGTTGCCCGCTGCCCGGTGTTCCCGCGGCGCCCTGTTCGATGCCGATCAACGCCGGCAATGCCACGATCAAGGGGTTCGAGGCAGAGGCGCAATTGCACCCGGTTGCCGGGCTGTCGATCGAAGGGTCGCTGGCCTATCTCAATTTCAAATACGATTCGGTCAGTGCCGCTGCGGCGTCTTCGGGGATCGGACCGGAAGACAAGGGGCAGTACATTTCGCCCTGGCAGTGGAATGTGGGGATCCAGTACGATCTGGCGCTCGGCAGCATCGGCAGCCTGACTCCGCGCATCGATGTTTCCCATATCGACAGCTTCAACCGCAATGCCAACAATGTCGATGCCGCCACCGGGGGCAAGGACATCTTTGGCGAGGTGCAGGGGTACACGCTGGTCAACGCGCGGCTGACTTTCCGCAGCGGGGACAAGGACTGGGAAGTGGCGTTCGAAGTCCGCAACCTGACCAACAAGCTTTATTACACCGATATTTTCGACAATCGCGGCTCGACCAACTCGGTTCAGGGAACACCGGCCGAACCGCGTACCTGGGCGGTTTCGCTCAAGCGTCGGTTCTGACCGAACTCCGGCAGCCCTTTCCTGAATGCAATCATCGGGAAAGGGCTGCTCGTCAGTCTTCCTTGTCCGCCCCGTGGGCCCCGCTTTTTTCAGGAGCATGTGTCATGGCAACGCAGATTCATCAGTCGCACGAGGTTGGCCCACCGATCGCCGCCGGACTGCCGATGCCGCAATTCCGCAAGATCACTGTCGAGCCGCTCAGCGGCGCTTGCGGTTGCGAGATCGGCGGGGTCGATCTGCGCGAGCCGCTGCAGCCGGACGTGCTCGCCGAGATCATGCTCGCGTTCGAACAGTTCCTGGTCATCGTCTTTCGCGATCAGGATCTGACGCCCGAACAGCACAAGACCTTTTCCCGCCATTTCGGCGAACTGACAGAATTGCCGCAGGCGCCGACCTATGGCGGCGACCGCCTGATGCAGGAAGTGCGGCGCGAGGCCTGGGAGGCGGTCAATGTCGTGCCCAGCTTTGAACATTTTCACACCGACAGCCCGTTTCTGGCGCAGCCGCCCAAGGCGATCGTCATGCGCGCTCTCGATTGTCCGCAGTGGGGCGGCGACACGGCCTTTTCCAACGCCTGTCTCGTGTACGAACATTTGTCCGACGGGCTGAAGGCGGTGATCGATACGTTGCAGGTGGTCTATTCGGGCAAGGAGATCTGGTCCAGGAACGAGAAGCTGCCGCCCGACAAGCGGCTGCGCTTGCGCGAAAGCCACGATTTTACCGAGGACCAGCTCGAAAGCATCCATCCGGCAGTGCGGGTCCATCCCGAAACCGGGCGTCGCTCGCTGTTTGCGACGAGCGCCTATTTTCAGCGCTTTGTCGGCTGGAGCGAGGAAGAGAGCCGCGCCTTGCTGACTTATCTGCAAGGGCTGGCGCAGCATCTGCATTACCATTGCCGCGTGAAATGGCGCAAAAACACGCTGATCGTGTGGGACAACCGCTTTACGCTGCATCGCGGGGTGCATGATTTCAAGAACGAGCGCCGCCATTTGATCCGCACCACGGTGATCGGCGAGCGTCCGCTGGGCGTTGCCGATCTGACCGCGCGCTGAGCGGGCAGGGGAAATGGCCATGAAAGTCGGCGCTGCCATTGCGCAGATCCTGAAGCGCGAGGGCGTGGATGTCCTTTTCGGCTATCCGCGCAATGCCGTGCTCGAAGCGGCGGCCACTGCGGGCATTCGCACCATCATCGTTCGGCAGGAACGCACCGGGCTGCATATGGCCGATGCCTATTCGCGCATGACGCGGGGGCAAAAAATGGGCGTGTTTGCCATGCAGCACGGGCCGGGCACCGAAAACGCCTATGGCGGCGTGGCGCAGGCCTATTCGGAAAGTGTGCCGGTGCTGGTGCTGCCGCAAGGCTATGCCCGGCGCATTGCCCATGTGCCCGACAATTACAACGCGTGCCGTTCGATGCGCGACATCACCAAGACTGCCGAGCCGATCCTGCGTGCCGAAGACACACCTGCCATTTTGCGTCGCGCGTTCAATGCGCTGCGCAATGGTCGGCCGCGCCCGGCGCTGGTGGAAATGCCCTGGGACGTGCTGGGCGACGATGTGCCCGAGCCGCTCGATTATACGCCGGTGGTGCGCGTGCGCTATGGGCCCGACCCGGAGCAGGTGGCGCAAGTGGCCGACCGGCTGGTCGCGGCCAAACGGCTGGTGATCCATGCCGGGCAGGGGGTGCATTGGGCCAATGCCTATGCACCATTGCGCGAATTGGCGGACCTGCTCGCCGCGCCGGTGTCGACCAGCCTCGAAGGCAAAAGCAGCTTTGACGAGACCCACCCGCTTGCGCTCGGATCGGGCGGGGCGGCGATACCGGGGCAATTGCGCCATTTCCTCGACAGGGCCGATCTCATCTTCGGCATCGGCTGTTCGTTTGGGGAAACGGCGTTCGGCGTGGCCATGCCCGGCCATGTGCCGATCATCCATGCCACGCTCGATCCGGCGGACATCAACAAGGGTGTGCGTTGCGAAATGGCTCTCGCGGGCGATGCCGGGCTGACGCTGACGATGCTGGTGGGGGCTGTGCGCGATCGGCTTTGCGCGCCACGCGATCCTTCGGCGGCGATCGCCGAAATTCATGAGATAGAGCAGGCATGGCTGGCGCAATGGCTCCCCTTGCTGGAAAGTCGGGACGCGCCGCTCAGCCCCTATCGCGTGCTGTGGGAGCTTCAGCGCGCGGTGAACAAAGCCGAGACGATCATCACCCATGACGCCGGATCGCCGCGCGACCAGTTGACGCCGTTCTGGAAATCCACCGCGCCGCTGTCCTACATCGGCTGGGGCAAGACGACGCAGCTTGGCTATGGGCTGGGTCTGGCGCTGGGGGCCAAGCTCGCCTGTCCCGACAAATTGTGCATCAATGTCTGGGGCGATGCGGCGATCGGCTTTACCGGCATGGATTTCGAAACCGCCGTGCGCGAGCGGCTGCCGATCCTTTCGATCCTGCTCAACAATTCGGCCATGGCCATCGAGCTGGACCAGATGCCGGTGGCCACCGAACGGTTTCGCGCCACCGATATTTCCGGCAACTATGCCGAATTCGCCCGCGCGCTTGGCGGCTATGGCGAAAGGGTCACCGCGCCCGACGCCATCGCCGCCGCCATCCGCCGCGGGATCGCCGCCACACAGGCAGGACAGCCCGCGCTGATCGAATTCATCACCGGCAAAGAGACGCGGGCTTCGCGGTTGTGACGGACGCTCCGCCTCCGGGCGCGCCATGCCCGCCCATCCGCCATCTGACCGCTGGCGAGGCGGCGGCCCTGGCGCATGGGCGGGACGGGGCGCTGGCCGGATTGCGCGAGGAATTGCGGGTGAATTTTGCGCGAGGGCCGGGCGCCGTGGTCCTGAGAGGACTGGATGCATCGGCGCTGGGAGAAGCCGCGTTTGCCGTGATCGTGGCCAGCATCGGCAGATGGCTGGGCGCGGCATCGATCCAGTCTCCGGCGGGCGAATGCATCGCCCGGGTAGAGGCAGTCCCGGGCGAGGCGCAGGCGCGCGGCACCCATTCGGACAGCGAATTGCGCGCCCATACCGATTTGCACGATATTCTCGCGCTCGGCTGCTGTCGTCCCGCCGTCGCCGGGGGCGAGAGCTTCCTGATTTCCGCCCCGGCACTCTATCAGGCGATCCGGCGCGAGGCCCCGCAGCATCTGCCCGCGCTGCACGAAGGCTATTACTGGGGCACCAATCCGGTTCTGCGTTCGGCCCGGCGGATCAGTACGCGCAAAGTGCCGGTGTTCTTTCCGGCGGCTGCCGGGCGCGGCGTGCAATGCGCCTGGAACGGCTATTTTATGCGGCAGGCGGCGTTGACGCGCGGCGAAGAGGTGCCGCCCGCCCTGGCCGACGCGCTGGCCGTGCTGACGCTGGAGGCCGAGCGAATGGCGCAAGAGGCGCGCTTCATGGCGCAGGCCGGTGATATTGTGTTCTGGCACAATTGGTCATGGCTGCACGGGCGCACAGCCTTCGTCGACAGCGCGGCGCAGCGCCGCCTGCTGTTCCGGCTGTGGCTGCGCTCGGAATTGCCGCCGCGCGCCGATCCGTTGCTGGCCGAACGCGCGAATTTCATCGACCGCGATCACGCCCTGACACGGCAAGAGGGGATGGCGATGCCATGAATGACGGAATCGAAGCGAATGGCGAAGCGAACGGCGCGCGCTGGTCTTGGGGGGCCAGTTGGCCGCTGGCCCTGCTCACGCTGATCTCTGTGTTCAACTATCTCGATCGCGCGCTGCTCGGTCTCGCCTTGCCGCTGGTCAAGCGCGAGTTCGGCTCGTCCGATACCGTGCTCGGGCTGGTGACGGGTCTTGCCTTTGTCTTGCTCTATTCGTTGCTGGGCGTGCCGATCGCCTGGCTGGCCGACCGCGCCAACCGGCGCAACATCGTGGCGGCGGGGCTGGCATTCTGGAGCGTGATGACGCTGCTGACCGGCTTTGTCGGCTCGATCTGGCAATTGGCGACGGCGCGTTTCCTGATGGGCGCGGGCGAAGCATGCGCCATGCCGCCATCGAACTCGATCATCGCAGACTTGTTCCATCCCCAGCGCCGCCCGCTTGCCATGGCGATTTTCGGGACAGCCAATTCGATCGCGTTCATCGTGTTCTTTCCGATTGCCGGCTGGGTGGCGCAGCATCACGGCTGGCGCGCGATGTTCATCGCCATGGGCGCGCCGGGGGCGGCGGTCGCGCTGCTGTTTCTGGCCACCGTGCGCGAGCCTGTCCGCAAGACCCCGATCAAAGTGCGCGAACCCATCTCGGCGTTGGCGATCTTGCGCGAAATCGCCGATCTGATGCGCGATCGCTGCTTTTTCTGGATCTTTGTCGGCGTCACGCTGATGGGCGCCAATGTCTGGGCCGCAGGGGCATGGACGCCGACTTTCTTTGCGCGGGTGCATCACATGGGGCTGGCCCAGGTGGCGGGCGTCGTGGGGCCGGTGCGCGGATTTATCGGCGCGGCGGGCGTATTGGCGGGGGGCGTGCTGATCGATCGCATGCCGGCCCACAGGCTCGGCTGGCGCGTGGGCATACCGGCGCTGGCCTGCGCGTTGGCGGGGCCTGCCGAAGCCGCCTTTCTGCTGAGTGACAGCCGCGCGATCTGGTTCACCGGCTTTGTCCTTACCAGCTTTATGTCGCTGATCCATCAAGGGCCGATCTATGCCGCGACCATGAACATCGTCGGAGAACAGCGTCGGGCGCTGGCGATCGCGGTGATCCTGTTCGGCGCGAGCTTTATCGGCAACGTCGTCGGGCCGAGCGCCGTGGGCATTCTCAACGATGCGCTGGCGGCGGCCTATGGCGAGGCTGCGGTGCGCTATTCGATGTTGATTGTCGCGGTGACCCCGGTCTTGGCGGGGCTCTGCTTCTGGCGGGCGTCCCTGCTTTATCGCGCCCGGCTCCCTGCCATGTCATGATCCGCGTCCGGAAGGTCGGGGCCGCCTGCGCCATTCGCGCCGATTTTTGCGCATGGCCATGCATCCTCCGCTTGCATAAGCTTCTTGAACAAACGATTGAGCAAGATGGTTCTGCATAATTTCGGAGATGGACATGGCCCTTTTGCGGCGGCGCGATACCTTGCAGTTGGCGGCAGCCGGCCTTTCTGCCGCAGCGCTTGGCCTTGGTCGATACGCGTGGGCAGGCTCTGCAGAAGCGGCGGGCGCGGATGCCGCGCTGGCCACTGTCGCGCCCGAATTGCGCGACGCGGCGATCAAGGTGATCGAGGCCACCCGCGGCTTTCATCCGATGGGGGCGGATCGGCTTCCGATGCTGCGTGCAGCATTGGCAACCGCGAAAATTCCCGAGGGATCGGCGATTCCGGTTCGCGTGGAGCGCGTGCCGGTCGGGCCGGGGCGTCCGGCGGTGACGGTTTATGTGATCAATGAACGACCGGGCGCTCTTGCGCGCCCCGCCATCCTGCATACCCACGGGGGCGGGTTTGTCACCGGCTCTGCGCTTCTCGAATTGCCGGGCCTGATCGCCATCGCGGGCGAACTCGATTGCGTCATCGTGTCGGTCGAATATCGGCTTTCGCCCGAGGTCACCTGGCGCGAATCGCTGGCGGAGACCTGGGCTGCACTGCGCTGGCTTCATGCCGATGCGGCGTCGCTGGGCGTCGATCCCGGGCGTATCGCGGTTTTCGGGGAAAGCGCGGGGGGTGGTCATGCCGCGCTGCTGGCGCTGCGGGCGCGGGACAGCGGGGACGTGCCGCTTGCGTTCCAGTGCCTGATCTATCCCATGCTCGACGATCGTACCGGGACGACCCGGTTTCCCGCACCGGGTCTGGGCACTGTGGGCTGGGACGCCGAAGCCAACCGGTATGGCTGGCGTGCCTTCCTCGGCGTTCCACCTGCGACGAGCGCCGTGCCTGATGAAGCCGTGCCGACGCGCGCGACGAGCCTGCGCGGCCTGCCGCCGACGTTCATTGGTGTTGGCGCCATCGATCTTTTCGCGCAAGAGGATATTGCCTATGCGCAGCGACTGAACGAAAGTGGCGTGCCCTGTGAATTGCTGGTTCTTCCCGGTGCCTTTCATGGCTTCGATAAAGTCGCGCCCGAGGCATCCTTGTCGCGCCGGCTTGCCGCCGCGAGAGTCGGCGCATTGCGCAAAGGGTTGGCCATCGCATGATTGACGCAAGCTCGGGATATGACAAAGAGGATCGGGCCAAAGAGGAACTGGGCGGTTGATCAAAGGCCCCAATCTCAAACGACTGGCGGAATTGGCGGGCGTGACGCCCGGTACGGTATCGCGCGCCCTATCGGGCACGGGGCGGGTCAGCGATCAGACCCGTCAGAGAATCATCGCGTTGGCAGAATCGCTCGAATACCAGCCCAATCTGCTGGCGCGGACGATGCGTACGCGCCAAACGCATACCGTCGGCATGCTGGTGCCGCTGGGCCATGACACGCTTCAGCATCTGTCCGACCCGTTCTTTAACACCATGAGCGGGTTCGTTGCCGACGAATTGGCCGAGCGCGGATACGATCTGTTGATATCACGCGTGATTCCCCGCGATAACCGATGGATCGAAAACTACGCCAATTCCGGCAGGGTCGATGGCGTTCTGATCATCGGGCAGTCGAACCAGTTGGCGGTAATCGAGGCCACGTCGCTGCGGTATCGGCCGATGGTCGTATGGGGTGGGCAGGTGTCCGGCCAGAATCATTGCGCGATCGGTTCTGACAATCGCGCCGGCGGCATGATGGCGGCGCGCCATCTGCTCGAACGCGGTTGCCGCAATATCGCCTTTCTTGGGCCGGTTGACGGACCCGAATTCGGCGCGCGTCTCGATGGTGTGCGCTATGCGCTGGCACTCGCCGGGGTGTCGCAAGGGCCGCAGGTGTTTTCCACCCATTATGAGCCCGCCGCCGCGTTCGAGGATGCATTGCGCATGCTCGGCGGGCTGGCGCAGATGCCCGACGGCATAATCGGCGCGTCGGACGTGACTGCGATCAGTGTCATTCGCGCCCTGGCGCGGCTGGGCAAGTCGGTCCCCGGCGAAGTCAAAGTGATAGGCTACGATGGCCTTCCGCTCGGCGAACTGGTTTCCCCCGCGCTGACCACCATCGACCAGCAATTGCGTCTGGGCGCCAGATTGATGGTCGAGACACTGCTTCGCCGCATGGCAGGAGAGGCGACCGGGTCAAAGCTGATCGAACCGCGCCTGGTTTGTCGCGAAAGCACCTGAAGCAGGGCATCGCGTCAGGTGCTTTCGACCAGGCGCGCGGTCGCTCCTTCGAGTGCAAGGCGAAACCAGGGCGCGGGGCATCCGGCAAAGTTTGCCCGGCGTGCTGGTGCGTCGAGCGCCGGCGTACCGGGCAGAACGCCCGGCAGATCGGCGAAACTGGTCACTGAAAGGTCGTTGAGCACCCACCAGCTATAGGCTTGCCAGGGGGCCTGCGCGGGATTGGCGGCGATCAGGCCGGTGCCGTTCACGGGTTCGTAAGGGCCGAGCGGCGATGCACTGACCATGCCGTAAAGGCCGGTGGGGGCAGGGGGGGCGCCGTCGGCAAAGACTTTGGCCTGGGTTGACCAGAACAGGTAATAGAGGCCGCCTGCATAGCGTATGTGCGGCCGTTCAAGTTCGTTGTTCACCCCCTCGGCGCTGATCAACGGAGGCAACAGGTGCCATGACCCGTCGATTCCGGCGACCGAAACGGCCGCCCCGATCACACCGTTCCATGGCGAGGTCGATCGCGCATCCGATCCGGTGAAAACCAGGATGTGCGCACCGCTGGCCGGATCGCGGAAATGGGCTGGATCGCGAAAGGCCTTGATTGTTCCCGCCGCGCCGTGGCTGCCGTTGACGCACACGTACATTTCGCCATCCGAGCGGACCAGTTCGCGGGGGGGCGACCAATCCGCCACGCTGGGCCTGGCATCGCTCCATTCGAGTGTGCCATGGGCAGAAAACAGCCGCTGCTCGAATGTGGTGGTTTGTTCTCCGCGTCGTCCCGAAGCGGTAAACCAGCAGGTCAGCCGGTTGGTCGCGGCGGTAAACACCGCGCTTCCCGACCATTCCCGGCTGCCCGGGGTATGTCCATCCGGAAAAGCCGGCCCCGCGTCGCGAAATCCGGTTGCGTCTTCGACCATGAAATGGATTCGTGCGATCGCATGGCGATCTTCGGGGTCGTCTGCGGCGGGTGCGGCAAGAGCCATCCAGAGCCGGCCTTCGGCAAACAGCACAGTTGTTCCGTCCTGGGCCTCGACGGGCCACATGTCCCAGATATCAAGCCCGGCGATGCGGCGGTCGCTCCAGTCGGAGGGAATCGGTGCAATCCCGGGCAAGGGCTGGTCGGCAATCGCAGCCAGATGCGCCTCGGTCCACTTTGCCGTGTATCCGTCACGCGCCAAGGAAGAGGGATATGGCGCGGCGCCCAATCGTGTCGTCATTTTTCTGCGCCCTTCTCGTCTGTGGTGCAGGTGGAAGACCTTTGTCAATACATTGATTTAAATGAAAATGGTTGGATCTCTGGCGATGGTGTTGCGGCAGCTAGTGGATTGTTTTTGACATTTGCATCCCGCCATCCGGATAGCACGGTCGCAAATGTCAAAAACGGAAAATCCACTAGAATCAAAAGTTTCTAGTGGTCCGAAAAGATTCTGACATTCGCGCACCACCTAGCCGAGAGCGGTAGCAAATGTCAGAATCGGACCACTAGCCACGCTGCCGATTGCGCTGGCGCGGTCCCATCGGAAAAGGGGCATGGGTCGGAACCGCGCAGCGCAATGCGGGCGCTCAATCGAAATGCACCCGGATCCGCGCCCCGAAGGTGCGGGGGATCGGGCCTGCGAGGAGCGTGCTGGCGTTTGCCTCGGTCGGCCCGCGTTCATCGCCGAGGTTCTCGCCGTAGATCGAGACCTCATAGGGCCCCTTGCTGACGCTCAGGCTGGCATTGGCCAGGCCGTAGCTGCCCACCTGGTCAAACCCGCTGATATTGAGCCGGGCCGATCCGGTCTTCGAAGCCGACGCTGCGGCAATCAGTTTCCACCCCGAGGAACCAAGTCTGGTCGAATAGGATGCATCGACGCGCCAGTTGTAGGGCGGCGTGTTGAACAGGCGCTGGCCGTTCGATGCCAGAACGGTGTTGGTCGCAAAGGCGGGCACCACATCGGTGAACTGCGCCGAATTGACGTTGCCGATGAAGCCCAATTGAAGCCCGGGCAGTGGCGTCTTCCAGTTCAGTTCCAGGTCTGCGCCGGTGGTCTTGGCATCGCCAAGGTTGGCAAAGGCGGAAAGGCCGATCGTCGTCGTGTACGCGCTCTGCAGGTTGGAATAGCGGATGTTGTAGACGCTCGCCGCGAACCGCAGCGCGCCGTCTGCGACAGTGCCCTTCAACCCCACCTCGAGGTTGCGCAGTTTGTCGGGCTTGAGTGCGGTCGACGAGGGAATGCCGTCATTGATGACCGCCTGGGCCTGCGCCGCCGATTGAAGGATACCGCTGCGAAAACCTGTGCCGGCGTTGAAGAAAGCGGTGAGGTGCGGGGTCGGGTGATAGGCGAGGTTTGCCCGCCAGGTGACGACATTGGGGCTTTCGGAGGTTACGAATGCGCCGGTGGGGTCAAAGGCAGACCGGTCGTCATGGAAATAGCGGATGCCTGCCAACGGGACGAGCTTGCCGCCCAAAAGATCGTAACTTGCCTCGCTGAAGAGCGAGTAGTTCTTTGTCTTGGTGGTCGTGCCGCCGGCAATCTGCAGTGTGGGAAAGCTGATGTTGAAGACGTAGGGCGAAGAGGCGTTTTGATAAGAGGCGCCGACCACCAGATGATAGTTTCCGGTATCCTTGAGCGCAAAGCGCAATTCATTGGTGAAATTGTGCGCCGCATCGGCATTCGAGAGCGCGCCATTGCCAAGGCCGGACAGCGCAAGATTGGTGAGCCATCCGCTCGCGGTCACCTGATAAGAGGTGGCGTTGGTCATCACGACATGGCCGAAATCATATTTGACCGTGCCCGTCCAATCGGTTGTGCGGGATCTGTCGTAGCCTGCCGTGGTTCCCTGATAAGCAAGATAGGCCGGGTCGAGCGAGGTCATTACCGACAGGTAATCCTGGTTCATGCGGAAATACCAGACGCCAAGCCGCACGCTGAGCCTGTCGTCGGGCTCGATCAGCAAAGTGGCGCGAATGTCGCGATTTTTGATGTCGTTGGCATCGGTCTTGTAGGGGGTTCCGGTGGGTGCCCCGCTATATACATCGGCATAACCGGCCTTGTAGTCATATCCGGCGCTCACCCGCAGCGCGACTTTGTCCTTGATCAGCGGAACCGAGACCGCCCCCGAAAGCGTGTAGTTCGGGTCGCTTGCACCGGAAGTGGTGGAGATCCCGGCCTCGCCATCGACGGTAATCCTGGCAAGATCGGGTGCTTTGGTGTGGAAGATCATCACGCCGCCCATCGAGCCGGAGCCATACAGCGTGCCTTGCGGGCCGAGCAGCACTTCTACCCGATCGAGGTCGAAATAGCGCAGTGGCGGTGCGAACTGAAAGTTCGGGATGCCGTAGGGCGTGTCGTCCAGGTAATAGCCGATCATGCCGTCGCCGACTGTCCCGCCGGCGCCCGAACCGCGAAATGCGAAAACCTGTTCGCCGCCGCCGACCGTGCCGGTCTGCGAAGCGCCGGGGATCAGATTGACGAGATCGGTGATGTTGGTCACCTGCTTGGTCTCAAGCTCCTTGGCCGAGAAAGCCTGGATCGCCATGGGGGCGGACAGCACGGTCTGGTTGCCCTGCTTGCTGGCGGTCACGACGATTTCCGGCGATTTTGCAGCATCCTCGACCGCGTTCGCACTGCCTGAGGCCGGCTGTGCTGCGTTGTCGACCGCCGCAGCCCGGACTGGCGTCGAAAGCAGGGGCATGACGATGGCCGTCAGCGCGATGCCGACCCGAAATCTTGCGGAACAAACTGAATTTGTGGGCATAAGCCGGTCCTCTTCCCGATGATTTTGTCTTTTTTCCGCCGGGTGAGGGGCGTTCGTCCTGCGGCAGGAAAACCCGCCCGCAGTCCGGCGGCACCCCGATCGGTGGCTAGACTTGGGTGGCTGCTAATGCACAATCGATTGTGCGTCAAGTTCGCCCGGAGCGTGGTGCCTGGAGAAATGCCGGTGGAGTGTGGGGTATTGTCAACTGATGGCAAGATGATTACCCAATGGACAAACGATTGTTCAAAGAGGTCGTGATTCGGTGCGAGGGCGTTCCAGCATGGTGCGCCCTCGGTTCCCGGCAGCGGGGCCGGACCACGATCTGAAAATAGGGAGGATGCAATGAAGGCCATTACGCTCTGGCTGTCCGGGACGGCTGTTGTTTCGCTTGCCGTGGCGGCTCCGCACGCCATGGCGCAGGAGGCGTCGTCCGCGACGGCCTCTGACAAGGGTGCGCCCGAGATCGTCGTTACCGCGCAAAAGCGCAGCGAGCGGCTCAGCAAGGCGCCGATTTCGGTTTCGGTTGTCACACAGGCGGCGCTGGATCGTCAGTCGATCGTCAGCGCGGATCAATTGATTACCACGGTGCCCTCGCTTCAGCTCAGCCAGAACGGCTTTGCCATTCGCGGGATCGGCAGCAACAGCTCATTTTCCGGCTATTCGACCGTGGCTACCCAGTTCGACGGTATCTACAACCCTTCGTCTGCGGCGCTTGGGCTGGCCATGTTCGACATTGCCTCGGTCGAGGTGCTGCGTGGCCCGCAGGGCACGGTCTATGGGCGCAATGCGACGGCGGGCGTGGTCAATGTCAACACCGCCGACCCCGGGCGCGACCTTGGCGGCAGCGCCAGCGTGCAATATGGGCGCTTCAACGAAATCAAGGCCCAGGCCGCGGTCGATGTGCCCGTCAGCGATACGTTCGCGGTGCGCGTGGCGGGCTTCCGCGACGTCAATGACGGCTACGGGCCGCAGCTCAAGGCGGCGGAGCGGTTCGACAAGACCGATCTGGCGGGGCTGCGCGTTACGGCGAAATGGGCGATCACGCCAACGCTGACCTGGCGCATTTCGGGCTCTTATGGCCGCAATCAGGGCACCGACGCGGCGATCTATCTGCGCAACGTCAACTACTATCCCGATGCGAATCTCAAGACGGGCTCGTTCGGCCCGGTCACGATCATTCCGTCGGACGCCCTCAATCCGGGCCTCGATCAGGTGGCCGCGAACCGTCAGGACGTCACCAGCTATGACGTGCGCTCGCGGCTTGTCTGGCAGGCGACGAGCAGTCTCAGCCTGACCTGGCTTGCGGGCTATTCGTGGCTCGACAACAATGGCGTTACGGCAACGACGGGTGTTTTTTCGCAGGAGTATCTGCACGACAAGACCAACACCTGGTCCAACGAGCTGGACATCAATTACCAGCAGGGGCCGATCAAGCTGGTCGCCGGGGCCTATCTCTATCAGGATACGCAGCCTTCCGGGCTCAGGCTGCTGCATGCCGGGAACACGGCGCCCGCGCCGTTTGCCGCTGTCTACAATGCCTTTGGTGCGCTGGTTCCCAGCGTCGGCAATCAGATCGGCACGATCAATGCCGTCGACGTGGTCAATACCTATTCGGGCGAAGGCAGCCGTTCGCATGCCTTTTTCGGCCAGGGCACCTATTCGCTGACCGATCGCTTGCGCGTTCAGGCCGGTGTACGCGGAACCTGGGATGAAGCCACTGCGCACGAGCAGCAACTGGTCTGTCCGGGGGCAACCGTTACGCGCAGCACTATCAGCGCCGATACATGCCCGACCGGCGTTACCATCGCCTATACCGACGATCGTTCGCGCGCGCCGGCCCATTTCAGCAGAGTCAGCTGGAAAACCGGGCTGGATTATGACGTGACGCGCGACATTCTGGCCTATGCGACCGTTTCAACCGGCTATCGCGGCGGCGGACTGCAGTCGAGTTCCAATCCGGCGGCCTATCAGCAGTATGCGCCCGAAACAGTCACCAACTACGAAGCGGGTCTGCGCGCAAGCCTGTACGATCACCGCGTCTATATCGGCCTGACCGCCTATCAGATGGATTACAAGAACCTGCAGGTGTCGTCGATCATCGTCGATCCGGTCCAGGGGCCCGTCTCGGTGACCACCAATGCGGCCAAGGCGCGCATCCGGGGTGTCGACTTCGAAACAACGCTCCATCCCACCCCGCGTGATACCCTGTCCGGCTATGTATCATGGCTCGACACGCGCTTTTTGAGTTTCCCCAACGCGCCGGACAATCTCCATTCGGCGGACACGATGTACAATATTTTCGCGCCGATCCTCGGCTATGCGGCCATTCCCTCGGCGACGGCGGATTATTCGGGGAACCGCTTGCCCAATGCGCCGCGTTTCAGCGCCAGGGCCAGCTATGCGCATGTTTTTGCGCTGGAATCCGGCGCACGGATCACGCCATCGGCGGATTTCTATGTCCAGTCGATGATCTATGCCAGTGCCGACAATGTTGTTCAGGGTCGCGTAGCCGGCTATACCAAAACCGATCTCAATCTGCGGTTCGACGGCGCCAGCGGGCACCTCTATGTCAACCTGTTCGTGAACAACGCCGAAAACAGCCGCATCACGACCAACGTTGTGCCGGTGTGGAGTTCGACGACGGCGAATTATGCCCTGCCGCGCACGTATGGGGTGCGCGTCGGATTCAAGTATTGATCATCTGCCGACAAGCTCCGTCCGGGTGGCACGGACGGAGCACGGGCTTTCGTGCGGGAGCAGACATTGACGTGGAAACGCCGCGAATTTCTGAAATCATCGCTGGGCACGACGGTCGGGTTCTCCGCTGTGGGGCTGGGCATGGCTGACGCGCGCGAAGCAGGCATTGACCCGCTGCAAATCCCGTTTGGCGGCGGCCCGATTCCGCACGAATGGCAATCCGCCGCGCGGATAGCGCTCTGGCCGGGCGCGGCGCCCGATCATGTGGCGCATCGCGTGCCGCGCGGCGCCGATTGGCCCGCCACATTTCTCAATGGCGTGGTGCAGCCCGATCTGCATCTGTTCAGGCCGCAACGGTCCAATGGCCGGGCGGTTCTGGTGATCCCGGGCGGGGCCTACACGTTTGTTTCTATCCGCAACGAGGGCACCGATGTCGCGCGCGTGTTCACCGAGCGCGGCTATACCGTCTTCGTTCTGACTTATCGCCTGCCGGGCGAGGGCTGGGCGCGGCCCTATGACGTGCCCTTGTGCGATGCGCAGCGCGCAATGCGCGTGATCCGGTCGCGCGCCGGGATCGACGGGTTCGACCCGGAATCGACGGGGGTGGTCGGATTTTCCGCCGGTGGTCATCTCGCCGCCAGCCTGCTGACCGATCATGCCCAGGTGCTGCAGCCGCCGGTCGACTCGCTCGACACGCTCAGCGCCAGGCCGCGTTGCGGCATCCTGATCTATCCGGTGATTGCGGTGGACGGGCCGTTGTCCCATGCGCTGTCGGCACAGCGACTGCTGGGCGCAGCGCCCGATGCGCAGGTGATCTCGCGGCGCTCGCCTGCCGACCATGTCGATGGCACGACGCCCCCGGTGTTCATGGCCCATGCTCTGGATGATCCGGCCGTTCCGTGGCCGAACACCATGAAATTTGCCGAAGCGCTTGGCAGGCAGGGGAAATTTCCGGAAATGCACTTGTTTGGCGAAGGTGGGCACGGATTTGGAATCGGCCCGGCGAACGGCACGGCAGGGCAGTGGCCGAAGCTTGCGATGCAGTGGGAAGAACGCCTTGCGATTGTCGGCAAGACCGCGTGATCGTTTCAGGCGAGGGTCATGCCGTGCAAAGGGAGAGTGACATGCTGGTATTGGCACGGCGTGCGTTGGGTGCGGCGGGGTTTGCGCTGGGCTGTCTGATCCCGGTCGCCGTGATGGCGCAAGTCGATAGCGCAAGCGGCGCGATGGCGCCGCAGACCTGCAGCGCCACGATCCCGGTGACATGGCCCGAGGCGGGAACGCGGATCGAGCGCGCGCAGCATCAGCCGGGCGACCAGACGATCCCGGCCCATTGCGAACTGTTCGGGATCATGCACGAACACACCGGCGTCGATGGCCAGCACTATGCCGTGCGCTTTCACATGCGCCTGCCGGATGCCTGGAACGGGCGCTTCTTCTTTCAGGGAGGCGGCGGCTCGAACGGAGACATCGGCGATGCGCTGGGGCCGGTCGGGTTCAATCGCGACGATCCGGCGCAAAAGCCTGCGCTGGCTTTGGGCTATGCCGTGCTCAGCCAGGATTCGGGACACAGCAATGCGCTCAACAGCAATCCCGCGCGCGGCGGCGCGACGGCCTTCGGCTTCGATCCGCAGGCGCGCGCCGACTATGGCCATGCCTCGCTCGCGCCGGTGACTCGTGCCGCACGGGCGATCATCGCCGCCTATTACAGGCAACCGATCCGCTATTCCTATTTTGTCGGCTGTTCCAAGGGGGGTGAGGAAGGCATGGTGCTGGCCCAGCAGCACCCCGATCTGTTCGACGGGATCATCGCGGCAGCGCCTGGCTTTGCCCTGCCGCGAGCGGCAGTCGAAGAGGCGTTTCAGGTACAGGTTCTGGCCGCGCTCGCGCCGCATGCTGCGGGGGCAAACCCGGCCTTTGCCGATTTCGACAAGGCGTTCAGCCTTGCCCAGCTCGATCTGGTCGGCGGAGCGATCAAGGCCGCTTGCGACGGGCTCGACGGCGCGCGCGACGGGATCGTGTCGGATACGGCGGCCTGCACCACGGCGCGGGTGCGGCCCCGGCTGGAGGCGTTGCATTGCGCGCCCGGTCAGGATGGCGGGTGCCTTTCCGGGGATCAGATCGATGCCGTGCTGCGCCTGATGGCCGGAGGCAAAGGGGCCGACGGGAGACCGTTCTATGCCTCGTGGCCGTGGGATCCGGGCCTCGCGTCGCCGGGCTGGAGCATCTGGAAACTGGGCTCGCCCGACGGCAAGGTTCCCGCGCTCAATATCGTGCTTGGCGGAGCCTCGCTCAACACGGTGTTCTCCGTTCCGCCAACCGCAGTGGCCGGCGATCCCCAATCGTTGCTTGATGCGCAACTGGCGTTTTCGATCGAACGCGACGGGCGGCGGATATATGCCACAGGCGGTGGTTTCGATCGTTCCGCCTGGCAGGACAGTTCGGCCCATTCCGCCGATCTGGGCGCTTTCGCGGCGCGTGGGGGCCGCCTTATCGTTCCGCATGGCGCGGCCGATCCGGTTTTTTCATTGCGCGATACGGTGTCGTGGTGGGACAGGGTGAATGCGCGCGCCGGGGGCAAGGCGGCCGGTTTTGTGCGGGTTTTTCCGGTTCCGGGGATGAACCATTGCGTGGGCGGTCCGGCCACCGATCACTTCGATGCCTTTTCCGCTCTGGTCACCTGGGTCGAAAAGGGGCGCGCTCCCGACAGCATTCCCGCGCAAGCCGGGCCGCAGACCCCTTGGCCGGGGCGCACGCGCCCGCTCTGCCCATGGCCCGGCCATGCGCACTACAAGGGCCGCGGCTCGCTTGAAGATGCGGCCAACTTTGCCTGTGCCAAGTCGGGCAGTGTAAAGTCCGGGCATGCCGCACAGCGTTGAGCAGCCCTTGCGCGACCGGATCATCGCCGAACTGAAGATGAGGATCGCGGCTGCGCTTGATAGGCAAGCCCGGTTTCGTTTCATTATGCTTGTGCCAAGAATGTGGATCGGCACGAAAGCCGGCACAGCAAAAGCCCGATTTCGTGCGCTTCGGATTCCACGATCTGCGCCATCTTTTCGCCGTTCGCGAACTGCACGCTGTCCACGAAGCTGGCGATCATGTCACCGTGTTCGGGAAAGTGGGTAGTGTCTCAGTTTGAATTTTCGGCGTTGCGCTTTTTGTACGGCCCGCGCGGCTTGGGCTCCGGCGCCATCGCGTCGATCTTGGCCACAATGTCTTCCAGCGACCAAAGGCGATCAGTGATCCCTGCCGCCATTGCCGGGGTAACGCGCAGCGTCTTGTGAGTGAATTCAAGGATATCGTGCCCGATGCCTTCGCCGCGCGGGTCAAGCGGCAGGGCATTGTCAATGCGTGGGGCGACCCGGCATTTCGCGAAGCGATCGAACGCACCGGGCGCAAGCAGATCGCGATAGGCGGCGTCACCACCGATGTCTGCCTGATCTTTCCGGCGATCGATGCCGTCCGCGCGGGCTATCAGGTCCAGGCCGTGCTCGACATTTCCGGTTCGCCGTTCGAGCTGTCGGAATGGACCGCGCGTCAGCGCATGGCCGAAGCGGGGGTGGCCTTTACGTGCGCCAACACGCTCATTTCCGAATGGGCGCAGGACTGGTCAACCGGTGTAGGCAAACAGCTTATCCAACTGATGTTCAAGGACATCCTGCCGCCGATCGGACCGGGCGGCTGACTGTCGCGGGCGCCATCGGAAGTGCGCCGGCGCCCGGCGACACAGCGGCGGATATCGAGCTTGCAGTCTGCGGTGATGCGCCTGCATGGACGGATATTTCGGCAAGGGCCGAATGAGACCGACGAAGATTGCAGCAGACGGCTGGCGGGCAGATATCCGGATTGCGGTCTCCGGTCATGCGCGCTTGAGGTTTCCCAACAGGAGCAACAAAACAAAGCGTTTGAGTTCGTCGCCCGCGCCCCTCAAAAGACAGATTCGATCATGTTGTTAGGCGCCAGGAATTGCCTCCCCACTCGTTCAGCCTCGGATCCGGCCGGACACGGCCCCGCTCTGCAGCCCGTCCTGTCGCGCAGACGCGTGCAGGGGCGCCGTTGACTGACGCCACAGCCCGGGGGCAATGTTCCGCGTGACGCCCGGTTCCGACCATACCGCTTCTGCACCGGGAGAACGCGACACGAACGAAATCGAGGCGCTTTACCGACGGTACAGCGTGGCCATCCGCCACTATCTCGAACGCCATTTCGGCAAAGGGCCGCCCGATCCCGAAGACGCCATGCACGCCGCATTCGAACGTTTCGCCCGATTGGAAAGCTGGCGAGAGATTGTCGATCCGATCGCTTTCCTGCGCCGTTCCGCCCGCAATTTCATTCTCGATCACCATCGCGCCCAGAAAATCCGCAGGGCGCACGTGCAGTCGGTCGAAAAACTGGGGCCAGAGGCTGACGATCTGACTGCCGAACGCGTCCTGTTGGCAAAGGAACGCCTCGCAATTATCGATCATGCCATCCGCAGCATGGACGAGCGGCGTCGGAACGTGCTGATCATGAACCGCATCCACGGCATGAATTGCGCCGAGATCGCCCGTTCGCTCGGATGTTCGCCCACTTTGGTGAAAATGCGGCTGGCCGAAGCGATCGCCTTGTGTCAACGCGCCCTGCACGCGGCGGAGGGTGCAGAATGAGCCGGTCGATGCCCACCATGCGCGACACTATCGACGATGAGGCCTGCGCATGGCTCGTCCGGGTGGAAAGTGGCGAGCTCGGCACGCACGGGCAGGCGGACTTCGATGCGTGGATCAACGCTGACCCGCGCCACGCCGCCGCCTACCGCGCCGTTCTTCGCACATGGCAGGATATTCCTGCGCTCCCCGAACTTGCGGACTTGTGTTCCGCCCCGGCCCGATCGGGCGCGAAAGCGCGCAAAACGCTGATCGCGGTCGGGCTGGCGGCGGTTGCTGCCGCAGCGGCGGTCGTGGTCGCGATCCTGCCGTCTTTGCACGATCAGCGCTTCGCCACCGCTATCGGGCAGGCGCGCGCCATTACCCTTTCCGATGGCAGCACCGTCATCCTGGGCGCGCATTCATCGCTCAGGGTGCACTATTCGGCGAACGAACGACGGGTTGCGCTGGTCGACGGTGAAGCGCTGTTCAATGTGCGTCACATGGCCGGGCGCCCGTTCGTGGTGGATGCCGGGGCATCGGAAGTGCGCGATATCGGTACGCGCTTCAACGTCAACCTGGGCGCCGCCTCGGTGCAGGTCGAAGTCGTCGAGGGACTGGTGCAAACCCGCAGACGGGAAAGCAAGGCCCCCGACCGACTGCTTCGCTCCGGCGAGCGCGCGGAAATCCCGCTCTACGCCGCAGACCCCGTCATCGTCAGCGCGGCGTCGGCAAGGAATCTGCCGCTGCTGTCGCAAGACCGTGCGGGACCGCTGGTGTTCGAGAACGTGCGGCTGGCAGACCTCGCCTCCGACATCAATCGCTATTACGCGCCGGGGGTTCAGCTTGCGTCACCCGCCATTGGCGATCTGCGCGTGACCGCAGCCTTTCGCGCGAAAGAGATCCCCGCGTTTCTCGATACCCTGTCGGCGGTGTTGCCGGTCGACGTGCAACGCCAACCCTCCGGCGCCTTCGTGGTCCGGGTCAGGCCGTAAACCGGTCCGGCAACGCAAGACGCCTCAGCGCTGCGGCGCGGCGGGCGCGCCATCCTGGCCCTGCGGCACGACCGGAAGGGTAATGTAGGACAAGTGCGCGGCCCCGTGATGGATCGTCTGGTGGGCGATCTTTGCGTCGGTGGTCGTGGCGAAAGTCTTGCCCGTGTTCGGGTTGGGATCGAATTGCGGAAAATCGCTCGACGAGATTTCAACGCGCAACCGGTGCCCGGGATGGAACAGGTTGCTTACCGGCCAGAGATGGATCGTATACGTATAGACGCGCCCCGGTTCGATCGGCGTGGGTTTTTCGACGCTGTCGCGATAGCTTGCCCGCTGAATGCCGTTGGCGAGGTTCACAGCCGTCCCGTCGGGATAGACGTCGATCAACTTCGCCGTAAAATCGGTATCGACGGCATCGGAGCTGGCCGAAAGCGTGACATTGACCGGCCCGGTCACGTCCAGCGGCGCGGTCAGCGGCGCGCTCGTATAGACCAGCACATCGGGGCGCTGCTCGATCGGTGACTGATCGAACTGGCCTTGCGCGGTGCCCGTCCACGAACAGCACGAATGCCCGCCCATGCTGGGCACCGGGTTGCGCGGATCGTACAGGTATTCGTCGGTGGCGGCTTGCGCTCGTCCCTCGATCGCGGCGCTGCCCATTTCGTTTCCGGCATCGGGGCCTTCGACTTTGCCCGCGATCGCCTGCGGGATCAGCGCGCCGTCGCCGCCAAGCGTCGCAGCGTGTCCGGCGCTTGCCAGATACCAACGCTGGAACGCCGTGCCGGGCAAGGGCCAGGCCGACGCGCTGTGCCAGTCGTTGCTGCCCAGCCGATAGTAATCGACACGCGGGCCGGTATTCACCCCATTGTCGATGCCTTTCAGGAAATGGTCGAACCAGGCCAGGGTCAGCGGATTGACGGGACTGTCGGCGCCCGGCCCAAGGTTGGCAAGACGGGGGCTGACCGGGCTGGTCGGACGTCCCCAGCCGAGATGTTCCCATGGTCCGATCACGATGCGCTGCCCGGCGCGGGCCTGGGCGTTGCCGCCATGGGCGATCATGCCGGTAAAGTTGTTCAAGGCGCCGGTCAGAAAGCTGTCGTACCAGCCTTCGAAAGCAAGCACCGGAACCTTGACTGCATCGTAGTGCCCGGCGATCGCCAGCGCCTTCCAGTAATCGTCCCGCGTGGGATGGCGCAACGCATCGAAGAAATAGGACGCCACGGCCGGATCGTCCGGATGAAGCGGCGGCATCTGGTCATAAGGATGGCTTTGCATCCAGCGCGCCGCTTGCCGATAATCGATCTTCATCTGTTCAGCCAGGGCGACATCGCCACGGTTGTGCGCCGCGCTCTGGGCAATCGTTTCGAGCATCCAGGGCAGGATGAAGCCCAGCCGGAAAGCCCCGTTCTCGTAAGTCCAGCCTTCGTAATAGTCCGAGGCGGTATTCGAGGGCACGATCGTTTTCAGCGAAGGGGGCGATGCCGTCGCGGCCAGCCACTGCGTCGCGCCGACATAGGACGAACCGTACATGCCGACCCGGCCATTGGCTCCGGGCAGGCGAGCGGCCCATTCGATAGTGTCGTACCCGTCATCGCGATCATGCGCATATTCATAGAACGTTCCGCCCGACGCATATTGGCCGCGAATATCCTGAATCACCACCAGATAGCAGTGCGAGGCATACCACGACGGCGACTGGAACCGGGCCGGGCGCACTTGCGCGCTCGTCTTGCCGTATTGGGTGCGCATCAGGATGACCGGCACCGGTTCGGTCGATTTCGGGCGATAGATGTCTGCCTTCAGCGTCACGCCGTCGCGCATGACCGCAGGCACATCGCGTTCGACCGACACCGCGCACGGCCCGGCTCCCTCAGCCGGAGGCCAGGCTTCGGCGGCGCGGGCCGCGGCAACCGGCGCCAGCCACAGGCCCAGCGCAACGCCAAGCGTGACGGCATCGCGCTTCATGGCTTGATCTCGCGGGCTGCCGGGCGTTGCTCGGCGGGGCTCAACGCAAACCGGACCATCCGCGCGATCGACGCGCCCAGCACGGATTCATGGTGTTCGCCCGCAAAGATGACGGCCTGCGCGTCGATACCTGTCGGCGCTGCGTTCAACCGCTCGGCCATCAGGCGCACGTCATCGACCATTCGGCCCTGCCATTGCAGCCAGTCGTTCTTCTGGACGCTGCCCGGCACTCCGGGATCGCATTCGCCAGGGGTCTGCTCGCACCCGCCGATCGTCAGCAGCAGTCGGGCATGGCGCTTCTGCGCGGAACGACGCGGGCGGGTCTTGTCCTCGATATCGAGAATATAGCGGTCGCCATACCAGATCGACGGGCTCATCGCGGCATACGTCTGGAACAGATCGGGCCGGGTAAAGGCGGCATACAGCGTGAACAGCCCGCCCAGCGAATGTCCGGCCAGAGTCTGGCGCGCCGGATCGATGGGAAAATCGCGCGCGATGGCCGGTTTTACGACATTGGCGATGTAGTCCAGAAACACCTCTGCCCCGCCCGTATCGGGAATGGCATATCCCGCCGGGCCGATCGGCGCGCGCGTCGCCGGCAGTGCGGGAGTCAGGTCATGCTGTCGCTGGGAATCGTTCCACGGATCATCGCCGGGATAGCCGATGGCCACGATGACCGCAGGCGCTTCATACGTGTCGGCGCTTTCGCGGCGGACTTCGTCGCGCACGGTGCCGAAAACGCTATTCCCGTCGAGGATGTAGATCACCGGCCAGCCCGCAGGCGGAGCCTTGCCCTCGGGCACCGAAATGAGCAGTCGACAGCACGGGCGGCCCGGCGCCATCGGGACCAGGCGATCCTGCGTCCCCGGCAGCGTGACCGGCGGAAAACGGGCCGTATCGGCATGCGCGGGCACGGATAGGGCCAAGGACAGGGATAGGGACAGGGCAAGCGCCGGCATCGACGCGGCCATCAGCGTGCGGAACGAAGGTACGATCGTCATGGGGGAACGCGCTTTCAGTTACGAAACGTGGCGGTCAGGCCGATGGTGCGCGGCCGCATGGTCATGGCGCGCGCGCCATTGTCCACATCGGCCTGCGCGCGGTAATAGTAGGTGTAGGACCGGCTGTTCAGCATGTTGGACACATAGGCTGAAATATCCCACGCTCCATGACGTGCTCCGGCGCGCAAATTCACACTGTTAAGCGCTGCGCCACGGTAGGTATACGCGTTATAGCCATTTACGGCTTCCGAACCCGTGCGATGATACGCACTGGAATATTGCCAGGCCCCATAGAAATAGGCAGAAGTCGTTGCGGAAATGTCATGGGCATATTCCCCGCTGAACGACGATTGCAAATCGGGCGTGCCCAGATCGTCGCCCTTTTTGGCAAGCAGAATCGCGCTGGTGCTGCCATCGGGAACCGCGCCATAAACGTCCGCGCGATAGGTCGCCTTGGTATAGCCGATGGCCGCCGAAAGGGTCAGCCCATGCATCGGCTTTGCATCGAGCTGAAAATCGAACCCACGGCTCGCGGCCTTGCCCAGATTGGCGTTGTACCCGAAACCGCACGAAGGCAGCGGCACATTGGCCTGAATTCCGTTCCAGTCCACCCAGAACAGGCTGCCCGCGACGTTGAGCTTGCCACCCAGGAACTTGCCCTTTGCGCCTGCTTCATAGCTCCACAGGCTGTCGGATTTGTAAGTGGAGGGCACCGCGGTCAAACCCAGCGTCGCCAGATCGCCCGCACATGTCGTGGGAACCTGCGGGTTCGCCCCGCCGATACGATACCCTTTGGCAGCGGTGGCATAGATCTGGGCCGAGCCGGCCTGATAGGACAAGTTGAAACGCGGGGTGACCGGCGTTTCGCTCTGCTGTCCGCTGTAATGCAGCGCCTCGGCCCCTACGAAGGGGCCATCCTGATTGTCGACAAAGCTGAAACTGTTGTGCGCGACGCGCACCCCGACAGACGCCTTCAGCCTGTCCGTGATGCGATAGCTTGCATCGCCGAACACCGCGCGCTCGTTGGTCTGATAGGTCAGCGCCTCGACAAAACTGACATGGCCCGGCAACTGGCCGCGACCGTAGAACGTTTCCGTCGTCCACCCCGGAAACAGCACCGGGATCAGATCGCCGATATTGTCGACCTCGCTCTGGTCATAATGTTGCGTGCTGTTTTGAAGGAACAATCCCAGGACCCAGCTGAAACGGGCATGCCCTGCATCGCGCGATGTCAGGCGCAGTTCCTCGGACCAGTTGCGCTGGCGCGTCAGGGTGTCGCTGCGTTCGTGAAAATCGACGCCTGGCACATAAGTCTGCGCGCCGCCGGTCAATGCGCCGATCGACAGGGGGGCATAGTCTTCGGTCCGGTCGCCATGACGGTCGTAATAGGACGTCACGGATTTTACGCTGAACGATCCGGCGTCGTAATCGAGGTTCAGCACGGGCAGGACGAAGTGGTCGCGATCAGGCTGGGACATGCCGTATGTCGACTTGTAAAGCCCCGCCGCGGGCCAGAACAGGTCGATGTCGTTGCGACGGGTTTCCTGATAGAACACGCTGGGCGTGATGGTCAGCCGATCGGTCGCGATGATGCGCATTTCGGCGCGGAACGCCATGTCATTTTCGCTGTTGGTGTTGCTTGCCAGCAGGGCGCCGATATCGGGCGATACCCGGTCGATATAGCCGCCCGTATGGCGCCCCCACGCGCTCAGGCGAAGACCGATGCGATCCTGCTCGATGGGCGTGTCGAGCGCGACGCCGAATTCGCCGCTGGGATCGCCGCCCTGGGTCGCGCTCACGTCGGCCCGGCCATAGACCCGCGTTTGATTGAGCGAAGGCGTTGGCGTGACGAAACGCACAGCGCCGCCTTCCGACCCCGATCCGAACAGCGTACCTTGCGGCCCGCGCAAGACTTCGACCCGGTCGAGATCGAAGACCAGCGGATACGTGTTGTTGACGACGCCCAGATAGTTCCGCGTCTGGATCGGGGTGTTGTCGATGTAGATCCCGGTGGTCGATGCGCCGGTGTTGGAATTGATTCCGCGAATGGAAATGGTTTCGCCGCCATAGCTCGACGTCGCAATGTTGCTGAGGCCGGGTGTCAGGCGCACCAGATCGTCGACCGACCGCACCCCTTGGCGGTCCATCGCCGCCTTGTCGTATGCCGAAATGCTGGCGGGAACCTTCAGGATCTGCTGGTCACGCCGTTGCGCCCCGGTCACGATGATGCTTGGCGCTTCCTGGTTCGACACTTGTTCGGCGCTGGGGTCGGGTTGAGGCGAACCGGGCACCACGCGATAGCCCCCTTGCGGATTGCGGACGGCGAGCAAGCCCGTGCCGCGCAGCATTTCGCGTATGGCGGCCTCGCTTTCGATGTGCCCCTTGACGGCGTGCGAGCGCTTGTCGGCCGTCAGCGCGCCGGCGACCACCACGAGTTCGCTCGACTGGCGCGAGAATTCCAGAAGCGCCGCCGAAAGAGGCTGAACGGGGATATTGAATCCACGCGGCTGGCATTGGCCCGCAACCGGCAAGGCCATCGCGGCGGCGGCGACCATCAATGCCGGCATCGACAGCCCGGAGTTCGATTTCCACCTCATGTCATGTGTTCCCCTGTCCGGCCGTTCGCCCCGTTCCCCACGGGGCGGATCACGTCCGGTTTCAATGCATAGACGTACGGCAGAGCCGGATCGTCAGTGGGCGATCGAAAAAATTTACCGCAAGAACGAGTCCGCGAAGCGTCGCGCCGCTCAGGGATACGCCGAATGGCTACGTCCCAGCGCTACTTTCCAACTGTCGCCTTATTGAAGAGCACGTCCACCCGGTAAACGTGGGCAGGACAGGCGAGAATCTCGTTCATCCGGGGATTGTCGCGGAAGATATCGCCGCCTCCACCCGCCACGTGCGCGTCCCGGCCCGCGATGTTTGGGAACGCCTCAAAAATACCGAACGTCGTTGGCGAGTATCGAACGCCGAACCAGGGACCGGTTGCCGGTTCATCCAGCACACACCCGTAAATGTCGCGCAGCATCACCGGCCTGGAAAAGGAGCTTGGTATCCGTGACGATCAAGTGAGAGATCGCTGCCAGCAGCGGTCAGCCTTGGGCCGAGCGTTTGCGGTGACAATGAGTTTCCGCATGGCGGCCGTGATGGAGATGCGGGGGAGGTGTCGGGAATATCTCGCCGGCGTTCGGGGCAGCGGTGGTGGGCGGACTGTTTGAGGCGGTAGTTGTCTCCGTTTTTGGCCAGAATGCTGACGACGGGGACCAACCGGTCCCACGGCGCGCCAGTCCGTCGTTCCCAACTGGCCGGAAATCTGACTACTCTCGAGCGGTCGACCCACTACGGCAGACAGGTTGCCTCATCGTGTTGAGGTCAAGGACGCAAGGCATCACGCATCGGCAGCAGGTATCTCGATATCGATCCGCAAGCCGCTATCACGGCGATTGGACGCCGAAATACGCCCACCATGCGCGGCGATTGCGCGCGAAGCAATGGCAAGCCCCAAACCAGCCCCCAATGATCCGGCCTCATCGGTTGTGCCCTCACCGCGCACAAAGGGCTCGAACATCGTGGTCAGCAGGTGCGCGCTCACACCTGGCCCCTGATCGCACACCCGAATGCGGAACAACCGGGCGGAGGCGCCAAAGGTGACTTCGACTTCAAGCCTGCCGCCTTGCGGTGAATAGCGCAGGGCATTGCGCAAGACATTTTCGAGGGCGCGGCGCACCAGTTCGGAATTGCCGCGCACCAGCGGCCATTCCTGATCTGCCTCGACCCCTGTCAAGGCGATGGTCACTGCCTTTACCTGGGCCTCATAGCGGGCATCCTCAACCACGCTTGCGGCCACGCCTGCCACGTCGAAATAGTCTTCGCCAGCGGCTTGATCATGCTCGGCGCGGGCCAGTATCAACAATTCGCCAACCATTGCATCGATCCGTGCAATTTCGATTTCCATGCGGTCCATGGCGGGCCCGATGCGCTCTGGCGACTGGCGCGCGAGCGCAATGGACAGTTGTATCCGCGCCAGCGGCGAGCGCAACTCGTGTGACACATCATGCAGCAGGCGGTCGCGGTCGGCCACGAGATTTTCCAGACGCTGCGCCATCTGGTCGAAATCGCGACCCAGATCGGCAATTTCGTCGCGCCTTTTTCCGATCCTGGGCGACAGGCGAGTGGAGAGTGCGCCTTGCGCCAACTGCGCAAACGCAAAACGCATGTGATTGATGGGAAGCAGCAAATACCAAGCGAGCGCTGCGCTGAAGATCAACCCTGCGATCAGCCCCAGCAGCAACACCTCGGGCGGGGTGTGCATCGCCAGACTGGCCATGCCGTCTCTGCGATAGGTAAAGCGGAGATGCCAGACCTGACCATCAGGTGCGATGGCCTGACGCGTCAGCATGGCCTGCCCCATGGGAGGGGCAAGGGGGGCAGTGCGATAGGCGCCAAGATGACCACGCATGAGGGGCGACAGATGCGTCAGGGCTTCAGTGAAGGCCGGGGCACCGCCGCGCGCCAGCGCCTGCGCCCCCGCCTCCAGCGCGCTCGGCCCGATCTCGCGCGCCATTACCATTTCGGGCGGATCACGCTTGTCGCCCAGCGCATAGACCAGCCAAACCGTCTGGGTGATAGCCAGATAGGTGAGGAGGAAGGCCAGCAGGATCTTGCCGAACAGTCTGTGCCGGCTGATACCAGCCCCGCTCATTGGACCCGCAATCGATAGCCGACACTGCGCGCTGTCTCTACCCCCAGCGCGCCACGCGACGCCGCTTCCAGCTTGAGCCGCAGATTGCTGACATGGACATCCACGCTGCGGTCATAGGACTGGCGCACACGCCCCAAGGCACGCTGCGACAGTTCATCCTTGGTGGAGATGGCCTCGCCGGCGCGGGCGAGAACCACCAGAATGTTGAATTCGGTGGGGGTCAGGTCGAGTGTCGTATCGCCCCACAGCGCCTCGCGCGCAGAAATCTGGATCACCAGATTGCCAAGGCGCAGCATCTTCAAATCGGGCGCGGCCTGCCTTGCAGGCGAATGGCGGCGCAGAATGGCGCGCAGACGAGCCACCAACTCGCGCGGATAGCAGGGCTTGGCCAGATAATCGTCCGCCCCCAGTTCGAGGCCGATCACCCGGTCCACCTCGTCGCCCCGGGCGGTCAGCATCAGCACCGGCACATCGCTTTGCTCGCGCAACTGGCGCAGAGCTTCGATGCCGTTGAGGCGGGGCATCATGATGTCGAGAACAACCGCGTCATAGCCCCCGGTCAGGGCAAGCTCGACGCCTCGCACACCATTGCCCGCGAGGTCCACCCGAAAACCCTCGCTTTCGAGATATTCCCGAAGCAAGGCGCCCAGATCGAGATCGTCATCGACCAGCAATATCCGTTTGGCGGTTTCCGTCACGCCTGTTCCCTGCCGCAAAGCCTGCACCCTGTCTGCGCTCTTTGCGGAAACTTTACACTTCCCTTGCGAAGTCTTTACTCTCATCCGCGATTGCCCAGCCTATATTCGCGGCCATGTTCAAGAAACATCGCCTTGTGATTGGCGGCATCGTTGTGGCGGTGCTGCTCCTTCTGATCCTCATCTGGAAATTCCTGTTCGCCAGCCCGGCCGACCCGGAACTGGTGTTGGCCACAGTGCGGCGGGGCACGCTGGAAAAGACGGTGGAGGCCACCGGCACGCTTGAGCCAAAAGAGTTGGTGGGTGTTGGCGCGCAGGTTTCGGGCCGAATCGAAGAACTCTATGTCACTTATGGCGATACGGTGCGCAAAGGCGATCCCATCGCGCTGATCGATGCGCAGACGGAGAACAACAGCCTCAAGACCGCGCAGGCCAATCTTGCCAACATGCAAGCCCAACTGGCCAGCACCGACGCCACCCTGGCACAGAAAAAGCTGGCTTTTGCGCGGCAGAAAATGATGGGCGCCGGCGAGGCGACGTCACAGGCCGATTTCGAAGCCGCCCGCGCCGATCTGCAAGCCGCGCAAGCCAGCCGTGACTCGCTGGCCGCGCAGACCCGTTCGGCCATCGTGGCCGTCAACACCGCGCAAGTGCAATTGGGCTATACCAAGATCACCGCGCCGATGGATGGCGTGGTGGTTTCTGTGGTCACCAAGCAGGGACAGACCGTCAACGCCGTGCAGTCGGCGCCGACCATCGTGGTGCTGGCCAAGCTTGATCAGATGACGGTCAAGGCGCAAGTTTCGGAGGCCGACGTCATCAACGTGCGCGTCAACCAGTCGGCCTATTTTACCATTCTGGGCGATCCGGACAAGAAGTATGAGGGCAAATTGCGGCTGATCAAGCCCGCGCCCGCCTCCATCGTGGACGAGGTGAACACTGCCACGAACACCGGGACCACCACCAACAACACATCGACCACCGCGATCTATTATGACGCCCTCTTCGATGTGCCCAACGCCGACGGCCGGTTGCGGGCGCTGATGACTGCCAAGGTGACCGTCCTTCAGGCCCGGCACACGCGGGCCCTGATCATCCCTTCCTCGGCGCTGGGCGCGCGGGCTGCCGACGGCAGCTATAGTGTGCGGGTCAAGGACAAGGATGGCGTGATTACCCAGCGCAAGATCACTGCCGGGCTGGACAACAATGTGAATGTCGAAGTGCTCTCCGGCTTGAAGGAGGGCGAACAAGTGGTGGCCGGCGAGGCCAAGGCGGGGACAACGACCACCAGCAAGCCGATGATGGGGGCGCCCGGGGCGTGATGGAGGCGCAAGTCATGACGGATACCTCGCATCCACTCCTGTCGCTGGTGCAAGTCCGGCGCGAATATCCCTCGGGCGATGGCGTGTTTGCCGCGCTCAAGGATATCAACCTGGAAATCCGCGCTGGTCAAATGGTGGCGATCGTCGGGCAGTCGGGATCGGGCAAATCGACCCTGATGAACATCCTGGGCTGTCTCGACCGCCCGACCAGCGGCATTTACAAGGTCAATGGCCGCGCCACCAGCGATCTGGAGCCTGATGAACTGGCGGCGCTCAGACGCGAGCATTTCGGCTTTATCTTTCAGCGCTATCACCTGCTGGGTGATCTGTCGGCGGCAGCCAATGTCGAGGTGCCTGCGGTCTATTCAGGGCGTGACCGGGCGCAACGGTCTGCCCGGGCCAGCCAGTTGCTGACCCGTCTGGGGCTGACCGAGCGCTCGGATCACAAGCCGGGCCAGCTTTCGGGCGGGCAGCAGCAGCGGGTGTCGATCGCGCGTGCGCTGATGAATGGTGGCGAGGTGATCTTTGCCGATGAGCCCACCGGCGCGCTCGATTCCGCCAGTGGGGCCGAGGTCATGCAGATTCTCGATCAACTCCACGCCGAAGGCCACACCGTCATCCTCGTCACGCACGACATGGGTGTGGCCAAACACGCCGAGCGCATCATCGAGATTCGCGATGGCGCGATCATTTCCGATACCCGCGATCACGCCTTTGTTCCCACTGTCAAATTGCCCGAGCCGCCACCCCATGATGGCACCGTATGGCAACAGATGCTTGACCGGCTGCGCGAAGCTTTCAACATGGCGCTGCTCGCGATGGCGGCGCACAAGCTGCGCACCTTTCTGACCATGCTGGGGATCATCATCGGTATCGCCTCGGTAGTCTCCGTGGTGGCGTTGGGCAACGGGTCGCAGCAGCGCATTCTGGCCGACATATCGAGTCTGGGCACCAACACGCTGACCATCTATCCGGGCAAGAGCTTTGGCGACACGCTCTCGGCCAAGATCGAGACCTTGCGCGATGCGGATGCCGATGCGCTGGCGCAGCTTTCCTATGTGGACAGCGCCACGCCCAGCGTTGCGACCAGCGTTACCGCGCGCTATCGCAACATCACCGCCACATCGCAAGTCAACGGCGTGGGCGAGGCCTATTTCCGCGTTCGTGGGCTGGAATTGAAATCCGGCCGCTTGTTCGATGCCAGCAGCGTAAAGACGCTGGAGCAAGTGGTGGTCATCGACCAGAATACGCAGAAGACGCTATTTCCCCATGGCGAGGATCCGCTGGGCGTGGTGGTTGTGCTGGGCAATGTGCCGGTGCGCATTGTCGGCGTAGTGGGCACCCAGCAGCAAGGCTTTGGTGGTAGCGACAATCTGACTGTCTATGCACCCTATACCACGGTGATGAGCCGGATGCTCGGGCAAGCCTATCTGTCGAGCATCACCGTACGGGTGAACGATAACACACCGACAGCCGCTGCAGAAGTGGCTGTCACCGCGCTGCTGTCCAAGCGGCATAGTACGACCGATTTCTTCATTTCCAACTCTGACGATATTCGCAAGACGATCACCAATGTCACCGGCACGATGACCCTGTTGGTCGCAGCCATTGCGGTGATTTCCCTGGCGGTAGGCGGTATCGGGGTGATGAATATCATGCTGGTTTCCGTCACCGAGCGCACCAGCGAGATCGGTGTGCGCATGGCGGTGGGGGCCCGCCAGTCCGACATCTTGCAGCAATTTCTGATCGAGGCGGTGCTGGTCTGTCTGGTCGGCGGCGTGGTGGGGGTATTGTTATCGTTCGTAGTGGGGCTTGGCTTCAAACTGTTCAGCACCAGCTTTCAGTTGTCCTATTCGGCCCTGTCGATCGTCTCTGCCTTTTTGTGTTCCACCCTCATCGGCGTGGTGTTCGGCTTTCTCCCTGCGCGCAGGGCGGCCAAGCTGGACCCGGTCGAAGCCCTATCGCGAGACTGACCCGTGGCTGATCCTGTCTTTTCCCCGCGCGGGCTCATGCGCGTGTTGCTGTCCGCCGCGCTGATGGCAACCGGCGGCTGCGCGGCGCTGACGCGCACGCATTATCAAACGCCGGTGCTGGCCACCGATGCGCGTTTTGCGGTGGCTGCTACGGGCACGACCAGCGGCAGCGGCCCATGGTGGAACGAATTTGCCGATCCCGCACTGTCCAGGCTGGTGGAGGATGTGTTGGCGCGCAATGCCAATCTGGCGGCGGCGGGGCTGACGCTGAAACAGGCGCGGATGACGGCGGCGCTGGCTCGGCAGGGATTGCTGCCCGGCATTTCGGCCAGCGGCGGAACCACATCCACCAAGGAGCTGGCCGCAGGCGGTGTTCGGAGCAATGCCAGCACCACCTCGCTCAGCGCATCCTGGGAAATCGACCTGTTTGGCAAACTGGATGCCCAGATCGACGCCGCAGAATGGAAGGCCAAGGCCAGCGCCGCCGATCTGGCCAACACCCGCCTCGCGCTGATCGGCACCACGGTCGAGGCGTGGTGGGAATTGGGCTATGCCAATGAACAGATCGCGCTGGGGCAGGATAGCCTGAGCTATGTTCACCGACTGCTTGAACTGGTGCAGCGGCAGTATCGGGCAGGCGCGGTATCGCGGCTCGATCTGCGCGATGCCGAACAGACGGTCGCTGCGCAGGAGGCCACGCAGACTCAGTTGATCGAGGCGCGCGCCGAAGCGCTCAAGACGCTGGCCGCGCTGCTGGATCAGCAGTCCTATGATGAGGCCGAGCCCAAGGCCATGCCCACCGGCGATCTGCCCGCGATTGCCGAGGGCCTTCCCGCCAGCCTGCTTGCCCGGCGCCCCGATCTGGCCGCTGCCGAACTGCGCTTACGCGCCACGCTGGCCACCAGCGACGCTACAAAGCTGAGCTATTATCCCGCGCTTACCCTGACCGGGGCGCTGGGGACTACCGGATCGGCGCTGCTCAAGATGTTCAGTGATCCGGCGGCCAGTCTGGGCGCGGCCTTGTCGATAGCCGAACTCAATCCCGCCAAGGTGCGGCTGGGGATCGGCATTGCCCGCGCAGACTATGACATCGCGGCGCAGACCTTCCGCCAGACTTTCTACAACGCTTTGCGCGACACGGAAATCGCGCTTTCGGCGCGCGATCAATATGGGCGTCAGGCCGGCTATCTGGATAGCAATCTCGCAGCCGCCCGCGATGCCGAAACTCTCTATGATCGGCAATATCGCGCAGGGGCCATCGCGCTGCGCGGTCTGCTTGACGCGCAAAGTCGTCGCCGCACCGCACAAAGCGACCTGATCGCCAACCGCTATCACCGGTTGGTCGCCCAAACCCAAGTCCATCTTGCCTTGGGGGGATAATCTCGGGCTTCCGCAGTGTCTCGGTTTGAATTTCAGTTCCCGAAACGTTTAGCGAAAGTGGTGCGGAAAGCCTTTATCCCACCGCTAGTCCGTGAACCCTGTTATGGATCATGCGCACAGTTGGCCAAGATCGTGGGCGATCCGGCGCAAGGCAGGTAGATAGCGGGATCGCATCTCTGCCGGGGACACGCGGGCGGCCTGCGTCCCTACATTGATCGCCGCGACGACATGGCGCGCCGAGACCACCGGAACCGAGATCGAACGCAGACCCGGCTCGAGCTCTTGATCGACCATGGCAAAGCGGTTCACCGCCACCTGGTCGAAGATGGCCAGCAGCGCGCGAGGAGATGTCTCGGTTCGTTCCGTCAACGCCTCCAGCCTGGTTCGCGCCAGATAAGCCTCCTGATCGGCCTTCGGTTGCGCGGCAAGCAGCACCCGGCCCATCGAGGTGCAATAGAGCGGGAGCCGACTGCCGACCCGCAACGCGATCGACATGATGCGAGAGACTTCGGCGCGCGCGATATACGTAACTTCATCCTCTTCGATCACCCCGAGCGAACAGGATTCGTGCAGTTCGTCGCGCAACTGGTCGAGCAACGGCTGTGCTCTGACCGCAAGTGTGCTCGACGACAGATAGGCGTGGCCAAGCGACAGCACCTTTGGCTGCAACATGTATCGCGTATCCTCGTGAGAGGCATATCCGAGCCTTGCCAGAGTGTGCAGGCAACGCTTGACCGCAGGCCGGCTGAGACCGGTCAGCCGACTGGCCTGAGCGATCGTCATCGGCCGCCGCTCGTCGGCAAAACAGCGCAGCACTGCCAACCCGCGCGCGAGGGATGTCATGAACTCCGGGTCGCCATTCGCGTCCAGTGTTTCATCGTGCGACATCAATTTCTCCATATAACCGATTATCGGTTAATACATCGGTTATCGGTTGACGCAAGTGCAAGTCGGCCTCACGGATGCGATGTCGAACGGCCGCAGGAGAATCGCATGATCGACAAACAAGCGGCGAGCGCCGAAGCGGCGGTCGCGGATATTTTCGACGGTGCCGCAGTGATGATCGGCGGCTTCGGCACGGCGGGCATGCCCGACCAGTTGATCGATGCGCTGATCGCGCGCGGTGTCGGCGATCTTACCATAATCAACAACAACGCCGGCAATGGCGAGACCGGCCTGGCCGCGCTGATCCGCGAAGGGCGCGTCAGGAAAGTCATCTGTTCCTTTCCGCGCCAGGCCGACTCGCAGCATTTCGATGCCGCCTATCGTGCCGGAACGATCGAGCTGGAACTGGTGCCGCAGGGCAACCTTGCGGCGCGTATTCAGGCGGCCGGGGCGGGGCTTGGCGCGATCTTCACGCCCACCGGCTATGGTACGCTGCTGGCCGAGGGCAAGGAAACCCGCGAGATCGACGGCCGGCACTATGTGCTCGAATACCCGATTCACGCCGATTTCGCGCTGATCAAGGCGCACCGGGGCGATCGCTGGGGGAACCTGGTCTATCGCAAGACGGCGCGGAATTTCGGGCCGATCATGGCCATGGCGGCAAGGACGGCGATCGCCCAGGTCGCCGAAATCGTGCCGTTGGGCGCGCTCGATCCCGAGGCGGTGGTGACGCCGGGTATCTTTATCCAGCGCGTTGTCGAAATCGCGCCGGCCGCCGTTGTGGCCGCTTGAGCAAGGACTGCCGATGAACCGCCTGAACCGCGACCAGATGGCCGCCCGCGTCGCCCGCGACATTCCTGAAGGTTCCTATGTCAATCTTGGCATCGGCCTGCCTACCAAAGTCGCCAACTATCTGCCGCCGGAGCGCGAGATATTTCTGCAAAGCGAGAATGGCCTGCTGGGCATGGGGCCTGCGCCGGCGCCGGGCGAAGAGGACTGGGAACTGATCAATGCCGGCAAACAACCGGTGACGCTGCTGGCCGGTGGTTGCTATTTCCATCATGCCGACAGCTTTGCGATGATGCGCGGGGGGCACATCGACATCTGCGTGCTCGGCGCCTTTCAGGTTTCGGTGAACGGCGACCTTGCCAACTGGCATACCGGTGAACCGGGGGCGATCCCGGCAGTGGGCGGCGCGATGGATCTTGCGATCGGAGCGAGGCAGACGTTCGTGATGATGGACCTGCTGACCAAACAGGGCGAAAGCAAGCTGGTCGCGGCCTGCACATATCCGCTGACCGGGCTTGCTTGCGTGTCGCGCGTCTATACCGACCTTGGCGTGTTCGACGTTGGGCCGCAGGGCGCTTTTGTCGTCGAGGCGGTCGACGGCGTTTCCATCGACGATCTGCGCAAGCTCACCGGCGTGTCGCTGGCCGCGTGAAAGGATCTGCCATGACCGAAGCCTTCATCTGTGATGCCGTCCGCACGCCAATTGGCCGCTATGGCGGCAGCCTTGCCAATGTGCGCGCCGACGACCTTGGTGCGGTGCCGATGCGGGCATTGCTCGCCCGCAATCAAGGTCTTGATCCGGCAGCAATCGAGGAAGTGTTCTATGGCTGCGCCAACCAGTCGGGCGAGGATAATCGCAACGTTGCGCGGATGAGTCTGCTGCTGGCCGGCCTGCCGCATACGGTGCCGGGGGTAACTCTCAACCGCCTGTGTGCCTCGGGCCTTGAGGCGGTGGGCGAAGCGGCGCGCGCGATCCGTTCGGACGAGATGGCGCTCGCCATCGCGGGCGGGGTGGAGAGCATGACACGTGCGCCGTTCGTGATTGGCAAGGCTGACGGCGCCTTTGGTCGCGGCCAGAAGCTTGAAGACACGACGATGGGCTGGCGCTTCGTCAACCCGGCCCTCGATGCGCTTTACGGTACGGAGGCGATGCCTCGCACCGGTGAGAATGTCGCGGGGGATTACAAGATTACCCGTACTGACCAGGATGCTTTCGCACTACGCAGCCAGCAGCGTGCGATCGCGGCGCAGCAGAGTGGATTCCATGCCGAGGAGATCGTTTCGGTAGCGGTGCGCGGCGACCGGAAGGACGCGTTGTTCGAAGTCTCGGTCGATGAGCATCCGCGTGCCGGCACGACGATCGATACGTTGCAAAAGCTCAAGCCGCTGTTCGGTGCAGAGGGCACCGTTACCGCCGGAAACGCATCGGGGATTAACGACGGTGCCGCCGCGATGATCATCGCCAACGAAGCGGCGGTCAGGGCCCATGGGCTGAATCCGCGCGCGCGCATCCTCGGCATGGCATCATCGGGCGTCGAGCCGCGTGTGATGGGTATCGGACCGGTTCCGGCCACGCGCAAGCTGATGGCAAGGCTGGGATTCACGATCGGCGATTTCGATGCGATCGAGCTGAACGAGGCCTTCGCCAGCCAATCCCTTGCAGTGCTGCGGCTGCTTGGCCTTTCCGATGACGCGCCACATGTCAACGCCAATGGCGGGGCCATTGCGCTCGGCCATCCGCTCGGCATGTCGGGCGCGCGCATCGCGATGACACTCGTCCACCAACTGGAGAAAAGTGGCGGCAGACGGGGCCTTGCCACGCTTTGTATCGGCGTCGGCATGGGACTCGCGCTGGCCATCGAACGCGTCTGAGATTGGTATTACGCGGCAGGAATGTCGAACCGTCCGCGTGGTGGCCGCTTTCACGCTGGACGTATGGAGAGCCAGTTTTTACAGAAATTCAAAATGTTGAACTTTGCGGGAGTTGCCTTCTTCATGAGCACGGCTTTGATTGCAACCGATCCGCGCAATTTTCGGGACGTGCTGGGATGCTGCCCGACGAGTGTTGCCGTGATCACGGCACTGAACGGCGAAGATCGGTTTGGCATGGTCGTGGGAACGTTTACCTCGATTTCCCTCGATCCGCCGCTGGTCGGATTTTTTCCCGCCAAAGGATCATCGACGTGGTCGCGCATTGCTGAAACCGGGCGCTTTTGCGCGAATATCCTGTCAGCAGAGCAAGCGCATATCTCCAGGCTCTTTTCCTCGAAAGCCGAAGACAAGTTCGCAGAGGTCATTCACGGATCGAGCCCGAGCGGCCTTCCCCTGATCGATGGGATTGCTGCATGGGTGGATTGTCGCATTCAATCGGTTCAGGAAATCGGCGACCATTTTCTCGTGGTGGGTGCTGTCGAAGCGATCGGGCAGGGCACGACTTCGCCGCTGGTATTCCTCAAGGGTGGCTATTGCATCCCGCACTCGCTTTGATCGGGCAAGTCATTCCAAGTCGCGCAAGGCCTGCGGCTTTCAAAAAGGGTGGTAGCAGTGCAAGGAATGGCACCTTCGGCAGATGCGTGGCGGCTGCGACCTCAGGCGCCGGATTCCGGCACGCACATTGGACCGATCGAAAATTTGCAAGACGGCACGAGCAAGGAGTTCGTGTTTGGCGTCGGGCTGAACGCGTTTCGCATGTTTGTCGTGCGTGTCCGTCGTCAGAACATTCGACACAGGTTTCGGCGTAAATTAGCGGAGGGCAGGCCTCGTCTGGGGTTGTGTTTTAGGCGGCGAGCTTGCGGTGTTGCAAGCGCCGATGCTCGATGGTCTGTCGCTTGATCCTTTCGCGCTGTTGGATGATGGCTGGTGCCCTGCCGAAGTAGGCGGCCCCGGTCGCGGTGTGCACCTCCTCACGGATGATCGTCTCGGTAATTTCGTGTAGATGCCGCGTCAGCGCGTCGCTGAGTTCCTCGAATTCAGGCCAGAGCACGGCGCGCGCAAAGCTGGCGGGCGCCCGGATCATGACCGTCTGGCGGTGCATGCGCCGATAGCGAAACGGGCGGACACCGTATCTGCGACACAGCGCGGTGAAGAACTGGTAAGACCACGGATCGGGGATTGAGAACTTGAACTCTTCGGGGCGCTCGGTCTTGCTGGCGGTTTCGAACTGACGGCGGATGCGATCGGCAGCTGCCCCGGCCGCCATCTTCTCGCCCGGCGTTGCCGCGCCTGCATAAAGCGCCTCGATCTTGCGCAGTTTTGCGCGGAGCTTTTCTTCGTCGGTCATGGGCGTACCCTGGATCGCGGTTGGTTTTGTCCGTTCGTCGGGGTGTTGCGATGCCTCGCGCCGAAATCATGCATTCCAGAAGCCGGTCTTGCGCCCATGAACCTGCCTGAGGTGCGCCGCATAGGCGTCATGATCCGGACGATCCCCGAAATCCTCGATGCGTTTGGCAAGGTGCGCGCAAGTTTGCAGATGGCGGGCGGCGTGGCCATAGCGCTTGTAACGGGCGTTAGTGAGCGAAAAGTCGATCATCGCGCGCAGCATCAGCGTGGCGGCAAGCGGATGGCGTTGCTCCAGCGCGTCGGCTGCAGGGGTCAGCAGCTCATAGTGATTGCCGTCGAGTTCGCCATGGCGCGCCAGAATGAGTTTGGCAGCAAGGTCGTGTGCCGGCCAATCGACCAGGAAGGCCAGCGCCTGACTGAATCCTGCATATCGGCCAACATAGGCCAAAGCCCGGTTTTCCGCCTCTTCGTCGTCAAAATCGGGCAGGCGCTTGATATAGGCCCGAAGGTATTCGGCATTCAGCGTGCGCTCGAAAATGGCCCAGCGCTCGCTCTGGGCATCGTCCGATCGTCCCAGGGCATCAAGCGCCTCGATCCGGACCCGTTGCCAATCGGGCCAATGCCTGCCGTTCCTGAATTCGGGTTCGGCGCCGGTCAGCGCCGCCATGGCCTCCGCCGCCCGATCGGCCGCCAAAAGGCGCTCTGCAATCCGCGCGGCGATGGCCGGGTTGGCGCGTTCTTCCGATGAAAAGCGCGCGATATATCCATCGACATCGCCCAGCGCATCGGCGATTTCGGTCAGCGCCGACTGGACTGTCCGTGCATGGTTCCTCGCAAGATAATCGTCCTCGTAGAGAGGGCCGCCCATGCCATACCCGATCACGCGGCGCTCGCCCGATGGCGCCTTTGCGGGCGGCTTGGCGGCCAATCCCTCGAACATGGCCTTGAGCGTTTCCAGTCCTTGCCGCCCGAGCGGCTTTGCCATCAGGGCGATCAAACCGTCGAACTGGCCGTAATCGTTGGCGCAGACTCCTGCGAAGACCCGCTCGGCCAGTCTGGCAGGGGCCAGTGCCGCATGCCCGGCAACCGTGCCGAGATCTTCCAAAGCGGTGGCGACGACGTTGCCGATCGTCCCGTTGCTGTCATCACACCGCTCGTAGATCGATGGCGCCATCTCCAGCAACCGCCAGAGGAGATCAAAGGCTTCGGCGGGCTTGGTCGGGGCGACATGATCCACGATCGCCGCCCGCTGCATGTCGAGATCCTGCGCCAGCGGCCTGATCTTTCGCCAGTCGACAAAGGATTTCGACCGGGCAATCGCAGCGAGTCGCTTGCGTATTTCCGCCGCGACATCACCGCCGCCGCTGCGACTGGCCAGTTCAAGCCGCAATCGGCGCTTTGCGGTCGCATCCCCCGTCGCCAATTCGAGCAGCAACTCCGCCAGACGCTCCGCACCAAGCGCAGCCAGATTCGCGGCATTCAGGGTCTTTTCGGAAGCCATGCCTTGTCTTTGCAAAGGCGGTGCGTGCCGGTCAAGCCAGGTGGGTGTTCATTCGCTAACGTCAATCAGGGTTATCCAGCAAATGTGCCGCGCAAGAACTCGGTCGCCTGGGCAACCGAGCCACGTACCGCCGGTGTTCACGCGATGAGGGCGAGCAGCAGGACGTCGTGGATCGTGCCGTTGTAGCGGACCAATGTGACATTGACGCGGGCCTGGGTGAGATGATGGCCACAGGCTTCACGACCATTGCGCGCGGCACATCCTTCAACTGATCGGTGCAGGCGGTTGGATCGGCAAATTCGGGACAGGGTCCGTTATG